>WGNF01000003.1 GCA_016124615.1 Paracoccaceae bacterium | reverse complement strand
GCACCCGCGCGATCGTATCCACCCGCTTCATCTCCCCTCCGCTCGCTGCTCAGCAACGAACGGTCTGACAAAACATCAGGGGGGGCAAAATTGGACGCCGATACCCCGCCTTAGGGGGTCAATTTTGCACGCCGAAACACAGGCGGTCTTTGCGACGGTTGGATGGGGGATTGTGACCATAGAGAGGGGAGCGTCGGAAGCTTCCTTTTCGGATGTTCCGCGGCCTTGACGCTCGGCTTTACGCTTCATGGCAAGTTCGGCGATGCTGTCGGGGAGCGATGAAATCGCACCGCGAACAATGACCTGATCAAGGCTGCGATCCTTCCATTCAAGAAAGGGTGGCACCTTCGGTCGTTCTCCGGCAGCCACCTTCGCCCAATAGCCTCGCGGCGGCACGGGAATGCGGTGTCGACCGCAGACCTTGGCCAGACCTCGGTCGGAGATGCCGAACTCAATGGCCAGCGTCGACATCGGCTTGCTCCAAACAAGATCATACAGATCACGGCGGGTAATTGTTCGCGGTTGCTGCATATGCTGGTCCACCCAAGAGAGGCGTCCGAGAAGATCAGTCCGCCAAGCCAAATTCAAGTTCGGTGCAGAATCGGGACATCGATTACTGAACGATAACGGTGGCTTATGAAGGCAGACCAGAATATGCAATCATGTGGTGCTCAATCCTTTCGATACTGTTCACCGGCAGCACTCAGCGCGGCGCGCTCGAACGCTTCCACGTCTTCAATCCTGTAGATCACACGACCGCCGATTTTTAGGAACCGAGGCCCGTCCCCAATCGAGCGCCACCGTTCCAGCGTCCTCGGGCTGATTTTCCAGCGTGCTGCCAGCTCTGTCTGGTTCATACAAGTTTCACGCATTTTCGACTCCTTTCGCGCGCGCCCACATGGGCGCAGGGAAACGAAGGCGTCAGCGAAAACGATATGCAAGTCAGATAGTTACAAGTCCGCCAGTGGGTTCTGCCTAGTCGGCCGGGCTCAGAGAAGGTTCGACCGCAGTCGCGTTCCCTCCGCCACTTGCCCTCACGAAAGCGTTCTCCCCATTCGGCTGCGGCCGGATTTTTTCGTTGTTTTCGAGGTTTATGCGGGAGGGGCTGAGCACTGGCCCGGTCGCCGGTACGGCCGCGCTTGCGCAGCGAGGCGGTGTAGCTGGACCAGTTCGTCGTGCGGTAGCGGGGGCGTGTTGGCTTGCTCATGCCGCCCATCTGACCGCATGGATTCACGATGTGAATCGTCCAACGGCCGGAGTTCTGCAACAACGCCCGTCTGTATCAACATCACGCCAATCCGCCTGTGGCTCCACCATTGCCAACATGACCAAGCGGCACCCGTGGTCCGTTCAAGCCGTTTGGCTCTGATCGTGCCTTCGGCGATTTTACTGCCGGTAGCTCAACAACCAGCGTTCGGCGAACTGTAGCACCGAATTGCTGACCATGCCGATCACGGCCAGCAGGCACAGACCGGCGTACAACCCCGCCATGTCGAAGGTGCGCGAGGCAAGCACAACCAGGCTGCCCAGACCAACTTGGCCGGTGATCATGTTGGTAATCACCACCAGAACCAGCGAGATCACCATCGACAGCCGCATGCCCGCAATGATGTCGGGGGTGGCGTTTGGCAGCGCGATCTTCCAGACGAAGGCCTGCGGCGACACCTCTAGCGCGGCGCCGACCTCTTTCAGGCGGGGCTCGATGGCCGAGAATCCGTGCACCGTCGCCAAAAGTGCCGGCCAGATCGCGCCGAACACGACAACGATCAGCGACATCTCGCGGCTGAGACCGAAGATCGCAATGGCCACCGGAATCACGGCGGCGGGCGGCATGGGGCGGAATATCTCGAGCACCGGGCCAAGCGACAGCCGGGCAAGCGGCCAGACGCCGATGATGCTGCCCAGCACCACGCCCAGCAGGCTGCACAGGAACCAGCCCGCCAGCATGGCGATCACTGTGTGGCCGGTCTGTTCCAGTAATGTCCCGCTGACGAACCCGGTTGAGAGCGAGTGCCACACCGCGGCAGGGCTGGGCAGGAACACCCTCGGCACCAGCCGCGCGGCTGTGATGCCGTACCAGATAACGATCAACGCCCCGATCGAGAGAGTATTGATCGCAAAACCCTTGATGAGATCTCTCATGCGACCCTCAATTCGCATTCAGGCGAGGGGTGAAGGCATGCCGCTCCAGCGCCACAAAGGCCCAGTTCAGACACCAGCCCATCAGCGTGATTACCACCAGGTAGGCCAGCATCCGGTCCGGATGGAAACCTTCCTCGGCGATCATCATCTGATGGCCCAGACCCCAGGGATTCGACACAAGTTCGACAGTGACAGCGATCAGCAGCGCAATGGCGCCCACGAACCGGAGCATGACGATCAGGCGCGGACGCACCGAGGGCAGGACGATTTTCCACACCCGGGCCAACCAACTCAGCTCCAGCACATCGGCGACTTCAAGCAGCCTTGGATCGACGGCGCGCACGGCGCTTTGGGTCAGGATGATGCAGGGCCATATCACGGCGAAGATGATGACATAGACCTCCATCGCAAGGCCGAGGCCGAAAGTGATGGTCATCAGCGGTACCAGCGCGATGGCCGGCAGCGGACGCAGCACCTCGACCGGGCCGCGAATCGCCAGCGCGACTGGTTGCGCAAGACCGCTGATCAAGCCAATAAGGGTGCCTAGGAAGCTGCCCGCTGCTAGCCCCAGAAGCGTTGCGAGCAGGGTCTGCCGTGCCGCAACAAGCACCGTTCCATCGAGGATCAGACGCCCAAGCTCGGCGACGACCTTGCCGGGCGGCGCCAGGGTATCCGACTCGACGTGATGCAAACCCAGCGCCCAATGCCAACCAGCCAGCAGTACAGCCAGCACCACAAAGGGGCGATAATTGAACCCCTTGCTCATCCCTGATGCCCGCCGTGGGTCAGGCTGAACAGCTCGCGCCGCATGTGCAAGAAGGTTGGGTCCTCCTTCGTGGCAAGCTGATCGCGCGGATAGGGCAAGGGGACGTCAACCAGTCGGCCCAGCCGTCCGGGATTGGACTTCAGCGCCAAGATCTGATTGCCCAGATACAGCGCCTCATCAAGATCATGGGTGACGAACATGACGGTGAGCGCGCTCTTTTGCTGAATGCGCAAAAGCTCGTCTTGCAGCACCGCGCGGGTCATGGCGTCGAGTGCGCCAAAGGGTTCGTCCATCAGCAGGATCGAGGGTTCCTGCGCCAGACAACGGGCGATCTGCAATCGCTGCTGCATGCCGCCCGACAGTTGCGCGGGGAATTTGCGCGCGTGATTGGGAAGGCCCACCAGTTCCAGCATGACCTCGATCCGTTCGCGGCGCTCGGCGCGCGGCACATGGGCGGCTTCGAGCGCGAGCGAGACATTTTCATAGGCAGTGCGCCAGGGCAGCAGGGCGCGCTGATAGTCTTGAAACACCACGGCGACATCGCGGCTGGGCCGGGTGCGGACCTTGCCGGAAACGCGAATTGCGCCTTCGCTGGCACGGATGAAACCCGCGACCAGCCGCAGCAATGTGGTCTTGCCGCAGCCGGATGGGCCGATCACGCAGCTTATGGTACCGGCTTCGATGGTGAAGTTGATGTTCGAGAGAATGGGTATGGCCCCATAGGCAAACCCGACATCATCAAAGGCAATTGACTGGCCAGCCGCCACTTCGTTCTTCCTTCCATGTCCGCCCGATATGCCGAGGGTCGGCCCGAAGGCCGCCCCCCTCTAGTGTGTCAGGGTTTCTTCCAGACGACGACGTTGGGATCGAGCGGCTCTGTGGCGAGGCCGAGTCCGATCATCACGGTATTCAACTGCTTGATGTATTTCGCGGTATCCGGACCACAGAAGTTCTGCCGACCCGCCGCGCTGATGAAAGAGACATCCTGCTGCAGGGCCTTGGCGGTGTTCTCATCCGACTTCTGCTGGTCCTCGTTGGCGAACTTCACGCCTTCGGCCAGACCATTGATAAAGGCCTCGGCGGCCTGGGGATGGGCATCGGCCCATGACCGCTGCGCGAAGTAGAAGGAATCCGGCACACTGAGCGTGGTGTCGTTCAGATGAGAATAAACCTTGCCCAGCCCGGCCTGGACGATCCGAGCCATATAGGGTTCGGACGTCACCACCGCATCGACGGTCGTGCCGCGCAGAATGTCTGCCTGCTGCGGATATTTGACCTCCACGTAGGTGACCGCGTGCGGATCAACGCCCTTTTCGCGCAACCATTCCATGAAGGCGACATGGGTGCCGCCGTTGACCCCGGGCACCGCCACCCTTTTGCCAACGAAATCGGCGGGCGAAGTGATGGTGACGCCGTTGCGCGGGATGACCCCCAGAACGTCGCTGCCCGGCCCGAAGGTCGTCTGGCAGCCGAGGGCGACGTAATCGAGGCCGTGCTGGACGGCGCCAAAGAAGACGCCGGTGGCGGCCGAGCCGATCTCGGCCTGCCCCGCCTGAACCGCCGCGACCACGCCGACCGAGTTCGACTGCATCAGAAGTGTGGTGTCGATGCCGCCCTTGGCGAAATACCCCTCGTAGTGGCCATTGAAGAGGCCGGCCACTGCTGCGGTCGGGGTGAAGGCAACGGCGACCTTGTCGTTTTCGGCAAGCGCGGGTGCTGCCGCAAGCGCCAGAACGGCCCCCCAAAGTACAAGCCCGGTCATTCCGGCGCGGTATGTCCTCATCATCTCCCAATCCTCCCAGACTGTGGCCGGCTGCTCCGGCCGAGCTATTCTGCGGCACTCCGGCCGCAGGTTGGCACACCTACTGCAGGGTGAAGGCGTCGTGATAAGCCCCCTGAACGCTGCCGCCCGTGATCGGCGCGCCGCCGGGAACATAGACCATGGCGCCGATCACCGCGGCGGTGGCACCGTGCAATCCGTGACGCGGGACCGGCATCGGGGCCAGGGCCTCCCAGCGGTCAGTGGCCGGGTCGTAGCCCTCGTTGGCTGCGAAGACGAGGCCCGGTGCTTCGCCGCCGAAGACGAGGATGCGTCCGCCGGAACACGCACAGGACAGCCCGCTGCGCGCCGTCGGCAGGGGTTTGCGGAACGACCATGTACCGTCGGCGGGATCAAAGACCGAGTGCAGACCGGTGTTGAAATCATAGGAATCCTTGCGCCCGCCGATTGCGTGGATGCGGCCCTCGACCACCACGGCGCCCATATGGCAGCGCTGACCGCCGAAGGGCTGCGTCGGGGTTGAGCCGCGCATGACCCCGAGGATCTCATAGGTTCCGCCGACGGGATCGAAGACCTCGTGCCAATCGGTCGAGCGGATGTCGCGACCGCCGAGCAGATGGATGCGGCCGTCGAGTTCAACCGCCGAAATCGCGCCGCGCGGGCGCAAAAGACCGGGCAGCGGTTCCCAGGCATCGGCGTCGCAATCGTAGACGAAGCATTTGGTGTGCGGACAGCGGTTCTGTTCGATGAAGCCGCCGAAGCTGTAGATGCGGCGGCCCACCACGGCGAGCGACAGGTGGTTGCAGGCGAACGGGATCGGCGCCTTGAACACCCACTCCCCTGTGGCGGGGTCAAAGACCTGATGAAAGTCGCTGTTCACTTTGCCGCGGGCATAGCCGCCGATCACATGAACCTTGCCGCCGCAGGCAATCACGCCCATCTCGGCCACGGCGATGGGCAGGCGGGGCATCTCGACCCAGCGGCCGGCGTTGGCTGCGGCGGGCACCGGATCTGGCGCCGGGAAGGATTTCCCTTGGGGGATGCTGTTGATCGTCGGGTCGAAAAGCCCCGAGAACAGCGGATCGGTCATGGGATCGGACATGGGGTGGTTCCTTCAGCACTGGTCTTTCAAGCCCAGCACGCTGGGCCAAAAGAAATCTTCAGGCGCGATCGGTGCCGGGATCAGCCCATCATTCTGTGCGTAGCGCAACAACGTCTCGATCTCGTGCCGACTTTCGGCGAAACCGTATTTCCACGGGTTGGCGCCCAGTACGCGGCGGGTCTCGGCGGCATCTTCGACGATCCACGCGAGGCTGATGCGGGGGATATTGGCGAGCGTCAGATCCTTGAGAGCAAGAGCCTTGGCCGCGACAAAGGCGCGGAAAACCTCGACGGGCAGCCAAGGATACTCCAAGGCCAGTTGGCGGCGCATCACCAGGCAATGCATCATCGGAAAGATCTTGGTTTTCTTGAAATACTCGGTTTCGGCAGGGCGGGAATCGGGGAACAGGCAGCCAACGCCGGGCAAGCCACGGGTGATGCAGGATGGCGCGCGGGTGGCAACGAGCGCATCGATCCGACCCTCGGCCAGCATGGCGTTGAGCGTGTCGCCTTCCGCGATCGGCGCAAGCCGAATGGTGTCGGGCAACTCAAGAGCGATGCGCTCGCCGCCGCCCGGCTGCTCCAGGCCGCCAGTGACCCAGTTCACATCCTGGGTCCGCACGCCATATTCATCGCCAAGCATGCCGCGCACCCAGAGGCCGACAGTCTGTTGATATTGCATGACGCCGACAGTGCGCCCGGCCAGATCCTCAGGACGGGTGATGCCGCGATCTGTGCGAATGTAGATCGCCGAATGGCGAAATGCGCGCGACAGGAAAATAGGAAGCGCCACATAGTCCTGTACGCCGCGGCCGTGCTGGACAATCTGGCTGCCCATCGACATCTCGGCCAGATCGAAGGCCTGATCGTCGAGCACCCGGCTGAAAATGTCCTGAGTCTCGCCCGGAAGGGCGATCACCTCGCAGCCGGGGATGCGGATACGGCCGTCGAGGATCGGTGCGGCCCGATCTGTCTGGGTGCAAGCAAGAGAGAGTGTGAGCATGTGACGATCCATAGTCCGCAGTGTGTGGGCCAGAGGCGATGTGGCGGCCGCCGTCGAGCGCCGATGGGCAGCAACTCCGTCCTCAGGTTGGAGCTTTCGGGGCGTATTGAACAGATGGATTATCCGACCAATTATGATATTGGTTGCGAATGAGCATAGCACCCGACGACCCGCTTCTGCGCCTGAGAACCTATCTGAGCGAGCAGCACCTCTCGCTCAACGACCGACTGCCGCCGGAGCGCGACTTGAGCGAGCAACTAGGGCTGACTCGAGCGGCCCTGAGGAAGGCGATGGCGGTGCTGGAATCCGAGGGCCATATCTGGCGTCAGGTCGGGCGTGGCACCTTCATCGGCGCGCGGCCGGTGTTGAACCTGGCCGAGGTGAAATACCTCAGCAGTATCAGCAGCCCATCGCAGATCATCGACGCACGGCTGATCATCGAGCCGGAATTGGCCCGGCTTGCGGCGTTGCATGCCGTGGCCAATGATTTCACCGAACTGCGGCTGACCAGCCGACGCTGTCAGGATGCCAAGAGTTGGCGGGTATTCGAATCCTGGGATAACCGCTTTCACTATGCCATCGCTGCCGTGACCAAGAACAAGCTGCTGATGACGATTTTCGAAACCTTGAACGCGGTGCGCCGATCGCTGGTCTGGCAGACGCAGCGTGAGGGCCAGATGCCGCCTGGCAGCTATACCACATTCGCCGAGCATGATGCGATCGTGGATGCAATCCTGCACCGTGACCCTCAGAAGGCGGCGGACGCGATGCGGACCCATCTGGAATCGGTGCAGGCACGGCTGATCCAGCGCAATTCGGCTGGCGGAAAATCGGGAGGGCGGAACTGAGCCGCCCCGGCGGGGGTCAGGCCCCCGGATCGGCGACCAGCCCGGTGCCAACGATGCCGACAAGAGCACAGATCTCGTCATTGTCACCGGTATCGCCCGAGATGCCGACAGCGCCCAACAGCCGTCCTTCGGTATCGCGGATCAGAACGCCGCCGGGCGCCGGGACCAGTCGCCCCTCGGCCGCCACAGAGGCTGCCATCATGAAGCCCGGCACCTTGGCGGCACGGGCGGTCAGTGTCCGTGAACCAAGACCGAAGCCCAGGCTGCCATAGGCTTTTCCCAGCGCCAGATCATAGCGCAGAATGCCGCTGCCGTCCTCGCGTTTGGCGGCGATGACATGGCCACCGGGGTCGAGAACGACGACGGTCAGCGGCTGAAACCTGTTCTCGCGTCCCGCGGCGAGCGCACCGTCAACGATGGTTGCGGCCTGGTCCAGGGTGAGGGATGACATGGCAGGAGACCTTTCAATTGAGGGGTGGAGGGTTTCTTTAGTGCGCCATCAGCCGGAGCGTATTCTCCAGACCCTCGGCGCAAACATCATAGGGCGAACGCTGCCAGAGCACGGGATTCGGGGCCTCGTAGCTGAGGTAGCCGTCATAGCCGATCTTGCGCAGCAGGCGGAAAAGTTCCTCCCAATCAATCACGCCCATGCCCGGCGGAAGCCGGTCGGTCGGCCGACGTGCGGCAGCGGATTGGGCCGGAGCATCACTATACTGAAAGGCGAAAAGCTCCTGCTTCGTAACCCCCTCCAGCCCGCGCGCGATGCCTTGGCTGCGGTGCAGGTGATACGCGTCAAGCAGCAGCCCGCAATGGCTGTGACCAGCACCGGCGATGATTTCGCGCAGAACTGCGGTCCGGTTTACCACGGGATGCTGCGAGTTGAATTCGAGCGCCAGTTGCAGGCCGAATTCGCCGACAATTTCGCCCGCGATGCGGGTGGCGGCAACGGCCTCGGCGACGGTACCGGTGGTCTGGCCAGGAGCGCTCATGATCATGTCGCAGCCGAGATCGACAGCGATCCGGCAGGTCTCGCGCAGCACGTCGAACAGCCGGCGCTGTTCGGCGGGGGCGGCGAAAAACCAGCCATATTCGGTGCCCAGCACCCCCAACGGCACGCCGCTATCGCGCACCATCCCAAGGATCTGATCGCGACTCATTCCGGCATCATAGCAGCGGACAAGGTCGAGATGGCGCAGTTCGATGGCGTCATAACCCGCCCTTGCCGTGGCATCGAGGCACAGACCCAGCGGCGTCGTGTCGATCGTCCATGTGTGCAGCGATAGTCTGAACTCACGCATTCTGCATCCTGTGACATTGGGTTGCCGGTGCCCCACATTATTCGCGGAACGCACGCCGGGGTATCACGGATCAAAACCATTTTGCAGATTGGGCGCGCCAATTCCCGCAGGATGATCCTATGCTGGTTGGCGTGCGTGCAGGTGAAATGCCACGCACCAGCCCTGGACAAGAACGAAGGACAGCATTGATGACCGACAAAGTTGCAGTGGTCACTGGCGCGGGTAGCGGCGTCGGGCGCGCCGCGGCACTCGCGCTTCTAGGTGACGGGTATAGCGTCGCCCTCGCCGGTCGGCGGGCGGAGGCGCTGGAAGAGACGGCCGGGATGGCGCAAGCCGGTACGGCGCTGTGCCTGCCGACCGATGTGACAGACCCGCAGGCGGTCGAGGCGCTGTTCGCGGCGGTTGCTGCCCGGTTTGGGAGGATCGACACGCTGTTCAACAATGCTGGCGGCGGCGCGCCCAGCACAAATTTCGGCGACCTAACGTTCGAGACCTGGCAACGGGTGGTGGCGGTCAATCTCAACGGCATGTTCCTGTGCGCCCATGCTGCCTATCGGATGATGCGCGACCAGACCCCGCGCGGCGGGCGCATCATCAACAACGGCTCGATCTCGGCCCATTCGCCGCGACCTGGTTCAGCGCCCTACACGTCGACGAAACATGCCATCACAGGGATGACCAAGTCGATCGGCCTGGATGGGCGGCAGTTCGACATCGTCTCGGGTCAGATCGACATCGGCAATGCTGCGACGCCGATGACGGTACGCATGGCGACGGGCGTTATTCAGCCCGACGGAACGATGGCGGTCGAGCCGACGATGGATGCCCGGAACGTCGGCGACATGGTCCTGTTGATGTCCAACATGAGCTTGGACGCCAATGTGCAATTCGTAACGGTAATGGCATCAAAGATGCCGTTCCTGGGCCGCGGCTGAGGAGATGAGCATGTCGGCACTGTCCCCTGAAGAGATGGCCCGCAGGATCGGCGGCGGGCTTTTGTCCTTTCCAGTCACACCGTTCGGGTCGGATCTCGGTTTTGACGAGACGCGCTACCGCGCCAATCTCGACTGGCTGGTAGGCTATGAGGTCGCGGGCCTCTTTGCCGCCGGCGGCACTGGAGAGTTCTTCTCGCTGACCCCGGCAGAGGTCGAGCAGGTCGTGCGCGCGGCGGTGGCCGAAACGGCGGGCCGGGTGCCGGTTCTGGCCGGGGTGGGCTATGGCACGGCGCTTGCCTGCGAAATGGCCGTGGCGGCCGAGCGGGCCGGCGCGGACGGGATCCTGCTGCTGCCACCCTATCTGGTGTTCTCGGAACAAGAGGGGCTGGCGGCCCATGTCGTGGCGGTGTGTCGGGCGACCCGGCTTGGCGTCATCGTCTATAACCGCGACAACGCGATGCTGAGCGATGAGACGGTCGAGCGGCTCTGCGGGCTTTGCCCGAACCTTGTCGGCTACAAGGACGGGGTTGGCGATATCGAGTTGATGACGCGGATCCAGTCGCGGATGGGCGACCGTCTGACCTATGTCGGCGGGTTGCCCACGGCCGAAACTTTTGCACTGCCCTATCTGCAGATGGGGGTGACGACCTATTCCTCGGCGGTGTTCAATTTCGTGCCGGAATTCGCGACTGGTTTTTACGCGGCGGTACGGCGCGGCGATCATCTCGCCGTGGCGGCCGGGCTGCGCGATTTCATCCTGCCGCTGATCGCCATCCGCAATCGGCGCAAGGGCTATGCCGTGTCGATCATCAAGGCCGGGATGAAGGTAATCGGTAAGGATTCCGGCCCCGTGCGCTCGCCACTGACCGATCTAACCGGGGCGGAGGTGGCCGAATTGGCCGCTCTGGTCGACAAGATCGCGGCAAAGCCGGGCCAGCCGACGTGATCCGCCTGGCCAGCCTTGTGAGGGTTGCGTGAAGGTCTGCGTCTTCGGCGCCGGCGGGATTGGCGGTTATCTCGCGGTATGTCTGCACCGCGCAGGGGTTGGCACCTCGGTCATCGCGCGGGGCGCACCTCTGGCTGCCATTCGCGAGAACGGGCTGCGGCTGCGCGCGACCGGGAATGAAGCGGTGGCGCGTATTCTGGCCAGCGATAACCCGAGCGAGTTCGGGCCCCAGGACGCAGTCTTTGTGACGGTCAAGGCGCCGGCCTTGCCCTCAGTTGCCGCGACAATCGCGCCGCTGCTGGGCCCCAACACGGCCGTGGTCTTTGTGATGAACGGCGCGCCCTGGTGGTATTTCCACAACCACGGCGGGCCGCTTGACGATTACCGGCTGTCACTGCTCGACCCCGGCGACCGGTTGCGCATGGCGGTCGCGCCGCGACGGGTAATTGGCGGCGTGATCTATGCGGCCTGTGAAGTGGTGGCGCCGGGCGTGGTGGCGCTGGCCGGATCGACGCAGCGGTTGATCCTGGGAGAAAGCACCGGCGCACTTACGCCGCGCGCACGGGCGCTGGCCGAACGGCTGAGCGCGGGCGGCCTTGCCAGCAGCGTAAGCCCGGTGATCCGCGATGAGATATGGTCCAAGCTGATGAACAACATCGCCACCGGGCCGCTGGCGGTGCTGACCGGGGCCGCGATCAATGAGGTTGCGGCGGAACCACAATGCGCAGACCTGCTGCGCCGGATGCTGCGCGAGACAGCGTCGGTGGCGCAGGCGCTCGGCCGCAACCCCGAACTGGATATCGAGGCGAGGATCGCGTCGTTCCGCACCCTCAGGCACAAGCCGAGCATCCTGCAGGATATGGAGCGCGGGCGCGTGATGGAGGTCGATGCGCAATGGCAGGCGCCGCTTGATCTGGCGCGCCTCGCCGGAGTCGCGACGCCGGTTCTGAATGAGATCATCGCTCTGGCTATGCTTCGCGCTCGGGCCGCAGCGGCGGAGCAACCGCTCTGTCACCACGGAGGCAGAGTCAAGGGAACCGGACTAAAGCCAATCGAGGCCCCAAGCTAGCCTTCGGCCATGACCCAGCCTTCTCCCCTCCCGTACTTCAAGACCAACCCCGAGATCATCCACCTGGCGGTGATGATGTACATCCGGTTCCCGCTGTGGCTACGTAACGTCGGGGGTCTTCTGCACGAGCGTGGCATCGACATCTGCCACGAGACTGTCCGGTTCTGACGTTGCCCCCAACTTTTATCCAGCGTGAGCGAGACTCCGGGTTTGAGTTTTGCCCATTTGGGCGGGTTGGGCGCCTCAACTGGCGCGGTCTCTGCGCCGAATAAGGGCAGTGTCATTGTCCTAGCGGAGACGAGTTCGCATTCGTCTGCCAGCTCCGCCACTTGCCCCCACGAAAGCGTTCTCCCGATCCGGCTGCGGCCGGATTTATCCGTTGTTTTCGAGGGTTATGCGAGCGTGGCTGAGCACCGGCCCAAGCGCCAGGCGGCTCGCGGGCCGGTGTTCCACACAGCCGCGGCCGTCGAACCGCAGCACCGCCTGCATTGTTCCGCACCGACCTCGCATCCTCCGGCATGTTGCCCAGCTGTTACATCGCCATGCGATAACGCCGCTTCGATCGAGAGTTTTCCAGATGGCCGACATTGCAGCCGCACAGCGCGGCATCCGGCACGACCAGACCGAGCCGGTTCGCTTCTCCTATGCCCATGACGGCCAGTCGCCGTTCCGGCGCTGGCTGATCACGTCGATCGAGCGCGCCTCGGGCAGTCGGCATCTGAAGCGGCTCTATGACGACTGGGTGGCCGCGGGGGCCGAGGGGAACCCGTTCGACGTCGCGATGAACCTGCTGCAGTTCCGGCCTGACCTGCATGGCACGCCTCTGCCCGCACTGCCGCGCGAAGGGGGGCTGCTGCTGGTTGCCAACCACCCGTTCGGGATCGCCGACGGCCTGGCCCTGGGCTGGCTGGCAACGCAGTTGCGGGACCAGGTCCAGATCCTCACGCATTCGCTGCTCTGCGCCGTGCCGGAATTCCGGCCCTACCTGCTGCCGGTCGATTTCGGCGAGACGCCGCAGGCCCGCCGAACCTCGGCGGCGACGCGGCGGACGGCGGCCGATCTGCTGCGTTCGGGCGGCGCGGTGGTGATCTTTCCGGGCGGCAGCGTCGCGACCTCGAACCGGCCGTTCAGCCGGTCGGCGGCAGAGCTGCCCTGGCACCCGTTCGTCGCCCGGCTGGCCCTGACGCCCGAGACTTCGGTCATCCCGATCCATGTCCACGGCCAGAACTCTCTGGGGTTCCAGCTGGCGAGCCATGTCTCCTACCCGCTGCGGATCGCGATGCTGTTTCACGAGACGCGGCGGCGGATTGGCAGCGATATCCGGATGACCATCGGCGCGCCGATGGGCCCGTCCGAACTGGAGGTGCTGCCGCGCCCCGACATCGCGACGGCGCTGCGCAGCCGATGCCTGACCCTTGGCGACGCCGACCCCGAGGACACCTTCCACTGGCCCCGCCACATCCGCTGGTGAGCCGTCAGGGGGGGCCGGGCTGGCGCGGTGCCCTTGGTTACGGCGCTGCGTTCGGTCGCATCGAGACGCTGTCTGTTTCGGCATTGGCTGCGATCGAGCCGGTCGAGCGGCGCCGATGTATCGGCACGGCACTTCCTGAGATGGGGAAGGTCGTCCGATGCGGGCCTCGACGCGAGGGTGGGGTCCCCCCTTCGGCCGCCTCAGCCGAGGATCGCCCGGACCTCGAGATGCGCCTCCAGTCCGTAACGGCCGTATTCGCGGCCGATGCCGGACTGCTTGAACCCACCGAAGGGCGCCAAGGGCGCGTGCGGCGCGCCGTTGATCACCACGCGGCCCGATTCCAGGCGTTCGGCCACGCGATGCGCATGCGCCAGATCGGCGCTCTCGACATAGGCTTGCAGGCCGTAGGTGGTGTCGTTGGCGATGGCGACGGCCTCGTCCTCATCGTCGTAGGGGATGACGCAAAGCACCGGGCCGAAGATCTCCTCGCGGGCGATCCGCATATCGTTGTTCACGCCGGTGAAGACCGTGGGATGCACGAACCATCCCCGATCGAGTCCGACCGGTCGGCCTTCGCCGCCGACCAGCAATTTGGCGCCTTCCCCAAGACCCAGGTGAATATAGCCCTGCACCCGATCCCATTGCTTTTGGCTGACCATCGGCCCGATCGTTACGGCAGGATCGGTGGCCGCGCCGACCTTGAGCGCCGCGACCGCCGCCTTGAGGCGTTCGAGGATCTCGGGCATGCGCGACCGCGGCGCCAGAACCCGGGTCCCGGCAATGCAGGCCTGGCCGCTGTTGAGGAAACCGACCGCGACGACGGTCGAGATCGCGGCCTCCAGGTCGGCGTCGGGCAGGATGATGTTCGGACCCTTGCCACCGAGTTCCAGGGTCACGCGCTTCATCGTCTCGGCTGCCGCGCGCATGATGGAACGCCCGACGGGGGTCGAGCCGGTGAAGATCACCTTGGCCACGTCCGGGTGCGAAGAGAGTTCGGCGCCCACGACGTCGCCACGACCGTTGACGATGTTGAACACGCCGGGCGGCACCCCGGCCTCGTGCAGGGCCTCGGCGAGGACCTGGGTCTGGATCGCGCTCATCTCGCTGGGCTTGATGACGACCGTGCAACCTGCGGCGAGGGCGGTGGCGAGCTTGCCGCAGATGGAGCCGAAATTGCTGTTCCACGGGCTGATGGCGGCAACGACGCCCATCGGCTGCAGGGTGACCTCTGCCCCGCCGAGGGTTTGGGTGAAGTCGAAGGCCTCCAGCGTCCGGGCCATGTCAAGAAAGAGGTTGGCCGCATGTGCGGCCGAGAAACCCACGAAAGCCTGCGGCGCGCCATATTCTTCGATCATGGCCGCCACCAGCACATCGGTCCGTGCCGCAACAGCGTCATGCAGCCGGTGGAGCAGGGCGATACGCTCGGCCTTCGAGGTGCGCGAATAGGCCGGAAACGCCCGCTTGGCTGCGGCTACGGCGGCCCTGGCGTCGATAGCGTCGCCCAGGCGCACCTGACCGATCCTCGCTTCGGTGGCGGGATTGAACAGGTCGAACAACTCCTGCCCATGCGGGGTGACGAATTGGCCGTCGATGTAGACTTTGTCGATGGTACGCATGTCGTGTCTCCTCTGGTTTGCTGACGGCAGACATGACATTCCGGGACTGATCTGATAAGCCGATCAGAATGGCACAGGTTGATGCAAAAAATCGCGCAATTAAGGCGAGCCAGCTTGAGCTGGAAGCAGTGGTGGCGGTTGCCCGCCACGGTGGCTTCCGGGTTGCGGCGCGCGAGCTTGACATGTCGTCCTCGGCGCTGAGCCATGCGGTTGCGGCGCTGGAGGCACGTCTGGGCGTTCGCCTGTTCAACCGCACCACGCGCAGCGTCGCCCTGTCAGCCGAGGGCGAGCAGTTCGTGACCGAGGTTGCCCCCGCCCTGGCCGCGATCCGCGCCGCCATGGAACGGATCGACGAACATCGCGCTGAGCCCGCAGGCGTGTTGCGTTTGAACCTGACACTGGGTGCCGCACGGATGATCCTGACCCCGCTGGTTTTCGAGTACATGCGCCGCTATCCGCAGGTGGCGGTCGATATGGTCACCGAAGCGGCGATGGTGGACATCGTGGGGCAGGGGTTCGACGCCGGTGTCCGGCTCGCAGAGTTCGTGCCGCCCGACATGATCGCCGTGCCGATCACCCGTCCGATACGCTCGATCGTCGTCGGTTCGCCCGCCTATTTCGCGGGGCGAAAGCGGCCAAGGACGCCGGCGGACCTGGCGCAGCACCGCTGCATCCGCCGACGTCTGGGAAGCGGGACGATCTATCTTTGGGAGTTTGAAAAACGTGGCGAAGCCATAGCGGTGGACGCCCCCGGTCCGTTGACGCTGGATGAGGAGGACCTGATGTTGCAGGCCGCCTTGGCCGGCCAGGGCCTTGCCTGTCTCTCCGACATTGCGACCGCAGAGGCGATCGCAGCCGGTCTCTTGCTGCCGGTCCTCGAAGATTGGTCGCCGGAATATCCGGGTCTCTGTCTCTATTATCCGAGCCGCCGCAATATCCCCGCCCGGTTGCGCGCATTCATTGATCTCGTCCGTCAGAAGGCCAGCTGACCTGACGCGGCTTGATGCAAGGGGCGATCCGTTGGAGCGACCGCTTCGGGCAGCGCGTCCGGCCCGATCCGGCCTTTCGCCACCATGCGCTCTTCGGCCCGATGCATCTCGTGTCCATGACTGCGCCGCGCTGCCCGGCACCGATGGCCCGACTGGAACATTCAGGCGCCGGGAAAACACAACGATCCCGAGGCGATCGGGAAAGCTGCGAGGGTCTGTGTCGTCGACGCGGCGAAAGAGGCGCGGTGCCTATCTTCGCATCAGCGAACGGCCGGTTTCGCGTGCCGTTCGGAGGCGCCGGAACGGCCGGGATGGAGAGCACAGCCGCCACCCAAACCCCGCACGGTCGCCCTATCGACCGACGAGACGCTGCCAGTTGCCGTGGGCAAAGCCCTCCGTCGCCGCCGCGTCAAGGCCGCAGGACTCGAGAAAGCGGCGGGCATCGTGGCCCGGTCGATACTGATACGGGAAGTCGGTCGAGAACAGAAGCCGTTCGGTGCCCACGACGGCAGCGGTGCGGTGTAGATACTCGGGCAGGACGATGCCGCTGCCGGTCACATAGAGGTTCCGGCGCAGGTAGGTCGCGATCGGATGGGCAAGTCCGGAGACCCGGTTCAGCGCCGCAAGGCGTTCGGCATAGAACAGCACCAGTTCCCCCCAATGTCCGAGGATGACCTGGAGCGCCGGCAGCCGGTCGAACAGGCCCGACAGCACGAGGCGCAGGAACTGAATGCCCGCATCATAGTGCCAGCCTAGCCCGAAGCATGCGAAGGCGGCATCGACCTCGGGGGTGAAGCCGGAATAGTAGGCCTGCCGCACCGCTGCATCCGGCACCCGCGGGTGAAGGAGGACCGGCGCGCCGCAGGCGGCGGCGCTTTCGAAAATCGGCGCAAGGGAGGGATGGTCCAGATTATGCGCGCCGACCCGGCCACACAGCATCGTCCCCTTGAAGCCGAGCACCCGCATGCAGCGTTCGAGTTCCAGCGCGGCCTCGTCCGGCATCGACACCGGCAGCGTGGCCATTGCCTGAAAGCGCGCCGGGTGCCGTGCGACCGCTTCTGCCAGCGCATCGTTGGTGCGCCGCGCCAGGTCCACGCTGTCCGGCCCCAGATCGTGCAGGGCCGGCGTCGTCAGAGACAGGACCTGCACGTCCACGCCGGTCTCGTCCATCAGCGCGAGCCGCCCTTCGGCGAGATCGACAAGGCGGCCCTCGATTTCGCCGTGGTGGAACGCCACGCTCGGATCGGTCGCCGCAAGGCCGAGCGCGGTCCAGGCGTTGCAGACCTCGGGCGTCAGAAAATGTTCTTCGATCGCGATCAGCTTCATCGTCGGTCTCCTTGTCGTTGAAACGGGTTCAGGGTCACCGGCTTTGCGTGCCCGGTTGCGTTCGCTCTTCAATATGGACGCTGGCAGGAGATGCGACAGACGCAACGGATGCAAACTATTGTTGCGTCGTGCGCCATGTCGCGCGACAACTGCGGCATGGAAGAGATCGACCTCAACCTGCTGCGCGCGCTGGATGCGCTGCTGACGGCGGGCAGCGTGACCGGCGCGGCGCGCCGCCTTGGCCTGAGTTCGTCGGCGATGAGCCGGACATTGTCACGATTGCGGATCGTGACGGGCGATCCGCTGTTCGTGCGTGCCGGGCGCGGTCTGGTGCCGACACCGCGCGCGGTGCTGTTGCGGGACCGCATTCACCCCCTGATCCGCGAGGTCGAGGCCACGCTCGGCCCCGATGACGCGCCGCTGGACCTCGCAACGCTGGGGCGGACCTTCACCATCCGGGCGAACGAGGGCTTTGTCAGCCTGTTCGCGGCGCCGCTGCTGGCCGCCGTCGGCGCCGTGGCGCCGCATGTTCGCCTTCGCTTCGCGCCGAAGTCCCTGAAGGACGCCACACCGCTGCGCGAAGGCCTGATCGATCTGGAGATTGGCGTGCTCGGCGACTTCGCGCCGGAAGTGCGCGCCCAGGGTCTCTTCAGCGACCGGTTCCTTGGGGTGGTGCGCGCCGGGCATCCGCTGCTGGCGGGCCCCATCACGGCAGAGCGCTACGCCGCCTGTCGGCATGTCGTCGCCTCGCGCCGGGGCAGCTTTGAGGGGCCGGTCGATGCGGCGTTGGCAGCGCTTGGCCTGCACCGCAATGTCGTTGCCGTCGTGCCCGGCTTTCCCGACGCCCTGCGGATCGCGCGCGCCTCGGATCTCGTCGCGCTGGTGCCGTGGTCCTGCTTTGGCCCGCGCATGCGAGGGGATCAGCCCGTCACGCAGGGTCTGGTCAGCTTCGATCTTCCGGTGACGACGCCGGAGATCACCATCTCGGCGATGTGGCATCCGCGCCTGCAGGCCGATCCGGGGCATCGCTGGCTTCGGACGCTGGTGATGGACGAAGTTCGGGAGGACCAAGTCGCCCCTCGCCAAGACCATGCGGATCTCAACGGATCCGGCGCGCGAGACGCCGCCCACTCATGACAGCCATTCAGACGCCGCCCGCTCCAAGATCCCAATAAAGTCCGGCCATGATCGACAGGCCCTCTGCGGCGATCGCAACCGGCAGGTGCTCGTCGGGCGCGTGCTGCAGGCAACCGGGGTAGGAATGCGGAATCCAGACAGTCGGCAGGCCGAGGAGGTCGGAAAAGATATTGTTCGGAAGCGAGCCGCCGAGATTGGGCAAAATCGCGGGCGGGGTGCCAAGCGTCTCTTGCAGCGAAGCGGCGACGCGGCGCACCCACGGATGGTCGGGATCGAGTCGACTTGCGTCGAAGATTGCGTCGGTCGGATCCTTGACCTCGACGCGATCGAAGCCGGCCTGGGCGAGTGTCCTGCGCACGGCGGGCACGACAGCCTCGACGTCGACGCCGACCGGAAAGCGCAACTGCATGCGCGCCCGTGCGCGTGGCGGGATCGCATAAAGCGGCTGGTCGAGTCGACCGCATTCCATCTCCATCACTTCGAAGGAACTCCAGGCGAACACCTTCTCCTCGGCCGTCAGCCCGGGCTCGCCCCACCATTCGTCGATCTCGGGATCGTCGGGCTGCGGCGCGACCTTGCAGGTTTTCAGCGCGGCGCGGACGTTCTCGGGAATGCCGTCAGGCATCATCTCGGGCACGTTGATCTTGCCGGTGCGCCCGACCAGCGTGGCGATCGCATGGCAGAGCTCGATCCCCGGATTGGACAGCAACCCACCCCAGTTGCCGGAGTGCTGGAAGCTGTCGCGTGCGATGACTTCAAGGCCGAATGAAATGCCGCCGCGCGCGCCAAGAAAGAGCGTCGGACGGTCGAGCGCCAGGCGCGGGCCGTCGGATGCGATGAAGACATCGGCGGCAAGCTTGTCGCGATGCGCCTCGCAGAACTCCTGAAGGCCGATCGAGCCGGATTCCTCGCCCATCTCGATCAGGTATTTGAGGTTGAAACCGAGTTGGCCGCGTTCGGCGAGGACGGCTTCGATCGCCGCCATGTTGATCGTGTGCTGGCCCTTGTTGTCGGCCGTTCCGCGGCCATACCAGCGATCGCCACGCCGCGTCAGCGTGAAGGGAGCGAGGCCATCGCTCCAGCTGTCATCAAGCCCCGCGACGACGTCGCCGTGGCCGTATTGCAGGACGCTGGTGAAATCCGGATTCTCGATCCGCTCGGCAAGCAGGAACGGCCCCGGCGCGATGTCATTGCGGAACAACGATACGGTGAAACCCATGCGCTCGAAATGCGGGCCGATCTCCTCGGTCAGGTAGGCTTCGAGGTCGGGCGCATGGGCCGGGATACGGCTCGCCGAAGGGATCGCCACGCGCCGCGCGAGCATCGCTTCGAACCTGCCATCGGCGAGGGCCTCGGAAGCCCGCGCAATCGCGGACCGGCGGGAGGGTGACGAACCGGTCATCGGGCGACCGCCGGGTGCCGATGGTCGGCGGGAAGGCCGGTATCGGGCAGGTGCGAAAGGTCAAGGTCGAAGTGACAGCGATAGATCCCGCCGCCCGGCGCCACCGTCTGCGGTGGCTCGCTGGTGCGGCAGAGTTCCGTCGCAAAGGGGCAGCGGGTGTGAAAGCGGCAGCCAGAGGGCGGCGCCGCGGGATTTGGAAGATCGCCGGCAATCGGGTGCAGCGAACGGTCGTGCACGTCCATGCCCGGCGCCGCATCGATCAGAAGGCGCGTGTAGGGATGGCGCGGTGCAGCAAAGATTTCTTTGCGCCCGGCGAGTTCCACAACCTGGCCAAGATACATGACGCCGATCCGGTCGGCCATCACCTGAACGACCGCCAGATTGTGGGTGATGAACAGGCTCGTCAGGTGAAGTTCGTCCTGTAGCGATCTCAGAAGATTGAGAATCTGCGCCTGCACTGACAGGTCGAGCGCGCTTGTCGGCTCGTCGAGGATCAGGAACTCCGGTTCTCCGGCGAGCGCCCGCGCGATCGAAATGCGCTGGCGCTGACCGCCGGAAAATTCGTGTGGGTACTTCTGCGCGTCCGAACTCGACAGGCCCACATGTTCGAGCAACTCATCGACCCGTCGGCGGATGTCGGCCTTCCCGCTGCGCAGGCGGTGGATGCGGATCGGCTCGGCGACGATATCGGCAATCTTCCAGCGTCCGTTCAGCGACGAATAGGGGTCCTGAAAGATCATCTGCACGCGCGGCGGCCGGCCAGTGGCTTGCGACGAGACAAAGCGGAGCGATCCCTCGGTCGGCGCGATCAGCCCGGCGATGGTGCGGGCGAGCGTGGACTTGCCGCAGCCGCTTTCGCCGACCAGTCCCAGCGTTTCGCCGCGGCGGATCGTCAGGTCGACGTGGCTCACCGCGCGCACGCCGCTGGCAGGCCGACCCGAGAGGCGGTCGGCGAGGCTTCGCGGCCGCTTGAAGATCTTCGACAAGTCGTCGATGACCAGCAGATCCGGTGCGGTCATTGTGCTTTGCCCCCGATCGGATGAAAACAGGAATAGCTGCGGCCGCCTTCCTCCCGCAGTTCAGGCACGCGGGTCCGACAGGCCTCGCTTGCCCGGCTGCACCGCGGATGAAACGCGCAGCCGCCCGGAATTTTGCCAAGCGCGGGCATGACACCCGGAATCTGCTGGATCACGTGGCCGCGTCCGGTCAGCGACGGCCGGGGCGTGGCTTGCAGCAGCCCTTCCGCGTAAGGATGCCGGGGATCCTCGAAAAGCTCCGTAACCGTGCTGATCTCCGCGACCCGTCCGGCGTAGAAGACCGCGACCCGATCGGCCATCTTGGAGACGACGCCAAGGTCGTGCGTGATCAGGATCATGCTGATTCCGCTTTCTTCGTGCAGGTCGCGCAACAACTGCAGGATATGCGCCTGCACCGAGACGTCGAGCGCCGTCGTCGGCTCGTCGGCGATCAGCAGCACCGGGTCGGCGCAAAGCGCCAGCGCGATCACGACCCGCTGGCGCATGCCGCCCGACAGTTCGTGCGGATAGCGCGCCAATGTTTCGCGGGGGTTCGGCAGGCCGACGCGATCGAGCCATTCGGCCGCCTTGCGGCGCGCCATCCCCCGAGTGATGTCGAGATGGGCGCGCATCGTGTCGATCAACTGTCGGCCAACGGTGAGCACGGGATTGAGGCTGGTCATCGGGTCCTGAAAGACGTAGCCGATGCGCCGACCACGCACTTTGCGCATCGCCTGCGCGTCGAGATGGTCGATCCGTTCGCCAGCAAGGGTGATGGCACCCGCCGTGCGTTTCAGCGGCGGCACGAGAAGGTCTATGATCGCGGCGCCCGCGATCGACTTCCCGGCACCGGACTCGCCGACGATGCCCAGGACTTCGCCAGGTTTCACGTCGAAGGAAATGCCGTCGAGGGCGGTGATCCCCACCGTTTCGGTCGGCAGCGTCACCGTAAGGCCGCGAACGTCAAGCATGGTCCCGTCCTTCATCCGCGACCCTTCAGACGTGGGTTGAACACGTCGCGCAAATGATCGCCGACCACGTTCACGGCGACGACGAAGATGACGAGCAGGATGCAGGGCCAGGCCGCGATCCACCAGTCGCCGGATTGCAGGAAATTGTTGCCGGTCCTGATCAGCATACCAAGCGAGGGGTAAGTCAGCGGAATGCCGATGCCGAGAAAGCTCAACGTCGCCTCGGTAATGATGGCGATGCCGAGATTGATGGTCGCGATGACGAACAGCGGCGCCATCACGTTTGGCAGGATATGCAGGAAGACGATACCGATCTCGCTGCGGCCGCTGATGCGCGCCGCCGAGACATAGTCGAGGTCGCGCTCGACCATGACCGACGAGCGGATCGTCCGGGCGTACTGCACCCAGAAGGCGAAGCCGATCGAAATGACGACGATGGTCACGGCCGCAAAGACGCTGCGCTGGCCGCCGACGATCGCGCGCACCACGCCGTCGATGATCATGGCAAGCAGCAGGGCCGGATAGGCGAGTTGCACGTCTGCGGCGCGCATGATCAGCGTATCCGCCCATCCACCGACGAAGCCCGCGATCAGGCCAAGCGTGCCACCGACGACAAGGCCGATCAGCACCGACAGCACCCCGACCGAGATCGACGTGCGCAGTCCGTAGGCGAGGGCCAGAACCATGTCGCGCCCCTGGTCGTCGGTTCCCAGCCAATGCGCCGGGTCGCCACCGGCCATCCAGCGCGGCGGCAGCAGCGAGTCGAGGATCGACATTCCGGCCAGGCTGAACGGATCGACCGAGAACAGTGGCACGACGAAGGCATAGGCCGCGAGCAGCGCGAGGATAACCGCGGCGATCCACGGCCCCGATGCATGCCGGATGCTGCGCCATAGCCGAGTTGGCCGTCTCTGGCTGCGGCGGGGTACGGTTCCGGACATGCTCATGACGTCCTCTTCAGGATCCGCGGGTCGATCAGCGGATAGCTGAGTTCGACCGCGAGGTTGATGACCATGAAGACGGCTCCGACGAAGATCAGATAGACCGCGATCACCGGAATGTCGGCGGCCTGAATCGATTGCAGGAACAGCGTGCCTAGGCCCGGCCAGGCAAAGACATTCTCGGTGACCACCGAAAAGGCGATGATGTTGCCCAGTTGCAGCCCCATGATGGTGATCACGGGCAGGAGCGTGTTCTTGATCGCATAGACGTACCAGATGCGCCGGTCGGGCAGGCCGCGGGCGCGGGCAAAGCGGATATGCTCGCTTCGGCCGACTTCCATCAACTGGGTGCGCAACAGCCGGATGACGAAGGTCACCTGAAAGGTGGAAAGCGCGATCGCAGGCAGGATGATCGATTCCCACCCGGATCTGGTCAGAAGCCCGGTCGTCCAGAAGCCAAGATTGACGGTCGCCCCGCGCCCGAAGGAAGGCAGCCAGCCAAGCCGCACCGAAAAGACGGCGATCAGCACGACGCCAACGACGAAATTCGGAAGCGTCACGCCGGCGATCGAGGTGAACATGATGGCCCGCGCCATCCACGAACGCGGGCGCACGCCGCAATAGACCCCGGCCGGGATGCCGATGACGATGGTGATCAGCAGGCTGACGAAGGCGAGTTCCGCGGTTGCCGGAAACCGCTCTGCGATCAGCTTGGCGACCGGCTCTTGCGTCCGGTACGAGATGCCGAAATTGCCGTGCAGCATGTCGACCACGAAAGAGAAGAAACGGGCGACGATCGGCTGGTTCAGGTGCAACGCGCGGACCAGGGCATCGCGTTGCGCGAGTGTTGCATCGGGCGGCAGCAGGATGGCAAGCGGATCACCCAGGTTCTGCACCAGCAGAAAGGCGATGAAGCTGATCACGAGCAGGACCGCGACGGTTTGCAGAACCCGTGAAGAGACATATGAAAGCATCGCCAGAAAACCTCACCTGCAGGTGTCGCCGAGCCGCTCCAGAAAGCTGACGCACCGGACGAGTTGGTCGATGTCGACCCCCTCATCGGGCTGGTGCGCATCGGCGATGTCGCCGGGGCCGATCACGACCGCGGGCACGCCGGCGTTGCGGAAGATGCCGGCCTCGGTGCCATATGGCACCGCGCGTGCCTCTGTCCTGCCCAGCAGGTTGAGCAACTCCGCGCGCAGCGCGGCATCCTCAATCGGCGCCAGCGCCGGGATCCGTGCCTGCACGTCGATACGGATGCCGGTTGCCGGATCGACAGCCTGCATCGCTGGTTCGAGGCTTTCGGCGTGGCGCCGCATGCGGTCGAGCACGGCCAAATCGCTTTCGCCGGGAACCATCCGCATTTCCCAGAAGAAAGAGCAGGTCTCGGCCACGATGTTGCCGTGCAGGCCACCGGTGATCTGGTTGACCTGGATCGTCGAATAGGGCGGGTCAAGGCCTTCGAACGAAGGGCCGTCGCGCATCTCGGCCCGGATGCGGTTGATCCCGGCGATCAACTCTCCGGCAACCATCACCGCGTTGACGTAACGGTCGGGCTGCGAGGAATGGCCGGGCTTGCCGCGCACATGGGTCCAGCCGATCAGGCCGCCCTTGTGCGCTGACACCATGTCCATGCCCGTCGCTTCGCCGATGACGGCGAGCCTGGGCGCAAGACCGCTTTTGCCGATCCACTCTGCCATCGTGCCGACGCCGGTGCAGCCGACTTCTTCGTCATAGGAGAAGGCGAGGTGGATCGGCCGGGCCAGCGGCCTTGCGGCAATGGTGTTCAGCGACGCGAGGCAGCAGGCCAGAAAGCCCTTCATGTCCGTCGCCCCGCGCCCGACAAGGCGTTCGCCTTGCCGACGCAACGCCCAGGGATCGCCGGTCCACGCCTGGCCCTCGGTCGGTACGATGTCGGTATGGCCGCTGAAGACGATGCCGCCCGGTGTCTCCGGCCCGATCGAGACGAGGAGGTTTGCCTTGTCGCCCGCGGCATTCGGGAACCGCCGCAGCCGTGCCCCGAAGGGCGCGACCGCGGCTTCCACATAGTCGAGCAGCGCGAGGTTGGAGGTGGCGCTGACCGTTGGAAAGGCCACAAGCCTTTCCAGATGGTCGGCAACGGTGGATGCTGTCGTCATCAGTTCACTTTGAAGTAGCGCAGCGGGTAGCCGAAGTTCGCGGGTTGGACCACGTCGACGTTGTCCTTGACGCCCCACAGGATTTTCAGTTGGTGGATCGGGATGAAGCCGACGTCGTCCTTCACCAGCTTCAGCGCTTCGTGCAGATAGCCGTCGCGCTTGGTCTTGTCGGTCTCGGCGTTGATCTGGGTGATCAGCGCGTCGACCTTGGGATTCGAATACCCGCCGATGTTGAAGGCGCCGCGGCCGGTCTTCGGATCGCGCGTCGCGACGATGACGCTGAGGAACAGGCCCGCATCATAGGTTGCCGGCGAGTAGCCCAGCAGCGCCAGCGAGGTGTTGTAGCCGGGCGGGTTGACCTGCGCGGCCCAGCGGCTGGTCGTCTGCGCCCGCGGCGTGACCGTGATATTGATCTTGCCGAGGAAGGCCGCGATTGCAAGGCAGGTCGCCTCGTCGTTCATGAAGCGGTCGTTGGTGCAGTCCAGCGTCACCGAAAACCCGTCGGGATAGCCAGCGTCCACCATCAGTTGCTTGGCTTTGGCAAGGTCGGGCTGGACCGGTGCGCCAAGCTCGCTGTCCCATCCATTCACCTGCTGGCCGATCGGCAGACCGTCCGGCATCGAATAGCCGCCCATGATGCGCTTCTGGATGGCCGTCGTGTCGATGGCGAGTTGCATGGCCTGACGGACGCGAATGTCCTTGAACGGATTCTTGCTTTGCTCGCTGCCGTAGATCAACTGATCGCGATCCACGTCCGGCTGCAGGTAGACCGTGCGCAGATCCGGGCCAGCCTGGACATGCAGGCCCTTCGTGGTGTCGATCTGCGACGCATCCTGTGGCGGAACCGCGTCGATCATGTCGACTTGGCCCGAAATCAACGCCGAGACGCGCGTCGCGGGGTTGGGAATGACGAAGAAGGTCGCCGTGTCGACGTTTCCGGTCATCTTGCCCCACCAGTCGGGGTTTTTCTCGAACACCGTCTTGACGCCCGGATCACGCGAAGCGATCTCGTAGGGGCCGGTGCCATTGGCGTTGCGGTTCGCGTAGGTCTCGGTCTTGTTGTTGGCCGAACCCGGTTCCACGGCGCCATTCTGTTCCGCCCACTCCTTGTCCATGATGTACCAGTCAACGATCTGGTTCGGCAGCACCGGGTCGGTCGAGACGGTCGTGATGCGCACGGTGTAGTCGTCGACCTTGGCGATGGAAGCCACCTGCGAAAGATTGGTCTTCACGCCGCCCTTGCGGGCTCGGTCCATCGAGAAGACGACGTCATCGGCGTTGAACGGGTCGCCGTTCTGGAACTTGACGCCCTTGCGCAGGTCGAATTCCCAGGTGGTCGCGTCGATCTGCTTCCAGCTCGTGGCCAGCGCCGGTTCCAGCTGAAGGTCTGCGCCGCGTTCAACCAGCGGTTCGTACACATTGCTGAGGATCGCGAAGATCAGCGTGTTCGAAACGGCGTGCGGATCGAGCGTGTAGGCGTCGAGCGGCCCGGCGAACTTGAAGTCGGCGGCAACGGCTCCTGTCGTGAGGGGAACCAACATGCTGCCAGCCAAGGCAAGGCGGCAGACGAGACGGGTACGATTCTTCATCCAAGACTCCCTGATCTGCGGTGTTGAGGTCGGGCGCCGATTTGTCTTTTGGAATAGTGGGATGGCGCCTTTGCGGGTCTTTACGGTGCCTTCTTCTCGGGTCAGGTTAGTCACAGTTATTTTAAATGTAAAACAGTTTTGACTACAATTTTCCGGCTTTGATGATGTGACCGTGCCAGCGGGGGGGATCACATCTTTGAAGTCGGGCAGACCCGGCCCGCTATTCCGTGGCCGGGGCGGCGGGAAACTCGCTGCGGGCCTGATCGAGGATCCAGTTCCGGACGTTGCGCATGACGCTGCCCTTCGACAGCTGGCTGCTGAACAGGTAGTAGGTCCAGGGGCTCGGGGGGCGGGCGTCGGGGAAGGGCTCCACCAGCAGGCCGCGCTCGATATAGGTCCGGGCGAGCGAGCGTTGGGTGGCGATCAGGCCACCCCCCATCGTGGCAAGCTCCAGCGCGATGTTGGAGGCGTTGGTCGACAGCGCCTTGTCATGCCCGGCACTGTCGATGCCGAGCGCGTCGGCCATGCTGTGCCAGTATTCCTGTCGGCCGAGCACAAAGATCCAGTCGTGTTTCAGCACGTCCTGCGACTCGCGGATCGCCTGAGGCCCATCCAGAAGGCCGGGCGCGCAGAGCAGGACAAGGTGATCGTCCCACAGCTTGGTGCCGCCGTGCAGCCGGTCATCCTCGCGCCGGATCGACAGGGTGATATCGGCCATCTGCTCGCCCAGATCCTCCCAGATCGTGCCGTGCAGGATCACCTCGATCTCGGGGTGGGCCTGACGGTGGGCCGCAAGGCAGCCAGCGAGCCAGTTTTCGGCCAGGCTCATCGGGCAAGAGACCACCACCGTCCGGTTGCGGGCTGAGGCGACCACCGCCTCGGTCGCCTGGTCGATCTGGTCGAGCGCGGGGCGCAGGGTGGGCAGGAACGCCTCGCCCATCTCGGTCAGCTTCAGGCTGCGGGGATTGCGATGGAAAAGCTGGCGGCCGATGTAATGCTCAAGCGCGCGAACATGGCTGCTGATCGCGGCCTGGGTATAGCCAAGCTCTTCGGCCGCGGCGGTGAAGCTCAGGTGGCGGGCCGCGGCTTCGAAGGAACGGATGTGGTGCAGCGGGGCAGGCGGCTTCATCGGCAGGTCTCCGGATCGGGGAATGCTAGCGGGGGCGGGGCCGGTCATCAATCGTTTCGCGGCGCCTCATGGCACCAAAATAATTGGGCACTGTCCCTGATTGAATTTCGTGCGCGGCGGATGGTCCTAAATTAATTATGAAGCGCGAACGGGAGGGAGTGCCGGAACCATGTCGAACGACCGGGCGACGGGCGGGGCGGAACCGGTGTTTCGGCGGCTGGCAGAGTTCGCGTTGCACCGGCCTGCCGAGGCGTTTCCCGAGGCGGTGCTGGCGGCTGCGGCGCTGGCGATGCTCGACACTTTGGGGATCGTCATCGCTGCGGGGCCGATGGAGGCAGGCGTCATCGCGCGCGACGTGGCCTGCCTGCTCTATGGTGCGGGGCCGGGCGCGATCCCGGCGCGGATGCTGGTGGACGGGCGGCGCGTCAGCCTTGCCGGTGCGGCCTTTGCTGCCGCAACGCAGACCGACAACCTCGACGGGCACGACGGATACAACCCGACGAAGGGCCATATCGGCGTCGTCGCCATACCGGCGCTGGCGGCACTGGCGGAGGGGCTGCCTGACCTTTCAGGCCCCGAAGCCCTGGCGGCCGTGGTCACCTGTTACGAGGTGGCGGGGCGGGCCGCCATCGCGCTGCATGCAACGGTGAGCGATTACCACACCTCGGGCGCCTGGAATGCGCTTGGCGTCGCGGCGATGGCGGCGCGGCTCGGCGGGTTTTCCGACGCCCAGTTGCGCGAGGCGCTGGGGATCGCGGAATACCACGGCCCGCGCAGCCAGATGATGCGGGAAATCGCGACGCCGACCATGCTGCATGACGGTTCTGGCTGGGGTGCGCTGGTGGGTCTGTCCTCGGCGGTTATGGCCGAGCATGGCTTCACCGGGGCGCCCGCCATTACGGTGGAGGCGCCCGAGGTGGCGGGTTTCTGGGCAGACCTTGGCCAGTTCTGGCAGATGGAACATCAATATGTGAAGCCCTATCCGATCTGCCGCTGGGCGCATGCGGCGATCGACGCAACGCGGGCGCTGGTGCTGGCGAACGACTTGGCGCCGGACCAGATCGCGGCGCTGGGGGTCAACAGCTTTCACTACGCGGCGACGCTGTTTCCGGGCATGCCCGATACCACGTCGAAGGCGCAGTACAGCCTGCCGTTCGCGGTGGCCTGCATGGCCGTGCACCGGCAGATCGGAGTGACGCAAATCTCGGGCGCCGGGCTCGCCGACCCCGCGGTCGCGGCGTTCCTGCCAAAGATCACGGTTCACGAGGAGGCGCGGCACGAGGCGCGGTTTCCGGCGGGGCGTTGGGCGGATGTGGTCATCACCCTGACCGACGGAACGGTGCTCTCCTCTGGCGACACCCATGCCCGTGGCGGGCCGGAGGCGCCGTTCACGCGCGACGAGGTTATCGCGAAATACATGGACTTCGCCGTGCCCGTTGTCGGCCGGACACGGGCAGAGGCGATCCGCGACGGGGTGTTGGGCCTTGCGGCGCCGGGCAGCCGATTTGCCGATCTCGCCGTGCATCTTTACAATCCACCCGGCGCCTGAGGTGCCGCGCGCGCCTGGCCATGCACATCCCCGCGACGCGGCAGAGGGAGCCTGAACCATGACGAAACTGCAGGGCATCGTCTGCCCGATTGTGACCCCCTTCAACGCCGATGGCAGTCTGGCGCGCGACCTGTTCGTGGGCCATGCCCGGCAGATGCTGGCGGAGGGGGCGCATTACCTGTCGCCCTTCGGAACCACCGGCGAGGCGCTGTCGGTCAGCATGGCAGAGCGGATGGAGGCGCTGGAATGGCTGCTGGCAGACGGGATTCCCGTCGACCGGCTGATGCCCGGCACCGGGCTGACGGCCTTGCCCGAAACGGCGGCGCTGTCGGCCCATGCCGTGCGCCTTGGCTGCGCGGCGGTGATGGTGCTGCCCTCGTTCTTCTACCGGGCCGTTGGCGACGACGGGCAGGCGCGATACTATCGTGAGCTTATCGGGCGGATCGCGGACCCGCGCCTGCGCATCATCCTTTACAACATTCCGCAAAACAGCGGGGTGGCGGTGTCGCCCGGCCTCGCGCAGCGGCTGAATGCGATGTTCCCGGCAACGGTGGTGGCCTTCAAGGACAGTTCCGGCGACTGGGCCAATACGCAGGCGGTGATTGCGGCGGCACCGGGGATCTCGGTCTTTCCGGGGTCGGAGAGTTTCCTTGCCGCCGGGCTGGCGGCTGGTGCCGGTG
This sequence comes from Paracoccaceae bacterium, assembly GCA_016124615.1. GTDB lineage: Bacteria > Pseudomonadota > Alphaproteobacteria > Rhodobacterales > Rhodobacteraceae > Solirhodobacter. Next base: position 883,019 of record WGNF01000003.1, on the reverse strand, counting down.
GCTGCATTTCGGCCACGGTGAACCTGAACGCGGCGGACATACGCGCGGTCTATGACGGTGTGCGGGAGGGGCGGGACGTGAGCGCGGCGGAAACAGTGATGAAGGCCCTGCGGCAGGCCGTGCAGGACGCCGGGCTGATCGGCGGCATCAAGGCGGTGCTGGCCGTGCGGTCGGGCGACCGGCGTTGGCTGAACCTGCGCGCGCCGCACCTCGACGCGACATGGGAGCAGGGCGAGGCGCTGGCCGCGCGGATCGACGCGATCCGCCGCAGCGCGGAGGTGGCGCTATGAGCGATCGGCCCTCTGTCCTGCTGCATACGGATGACGGGGCGCTGGCCCTGCGGGTGCTGGCCGAGACGCATCCCGACCTGCCCATGCGTCTTTGCGAGAGCCACGAGGGCATGGCGCGGGCGCTGGCGGAAAGCGCGGCGGAGGTCGTCTATTCCGTGCGCTTCGCGGGCGCCGCGCCCTATCCGCGCGCGGCGCTGATGGCGGCCCCGGCACTGCGCTGGATTTCGGTCGGCGGGTCGGGCACCGATCACCTGCGGCCATGGGATGCGGCGCGCCTGACGGTGACCAATGCGGCGGGTGTCGCGGCCGACATGATGGCCGAATATGTGCTGGGCGCGATGCTTCATTTCGCGCAGAACCGCCACATCTTCGCGCAGGCGCAGCGCCGGGGTGAATGGCTCTCGACCGGGGTCGAGCCGGTGGCGGGGCGGACTGTGCTGGTCATCGGGCTTGGCAAGACCGGGGCGGCGGTGGCGCGGGTGGCGAAGGCGATGGGGATGGTGGTCCTTGGCTGCCGGGCGCGGCCGGTGCCCATGCCGGACGTGGACGAGGTCCACCCGGTGGCCGATCTGCCCATTCTGCTGCCGCGCGCCGACTACGTTGTCTGCTGCGTGCCGCTGACCGAGGCGACGCGGGGCCTTCTTGGCGCTGCCGCCTTCGCGGCGATGAAGCTTGGCGCCGTGCTGGTCGATGTCTCGCGCGGGGGGGTGGTGTCCGAGGCGGCGCTGCTTGCCGCGCTCGGCTCGGGTCGGCTGAAGGGCGCGGCACTTGACGTGTTCGAGCGCGAGCCGCTGCCACCCGGGAATCCGCTTTGGGCGCATCAGGATGTGCTGATCACACCGCATTGCTCTTCCGTCTATCCGGGTTGGGAAGAGGCCTCGCTGCGGATTTTCGCGGCCAATCTGGGCCGTTACCGGCGCGGCGAGCCGCTGGAGAACGTGGTCGATCCGGTGCGCGGCTATTGAGTGGGAAGGGAAAGCAAGATGACGCTGGAACGACGCGGCGGCGGACGCAAGGGCAAGGCGGGGCGCGGCCACGAGGGCATTCCGCAACTGCCCTGGCAGCGGGTGCTGAACCCCTGCCGGCCGACGGAACTGCTGGACCCCGAACAGATGGACCGGCTGCACGCAACCTCGATGCGCATCCTGTCGGAACTTGGCATCCGCGTGTTGGGCCAGAACGTGCTGGACCTTTTCGCGCAGGCGGGCGCGATCGTGGACCGCGACACGTCCGTCGTGCGGATCGACGAGAGCCTGGTGGCCGCGGCGCTGCAGACGGCGCCACCGCGCTTCACGCTCACCAGCCGCAACCCGGCGCGGGAACTGCTGTTTGGCGACAATGCGATGGTCTTCGGGCTGGTCGCCGGGCCGCCCAACGTGCATGACCGGGTGAACGGCCGCCGTTCTGGCAACATGGTGGATTACGAGAATTTCATCCGCCTCGCCCACCACTTCAATGCGATCCACATGATCGGCAATCAGGTGGTGGCGCCGATGGAACTGCCCGCGAACAGCCGGCATCTGGACACCTACCGTGCCAACCTGACGCTCAGCGACCGCTGCTTCCACCTCTCTGCCATCGGTCATGGCCGGGCGATGGACGGCATCCGCATGACGGCGATCGCGCGCGGGATCACGCTGGACGAGATGCGTGCCTCGCCCGGCGTGACCACGATCATCTCGGTGAACTCGCCCCGGCTCTTTGACGAGCAGATGGGCGACGGGTTGATCGCGATGGCCGCGCATGGCCAACCGGTGACGATCACCCCCTTCACGCTGATGGGGGCGATGACGCCCGTCACCCTCGCCGCAGCGCTGGCCCAACAGAATGCCGAGGCGCTGTTCGGTATCGTGCTGACCCAGCTTGTCAATCCCGGCACGCCGGTGATGTATGGCGCCTTCACCTCGAACGTCGACATGCGGTCGGGCGCGCCCGCCTTCGGCACGCCGGAGAACGCCAAGGCGAACGTGGTGGGCGGCCAACTGGCGCGGCGCTACGGCCTGCCTTACCGCACGTCGAACTCCAACGCCTCGAACGCGGTCGATCTGCAGGCGGCTTATGAGACCGGGATGGCCACATGGGGCGCGGTGCTGGGCGGCGCGAACCTGATCTATCACGCGGCGGGGTGGTTGCAGGGGGGGCTGACGGCCTCTTACGAAAAGCTGATCCTCGACGTGGAAATCCTGCAAAACGTGATCGAATTCCTGAAGCCCATCGCCTTCACCGAAGACGATCTGGGGTTCGATGCGATCCGCGACGTGCCCACCGGGGGCCATTTCTTCGGCGCCGAGCATACAATGGCCCGGTACGAGACGGCGTTCTATCGCCCGATGCTGTCGGATTGGACGAACTACGAGAACTGGGAGATCGCCGGGTCGCATGACGCGCTGGATCGGGCCACCGCGCTTTGGCAGCAGGCGCTGCATGACTACGAGGAGCCGGTGATGGACCCGGCGATCCGCGACGAGCTTGACGCCTATGTGGCGCATCGCAAGGAAGAGATCGGCGGTGGTGAGCCATAGGGCTCAGCCGCGGTTCCGCCCCCGCAGGGTTTCCGCGATCACGGCGCGCGCGCGATCCATTGCCGCCTCCGGCCCGATTGTGGCGCGCAGGCAGTGGGCGAGGCCATAACCGCCCATCCCGCGCATCATCAGGCCTGCGGCACGCAGGGCACGACCCGCGAGGGCGGCGGTCTCCGCGTCGGCGAAGGGGATCAGGACGAAGTTGGTCCGGCTCTCCGGCACCGGCAGGCCGAGGGTGCGCAGGCCCGCGGCGAAGCGGTCGCGGCGGGCGGCGGTCTCTGTCACCACGCCGCGCATGTAGGGCTGGTCATTGAGCGCGGCGACCGCCATCTGTTGGCCAGCCGAGGAAATGTTGTTGGGGTTGAGGATCTTGCGGACCTCGCCCCCGATGGCGGGCGGGAAAACGCCCCAGCCGATCCGGGCCCCCGCGAGCCCGTAAGCCTTGGAGAAGGTGCGCAGCACCACCGTGTCGCCACGCGCGGCGAGGGCGAAAACGGGGCCGGGGTCTTGCCCGTCGAATTCGCCATAGGCCTGGTCGATGACTAGAAGGATGTCGCCCGGCAGCCGGTCGCGCAGGCGGACGATCGCGGTCGTGTCGATGGCGGTGCCGGTCGGGTTGCCGGGGTTGCACAGAAAGACGACGCGGGTGCGCGGTGTCATCGCCGCGAGAAGGGCATCCGGGTCCGCATGGAAATCGCGTTCCGGCGCCGTGACATAGCGGGCACCGGCCAGCGCGGTTGCGGTGGCGACGTAAAGGTAGCCGTAGCGCGGGGCCAACACCTCGTCGCCCGGTCCGGCGAAGGCGCGGACGAGGGCGCCAATCAGCTCCATCGACCCGGCGCCGCACAGAAGATGCACCGGGTCCAGCCCATGCGTAGCGGCGAGCGCCACGCGCAGCGCGGACCAGTTCGGGTCGGGGTAAAGTTCGGCGCCGTCGGCCGCACCCCGCAGCACCTCGGCAACGGCAGGGCTGGGGGAAAAGGCGCTTTCGTTCTGGGCGAGCGAGATCGTCTGCGCATCGCTCGGATCCGCAAGCGCATAGGGGGCGAGGGCGGCGACAAGGGGGCTGGGGCGGATCATCGGTCCTCCGGGGCTGGCCGGGCCAGTAACCTGCGGAACCCTGCCGCCGTCCAGCCCCCGGATGCGCGCCCGAGCCGGTCGCGCGCGCGCCCTGACGCCAGGGGGTGGCCCCGCCCGCCGCACCCAACCGCTTGACGGGTCTTGGAAAATCGTTGCTGCGGCGGGGCGCCGGACCGCCCCGGTGGCAATGCCCGCGCGTCTTTGGCCCATTCACAAGATTTCCGCCCCCCATGCCCCTGATTTTTTCAGTCATTTCCGGCCCCTGTTTGCCGGGGCAAGGAGGTGGCGCAGCTTTACCGCCCCGCGGCCGCCCCCTACGATCCAGCCTCGGACGTTCCGGGGAGGATCAGGATTCATGCGTACTCATGCCCAGGCGGTCGTCATCGGTGGCGGCCTTGCCGGATGTTCGATCCTGTATCATCTGGCCAAGCTCGGCTGGTCCGATGTGGTGTTGCTGGAACGCAGCGAACTGACCAGCGGCAGCACCTGGCACGCGGCGGCGAATATCCACGGGTTGCACGACTCGACCAACATCAGCCGCCTGCAGCACTACACCATGCATCTTTATAAAGAGCTGGAGGCCGAGACCGGGCAGGGCTGCGGCATCTTCCAGCCCGGCTCGCTTTACCTTGCGCAAACCGAGGCGCGCGAGCACCAGTTGCGGCTGCAAGAGGCGAAGGCCCGCCGCTATGGCATGAACTTCCACGAAGTCAGCCGGGACGAGGCGGAACGGCTGCACCCGCTGGTCGATTTCACCGGCATCCGCTGCATCATGTTCGAACCCGACGGTGGCAACGTCGACCCCTCGGGCGTGACCTATGCCTATGCGGCGGGGGCGCGGGCGCGGGGGGCGGAGATTCATCGCTTCACCCCGGTGACCGGAACCGAGCCACAGCCGGACGGAAGCTGGATCGTGCGCACCGAGACGGGGGATATCCGGGCCCAGTGGGTGATCAACGCCGCCGGGCTCTGGGCGCGCGAGGTGGCGGCGCTGGCGGGGCTGGACCTGCCACTGATCCCGACCGAGCATCAGTATTTCGTGACGGAAACGATTGCCGAGGTCGCCGCGCTGGGCCGCCGCCTGCCCTCGGTCGCCGACCGCGACGGCGAATATTACCTGCGGCAGGAAGGGCTTGGCCTGCTGGTCGGCGCCTATGAGCGCGATATGCGGTTCTGGGCCGAAGGCGGCACGCCGCAGGGTTTCGGGCATGAGTTGTTCGCCGACGACCTTGACCGGATCGAGCCCAACATGCTGCGCGCCATCACCCGTGTGCCTGCGGTGGGCACGGCGGGGATCAAGCGGGTGATCAACGGGCCGATGATCTGGTCGCCCGATTCAGCGGTATTGTTCGGGCCGGTGCCGGAGTTGAAAAACTACTTCTGCTGCAACGGGTTGATCCCCGGCTTTTCGCAATCGGGCGGGCTGGGAAAGCTGGCGGCGGAGTGGATCGTGGAAGGCGAGCCGACGCTGGACATGTTCGGCTGGGACATGGCGCGCTATGGCGCCTGGGCCGGGAAGGCGTTCACCAAGGCACGGGTGCAGGACCAGTATTCGCACCGTTTCAAGATTCACTTCCCGAACGAGGAACGCGCGGCGGGGCGGCCGGTGCGCACCCGGCCCGCCTATGAGATGCAGACCGCGATGGGCGCGGTGTTCGGGCTGAACTACGGCTGGGAACATCCGCTGTGGTTTGCGGCAGAGGGCGAGCCGCGGGAGGAAACCGCGGGGTTCACCCGGCAGAACTGGTGGGCGCCGGTCGGGCGTGAGGTGCGGATGCTGCGCGAGCGGGCGGGCATCCTCGATATCTCCAACTACGCGAAATATCAGGTAAAAGGACCGGGGGCCGAGGATTGGCTGAACGCGCTGCTGGCAAACCGGATGCCCAGCCTGCCGGGCCGCAGTTGCCTTGCGCCGCTGATCGGCAAGCGGGGCGGGGTGGCGGGCGATTTCACCGTGACCAAGCTCGGCGAGGGCGATTTCCTGATGGTCGGCTCCGGCATGGCGGAGCGGTTCCACCAGCGGTTCTTCACCCAGGTGCCGTTGCCGGAGGGGACCAGCTTTGCTTCGGTGACCGAAGCGATGTGCGGGTTCAACCTCGCCGGGCCGAAGGCGCGCGACATTCTGGGGCGGCTGACCAATGCCTACCTGACGAATGCGGCCTTCCCCTTCCTGCGCTCGGCGCGGATTTCCGTGGCAGGCATTGATGTTACGGCGATCCGGGTGTCGTTCACCGGCGATCTGGGGTGGGAATTGCACTGCCGCGCCGAGGATCAGGTGGCGCTTTATACCGCGCTGCTGGAGGCGGGGAAGGACTTCGGCGCCGGGCCGGTCGGGTCGCGGGCGCTGGCCTCGCTGCGCATCGAGAAGGGCTACGGCAGTTGGGGGCGCGAGTATTCGCCGGAATACTGGCCGCAGGAATCGGGGCTTGAGCGGTTGGTGAAGACCGACAAGGGGCCGTTCCTGAATCGCGAGGCTTATCAGGCGATTGCGGGGAAAGCGCCGCGCGACCGGATGGTGATGATCGAGATCGAGACGGCGGATGCCGACGCGACCGGGGGCGAGCCGGTGTTTTTGCCGGACGGCACGCCGGTGGGCCAGGTTTCATCCGGCGCCTATGGCTATTCGGTGGGGAAATCGCTGGCGCTTGGCTATGTGAAGGCCGCTCTGGCGAAGCCGGGTGATGAGGTCTCGGTGGCGGTGCTGGGGCGGCCGCACCGGGGCTGGCTGCTGGAACGGCCGCCGTTCGACCCGGAGGGGCTGCGGCTTCGCAGCTAGGTGGCGCAAGTCGTTGGTGGGGAAGGGAAAACGGGTCACCGCTTTGACACCGTTTTCGCACCGATTTTACACCGCAAAAGACCGATAGCTGCAGCGGTCAGCCTGCCGCCGCCTCGGCCCGCAGCCAGTCGACATATTCGGCCAGCGTCTCGGCCAGCGGGCGGGGGGCCCAGCCGGTATCCCGGCGCAGGCGCGCGGTGTCGTAGGCCGCGTATTTGCCGGTGCGCAGCGCGGCGGGCTGGGTGATCTCGGCCGTCGCGGCGGGCACCTCCTCGACCGGACAGCCGCCGGTCAGCGGGGCGAGCAGCACCTGCAACTCGGCGATCGTGGTCAGCCGCGCATCGGCGATGTTGTAGGCGTCATGGTGCAGCGCGCCGGGCGGGGCGGCCAGCAGCAGCCGGATCGCGCGGGCGACGTCGGCGGCGGAAACATAGTCGCCCGTCGCCTGCGCCGAGACGACGCGGGTGGGGCGACCCGCCAGCGCATTCATCGCCAACCGTTGCGGGATGCAGCGGACATGGCGGGCGACGGTGGCGCGGTCCATCGCGCCGAAGACGCTGGACAGGCGGACAGAGAGCATCGGGCGTTCGTAAAGCGCGGCGAAGCGGCGGGTCAGACGCTCGCCGGTGTATTTGGTGATGTCGTAAAGCGCGTCGGGCAGGACGTGATCGTCCTCGGCCACGAATTCGACGCCCGGCACCTCGGGGGCGTAGACGGAACCCGAGGAGAGGTTGACGAAGGCGCCCCGGCCCGGCTGCTGTCGCCACCAGTCCAGCATCCGGGCGGTGGCCATGATGTTGGTCTCGATCACGCGAAGCGGCGTGTCGCGTTCGGGCCAGTGCAGGATGCCGTCGGTTGTGGTATAGCGATGGGGCGTGAGGGCGGCGCCGTGAACGACGGCATCGGCATCGGCGGGCAGCGTGGCATAGGCGGCGGGGTCGGTCAGGTCGGCGGTGACCATCTGCATCCGCGGCCCAAGCCCGGCGAAAAAGCGGCGCGCCTGCGCATCGGGCGGGGCGATGTCGACCACGGTGGCACGGGCGGCCGGATCGGCCGACAGGTGCTGGCGCACGACATGGGCCATTGCAAATCCGGTGCCGCCGGTAACGAGAAGATGCATGGGAAACCTCCGCTTCGCGATGCTTCAGCATCGCCGGGGACGGGGGCGCCGCAAGGGGCTTTCGTAGCGCCATGACCGCGATTCTCTTGGGGATTGGCGCCGAAGGAATTTCGTGCACGCCGGGGTGCGACTCAGTAGCCTAGTTAAAATCCCCGGCCTCTTCAGCGGGTTAGCGCGGCTTCCGTGCGATTTTCCGGCCTTTGCCCTTACGTCCGGCACCATAGACAAGAAAACCGACAGGGAGACTGCACCACATGGAACACGAGGACAGACAGAACACCGCGCTGCATCCCGCCGCGCGGATGTATGCCCAGGAGCATCGCGCCGGCGAGATGAGCCGCCGCGAATTCCTGACCCGCGCCTCGGCGCTGGGGCTTTCCGCCGCGGCGGCCTACGGGCTGATCGGGCTCGAGGCCCCGGCGGCGAAGGCCGCAAGCGCCACGCCGAAAATGGGCGGCACCCTGCGCGTGCAGATGCAGACCAAGGCGCTGAAAGACCCGCGGCTGTGGGACTGGTCGGAAATGGCCGATTTCGGCCGCGGCTGGCTGGAATATCTGGTGGAATACAACCGCGATGGCACGTTCCGCGGCATGTTGCTGGAAAGCTGGGATGCCAACGACGATGCGACCGTCTTCACCCTGCATGTGCGCAAGGGCGTGAAATGGTCGAACGGCGACGATTTCACCGCCAAGGACGTGGCCTTCAACATCGAGCGCTGGAGCGATGGCACGGTGGACGGCAACTCGATGGCCAGCCGCCTGTCGAGCGTGATTGACCCGGCGACGAAGAAGCTGAAAGACGGCGCGCTGGAGATCAAGGACGACCACACGATCGTGCTGCATCTTCTGGTGCCCGACATCACCATCATCCCCGGCGTGTCCGACTATCCGGCGGCGGTGGTGCACCCGACCTATCCGGGCGGCGATCCTTCGGTGAATTTCATCGGCACCGGCCCGTTCAAACCGGCGGAGAATCAGGTTGGCGTGAAGCAGGTGCTGGTGAAGAACACCGACCACACCTGGTGGGGCAGCACGGCCGAGGGCTGGGGCGGCGCCTATCTGGACCGGATCGAGCTGATCGACCTTGGCACCGACACCTCGGCCTATGTCGCCTCGGCGCAGTCGAACGAGATCGACATGACCTATGAAACGGTGGGCGAGTTCGTCGAGGTGTTCGACAAGCTGGACGGCTGGGCCAAGTCTGGCGTGGTCACCGCCTCGACCGTCACCGTGCGGTTCAATCAGGACGCGCCGGACTACAAGTCCGCCGAGGTGCGCCGCGCGCTGCAGATGGCGGTCGATAACGCCGTGGTGCTGAAGCTCGGCTTTTCCAACCACGGCGCGGTGGGCGAAAACTTCCACGTCGCACCGATCCACCCGGCCTATGCCAAGCTGCCGCCGTTCAAGGTGGACCCGGCCGCGGCCAAGGCCGCAATCGAGAAGGCCGGGATGGCCGATCACGAGTTCGAACTGATCTCGATCGACGACAGCTGGCAGGCCGCCACCTGCGACGCGGTGGCCGCCCAGATCCGCGATGCCGGGATCAAGATCAAGCGCACGATCCTGCCCGGCTCGACCTTCTGGAATGACTGGACGAAATATCCGTTCTCGGCCACCGAATGGGGGATGCGCCCGCTTGACGTGCAGGTGCTGGCGCTGGCCTACAAGAGCGGCGGCTCGTGGAACGAAACCGCGTTTTCGAACAAGGAGTTCGATGACAAGCTGGCCGAGGCGACCTCGATCGCCGATGCCGACAAGCGGCGGCCGGTGATCAAGCGGCTGGAAGAGATCATGCTGGAACAGGGGGTCACGTTCATCCCGTTCTGGCGGACGCTCTACCTGCATCACCGCACCAACGTGATGGGGGTCGAGATGCACCCGATGTTCGAGTTCCACCCCTACAAGTGGTGGATCGACGCCTGAGCCGGGCGGAGCGGACGAACGGGAAGGGGTCGCGGTGGCGGCCCCTTTTCGTTTGGGGGGGTCCTTTTTGACTATTCGCCGCAAAAGCTACTTGCGCGGAGACCTCATGAATAGGCCAGATCGAAGGTTTCCAGCACAGGGTGCGACCATATCCGCCCCCTGCTTGCTTCCGTCATCGGTAGGTCTCGCGCTGTGAGGAGGAAGCAGAGGGATTCCACGGCAAGGATTGCCTTGTTAAATCGCCGTGTTTCACTCTCGTCCCGCGCGGCAAAGTGGCCGTGAGCAACGCGGCCCCGAAAACGACGAGCGTTCTCGAGATGGTCGATCATCTCGAGAAGATGTTCGACGCCGAAGCGCGCCTGCACCGAACCGATAAGCCGCAAAAACCTGTTGCGCACGGTTTCTTCACCGATCCGTGTTAGCGCTCCTCGTACCCTTTCCTCTGTATCCGCGAGGCCCTGATCGCGAACCACCTCTAAGGCAGCTTGGATTACGCGCTCGACAGCGGTGTCATTGAGCACTCTCTCAGCCTTGGCGATCGGTAGTTCCTCAAACCAGCGCCATGCGGCCAGGAGGCGCTCGCCGGAAACAACGTGCCGTAGGCGAAGGCTTTCGGTCATGCGAATGTACGCGCGTTCCCACTCGTCGGCTCGATTTACCCATTGAACAAGTCCAGCCTCAAAAGCGGCGAGTTCAACGTCGTCTTCCGCAACGAATGGCGCGCCGTGGAATGCCAATTCTCTCGGTTCATACTCCTCAGTCGACCAGTTCCACATCACCTCATGATCGCCGACATATGTGCGTCCCTCGACGGCGCGGACCATCTCATCAAACGACAGCCGGTCGATGTGAACCGCCGTCGGCGCCATCGTCCCGCCGAGCACGAACGAAAGGAAAGACACGTAGTGGACGAGATGCTTGCTAATCTCGCTCAACCGGCACCCCTTGGCGAACCCGATCGAGAAGGTTGGTCGAAAGGTTGTTAGGCTTTGTGTGTCGATTCCGTAGGTAGCTGCATAGCCGGCTACTAGGGTCACATTCCCAGCTTCTGAGCGATATAGAGTGAGGTCGCTATCGGTGGGATTCGTTGTGCGGCCCAATGATCGGACCTTCTCGCGATGTCGCAGGATGTGCTCGGTATGGGCTACGTCGAACGTCAGTCGGCGCACGAGGTCGTCGGGCCGCCACGCGTCCGCGCCGATTACAGCTAGGTTCGAAATAATTCCGCTCTGAAAGATTGTCCGGTGCTCATCGCCCTTGTGCCCGCGATCCGCGCCGCGAAGCTTTGTCGTCACACTTCGCGACGAATGCAGACCTGGGACGTTGTTGTGTAGCGAGACGACACTGCCTTCTTCGGTAACTACATAGGCAGGCCCGTCTTCGTGAACGTAGACGAAATCTTCGTACCCAACGAAGTACAGTTCGACCCGTTCGTCGCTCAGAACGAGAATGCCAGTCGGTTCCGCACCGAGGTCTCGACAGTGGAGCCGCTTAGGAACGCGAGGCGCATTGTTACTCATCTGTTGTGCCTTGTAGCCGTACTTCCACCGTCGGGATGCATCGCCCTAACATACCTGAAGTTGGACGAAAGGCCCCTCCCTTTCGCCGGGCGCCTACCCCTCCACCCGCGGCAGCGTCGGCAGGTCGCCGTACTGCGCAAGGAAATGCCGGGCGATGTCGTCGCGGCGCAGGATCGCCACACCCGGCGTCGCCAGTGCGTGTTCGAGGATGCGGCGGAGCGCCGAGGCGCGGTTGGGCTGGCCGGTCCAGCGGGCGTGGACGGCGACGGTCATCATGCGGCCGCCGGTGCGGTCGGCTTCGGAAAGCAGGTAGTCCATGCCCGTGATGGCGTCGGCGGCGAAATCGCCGGGGTTGGAATAGCCGGGCGCGATCAGAAAGCGGCTGTCGTTGAAGGTTTTCGAATAGGGCACCACCAGCATCCGGCCGGTGGCGGTGCGGGTGAAATAGGGGATTTCGTCGTTGCAGGGGTCGGAGGTGTAGAGAAACCCGCCCTCTTCCACCAGCAGATCGAAGGTGTTGACCGAGGGGAAGGAGCGTTGGTTCCAGCCGATCGGGCGGCTGCCCAGCACCTCGCGGTACAGCGCCACGGCACGGTGCAGGTGGTCGCGTTCCTCCTCGCGGCTCTGGCCCCAGGCCTCGAACCAGCGCCAGCCGTGGCCCAGCAGGTCGTGCCCCGCCTCGGTCATCCAGGCCGCGACCTCGCGATTGCGGTCAAGCGCCACGGCGGTGGCGGAAACGGTGGCGCGGACCCCCAGATCCTCCAGCAGCCGGGCCAACCGCCAGATGCCGGCGCGGGCGCCATATTCGAAATGCGTCTCGGTGCCGAGGTCGCGGAGTTCGGGGCCGACTTGGGTGTTGTATTCGCCCCAGCCCTCGTTGCGGCCATGCCCCTCGGTCAGGGAGTATTCGCTGCCCTCCTCGTAGACGATCACCGGGTTCAGCACGAGCTTCGCGCCGCCGGGCCAGTCGATCCTTGGCGCATGGCGACCGTAGCCCACGAAGTCGCGCAGGGTCTGCGGCGGGGCGGAATGGGGCGATGTCGGCATGGGGCCTCCGGCAGATTGCAACTGTGTCAAATCTAGCGAAATCGCGGGCCGAGACAGGCACAAATTTCCCGGACCGATGGGCCGGAAAAAATCATGCCAAGGGCGTGGGGGTGGCGGCTAGACTGGCTTGGGGAAGGCGGGGCAGGGCATGACGGTTTCCGATCTGGTCATCAGGAACACGCGGATCGTGACGCCCGAGGGCGAGGTTGCGGGCGATCTGGCGGTGGCCGGGGGCCGCATCGCGGCGCTTGGCGAAGGGTTGCCTGCGGGGCGCGAAGAGGTGGACGGGCGCGGCCTGATCCTGCTGCCGGGCGGGATCGACAGCCATTGCCACATCGCGCAGCGGGCGATTGCGGGCGAGACGCCGTGCCCGGACGATTTCACCGCGGCCACGCGGGCGGCGGCGGCGGGTGGGGTGACTACGGTCATCTCACACTCCATGTGCGGGGTGGCGGAAGACCCGGAAACGGTGCTGGCCGAGTATCTGGCGCAGGCCGCGGGGCGGGCGCTGGTGGATTACAGCGTGCATCTGCAGCTTGGCACCGCCGATCCGGGGTTTCTGGCCGAGGGGTTGCCGCGGCTGGCCGATCAGGGCTTCACCTCGCTGAAGCTCTTCACCACCTACGCGGGCTATGCGCTGGATGATGCGCAGGTGCTGGCGATCCTGGATGCGGCGGCGCGGCTGGGGCTCTTGTGCCTCGTCCATGCCGAGGATGACGCGCTGATCCGGTTCTTCCGGGTGCGCGAAGCCGCAGCGGGGCGCGACGGGCTGGCGGTGCAGGCCGCCATCCGCCCGATCGCGGTCGAGGCCGAGATGATCCGCCGCATCGGCACCTATGCCAAGGCGACCGGGGCGCGGGTGCATGTGTTCCACGTTTCCGGCGCGCAGGCGGTGGCGGCGCTGGCCGCGGCCGCGGCGCAGGGCGCGGCGATTTCGGGCGAGACCTGCCCGCATTACCTGACCTTCACCGCCGACGATCTGGAACGGCCGGGGTTCGAGGGGGCGAAGTTCATCGTGTCGCCCGCCTTGCGCACGGCGGCGGATCAGGCGGCACTTTGGGCCGCGCTGGCCGGGGGGGCGCTGTCGGTCTGGTCCTCGGATCACTCGCCGCAGAAACGGCTGGCGCAGATCGCGGCGGCCCGCGCGACGGGCGTGGGGCCCTACACCGCGTTTTCGGGCGGGATGCCGGGGTTGCAGACCCTGCTGCCGGTGCTGTTTTCCGAAGGCGTGATGGCGGGGCGGATCACCTTGCGGCGGTTCGTGGAACTGACGGCCGCGGCACCTGCGGCGCTGTTCGGGCTGGGCGGGCGCAAGGGCGTGCTGGCGCCGGGGGCCGATGCCGATCTGGTGCTGTGGGATCCCGAAGCGCGCTGGACGGTGCGGCAGGCGGACATGCTGAGCAACGTCGATTTCACCCCGTGGGAGGGGATGGCGATGACCGGAAAACCGGTGCTGACGGTCAGCCGCGGCCGGATCGTGGCGCGGAACGGGCAGGTTGATCCCGGCGCGGTCGGCCACGGCGCGCTGCTGCGCCGCGGACGGGTGCAGTGATGGCGCGCTGGATCACCTGCGCGGTGAACGGCAGCGTGGTGGGGCGCGACGTGACGCCCTACGTTGCGATCACCCCGGCCGAGATTGCGGCGGATGCCTGCGCGGCGGCGCGGGCGGGGGCGGCGGTGGTGCATTGCCATGTGCGCGATCCGGCGACCGGGCGATCCTCCAACGATCCCGCACTTTATGCCGAACTGGTGGCGCGCATCCGCGAGGTGGACGCCGATGTGCTGGTGCATCTGTCGAGCGGCGGCGGCGGCACCTTGCCGGTGGCGCTGACCACCCCCGCAATTGCCCCGGCGGATGCCGCGGCGATCCTGCCGCCCGCGGCGCGGATCGCGCATCTGGTGCCTTCGGGCGCCGATCTGACCGGGCTCGATTGCGGCAGCTTTTCCTATGGCACCGGGGGCGACGTGTATCTCTCGCCGACCGACATGCTCTACCGCATCGCCGACCTCTTGCGCCCGACCCGGGTGCTGCCGGAACTGACGGTGTTCGATCTGGGCCAGATGGCGCTGGCGGCCGAGATGCGGGCGCGCGGCGCGGTGCCGGGGCAGACGCCGTTCTGCATCGGCTTCGGCGTCATCTGGGGCGCGCCCGCGCGGCCTGCGGCTTTGGCGGCGATGCTGGACCTGCTGCCGGAGGGCGTCGATTGGGGCGCCAGTTCCAAGGGCGAGGCTGCGCACCGGGCGATTGCGCCGCTGATCGTGGAACGCGGTGGCGGGCTCAGGACCGGGATCGAGGATCACCCGACACTGGACGGGGTGCCGGTGCCGAATGCGCGGCTGGTGGAAGAGGCCGCCCGGGTGATGGCAGCACAGGGCGCGGCACCGCTGACGGCCCGGGCGCTGCGCGCGCGGCTGGGGCTGGGCTGAGCGGTGGAGGGGTTGGCCGAAATGACCGCCTTTGCCGCCGCGCTGCTGGACGAGTTGCGTGCGGCCAGCCTCGATCCGCCGGGGGTCACGCGCGACAGCTACGGGCCGGGCGAGCAGCGGGCGCATGACATCCTGCGCCGGGTCGGGCGCGATCTGGGCGTCGAGGAGCGGGTGGATGCGGCCGGGAACCTCTATATGACGCGGCCGGGGCGCGACCGGGGGTTGCCTGCGATCGTCATCGGCTCGCATCTCGACTCGGTGCCGCATGGCGGCAATTTCGACGGCGCCGCCGGGGTGGTGGCGGGCGTCGCGGCGATGGCGGAACTGGCGCGGCGGGGGGTCATGCCCGCGCGAGATCTGGTGGTGATGGCGACACGAGCCGAGGAGGCGGTGTGGTTCCCGCTGTCCTACCCCGGCGCCGAGGCCGCGCTGGGGCGGTTGTCTGCGGCGGCGCTGGCGGTGCGGCGGGCCGACACCGGGCGGACGCTGGCCGCGCACATGCGGGCCCTGGGCTTTGATCCGGAGGCCGTGGCGCGCGGCGAGGTGCAGACCGATCCGCTGCAGATCGCCTGCTTTGTGGAACTGCACATCGAGCAGGGCCCGCGGCTTGTGGCGCGCGGGCTGCCGCTGGGGATCGTGACCGCGATGAACGGCGGCTGGCGCTATCCGAAGGCGAAGGTTCTCGGCGCCTATGCCCATTCCGGCGCCGAGCCGCGGTTTTCGCGCGCCGATGCGGTGCTGGGTTTCGCCGATCTGGTGCAGGCGACCGAGGCGATCTGGGACCGGCTGGAGGCCGAGGGGCAGGAACTGACGATCACCTTCGGCCGGGTGGAATCCGACCCCGCGCAGCATGGCGGCAGCCGGGTGCTGGGCGAGGTCGGCTTTTCGCTCGACGTGCGCTGTGAGCATCCCGGGGTGCTGGCGCGGGTGGAGGCAGAGGTGCAGGCCGCGATGGCGGCCATCGCGGCGCGGCGGCGCGTGCGGTTCAATCCGGGCGCGCGGTTCGACTGGGCCCCGGCGCGGATGGATGCGGGGCTGCGCGCGCGGCTGGCGGCGGCGGCCGACCGGCTGGGGATCGCGGCGGGGCCGGTTTCCAGCGGGGCGGGGCATGACACCGCGGTCTTCGCGGCGGCCGGGGTGCCCGCGGCGATGGTCTTTGTGCGCAACGAAAACGGCAGCCACAACCCCGACGAGGCGCTGGATATGGGCGACCTCGGGCTGGGGGTCGCGGTGCTGGTGGCGTTCGTGCTGGGCTTTGCGGCGGCGAATTAGCCGGTCACGCGGGGGTCGGGGTGCTCGGTTGCCCAGTGCCGGGCGAGGTGGTCGCGGCGGCAGATCCACACGTCTTCATGGGCAAGCATGTGGTCGAGGATGCGGTGCAGCGCGCCGATGCGGCCGGGGCGGCCGATCAGGCGGGCGTGCAGCCCCACGGTCATCATCTGCGGCCGGGTCGCGCCCTCGGCATAGAGCAGGTCGAAGCTGTCGGTGATGTATTGCACGAACTCGCCACCGACCTGATAGCAGCGGTCGGCGCGGCCAAAGCGGCTGTCGTTGGTGTCGAGCGAGTAGGGCACCAGCAGGTGGCCCGGGTGGTCGGGTGACCAGTACGGCAGGTCATCGTTGTAGACATCGGAATCGTAAAGGAAATTGCCCGCCTCGATCAGCAGGCGGCGGGTGTTCATCGAGGGCATGCCGGCGTAGTAGCCGATCGGCGCGGCGCCGGTCAGGCGGGTGGCAAGGTCGATCTGGCGGGCGATGTGGTCGCGTTCCTCGGCCTCGGGCAGCGCGTCATGGTCGATCCAGCGCCAGCCGTGCAGTTGCAGGTCGAACCCGGCCTTGACCATTTCGGCGACGGCCAGCGGGTTCGCCTCGGCCGCGCGGCCGACGAGGTTGACGGTGCCGGAAAGCCCGCGGTCGGTGAAGGCGCGCAGCAGCCGCCAGTAGCCGACGCGCGCGCCGTATTCGTAGCTCGACTCGATGTTCAGGTCGCGCGCGCCGATGCGGGTTTCCACCGCCACGTCAGAGATGCGCACCTCGGACCGGTCATCGCCGTTCAGGATGCAAAGCTCGCCGCCTTCCTCGTAGTTCAGGCAGAAGTTGACGGCGATGCGGGCGCCGTTCGGCCAGCGCGCCACGGGCAGGTTTCCGGCATAGCCGATGAAATCGCGGGTGGGGGTCATGGCTGTCCCTCGCTGTGCGGCCTGGTGATCAGGCCGTAGGCCGCCGGGCGCCGGTAGGTGGCGAAATCGAAGAAGCGTTTGTATTCCTGCGTGGCGTCGAGGTCGATCTTGTAGGTCAGCAACTCGTCGCCATCAGTTGCCGACAGCGCCACAACCTCGCCCGAGGGGGCGATGACGCAGGAATGGCCCATCATGTGGCAGCCGCCCTCAAGGCCCGCCTTGGCGGTGGCGACGATCCAGAGCCCGTTCTGATAGGCCGCCGACTGCATCGGCAGCAGGTGGTGCATCTTGCGCAGCGCGTTCTGTTTCGGGTTGTCGGGCAGCAGCGAGGGCGAGTTGTAACCAAGGCAGACCAGTTCGGCGCCCTGCAGCCCCAGCATGCGCCAGCTTTCAGGCCAGCGGCGGTCGTTGCAGATCAGCATGCCAAGCTTGCCGCCCATCGTCTCGAAGGTGGGAAAGCCGAGGTTGCCATCGTCGAAATACCACGGCTCCAGATGTTGCAGCTTCAGGCTGGCATCGGGGGTTGCGTTGCCGGGCACATGCACCTTGCGGTATTTGCCGACGATGGTCCCGGTCGGGTCGACGAGGATCGCGGTGTTGTAGCCAAGGTGATGGGCGCCGGTGCGGCCGGGGATCATCTCGCAATAGCCAAGGTAGAAGCCGATGCCGAAGGCGCGGGCGGCGTCGAACAACGGCTGCGTCTCGGGGCCGGGCATGGCGGTTTCGAAATACGAAAGAACCTCGGCCGGGTCTTCGATATGCCAGCGTGGAAAGAAGGTGGTCAGCGCCATTTCCGGGAAGGTGACGAAGCCCACGCCGCGGGCCTTGGCCTCGCGCAGCAGCTCCACCATGCGGGCGACGACCGGGGCGCGGCCCTCGTGCCGGGCGATCGGGCCAAGCTGGGCGGCGGCAACGACAATGGTGCGGGGCATCGGGGTTTCCCTGACAGGGCCGGATGCGCCGACGTTACGCGAACGCGGCGGGGGCGCAACGGATTGGCGGGAGCAAGCGGGGCGCAAAAGGGCAAATATTTCGGGGTCATCGGGTGGGCAAATGCGGGGCAGGGTTTGCGCGCATTTCCGGGGCTGAGACCCCGGAAAAATCGCGTGACAAGCGGGCAGGGCGGCCCTTTGCTCGGCCCACGCCGCGGGCAGCGAGGGACAGGGATGACGGCCGGCCTGATCGAGACGCTTTACGCCGCGCGCACCGCACGGTCGGCCGAACTGGCGGTGCGGGCGCGGGCGGTGCTGCCCAGCGGCATCGTGCACGACTCGCGCCACCTGACGCCGCATCCGGTCTACGCGACCCACGCCGCGGGGGCGCAGAAGTGGGATGCCGACGGCAACCGCTACATCGACTATTTCGGCGGGCATGGTGCGCTCTTGCTGGGCCACAACCCGCCCGCGGTGATGCAGGCGGTGGCGGCGCAGATGGCGAAGGGCACCCATTTCGCCGCCTGCCACGAGGCCGAGATTGCCTGGGCCGAGGCCATCGTGGCGATGGTGCCCTCGGCCGAAAAGGTGCGCTTTCACGCTTCGGGCTCAGAGGCGACGCAGATGGCGCTGCGGCTGGCGCGCGCCTTCACCGGGCGCGACCGGGTGTTGCGGTTCCACGCCCATTACCACGGCTGGCAGGATGACATGACGGCGGGCTATGCCTCGCATTTCAATGGCGGCACGGTGATCGGCGTGCCCGCGGCGGTTGCGGCACAGACCGTGGCGCTGGACCCCTATGAAGCGGCGGGGGTAGAGGCGGCGCTGCGCACGAAGGACTTCGCCGCGGTGATCCTGGAGCCGCTGGGGGCCTGCACCGGGAAGATCCCGCTGGAAACCGGGTTTCTGGAACGGCTGCGCGACTGGAGCCGGGCGGCGGGCACTGTGCTGATCTTCGACGAGGTGATCACCGGGTTTCGGGTGGCGCCGGGCGGGGTGCAGGAAAAGACCGGCGTGATCCCGGACCTGACGACGCTGGCCAAGATCGTGGCGGGCGGGCAACCCGGCGGCGCGGTGGCGGGGCGGGCCGAGATCCTGGGCGGGCTCGACTTCGCGGCGGCGGAGCGGGCAGGGCGGCAGAAGATCTACCACCCCGGCACGTTCAACGCGGCGCCCGCCTCGGCGGCTGCGGGGGTGGCAACGCTGGCCGCGATCCGCGGCGGGGCGCCGAACCGGGCGGCCGATGCGCTGGCGGAAGACCTGCGGCGCGGGCTGGCCGGGGTGCTGGCGGCGCGCGGGGTGCCTTGGCACGTCTACGGCGAGGCGTCGGCGTTTCACCTGTGCCTCGCGCCCGATCTGGCTGCGCGGCCGTTCGACCCGCAGCGGCTGGGCCGGGCGGGGTTGCAGGCGCAGCCGCCGGGCCTCGCGCGGCTGTTGCGGATGGCGATGCTGGTGAACGGGGTGGACCTGAGCGGCTGGCCCGGCGGGCTGCTGTCAGCCGCCCACACGCCAGAGGATATCGCTGAAACGGTGGCGGCCTTCGATGCGAGTCTGGACCTGCTGCAAGAGGAGGGGATGCTGTGACGGGACTCTGGGCGGGCGACGCGCTGAAGGGGCGGGTGGCGGTGGTGAACGGCGCAGGCAGCGGGATCGGGCGGGCCATCGCAGGGGCGTTGGCCGCCGCCGGGGCCGATCTGATGCTGTCGGACCTCGCGGAAGCCAGCGCGGCACAGACGGCGCAGGGCATCGGGCGGGGCGACCTGAGGGTCGAGGTCATGGCCTCTGACGTGCGTGCCCCGGCGGCGATGGAGGCGCTGTTCGCCCGGGCCGAGGACCGTCTTGGTCGGGTCGACGTCGCGATTTCCGCCGCCGGGATCGGTGGCCCCGCGGCGCTGGCGCATGAGATCGCATCTGCCGACTGGGACGCGGTGATCGCCACCAACCTGACCGGCGCCTTCCTGTTTGCGGCTGCGGCGGCGCGGCGGATGGTGGCGCAGAAGGCGGGTTCGATCACGCTGGTCACCTCGCAGGTCAGCGAGGTCGCGCAGCGCAACTGCGCCGCCTATGTCGCGTCCAAGGGCGGGGCGAAGATGCTGGTCAAGGCGATGGCGCTGGACCTTGCGCCCTACGGCGTTCGCGTCAACGCGCTGGCCCCCGGTTTCACCGACACGCCGATGACGCGCGGCGGCGATCCGGGGCACGCGGACAGCCGCCGCCAATCGCTCGCGCATATCCCGATGGGGCGGATGGGCCGACCGGAGGAGATTGCGGCGGCGGCGGTGTTCCTCGCCTCGGACGCCGCGACCTACATCACCGGCACGACGGTCTTTGTCGACGGCGGCTATCTGACGGTCTGAGCGGGCCGCCTCAGGCCCGGATGATCGTTCCGGCGCGGCCGAAGCGGGCGCGGATGTGGGTGGCGATGGCGGTATCCTGAACACCGGTGCCGGTCAGGTCGCAGATGGTGATATCGCCGGGCGATCGGCGGCCCGGCCTGCTGCCGAGGATGACCTCGCCGAGTTCGGCGGGGGTGCCTTTGGTCCAGATGCCGGTGGCGCGGGCGGTCGCGAGTTCGCCGGAGATCTCGCACTGGCTGACGCGGTCGCAGATATAGACGTCGGCGGCCATCAACGCGGCGGGCTCGATCTCGTTCTTGCCGGCCTGATCGGAGCCCATCGCGGTGATGTGCAATCCCGGATGCAGCCAGTCGGCCTTCAGCACCGGGTCGCGCGCCGGGGTGGTGGTAACGACCAACTGGCTTTGCGCGACAAGCGCCGCGGGGTCAGCGACGGCTTCGGCCTGCACCCCCAGCGCCCGCGCCAGATCCTGCGCGCAGGCCCGCGCCTTGGCCATGTCGCGGCCATGCACCAGAACGCGCGTGAACGGGCGGACCAGATGCGCGGCCTGCAGCTGCAACCGGGCCTGAACCCCGGTGCCGATCACCCCCGCCGTCTCGACCCGCTGCGGCGCAAGGTGGCGGGCGGCGACGGCACCCGCCGCAGCCGTGCGGATATCGGTCAGATAGCCGTTGTCGAGAAAGAGCGACTCCACCAGACCGGTTTTGGCGGAAAACAGGATCATCAGCCCGTTCAGGCTGGGCAGCCCGAGCTTGGGGTTGTCGAAGAAGCCGGGGCTGACCTTGATTGCGAAGCCGTCGACGCCGGGGATATAGGCGGTCTTCACGTCCACCTCGCCATTCGCGTCGTGCAGGTCCATCGACAGGATCGGCGGCATGACAACGCCACCTTTCGCAAGGGCCGCGAAGGCCGCTTCGATCGCGTCGATCACCGTCAGGTCAAGCTGGACCAGCGCGCGCAATTCTGCCTCGGTCACGATCTGGATGTCATGGGGCATAGCGTTCGCCTTTCACCGTCATCTCGCCGATCTGCACATCCTGCCCTGCCATGATCCGGGTGAAGGTCTCCATGTCGAGGTTGCGGCCGGTGACGATGGTGCCGGTGGGGCCATCCGGCCTGACCTTGCCGGACAGAACCGCCGCGAGCCCAACGACAGCGGCGCCTTCGGCGACGATGCGGTCCTCGAAATAAAGCACCTGCATGGCGCGGCGAATCTCGTCCTCCGTCACCAGCACGATGGCGTCGAGGTGGCGTTGGCAAAGCGGGAAAGACAGGCGGTTTTCCAGCCCGATCCCGCCGCCGAGGCTGTCGGCGAACGAGGCGTATTCCGGCACTTCCACCGGATGCCCGGCCTGAAGCGAGGCGTGCATCGCCGCGCCGCGGTCCATCGAGATGCCGACGATCCGGATCCGGGGATTGATCGCCTTTGCGGCGACCGAAACCCCCGCCGCAAGCCCGCCACCCGACAGCGGCACGAGGATCATGGTCAGGTCGGGCCGCGCTTCAAGCATTTCCAGCCCGATGGTGCCCTGACCGGCGACCACCTGCGGATCGTCGAAGGGCGAGATTTCCACCAGCCCCTCTGCCGCGCACAGGCGGCGGCTTTCCATCATCGCCGCGTCCTGTGTCGCGCCGACGATGCGCACCTCTGCGCCGAGCGCGCGGATGCCGTCGATCTTGGTCTGCGGGACCAACCGTGACATGCAGATCACCGCCTTCATGCCGCGCATCGCGGCGGCAAAGGCGACGCCGCGCCCATGATTGCCGGTGGAACAGCAGGTCACGCCCGCGACCGTGTCCGGCAAGGCCATCACCGCGTTGAGCGCGCCGCGCAGCTTGAAAGCGCCCACCGGCTGCATGTTTTCCAGTTTCAGCAGGAAATCCTGCCCGGCCACCGCCGTCATGAAGGGCGAGGGCACGAAGGGCGTTGCATCCGCAATGCCCCGGATGACCCGCCGCGCGGCGAGGATGTCGGCAAGCGCGATGCCCATCTCAATGCGCTTCCTTCACCGCCGACAGGAACTGCTTGGTGCGGTCGCGCTGGGGCGCGCCGAACAGAATGTCAGGCGGGCCCTGTTCCTCGATCTTGCCGCCGAAGAAGAAACACACCCGGTCAGAGATGTCGTGGGCAAAGCCCATCTGATGCGTGACCATCAGCATGGTCAGGTTGTGTTCCGCGACCAGTTTGCGGATGACGTTGGTCACCTCGCCGATCACTTCGGGGTCGAGCGCGGATGTCACCTCGTCGAACAGCATCACCTTGGGCCGCATCGCCAGCGCGCGGGCGATGGCCACGCGCTGCTGCTGCCCGCCGGACAGCCGCGATGGATGCTGATCCTTCTTGGCGATCATGCCGACCAGCGACAGCAACTCCTCGGACCGTTCCCGCGCCTCCTGCTTCGAGAGGCCGAGAACCTGCACCGGCCCCTCCATGCAGTTCTGCAGCGCGGTCATGTGCGGGAACAGGTTGAAGTGCTGGAAGCACATGCCGATCGAGGATCGCATCATGCGCAGGTATCGCTCGTCCGCCGGAACCAGCTTGCCGCCCTTGGCCATATGGGTCAGCGGTTTGCCGTCGACATAGATCACGCCGCCGTTGATCGTCTCCAGCGTCATCAGCATCCGCAGCACGGTGGTCTTGCCAGAGCCGGAGGGGCCGATGATCGACACCATCTCTCCCGCCGCGATGTCGAGGTTCAACTGGTCCAGCACCACCAGCCTGCCATAGCTTTTGGTGACGTTCATGAAGCGGACCATCGGGCGGTCGGTTTCGGGCAGTTCCAGCGGAAAGGCAGACATGTCCATGACTCAAAGTCCCAGTTTGCGCCGCAACCAGCCCTCGAACAGCCGGACCAGACCGGCCGTGGGCAGCGAGATGGCAAGAAAGATCACCCCGACCATCGTGTAGGGTTCAAGGAACCGATAATTTTCTGCGCCGATCGCATTGGCGGTGTGCATCAGTTCCGCGACACCGATGACCGACAGCATCGGCGTATCCTTGAAGATCCCCACCAGGTAGTTTCCCATCCCGGCGACGGAGGGCGGCAGGGCCTGCGGGATGATGATGCGCAGGTAGGTGTCTGCGGTCGACATGTTCAGGGCGCGGCAAGCCTCCCACTGGCCGCGCGGAACGGCTTCGATCCCGGCCCGGTAGACCTCGGACAGATAGGCCGAATAGTGCAGCCCGATCGCGATCATGCCAGAGGTCCAGGGCGACAGGCGGACGCCAAACTGGGGGCCGACGTAGAAGACGAAGAAGATCTGCAGCACCAGCGGGGTGGAGCGGATGAATTCGACAAACTCGCGCACCACGAAGGTCAGCGGCTTCCAGTTCGTCCGCTGCGCCAGCGCGAGGATCAGGCCCAGAACAAGCGCGATGGCATAGCCCGCCCCGGCGGCGATCAGGGTATTGACCGTGGCCCACATGAGCCGGGGCAGGATTTCGTAGGTAAAATCCCAGCGCCAGTGAAACATCATGCCCGGCCAAGCCTCCGCGCCATGACCCGCTCCATCCGGCGCATGAAGGGCGTGATCAGAAACCGGGCCAGAATGTAGTAGACAACCAGCGCCGCGCCGAAGGACTGCGCCGAAAGGTAGGTCGAGGCGTTGATCTGCTTGGCCTGAAACATCAGGTCGGTCACCGAAATCAGCGAGACCAGCGCGGTGCCCTTCAGAAGCTCGATCAGCAGGTTGCCCCAGGGTGGCAGCATCAGCCCCAGCGCCTGCGGCAGGATGATCCGGCGCATCCGGCGGGCGGGTGACATCGACAGGGCATAGGCCGCCTCCCATTGGCCCTTGGGCACCGACTGGATCGCGCCGCGAACCAGTTCGGCGCCGTAGGAGCCGACGTTCAGGCCGACCGAGATGAAGCCGGCCGCGAATTTCGGCAGCGTGATCCCGAACAGCGGCAGCACGAAGAAGATCCAGTAGAGTTGCACCAGAAGCGAGGTGCCGCGGAAGATCTCGATATAGATGACCGACACGCCCCGGATCAGTCCGTTGTGCGACAGCTTGCCAAGCCCGGCGATCAGCGCCACGACGATGGCGATGATCGCCGCCAGCCCGAATTGGGCGCAGGTGACAAGCGTGCCACTGGCGATGCGGGCCCCGTAGGTTTCAAGGAAGTCCCAGATCGTCATCCGCCATCCCCCGGCCGGATCGGCAAGGGGCGGTTGGCCCGCCCCTTACAAGATCAGCGATTGGCGCAGACCCATGCCGTGGTCTTGTCACCCGGCAGCGAGGCTTCGCCGTAGCCATAGGCCTTGACCGCATCCATCATCTCGGGCGAGCCGAGGTAGCTTTTCTGTGCGGCGTTGAAGGCGTCGACGAAATCCTGATCGTCCTTGCGAAAGCCGATCCCGGCCCAGTTCATCGAACTTTCGGGCATCGCGTTCGGGTCGGATACGTCCAGCGCGCCATCGGTGCTGTCGGCCAGCTGCTTGACGGTGAAGTAGGTTCCGGCCCCGGCATCGGCGCGGCCCGCCTTGACCGCCGCAAGGATTTCGGTCGGCCCCGGCACCTGCATGATATTGGCCTCGGTCACGCCCGCGGCCTTGGCCGCCTCGATGTTCGAATAGCCGGCGCCGGTCACCATCACCGCGCCCTTGGTCTTGATGTCGGCGTAGGTATTCAGCCCTTTTGGGTTCCCCTTGGCCACCAGAAAGGCGTCACCTATGCGCGCCATCGGCTCGGAGAAGGCGATGTTCTCGCAGCGCGACTTCAGGATGTTCATGCCGCCGGTGATGATGTCGAAGCGGCCCGCCTGCAAGCCGGGGATCAGTCCGCCCCAGTCGGTCTGCACCGGCTCGATCTTGGTGTAGCCCATGCTTTTCAGCACGCCCAGCACCTCGGCATTGACGAAGCCCTTGGGGCTGCCGTCCGGGCCGGGATAGGCGAAGGGAATCTCGTTCGCAAAGCCGATGCGGATGGCCTCGCCCGCCTTGATGCGGTCCGTCAGCGGGCCGGCAAATGCCGCCACAACCGAGGCGCCCAAGGCGACCCCGGCCATCACGGCCGTCGTCAGAAGGGATCTTTTCATCGTCGTCTCCCGTGTTGGATATCTTCGAGTTCAGAGTCGAAGCTTCATTTGTTGTACACATCATTGTACGGTTGAAATTTCTGTCAAGAAAAACGTGGCCAATTTCGCGGGAAGCGCGCATTAATCTTGCCAGAAACGGGCGTGATCCATACCGTTGTGTACAATTTAGTCTGATTCAGAAGAGGCTACACATGGGATTGCAGAATGCACCCTTCAGCGCGGCCGAATATGCCCGCCGGATCGCGAAGGTTCGCGCGGCGATGCAGGCGGCGGGAATCGATGTGCTTTTCGCCACCGACCCGTCGAACCAGAGCTGGCTGACCGGCTATGACGGCTGGTCGTTCTACGTGCATCAGGGTGTCATCCTGCCGATGGAGGGCGATCCGGTCTGGTGGGGGCGCTTGCAGGATGCCAACGGCGCGCGGCGGACCGTCTGGATGGCGGATGACCGGATCGCGGGCTATGCCGACAGCTACATCCAGTCCACCAGCAGCCATCCGATGCAGGATCTCGGTCAGCGTCTGGCCGACATGGGGTTCGCCAAAGCGCGGATCGGCGTGGAGATGGAGAACTACTATTACTCTGCCAAGGCCCATGCCGTGCTTGCCGCTGGGCTGCCGAACGCGACGCTGGTCGATGCAACCGCGCTGGTGAACTGGCAGCGCATGGTGAAATCCGATGAAGAGCTTGCCTTCATGCGCAAGGCTGCGGCGATTTCGGAAAAGATCGTGACGCTGGGCATCGAACTTGCCCGCCCCGGCCTGCGCAAGAATGAACTGGTGGCCGAGATCAGCCGCGCCGCCATCCTTGGCGTCGGCGAGGATTGGGGCGACTATCCCGCCATCGTGCCGTTGACGCCCTCGGGCCTCGACGCGACCGCGCCGCACCTGACCTGGAACGGCGAGAAGATGAAGGCGGGCGAGGCGACGTTCTTCGAACTGTCGGGCTGCTACCGCCGCTACCACGCCCCGCTGTGCCGCACGGTTCACCTTGGCAAGCCGCCGCAGCAAATGCGCGACGCCGCCGAGGCGCTGACCGCCGGGCTCGAGGCCGGGCTGGATGCGGCGCGGGCGGGCAACCGGACCTGCGACGTGGCCAACGCGCTTGGCGCGGAACTGGAACGGGTGGGCATCACCCGGTCCGGCCGCTGCGGCTATCCGATCGGCCTGTCCTACCCGCCCGACTGGGGCGAACGCACGGCTTCGTTCCGGGCGTCCGACGAAACGGTTCTGGAACCCGGCATGACCTTTCACTTCATGCCCGGCCTCTGGCTCGCCGATTGGGGGCTTGAGACCACCGAGTCGATCGTTATCAAGGACAGCGGCCCCGCCGAGCCGTTCTGCAAGGTCGAGCGGAAACTTTTCGTGAAGGACTGACCCCGGTGCAGCACGCTCTCGACGATACCAAGGCGCTTCTTCGCCACCTGATCGCCTTCCCGACGGTGTCGACCGACAGCAACCTGTCGATGATCGCCTTTCTCGCCGATCGGCTGGAGGCGGTGGGGGCGCGCGTCGAGATTCACAAGGACCCGACCGGCACCAAGGCCAATCTGTTCGCCACGCTGGGGCCGGATGTCGATGGCGGCATCCTGCTGTCGGGGCATTCCGATGTCGTGCCCGTCGCCGATCAGGACTGGACGACCGACCCGTTCGAGATGGTGGAACGCGACGGCCGCCTTTACGGCCGCGGCACCTGCGACATGAAGGGCTTCATCGCCGCCGCCGTGGCGATGGCGCCTTACTATGCCGAACGGGTCGGCAATCGCCCGATCCATTTCGCCTTCACCCATGACGAGGAAACCGGCTGCCTTGGCGCGCAGGCACTGGCGCAGGTCTTGCGCGCGCAGGGGGTGCGGCCTTCGGTGGCGATCATCGGCGAGCCGACGATGATGCGCATCATCGAGGGTCACAAGGGTTGCTATGAATACTCGACGCATTTCACCGGGCTGGAGGGGCACGGCTCTGGCCCGGATCGCGGCGTGAACGCGGTCGAATACGCGGTGCGCTATGTCGGTCGGCTGCTGGAGCTGAAGGAAAGGCTGAAGGCCCGGGCCCCGGCCAATGGCCGCTTCGATCCGCCGTGGACGACGATCAACACCGGCGCGCTGGTCGGCGGCGTCGCCCACAACGTCATCCCCGGCAAGGCGCGGGTGGATTGGGAAATGCGCCCGGTGCAGCACGGCGACGCCGATTTCGTGAAGGCCGACCTGCGGGACTACTGCGCCCACACGCTGTTGCCCGCCATGCGCGCCGTGGCCCCGCAAGCCGACATTGTCACCGAGGTGATCGGTGAGGTCGATGGCCTGATCCCGGCCGACGAGAACGAGGCGAAGGCGATCCTGATGGAACTGACCGGCGCGAATGGTGCCCAGACCGTGCCCTTCGGCACCGAGGCGGGGATATTCCAGGCGCTCGGCATGTCGGCGGTGGTCTGCGGGCCGGGGTCCATCGAGCAGGCGCACAAACCCGATGAATTTCTGGCGCTGGATCAGCTTGCGGAATGCCTGTCCATGCTGGAACGTCTGGCCGGAAAACTCGCGACATGAGGATATGATGCAGGTTGCGCTGGCACCGGGGCGTTCGACAGAGCCGTTCTTCTGGCGCGCGGCGCCATTCATCTTCCTGATCTTCTGGTCCGGCGGCTACAGCTTTGCCAAACTCGGCCTTGCCCATGTCGAGCCGTTGACCATGCTTGCCCTGCGCTACGGGCTGGCGGTTCTGGCGCTGCTGCCGTTCCTCGTGATCCGCAAGCCGCGCTGGCCCGCCACCGCGCGCCACTGGGGGGCCATCGCGCTGACCGGTTTCCTGATCCAGTGCGTCTATTTCGGGCTGGCCTATCTGGCGATGAAGCGCGGGATGAACGCCGGAACCACCGCGATCATCATGGCGCTGCAACCGATCCTGGTCGCCGTCTTCGCGCCGCTGTTTTCGGGCCAGCGCGGCGGGCCGTTCCTCTGGCTTGGCCTTGGCCTCGGCTTTGCGGGCGTCGTGCTGGTCATCCTGTCCGAAGGCGCGCTTGGACCAAGCCCCTGGGTGGCGGTGTTGCTGGCGCTGGGCGCGCTGGGTGGCATCACCGCCGCAACCCTGTTCGAGAAATGGCACGGGATGAAGACCGATCCGGTGGTGGGCGGCATCGTGCAGTATGTCGTCGGCTTTGCCGTCCTGCTGCCCGCCGCCTATTTCGCCGAAACGATGGTCATCGACTGGCAGCCAGAGTTCATCGTCGCGCTCGCCTATCTGGTCATCGCCAATTCCATCATCTCGATCGGCCTGTTCATCGCGCTTTTGCAGCGGGGCGACGCCACGCGCATCTCGTCGCTCTTTTACCTGGTGCCGCCGCTGGCCATGATCCTTGCCTGGGCGATCCTTGGCGAGTCTGTCACGCCGCTGGCCCTCGCGGGCTTTGCGCTTTCGGCGTCAGGCGTCTACGTGGTCAGCCGACAGGCTAGGGGATGACGCGCCGGTGAACATCGACCCGACAGAGCTTGCCCCGAGTGCCCGCGACCGGTTCGACCGGATGCATTCCGAGATCCGCAGCCGGATCTGCCTGCTCGACTACGCCCCCGGCACCCGCCTGTCGGAAGAGGCGCTGGCGGCGGAATTCGGCATCAGCCGCACCCCGCTGCGGCGGGTTCTGGTGCGGCTGGAGGGCGAGGGGCTGGTGCAATCGGTCCACGGCGTCGGCACCTTCGTCACCGACGTCAAGATTGCGGAACTGACGCAGACCTATCAGTTGCGTCTGGAGCTTGCCGAACTGACCGGCAAACTTGGCGCGGTCGCGCCGGATGCGACCCTCTGGCAGGAATTGCGTGCGTTGTCAGCGCGTTCGAAGGCGTTGTTGACAGACCCGGATGCGCGGCGCTTTGCCGAACTGAACATGGATTTCTTCATCGCGCTGCTGAAACTGACCACCAACGAGCCGCTGAAGGATATCTGCGAACGTCTTTATTTCAAGACGACGCGGATCTGGCTGAAATCGGTCTTTGCCTCGAAAATCGACCTTGCGGACGAGGTCGACGTTTTCGACCGCGAGGTGCACGACATCCTGCGCGCGCTGGAAATCGGCGACCTCCACGCCGCCTCGCTGATCCAGCGCGCCCATATCTCGATGAGCTTCGAGCGGATGCGCCGGGGAACCTGACCGCCGCACCGCGCGTGCCGCCGAAGCTGTCATTGAAATCGCTCCGTAATCGATTACAGAGGGGGTGAGCCGCGTCCGATCTGCGGTTTTCGAGGCGATGGGAGGCGTGCGATGAAGACGATCAAGGGGCCGGCGATCTTTCTGGCGCAGTTTGCAGGCGACGCGGCGCCGTTCAATTCCTTTCCCTCGATCTGCGCCTGGGCGGCGGGGCTGGGCTACAAGGGCGTGCAGATCCCGAGTTGGGACGGGCGGCTCTTTGATCTGGTGAAAGCCTCGGAGTCGCAAACCTACGCGGATGAGATCACCGGCATCGCGGCCGAACATGGTCTGGCGATCACCGAGCTGTCGAGCCACCTTCAGGGCCAGCTGGTCGCCGTGCATCCGGCCTATGATACCGCCTTCGACGGTTTCGCAGTGCCCGCGGTGCGCGGCAATCCGGCGGCGCGAACCGACTGGGCGGTCGATCAGGTGAAACGCGCGCTGCGCGCCTCGCGCAACCTCGGGTTATCGGCGCATGCGAC
Source organism: Paracoccaceae bacterium (assembly GCA_016124615.1). Classification (GTDB taxonomy): domain Bacteria; phylum Pseudomonadota; class Alphaproteobacteria; order Rhodobacterales; family Rhodobacteraceae; genus Solirhodobacter. The sequence continues at coordinate 853,147 of WGNF01000003.1, read as the reverse complement.
CTTTTCCGGCGCGCTGGCCTGGCCCTACCTCTACCCCTGGCCGCAGCGGCCCGCCGGTCTGGTGGAAACCGCCTTTGACGAACTCGCGCGGCGCTGGCACCCGATCCTCGATTACGCCGAAGAAATGGGGGTGGACGTCTGCTACGAAATCCATCCCGGCGAAGACCTGCACGACGGGGCGAGCTACGAGATGTTCCTTGACCGGGTGAACAACCACGCCCGTGCCAACCTTCTCTACGATCCGTCGCATTTCGTGCTGCAGCAGCTCGACTACCTCGCCTATATCGACATTTACCACGACCGCATCCGCGCCTTCCATGTGAAGGACGCCGAGTTCAACCCGACCGGGCGGCAGGGTGTCTATGGCGGCTTCCAAAGCTGGGCCGACCGGGCCGGGCGGTTCCGCTCGCTCGGCGACGGGCAGGTGGATTTCGGCGGCATCTTTTCCAAGCTGACGCGCTACGGCTATGGCAGCTGGGCGGTGCTGGAATGGGAATGCGCGCTGAAACACCCCGAGGATGGCGCTCGCGAAGGGGCCGAATTCATCAAGCGCCATATCATCCGGGTGACCGAACATGCGTTCGACGATTTCGCCGGGTCTGGGGCAGACGATGCCGCCAACCGGCGCATGCTGGGCCTGAGCGGAGGAGCCTGAGATGACCATCGACGCAAGCCACACCGCCGACCGCATCCGCCTTGGCATGGTCGGGGGCGGGCAGGGCGCGTTCATCGGCGCCGTTCACCGCATTGCCGCCCGGATTGACGATCAGTTCACCCTTGTCGCGGGCGCGCTGTCATCCGACCCGGCGCGTGCGGCGGCTTCGGCGGCGGAGATCGGGATCCCGTCCGACCGCTCCTATGCGTCCTACGCCGAAATGGCGCGGGCCGAGGCGGCGCGACCGCACGGGATCGAGGCGGTGTCGATCGTCACCCCGAACCACATGCACGCGCCGGTGGCCCGCGCCTTTCTGGCGGCGGGCATTCACGTCATCTGCGACAAGCCGATGACGCTGACCGTGCCGGAGGCTGAGGCGCTGGTGGATCTGGTGGCAAAGACCGGCAAAGTCTTCGTGCTGACGCACAACTACACCGGCTATCCGATGATCCGGCAGGCCCGCGCGATGGTCGCGGCGGGCGAGTTGGGCGAGATCCGGCTGGTGCAGGCCGAATACCCGCAGGACTGGCTGACCGAACCGGCCGAGCGCACAGGCAGCAAGCAGGCCGAGTGGCGCACCGATCCGGCCCGATCCGGCGCGGGCGGGGCGATCGGCGACATCGGCACCCATGCCTATAACCTTGCCGCCTTCGTCTCGGGGCTGGAAACGGAAGCGCTGCTGGCGCAACTGACCAGCTTTGTGCCGGGGCGCCCGCTGGATGACGACGTGCAGATCCTGCTGCGCTATCGCGGCGGCGCGCGCGGGATGCTCTGGGCCAGTCAAGTCGCGGTCGGTTGCGAAAACGGGCTGAAGCTGCGGGTCTACGGCACCAAGGGCGGGCTGGAATGGACGCAGGCCGACCCGAACTACCTGTGGTTCACGCGGTTCGGCGGGCCGAAGCAATTGCTGACGCGCGGCGGTGCCGGGGCTTGGCCGCAGGCGGGGCGGGTGACGCGTGTTCCCGGCGGCCACCCCGAGGGCTACCTTGAGGGATTTGCCACGATCTACGCCGAGGCGGCGCGTGCGATCCGCGCCGCGCGCACCGGCCAGCCGCCCGATGCCGAGGTGATCTATCCGACAGTGCAGGACGGGCTGGACGGAATGCGCTTCATCGCGGCGGCGGTCGCCTCTTCGCAAGCGGGCAACGTCTGGACCTCGCTCGCGTAAGCCGGGCAGCACCGTTTTCGTCAAAGGCAAGCCCCGACCGCGCCATTCGCGCGGCGATCCTCAACTTGCGCGACAACTCACCATCAATTGGCATTCCTGATGTCTTTTGGGGCGCACTATACCTCTCTTTCCGAAACATTTTCAAAAATCCCCGAAAGGTCTATTCTCACTTACCCTGATTGTTTTCAGTGTCATCGGGCGGTCCAATATCGGCGTCTCGGGGAGTGAGCCCCGAAACAACGCCCGGAGCGAACATCGCGGGCGGATACGAGGGAAACGCGACCCGGCGAACGGGGACAGGACGACGGCAGATCGCTTTCGTGATCGGGCGATTGTTGCCGACGGAAACAGGGGACCAATCGACATGAGTTTAATCAATCCATCACCCTCGCTTTACAACGAGGATCTGGCACCGGCAACCGAGCGGAAATGGGGCGCGTTCAGCATCTTCAACGTGTGGACGTCTGATGTGCACTCGCTGTGGGGCTATTATCTCGCGGCGAGCCTGTTTCTGCTGTGCGGCAGCTTCCTGAACTTTGTCATCGCCATCGGTATCGGCTCGCTGGTGATCTTTTTCCTGATGTCGCTGGTGGGCAATGCGGGGGTGCGCACGGGCGTGCCCTATCCGGTGCTGGCGCGCGCCTCGTTTGGCACGTTCGGCGCCAACGTGCCGGCGATGATCCGGGCGATCGTCGCCTGTTTCTGGTATGGCGCGCAGACCTCTGCCGCCTCGGGGGCCATCGTCGCGCTGCTGCTCCGCAGCGACAGCATGGCGGCCTTCAACCAGTCCAGCCACATGCTGGGCCATTCGACGCTGGAGGTGATCTGCTACGTCGTGGTCTGGGCGCTGCAACTGCTGATCATCCAGCGCGGCATGGAAACGGTGCGCAAGTTTCAGGACTGGGCGGGCCCGGCGGTCTGGATCATGATGCTTCTGCTGTCGATCTATCTGGTCGTCAAGGCGGGCACCTTCTCGTTCGGCTCCGACATTCCGCAGGACGTGCTGCTGAAGGCGACGGCGGATGCCGGGGTGCCGGGGCTGCCCGGCTCGGTCGCGGCACTGGCGGCAGTGGCGGCGACATGGGTGACCTATTTCGCGGCGCTCTACCTCAACTTCTGCGACTTCTCGCGCTATGCGACGAATGAGGCGGCGGTGCGCAAGGGCAACCTCTGGGGCCTGCCGATCAACCTGCTGGCCTTCTGCCTTGTGGCGGGGGTGACGACGACGGCGGGCTTTACCGTCTATCACGAGGTGCTGATCCACCCCGACCAGATCTCGGCCAAGTTCGACAGCGTGTTTCTGGCGGCACTGGCGGCCGTGACCTTCGCGGTGGCGACGCTGGGGATCAACGTGGTGGCCAACTTCGTGTCGCCCGCCTTCGACTTTTCCAACACCTTCCCCAGCAAGATCGACTTCAAGAAGGGCGGCTATATCGCCGCGCTGATCGCGCTTGTGCTGTATCCGTTCGCCCCCTGGGACACGGGTGCCGCGCATTTCGTGAACTTTATCGGCTCGGCAATGGGGCCGGTGTTCGGCATCATGATGGTGGATTACTACCTGATCCGCAAAAGCAAGCTGGACGTGGCGGCCCTCTACCAGGAAACCGGCGAGTTCCGGTTCCAGGGCGGCTGGCACGTCAATGCCTTCATCGCGCTGGTGGTGGGCATGTTGTTCTCGTCGATCCTGCCGACCTTCACCACCCTGCTGCCGGGCTGGTGGGGCACCTATGGCTGGTTCTTCGGCGTGGCGATCGGCGGCGTCGCCTATTACGGGCTGCGCGCGGGCAAGGGGATGGCGGTCGCCGCCTGATCGCTAATTGCGCATGTCGACCCCGGCGCCTTGCTGGCGCCGGGGTTTTTCGTTTGCGAAGGGCCCCGCCTCACTGATCCTCAAGGATCAGATCGGCCGCCTTTTCGCCCACCATGATCGTCGGCGCGTTGGTGTTGCCGGAGGTGAGCGTGGGGAAGATCGAGGCATCCGCGACCCTGAGGCCCTGAAGCCCGTGAACGCGTAGCCGGGCATCGGTCACGTCGGCCGCCGGGTCAGGGCCCATGCGGCAGGTGCCGACGGGGTGGAACACCGTGACCGCGCGCGCCCGTGCATCCGCGATCAGTTCCGCATCGGTGCGGATATGCGGCCCCGGCGCGATCTCTGCCGCGATGACGGCGGCGAGTGATGGCGCCTCGGAAAACCGCCGGATCAGGCGGGAGGCTTCGAGAATCTCCCGCAGATCGTGATCGGTGGAAAGATAGTTCGGGTGGATCGCTGGCGGGTCGAGCGGATCGGCGGACCGGATCTGCAGGTGCCCGCGGCTTGTCGGGCGCACCGGCTGGGCCGACAGCAGAAAGCCGGGGAAGGGGTCGGGGTTCATCAGCGGCCGCTTGCCGGGCGGCGCCTTGGTATAGCTGACGGGCGAGAAGAAAAGCTGGATATCGGGCTCGGTCAGGTCCGGCCGCGACCGGACGAAGCCGCCCGCCTGATTCAGGCTGAGCGAAAGCGGGCCGCGGCGCGTCAGCACATAGCGCAGGCCGTGCAGGAGCTTGCCCCACCACGGGTAAAGCTGGTCGTTCAGCGTCGGCACCTTCGAGCGGAACAGATGGTCGATGCACAGGTGGTCCTGCAGGTTGCGGCCGACGCCCTCGGCCGCATGGACCACCGCGATCCCGTTGTCGCGCAACAGCCGGGCCGGGCCGACACCCGAAAGCTGCAGCAGCTGCGGCGAGTTGATCGCCCCGGCGGCAAGGATCACCTCGCGGCGCGCGCCAACGCGCCGGGCCGTGCCGTTCTGGCTGAAGCTGACACCGGTCGCGCGCCTGCCGTCAAAATGGACCTGCGTCACCTGCGCCCGAGTCTCGATCCGCAGGTTGGCGCGCCGCGCCGCCGGTCGGATGTAGGCGCGCGCCGCCGACATGCGCATCCCGCCTTTCGTGGTGGTCTGGTAGGCGCCGACCCCTTCAAGATCGGCGCCGTTGAAATCCGGGTTGATGGGCACCTGCAACTCGCGGCCCGCCGCAAGGAAGTTCTGGCACAGCGGGTGGTGATCGCGGCTGACGGTCGCCACGTGCAGTGGGCCGGTGCCGCCGCGATAGGCGTCTTCACCGGCGTCGTTCGTCTCCATCTTGCGGAAATAGGGCAGCACGTCGGCCCAGCCCCAGCCGGGGTTGCCCAAGTCGCGCCAGCCGTCGAAATCCGACCTCTGGCCGCGCACGAAGACCATCGCGTTGATCGAACTGGATCCCCCCATGACCTTGCCGCGCGGCCAGTACGAGATGCGGCCATCGAGCCCGGCATCGGGCTCGGTCAGGTACATCCAGTTGACGCTGCGGCGGTAGAAGGTCTTGCCATAGCCGATGGGCATCCAGATCCAGGGGTTGATATCGCTGCCGCCCGCCTCCAGCAGCAGAACGCTGTATCTGCCGCTTTCAGACAGCCGGTTGGCCAGCACGCAGCCCGCCGATCCGGCGCCGACGATGATGAAGTCGTAATCCGACATGGTGCACCTTGGGTTGCCCGCCCCGGGCGGGACGTCGTTGCCGGGTCAGGTGGCCGGGGCCGCATCAAGGATGAACAGCTTGCGCAGATGTTCGTGGATCACCCATTCGCCGGTCCAGCCCTGCGGCAGCACCAGCAGATCGCCGGGGCCGATGTCCCGCGTGCCGGTGCCGTCGGCATTGCTGACAGAGGCGCGACCGGACAAGATGTGGCAGTACTCGCCCGCCGTGGTGCGGTCGGCGGTGAACCGGCCCGGCTGACATTCCCACACCCCGATCTTCAGGTGACCATCGGCAGCGGTCCACAGCAGGCGGCTCGCCTCCTGCTGACCGGGGGAAAGCGTCGTTGGCTTGTCGGCAAAGGCGCCAAGGCTCTGGCGGGCGAGGTCGGCAAAGGTCTGGGCGGCGATCATGCGGTGGTTGGCTCCGTTCGGGGGAAGGCGGGTCACGCCTTCGGCTTTCGCTGCTGGCCGAAGATCTGCACCATCACCATCAGGAAGGTCGTGACGCAGACCATGATGGTCGAGATGGCGGCGATGGTGGGGTCGATCTGATCGCGCAGCGCGTTGAACATGTTGCGGGTCAGCGTTGCGTTGTTGCCGCCCGAGATGAACATCGCGACGACAACCTCGTCGAATGAGGTGAGGAAGGCGAGAAGCGCCCCCGTCACCACCGCGAACCGGATCTGCGGCAGGGTGACGGTCAGAAACGCCTTCCAGCGCGGCGCGCCAAGGCCGCGCGCGGCGTTTTCCTGACTCATGTCGTAGGTTCTGAGCGCCGATCCGATGACGATGACAACCAGCGGCAGCGCCAGCACCGTATGGGCCAGCACCAGACCGAGGACCGTGTAAAGGATGCCCAGCTTCACGTAGGCGTAGAAAACCCCGATGGCGACAAGGACCAAGGGCACCATCATCGGCGTGATCAGCAGCACGAAAACCTCCCGCGCGAAGGAAAACCGCGAGGTGTGCAAGCCGTAGGCCGCCAGCACGCCGGTCGGGGTCGCGACCAGCATGGTCAGGAACGCGACCTTCAGCGAGGTCCAGGTCGCCTGCATCCAGTCCGGCGAGTTGACGTAATGCGCGTACCAGCGCAGCGACCAGACCTTGGGCGGAAATTCGAGGTACTTGCTGTCGGAAAAGGACATCGGAATCACGATCAGCGTCGGCGTCAGCAAGAGGATCATCACGACCGTCGCGAAGATATAAAGCCAGAGCCGCTGGCCGTGGGTGATCTGGGTATCGGTGGCGGGCGATCGGAACCAGCGCAGCATCAGTGCCCCCTTCCCGCGATCTGGTCGAGCTTCAGCAGCCGCGAGGCCAGCCAGAGGATCGCCACCGTCAGCACCAGCAGCACGACGCCAAGCGCGCTGGCCGCGCCCCAGCTGAAAAACAGCTGGATGTTCGACACGATCTTCATCGACACCATGATCACCTTGCCGCCGCCCAGCACCGCGGGGGTCACGAAGAACCCGAGGCACAGGATGAAGACCATCAGCGCCCCGGCGAACAGGCCGGGGGTGGACAGCGGGAAGAACACGCCCCAGAACGCCCGGCGCGGGCTTGCGCCCAGATTGGCGGCGGCCTTCACGTAATTGCCGTCGATCGCCTTCATCGAGCCGTAGACCGGCAGGATCAGGAACGGCAGCATGATATGGACCATGCCGATCAGCGTGCCGGTGAGGTTGTAGACCAGCGGCAGCGGCTCGTGCCACAGCCCCAGCGAGATGCCCCAGGTGTTGATCAGCCCGCGCGATTGCAGCAGCACAAGCCAGGCGTAGGTTCTGACCAGCAACGAGGTCCAGAACGGCAACAGCACTGCGATCATGCAGATATTGGCGACGCGGGTTGGAACCTGCGACAGGAAATAGGCCAGCGGGTAACCGATGACGATGCAGAGCGCCGTGGTCAGGATGCTGACCCTGAAGGTGGTCGCAAAGATCCGGAAATAGGATCGCTGCGAGACCATGCGGGCATAGTTTTCCAGCGTGAAGTGCCCATCGCTGCCGACAAAGGACAGGTAGAACAGCCAGCCCACCGGGATGACGAGGATGACGAGGATCAGCACCAGCGCCGGAGAGCTGAGGCCGAAAAGCCTGAGCCGCTCCATGCGGCCGTCCTGGCGCAGTCCCGCTTCGTTCGTCCGCAGCGCCTGCATGTCAGGCCTCGCTCGCGTCGATGAGGATGGTGTCTTCCGGCGCCAGCACCAGCGTCACCCGGTCGCCGACGGCGGGCAGCGCCATCAGGTTCACGCCCCGCGCCCCGCCGCGCAGCGCGATCCGGCTGCCATCGTCAAGGCGGGCGTTCAGAAGGTAGCTGTCGCCCTGATAGACAATGTCGCTGGCCGTGGCCGAGAAATTGTTCGCGCCCTCCCTGGGGCCGTCATGCGACAGCACGATATGTTCCGGCCGGATCATCAGCGTCAGTTCGGCCGCCGCCGGGGGCGGCGCGCTGAAAACCAGCGGCGTGCCGTTGAAGGCGACCGCTTGGCCGCTGCGGGTGACCGGCAGGAAGGTCGAGTCGCCGATGAAATCGGCCACGAAGCGGTTCGCCGGGCGTTCGTAAAGGTCGCGGGGTGTGGCCAGTTGCATGATGCGGCCCTGATTCACCACCGCGATCCGGTCCGACATGGTCAGCGCCTCGCGCTGGTCATGGGTAACGTAGACCGTCGTCATGCCAAGCTTGTCATGCAGATGCCGAAGCTCGATCTGCATCTGATCGCGCAGCTTCTTGTCGAGCGCGGAAAGCGGTTCATCCATCAAGAGGATGCGCGGTTCGAACACGATGGAACGCGCCAGCGCCACCCGCTGCTTCTGCCCGCCGGAAAGCTGGTCGATGCGCCGGGCGCCGTAGCCGCCAAGCTGCACCGTCTCCAGCGCCGCCTCGACCCGCTGTGCGATCTCGGGCCGCGGCACCCTGCGCAGTTTCAGCGGATAGCCGACGTTGCCCGCAACCGTCATATGCGGAAACAGTGCGTAGTTCTGGAAGGTCATCCCGAGGTCGCGCAGATGCGGCGGCGTGCGGATGACCTCTTCGTCGCCGAACTTCAGGCTGCCGCAATCCGGGCGCGTGAAGCCCGCCAGAACCATCAAAAGCGTGGTCTTCCCCGAGCCGGACGGGCCGAGCAGGGTCAGGAACTCGCCGCTTCGGACGTCGAGCGAGACATCCTTCAGCGCGTGAACCGGCCCGTAGGTCTTGGTAACGCCCCTGACCGAAATCGGCAGCGCTTCTCTGTCATTCGCCCGCACCCGTGGCCCTCCGTCGACGTTTCGGGGGTGAAGCGGGCGCGAACGCCCGCCCGTTTCGTACCGGGTCCGAACCTACTCGGTCATCATCTCCTGATACATCTCTGACGCGGTGGCTTCCCATTTGGTGTACCACTCCAGCGAGATCGGCAGCTGCTTGGCCACATTCTCGGGCGCCGATGGCAGGGTGGCGGCCATTTCGGGGCTGATCGCGCCGGTCGCGTAGGCGTCCTTGTTGGTCGGCCCGTAGGTGATGTATTTCGGCAGTTCGGCCTGGTATTCCGGCTTCGAGATCTCGGCCAGGAACTTCATCGCCGCGTCCTTGTGCGGCGCGCCCTTCGGGACCGCAAAGCAGTCGTAGTCCAGCAGCGCCTGATTGAACGTGTAGGCAACCTTGGCGCCATCCGCCTTGGCATTGTCGAACCGGCCGTTCCAGCCGGTGGTCATGTCAACCTCGCCGTCTTTCATCAGCTGGGCGTGCTGCGCCCCCGAGGACCACCAGACCGAGATATAGGGCTTCAACTCGCGGATCTTGTCGATCGCTCGTTTGATGCCTTCCTTCGAATCCAGCACCTTGTAGACGTCTTCCGGCTTGACGCCATCGGCCATCAGCGCCGGTTCAAGCGCCCCGGCGACGCCGTTGCGATAGGCCCGCTTGCCGGGGAATTTCTTGACGTCCCAGAAATCGGCCCAGGTCTTGGGGCCATTGTCGCCGTAGGTCTTGGTGTTCCAGGCGAAGACGGTCGAGAAGACATCGCCGCCAAGGCAGTATTTGGAATAGGTGGTCGGGTAGAAATGTGACACGTCGATCACCTTGTAGTCGAGCGGCTCCAGCAGCCCGTCCGCGCCCGCATGTGCGGCCGACCCCGACCCGCTCGCCACGATGTCGAACGTCACCTGACCGGAGTCGACCTGCAGCTTGACATCGGACATGCCGCTGTAGGTTTCCTGCTTCACGGTGATGCCGGTGGCCTTCGAGGCCGGCTCGAACAGCGCCTTGCTTTGCGCCGCCTGATACGAACCGCCCCAGGAGGCGATTGTCACTTCGTCTGCATGCGCGATCACGGTCGTGGCGAGCAGCGATGCCGCCACGCCGATTGCGATATTCAACTTCATCTAACAGCCTCCTGTCGTTGCGTCATCGATCCGGAAATCCGGGTGTGGTCGGATGTTCTTGTTTCGCCGGCTCGACCAGGTCCGGGCGATGGTTCTGTCAGGCCGCGGCCTTTTTCCATTGGCGGCCGTCCAGCCACCGGTAGTAGGCAACCGCCGCGGGCAGGAACCACGGCCTGCCGGTGTAAAGCGGGCGCGTCGGGTGGGGCAGGTCGTCAAAGGCGGTGCGCCCCTCGGCCAGCCCGACCACCTTCTGGCCGGTCCGCATGCCAAGATAGCTGGCCATCGACACCCCGGACCCGCAGTAGTTCATCGCGTAGTGGATGCCGTCATGCACGCCGGTATGGGCCAGTTCGTCAAAGCTGTAGGCGACTGTCCCGCTCCAGCAGTGTGACACGGTGCAGCCTTCCAGACTGGGAAAGATGCGGCACATGTGGCGGTAAAGATGCGGCGCCGATTGGGCCGGGTCGGTCTCTCCGGCCAGCACGCGCCCGCCAAAGGCGACGCGGCGCCGGTCGGGCGTGGCGCGGTAGTAGTAGATCACCTTGCAGGTATCGCTGGCGATCCTGTCGGTCGGAAACAGCGCGTCGATCGTTTCTTGCGGCAGTTCGTCGGTGACGATGATGTAGCTGCCGATCGGGATCACCCGGCGGCGCAGCCAGGGGGTCAGCCCGGTGGTGTAGCCATTGGTGGCGACAATCACGTCGCGCGCCTCGACCACACCTTTCAGGCTTGTCACCCGAAAGCCGGTCGCCATCCGCTCGATCCCGGTGACCGCCGCGTGGCCGATGACCGATGCCCCGGCATCCAGCGCAAGGCGCAGGTATTCGCGGTGCAGCCGGGCGGGATGCACCGAACAGTGGCGCGGATAGACCACGCCGCCGAAATAGGTGTCGGTGCCAAGTTCACTGCGCTGCTCGCTGCGTGGCACGGCGAAGCTTTCGATGCCCTCGTCGCGCGCCATCTTTTCGGCATCGCGGGTCAGCGCCTCATAGTGGCCGGGCGTGTGCGCGGCATGAAAGCGGCCGACGCGGCGGAAATCGCAGGCCAGCCCCTCGCCCTCGATGAACCGGCCCAGCCAGTCGAGCGCGTTCTGACCCTCGCCGCGAATGGCGCGCGCCTTTTCCATGCCGAACTTCCCGGCCAGCGTGTCGAGCGACGGCTTGACGCTGGTGCTGACCTGCCCGCCGTTGCGGGTGCTGCAGCCAAAGCCCGGATCTTCGGCATCAAGCACCAGCGTGGACCGGCCCGCCCGCGCCGTGACGATGGCGGCATTGAGCCCGGTGTAGCCGCTGCCGACCACCAGAACGTCCACCCGCTTCGGCGGCGTGTCGGCAAGCACGGGCGGCGGCGGCAGCTGCTCGCGCCAGAAGGGGGTCGTGCGAAGGGTCGAAAGCCCGATACCGGCCATTCAGGTCTCCATATGTCGAACCGGTGGCGCCTTGCGTGCATCCCGGTTCCGGGTTTTGAGGCTAGAGCAATATTGGACCGCAAAGCATATCCAATCTGACAAAAGCGTCAGACCAATTTGCGCTCGATTTCCGGCAGCTTCCGGATCACCTCGATGCCACCCCGGATGTCGTCGGGGGCAGCGCAGCCGAAGCCGAGCACAAGGCCCTTCTGGCTGATCGGGTTCAGGCAATAGCGGTCGAGCGCGGTCAGCGTCACGCCCCGGTCCCGCGCCTGCGCCACCACCGCGCCTGCGTCGATGCCCGGGGCAAGATAGGCGGCGGTGTGAAACCCGCCGGTGGTTTCCTGCACGTCAAGCACGCCGCGCAACGGCTGCGCCGCCGCGATCAACGCCTCGTAGCGGGCTTTGTAGAGGCGCCGCATCAGGCGGATATGGGTGGCGAAATGGCCTTCGTTCATGAAGTCGGCAACGGTCGCCTGCGTGCTGGTCGGCGGCCCGCTGACCCAGGACATGAAGGCCTGATCGAAGGCCCCCACGACGCGGTTCGGCACCACCACGAAGCCAAGCCGCAAGGACGGAAAGAGCGATTTGGAAAAGGTGCCGACATAGAACACCCGCTCTGCCGTATCGATGCTCAGCAGGGCGGGGTGGGGCGCGTTGCCGAAATAGAACTCGCCGTCATAGTCATCCTCGACGACATAGGCCTGGGCATCCTCGGTCGCCTTCAGCAGCTCGAACCGGCGGCGCAGCGACATCACATGGCCAAGCGGTTGCTGGTGCGAGGGCGTGACGAAGGCCAGACGGAAATGCGGCGCCTTCGCAAGCCCGTCGCTGATCACCAGCCCCTCGGGATCGACGTCAACCGGCACAAGTTCCGCCCCTTCCGACAACAGCGCGTTGCGCGCGCCAGAGGCGCCGGGGTTTTCCATCCACACCCGGTCGCCGGCGTTCAGCAGCAGCTTGCCGATGAGCGAGAAGGCCTGCTGCGCGCCCGAGGTGATGAAGATCTGCTCGGGGTCGCAGGTGATGCCCTTGAACGCGCTCAGATGCATGGCGATGGCCCGCCGCAGCGGCTGGAACCCCTTCGGCTGCCCGTAGCCCATCACGTCGCTGCGGTCGGCCCGCAGATGCCGGGCCGCGATGCGCGACCAATGGGCCAGCGGAAAGGCATCCAGCGCGGGCAGGGCGGTAATGAAGGCGCGCGGCCGGTGCGGAAGCCAGGCCCTTGGCGCATAAGACTTTTCGGCATGGTTGATGGTGTAGGAAAGCCGCGGCTTTTCGGCCGCCCCGCGTTCCGGCACCACCGCCACCGGATGCGGCCGCTGGCGTTCAAGCGTGTCGCTGACGAAGGTGCCCGACCCGACGCGGGACACCAGCATCCCCTCGGTGATCAGCCGCTCGATCGCGTCGATCGCCGTGGTGCGCGACACGCCGGTCTCTGCCGCAAGGGTCCGCGTCGCGGGCAGCCGCTCTCCGGCCCGCAGGCCGCCGGTCAGGATGATCTCGCGCAGCGCAAGGTACAGCTGCACGCTCACGCTCTGGCGGGCCGAACGGTCAAGCTTGATCGCCGAGAACAGAAGACCGGCCGCCTGCTTCATCCCTGATCCTTCCGTAAATGGTCTGGTCGTTTTGCTGGAATGGACATGTAAGGCAGGCCAATAATAACGCAGGTTGCAGACGGGTTTGGCAAGGCATTTGCGGTCTGGATGCAATGAAAATCGACAAAATCGAGACTTTCACCAATGAATTCATCTGCTTCGTGCGTGTGACCGCCGACGACGGATCGCAGGGCTGGGGCCAGGTCGCGCCCTATTTCGCCGATATCACCGCCGAGGTTCTGCACCGGCAGGTCGCGCCCCATGTGCTGGGCATGGATTGCTTCGGCATCGACGCGATGCTCGAAACCGTCCGCGACCGCGAACACAAGTTTCCGGGGTCGTATCTGCGGCGTGCGATGGGCGGCGTCGATACCGCGCTATGGGACATGCGCGGCAAGCTGGAGGGGCGCCCGGTCTGCGCGTTGATCGGCGGCACGCCGGGCAGCCTGCGGGCCTATGCCTCGTCGATGAAGCGCGACATCACCCCGGCCGACGAGGCCGAGCGGTTTCTTCGCCTGCGCGACAGGGACGGTTTCGATGCCTTCAAGTTCCGCATCGGCGCCGAGGTGGGCCACGATCACGACGAATGGCCCGGCCGGACCGAAGAGATCGTGCCGCTGATCCGCAAGGCGATGGGCGATGACGTGGCGCTGCTGGTGGACGCCAATTCCTGCTATTCGCCGAAAAAGGCGATCGAGGTCGGCCGGATGCTGCAGGACAACGGCATCTCTCACTACGAAGAGCCTTGCCCCTATTGGGAATTCGCGCAGACGAAGGCGGTGGCCGACGCGCTCGACATCGACGTGACGGGGGGCGAGCAGGACTGCATGATGGCCAACTGGACCGCGATGATCGAGGGGCGGATCGTCGACGTGGTGCAGCCGGACGTCTGTTATCTTGGCGGCATCTCACGCACGCTTCGGGTGGCGAAAATGGCCGCCGCCGCCGGGCTTTCGGTGACGCCGCACAGCGCCAACCTGTCGATGGTGACGCTGTTCACCATGCACATCCTGCGCGCCATTCCCAATGCCGGAAAGTATCTGGAGTTCTCGATCGAGGGCCTCGACTACTATCCCTGGCAAGACGGGCTTTTCGTCACCGATCCCTTCGCCATCGTCGATGGCAAGGCGACCGTCACCGATGCGCCGGGCTGGGGGGTCGAGGTCAGCCCGGCGTGGCTGGCGGCGTCGCGTCACAAGGTCAGCACCCTGCGGGGCTGAGGGCGACCAGCGGGGCTTGAGTCCGGTGGAACGGCGCCGAAGCGGCATTCCTTGGCTGGACCCCGCGCCAAAACTCTGAAAGCTATCCCGCGAGAGTCGTTGTCGGGGCCAGAGTCGGGGCCAGAGGCCCGGACCGGGCGGCCCGATGACCCGCTGGAACGGGGGCGCCTTCGCGGCGGGCCCCATCGCGAAAGAGGAAAGCACATGACCTTTACCCCCCACGGCAAGCATCTGATCGCGGGCGAATGGGTCGGCGGCGGGGCGACCTTCCGCTCGGAACCCGCGCACGGCCCGGCGCATGACTTTTCGATCGGCTCGGTCGCGCAGGTGGACCTTGCCGTCACAGCCGCCGAGGATGCGTTCTGGAACTTCGGCTACAGCCCGCGCGAGGCCCGCGCGGCCTTCCTGAACGCGATTGCTGACGAAATCGAGGCGCGTGCCGAGGCGATCACCGAAATCGGCAGTCAGGAATCCGGCCTGCCCGTCGCCCGCCTGCAGGGCGAGCGTGGCCGCACCACCGGGCAGTTGCGCCTGTTCGCCAGCCATATCCTGAAGGCGGATTATCTCGACCGCCGCGTCGATCCGGCACTGCCCGACCGCCAGCCCGCGCCGCGCCCCGAGATCCGGCTGATGCAGCGGCCGATCGGGCCGATTGCCGTGTTCGGCGCCTCGAACTTCCCGCTCGCCTTCTCGACGGCGGGGGGCGATACGGCGGCGGCGCTGGCGGCGGGTTGCCCCGTCGTGGTCAAGGGCCATCCCGCCCATCCGGGCACCGGCGAGATCGTCGCCGAGGCGATCGACGCCGCGCGTGTGGCCTGCGGCCTGCATCCCGGCGTCTTCAGCCTGATCCAGAGCGGCAACAACCGCGAGGTGGGGCAGGCTCTTGTGCAGCATCCGCTGATCAAGGCCGTCGGCTTTACCGGATCGCTGGCCGGGGGCCGCGCGCTGTTCGATCTGTGCGCCGCCCGGCCCGAGCCGATCCCGTTCTTCGGCGAGCTGGGTTCGGTCAACCCGATGTTCCTGCTGCCCACCGCCCTCGCCGCGCGGGGGGGCGACATCGGCCGTGGCTGGGCCGGGTCGCTGAGCATGGGCGCCGGGCAGTTCTGCACCAACCCCGGCATTGCCGTGGTGATCGCGGGGCCCGAGGCGGATGCCTTCGTGGCGGCGGCCAAGGCCGCGCTGGCGCAGGTCGGCCCGCAAGTCATGCTGACCGATGGCATCGCCGCCGCCTATCGCGCCGGGCGCGACCGGGTGGCCGGTACCGCGGGTGTGCAGCACGTGCTGACCTCGGTCTGCGACCTGCGCAACGCGACGCCCTATCTGTTCGAGGTGACGGGCGAGGATTGGCTGGCGAACCACACCCTTGGCGAAGAGGTCTTCGGCCCGCTGGGCCTGATCGTCACGGTCCGCGACGCGGCGCAGATGCAGGCCATCGCGCGCAGCCTGCAGGGGCAGCTGACCTGCACTCTGCATCTGGATGCCGCCGACGGCGATCTGGCCCGCAGCCTGATGCCGATCCTGGAACGCAAGGCGGGGCGGGTGCTGGCGAACGGCTTCCCGACCGGTGTCGAGGTTTGCGATGCGATGGTGCATGGCGGGCCCTATCCGGCCAGCACCAACTTCGGCGCGACCAGCGTCGGCACCTTGTCGATCCGCCGGTTCCTGCGGCCGGTCAGCTACCAGAACATCCCCGCAGGCATCCTGCCCGACGACCTGCGCTGACAGGGCGGGGCGCCCGCGGGCGCCCTTTCCTTTCCGCGATGCCACGATGCGCCGCTGGCGCGATCTGCGGGCATCGGCAAAAATATGCCACAAAATTCATGTTCTCTTTCCACATTCGACTTATTCGGTAATCTTGGTGCGTTTCAAAGGCGCGGGACATGCGCCAAAGCTGAAGGGCAGATTCAATGGCAAGACACGTGATCGGGCTCATTGCAGCCGCGACGACGATCCTCTCAACCTCGGTGCAGGCTGATCAGACCGGCCCGACGGCGCGGCTTGCAACCAGCAGCGCATCGGCGGGGCACGAACGAAAGCTGACGGTCTATCTGACCGGCTACAGCTACTGGGACAACACGCCGCCCGGCTCGGCGCAGATCTCAAAGCCGGTGGTGCATCAGCGGGCCGGGGGCACCGGCACCTACGCGGATCCGCTGACCATCGCAGTCGGCCACACGATCGCGGGCGGGGTGCAAACCCTCGACTATGCGCCCGGCACCCGCTTCTACATCTCGCGGCTGCGAAAATATGCGGTGGTAGAGGATGTCTGCGGCGACGGAACCCACCCGCAGGACGGGCCCTGCCACACCGGCTATCAGGGCCATCCCTGGCTTGACCTTTATGTCGGCGGCGCCCGGGCCACGGCGGCGATCACCACCGCCTGCGCCCGGCGGATCACCGCGCTGCAGACCATCATCGTCAATCCGCGCCCCGGTTACCCGGTGGCGCAGGGCGATGTGGCCAGCTCCGGCTGCGAAGTGTTCCAGTCGTAACGGCGCCGCACCGCCGTCAGCGGCCGGGAAGATGGACGGTGCCAAGCCGCTTCAGCTTGCCCCAGCTGGCCAGCCGACCCGAGATCGAGCGCAAGACGGCGCGGTAGACCGTGACGTAGAGAAGCTGACGGTAGAAGAACCGCTGGAACGGCACCATCAGCAGCAACAGCGGGTCTTCGTGGCGTTCGAAGCGGAAGGCGAGCACGGCGGTGCCGAGGTCGGCCAGCGGCAGAACCAGATAGCTGGCCACGACCAGGGCCGGATAGGCCAGTGACGGCTGGTTGCCGCCGCTGATCGCCGCGGCAACCATATTCGCCAGCGAATGCAGAAAGACCAGATCGGCGAGCGGCGCCAGCAGACCGAGGATCACGCCAAAGACCGCGAGATCGAGGATCGAGATCAGCCCGACGGCGCGCCCTTCGCGGATGGCGCGCCGGTGTTTCCACGCCGCCTGCATCATCCCCAGCGTCCAGCGCAGCCGCTGCTTCATGAAGGCGCGGATCGTCTCGGGCGCCTCGGTATAGGAGAAGGCATCCTCGCGGTAGGCGATGCGATAGCCCGCGCGGTGAACGGCCAGCGTCAGATCCGCGTCCTCGGCCAGGGTGTCGGTGCTGTAAAGCTGCGCCGCGCGCACCGCCCTGGCGCGCCAGGCGCCGATCGCCCCCGGAACGACCATGATCCCGTCGTAGAATTCCGCCGCACGCCGGTCGACGTTCTGCGCGGTGATGTATTCCAGCGCCTGCAACCGGGCCAGCAGGCGGTGCCGGTTGCCGACCTTGACGTTGCCCGCCACCGCGCCGACGCGCGGATCCTGAAACGCCGAAACGAGCTTTCGGATCGCGTCGGGCGACAGCAGCGTATCGCCGTCGATGCCGACGACGATCTCTGCGCGGATCACGTCATAGGCGGTATCCATCGCCTTCGCCTTGCCCATGTTCGGCTCATGGATCAGCAGCACCGCCCCGCCGGGGGGATAGGCCTCGCGAACCCGCTGAAAGGTGTGGTCGGTCGAGCCGTCATCGACGACGATCACCTGCAGGCGGGGATAGTCCGAGGCCAGCACCGACGCGATGGTGCGAAGGACGATATCCTCTTCGTTATACGCCGGGATCACCACGGCGACCGAGGGGGCGAAGGCCGGATCGTTTTGCGCCACCGGCCGTCGCAGCAGCGCCATCGTCACCACCGACAGGGTGCGGGCGAGGCCGAGGAAGATCACCACCCAGAACACCCAGGCCAGCCCGCTCCAGAACCGCGCGAGGAAGCCGAAAGAGACCGTCTCGAACAGCGAGCGTGGCCCGGCCTCTGGCGGCATCAGCGCATCGCGGCTGACGCCAAGCAGGTCGGACAGCGAGACGAAGCTGTAGCCGTCGCGGCGCAGGCCGTCGATCAGGGTCGGCAGCGCCGCAACCGTGGCCGAGCGGTCGCCACCACTGTCGTGCATGACGATGACGGTGCCGCCGTCCTCCTTCAGCGCGCTGCGGATGAAGTCGACGATCTGCGGCGCCGTCAGACCGGCCCAGTCCGGCGCGTCGATCTCGCTGCCGACGGCCAGATAGCCCTGCGCCTTCAGGATCACCATCGGCCGCGCCTCTTCATCGGTCAGCGGCCCGTCACCGCGCCCGTAGGGAAAGCGGAACAGCACGGTGCCGCGCCCGGTCAGCGCGACCAGCAGCCGCTGCACCGCGTTCAGGTCCAGCCGCTGCCGAAGATCCGGCAGGCGTTCGAACTGGTCGTGAAAGAAGGTGTGAGAGCCGACCTCCTGCCCCTCATCGACCACCCGCTGCACGATGCCGGGAGCGCGCAGCATGTTGCTGCCGACCATGAAGAAGGCCGCCGGTACGTTTTCGCGCTTCAGCACATCAAGGATTTTCGGGGTGAAAACCGGATCGGGCCCATCGTCGAACGTCAGCGCCAGCGTCTTTGGCTGGGTCTTGCCGAACCGTTCGATCGTGTAGGGCGTCGGCAGCCGCAGATAGCTTTCGTGCGAGATCAGGCCGGTGCAGGGATCAAGCCCAAGGTCGCGGTGGCCCTCGCGAATGGACTGGGCCAGAACCTGAAACGAACCGCCGCCCTCGTAGCCGACATAATCGGCCAGGTCGATCGGCGCCAGCGCGGACAGCGGCAGCGGATCCGGGGCCCGCAACAACGGCCAGATGTCCGGATCCTCGTAGCCGAGCGACCAGACCCCGAGATTGGTGATGCCAAGCCGCTTGGCGACCGTCGTCTGGTTGAAGAAGGACGCGGCATCGAGGAACCAGATGCGATGCGTCGCGCCGCTGTCGTCGGTGTAATCCAGCGCGTCGTTCAGGCTGTCGGCATCAAAGGCCGGGCGCGCCGAATGCATGGCGGCGCGAACCATCGCCTCGGCGAAGGCGATCCGCTCTCCATCCGGCTTGTCCGCCTGCCAGTCTTTGGCGAAGCTGCCGAGCAGCAGGACCAGCTTGTCCCGCGGCACCGCGGCCACGGCGGCATGGGCCAGGGTTTCGAACCAGTCCTGCGGCGCCAGCGGGGCGGCCATCCACGGATCCTGAAACGCCTGGATCATCACCTTGTCAAACGCGGCGACCACGGTCGCATCGTGCCAGAACGGGGCCTCGCCGGGGCTGATCAGGCAGGCCTGATGCCCGCCCGCACGGGCCGCGCGGGCGACCCGGATCAGGAAATTGCGAAGGCCCCCGAGCACCTCGTCAGGATAGTTCGTCGGCGCGATGCAGATCCCGTCATAGCCGCCCTCGGCCGCTGCCGTGGCGATCTCGTCGGCAAGCCGCGCCTCGGCCCCGGCGTCTTGCAGGAACGCCTCGTCCTGCGCCACGTCCAGCGACAGGGTGAAGGTCAGCACCGGCAGAACCTTGACGCCGCCAAGGTCGGTCTTGAGCCGTTGCGCGATCTGCGTCTGCTGATCGCCGTCAAGGCTGAGGTGCTGCAACGCGGGGTCCGGCAGGGTGACGGCGAAGCGTTCGGCCAGCAGCACATCCCCGGCGCCGCAGTTGCGGCTGAACGAGGCATAGGTCCATTCTGCCCAATAGGGCAGGTAGATATGGACCGCTGGCGGCATCCCGGCCGCCGCCGGGGGCGGTGGTGCGGTGCCGTCGGTGCAGATCCCCTGCGTCGTCAGGCCGACGGTGGCAGGCGCGGGCAGGCTCGGCGCGGCAGCTGGCGGAAACACCTTGGCCTGCAGACCGGCCTGCGCGTCGATGACGGCCGCCCCAGGAAGCTTCGCGACGTCATAAAGGCTGAGGCTGAACCCGACGATCCAGACCGTGAGGCTGACCGCAAGCACCACGACGGCGACGTGAAAACGCCGCCGCCGACGATGGCCGGGGTCGGCAAAAACCGGATGGTACTTCTGATCGGCGCGAGGCTGGCCCCCGACCTTCTCTGGCCCGCGATCCTTGTGCGGCATTTCCACGTTTACCCTTCGTCCCCAGCCCGTTCTGTCACAGAATTCAGGGCGGGAACTTGATATGGCGCAAGGCCTTATGGGTGCAATTCAACTATCCGCAGGGCAGTTGGCCATCGGCATCCCGGGAAACGCATCATGTTGATCAGCCGTCGCACTCTGCTGAAGCTGCTGGCAACCGTCGCAGTCGTTCCCTCGGCGGGGCGGGTTCTGGCGCAGGGCGCTGATGCAAAGCCCGTGTTCCTGCTGGTCGACGGCATCACGCCCGACCTGTCGCCCGACCATCTTGGCGTGGTGCTGACCGCGTTGCAGAATGCCGGAATACCGGCGGGCTTCATCGTGCGCGGGGCGCCGGGGGGCACGCCCGCCGCGGCCGACAGCGCGCCGATGCTGTTGCGCCAGCACCTGCTGACCTATCCCGATCTGGGCGAGGTCATCGCCTGGGCGCCAGATATCTGTGCCGCCGATCCGTTCTTCCAGATCCGGTTGGCGCAAGCGGCGCGGCGGCAGACCGGCGAACTGATGGGGCTGGGGGCGGACCCGGATGCGGGGCGCCTGCAGCCGATCACGCTTGCCGGGACCGATCAGGAGGGCGACGTCGCGCTGGATGCCATCCGGGCGGCCGGGTTCCGCAACGTGGTGCTGTTTGCCCCGGATGATACAACCTCGGTGTCGGATCGCTGCGATGCGACGACCTCTTGCCTGCGCGGGGCGGTGACCTACCGGCCGAACGCGGGCGGCCCGCCTTTTGCCGAGCGCATGAGCCGGGCATTGGCCGCGGGCATGGTGCAGATCCGCCTTTCGCTCGACGATGCGGCCGCGCTTTCCGTCGATGCGCTGAAGACCGAGGTGGCGGCACTTCTGGCGCCGGTGCGGACCGCAATCGACGCCAGTCGGCTGTTTGCGACCCTGCCACGGCAGAACATCGACTGGTTCGATCAGGGCACCGCCCGCCTTGTCGGGCTTCTCGTGCTGACCCCAGCGGCGCCGGACGCCGCGGCGCAGGCGGCGCTTGCCGCCTTTCGCGCGGCACTGGCCGCGGCTGGGATCAGCTACAGCCTTGCGGCGGCCGAGGGCGCTGCGGGCCCCTCCGACTGCCTCCTTCTGCCGGGGCAGGGCCCGGCATCGCCGCTTGCCGAAGTTGCCTGCGCGGCCACCGAGGCGGCGACGCCGGAACTGCTCGCCCGCCTTTCCGCAGCGGGGATCTCCACCCTCGTGACGCTTTCCGGCGGCGACGCGGATCTGGATGCGACCGGCGTTCTGCACCTGCAACCGGCTGTTACGCTGACCTCGGGCGATACCGCCGCGCTGGAGAGTCTGGATACCGCCCGCGACCTTGTCATCGCCATCGCCCCCACCGCCTACGCCGACGGCGCCGGGCGGCGCGCGGTGGTTCAGGCGCTGATCGCGCTGCAGGCCGCGGCGCAGACTGAAATGGGGCCGATGCCGGGCTTTATCGCGGGCATCTACCCGCCGGACCCGGTCTACCGGCTGATGCTTGCGACGCGGCGCGACAGCGCGGTGCCGCCGGAACCTCCGGCAGAGTTGACCGCCGCGGCAAAAGCCACGCTGATCGAGGATGCCCGCACCGCCTGGGGCTATTTCGAGCGGACGCGAGAGCGGGCCACCGGGCTGTGCGCTTCTGCCGTGTTCGAAAGCGCGTATTCGAAAAGCGTGCAGAGCGTGCTGACGATGTGGGACTATGCCAGCCTGATCGAGGCGACGCTCGCGGCCCATGAACTCGGGCTGATCGACGATGCCAAGTTCCGCGCCCGCGCCGCGTCGCTCATCGCCGGATTGCCGACCTCGACCATCGCGGGCCTGCAACTGCCGAACAGCGAGATTGCCAGCGATCGGCGGATGGCGACGGCGCGGGACTACAACCCCTTCGACGTCGGGCGGCTGCTGATCGCGCTGCGCGATCTGGATCGCCATCCGCTGTCGCTTGGCCGCGCTGCGGGCACGGTGAAGAAATGGGATCTTGGCCGGACAATTGTCGACGGGCAGATTCAGGCGGTGACCTCGGGCCTGCTCGGGCCCGCGCCGGCCTCGCATTACACGCATTACGCGGCCCGTGGGTTCGGGCTCTGGGGGTTTGAGGTCAACTCGCCCTACGGCGTCGACCCGCAGGGGTCAGAGACGGATATGCAGATGCGGCTGCTCTACACCGTCGGCCGGATCGGCCCGATCGGGACAGAGCCGATGCTGCTGGAAGGCGTCGAACTGGGTATGTCGATGCCCACCGCCTACCTGTCGGACATGCTCTATCACGCCGAAGCCCGGGCCTATGCGGCGACCGGCAAGCTTTACTGCGTGTCCGAAGGGCCGCTCGACCGGAAGCCCTACTTTACCTATCAGGGGTTTCTGGTGAACCGCGCCGCCAACCCGTGGCAGGTCACGCCGATTGACCCGATGCCCGAGGCCGACGATCCGGCCTTTCAGGATTCGATCCGGCTGGTCAGCAGCAAGGCGGCGTTTCTCTGGTCGGCGATGCGGCCGGGGCAGTATTCCGACCTGTTGATGGACCGCATCCGATCGCGCGCGCGGATCGCCAAGGGTGGCTATGCCTCAGGCGTCTACGCCGCCTCCGGGCTGCCGACCACCGACTACACCGACATCAACACCAATGGCGTCATCCTCGAGGCGGTCGCCTACATGCTGCGCGGCCGCCGCCCGCGGTCGGCCTGACCGGGTTTCGAGCGGCGGGCTTTGCTGCTTCAGCCGCCCGCCACCACCTTCTCGGCACCGTCGGCCATCAGCCGGTCCAACGCGCTGCGGGTGGTCGCGACGAAGGCCGTCGAGGCGGGCAGGTCGGCGCCAAAGACCTCGGTCAGGCTCAGCCCGACCTGATGGATCGCGGCGGCATCGGTGCGGCCCGCCAGCCGGTCGCGGATCGTCGCGGCCAGCGGATCCTGCACCGGGATTGGTTGGCCCGCCTCGTCGCGGCCTGCCGCATAGCGCATCCACGCGGCAACGCCCATCGCGAGGTGGTCGAACTTCTGCCCCGCCGCCAGCCGGTCACGGATCGCGCCCAGCAGGCGCTGCGGCAGCTTCTGCGAGCCGTCCATCGCGATCTGGTAAAGCCGGTGGCGCAGGCTGGGGTTGCGGAACCGGTCCAGCAGCGATTGCTTGTAGGCCTCCAGATCGAACCCCGGCAGCGGCGGTAGGGTTGGGGTAATTTCCTCATCCATCATCGTGCGGAGGAAGGCGGCAAAGCCCGGCGCCGCCATCGCATCGGCCACGGTTTCGTGCCCGGCAAGGTAGCCGAGGTAGGCCATCGAGGAATGGCTGGCGTTCAGAAGCCGCAGCTTGGTCAGCTCGAACGGCGTCACGTCGGCGACCAGCGTGGCGCCGTGGCGATCCCAGGCCGGGCGACCGGCGGGGAAATGATCCTCGATCACCCACTGGCTGAAGGCTTCGGTGACGATCGGCCAGGCATCCTGCAGCCCCAGCGTTTCGGCGACAAAGGCGCGATCGGCCGCGCTGGTCGCGGGCACGATGCGATCGACCATCGTCGAGGGGAAGGCGACATGCGCCGCGACCCAGTCGCCAAGCGCGGGGTCGCGCAAGGCGGCGAACCGGGTGGCGACGCGGGCGAGGGTCTCGCCGTTGGCGGGCAGGTTGTCGCAGGACAGGGCGGTGAACGGCGCGTGGCCCGCGCGGCGGCGGCGGTCGAGCGCCTCGATGAGAAAGCCCACCGCCGAGCGTGGAAGCGTCGGGTTGGCAAGGTCATGCACGATGTCGGGATGCGCCTCGTCCAGTGTGCCGGTGGCGGGGTGGTGGCAGTAGCCCTTTTCGGTGACGGTCAACGAAACGATGCGGGTCTCTGGCGCCGCCATCAGCGCCAGCACCGCCTCGGGATCCTCCGGCGCCACCAGAAGCTGCGCGAGACTGCCGATCACCCGGAACGCATCGCCCGCGGCGGATCGTGCGGCGACGGTGTAAAGTCCGTCCTGCGGCCCCAGCGCATCGCGCGTATCCGGGCTGCGCAGCGAGACCCCGGCGATGGCCCAGCCGGTGTCGCCCGCGTCCATCGCATCCTCGGTGTAAACCGCCTGATGCGCGCGGTGGAAGGCGCCGACGCCAAGGTGGACGATGCCGATGCGGGCGGCGGCGCGGTCATAGCTGGGGCGGCGGACCCCGGCGGGCAGGCGGGGCAGGGTGGCGTTGCTCAGGTGGTCCATTGTGTCCTCAAAGCTTGTAGGCGCGTTTCACCAGCCGGTAGGCAAGGTCGATGGCGACCTCGGCCGCCTCGTCCTCGTCCAGCCGGTGGGTGGCGACAAGGCCGGAAAGGTAGGCGCAGTCGATCCGCCGCGCCATGTCGTGCCGCGCCGGGATCGAGGGGAAGGCGCGGGTATCGTCGTTGAAGCCGACGGTGTTGTAGAACCCCGCCGTTTCGGTCGCGGTCTGCCGGAAGCGCAGCATGCCCTCGGGCGAGTCGTGGAACCACCACGGCGGGCCAAGGCGCAGCGCCGGGTAGACACCGGCCAAGGGCGCCAGTTCGCGGCTGTAGCTGGTCTCGTCCAGCGTGAAGAGGATCACGGTCAGGCCGGGTTCCATCCCCACCGCGTCGAGCAGCGGTTTCAGCATATGCACGTAATCGGTGCGGGTCGGGATGTCGGCGCCCATGTCACGCCCGAAGCGGGCGAACAGCCCTGCCGAATGGTTGCGGAACGAGCCGGGATGGATTTGCAGCACCAGCCCGTCATCCAGGCTCATCCGCGCCATTTCGGTCAGCATCTGGCCGCGGAACAGGTCCTGTTCCTCTGCCGTCGCGCCGCCCAGCACGCGGGCAAACAGCGCCGCCGCCTCGGCCTGCGGCAGGTTGGCGGTGCGGGCGGTGGGGTGGCCGTGGTCGGACGAGGTCGCGCCGTGGGCGATGAAGTGCTGGCGCCGCGCGCGGTGGGCGGCAAGATAGCCCGCCCAGGTCGTCGTATCCTCGCCGGTCAGCTCGCCGAGCCTGCGCACCCGGTCGGCAAAGCCCGCGGCGGCCGGGTCGATCACGTCATCGGGGCGGTAAGCAGTGACGACGCGACCGGACCAGCCCGAAGCCTTCAGCCGGGCGTGATGCGTCAGCGGGTCCAGCGCGCCCTCGGTGGTCGAGATCGCCTCGATCTTGAACCGCTCGAACAGGGCGCGGGGGCGATAGTCGGGCCGGGCGAGGCAATCGGCGATCTGGTCATAGACAGCATCGGCATTGGCGGCCGTCAGCCGTTCTCCGACGCCGAACAGGGTTTCCAGCGTGTGTTCCATCCAGAACCGGCTGGGCGTGCCGCGGAATAGGGGGAAATGCTCGGCGAAGCGGCGCCAGATCTTGCGCCCGTCGGTTTCGCGTGCGCCGCCGTCCAGCGGAGCCACGCCAAGGTCTTCCAGCCTTACGCCCTGCGACATCAGCATGCGAAAGATGTAGTGGTCCGGCACGATCAGCAGCTGGGCGGGGTCTGGAAAGGGCAGATCGTCGGCGAACCAAGCCGGGTTGGTGTGGCCATGCGGGCTGACGATGGGCAGGCCGGAGACCAGATCATAGAGCCTGCGGGCAATGGCGCGGCTGGCGGGATCGGCGGGGAACAGGCGGTCAGGATGAAGCGGCATGGGCGCGGGCCCTTTCAGGTCTGGGGGTATTTCGTCTGCTGCAGCGCGCGCATCACGCCGCGCAGTTCGGCCAGACCCTTCAGTCGGCCGATCGAGGGATAGCCGGGCTGGGCGCCCCGGCCAAGATCGTCAAGGATGTTCTGCCCGTGGTCGGGGCGCATCGGAATTTCGGCGTCGGCGCGGCCCTCGGTGCGGCGGCGCGCCTCTTCGGCCAGAAGCGCGTCGATCAGCGCCACCATGTCGGTGCCGCCGTCAAGATGCTCGGCCTCGTGGAACGAGCAGGGGGTGCCATCGGACTCGCGCGTGACGTTGCGCAGGTGGACGAAGTGGATCTTCGGGCCAAGCGCCCGCGCCATCGCCGTCAGGTCGTTATCGCCCCGCGCGCCCAGCGACCCCGCACAAAGCGTGGCGCCGTTGGCCGGGCTGTCAACGGCCGACAGCAGCGCCTGATAGTCGGCCAGCGTCGACATGATGCGCGGCAGGCCCAACAGTGGAAACGGCGGATCGTCCGGGTGGCAGCAGAGCCGCAGGCCAAGGTGTTCGGCCTCGGGCACCACCATGTCGAGAAAGTCGATGAAGTTCCCCCGCAACCGGGCGGCGTCGATGCTGGCGTAGCTTTGCAGCCGCTCGGCCAGTTCCGCGACCGTCCAGCTTTCCACCGCGCCCGGCAGCCCGGCGGTGACGTTGCGGGCGATCATCGTCTGGCGGTCCTCGTTCATGCCAGCGAAGCGGCGCGCGGCTTCGGCCACAACCTCGGCCGGGAAATCGGCGGCGGCGCCTTTCCGTTGCAGGATGTGGATGTCGAAGGCGGCGAAGTCGGCCAGATCGAAGCGCATCGTCGTGCCGCCGTTCGGCAGGCGCCAGGCCAGATCGGTGCGGGTCCAGTCGAGTACCGGCATGAAGTTGTAGCAGATCACCCGGATCCCGGCGCGGGCAAGGTTGGCCATGCTTTCGCGCCAGTTGGCCACGTCCTGCCGCCAGTTGCCGGTCTGCGTCTTGATCGCCTCGGACACCGGCAGGCTTTCCACCACGTCCCAGTTCAGCGTGCTGGCGCTGCCATCGGGGGCGCGGCGCACCTGCTCTTGTCGGCGGGCAATCTCGTCGGGCGACCAGATCGCGCCGGTGGGGACGTGGTGCAGCGCCGAAACGATGCCGCGCGCGCCCGCTTGCCGGGCGTCGGCGACGCTGACCTTGTCGGCGGGTCCGAACCAGCGCCAGGTTTCTTTCATGGTGTCCTTCTGTCGGCTCAGGCGTCGTGCCCGGCCGGTGTGGCCTGACGTCCGACGATCTGCGTTGGGTTCACGAAGCGCAGCGCGATCAAGAGCCAGATCAGCGTTGTGGCCATGTAGATCATCGCCATCGCGTCCACCGACTGACCGGCCCGCACCCCGGCGGCATCGACCGCGTAGTAAAGCGCGACCACCAGCGTCTGGCTGGTCGGGCCCGAGGTCAGGAAGGTCAGCTCGAACATCGCGATGGTGCGCACCAGCACCAGCAGCAGCGCGGCAAGGATGCCGGGGGTCAAGAGCGGCATCAGTACGTAGACGAACAGCTTGAACGTGTTGGCGCCGAACACCCGCGCGGCGGCTTCCACGCGCTGGTCGATCTGGTCGATGAAGGGGATCGTGATCAGGATCACGAAGGGCAGCGACGGCACCAGGTTCGCAAGGATCACGCCCCAGATCGTGCCGCCCACGCCAAAGCGGTAAAGCACGGTGGCCAGCGGGATGCCGATGGTCATCGGCGGCACCAGCAGCGGCAAGAGGAACAGGAGCATCACCGCCTGCTTGCCGGGAAAGTCGCGCCGCGACAGGGCATAGGCGGCGGGAACGCCCAGGACGCCGGAGATCAGCACCACCGCGCCGACCACCTCGAACGTGACGGTCAGGATCTTGCCCAGCTGAAACTCTTGCCAGGCATCCAGATACCAGTGCCAGGTAAAGCCGGTCGGCAACCAGGTGCCAAGCCAGCGGGTGGCGAAGCTGTCGACCAGAACGGCACCCACCACGCCGATCAGGTTCAGGATGAAGAACCCGACGAAGGTCCAGACCGCAAGGATCCAGATGCGATCGAGGATCGAGGATTCGCCGGTGCTGATGTCGCGCATGGCTAACCCTTTCCGCCCGAGGCCGGGCCACGATAAAGAAAGCCCCGCCCGGCCAGCACGAGGACGACGATGACCAGCTGGATCGCCGCCATGATCATGGCGATGGAAGAGGCGAGGCTGTCGTCATAAGTCTCATACGCGGCCTGAAACGCGGCGATCGAGATCACGCGGGTCGAGCCTGCGGGTGAACCGACGAGGACGGCCGAGGGGAACACCGCGAAAGCCTGCACGAAGCTGAGGCAGAAGGTGATCGCCAGCCCCGAGGCCATGAGCGGCAGCAGGATGGTGCGAAACCGCGCCCGCGGCCCGGCGCCAAGGGTCGATGCCGCGCGTTCCAGGCTCGGGTCGATCCCGGTGACATAGGAAAGCGTCAGCAGGAAGGTGAACGGAAAGCCCGAGATCACCAGCGACCAGAACACGCCCCAGTAATTGTGCACCAGCCGCACCGGATGGCTGATCAGATGCAGCGTGATCAGCGTGCGGTTCAGCCAGCCCTGCGGGCCAAGATAGTTCAGCAACCCCTCGGCCACCAGCACGGTGCCCAGCGTGATCGGGATCACCAGGATCGTGGTCAGGAAGCGTTGCCGCTTCATCTTGCGCACGCGCAGCGCGACCGGCACCGACAACAGGATGTTGGCCAGCGTCGCAGGCACCGCGATGCCCAGCGTCGTGGGGATCGTCTGATAGAGGAACGGGTCCGAGAAGAACTTGGCGTAGTTCGAGAATGTGCCGCCGGTCTTGGGCAGCAGCGACAGCACCAGCCCCTCGAGGAACGGATAGACGAACAGTCCGAGGATGGTCAGCGCGGCGGGCAGCACCAGCAGCGTGGTGGCATCAACGCCACGACGGGCCAGACGCTGGCGCAGGCTGGCCGATGCGGCCCGGTGCGGGAGCGCGGCATCCGTCATGGCGCGGCCCCGTAAATCAGGATGCGGTCCGGATCGGCGCCAAGGCGCAGCGCCTCGCCCTGCTTGACGCGGACGGGGGAATGGAAGTGCAGGCTGGTGCCGCGCCCGGTCGCGGCGATGCCGAAGAAGGCGCGGCCGCGGTATTCCACCTGCTCGACGTGCGCCGCAAAGGGGCCATCGTCGCGCGGGCTGAGGTCGTCGGGCCGGATCGCCAGCGTCACCGCGCCGGGCTGAAGCGGGCCGACCGGGGTGCCGGTGCAACTGGTATCCTCGACCGTGACCACGGCGGCGGCGCCCTGGGTGCCGGTGTCGATCCGGCCGGGCAGCAGGTTGCGGAACCCCATGAACTCGGCCACGTCGAGCGTTGCCGGGCGGGCGTAAAGCGCTTCCGGCGTGCCGACCTGACGCACCTCGCCCTGCCGCATCACCACGATCCTGTCGGCGAGCGACAGCGCCTCGTCCTGATCGTGGGTGACGTAGATCGTGGCGGAACCCAGATGGGCGTGGATGCGCCGGATCTCGGCCCGCATTTCCAGCCGCAGCTTGGCGTCGAGGTTCGACAGCGGTTCATCCATCATCACCAGCGGCGGCGCCACCACGATGGCGCGGGCGATGGCCACCCGCTGCTGCTGGCCGCCTGACAGCTGGCCCGGCAGCTTGTCGGCCTGACCTTCCAGCCGGACCAGCCGCAGCGCCTCGGCGACGCGCTCGACGATGTTGGCCTTGCTCTCGCCCCGCATCGCAAGGCCAAAGCCGACGTTGCGCGCCACCGTCATGTGCGGAAACAGCGCGTAGTTCTGGAACACCATGCCAAAGCCGCGATGTTCCGGGCTCAACTGGTCGATCCGCGTGTCGTCAAGGCTGATCGTGCCGTCGGTCAACGGCAACAGCCCCGCCACACAGTTCAGCGCGGTGGACTTGCCGCAGCCCGAGGGGCCCAGCAGCGCCACGAACTCGCCCCGCGCGATGTCGAGCGTGATGCCCTTCAGCGCGTTGAAGGCACCGAAGTCGCGCTGCACATTGTCGAGCCGCAGGGCGCGAAAGTCTTTCGAGATGATCGCCATGAAAAATCCGTCGCCCCGAAGGTCGTTGCGTGAGAAGGGCCCGCCGCGAGGCTGGCGGCGGGCCCTGGGGGTGAGGCGGGGGTCAGCCCTTCTTCGAGCCGATCATCTTGTCCCACATCTGGAACGCCACGACCATTTTCTGCGGGTCGAGCGGCAGTTCCTTCGGGTTGTCGGCGATCATCTTGTCGTATTCCGGCCGCCCGAATTCGGCCAGCGCGTCCTGGCTCGACTTCGGCGCCAGCGACAGCGGCACGTCCTTCACCGCCGGGCCGGGATAGAAATAGCCCTCGTCATAGGCATAGGCCTGCGCCTCGGGCTTCAGCATGTAGCTCATCAGGTCCAGCAGCACGGCTACCTTGTCGTCGCTGACGCCCTTGGGGATGCACATGTAATGCGCGTCCGTCACCCAGTGGAACCCGGCCAGCGTGCCCACCTTCGCCTCTTTCGGCACGATGCCCAGAACGCGGGGGTTG
This sequence comes from Paracoccaceae bacterium, assembly GCA_016124615.1. GTDB lineage: Bacteria > Pseudomonadota > Alphaproteobacteria > Rhodobacterales > Rhodobacteraceae > Solirhodobacter. Next base: position 823,207 of record WGNF01000003.1, on the reverse strand, counting down.
ATGTCCCAGCCGGTGGTGGTGGCGATGATGTCGCGCGTACCCTCGCCCAGTTCCTTCATCGTGGGGGTGGTGCCGGTGGCGTAGTATTCGATGTAGTTGCCCAGTTCGGCGAGGTAGGCCCAGGTGTTGGCCCAGCCGTTCACCGGATCCATCGGGTCCTTGTCCTTCAGGATCCACGGCAGGCCCATCAGGAAGGTGCGGCCGGGGCCGGAGTTCGCGGGGCGGGCATACATGAACTTGTTCGGGTTTGCCTTGGCCCAGGCCAGCAATTCCTCGGCCGAGGTCGGCACCTGTTTCACCCGGTCGGGCATGTATTCGATCAGCGGACCCGAGGGGTAATAGCTGACCAGCACGCCGAACCCCTGCGCCAGCGCCTGCATCTTGTTGGCCTGATCAAGGTAAAGGCTGCCAAGGTCGGGCAGGTCGCCGGCATGGTCGGGCAGAAGCTTGACCCACAGGCCCTGGTCGATCCCGGCGGAAAGATCGTCTGTCCCGGTCAGGACGAGGTCGATATCGACGCGGTTGGCGCCCTGTTGCGCCTTGATCTTGCCCGGCAGTTCCGGCGCGGGCGCCTTGGAGAAGTTGACGGCCGAGACGAGCTTGGGGTTGGCGTTCACGTAGTTCTGGATCGGCTTTTGCGTCAGCGCCAGGTTGCCCGCCACATCGACGATGTTCAGCGACACCGGCGACGATGGCATGTTGAGCGCGAGCGCAGGTCGGCCCGCAGCCAGAAGCGCGGCCGCTCCGGCGGCGCCTGTCAGCAAAGTCCGGCGGTTGATCGAATGGTCTTGCACGTGTCTTCCTCCCTGTTGTGAACGTTTTTAAGCCGATCCGGCCCCGGCGATCGACGGGGCCGACCTGCAATTTTTCGCGTGGCGCGGGGGTGAAGGCGTCACCTGCGCGTCTGCAAATTATCTCACCATACTAGAATGGTAGAGCATCGTTGTCAACGCTCGGAAAGTGTGAGAAGCAGGATGCATGGTCACGCAATTTCCCTTTCTCGAACGCCAAGCCCACGAGCCCATCGCGGCCTTCGTGCAGCGCGCGCTGCGGACCGCGATCATCACCCACCGGATGCAGCCGGGCGAGATGCTGTCGGAGCAGGAGATTGCGCGGCGGTTCGACATTTCGCGCCAGCCGGTGCGCGAGGCGTTCATCAAGCTGTCCGAGGCCGGTCTGGTGCGGGTGCTGCCACAGCGGGGCACGCAGGTCGCCCGCATCTCGATGAGCGAGGTGAACGACGCCCGTTTCGTGCGGCAGGCGGTGGAGATTGCGATTGCCGCCGAGGCGGCGCGCCAGATCACCGAGCCGGGACGGCGCGCGCTGGAGCAGCATCTGGCCCGGCAGCAGGAAGCCGCGGAACGCGAGGCCGAGGCCCGCGAGGAAGCCCGCGAGCAGTTCTACTTTCTCGACGAGGCGTTCCATGCCGAACTCGCGCTGATCGCAAAGCGCCCGGCGGCGTGGAAGCTGCTGGAAAACGTGAAGGCGCAGATGGACCGGGTGCGGTTTCTGGCCGTCGAGCTGATCTCGCCGCTCGACCGGATCATCGCCCAGCACCGCGCCATCATGGCGGCGGTCAAGTCCGGCGACCCGGTGGCGGCGAGCGAGGCGATGCGCGCCCACCTCGATTCGATCCTGAGCGAGTTGCCGGAACTGCGCCGCCAGTTTGTCGGGCATTTCGTGGAAGAAAGCTGAACGCCGGGCCAAGGCGGCCCGTCCCTGGGCGATAGCGGACGATTGACCGGATAAAGGGTTTACCTTTCGGCACGGTCCGTCAAACATGGGGCCATGTATGCTTCACACGGGTTTCTGCGATCCGACATCGGCGATGTCGACGTGGTCTGGCATGACGGGCTTTACCACCTCTTTCACCTTGTCCTGCCGAACCATGACTTCATCGCCCATGCCGTCAGCGCCGACGGGCTATCCTGGCGGCGGGTGAAAAACGCGCTTTTCGTGGGCGAACCTGGCGAGTGGGACGATGACATGCTGTGGACCATGCATGTCACGCCCGATCCGGACCGGGCGGGCGGCTGGCGGATGTTCTACACCGGGCTGACGCGGTCAGAGTTCGGCCGCGTCCAGCGCGTCGGCCTTGCGCGGTCCACCGACCTTTACACCTGGAAACGGGCGGGGGCGCCCTATCCGATGGAAATCGGCGGGCCGCACTATGAATCCGGCGTCGATGAGGGCCGCCACTGGGTCAGCTTCCGCGACCCGTTTTTCTATCATGAACCCGAAACCGGCACCCGCCTTCTGCTTGTGGCCGCGCGCGGGAAAGACGGCCCGGTGATCCGCCGCGGCTGCGTCGGTCTTGCCCGCGAAGTGGCGCCGGACCGGTTTGAATTCGGCCCGCCGCTGCACCGGCCGGGGCTTTATGACGATGTCGAGGTGCCGAACCTCTTTCGCTTCGACGGCCGTTACTACCTGATGGGCTCGATCCGCGAGGACACCAAGATCCACTACTGGTACGCCGACACGCTCGACGGGCCGTATGAGAATTTCTTCGACAACGTGCTGCTGCCGCATGGCAACTACGCCGGGCGCATCTGCCGCAACGGCGGGCGGCTTTTGCTGTTCAGCTTCTTTTCGAAGACCGAGATCGTCTATGGCAAGGAGGTGGCGAAGAAACTGCTGCCGCCGCCGAAAGAGATCGCCATTGGCCCCGGTGGTCGGCTGCGGCTGAAGTCCTGCCACGTCTTCGACGGTCTGGTGACGGAAACCCTGCGGCTGGCGGGGCCGGGCGATTGCCTGCCGCTGTTCGGCAATCCGCGTGCCCGCGCCGAGGCGCGCGGCGACATGGTGTTTCTGAGTTGCGCGAGCGGGTTCGAGGCTTTCCTGCTGCCCGGCGAGCATGAAGAATTTCGGCTGCGGGCCGAGGTCGTGCTGGAAGGTTCTGGCAAGACCGGCCTCGTGCTGCGGGTGAATGGCGAGGGCGACGGCTATTACCTCGCGCTCGATCTGGTGAACGGGGTGGCCCAGATGCGCGCCTGGGGCGCCAATCCATCGCCCGAGTTCGAACATGCGTTCCGCTACGATCCCTTGCAGGAGGCGCAATTCCGCGGCTCGGACCACGGGCCCTGGCGCATCGAGGTGGTGGCGCACGGCACCTATCTGGAGGTTTCGATCGACAGCTATGTTGTGCTGAGCCTGGTCGATGAAAGCTACGTTGCCGGGGCCGTCGGCTTCTACGTCGAATCCGCCGCCGTTGGCCTGCGCGGCGTGACGGTCGAGACACTCAGCCGCCCGGTGATCGAACATGCGCCCGAAATGATCTACACCGCCACCCACACCCCCGAACTGATGACCGGCGGAGGGGTGGAGGAATGACGGGCAGGGCCAATGGCGGGCCCTGGCTTCTCGTCAGCGACATTGACGGCACGCTGACCGGCGACGCCGAGGGGCTGGCGCGGCTTTGGGCGGCGGCTGCGGCGCATCGCGACCGGCTTCGCGTCGCGCTCAATTCCTCGCGCCCGGCGGCGAGTGTCGATGCCACCCTTGCCACCACGTTTCCGCGCGATTTCGCGCCGGATGCGGTGATTACCGCGATGGGCACCGAAATCCGCATTGCCGGGGTGCCCGACGCCGACTGGGCCGCCCGGTTCGACGGCTGGCCGCGCGATGACATCTTTGCGCTGGTGCAGGGCATGGGCTTCACGCCCCATGCTGCCGAATTCCAGACCCGCGCCAAGGCAAGTTTTGCCGTGCCCGGTGCCGCCAACCGCGATCGCGTGCTGGCGGCGCTGGCCGCTGCGGGCCTGCCGGTGCGCGCGGTCCATTCCGGCGAAAGCGATCTCGACCTGATTTCGCCGGGTGCCGGAAAGGACGCCGCTACGCGGTTTCTCGCCGAAAGGTTGTGCATTCCTGCCGATCGGGTGGTCGCAGCGGGTGACTCTGGCAATGATCTTACTATGTTTGAAGTAGCAGCCCGCGCCATCGCCGTCGGCAATGCCCGACCGGAACTGACCTTGGCCATGCCCCCGGCCAAGAGCTATCGCGCGCGGGCGCCCTACGCGGCAGGCGTGCATGAGGGGTTGATCGCGCTGGGTATTCTGCCCGGCTAGCTGACGCCCGCCCAATGAAAAGGACGGATTGCATCATGCCACAGCCAACTGGCTCTTTGTTGATGATCTCGCTGCACGGCTATGTCGCGGGCTCGCCCGAGTTGGGCAAACCCGACACCGGCGGTCAGGTGGTCTTCGTGCTTGAACTGGCCAAGCGCTTCGCCCGGCTCGGCTACAAGGTCGACGTGATGACCCGCCGGTTCGAGGATCAGCCCGCCGAGGACATCATCAACGACAACCTGCGTATCTTGCGCTTTCCCTTCGGCGGCCGGAACTTCATCCGCAAGGAGGACATGCACGACTGGTACGGCGACTTCGTTACCAACGTGCTGGCCGCGATCCGCGCCCGCAAGCTGCATTATGACGTGGTCAACAGCCACTATTGGGATGCCGGTGTCTCGGGCCAGAAGATCGCCGAGGAATTGCAGATCCCGCATATCCACACGCCGCATTCGCTGGGCTGGTGGAAGCAGCACGACATGGCGGGCACCGCCCCCGAAGAGATGGACGGCTACCGCTTCGAAGAGCGTATCCGCAAGGAGTTCGTGCTTTACCGCACCTGCGACCACGTCATCGCCACGTCCGAGCAGCAGGTGGATGTGATCGCTACCGAATATCTGCTGCCCCGCGACCACATCACCATGATCCCGCCGGGGATCGACGAAAACCGTTTCACCCCCGCCACGCCCGACCGGGTGGCGGCGGCACGGGCGCGGCTGGGGATCGGGCCGATGGATGCCTACGTCGTCGGCCGCGCCGCCGAGAACAAGGGCTACGACCTGATCATTCAGGCGCTGCCGGCGCTGAAGGTGCTGCAACCCGAGGCGCGGCTGGTGCTGGCGGCGGGGGCGAATTCCCAGGCCGACCTCGCGCTTCTCGACCAGTGGAAGGCGGTCGCGGCCGAGACCGGGGTGGCGGATGCGGTCGACTGGCGCGGCTATGTCGAGGATGCCGATCTTGCCGACCACTACCGCGCGCCCGGCGTGTTCGCGCTGCCCTCGCGCTATGAGCCGTTCGGGATGACGGCGGTCGAGGCGATGGCCTGCGGCACGCCCACGGTGATGACGATCCACGGCGGGCTGCACGAACAGGTGGAGTTTGGCCGTCACGCGCTGGTCGCCGACCCCAAGCGGCCCGAGGAATTCGCCGCCATGCTGAACATGCCGCTGCAATATCCCCGGCTGCGCGAGGCGCTGACGGTTGAAGGCGCCCGCTTTGCCCGCCGCTCGTTCGGCTGGACCGGCATCGCGCGGCGCACGCTGGCCGTGTTCGAACAGTTCCGCGGGCGCTACGACGCACTGCAGCCCGAGGCGATGATGATGTAGCCCTAGTAGCCCTGCGCCAGCCCCGAGGGGCGGCGGTCGTCGTTGGCGCCTTGCAGAACGCCCGTGGCGGGATCGCGCAGGATCGCCTCGTCCGCGCCCCAGGGCGCGCGTTCCTTGAACTGATAGCCCATCGCGGCAAGGGTCGTCTGGCTGTCAGGCGTCAGGTAGCCGGATTCCACCGAAACCTCATCCGGCAGCCATTGGTGGTGCAGGCGCGGCGCATCGACCGCCTGCTGCATGTTCATGCCGAAGTCGACGACGTTCAGGATGGTTTCCAGCACCGTCGAAATGATCGTCGACCCGCCGGGGCTGCCGGTGACCATGAACAGCGCGCCGTCCTTCAGCACGATGGTCGGCGCCATCGAGCTTAGCGGGCGCTTGCCGGGCTGAACCTCGTTGATCTTGCCCTGCACCAGCCCGAAAGCGTTGGCGACGCCGGGGCGCGAGGTGAAATCGTCCATCTCGTTGTTCAGAAGGAACCCGGTGTCGCCCGCGATCTTGCCGTTGCCGAAGAAGAAATTCAGCGTGTAGGTGACGGCGACCGCGTTGCCCTTGGCATCGACAATCGAATAATGCGTGGTGTGCATCCCCTCGTCGGCGCCAAGGCTGCCCTGCACCTCTGCCGACGGCGTGGCCTGATCCGGCTTGATCGTGGCGCGGATCGCGGCGGTATGGGCGGGCGACAAGAGCGCGGCGATAGGGTTCGTCACGAAGGCCGGATCGCCCAGATAGGTGTTGCGGTCGGCAAAGGCGCGGCGTTCCGCCTCGACAAGGGAATGGGTGACCCGGGGCGAGCCAAAGCCCCAGCTGGCGAACGGGTCGGGCTGCACGATCTGCAGGATTTCGCAGACCGTGGTGCCGCCCGAACTCGGCGGCGGCGAAGAGATCACCTGATAGCCGCGATAGCCGCAGCTGACCGGTTCCGTCCACGGCGCGGTGTAGTCGGCGAAGTCCTGCAGCGTGAACAGGCCGCCGTTCTGCTGGCTGGCGGCAACGATCGCCTGCGCGACCGGGCCCTTGTAGAAGGCGTCCGGGCCGTCGCTGGCGATCAACTCCAGCGTCTTGGCCAGTTCTGGCTGCACCAGACGCTCGCCCGCCGCATAGGGCTGGCCGTCGGGGTGCAGAAAGATGCGGGCGACATTGGGCTGGGTGGCAAAGTCCTTGGTGCGCAGGGCAAGGATTTGCGCATCGGCGGCATTCAGCACGAACCCGTCGCGCGCAAGGGCGATGGCGGGGGCCATCACCTCGGCCCGGGTCATGGTGCCGTAGGTGGTCAGCGCCTCGTCAAGCCCCATCACCGTACCCGGCACCCCGATCGCCAGCCAGGACTCGCGGCTGCGCGCGGGCACCACATTGCCATCCGCGTCCTGAAACATGGTCGGCGTGGCGCCAAGCGGCGCCTTTTCGCGGAAGTCGAGGAACAGGTTCTGGCCGCTGGCAAGGTGGACGACCATGAACCCGCCGCCGCCGATGTTGCCGCAGCAGGGATGCACCACCGCCAGCGCATAGCCGACCGCCACCGCCGCATCGACCGCATTGCCGCCCTTTTGCAGGATATCGACGCCGATCCCGGTTGCCAGGTGCTGGGCGGTGACCACCATCGCATGTTCGGCCGTCACCGGTTGTGCAGCGGCAAGCTTGTCCCGCACCGCGCTAGCGGCGCCAAGATCCGGCAAGGCGGCGCTGGTATCGGCATGGGCGGCGGTGGCCGCCAGCATCGCCGCAACGATCAGCGAGGGGATGCGTGCCATGTCGGGCCTCCTTGGGGTGATGGCGGGCTTGTGGTCAACCTAGGGCGGTTTGCGGCACGGAACAGGTAAATTCCGCGCCCGCCTGTTGCTAGTCCGCGTCGGGCAAGACCTTGCCGGGGTTCAGGATGTGCCGCGGGTCCAGCGCGGCTTTCAGCTGCCGCATCGTTGCAATCTCGGCCGCGCTGCGCGAGTGTTGCAGCCAGTCGCGCTTGAGCGTGCCAATGCCATGCTCGGCCGAGACCGAGCCGGCGAAGGCGCGCAAGGTGTCGTAGGCGATGGCCTCGACCGCATGGGCGGCGCGCGCGTCGGGCTGCGGCAGGTGCAGCGCAAGGTGCAGGTTTCCATCGCCGACATGGCCGAAGAAATGCACTCGCGCCGTCGGGAAGTCGGCGGCGATGCGGGTTGCGACGGCATCGGCAAAGGCCCCCATCTCGCCGGTGGCGAGGCTGACGTCGAGGTTCAGCAAGCCCGGCAGCAGGCGGTCCAGATGGTGCCCCTCGCGCACCGCCCAGAAGCTGCGCGCATCGCGGTCGGACTGGGCGATCAGCGCGTCGGTGATGACGGCGCGGTCCATCGCCGTCGCCAGCAGGTCTTCGAGCACGGCGGATTTGCCGGGCCCGCCGGAGGTTTCGGTTTCAAGGATCACGGTGAAGGGCGGCGGCGCGGGGAACAGGCGCAGGTTTTCGGCCTGCTGGTTCAGCGCGAAATAGCCCTGCCACATCGCCTCGAAAGCGGAAAGGCCGGGCAATTCGGACCGCGCGAGGGCAAGCAGCGCCAGCACGTCGGCGAAACGGTCGAGCGCGCACAGGGCGGTTTCGCGCGCAAGCGGCATCGGGTGCAACAGCAGCGTGGCGCGGGTGATCACGCCCAGCGTGCCTTCCGACCCGGCGATCAGTTGGCCGAGCGCGTAGCCGGTGTTGTCTTTGCGCACCTTGGCCAGATGGCTGAGGATGGTGCCGTCGGCAAGCACAACCTCCAGCCCCAGCAGATTGTCGCGCATCATGCCGTGGCGGATGACGCGAACCCCGCCCGCGTTGGTGGCGATCATGCCGCCGATCGTGGCGCTGCCGCGCGCGCCAAGATCGACCGGGAACTGAAACCCGGCGGCCGCCGCAGCCTCTTGCGCCGTTTGCAGGATGCACCCGGCGCCGAGCGTGATGCACGAGGCTTCGGCGTCGATTTCGGCGATCACATCCAGCCGTTCCAGCGACAGCGCGACATCGGTGGCGGCCGGGCAGGCGCCCCCCGCCAGCCCGGTCATGCCGCCCTGTGGCACGACCGTCTGGCCGTGGCGCGCGCAGATGCGCAGCGCTGCCGAAACCTCGGCGGTGCTGGACGGGCGCAGCAGCAGCAACGGCAGGCTCCGGCCCACCCCGCTGGCATCGCTGCGCGCGCCTTCGGGAATGTCGGGTCCGGTCAGGACCGCTCCGGGCGACAGCGCCGCCCGAAGCTCTTCCGTCAGCGTCATGCAGCCTCGCGTTTCAGTGCCTGCGCCATGCAGTGGATGCCGCCGCCGGTCTTGGAAATCTCGCTCATGTCGACGGCGGCAACGTCGAAGCCGCGCGCCTTGAGTTGGGCGATCAGAGTCCTGGAGGAGGTCGGCGCCACCACCCGGTCGCGGCCCAAGGACATGAAGTTGCAGCCAAGCGCCATCGTATCCTGAAACGGCACGTCGATGATCTCGTGCCCCTTCGCCTTCAGCCAGTCCACGATGGCGGGATCGGTGCAGGTGAGGCAGACGGCGGTCAGCTTTTCCGCGATCGGCACCACCATCAGGTCGATATGCACATAATATTCGTCGATGAAGGCGATGCGGGTTTCCCAGCCCTCGGCCTCGAACCACCCTTGCACCTGCCGCGCGCCTTCTTCCTGCGTGCGGGCGCCGCCGCAGCCGATCAGCACGCAGCCGTCTTCGATCACGTTGAAATCGCCGCCCTCGAAAGTGCCCGCCGTCACCATGTCGTAGATCGGGATGCCCAACTGTTCATAGGTGCGGATCGCGGCATAGTTCTCGCCCCGCCGCCACCATTGCGACATCGCGGTGATGATCGCGCCGTAGGGGGTCATCACGCTGGAATCGCGCGCATAAACCTGCATCGGCAGTTCCGGCGAGGGGGTGTGCATATGCACCTTCACGCCGAAATGTTCATAGGCCTGCACCAGTTCGGCGTGCTGCGACTGGGCGACCTGAATGTTGCAGGGCGCCTCGCGCAGGAATTTGCGCGACAGTGACGAGGTGGACAGGTGGCGCAGATGCGCGGGCGAGCCGAGCAGCACGTCGGTCAGCGGGTCCGTCTCGTTGCGGAAACCCCAGCCTTGCAGGGGGGCGGTGCCGCCCTTGGGGGCACGGCGTTGCAGGGAAAAGCGATCGGTGGTCATGGCGGTTTCTCCGGGGTTCAGGGTCAGGCGCCGGGCATGGCGGAGGGTATCCACCAGTCGCGCCCGCGCGCGGTGGTCACATATTCGGGCCATCGGAAATGGATCGGCGGATCGTAATCGCAGAGCGGCGCGCACCATGCGGTGCCACCGATGCCGCCCCCGGTGCGGGTGCGGAATTCATCCATCGCGGCGGCGCGCGCGGCCTCATCCTCCAGCAAACGCAGGGCCGAAAGGGCCAGCACCTTGGCGGCGGTCTGCACCATCGGGTCGATGGTCGCGGGGATGCCGCCAAGCGCGTTCATCACCCAGGCCGGATAGCTTGCCCCGGCGGGTGCCTTCAGCGCAGGCCGCGCGATGTAGAACCGCGCGGTCGGGGCGTGCCAGCTCATGTCGGTGTAATCGTCGGAGGTGGAATTGAGCTGCGAGGGCGGCAGGTCGCGGCGCAGGATCGCCTCGGCGGCTTCGGGGTCGATCAGGCGGGTGCATTCGTCGAGGAAGGGGTCCGCCATCGGGGCGATGCCGAGGTTGGTCTGGATTTCCCGCGCGACGGCCTTGGCCGCATCGTCCCAGACCGGCGCGCCGACCGATTGCAGCGCGTCCCACACGGTGCTGGCGATGGCGTGGTTGGCCAGACCGTGGCGCGATTTGCTGACCCAGTGGCGTTCCCAGCGGCAACCGGTCATCGCGGCGGCGGCGGCGGCGTTGCGATCCAGCACCGCCGTCACCTGATCGGCCATGGCGATGGTCGGCACGCGGATCATGTATTGCACCTCGGCCAGCCCGGCGGGCAGGTTGTCGGCGGTGGCTTGCCCCGCGGTCAGGATCGCCTCGGAAATCGACCAGCCGCCCTGATGCGGCAGCATCGCCTCGCGCAGCGCCTTGGACGATTGATACATCAGCATCAGCGCATCGTTCGCGCCGGGCGCGCGCACGGCGGAATGCGATTGCGGGATCGGCGCGCCGTCATGGACGCCCCAGCGTTCCGGCTCGTCGCACAGAAAGCGGTAGACCATCGCATAGGCCGCGCCGCAGTGCGTGTCCCAGCGCACGGTATTGCACATCGGCAGCATGTAGAACGGATGGAACGACAGCATCCCGGCCAGCCCGTCGTAATAGCCCTTGGCGGCATGGATCGGCTTCGATCCGCGCACCTTCTCCGCAGGCTCGCCGGTGAAGCGCAGGCCGCCCTTGATGCCAAAGCGTTCCATCGCGGATTTGGTCGCGAGCAACCCGCCAAGCCCGCTGATGCCAAGGCCGGAATGCGGGTCGGTATGCCCGCCCGCCGCATATCCCAACCCGGCGCGCGGTGCGCGATGGGACAGGGCGGCCTGACAATTGCCGGGCACCGCGTCATATTCCGCATACATGCCGATCACCGGCCCGGCGCCGTTCGACCATTCGGCGCAGAAGGCGGTGGGCATCCCGCCCGACCCTTCCTCGACGGTGAAGCCCTGCGCGCGGAGCGTCTCCACATACCACGCCGCCGACCGGTATTCGCGCCACGCCGTTTCGCCGAAGTCGAAGATCTGCGCGGTCCATGCCGAAAGCTCGCGGGACATCGCGGTGACGTGGGCGGCGGCATCGGTCTGGGCGGCGGTCAGGGCCATGAGGTTCCTCCTTCCCCCAGAGCTACACGCGACCCGGAGGCGGCAAAAAGCGAAACCTTTTCCTGTCTTCGGCAAATCACTTTCACCAAGACGCTGGAATGTGCCGTGGTTTCGCGGCAGTCTTTGCCGGTGGACCCGGAGGCGGCGATGGCGCGGATTCCTTCAACTCAGGCGCTGCGGGCGCTGGAAAGTTTTGCCCGGATGGGCACGGTGTGGCAGGCGGCGGAAGAGCTGAACCTGACCCGCAGCGCCGTCTGCCACCAGCTGCGGCTGCTGGAGCGTGATCTGGATTTTGCGCTGGTGACGCGGGTCGGCACCCATATCGAGTTGACGCCGCAGGGCCAGTCTTACGCGGCGGATATCCGGCAGGCCCTGCAGGCGATCGCGGGCTCGGCGGTGCGCAATGCTGAACGCGGCGTGGCGGGCAAGCTGACCGTTAGCTGCGCGCCGGGCTTTGCGGCAAGCTGGCTGTGCAACAAGCTTGGCCGGTTCAATGCCGCCTTTCCGGATGTGGAACTGACCATCGTGACCCCCAAGCGTCTGGGCGAGGTGACCAGCCCCGAGGTGGATCTGTTCATCTCTTATGGCTTTGGCACCCATCCAGAGATGGAGGTGGAGCATTTGCAGGACGTGGTCTCGACCCCGCTGTGCAGCCCGGCGCTGGCGAACCGGCTGGGGGCGATGACCGACCCGGCCGACGCGCTGCGGGGGCGGCTTCTGCATCTGGCCGATCACGAAGACTGGCAGGCCTGGGTTCAACTGGCCGGGATGGATCCGACAATCGGCGCCAGCGGCGTGATCTTTTCCGACATGCACCTTGTCTATGCCGCGGCGCAGGCCGGGCAGGGGATCGTGATGGGCGATGTCGTGCTCAGCGAGGATGCGCTGAACGAGGGGCGGCTGGTGCGGCTTTTCGAACTGACCGTGCGCTCTCCCCGGTCGTATTTTCTGGTAGCGCCGCCGCAGCGGCTCGCGACCCCCGCCGCCGCGGCGTTTCGCGGCTGGCTGCTGGAAGAGCGTCGCAAGGCGCAGGCCAACGGCGGCGTGCCCGGCGGGCGGATCGGCTAGGTCGGCAAACCATATTTGCCGAATGTGTGAAAAACTATCCTTTGCATGGTGGCTTCGCTGGACCTTACGCTTTCGGGAAGCTGGAAGGGGCGAGGTTTGCAGAACATCAAGGCGGCCGAAATCGGGGCAGAGGGGATTGGCAAGCGGTTCGGGTCGTTTGCCGCGCTTGACGATATCAGCCTGACGATCGGGCGGGGCGAGTTCCTGACGCTGCTGGGGCCGTCCGGATCGGGGAAAACCACCTTCCTGATGATCCTTGCCGGGTTCGAACCGGCGACCTTCGGGCGGCTGACGCTGGATGGCCGCGATGTGACCAAGATGCCGGCCGAAGAACGCGCCTTCGGGATGGTGTTTCAGGGCTACGCGCTTTTCCCCCACATGACGGTGGAACAGAACATCGCCTTTCCGCTGAAGGTGCAACGCCGCAGCGCGGCCGAGGTGCGCCGCCGGGTGGCGGAAATGGTCGAGATGGTCGGTCTGGGCGGGCATGGGCACAAACGCCCCGCGGGCCTGTCGGGCGGGCAGCAGCAGCGGGTGGCTTTGGCCCGCGCGCTGGCCTACGAGCCGCCGGTGCTGCTGCTCGATGAACCCTTCTCGGCGCTGGACAAGAACCTGCGTGGCCAGATGCAGGACGAGGTGCGGCGGCTGCACCGCGAAACCGGCACCACCTTCGTTTTCGTGACCCATGACCAGTCAGAGGCACTGGCGCTGTCAAGCCGGGTGGCGATCTTCGACCACGGCAAGCTGCAGCAACTCGCCAGCCCGCAAGAGGTCTACGAACGGCCCGCGAACCGGTTCGTGGCGGAATTTCTGGGCGATATCAACATCCTGCCTTTGACCGATGTGGCGCCCGACGCCGCGGGGGCCTGCGGGCGGTTCGAGGGCGGCGTGATCCGCGCGGCGGCGGGCGCGGGATGCGTCAGCGGGCTGCTGGCAGTGCGACCGGAATACATGCGGCTGTCCGAGGCGGCGCCGGACGGCAACGCGGTGTGCGCGCGCATCGACGAGGTGATCTACCTCGGCGCCGAGACGCGGCTGGAACTGCGCACCAGAGGCGGCATTGCGCTGACCCTGTCGGTGGCAACCGCGGCCCTGCCGCAGGGCCTGCGGCAGGGCGCTGAAATCTGGGCCGGTTGGCCCGAAGAGCAGGGGTTTTTCTTGTAGCCACCGGCCGGGGGGCAGGTTGGCCCCCGGATCATCAACAAACCAGAAACGGGGAGACTGAAAATGAACGAACGTTTTGAAGAAGACTGCCTCGACATCCTTGCCGACCGCGCCCGCAAGGGCGAAATCTCGCGGCGGCGGTTCACCCAGCTTGCGGTAGCGCTGCTGGGCACCAGCGCGCTCAGCCTGCGCGGCACGCCGGTGCTGGCCGACTCGGGCGAACTGGTGTTCGTGAACTGGGGCGGCGATGCCAGCGCGGCCTACGACACCGCCTATGGCGCGCCTTTCAAGGCCGCGACCGGCATCACCGTCAAGCAGGACGGATCGGGCCCGACCGAGGGCGGCATCACCGCCCAGTTCAAAAGCGGCAAGCCAAGCTGGGACATCGTGGATGCCGACCCGTTTTCGGCGCAGTCGCTGGGCAAGCAGGGCATGATGGAGCCGATCGACTACACCGTGGTCGACAAGGCCAAGATGCGCCCCGGCTTTGGCTGGGAATATGCAGCGTCGAGCTACTTCTACAGCTACATCATCGCCTATGACGCCAAGAAGTTCGGCGCCAACCCGCCCAAGGGCATGGCCGATTTCTTCGACGTGGCGAAATACCCCGGCAAGCGCGCGATGTACAAATGGGGCGCCGGCATGTGGGAGGCGCTGCTGCTGGCCGACGGCGTTGCGGCCGACAAGCTTTACCCGCTGGATATCAAGCGGGCCCATGCCAAGCTGGCCGACTTCAAGAAGAACGTGGTCGCCTTCTGGGGCGGCGGCGCTGACAGCCAGTCGCTGCTGATGAACGGCGATGCCTCGATGGCGCTGATCTGGTCGACGCGGGCCAAGCTGATCGAGACCGACTCGAACGGCGATGTGAAGTTCATCTGGGATCAGGGCCTGATCGCGCCGGGCGCGATGGCGGTGATCAAGGGCAACCCCGGCGGGGCGGCCAATGCGATGAAGTTCATCGCCTCGGCGCAGGATCCGGCCGAACAGGTGGTGATGTTCAACATGCTGGCGCAGGGGCCCGCCAACCCGGCGGCCGATGCGCTGATCCCGGCCGCCGATGCGCGCTACAACCCGGTCGACCCGGCCAACTTCAGCAAGCAGATCCCGCTGGACATGGGCTGGTATGAAACCAACTACGGCGCGGCGCTGGACGAATACCTGAAGATCATCTCGGCCTGAAACCGGCGCCGCCCCGGTTCGCTGGGGCGGCGCATCTATTGAGAGGGGTCCGCAATGTCCAACGCCACGCGAACGTTCGTTCTGCTTGGGCCCTTGCTGGCCTTCATCGGGCTGACCTATCTGGTGCCCTTCCTTGGCGTCATGCGGTGGAGCGTGACACTGCCAGAGCCCGGACTGGGGCAGTATCAGGCCGCGCTGAGCGATCCGCTGATCCTGTCGGTCCTGGTGCGCACGTTGCGCATCTGCACGCTGGTCACGCTGTTTTCGGTGCTGGCGGCCTATGCGGTCACGCTGATCTGGGTGCGGGGAAGCCCGGCGCAGCGGCTGGCGATCGAACTGTGCATCCTGATCCCGTTCTGGATTTCGGTGCTGACGCGGGCCTTCGGCTGGTTGGCCCTGCTGTCGAACCGGGGTATCTTGAACGAATGGTTGCAATCGCTGGGCATCCTTAGCGAGCCGTTGACGCTGGTGCGCAACGAATTCGGCGTGATCGTCGGCATGACGCATTACCTGATCCCGTTCGCGGTGTTCCCGCTCGCCTCGGCGATGCGCAATCTGGATGAGCGCGCGCTGATGGCGGCGCGCGGCATGGGGGCCAGCCGGGCGCGGGTGTTCCGGAATGTGTTCGTGCCGATGACGGCGGCGGGCATCCTTGGCGCGGCGCTGGTCGTGTTCGTCTTCGCGCTGGGGTTCTTCGTGACGCCCGCGATCCTGGGCGGCGGGCGCAGCGTGATGGTGGCGGAGCTGATCTACCTTTACATCTTCCAGATCCCGAACTGGGGGTTGGCGGCGGCGGTCAGCGTTATCCTGATGGTGGCGGTGGGGGTCTTGCTGGCGCTGTTGATGCGGGTCATGCGCCCGCCGGTGCCGCGATGAGCGGCGGGCGTCCGGGGCGGCTGGCGGCGCTGATCGCGGCGCTGGTGGCGGTGTTTCTGCTGATGCCGCTGATCGCGGTCATTCCGGTGTCGTTCACGCCGAACCGCTATCTTTCGGTGCCCTCGGGGGCCTGGTCGCTGCGGCACTACCGGGATTTGATCACCAATCCGGGCTGGGGGCAGGCGGTGTGGCTGTCGATCCGCATCGGGCTGCTCAGCTCGGTGGTGGCGACCACGCTGGCGCTGTTCTTCAGCCTTGGCATCTGGATGCTGCGGCCGCGCTTTGCCACGGTTCTGATGGGCATCGCGCTGTTGCCGATGGTGGCGCCGCCGGTGGTCTCGGCGCTGACGCTTTACTTTCTGCTGGTCAGCCTCAGCCAGTTCAACAGCGTCGTTGCCTATGACACCCTGCCGGGGGTGGCGCTGGCCCATGCGGTGATGATCGCGCCCTTCGCGGTGGTCCTGATCACGGTCGCGCTGGCGCAGGTGGACCGGCGCATCGACCTTGCCGCGCGGGCGATGGGGGCGGGGGTGCTGACGCGGGTCACGCGGGTGATCTTGCCCAACATCCGCTTTGGCGTGCTGACGGCGTTCTTTCTGACCTTCGTGCTGTCGTGGGAAGAGATTGGGGTGACGATCTTTGTCACCTCGGTCAACGTCATCACCCTGCCGCGCATGATGTGGATGGGGCTGCGCGACAACATCGACCCCGCCATCGCGGCAATCTCGGTCGTGCTGATCGTCATCGTCGTCACGGTCATTCTGGCCAAGACGGCGGTTCAAATCCTTCAGCGCCGCCGATCGGCCCGCAAAACGGCATAGCGGGCGGTGGCTGGGTCCGCCGCCGGACGGTCAGCCCCGCAGCAACCGCCGCTCGAATTCCTGCTCTCCACGCGCGGAAAAGATCACCGCGCGGGTGCCCGCATCGCGGTGGGCCCAGCCGAGGTCTTCGATGCGGGTATAAAGCGCCCGGCCGAGGCTGCCGGCCAGATGCGAGGTTCGCTCGCTCCAGTCGAGGCATTCGCGGCAGAGCGGCACACGCCCGCGTGCGAGGCTGTCGGGCTCGACGCCGAACCCGCGGACGAACTGCCGCCCGGCATCGGTCAGGCGCAGCGTACCGGTTTCCGCCTGCAGATAGCCCGCCGCCATGAAATGCCGGTAAAGGCGGGTGCCCATCTCACCGGCCAGATGGTTGTAGCACACCCGCGCCTTTTTCAGCGCGGCATCCTTCGGGCCGCGGCGGGTGCGCAGATGGCCGCTGCCCGCTGCAAGCCCCATGAGGCCCTCCAGCACCTTCGCGACCTCGTCGCTGGCCAGCGCGAAATACTTGTGGCGGCCCTGCTTGCGCAACGTCAGCAAACCCCCTGCCTGAAGCTTGGCAAGATGTGAACTGGCGGTCGGCAACATCACACCCGCCTCTGCGGCAAGCTCGCTTGCCGTCAGCGCCTGCCCCGTCATCAGCGCGGTCAGCATGTTCGCGCGCGCGGGTTCGCCGATCAGCGCGGCGATATGGGCGATGTCCGGGCCTTCTTTCATAGTTTGATCGTAATCGAAGCATGTGCGCCGCGCAATCTGCTAGTCTGGGCCCGAAACAGAGGAGATTGACCGTGCTGACCTGCATCATCCGCTATCACATCGACCCGACCTAGACCGAGCAATTCGAACATTACGCCCGCAACTGGGGGCAGGCGATCCCGCGCTGCGGGGCGGGCCTGATCGGTTATTTCGCGCCGCATGAAGGGTCTTCGACCCGCGCCTATGGCATCTACACCATCGAAAGCCTTGCCGCCTACGAGGCGTATCGTGCGCGGCTGGCGGCCGATCCGCTCGGGCGCGAAAACTATGACTTCGCCCGGCGCGAAAAGTTCCTGCTGCGCGAGGACCGGACCTGGCTGAAATGCGTCTCGACCCCGCACGGGGCCACCGCATGATCGCCGTCATCTTCGAGGTCGAGCCCGAGGAAGGCCAGCAAAGCGCCTATCTGGACATCGCCGCCACCCTGCGCCCGATGCTGGAAGAGGTCGAAGGCTTCCTGTCGGTCGAGCGGTTCCAGAGCCTCAGCGACCCGCGCAAGGTGCTGTCGCTGTCGTTCTTCGAAGACGAGGAGGCCGTTCGCCGCTGGCGCACCCTGTCAACCCATCGCGCCGCCCAAACCAGCGGCCGCGGCGGCATCTTCAAGGGCTACCGCCTGCGCGTGGCACAGGTG
Source organism: Paracoccaceae bacterium (assembly GCA_016124615.1). Taxonomy (GTDB): domain Bacteria; phylum Pseudomonadota; class Alphaproteobacteria; order Rhodobacterales; family Rhodobacteraceae; genus Solirhodobacter. The sequence goes on along the minus strand of WGNF01000003.1, from coordinate 805,589 downwards.
ATCCGCGACTATGGCATGACCGACCGCGCCGAGGCACCGCAGGATAGCAAGGGAATCCACGCCGACTGATCGCGGGTCAGGCGGGTGACAGCATGAAGCCGTCGAAGAACGCGCAGAGCGCGTCAGCCGCGTCGAGCGGCAGCACATGCGCGATGTATTGGTCGGGCCGGACAAGGACCATGCACCCCCGCGCGCGGTCGATGCCGCGTAAGTCGAAGATGTCGCCGCGCCCGCTCAGGTCGGGGCAGAACGCCTTTTCATAGTCGATCAGCCCGTATTTGCCCTTCCGTGGCAGCAGAACCGCCGGCAGGCCGTCGAGCGCGAGTTGCCGGTGCGGTTGCTGAAGCACGGCGCGAACGTCGATGACCGTGTCGATATCGGCCCCGGCGGGCGTGTAGCGGCGCAAGGGCGATTGCGATGCCGCTGCGAGGAAATCGCACAAGGCGCGCAGCCGAGAGCCCGGCGCGGTGGGGACGGCCGCGTCGGCGAAGGCAAACAGCCGCCAGCGGCCATCGGCCTTCACCACATGGCCAAGCTGCAACGGCCGCGCATCCGCCAGCCGCACCACCGGCGCCGAGTGAAAGCGCATCCCGACCGGAAAGCCGGTGGCGAGCGCCTGATGGCTGTCCGTGCCGGTGATCAGCGAGGGGCGATAGCGCGTCGCCGTTCCGGCGGTAAAGCGGCCATGCTGCACAAAATATTTCTGGAACTCCGCCGGGTCGATCCCCTCGCCATCGGGGTCGTCCGCCTCTTTCGGCCGGGCGCTGAACATCTTGGCCAGTTCACGGTCGAAGTCGATCAGCTCTTGCGCGATGGCGTGCCGTTCCTGCGAATAGGTCCGCAGGATCGCGGCCGACGCCCGGCCCTGCAGCACCGATGCCAGCTTCCAGCCAAGCGAAAAGCTGTCCTGCATCGACATGTTCATGCCCTGGCCCGCCTTGGGGCTATGGGTGTGGCAGGCGTCGCCCGCGATGAACACCCGCGGCAGGCCGGTGTCGGCATCTGCCACGTCGTCGAACCGGTCGCAGAGGCGCTGGCCAATGTCATAGACCGACCACCAGGCGACCTCTTTCACCGCCAGCGTATAGGGCCGCAGGATGCGCTGCGCCGCCACGATCAGGTAATCGACGGTCAGGTTGCGGCTGGCGACGCGCTCATTCTCGTTCAGCTTGTCGAGTTCGATGTAAAGCCGGACCAGATAGCCGCCCTCGCGCGGGATGATCAGCAGGCTTCCCTCGGTCGCCGAGTGGATCGCGGTCTTCAGGCGGATGTCCGGGAAGTCGGTCACCACCAGCACGTCCATCACGCCCCAGGCCTGGTTCGCCGCCTCGCCGTGCAGCTCGCGGCCGATGGCCTTGCGCACCACGCTGCGCGCGCCGTCGCAGCCGATCACATAGCGCGCGCGGACGGTTTCTGTCGTACCGCCCGCCTCGGGGTCGCCCCAGGCCACGGTGACGGTCACCGGATGGCTCGGCGCCGCGCCGCCGCCGGGTGGGGCCGTTTCGATGCTGAGGCCGGTCACCTGACGGTCGTAATCCGGGATCAGCCCGGCGGGCGCCTTGCGCAGGGTGTCGAGGAAGAAATCATGCACCCGCGCCTGATTCAGGATCACGTGCGGGAATTCGGACAGGCCGTCCTCGGTATCCTGAATCCGGCCGCTGCGCAGGATGGCCCCCGGCCGCGCCGCGTCGGGCCGCCAGAAGGTCGTCTCGTTGACCCAGTAGGCTTCCTTCAGCACCTTTTCGCAAAAGCCGAAAGCCTCGAACATCTCCATCGTGCGGCAGGCGATGCCATCGGCCTGGCCCAGGCGCAGCGGGCCGGTTTTCTGCTCGATGATCCGCGTGGTGATGCCCGGAAAGGCCGCCAGTTGCGCGGCGAGCGTCAGGCCGGTCGGACCGGAGCCGACGATCAGCACGTCAACCTCGGCCGGAAGCGCCGCCGCGGGGGCATCGGGTTGCGGCCCGTCCTGCGGGCCGGAAAGCTCCGGATCGCCCGACCGGAAGCCGTTCAGATGGTATTGCATGGTCACTCCCCCCGTTGCGTATATAGTAAGCATACATATCATATGCCGATATGCTACCGCCCTGTCAACGGATATGATATGTATGCGTCTTAAATCGTGTAGTGCCTTGAAATGGTGTCATTCCACGAAAGCATAGGGCAGGAGGAACGGGCCAATGCAGGCACAGGACATGGCGGGGCACCTGATCCGGCGCCTGCATCAGCTGTCGGCGCAGGTCTTTCAGACCCGCACGCAAGACGCCGGGCTTGACCTGACCCCGGTGCAGTTCGCGGCGATGGACGCGGTCGCCTCGCATCCAGGCATTGATCAGGCCAGCGTCGCCGCCCTGATCGCCTATGACCGGGCGACTATCGGCGGCGTGGTCGACCGGCTGGCCAGAAAGGGCTACCTGAAGCGCGTTGTCAGCCGCAGCGATCGCCGCGCCCGCGAGCTTCGACTGACCGAGGAGGGCCAGCAGGCCTTTCAGGCCGCAGCACCGGTCGTTCGCACCTTGCAGGCCGACATCCTTGCCAACCTGACCGCGCCGGAATGCGACACCCTGCTCGCGCTGCTGCGAAAGGCGATCGGGGCGGAGGAGTTGCAGCGGTGACCATCCCCGGGCAGGGCATGAGGATGATCACCACGTGTCAGCCTTCGAGGACGGCGCGCATGCGGGCAAGCCGGATCGGGCGACTTGATCAGACCGCCGCGCCGTCGTCGGTCGTCGGCCCGGAGGCTTCCGCGGGCCCGCCCGACGTGTCCGCGGCTGGCGCAGTTTGGCCATCCGTGGCGGTCTGCAGCGCCTGATCGACGAGGTCCGAGAAGGTGCCGTTCATGTTCATCCCGACTTGCTTGCCGATCGCCTGGATCGCCGGCAGCTGGAATGCCATCTTGCGGATCTCGTCGAAGGCCTGATTGACGATCCCATCGCCGCCACCCGCCGGGCCGCTGGCAGTGCCCCCAACGGCGCCGGTGCCCAGACCATCGACCTTGTGGATGGTTATGCCTTTGATCTTCTCGGCCGGTTTCACCATTTCCGCCACGATCTTCGGCAGCGCCTCGAGCCTGGCCCTTGCCATGCGGAAGTCGATGATCTGCGCGGAGGCGGAGTTTTCGGCCGCGTTCAAGGCGGTGAGGCCCTCGGCCTCGGCGAGCTTCTCGGTCTTCACGGCCTCGGCGCGGATGGTGATCTGCGCCGCCTCGGCTGCGGCCAGTTCGCGCATGGCGGCCGCGCGGTCGGCGGCCGCATCGCGTTCCGCCTTCGCCGCGACGCGGGTCTCGGCAGCCTTCCGTTCGGCTTCGGTCAGCTTCTCGGCCTTCGCGGCTTCCGCCCGGATCGTGATCTGGGCGGCTTCGGCTTCGGCCAGAACGCGCATTGCCGCGGCACGGTCGGCGGCGGTATCACGCTCCGCCTTCGCCGCCACGCGAATCTCTGTCGCCTTGCGCTCGGCTTCCTCTTCGGCCGCAATGATCGTCAGCCGCTTCTGCCGCTCGCCTTCGGCCACAAGCCGGGCGGTATCGATCGAGGCGGTCGCCTTGATCGCTTCGGCCTTGGCGGTATCGGCTTCGGCGCGCGCCTGCGACTCCTCGCGGGACTTTTCGGCCACGGCGATCTTGCGGTCCTGTTCGGCGATCTCGATCCGCTTCTCGCGATCGATCCGGGCCTCTTCGGCGGCCCGCTCGGCTTCCTCTTTGTTGCGCGCCCGTTCCGAGGATTCGCGCGCCGCAAGCTGCTCCATCTGGACGCGCTGATCGACGCGGGCAGCCTCCTGCTCGCGCTGGATTTCGTAGGTTTGCACTTCCGCTTCCTGCTTGGAGCGGGCGACAGAAACCTCGGCCTCGGCCTCGATGGCGGCCCGCTTCTTGCGGCTTTCGGCGATCCTCTCGGCCTGATAGCGCAGGCCCTCGGAGTTGAAGATGTTGTTTTCGTCGAGGCCCTCGGTCGGGGTCTGATCCAGCGCGGTGAGAGACACGGATTCGAGCTCAAGGCCGTTCTTCTTCAGATCCTCGATGACGGTCTGCTGCACCTGCTGCACGAAGTTCGAGCGGTTCTCATGAAGGTCATCAAGGTTCATCTGCGCTGCCACCGAGCGCAGGCCGTCGACAAGCTTGCCTTCAACCATCTCGCGCAACGCGCCTTCGTTGAAGGTGCGGTTGCCGAGCGTCTGCGCCGCCCGCGAGATGCCTTCCTCGGTGGATTCCACCGTCACGTAGAACTCCACGCCGACATCGGCACGCTGGCGGTCGCGGGTGATCAGCGCGTCCTTGCCGGTCCGGCGCACCTCAAGCCGGGTCGTGCGCATGTTGACCTTGGTGACCTCGTGCAGCACCGGAATGACCAGCGTGCCGCCGTCGACCACGACCTTCTTGCCGCCAGCCCCGGTTTTCACCAGGCTGACCTCGCGGGTGGAACGCTTGTACATCCGCGAGAAGGCGAAACCGGTCACGAGGATCGCAACAAGAATCACTGCGGCCGGGAAGATGATGCCGACAATCATGGATGCCATTGGAACAGTCCTGTCTTTGATGGGATGGGGGAAGGGGCGCGGTCTGGCCGCGGTGTGCGGCGCTGGAGGTCAGTGGATCTGAAGCATGCGCAAAGCGCCTCCGGGAAGGCGAAGGACCAGGACTTCGGCCCCGGCCGATATCTCGTCTCCGTCCGAGAGGGGCTCGATCATCGTGTAATGGGTGTTGCCGTAACGGTCCTTGATGCGAACTTCGGCCGGATGGCCGCGCTTCGCCGTCCCGACGGTGACGGTGCCGCGCCGCCGGCCGAGGCTGCGTTCGGAAATGACATAGCTCTCATCGCGCGGCAGCCATGCGGCGATCAGCCCGGCAAGGCCGCGGGTCAGCGAAACCGCCGGAACGAGGGCGATGATCGAGGCGGGCAGGGGCAGCAGCATGAAGCCGAGCAGGGCATTCATGGCGACTTGAAAGGCGAGGCCGGACGCCGCGAAGCTGGCCGAGAACAGGGCGAGCCAGACGGTCAGCGGAAGCTTGCGGATCCCGAGGAAGTCGAAGAGGCCGACGATGGCGTTCGGGCCGCTCGCCGCTTGGGATCCGGCGCCACCGTCCTGCGCGGCGTTGATACCCCCGCCCGCCGTGCCGCCAGGATGCCCGCCACCATGTCCATCCGGGCCGATCCCCGGATGGGCGGCGATCTCCGCCTCGATATGGGCCGCGATCTCGGTGCCAACATGAAGCTCTGCCGCGATTTCGCTGATCGACAGGTCCGCGATCTCGTGACCGGCACCGACCTCGGCATGCAGACCGCCCGCGTCGGAATGCCCGCCGCTCGACAGGCCGACCAGGGTCAGCATCACTTCGACAAGCAGAAATCCGACAACAAGCGCGGAGCCAACGAGGAACGGAAAAAGGCCGTCGCGAGAGAGAAGCTCGAGCATTGGGAGGCGACCTTGTATGGCGGCACTAGGCAAAACGAGTCGGAGACCACCGTCACTATGGCCTGCCGGGAAGAATATTGGGTATTAGTTCGTGGAGAAGCGAGGGGCGCAAGCTCCAGACGACATCCTGCGCGGCGATCAGGCGTGCGCGACCGGTCGGCGATGCTGTTGGGCGCGTTTGCGACCGCTGCCAAAGCCTCATCGCCTTCGAGTGAAAGGCCCAAGAAGCGACCCAACCACCCTCCACAAAAGCTGGGTGAGTTCAGTGCTGTCCGGCACGGCCCGCGTGACCAGACCGGCCTCGCACGCTTCAGCCGCAGATCGCTGTCGGCCCATCAGGGCCATGTCCATGTCCAGCGTCTTGCGCACAACCCGGGTCAGGCGTTGGGTGCCGCCCGCGCCGGGGATGCCGCCGGTTCCCGAGTCAACGCCGCGCGCGCGTGGCAAACATCGGTCCGCCGCGCCAACGGGGGAAGCCGTAGCCGTGAATTTCGACCAGATCGATATCCGCGGGCGTGTCGGCGATCCCTTCATCAAGGATCGCCTGCCCCTCGGCGGCCATCTCGTTGACAAGCGCCGTTGCGATGGCCGGATGCGCCAATTCCACGCCCGGCGTGATTTCGGCACAAAGCAGTTCCATCACCGTCGCCGAGGGCACAGGGCGACGCTCGTCGAGGGTGTAGTCATACCAGCCGCCGCCCGTCTTCTGCCCCTTGCGCCCCGCGCGCACGAGAATGTCGCCGAGTGTTTCGGGCACCAACTGCCCCGCCGCCCGCGCTCCCTCGCGTTGCAGGAAGGCGATGTCGAGCCCGCCGAGGTCCTGCGCCTCGAACGGCCCCATCGCGAAGCCATAGCCGCGCATCGCGGCATCCACCTCGGCAATCGGCACGCCCTGACGCACCAGCCCCTCGGCCGCCGCGCGGTAGCGTTTGAGAATGCGGTTCCCGATGAAGCCTTCACAGATACCGGCCTGCACCGGGACCTTCTTCAGCAGCCGTGCCAGCGCGAACGTGGTGGACAGGGTGCGCGCAGAGGTTTCGGGTACCGGCACGATCTCGAGCAGCTTCATCACGTTGGCCGGGCTGAAGAAATGCAGCCCAAGGAAACGCTCGGGGTTTGGCAGGCCTTCGACGATCAGTCGCGGGTCGAGATAGGAGGTATTCGTCGCCAGCACCGCGTCGGGCCGACAATGGCGCCCCAGTTGGGCAAAGACGGCGCGCTTGACCTCGATGTCCTCGAACACCGCCTCGATCACAAGATCGGCCTTGGAGAGGCGGGCGTATTCGGTGCTGCCGGTCACGCCTTCGGTCAGGGCCTGAGCCTGCGCCGCGCTCATCGTGCCGCGGCTGGCCGCCCTGTCGAAGATCTGCGCGACATTGGCAAGCCCGCGCGTTACGGCCTCGTCCTCTCGCTCGATCAGGATCACCGGCAGCCCCGCCGCGCGCAGGGCCGCGATGATCCCCGCACCCATCGTGCCGCCGCCAACGACTGCGGCCGAGCGGATCGGCTGCGGCTCAACCTCGCGCAGCGCAGCGGGGCGCGGGGCGGCGCGCTCGGCAAAGAAGACGTGGCGCAGCGCGTCCGCCTGCTCTGATCCGCGCAGATCAAGAAAGGTCTCGCGCTCGTAAGCCATCGCCTCGCCAAAGGCTGCCTCGGCCGCGTAGCGCAAACAGGCCAGCGCGCGCATCGGTGCGGCAGCGCCTTTGGCGGCCTTGACGATAGCCTTCTCTTTCTCGAACCAGAACTGCGCACCGGGCGCGACAACGGGCCGGGCCGAAACCGGCTGCGGCAAGGGCTTTGCCAGCGCCATGCGGGCGAAGGCCGTCGCCGCCTCGCGCAAGTCGCCCTGGGCAACCGCGTCGATCAGCCCCGCGTTGTGCGCCTTTTCGGCCGACAGCGGCTTGCCGGATGTCGCCAGATCGACGGCGACCTCGACACCTGCAAGCCGCGGCGTGCGCACGGTTCCGCCCGCGCCGGGCACGATGCCCAACGTAACCTCGGGCAGGCCGACCGTCGCGTCGGTCAGCGCCACACGGAACCGGCAGCCCATCGCCACCTCGAACCCGCCGCCCAGTGCCGAACCGTGGATCGCTGCGATCCAGGGCTTGGCCGCGCCTTCGATCCGGGCGACCAGATCGGGCAGGTGCGGCTCCATCGGCGGTTTGCCGAACTCGCTGACATCGGCACCGGCGATAAAGGTGCGGCCAGCGCAGATCAGGACCACCGCCGCGACCTGCGGATCGGCGTCAAGCGTGGCCACAGCCTCCCACAAGCCCTGACGCAGCGCCTGGCTCAGGGCGTTGACGGGCGGATTGTCGACGGTGACGACGGCGATTTCTTGATCGCGGGCGATGGTGACTACGGGCATTTCATATCCCCAGATAGGCTTCACGGATGCGCGGATGGGCGATCAGCTCTGCCGCCTCGCCCTGGATCGTGATCTGGCCGGTTTCCATGACATAGCCCCGGTCGGCGACTTTGAGCGCGCCAAAGGCGTTCTGCTCGACCAGCAGCACGGTGACGCCAAGCGCCTTCAGGCTTTTCACCACGTCGAAGATCTGGGCCACGATGATCGGCGCGAGGCCCATCGAGGGCTCGTCGAGCAACAGGCACGAAGGCCGCCCCATCAGCGCGCGCGCCATCGCAAGCATCTGCTGTTGGCCGCCTGACAGCCCCCCCGCCGCGAGGTTGCGCTTTTCGCGCAGGATCGGGAACATCTGGAAGGCATCTTCCATGTCTTTCCAGACCCGATCGTCACTGTAGAGGAAGGCGCCAAGGCGCAGGTTTTCCGCGACCGTGAGATTGGTGAATATCTGCCGCCCCTCGGGCGATTGCGCGAGACCGCGCGCCAGCCGTCGGTGCGCCGGCACGACCGTCAGGGGCTCGCCCCGGAAGGTCACGGTGCCGGCCGAGACCGGCTGCACGCCGGAAAGGCAGCGCAGCAGCGTCGTCTTGCCCGCGCCGTTCGCACCGACCACGGCAACGATCTCTCCGCTGTCGACGTGCAGGTCGATGCCGTGCAGCACCTCGATGCGCCCATAGCGCGAACGCAGCCCCTCAACCGTCAGCATTCTCGGCCTCCGTCCCTAGGTAGGCGGCGATCACCTCGGGGTTTCGGCTGACCTCGGCGGGTGCGCCCTCGGCGATCTTTTCGCCGTGATCGAGCACGACAATGTGGTTGGAAATACGCATCACCATCTTCATGTCATGCTCGACCAGCAGGATGGCGACGCCCGAGGCCGCGACCTCGGCGATCAAGTGGTCGATCTCGTCGGTTTCGACGGCGTTGCACCCAGCGGCGGGTTCGTCGAGCAGCAGCACCTTGGGCTGCATCGCCAGCGCTCGCGCAATTTCGAGCCGTTTGAGCGAGCCGTAGGACAGGCTTCCCGCGTCGCGATCGGCCGCGCGTTCCAGACCGACCCGCGCCAACAGCGCCCGCGCGCCCGCCTCGGCCAACCGTGCGCGACGGCGCGATCCGGGCAAGTTGAAGAGGTCGGCCAGAACCGGGCCACGCTCTTGCAGGTGGAAGCCGGTGATCGCGTTCTCCAGCACCGTCATGTTCTGGAAGATCTGAAGGTTCTGGAAGGTGCGCGACATGCCGCGCTTGGCCAGACGGAACGGCTCCATCCCGGTTACGGTCTCGCCGCTCAGCACCACCCTGCCGGTTTCCGGCCGATAAACGCCCGAGATCATGTTGAACAGCGTCGTCTTGCCCGCGCCATTCGGCCCGATGATCGAGACGATCTCTCCGGGCTCTACCGAGAAGTTCACGTCATGGACCGCGCGCACGCCGCCGAAGCTGATGCCGAGGGCTTGAATCTCCAACAGGCTCATTCGTCCCTCCCCCGAAACCATCGCAGGATCGAAGGCACAAGACCCTCTTGCAGGAAGATCATCACCCCCATCATCACGAGACCGAGGATGAGCTGTTCGTATTCGGCAAGGACCGTCAGCACCTGCGGCAAGAGCGTCAGCACCCCCGCACCCAGGATCGCGCCGGGCACCGAGGCGACACCGCCCAGAACCGCCATCGTCACCATCTCGACCGAATGCAGGAAGCCCGCGATATCCGGGGTGACGAACTTGTTTTGCAACGCCATCAGCGATCCTGCGACCGAGGCATAGATCGCCGAAATCACGAAGGCCTGAATCTTGACCCGAGCGACGTCGATGCCGACCGTGCTCGCCGCCACCTCCGAGCCATGCAGTGCGCGCAGCGCTCGGCCGGTGGGACTCGATTGCAGGTTCAATGCGATCCAGGCGCCGATCAACAGGCATATCCCGGTGAGGGCGTACCAGAACTCGCCATTCGTCAGGTTCAGGCCCCAGTCGCTGAGCAACCCCCGCAGGCCGATATCGGGCACGTTGATCCCGTCCGGCCCCTTGGTCAGCTCGCGCTCGTTGTTCAGCACCATCGCCACGAGGATGCCAAAGCCCAGCGAGGCGACACTGAGGTAGTAACCCTTGAGCCGCAGGATCGGACGCCCGACGAGGTAGGCCAGCACGCCCGAAACCGCGGCGCCGAGCACGACCGCCAGCGCGGGCGGCACACCCCAATGCACCGGGGCAAGGGCGCAGGCATAGCCGCCGATCCCGGCAAAACCGGCCTGTCCCAAGCTGATTTGTCCGGCATATCCGGTCAGCACAACGATACCTGTGACCGCCAGCCCGTTGACGAACAGCAGCGATCCCACGCGGAAATAGTAACCCGAGGGGAAGAAGAGGGGCGTCACCGCGATCAGTGCGGCAAGGAATATCAGCGTCCAGTATTTCCCGGAAATCCGCATGGTCACACCCGATCCGTGGATTTGCGCCCGAACAGGCCCTGCGGCATGAAGAACAGGACCGCAAGGATGATGACGAAGGCCGCCGCATCCTTGTATTGCGACGACAGGTATCCCGCGGTCAGGGCCTCCAGCAGGCCAAGCAGAAGCCCGCCGACCAAGGCGCCCTTCGGGTTGCCCATGCCGCCCAGCATCGCCGCCGCGAACCCCTTGAGCGCCAGCGCGAGACCAACGTCATAAGCGGTCAGCGTGATCGGGGTCACCAGCACGCCGCCAAAGGCGCCGATCGCGGCCGAGAGGGCGAAGGACAGCGTCATCACGAATTTCGTGTTGATGCCGACAAGCTGCGCAGCCATCCGGTTGTTCGAGGTCGCCAGCACCGCGCGCCCCAAGAGCGTCTTGGTGAAGAACAGCCACAGACCGGCGAAAACCGCGAGCGCGCCGCCGATCACCCACAGGCTTTGCATCAGGATCGTCGCCCCAAGCACATGGATCGGATCATCGCCCGAGAACGCCGGAAAGCTGTGGATCTGCTTGTCGAAGATCAGTTGAGACGCCCCCCGGATGAAGATCGAGGCGCCGATGGTGATGATGATGAGCGACACGACGGGCGCGCCGCGCGCGGGCTCGATTGCCAGGCGGTTCAGCGCCACGCCAACCGCCGCCGTCACGACGATCGCGATCAGCGCCGCGAGCGGCAGCGGCAGCCCCGCTGCATGGGCAAAAACCGTGATCATGCCGCCGAGCATGACAAACTCGCCCTGCGCGAAGTTCACCACACCGGACGCATTGAAGATGATCGTGAAGCCCAAGGCGACCAGCGCATAGACCGCGCCAACCGTGATCCCCGAGAATACGAACTGCAGAAGTTCGGACATGCCGCTCCCCCCTGGCGGATGGCCGGCCCCGAAGGGGCCAGCGCCTCGTCTGTGATCCGGACTTAGTTGACGATGGTCCAGCCGCCGCCCTTCACCTCGAGCATCCGGAAGGCCGAAAGGTCGAGGCCCAGGTGATCCTCAGGCGACATGGTGTAGATGCCGGTAGTCCCGACAAAGCCCTTGGTCTGCTCCAGCGCATCACGGATCGCCGCAGGCTTGGATGAACCGGCCCGGCTGATCGCGTCGACAATCAGGGCGAAGCCGTCATGGGCGTAACCGCCGAACGTGCTGACGGGCTGGTTGTATTTCGCCTCATAGGCCGACTTGTACGCGGTTACGACCGGCTTCTGCGCGTCGCCTTCGGGAAGTTGATCCGCGACAAGCAGTGCGGTGCCCGGCAGGCGCACGCCTTCGGCGGCCTCGGCCCCCGCAAGCTTGATGAACCCGTCCGAAGCCACGCCATGCGACTGATAAAGCGGCAGCTCGATTCCAAGCTGGTGATAGTTGCGCGTCACGATCGCCGGTCCCTGACCAAAGCCGGGGTTCAGCACGGCCTGCACGCCTGCCGTGTTCTTGATCTTGGTCAGCTGCGCCGTCATGTCGGCGTCTTTCGGGTCATAGGTTTCATCGGCGACGATGCCGATCCCGTAGTCCCCGGCCACGTCCTTGCACTGGGCCTGCATCGAGGCGCCGAAACCGTCGGTGCCCGAGATCAGACCGACCTTGGTAAAGCCGCGCTTCTGCATGTCGGCAAAGATCTTTTGGCAGGCCATGCGGTCGGTATGCGGGGTCTTGAAGGTGTAGGGCTTCACCGGCTGGACGATGTCGATCGCACCGGCGAGCGAGACGAAGGGCACCTTGGCATCCTCGGCGGCCGACAGGATCGCCATCGTTGTGCCCGTGGTCGTGCCGCCGACGATCGCCTGAACCCCGTCATCCTCGATCAGGCGGGTGGCGAAGGTGCGCGCCTTGTTCGCATCACCGCCATCGTCATAGAGGACGAGATCCACTTTCTCGCCTTTGATGCCGCCTTTGGCGTTGAGGTCATCGACCATCATCTGCAGGGTCTTCGCCTCAGGGTCGCCGAGGAATGCCGCAGGGCCGGTTGCTGAAACCGAGGCGCCGATCTTGATAACAGCCTGCGCCGCAGTGGCGAGGCCGAGCGCGATCAGCGCGGCGGGAACGGTCGTGATCAGGGTCTTTCTCATCAGTCTCTTCCTCCCAAAGAGTGTGGTAAAGTCAGTGAACGGGTCGGCGCCACATCACCCGGCGGAAACGCGGGGTGACAAAGGCGGTGTCGGTCAGGCTGGCATTGCCCGCGGGGTTGGCTCCGGTGACGTGAAAATCGCTGAAGGCCGCGGATTGGTTGACGTAGATATTGCCGGTGAGGTTGATCGACAGGTTCACGCCAGCCTGCGCGAACGAGTCGATCGCGCGGGTGATGCGCTCTTCGTCGGTGTCATAAAGCGCGGCAGTGATCGCGCCCTTGCGGCGGGCAAGATCGGCTGCACGGGCAATTCCGGTATCGGTGTCCTTCACCGCGACGACAAAGGTGATCGGGCCGAAGCATTCCTCGTCGCAGGCCGGGTCGCCATCCGTTACCGCAAGGATCAGGGGCGAGGCCAGGCGCCCGTCGATGGTCGTATCGCGCAGTATGCGGCCAAGACCACGTGCCTTGGCGGCACGCTCCACGGTTGCAGGATTGGCAATCGCGCCAAGCACCCCTGCCGCCCGCGCCGGATCGGCCAGCAGCCCGTCAACCGCCGCGGCGATGCCGGTTGCCACGTCGTCAAAGCTCTTGTGCCCCTGATCCGTGTCTATCCCGGCCTCGGGCACATAGATGTTCTGCGGGGCGGTGCACATCTGGCCGGAATAGAGCGCCAGCGAAAAGGCGATGTTCGCGCACATGCCATCGAAATCGTCGGTGCCGCCTATGGTGATCGTGTTGACTCCGGCCTCTTCGGTGAAAATCCGCGCCTGCGTCGCCGTCGCCCGCAGCCAGCCGCCGAAAGTGTTCGACCCGGTGTAGTCGATCAGCTTTACCTCGGGGCGCGTGGCCAGATCCCTGGTGATCTCGGCACCCGACAGATCGACAGCCAGCAGCACGGCGTCGGCGGGCAGCCCGGCCTCGGCCAGCACCGCGCGCAGCACCCGCACACTCAGCGCCAGCGGCAGGATCGCGGCAGGGTGTGGCTTTACGATCACCGGGTTGCCGGTGGCGAGGCTCGCAAAGATGCCGGAATAGGAATTCCATGTCGGGAAGGTGTTGCAGCCGATCGCCAGCGACAGCCCGACGGGCACGATCCGCCAGTGCTTTTCCAGAACGATCGGCGCGGCCTTGCCCTGCGGCTTCTCCCAACGCGCATCAGCGGCAAAGCGGGTCATCTCGTCCCAGGCCATCGCAACGGCCTCGAGCCCGCGATCCTGCGCATGCGGCCCGCCCGCCTGAAAAGCCATGGCAAAGGCCTGCCCGGTGGTGTGCATCACGGCATTGGCCATCGCAAAGCTCATCGCGTTGAGCCGGGCGAGTGCCTCGAGGCAGATGCCGGTTCGCGCTTCGATTCCGGCAGAGGCAAGGGCAGGGCGCGCCGCCTCGGCTGCCGCGATCAGCGATTCGACCGGGGCCGCTGGGTAGGTGATTCCCAATTCCGGGCCGAACGGAGAAACCTCGGCACCCAGCTTCCGCGCTTCCGGGTGGCCCGGCAGATCGAAGGGCTTGCCCATGAGCGCCTCAAAGGCCGCCGCCCCTTCCGCGCGGGCAGAGTCGCCATAGATCTTGCCACTCGGGGTCTCGGGAAAAGGAGACCAGCATTCACGGGTCCGCATAGCCGCGAGGGCAGCATCAAGCATCGGCCGATGACGGTCGAAGAGTTCTGTCATGGTGTCCTCCCAGCACGTCAGAATATCATTGACCGTCCGGTCGGTTTATGCAACGAAAATCTTCGAGGAGCCTCGGGTTTCCGGGGAATGGGAGGTCCAGGATGACAGAGACGGTGCTGAGCGCGCTGACCGAGGGAGTATTGAGGTTGACCCTCAACCGCCCGGAAAAGCTCAATTCCTTCAACGAGGAAATGCATCTGGCGCTGCGTGCCGGACTTCAGCGGGCGCATGACGACTTGGGCGTTCGTGCGGTCTTGCTGACAGGTTCGGGGCGCGGCTTCTGCGCCGGTCAGGATCTGGGCGACCGGGATCCGCGCAAAGGCGGGCCGGCACCTGACCTGGGGCAGACGCTGGATGCGTTCTACAACCCGACACTGCGGCTGATCCGAACGCTCGAAAAACCGGTGATCTGCGCGGTGAACGGCGTGGCGGCGGGGGCCGGGGCAAATATCGCTTTTGCCTGTGACATCGTGCTGGCGGCGAAGTCGGCCAGGTTCATTCAGGCCTTCTCCAAGATCGGGCTCGTGCCCGACGCGGGCGGCACTTGGTCGCTTTCCCGCGCTTTGGGAGAGCCGCGGGCCAAGGCGCTGGCAATGACAGCCGAGCCGTTGACGGCCGAGAAGGCCGCCGACTGGGGCCTGATCTGGAAAGCGATTGACGACGAGACCCTGATGCCCGAGGCGGAGGCGCTTGCCGCGTCGCTCGCCGCCGGGCCGACGCTCGGGCTCGGCCTGACAAAGTGTTTGATCCAGCAGGCCGCGACCAACAGCCTTGACGCGCAGCTCGACCTGGAGCGCGACTGCCAACGTCAGGCGGGCCGAAGCGCCGACTATGCCGAGGGCGTCACCGCCTTCCTCGAAAAACGCAAGCCGGAGTTCCGCGGACAATGAAACAGGTTTCTGAAATGACGCCGCAAGAGATCGCTGAAGCCTCGGCTCGTGCGATGTGGAACGAAGATTCCGCCAGCCAACGCCTCGGCATGAGCCTCGATCACGTCGCACCGGGCGAAGCCACGCTGTCGATGACCGTCACCGAGGCAATGTCGAACGGCCACGGCACCTGCCACGGCGGCTATATCTTCACCCTGGCCGACAGCGCCTTCGCCTTTGCCTGCAACGCTTACAATCAGCTCGTCGTGGCGCAGCACTGCTCGATCACCTATCTTTTGCCATGCCGGATGGGAGACCGGCTGACGGCCACGGCACAGGAGGTTTCGCGCCGCGGCCGCTCGGGGATCTACGACATACGCATCACCAACCAGAACGGTGAGCACGTGGCCGAATTCCGCGGCCATTCGCGCAGCGTCAAGGGCACTCACCTACCGGTCGAAGGCTGACCGGACCCGCATGATCAGGGAGGAAACCATGCAAGGACTGTCCCCGAACCCGAAAGAACTCGACCCGATCGAAACCGCATCGCGCGATGAGATCGAGGCGCTGCAGTTCCACCGCATGAAGCGCTCGCTCAAGCACGCCTTCGAGAATTCGCCGTTCTACCGCAAGCGATTCATTGAACACGACGTTCATCCGGAGGATCTGAAATCCCTCGCCGACATCGGCAAGTTCCCCTTCACCTGCAAGCAGGATTTGCGCGACACCTATCCCTTCGGCATGTTCGCGGTGCCGCAGCCCAAGCTGGTCCGCATCCACGGCTCGTCGGGCACCACCGGCAAACCGACCGTGGTGGGCTATACCGCGAATGACATCGACGTCTGGGCCAACCTGATCGCACGCTCGATCCGCGCCGCCGGTGGGCGCCCGGGCGACATGCTGCACAACGCCTACGGCTATGGGCTCTTCACCGGCGGTCTGGGCGCGCATTACGGCGCAGAACGGCTGGGTTGCACCGTGGTGCCCATCTCGGGCGGGATGACCGAGCGGCAGGTGACGCTCATCAATGACTTCAAGCCACGCATCATCATGGTGACGCCAAGCTACATGCTCTCGATCCTCGATGAATTCCGCCGTCAGGGTCTCGACCCGCGCGAAAGTTCGCTCGAGATCGGCATCTTCGGCGCCGAGCCCTGGACCAACGCGATGCGCCAAGAGATCGAGGACGCCTTCAACATGCAGGCCGTCGACATCTATGGCCTGTCCGAGGTGATGGGCCCCGGCGTCGCGCAGGAATGCGTCGAGACCAAGGACGGGCTGCACATCTGGGAAGATCACTTCTACCCCGAGATCATCGACCCGGTGACGGGCGAGGTGTTGCCGGACGGCCAGATGGGCGAGCTGGTTTTCACCACGCTGACCAAGGAAGGTCTGCCGATGGTGCGTTACCGCACCCGCGACCTGACGCGGCTGCTGCCGGGTACCGCACGCTCGATGCGCCGGATCGAAAAGATCACCGGGCGCTCGGACGACATGATCATCCTGCGCGGCGTGAACGTCTTCCCGACCCAGATCGAGGAGCAGATTCTGAAATGTGCGGGTCTTGCACCGCATTTCCAGATCGAGCTGACCCGATCAGGTCGGATGGACACCATGACCGTCCATGTCGAATGCACCCCGGACAGGGCGGACGAGAGCGCCCGCGCGGCCTCGGCCAAGGAACTCGCCCATCACATCAAGAGCGTGGTCGGCGTCTCGACCCGGATCGAGGTCAATGATCCGAACGTCATCGCCCGCTCGGAAGGCAAGGCGAAGCGGGTTCTCGACAACAGACCCAAGGAATGACCGCCCATGCGACCGGCGGCGGTGACAGCCCGCCGCGAAGCAGCTAAACGACCGGGGGGCAATTGCCCCCCATCTCTTTCGGCAAGGCACTCCCCGTTCCGCCTTGCGCATACAACAGGAACGGCCTGAAGGGACACCATGGCCCGCACACGAGCGACAGACTTTGAAGAGAAACGGCGCGGCCTGCTGGAACACGCCGCGGCGGTCTTTGCCGAACAGGGCATGGAAAAGGCTTCGATGGCGCAAATCGCCGCGCACGGCCAGGTTTCGAAGGCGCTTCTCTATCACTACTATCCCAGCAAGGATGCGCTGATCTTTGCGATCATCACCTCCCATCTCGAAGATCTCGACACCGCCATCGCAGCGGCGGAGGATCCGGACTTGCCGCTGCCGCAACGGCTGCGCCAACTCGTGGGGGCCGTGCTCGAAAACTATCGCGGCGCCGACAACGAGCACAAAGTGCAGCTTAACGCGACTTCGGCGCTGTCGGTCGAGCAAAAGGCCGCGATCCTGTCGATCGAGCGCCGGATCGTTCGGCGCTTTGCGGCGGTTCTGCGAGAGATCAATCCCGACCTCGACAATCCCGAACGGCCGTTGCTTACCCCGGTCACCATGTCGCTGTTCGGCATGATGAACTGGGTCTACATGTGGTTCAAGGAAGGCGGCCGGATCAGCCGTGACGACTACGCCGACGTGGCGACGACCCTGATCCTCGAGGGGATCAAGGTCGTGCACTGAACCCGCATGATGCCGTCGCACCGCACGGCGCCCCGGCCGTAGACCATCGGCCCGACGAGCACCCCACTGGTCACCAGCGTCTCGGGATGCAGAAACCGGCCCGGCTCATTCGGCGGCCTCTGCCGAGGCGAGCGGCCAGTGCTTGGCCACCATCGTCAGCACATCGTATTGCGCAACAACCTCGCCCTTCTGGTTGGTGACCTGGCAATCCCAGCGCACCTCGCCATGCTCGGCATTTTCGCGCGGGTTGATCTCCTTGCAGGTCAGCCGCACACGCAGGCTGTCACCGAAATAGACCGGCGTCACGAAGCGCAGATTGTCGACGCCGTAATTCGCCAGCACCGGGCCCGGATTGGGCTCGACAAACAGGCCCGCGGCGAAGGAGGCGACCAGATAGCCGTGCGCCACACGATCATCGAAGAACGGGTTGGCCCTGGCCGCCTCGGCATTCATATGGGCATAGAAGGTGTCGCCGGTGAATTGCGCAAAATGCTCGACATCTTCAAGCGTGATCTGCCGCGCAGCGGTTACCAGCTGATCACCGATCTTCAGCTCGGCCAGCGACTTGCGGAACGGATGCACGCCCTGTTGCACCGCGGCGCCCTCGATCCAGCGCCCGGTGACCGCCGAAAGCAGCCTCGGCGCGCCCTGCACGGCAGTGCGTTGCATGTAATGCGTGACCCCGCGGATGCCCCCCATCTCTTCACCGCCCCCCGCGCGACCGGGGCCACCATGAACCAGCGGGGCAAGCGGCGAACCATGCCCGGTCGAGCTTTTCGCCGAGGTGCGGTTGCCGATCAGCACGCGCCCGTGGAACGGCGCCACGCCCAGCACGACCTCTTCGGCAATCCCCGGATCGTCGGTGAAGACCGAAGACACGAGCGAGCCCTTGCCCATCTGCGCCAAGCGCAACGCCTCGTCGATCCCGTCATAGGGCATCACGGTGGCGACCGGGCCGAAGGCCTCGACCTCATGCACCGCGGTCGCCTCGAACGGGCGATCGGCATAAAGCAGGACCGGGTTGAGGAAGGCGCCCTTGCCCGCGTCACCCGAGGCGACATGCACCGCATCCGGATCGCCTGAGACGATCTCGGCACCGGCCTGCAGTTCCCGGATCCGCGCGCGGACCTCTTCGCGCTGATCGAGCGAGGCCAGCGCGCCCATCCTTGTACTCTCTTCACCCGGCAGGCCCACGGCGGTTTTGCCCAGCCGATCGCCAAGCGCCGCAACCAGCGCCTCGACCTGTCCGCGCGGCGCGATGACGCGGCGGATCGCGGTGCACTTCTGCCCCGCCTTCACCGTCATCTCGCGCGCGACTTCCTTGACGAACAGGTCAAATTCCGGCGTACCCGCCATCGCGTCGGTCCCGAGGATGGAGGCGTTCAGACTGTCCGCCTCCATGGTGAAGCGCACCGAATTCGCCACAACAGCCGGATGCGATTTGAGCTTGCGGCCGGTCGTCGCCGAACCGGTGAAGGTCACTGCATCCTGCCCCGTCAGGTGGTCGAGCATGTCACCCACCGATCCGCAGATCAGCTGCAGCGCGCCCTCGGGCAGAATGCCGGTCTCGATGATCCGCCGGGTCACAAGCTCGGTCAGATAGGCTGATTGCGACGCCGGTTTGACCACGCAGGGCACCCCCGCCAGAAGCGTCGGCGCAATCTTTTCCAGCATCCCCCAGACCGGGAAGTTGAAGGCGTTGATGTGCACGGCCACGCCCTGCAGCGGCGTCAGGATGTGCTGCGCGGCAAAGGTATTGTCGCGCGACAGCGGCTCCACCGTGCCATCGGTCAGCACGCGGCTATTTGGCAGCTCCCGCCGCCCTTTCGAAGCGAAGGTCAGCATCGTGCCGATGCCCCCCTCGATGTCGATCCAGCCATCGGCGCGGGTGGCGCCGGTGTGCAGGCTCTCGGCGTAGAACTCCTCGGTGAGCGCCATCAGCGCCTGGCCGAGCGCCCTGAGCATCCCCGCGCGCTCGTGAAACGACATCCTGCGCAGCTTTGGGCCGGCGACCTCGCGCCCATGCGCAAGCGTCGCGGCAAAGTCGATCCCCGAGGAATCGATCCGGGCCACCGGCGCACCCGTGGCGGCATCGAGAAGCACCTGCCCCTCTTTCTCGCCGGGGGTCCAGCGACCGCAGACATAGCTTTCAAGACGGCGCGGGGTGGTCATGAGTATTTCCTTGCTTGTTTCGTCAAAGGCCGCACGCGGCCAGATGTTCGCCAACCAGCGTTTCCCATCGGGCGAGCAGTTCCTCGTTCGGAGCATGGCGCAGGCCAAACTTGAGCAACGTCGCGAAGCGGTGCGAGCCGGCAAGGCCGAAACCCGCCGCGACGCGCGGGCGCCAATAGGCAGCGGCTGCGCGGACCTCGTCGCTGGCGCCAAGCTTTTCGAGACCCTCGATGCCCAACGCGGCATGGCGCGCCTCGCGGGGTGCGATGGCGCGAAACACCTCGGCCAGCGGGCCGTAGGAAACGCGGGTCAGCTCGGTCATCTGCACGCCGGTCGCAAGGCCCTGCAGGACGTTCATGACCACCGCATCGGCCCAGCCCGTCACCGGGTAGTGAAAGACCGAAAGCCGCATGTCGCCGGCCTGCCGCGCCGTGCCCAGATCCGCATCGCGTGCCGCGCGGGCGGCCCAGTCATGACTGGTCTGATAGCGCGCCACGTCGGTGCCGAAATCCGCCATCACGTTCAGCACGCGCTCTGCATGGTCGGCCTTTTCCAGCGTGATCCGGCTCGCGGCGATCCGCTCCTTGATGCCGGGCGCGAAGTTGATCGCATCGGCAAAGCCCGCCGAGGCCGCCAGTTCACTGTCGACAAAGCTCGACATCAAGCGCATCAGCTCGCCGCGATAGCGGGCGGGCACGTTGCCGGGTGCCGTCAGCACGCCGCCCTGGGCGAGATATTCCTCGATATTCATCGTGTCGGACATGGTTTCCTCTCCCGAGCCGTCATTCGTCGTAGGTCACGATGACATCGTCGCTGACCGGATGGGCCTGGCAGCTGAGCACATAGCCCGCGCGAACCTCGTAATCCTCAAGCGCGTGGTTCACCGCCATCTCGACCTCGCCTTTGAGCACCTTGCAGCGGCAGGTCGAACACACGCCAGCCTTGCACGAATAGGGCGCGTCCATCTTGGCCGCGATCGCGGCCTCAAGGATCGACTGGCCGTCGCGCGCCATCTCGAAGCTGCGCGTCGTCCCGTCGAGCGTGACCGTCGCCATGACGCCGCTACCCGGCGTGACAGCGGCCTGCGACACCGCGCGCGCCTTGGCCCGGCCCGGCTGGCTCGACGCGAACAGCTCGAACTTGATCTGATCGTCGGTCATCCCGTGGGCGCGCAGCGCGGCCGCGATGGCCAGCATCATAGGCTCGGGCCCGCAGATAAAGGCCGTGTCGATCGCCGAAGCGTCGAGCCAATGGGCGAACAGACCCTCCATCTTTTCGGCGTCGATGCGGCCGGTGAAGAGGTCGATTTCCTGCCCTTCCTGCTCGAGCACATGGATCACCGAGAAACGGCCCAGATAGGTGTTCTTGATATCCTCCAGCTCCTCGCGGAACATGATCGAGCTGATCTGCCGGTTTGCATAGACCAGCGTAAACTGCGACTTCGGCTCGCGCGCCAACACCGTGCGAATGATCGAAAGCACCGGGGTGATGCCCGAGCCGCCGGCGAAGCCCAGGTAGTGCCGCGCCGCCGTCGGATCGAGTTCGGTATGGAAGCGGCCCATCGGCGGCATCGCGTCGATCTCATCCCCCGGCGCGAGGTTCTCGTTGGCCCAGGTCGAGAAGGCGCCGCCATCGACGCGCTTGATGCCAACCTTGAGCCAGCCATCGTCGAGCCCCGCGCAGATCGAATAGCTGCGGCGCACCTCCTCGCCATCGAAATCGCGGCGGAAGGTCAGATACTGACCCTGTATGAAGTCGAAGAGTGCGCGATCCTCGTCGCGCGGAACAAGGGTAACGACCACGGCATCGCGGGTCTCGCGGCGGATCTCAGTCACTTTCAGCGGATGGAAGCGTGCCATTTGGGTTCGTCCCTGTCAGGTCGGGCATCCTCAGATGCATTTGAAGTAGTCAAAGGGTTCCAGGCAGTCCTTGCAGCGATAGCTCGCCTTGCAGGGGGTCGAGCCGAACTGGCTGATCTTTTCGGTGTTGGTCGAGCCGCAGCGCGGGCAGGCGACGGTCAGGTTCGTGCTGCCTGAAAGCCGCGCGATGCGACCCGCAAGCTGGCCGTCGGCCGCAGTGCCGTCGATGGGCGGCGCGATGCCATAGGCGCGCAGCTTTTCGCGCCCCGCCTCGGTGACCCAGTCACTTGTCCAGGCGGGAGAGAGCCGCCGTTCAAGGCGCAGCTTCTCGACACCCCGGCCGCGCAAGGCGGCCTCGATGTCGAGGTTGATCATGCTGGTCGCCGGGCAGCCGGAATAGGTCGGCGTGACGGTGACAACGACCGTATCGCCCTGCCATTCGACGCCACGGATGATGCCCAGATCGGTCAGGCTGATCACGGGGATTTCCGGATCGGGCACCTCCGACAGCCAGCCCCAGATTTGCTCGACGCTTGCGGCGGCCATGATGTCACCAGGTCGCGTCCGGATAGGCGCGCTGCAGGAACTGCATCTCGGCAAGGATATAGCCCAGGTGTTCGGAATGTACGCCTTGCTTGCCGCCTCCGGTCCGGCCGACGCCGTGCTGCCAGACCTCGCCCGGCATCGCCAGCGTTGCCTCGGCCAGCACCAGCTTCACCGTTGCCTCCCACGCGGCGCGCAGGCTTGACGGCAGCGGTGCAATCCCGGCCTCGGCCATCGCGCGGTCCACCGCGTCATCGGCGAAAAGTTCCCCGGTATAGGGCCACAGAGCCTTCAGCGCCGCCGCCATACGCGCATGGCTTGTCGCCGTGCCATCGCCCAGGCGGACCACCAGATCGGCGGACCGCTCCAGATGGTAGGCAACTTCCTTTTCGGCCTTCGCAGCGATTTCGGCGACCCGCACATCGGCCGAGTCCTTGAGCGCGCGCAAAAGCTTGATGTGGAAGGCGTCAAACAGAAACTGCCGCATCAGGGTGTGCCCGAAATCCCCGTTCGGGCGTTCCAGCAGCAGCGGGTTGCGAAACGCCGACGCATCGCGCCGATAGGCGAGATGATCCGCCGTCTGCCCCTTGCCCTCGACCTCGGCCGCATATTCGAGCCAGAGCGAGCACTGCCCGATCAGGTCAAGCGCCTGGTTCGCCAGCGCGATATCCTCTTCAAGCACGGGCGAATGCCCGCACCATTCCGAAACCCGGTGGCCTAGGATCAGCGCGCTATCACCAACCCTTTCCAGCCATTCGACGAATGCGGTCCTGTCGACCGTTTCCACCGCCGCGCCCATCACATGTGCCCCACTTCTTCGGGAATGTCGAAGAAGGTCGGGTGACGATAGACCTTGCTGTTCGAAGGATCGAACAGCGGGCCCTTGTCAGAAGGCGACGAGGCGGTGACGTCATTCGACTTCACCACCCAGATCGAGACGCCCTCGCTGCGGCGAGTATAGACGTCGCGGGCGTTGCGGATCGCCATCTCGGCATCGGGCGCGTGCAGCGAGCCGACGTGGCGGTGGTTCAGGCCGTGCTGGCCGCGGATAAAGACTTCCCAAAGGGGCCATTCGCTGGACATGAGTTTTTCCCAAAGCTGGAATGTGATGGGGCGGGCCCGCAGGCCCGCCGGGTCATTCGGCGGCGACGGGCGCGCGCGCGGCGGCTTTTTCGGCATGGGCCATCAGCCCCTCGCGGAACCAGGCGCCGTCTTCCCAGGCCTTGACCCGGGCGCCCAGGCGTTCCTCGTTGCACGGCCCGTTGCCCGCGATCACCTCGAAGAACTCGGACCAGTCCGGCTCGGAAAAATCGTAACCGCCCTTGTCCTCGTTCCAGGCAAGGTTCTCGTCGGGGACCGAGAGGCCGAGGTACTTCGCCTGTGGCACCGTCTGGTCGACGAATTTCTGGCGCAACTCGTCATTGGTGTTGATCTTGATCTTCCACGCCATCGACTGCGCAGAATGGACCGAGTCCTTGTCGGACGGGCCGAACATCATCAGCGATGGATACCAGAAGCGGTTGAGCGCATCCTGCGCCATCGCCTTTTGCTCGGGCGTCCCCGCGGCCATCTTCATCATGATGTCGTAGCCCTGCCGCTGGTGGAAGCTTTCTTCCTTGCAGATACGGATCATCGCGCGGCTGTAGGGCCCGTAGGAGGTGCGTTGCAGCGGCACCTGGTTCATGATCGCGGCACCATCGACCAGCCAGCCCACCGCGCCGATATCGGCCCAGTTCAAGGTCGGATAGTTGAAGATCGACGAGTATTTCATCTTGCCCGTATGCAGCAGATGGATCACCTCGTCGCGGCTGACGCCCAGCGTCTCGGCGGCGGAATAGAGGTAAAGCCCATGCCCCGCCTCGTCCTGCACCTTGGCCAGCAGGATCGCCTTGCGCTCGAGCGTGGGGGCGCGGGTGATCCAGTTTGCCTCAGGCAATTGGCCGACGATCTCAGAGTGCGCGTGCTGGCCGATCTGGCGGATCAGGGTCTTGCGATAGCCCTCGGGCATCCATTCCTTTGGCTCGATCTTCTCGCCCCGGTCGATGCGATCCTGAAAGGCGATTTCTTCGGGCAACATCTCCTCGCGGGATTTCGCCCCTTCGGACTTCACGAGCTGTGCATACATGGCCGTTCCTCCCCTGCTCAGACACGTTCGATGATGATCGCGATGCCTTGCCCCACACCGATGCACATGGTGCACAGCGCATAGCGCCCGCCGGTGCGGTGAAGTTGATACATCGCGGTGGTGACAAGCCGGGCCCCCGACATGCCAAGCGGATGGCCAAGCGCGATCGCCCCGCCATTCGGGTTCACATGCGCCGCGTCATCGGGCAGGCCCAGATCGCGCAGCGTGGCGAGCGACTGGCTCGCGAAGGCCTCGTTGAGTTCGATGACATCCATCTGGTCGATGGTCATGCCCGCTCGGTGAAGCACCTTCTTCGCCGCCGGGGCCGGGCCGATGCCCATGATCCGCGGCTCGACCCCGACCGCCGCCATTGCAATGATGCGCGCCTTGGGCGTCAGGCCGTGCCGCTCGGCCGCCGCGCGCGACAGGATCGCCAGCGCGGCGGCGCCGTCGTTCACGCCACTTGCATTACCCGCCGTCACCGACAGATCGGGGCCGTTGACGCCGCGCAGCTTGACCAGCATCTCAACCGTGGTGCCGGGGCGCGGATGTTCGTCGGTGTCGACGACGATCGGATCGCCTTTCCGCTGCGGAATGGTTACCGGAACGATTTCGTCGGCAAAAATCCCCGTCGCCTGCGCCGCCGCCCACCGTGCCTGGCTGCGCGCCGCAAAGGCATCCTGATCGGCGCGGCTGATCTTGAAATCCGCCGCCACGTTGTCCGCCGTCTGCGGCATCGAGTCGACGCCGAACTGCGCCTTCATCGTCGGATTGACGAAGCGCCAGCCGATCGTCGTATCAAAGACTGCATTGGCTCGCGAAAACGCGCTTTCGGCCTTGGGCATCACAAAGGGCGCGCGCGACATGCTCTCGACCCCGCCGGCGATCACGAAATCGCAATCGCCGGCCTTGATTGCTCGCGCCGCCATGCCGACCGCATCCATTCCCGAGCCGCAGAGCCGGTTGACCGTCGTGCCCGGCACATTGACCGGCATGCCCGCAAGCAGCACCGCCATCCGTCCGACGTTGCGGTTGTCCTCGCCGGCCTGGTTCGCGCAGCCGTAGATGAGGTCGTCGACCGCCGACCAGTCGACGCCCGGATTGCGTTCCATCAGGGCCTTGAGCGGAATCGCCGCAAGATCGTCGGCCCGCACCGAGGCCAGCGCCCCGCCGTAGCGCCCGATGGGCGTCCGCACCGCATCGCAGATGAAGGCGTCGTGCATGCCTCTCCTCCCTTGGAAATACAGAGAAGACCGACGATTCTCCCAATTCGCCGACCGATTGGACGGTTATACGCTGCAATACGTCACACGGAAAGTAAAAACTTAAGGAATCTTGTGATGCTTTTGGGGCGACCAGGGGAAACAGATTAGAATCAATGTGTTGGCTACATGAAGGTTTGGAGCCGCGCGGCACTCGCCGGGCTTTGATCCGGCAGGAGGCCATCAACCCCCTCGAAGCGTAGGCCAACCCAACGCTCTGCCGCCGGAGTCAGGCGCAAATAGAGCCTGTGGAACAACGCGCGCGCCGCATGCCCCTTCCAATCGCACGGAAGGGCCGCAGCGGGCAGCCTCGGGTCGCGCAACATGACGCTTCGATAGGCATGCACAAGCAACAACCGCAGCACCAGCGCGGCCTCGTCCGACCGCGGCCCCTCGTTTGCGATGGCACCGAACCGGGTCAGGAAGTCGTGGTAGCCTTCGTCCAACGCCGTCAGATCCCAGAACTGTGCCAAACCCGGCAACCCTTCCGGGTCGGCGGCGTGAAAGCAGATCGCATCTTCGGGCGGCGGTTGACCGCGATCGGGGCGGATGAAGATCGCCCCCCCCATATGCCCCATCCGCTGCCGCCGCGCCTCGTCTTCGTCCAGCTTTGGCGCATGCAGGATCTGCCAGCCCAAAGCTGGCACTTCGGGCGCATAAAGCAGGCCTGCCGCCTGATCGAATTCGCGCTGCGCCGACGTATCGAGCCGGTAGTAGCTGCGCCGTCCGACCCGCTCGCCGCGCAGGCGATTGGCCGCAACAAGGCGCGAGACTGCCGTCCGCACGAGGGATTCGTTTATGCCCACCCGTTCACAGATCTCGATCAGCGTGCCGGTCCACAGAACCCCGCCGCGTGGAACCACGACATCGCCGTAGATCGTGACGATGAAGGAAGCCGCACGGATCTCGAACCCCTGCAGAACCGCCGCGACAAGTGGTTCTCCCTCCATCCGATTTCCTCTCATGCGCCATCGTCTCGTGCGGTCGTGAATAGCAACAAGAGGCGGAATGTGGCTAGCCTCGACAACGTAGCTCCCTTTTGCCGAGACAGAAGACCGGGTTGCCCCGGGGCAACTTCGACCCGGTTTCAGCCCTCAGACCGCTGCACCTTGTCGAAATCGGGCAGGAAGACCGCCAGAAGCCCGATCACCGGCAGAAAGGCGCAGATGCGGTAGACAGTGTCGATCCCAACCTGGTCGGCCAGCACACCGATCAGCGCCGCGCCAAGTCCGCCCAGGCCGAAGGCCAGACCGAAGAACAGGCCGGAAACCATGCCAACCCGGCCCGGGATCAGTTCCTGCCCATAAACGACGATGGCCGGGAAGGCCGAGGACAGGATCAGCCCGACGATGCCGCTCAGCGCCACGGTTGCGGTGAGGCCCACATAGGGCAACGCCAGGGTGAAGGGCAGCGCGCCCAGGATCGAGACCCAGATCACCTTGCGGCGCCCGATCCGGTCGCCGACGGGCCCGCCGACCAGTGTGCCGATCGCCATGCCGGCGAGGAACACGAACAGGTCTACCTGCGCGGCATGTTCCGCGATGCCGAAGTGATGCATCAGGTAAAAGATGTAGTAGGAGGTGATCGACGCGATGTAGAAGAACTTCGACACCATCAGGGCGATGAGCAGCGCCATCACGCGGCGGACATACCCCGCAGGTCGGACGGCGATGGTGGCGCTCGCCTTGCCAGCGGGCCGCGCTCTCAGATGCGCATGATACCAGCGGCCGAGGCCGGTCATGACGATCATCCCCAACAGCGATGTGAGGGCGAACCAGGCGAGCGCATGGCGGCCCTGCGGCAGCACGAAATAGGCAATCAGCAGGGGGCCGACAGCGTTGCCCGCATTGCCGCCGATCTGGAACACCGACTGCGCCAGCCCATGCGCCCCGCCGGATGCAAGGCGCGCCAGCCGCGAGGTCTCGGGGTGAAAGATCGACGAGCCGGTTCCCAACAGGATCGCGCCGACCTGGAGCATCGGATAGGTCGTGGCAAAGGCCAGCGTGAGCAGCCCCGAGAGGGAGGACAGCATCCCGAAGGGCAACGAATAGGGCAGGGGATGCCGATCGGTAAAGCGCCCGATCAGCGGTTGCAGCAGCGAAGCCGTGACCTGATAGGTCAGCGTCAACAGGCCGATCTGTGCAAAACTCAGGCTGAACCCACCCTTGAGCAGCGGATAGGACGCCAGGAACAGCGATTGCGTCATGTCGTTGATGAAATGGCTCAGGCTCGCGGCCCCCAGCACGGAATAGTCCGGGCCGCTAGCCACCCTTGGCGCGGAGGGGGCTGTGCCATCGACGGCATTGGCGGTCGCGGGATCGGTTGCGGTCATCTGTCAGTCCTGTCGCTGATGGCCCCGACCAACGCGGTGGGGCCAGTTTCCTGCACCACGTCCTAGAGCAGATGGACCACGGCCTGCCACCGGGTTAAGGTCAATAAACCACGAGACTGGGCCAGAAGAGGCTGCGACATGGAAATCCGGATCGAGAGCGACCTCAGCCGCCCCGAGGTGCAACGCCCTGTTGTCGCCCGCGGCATGGCCTATGCGGCCGGAACGATCGTCCCGGCCCATTCCCATGCCCGTGCCCAGCTGCTCTACGGGGCGACCGGTGCCGTGATGGCGGAAACACCGAGCGGCGCCTGGATGATGCCGCCCGATCATGCGCTGTGGATTCCGGCCGGGATGGTTCACCAGGTGCGCATGATGGGGGCCGTGCAGGTCCAGAGCCTCTACTTTGCCCCTTGCGCGGTCACCGCGATGCCATCCTCCTGCGTGGTTCTGGGCATCACCGCGCTCATGCGCAGCCTGCTGGCCGAGGCGGTGACGCTGCCCGCGGAATATGACCTCGGCGGCCGCGACGGGCTGGTGATGACGCTGATCCAGACGGAGTTGTTGCGGCTGCCGGAAATGCCGCTGTCCCTGCCGCTGCCACGCGAACCGAGGCTCGCCGCGCGCTGCCGCGACTTTCTGGCAAATCCCACGCCGCATGACACGATTGACGACTGGGCGCACCAAAGCGGCCTCAGTCGGCGCACCTTCACCCGGAAGTTCAGGGCCGAAACCGGGTTGAGCTTCATCGAATGGCGCCAGCGGGCCTGTGTCATGGCGGCGCTGCCGCGCCTTGCCGCAGGCGAGGCCGTCACCTCGGTTGCGCTTGATCTTGGCTACAGCAACCCCGCCGCCTTCAGCGCCATGTTCGCCCGCACCCTCGGCGCTGCGCCCCGCGCCTACCTGGCAAGTGCGGGCGTATAGCCGACGCGGGCAGGGTCCTCTGCGCAGCGCGTTTCCGGACCTGAGGAAGATCGGCCCCTTTACGGTCGTGGCCAATGTCCGGTTGCGCGGGCGTCGGCTTCTGGCAGCCGCTGGCGCCAGTGGAAGCCCGCAGGGCCGACTTCGGGATGGGGTTGGGTGAGGGTCCGTGATCGCATCGCGGCGACTCCACGTGCCAGCACCGGCCTTCTTCGACTCCTTGTCGAAAAAAACCGTTCAGCACCCGTAGCTTAGGAAGATTTGGCTCCGGCGGTAGGGATCGAACCTACGACCAATTGATTAACAGTCAACTGCTCTACCGCTGAGCTACGCCGGAACACGGGGGGTCTATAGCAAGCGGGTTTCCGGGCGTCCAGTGGCAATCGCAACATTTCCAAGACAGCCGGTGCGGCCTGTTCAAAGCCTTCGAAATCGTGCCGCGGGGCCCGGCGGGGTGTCGGAGGCGACGAGCATTCTGTCTTGCAGATCAAGCAGATGCGCGAGGATGTTGCGGGCGGCGGCGGGATGCAGGGCGACCGGCGTGTCGCGATAGACCGTGGCGGTCAGGGTGGCGATGTCCTGCGGGCGATCGCCAAGGGCGGCGAAGATCGCGGCCTCGCGGGCGCGGCGGTGGGCGGTCAGCTCGCCGATGCGGGCAGCGGGGTCGTGGACCGGGCCGCCGTGGGCCGGGTGCAGCACGGTCGCGCCCCGTGCCGCGAGGCGGTCGAGCGAGGTCATGTAGGCCCCCATGTCGCCGTCGGGCGGCGAGACGAAGCTGGTCGACCAGCCCATCACATGGTCGCCTGAAAAGACCCGCCCGCCCGCGTCGAAACACAGGTGGTTGCCGATATGGCCGGGGGTCCAGACGGCGGTCAGGCGCCAGCCGTCGCCGCGGACGGTCTCGCCATCGGCCAGCAGGTGGTCGGGGGTGAAGGCGGTGTCGATGCCCTCGCCGCCGCCAAGCCCGCCCGCCGCGGCCCAGGCGGCCATTGCCGGGCTGCGGCCGGCGTCGCTGGACCCGTAGGCCCGGATCGGGGCGCCGACCGCCTCGGCCAGCGGTCGGGCGAGGCCGGAGTGGTCAAGGTGGCTGTGGGTGCAGAAGATCTGGCTGATCCGCTCGCCTGGTTCCAGCGCGGCGAGGATCGCGCCAAGATGGGCGGGGATCGCCGGGCCGGGGTCGATCAGCGCGACATCGCCACGGCCCAGCAGGAAGGTGTTGGTGCCCCGAAACGTCATCGGCGAGGGGTTCGGCGCCAGCACCCGGCGCAGGTCGGAATCAAGCCACACCACCTGGCCGGGTTCGGCGTCATCCGGGGCATCCGTCATCTTGCACTTCCTCTCGTCGCGGGCGCCCGCTAGGCTTGCAGGATGCGACCCGCCTGGCTCAATCCGCTTCTGCCGCGCAGCCTTTACGGCCGGGCGGCGCTTATCCTGATCGTCCCGGTGGTTGCGATCCAGCTTGTGGTGTCGGTGGTCTTCATCCAGCGGCATTTCGAGGGTGTGACCCGGCAGATGACCGGGAACATCATGATTGAAGTGGGCTATCTTCTGGACGAGGTCAACGGGGCCACGAGCCTTGCGGGCGCCGAGGCGCAGGCGCAGGCGCTGGTGGGGCCGCTGCAGATGACCGTCGATCTACCCGCACCGGCCTACACCGGCGACAGGCGCGAATGGATCGACCTGTCGGGGCGCGAGATGATCCGGACGCTGCGCGCGGGCATGCCCGAGGTGACCGGGGTCGACCTGCTTGCCGCGTCGGAACGGGTGGATGTCACGCTGACCACGCGCTGGGGGCCGATGCGGGTCACCTTCGACCGGCGTCGGGTGTCGGCGTCGAATCCGCATCAGCTGCTGGTGCTGATGATCTTCACGTCGTTCCTGATGACATTGATTTCCTACATCTTTCTGCGCAACCAGTTGCGCCCGATCACCCGGCTTGCCGCGGCGGCGGATGCGTTCGGCAAGGGCCGTTCGGTGCCCTACCGGCCCCGCGGCGCGATCGAGGTGCGGGCGGCCGGGGTGTCGTTTCTGGAAATGCGCGCGCGGATCGAGCGGCAGATCGAGCAGCGCACATTGATGCTGTCGGGGGTCAGCCACGACCTGCGCACGCCGCTGACGCGGCTGAAGCTGGGGCTGGCCATGCTGGAGGAAGAGGCCGAGGCGGCGGCGATGCGGCGCGACGTGGACGATATGGAGCGGTTGCTGGATGCGTTCCTCGCCTTCGCGCGCGGTGACGCGATGGAGGAAGCGGTGTCCACCGACCCGTTCGAGCTGGTCGCCCGCGTCGTCGGCAATGCGCAGCGGGCCGGGCAGCCGGTGACGCTGGGGCCGGGCGAGGGCAGCGGCGCGGCGATGCTGCGCCCGCAGGCGGTGGGCCGGGCGCTGGAAAATCTGGTCGGAAACGCCGTGCGCTATGGCCACCGCGTCGAGGTCAGCGCTGCGCTGACCGCGCGGCAGGTGCGCATCACGGTGGAGGATGACGGCCCCGGCATTCCGCCCGAGCGGCGCGAAGAGGCGATCCGCCCCTTCACCCGGCTGGACGCGGCGCGGAACCCGAACCGGGGCGGCGGCGTCGGGCTGGGCCTGTCGATCGCGGCGGATGTGGCGCGCAGCCACGGCGGCAGCCTGCGGCTGGGCGAAAGCGAGCATCTGGGTGGGCTGAAGGCGGAACTGCTGCTGGCGCGCTGAGGTGGCTGAGACCGCGCTTCACACGCAAGCGTGACGCGCCCGGCGGTTTCGCAGGGCCTTCCCGGTTGCACCGGGGCGGGGAAGGCGCCACCTATATGCTGCGACGCAGCAAGGTGGAGACGATCATGGCGGCATCGGGCAAGGCGGAACAGGTGGTTCTGGTGTTGCAGGGCGGCGGCGCGCTGGGGGCCTATCAGGCGGGCGCGTTCCAGCGGCTGGCCGAGGCCGGGCACCAGCCCGGCTGGGTCGCGGGCATCTCGATCGGCGCGATCAACGCGGCGCTGATCTGCGGCAACCCGCCGGAACGGCGCGCCGAAATGCTGGAGACGTTCTGGCACCGCGTCACGGCGGCCTTGCCCGCGTACTCGCTGGCCGGGCTGATCCCGCATCACCTGTTCTCGGATCTGGCCTCGGCCGCGACCATCGCCACCGGCGTGCCCGGCTTCTTTTCGCCGCGCCTGCCGCTGGCGGCGCTGATCCCCGGCGCGCTGACCTCGATGACCAGTTTCTACGACACCGCGCCGTTGGTGCGCACGCTGGAGGAGTTGGTGGATTTCGACTACCTCAACACCGCGGGGCCGCGGCTGAGCGTCGGGGCGGTAGAGGTGGCGACCGGCAACTTTGCCTATTTCGACTCGACCACCACCCCGATCGGGCCGGCGCATATTCTGGCCAGCGGCGCGCTGCCGCCGGGCTTTCCGCCGGTCGAGATCGACGGGCGCCTGTATTGGGATGGCGGCCTCGTGTCGAACACGCCGCTGCAATATGTGATGGAAGCGGCGGGCAACGACCCGCTTTGCATCTTTCAGGTCGACCTCTTCAGTGCCGAGGGCAAACATCCGGCGAACCTGTCCGAAGTGCAGCAGCGCGAGAAAGACATCCGGTTTTCCAGCCGCACGCGCCTGACCACCGACCGCTACCGCGAGTTGAACGCGTTGAGCGCCGCGGCGGACCGGTTGCGGGACAAGCTGCCGCCGGAACTGCGCGACGACCCCGATCTGGAACTGCTGCGCGCGGCGACGCCCGATGCGCTGGTCGCGCTGGTGCATCTGATCCACCGGCATCAGGGGTTCGAGGGCGCGTCGAAGGACTACGAGTTTTCGCGCCTGTCGATGATCGCGCACTGGGCCGCGGGCGAGCGTGACGTGACGCGCACGCTGGAGCATCCCGAGTGGCGCGACCGGGTGCCGGGGCAGGGCGGTTTGCAGGTCTACGACCTGACGCGCGACGCGGACTGACCGTGATGTGATCGCCGTACCAGTGTGTCGCCCTTGATCTTGGCGCCGGGGGCGGTAAAACGTTCGGATTGACGTGAGGGCATTCCGCTCTCGAAGGAGCAGATGATGTTCGAGGGTCTCAGTATCTCCCACCTCCTCGTGATCGCGGTTGTGGTGATGGTTCTCTTCGGTCGTGGCAAGGTCAGTGCGCTGATGGGCGAGGTCGGCAAGGGCATCACCGCCTTCAAACGCGGTGTCAGCGACGGGGCCAAGGAAGTCGACGCCGCTGCCGCGCCGACACAGGCGCGCGACGTGACGCCCGAGGCGGAAAAGGCCAAGGTCTGAACC
The DNA here is from genome assembly GCA_016124615.1 of Paracoccaceae bacterium. GTDB lineage: Bacteria > Pseudomonadota > Alphaproteobacteria > Rhodobacterales > Rhodobacteraceae > Solirhodobacter. The sequence goes on along the minus strand of WGNF01000003.1, from coordinate 772,764 downwards.
GCTTGCGGCCGCCCGGTTGAGGGTGGCGGCGGGCCGACAACCTGAAGCTGCGCGATGAAGGCCCGGCCCCGCCGGGCCTTTTGGTTTGGTGCCTCCGGCGCCCCCGGCACCCCCACGGCAATCTGGTTTGTGACGGAAGATGTGACGCTAATGTCATCTGAGTGTCACATGAAGGGACTATTCGGTCCCCGTCTCCGCAGTGACCATGCGTGGAGGCAGAGATCCTATCCTCTAGTTCCAGGAGAACTGCTGTGAGCTTCATGAAATCTTTCGTCGTCGGTGCTGCCGTCGCCGCCTTCAGCGTTTCGCTGGCTGGCGTGTCCGCCGCCGCTGACATCTCGGGCGCCGGTTCGAGCTTCATCTACCCGGTGTTCTCGAAGTGGGCCGAAGCCTACAAGAAAGAAACCGGCATTGGCCTGAACTACCAGTCGATCGGCTCCGGCGGCGGGATCAAGCAAGTCGAAGCCAAGACCGTGACCTTCGGCGCTTCCGACAAGCCGCTGAGCGATGAGGAACTGACCAAGAACGGCCTGACCCAGTTCCCGATGATCTCGGGCGGCATCGTCATGATGTACAACATCGACGGCGTGAAGCCGGGCGAACTGCTGCTGGACGGCAAGACCGTCGAAGCGATCTACATGGGCAAGATCACCATGTGGAACGACGCCGCGATCGCCGCGCTGAACAAAGACGTCAAGCTGCCGGCGCAGCCGATCGTCGTCGTGCACCGTTCGGACGGGTCGGGCACCACCTTCAACTTCACCGACTACCTGTCGAAAGTCTCGCCCGAGTGGAAAGACAAGATCGGTTCGGACACCGCCGTTGAATGGCCGGTTGGCCTGGGCGCCAAGGGTTCGGAAGGCGTTGCCAACACCGTTCAGCAGACCAAGGGCGCGATCGGCTACAACGAATACGCCTACGTGATCCAGAACAAGCTGGGCTACGCCAAGATGATGAACGCTGCCGGCAAAGTCGTCGAGCCGTCGCTTGACACCTTCGCCGCCGCCGCGTCGAACGCCGACTGGAAGGGCACCAAGAACTTCCACGTCATCATCACCAACCAGCCCGGCGACACCTCGTGGCCGATCGCTGCTTCGACCTGGGTCATGATCCACACCGCCCCGGACGATGCCGCCGCCGCCGCTGAAGCCCTGAAGTTCTTCGACTGGGCCTACAAGAACGGCAAGTCGGAAGCCAAAGACCTGCAGTACGTCGCGGTTCCGGACAATGTCGTTGCCCTCGTCGAAAAGTCGTGGGACGTGATCCAAGCGAACGGCAAGCCGGTCTACATGGCGAAGTGACCCCGGTCACGCACTAGCTTCGGGATGGGCAGGGATCTCTCTGCCCATCCTTCTTCGAACCAAAGAACACGCATGGGTTGATAAGACATGGCCATGACCGACGCAGCCTCCGCCCCGGGGGTCAGCCCCAGCGACGAGGCCTTCGCCCGCCGCCTTCGCCGTCAGGATGCGATCTTCGTCAACCTCACCTGGGCTTCGGCCACGCTGGTCGTGGTGGTGCTGCTCGGCGTTCTGATCTCGCTGCTGATCGACGCGCTGCCGGCCATCCGCGCCTTCGGGCTGCCGTTCATCTGGAACGAACGCTGGAGCCCGGCGAAAGAGATTTTCGGGGCCGCCGCGCCGATCTACGGCACGCTGGTAACCTCGGCCATCGCGATGGTGATCGGCATTCCGGTCAGCTTCGGCATCGCGATCTTCCTGACCGAGATTTGTCCGCAGCCCCTGCGCCGCCCGATCGGCACCGCCATCGAGCTGCTGGCCGGCATCCCCTCGATCATCTACGGCCTCTGGGGCTTCTTCGTGCTGGCCCCGATCATGCAGACGTCGGTGCAGCCGTTCCTGACCGACACGCTGGGGCAACTGCCCGGCATCGGCATCCTGTTCAGCGGTGCGCCCTATGGCATCGGCCTGCTGACCGCGGGCATCGTGCTGGCCATCATGATCCTGCCCTTCATCACCTCGGTGACGCGCGACGTGTTCAACACCGTGCCGGTGATGCTGCGCGAGTCGGCCTACGGCATGGGCATGACCACCTGGGAAGTCGTGCGCCACATCATCATCCCCTACACCCGGCTTGGCCTGGTCGGCGGCATCATGCTCGGCCTTGGCCGCGCCTTGGGCGAGACGATGGCGGTGACCTTCGTGATCGGCAACTCGCACCGCATCGCGGCCTCGCTGCTGTCGCCCGCCACGACCATCTCGGCCTCCATCGCCAACGAGTTTGCCGAAGCGACCGAAGGGCTTTACACGTCAAGCCTTGTTGCGCTCGGTCTGATCCTGTTCTTCATCACGTTCAGCGTGCTCGCCTTCGCGAAGTGGCTGCTCGGCCGCACCGAAAAGTTCTGAGGGATCCGCCATGTCGATTGCCACGCGCCGCTACACCACCAACCGGGTCGCCATCGGCCTGTCGGTCGCCGCCGCCGCCTTCGGTCTGTTCTTCCTGGCCGCCATCCTCTGGACGCTGTTCTGGAACGGGCTGAGCGCGATGGGCCCGTCGATCTTCCTCAAGATGACGCCGCCGCCGGGATCTGACGGCGGGCTTGCCAACGCTATCTTCGGCTCGCTGGTGATGACCTTGCTCGCGGTGGTGATCGCCACCCCGATCGGTATCATGGCGGGCACCTACCTGTCGGAATACTCGGGCGGATCGAAGATCGGCGAGGCGGCGAAGTTCATCAACGACGTGCTGCTGTCGGCGCCCTCGATCATCGTCGGCCTGTTCATCTACGCCGCCTTCGTGGTGCCCTTCGGCCACTTCTCGGCTTGGTCGGGCGCCATCGCGCTGGCGGTGATCGCGCTGCCGGTCATCAACCGCACCACGCAGGACATGCTGGCGCTGGTGCCGAACGCGCTGCGCGAGGCTTCGGCCGCGCTGGGGTCGCCGCGCTGGAAGACGATGACGATGGTGATCTACCGCTCGGCGCGCTCCGGCATCCTGACCGGCGTGCTGCTGGCCATCGCCCGGGTGTCGGGCGAAACCGCGCCCTTGCTGTTCACCGCGCTCAACAACCAGTACTGGTCGACCGACCTGAACGCGCCGATGTCGAACCTGCCGGTCGTCATCTTCCAGTTCGCGATGAGCCCCTATGACGACTGGCAGCGCCTTGCCTGGGGCGGCGCGCTGATCATCACCGTGGCGATCCTCGCCCTCAACATCATTGCCCGCAGTCTTGCCGGGCGCCGCTCGTCCTGAAGGAGAGGGATATGAACATGCCCGACGCCCAAACCCCGACCCACGGCTTCGAGTTGCAGGCCCAGGCCGCCAACTTCGTGCAGGCCGACACGCTGAACCCGGTGAAGCTGCAGGTGAAAGACCTGCACTTCAAGTACCAGAACGGCCATGAGGTGCTGAAAGGCGTCAACCTGGAACTGCGCGACAAGACCGTGACCGCCTTCATCGGTCCGTCGGGCTGCGGCAAGTCCACGCTGCTGCGCGTCTTCAACCGGATGTACAACCTCTATCCGGGGCAGGTGGTGACCGGTGAAGTGCTGCTGGACGGCCGCAACATCCTGTCGAACTCGGAAGACCTGAACCGCCTGCGCTCCAAGGTCGGCATGGTGTTCCAGAAGCCGACGCCGTTCCCGATGACGATCTATGAAAACATCGCCTTCGGCATCCGGCTGTACGAGAAGATCTCGAAGGCCGAGATGAACAACCGGGTGGAAAGCGCGCTGCGCGAAACCGCGCTGTGGGACGAGGTGAAGGACAAGCTGCACCAGTCCGGCCTCGGCCTTTCGGGCGGTCAGCAGCAGCGGCTGTGCATCGCCCGCGCCGTGGCGGTAAAGCCCGAGGTGCTGCTGCTCGACGAGCCTGCCTCGGCGCTCGACCCGATTTCGACCGCGAAGATCGAAGACCTGATCGGCAAGCTCGCCTCGGATTACTGCATCGCGATCGTGACGCACAACATGCAGCAGGCCGCGCGCACCTCGCTGTTCACCGCGTTCATGTACCTGGGCGACGTGATCGAGTTCGACAAGACCGAGACGATCTTTACCGCGCCGAAGCAGCAGCGCACCAACGACTACGTCACCGGCCGCTTCGGCTGAGGCACGCGGTCGCTGAATTACAAAGGGCGGGCGCCGCGGCGCCCGCCCTTTCTGTTTGTGCGGCCCGATCAGGCGCCGATATGGCCCGCAAGGCCGGGGACAGAGCTGACCAGCGTCTGCACCAGATCGCCGCCCGCCGCGCCCTTGGCCTCGGCGATCAGCGCCATGCCCGCCTGCTCGATCTGCGCGACGCTGAGGCCGGTGGCCTTCAGCCGCTCGATCCCGTGCAGAAGCGGCGCGATCTTGCCGCCCATCATGCCGCCCAAAGCGCCTTCCAGCGCGCCGAACAGCCCGCCGCCCGCGGCTGGCGCTGCCGTCACGTCGTAGCGCGTCGCCAGATCGGCGGCGCCGGTGATGGCCGCGAACAACGCGCCGACCTCGGTGGCCGGGGCCTCGTGCTGAAAGATCGAGAAGATCGTCCCGACGGCGGTCTCTGCCGCCGTGGGGTCGATGTTCGCCTTGCCCGAGACGCTGGCGATCATGTCTTGTACGTCAATGGCCATGCTCAGTTCCCGGCCGCTTTCAGCTTGGTGTTGCAGGCGCTCCAGTATTTCGGCCAGGTCTGCCCGGTCGGGATCTTGTTCGCCGCCTTGTCGGTCTGCCACATCTGCCCGCATTCCTTGATCCGCTTGTGCGCCGCGATCTGGCCGGGGGTGTAGGGTTTGCCGTTCTTGTCGGCGGTGGCGACAGTGGTGGAGGTGTCAACCTTGCTCGGCTCCGGCGGGTTGGCCTCGTCGGCGCTCGCGGCTTTCAGGTCGGCCGCGCAGGCCGAGTAGTATTTCGGCCAGGTCTGGCCTTCCGGCACCTTGTTCGCCGCCTTGTCGGCCTTGTAGCGCGCGCTGCAGGTCGCCATCGTGGTGTTGCCGCCCGTGGCCGTGCTGTCATCCGCCGCGGCGGTGGTGGTCGTGGTGGTGGCGGTGGTGGTCGCCGTCGTTGTGGTGGACCCGCCCGCATCGGCCTTCAGCTTTGCCGCGCAGGCCGAATAATACTGCGACCAGGTCTGCCCGGCGGGCACCTTGTTCGCGGCCTTGTCGGCCTTGTACTGCGTGCTGCAGGTGGTCATTGTCGAATTCGTCTCGGCCTGCGCCGTGCCCGCCAGGCCAAACGCCAGCCCGCCCGCCGTTACCAGCGCCGCAAGAATGTTCATTCCCATTCGCATATCCGTGCCAAACCTTTCCTCATCGGACGGGCAGGGACAGCCCCCGGTCCCGCCGGACCCATGCCGCCCTCTGGCTGTCCCGGCGCCCGGCGCGGGCGGCGGCAGAGTCGGCACGCTTTTGGATAGTCGGAATCGGCCCGGCCGCAAACGGATTTCCCGCGCCCTGACGACGGGCGCGAAATTTTCCCCCTTGTCGGTGCGGCGCCCGCGATCAGGCGCCGCGCGCCAGTGCCGCCACCCCGGTGCGCGCGATCTCGCGCAGGCCCAAGGGGCGCATCAGTTCGGCGAAGGCGTCGATCTTCTCGGCGGTGCCGGTGATCTCGAACACGAAGCTTTCCAGCGTCGAGTCGACCACGCTGGCGCGGAAGATATCGGCCAGCCGCAGCGCCTCGACCCGGTGCTCGCCGGTGCCCGCCACCTTGAACAGCGCGAGTTCCCGCTGCACCGAAGGCCCCTCGACCGTCAGGTCGTGGACCTCGTGCACCGGCACCATGCGGGCTAGCTGCGCCTTGATCTGCTCGATCACCTGCGGCGTGCCGCTGGTGACGATGGTGATCCGGCTCAGGTGGCCCTTGTGGTCGACCTCGGCCACCGTCAGGCTGTCGATGTTGTAGCCGCGCCCGGAAAAGAGCCCGATCACCCGCGCCAGAACGCCGCTTTCGTTATCCACCAGCACGGCGAGCGTATGGGTCTCGATGACATCCGCATGGGGGTCGCGCAGGTCGTAGGCCGAATGGCTCGACGCGCCCTTGGTAATCTTCAGTGCCGACATAGCCTTGCCTCTGCCTTCATCTTCCGTTGAAAAATATCCTCGGGGGGTGGGGGGCAGACAGCCCCCCACGGCCTTACACCAGCGCGCCGCCAGCCCCTTCTATCGCCCCCTCGGTCGAGGCTTCGCCCAGCAGCATCTCGTTATGCGGCTTGCCGGAGGGGATCATCGGGAAGCAGTTTTCATGCTTTTCCACCAGACAGTCGAAGATCACCGGCCCGTCGTAGTCCAGCATTTCCTGAATGGCGCCGTCGAGGTCGGCGGGGTTGGCGCAGCGGATGCCCTTGCAGCCGAACGCCTCGGCCAGCTTCACGAAGTCCGGCAGGCTCTCGCTCCAGCTTTGCGAATAGCGCTCGCCGTGCAGCAGTTGCTGCCACTGGCGCACCATGCCCAGCCGTTCGTTGTTCAGGATGAACTGCTTCACCGGCGCGCGGAACTGCATCGCGGTGCCCATTTCCTGCATGTTCATCAGCCAGGACGCCTCGCCCGCCACGTTGATCACCAGCGCGTCGGGATGGGCGATCTGCACGCCGACCGAGGCGGGCAGGCCATAGCCCATCGTGCCCAAGCCGCCCGAGGTCATCCAGCGGTTGGGGTCTTCGAAGCCCAGATACTGCGCCGCCCACATCTGGTGCTGGCCGACCTCGGTGGTGATGTAGCGGTCGCGGCCGCGGGTCAGCGCCTCCAGCCGTTGCAGCGCGTATTGCGGCTTGATGATCTTGTCCGAGCCCTTGTAGGCAAGGCAGTTGACGCGCTTCCACGCGTCGATCTTGTCCCACCACTTTTCCAGCGCCGGGCGGTTCACCTTGCGGCCACGCGCGGTCCAGGCCGCCAGCAGGTCGGCCAGCACGAGGCCGACATCGCCGACGATCGGAATCTCGGCGTGGATCACCTTGTTGATCGAGGACGGGTCGATATCGACATGCGCCTTGATCGAATGCGGGCTGAAATCGGTCACCCGCCCGGTGATGCGGTCGTCGAACCGCGCACCCAGGTTGATCATCAGGTCGCAACCGTGCATGGCAAGGTTGGCCTCGTAAAGCCCGTGCATCCCCAGCATGCCCAGCCAGTTCTTGCCGCTGGCCGGATAGGCGCCCAGCCCCATCAGCGTCGAGGTGATCGGGAAGCCGGTCGCCGCGACCAGTTCGCGCAACAGGCGGCTGGCCTCGGGGCCCGCGTTGATGACGCCGCCGCCGGTGTAGAAGATCGGCCGCTCGGCGGTTTCCATCAACTCGGCAAGCTTGGCAATGGCGTCGGCATCGCCCTTCACCCGCGGCTGGTAGTGGCTGACGCGGGCCTTCTGCGGCTCGACATAGGTGCCGGTGGCGAATTGCACATCTTTCGGGATGTCGACCAGCACCGGGCCCGGACGGCCCGAGATGGCGACATGGAACGCCTGATGGATCGTCTCGGCCAGCCGGTCGGTTTCCTTCACCAGCCAGTTGTGCTTGGTGCAGGGCCGGGTGATGCCGACGGTATCGGCCTCCTGAAAGGCGTCGTTGCCGATCAGGAAGGTCGGCACCTGCCCGGTCAGCACGACCAGCGGGATCGAGTCCATCAGCGCGTCGGTGATGCCGGTGACCGCATTGGTCGCACCGGGGCCCGAGGTGACCAGCACCACGCCCGGCTTGCCGGTCGAGCGGGCATAACCCTCGGCGGCGTGCACCGCGCCCTGTTCGTGCCGCACCAGAATGTGGCGGATGTCGTTTTGCTGGAAGATCTCGTCATAGATCGGCAGCACGGCCCCGCCGGGGTAGCCGAAAACCACCTCCACGCCCTGGTCCTTCAGGGCCTGCACCACCATCCTTGCCCCGGTCATCGTCTTGGTCATCGGCGTCGTCCTCTGCGATCCTTCGCGCTCGTCCTTGCTTGCAACAAAAAGCCCCCGGCTTTCAGGCGGGGGCGCATGGGGCTTGGTATCAGGCGTCCGTCACCGGCCCATGCACCTTGCCCCGACTGGTACGAGAATGCGCGACATCCCCAAGTCCTCATTGCTGCTGCGCGGCGGACATTAGGCCGGGTCGCCGGGGGCGTCAACAGCGAAAAGCTGGAATAATATGTCGCATGGGGCACTTTCTGTTGGCGTTTCTTGCGCGGGCGATTGGTCGGTGGAAAGAAATGCAAATTCCGCCCCGCTTTCCGGGCGGGCTGGCGCGGAAATGGGCAAACGCCCGCGCCGGGGCAGGCACCGGCCCGGTAACCGCTTGAACTGAAACGCGATTAGCGGCAGTTCGCCGCCGCACCTCCGGCTAGACAGACGCGCCCCGACATGCCAAGGTTTCGGCGGCTCTCGGGTGCGGCGAATAATGCGGTGCTCGTGCCCGATCAACGTATAAGGGAGGACCCAAATGGATCGTCGTTCGTTTCTGACCAAGGCCACCGTCGGCGGCGTCGCCGCGGCAGGCGCCGCTGCGCTGGCCGCACCGGCCATCGCGCAATCGGCACCGAAGATCACCTGGCGGCTGACATCGTCGTTCCCGAAGTCGCTCGACACCATCTACGGCGCCGCCGAGACGATGGCGAACGCCGTTTCGGCGATGACGGATGGCAATTTCAAGATTCAGGTCTTTGCCGCGGGCGAGATCGTCGGCGGCCTGCAGGCCGAGGATGCTGCCGCCGCGGGCACCGTCGAGGCCTGCCACACGGCGACCTATTACTACTGGGGCAAAGACCCGGCCTGGGCGCTTGGCACCTGCGTGCCGTTCGGCCCGAACGCGCGCCAGATGAACGCCTGGTACTACTATGCCGACGGCCGCGCGCTGATGAACAAGTTCTACGCCAAGAACGGTCTTTACGGTCTGCAATGCGGCAACACCGGCGTGCAGATGGGCGGCTGGTATCGCAAGGAAATCAACACCCTCGACGACATCAAGGGCCTGAAGATGCGGATCGGCGGCTTTGGCGGCAAGGTGCTTGAGGCGCTTGGCGCGGTGCCCCAGCAGATCGCGGGCGGCGACATCTACCCCTCGCTGGAAAAGGGCACGATCGACGCGGCGGAATGGGTCGGCCCCTATGACGACGAAAAGCTCGGCTTCTACAAGGTCGCGCCGTACTACTACTACCCCGGCTGGTGGGAAGGCGGCCCGGCGCTGTCGACGCTGGTCAACCTGCAGAAGTGGAACGAGCTGCCGAAGGACTATCAGGCCGCGCTGACCACCGCCTGCCAGGCGGCCGACCTTGACATGATGGCCCACTACGATGCGGTGAACCCGGCGGCGCTGAAGCGTCTGGTCGCCAACGGCGCCAAGCTGCGCCCGTTCTCGCGCGAGATCCTCAGCGCGGCCTTCGATGCGGCGCACAAGATCTACGCCGACATCTCGACCACCAACGCCTCGTTCAAGGAAATCTGGGAAAGCCAGAGCGAACTGATGCGCGGCGCCTACCTCTGGGATCAGATCGCCGAGTACAACTACGACACGTTCATGATGCAGCAGCAGCAGGCCGGCAAGCTGTAAGCCGTCCGCACCGCCGAAACGACAAAGGCCCCGGAGATTGTCCGGGGCCTTTTCTCTGCGCTTTGGTGCCCGGTGCGGCGTCAGACCGGCGGCACGGCACCGTTCAGCCCGACGACGACGAATTTCGCCATCGGCTTGCCCGCGGCATCGGTCGCTCCGCTCACCGAGACATTGGCCCCCGGTTTCAGGTCGGCGGGGGTGGCCGGCGCGATGGCAACGACCGGCGTGCCCGGCGGCACGGCGATCACCCGCGCGCCGCCCTTGTAGGTCACCGACAGGCTTTGCCCATCGGCCGCCGCGACCGTCGCCGCGACGGTGGCGTTGGTCATGGTGCCATCGGAGCGCAGCGCCCAAGGATAGCTGCCCTCGCCGGTGCCAGCCATCGCGGGCGGGAAGATCGTCACCTCCACCGCGTTCTGGCCGCCCTTGCCATCGGGGATCGAGCCGATACCGACAAAGCCGCCGGGTTTCACCGCGGCGAGGCTGGCCGTTTTTTCACCGACCAGACGGTAGCCGACCGGCAGGGCGATGGTGCCGGTCTGCCCGTCCTCGCCCTGAACCGTCAGGCTGGTGGCGTCTGCCGTCACCACGGTTCCCTTGACGTGGAAGCTCGGCGCCGTCTGAGCAAGGGCGGCAGCTGGCAGGCTGAGGGCGAAGATCGTGAAAACGGTGGCTAGTCCGGGCATGGCATCCTCTTCATGCGGGCCAGAGCCTCATGTAGCGGCCGGGCCCGCCGGGGCGAGCCCGGCGGCGGACGCTCACGCCCTTGTGCGCGGGCCCTCAGTTTCCGGCTGGTGGCGGCCCGAAGTTCGGCACGCCCAGCCCGCCGCCAAGGCCACCGCCCAGCCCGCCGCCCAGCGGTTGCAGCGTCGGCACCACGATCTTGACGTTGGTCACGTCGACCGCCGGGCCCTTGTAGCGCATCACCATGCCGGGGAAGCTGATGACGATGATGATCATCGCCACCTGGATCAGCACGAAGGGGATGGCGCCCCAATAGATCTGGCTGGTCTTCACCGGCGCCATCATCTTGCCGGTGACGCGGTCCTGGTAGGGCTCTTTCGGCGCCACCGAGCGCAGGTAGAACAGCGAGAAGCCGAACGGCGGGTGCATGAAGCTGGTCTGCATGTTCACGCCGAGGATGACGCCGAACCAGATCAGGTCGATGCCCAGCTTTTCGGCGGCGGGCGCCAGCAGCGGCACGATGATGAAGGCCAGCTCGAAGAAGTCGAGGAAGAAGGCCAGCACGAACACCAGAAGCGACACCACGATCAGAAAGCCGATCTGGCCGCCGGGCAGCGAGGTCAGCAGGTGTTCCACCCACAGGTGCCCGTTCACGCCGTAGAAGGTCAGCGAGAATACCCGCGCGCCCAGCAGGATGAACATCACGAAGGACGACAGCCGCGTGGTCGAGGTCAGCGCCTGCCGGATCACCGTCAGGTTCAGCCGCCCCTTGACCGCGGCCAGCACCAGCGAGCCGACGGCGCCCATCGCGCCGCCCTCGGTTGGCGTCGCGATGCCAAGGAAGATGGTGCCGAGCACAAGGAAGATCAGCGCCAGCGGCGGGATCAGCACGATGATCACCTGCTGCGCGAGGCGCGACATCAGGTTGATCTTCAGCGCCCGGTCCAGCAGCGCCAGCACATAGGTCACGATGATCGCAAGCGCCGCGGCCAGAATACCCGCATTGTCGCCCTGACCGGCGGCCAGCCAGCCCGAGGCGTACCAGAACACCACGCCGCCAATCGCCAGCGTCACCAGCAGCGACAGGATGCCAGAGCCCAGCGTGCGCGCCTCTTTCGGCAGGGCGGGCACCAGCTTGGGCCGGAAGATCGACAGCACCACGACATAGCCCAGATAGATGCCGGTCAGGATCATCCCCGGCACCATCGCGCCCTTGTACATGTCGCCGACCGAGCGGCCCAACTGGTCGGCCAGCACGATCAACACCAGCGAGGGTGGAATGATCTGCGCCAGCGTACCGGAGGCCGCGATCACCCCCGCCGCCACCCGCCGGTCATAGCCATAGCGCAGCATGATCGGTAGCGAGATCAGCCCCATCGCGATCACCGAGGCGGCGACGACGCCGGTGGTGGCGGCCAGGAGCGCGCCGACTACGATCACCGCATAGGCGAGGCCACCGCGCACCGGGCCGAACAACTGGCCGATGGTTTCCAGCAAATCCTCGGCCATGCCCGAGCGTTCGAGCACGATGCCCATGAAGGTGAAGAACGGGATGGCCAGCAATGTCTCGTTCGACATCACGCCCCAGAACCGTTCCGGCAGCGCATAAAGCAGCGGCCAGTCAAGCGAGATCGTGCCGCTCGACATCGGCGCCAGTTCGACGCCGATAAAGAAGAACAACAACCCGTTGGCGGCCAGCGAGAAGGCGACGGGGTAGCCGATGAGCAGGAACACCATCAGCGACAGGAACATGATCGGGGCCATGTTCTGGGCAATCAGTTCCATCATTTGCGGATCTCCCCGGCCAGCAGCTCGCCTTCGATTTCAGCCGCCTGATGGGCAGATACGAAGGGGGTCGGGTCGTCCATCTTGCCGCGCATGATGGCGATTTTCTTGATGATTTCGGAAACGCCCTGCGCCGTCAGCAGCAGGAAGCCCGCCAGCAGCAGCGCCTTTGCCGGCCACAGGATCAGCCCGCCGGCATTGGTGGACATCTCGCCCGAGACGAAGGATTTCGTTACCCAGGGCACGAAGTAGGAATCCATCAGCACCACGAAGGGCATCAGGAAGAACAGATGCCCGAGCAGGTCGATCCAGTGCTGCGCGCGCCGCGACAGCGCGCCATAGACAATGTCGATCCGGATATGCTCGTTCTGTTTCAATGTATTGGCGGCGGCCAGCAGGAAGGCGGCGCCGTAAAGGTACCATTGCAGTTCCAGCCAGGCGTTCGAGGATTCGTTGAACAGCTTGCGCACCGTCGCGTTGACGGCGCTGACCAGAATCGCGACCAGGATGAGCCAGCCGACCGATTTGCCAATTGCCTCCGTCACGCGGTCGATGCCGCGCGACAGCTTCAGAAGTCCGTCCATCTGTCCCCCCTGCCGGTGTCGTCCCGGTCCTTGCGATCCGGCGATTGGCTCGCCGGACGGATCGGGTTCAGCTATGTCGAAGAACGGCGAATGCGTCAACCGGGCGGCGGCCAAGGCTTGACAGCGGACCCGGCGCGGCGAGGATGGGGGCGGCGGAAAGGGCGGTTCGGGGCACACCGAACCTGCACCGATCCGGCACCGATTTCGCACCGACGTTTGACCGACGGAACCCGATGAGCCAACGCCTTGGCCTGAACCGCCTGCCGCATCCGCGCTTTCTGGCGTTCCTTGCGATCTTCGTCGCGGTAGCGCTGGCGGCCGGGTTGGCGGTGCCCGGTCTGCGGCCCAGCGTCGCGTTGATCACTGGCTTCGACATCGGCGCCGCGGTGTTCATCGTCAGCGCCGCGCCGCTGTGGCGCGACGAACACATTCCCCGGATGCGGGCCAGTGCCGAGCGCGACGATGGCGGCCGCACCCTGCTGCTGGCGCTGCTGCTGGCGGCGCTGGTCGCGGTGCTGCTGGCGCTGGGGATGGCGGTGCGGCAGTCGGGGCGGACCCCGGCCGATCTTGCGCTGGTGGTGGTGACGCTGGTGCTGGGCTGGACGCTGGTCAATCTGGTCTACGCGCTGCACTACGCGCACCTTTACTATGATCAGGTCGGCAAGCACGATCGCGGCGGGCTGGCCTTTCCCGGCAACGCGGCGCCGGTCTTTGCCGATTTCTGCTACTTCTCTTTCGTCATCGGGATGACCTGTCAGGTCTCGGACGTGACGATCACCGACCGCCTGATGCGGCGCACCGCACTGGTGCAGGGGCTGGTGTCGTTCTTCTTCAACCTCGGCGTGCTGGCGCTGACCATCAACGTGCTGGCCGGCGTGCTCTGACTCCGGGTTGCTGAGACGGATTGTCGCAGCGGCAATGAATGCCATTTTCGGAATTGATTTGCAGGTCGCCTGACCTACGCTGGTCACAGTTCGCCGCGGCAGGAGGAGTGATCGCGGCGGGCGAGGGAGGCGCACAATGAACAAGAAGGCTTTCGCCGGGCTTTGTGCCACGGCGCTGTTTCTGGCTGCCGGAATGGCATCCGCCGATACCTACATCCGCAAGGGAAATCAGGATATTTCGGTCGTCGTCACCGATGGCAAGCTGTTCTGCACCCGTGTCAGCGACGGCTTCGAGATGTGCAACGGTATGCTGAAACAGCCCGATGGCACCTGGAAAGGCGGCCATATGAAGCACCCCGACATGCCGGGCTTCATGCGGTTCAACGGCACCGTGACCTTTACCCCGACCGACAAGCCGACGGGGCTGACCATTCAGGGCTGCGCACTTGGCATTTGCCAAAGCGAGGCCTGGCCGAAGAAAAGCTGACGCCGGATCAGGCGGCGGTGGGGCCGATCAGGTCCCAGCGGTTGCCGAACGGGTCGCGCCAGACCGCGACGCTGCCATAGGGCATGTGCCGCGGCGTTTCCTCGAACACCACGCCCGCGGCCTGCATCGCCGCGTGATCGCGGGCGAAATCGTCGGTGTGCAGGAAAAAGCCGACGCGGCCGCCGGTCTGGTTGCCGATCGCGGCCTGCTGCGCCGCCCCCTCGGCACGGGCCAGCACCAGACGGCAGCCGCCGCCGGGCGGTTCCACCGTGACCCAGCGTTTCGGGCCCATCGGCAGGTCTTCGGTCAGCCGGAAGCCGAGACTGCCGACATAGAAGGCGATGGCCGCGTCATAATCGGGCACCACCAGCGCCACCGCGCCAATCCGGGCCTGCGAGGTCACAGCGGGCGCGGCAGGGCGTCGGGCAGCGAAATCCGCGCCACCTGTTCCGAGATCGGATCGACCGACAGCGGGTGCAACTGCGCGCTGTGCTGCGCCGCATCGCCCAGCGGCTGCCACTGGCCCTGCTTGTAGATCTCCAGCGCCGAGAAGTTGGCCTTGTAGCCCATCTTGCGGCTGCCCGGCACCCAGTAGCCAAGGTAGACGTAGGGCAGCCCGGCCTCACGCGCGATGCGGACGTGATCAAGGATGATGTAGGTGCCAAGGCTGGCGGCGGCGCGGTCGGGATCGTAGAACGAATAGACCATGCTCAGCCCGTCATCGAGCACGTCGGTCAGGCAGACCGCGATCAGGTTGCGGCGGCGGCCCTTGGTGGCCGCGGCTTCGGTATATTCGATCAGGCGGCTGCGGACCGGGGTTTCCTCGATCATCGCGGCGAATTCGAAAATATCCATGTCGGCCATGCCGCCATCGGCGTGCCGACTGTCCAGATAGCGGCGAAACAGGGCGTATTGATCCTCGGTCGCCCAGGGGCTGGTCGCCTCGCGGCTGAGCGCTGCATTGCGTTTCAGCGTGCGCTGCTGGCTGCGCGAGGGTTTGAAATCCGCCACCCGGATGCGGGCGGACAGACACGCCGAACATTCGGCGCAGGACGGCCGGTACAGCACGTTCTGCGAGCGGCGAAAGCCCTGCTTGGACAGCGAGTCATTCAGCCGCTCGGCGCGGTCGCCTTGCAGCGAGGTGAACAGCTTGCGCTCCATCCGCCCGTCAAGGTACGGGCATGGCTGCGGGGCCGTCACATAGAACTGCGGCGCGATGGGAAGGCTGTGGCGCATCGGGGTCGATCAGCGTGGAATGAGGCACTTGCAGCATAGACGTTAGCAAGCTGTCACACATCCGCCAAGCGAAAGGTTGCCGCGGGCCGCGCCGATCAGCGCCGCCCCGCCCGGTTGATCGCAACGGTGCCCAATACAAGGTCACTCAACCCCTGCGCGCGCGGACCGGTGGCCATCAGCACGACCGAGACGAGTTGCGGCAGCACGGATGAAATCGACAGCGTATAGCCCAGCGTGTGCAGAAAGGCGGTGATGGCGTCGAAACGGGTGCCGTCGATGCGCCGGAACTCGATTGCCGCCAGCCGCATGCCCCAGGTCGCCGACCCCGAGCTGAGCGTGACCCAGCGGTAAAGGAAGTTCAGCGTCAGGAACAGCAGCGGCAGGAAGAAGAGCGCGACGAAGGCGGTCAGCGGCACGATCAGCGCCACCATCACGGCGACAACGACGGTGTCGATGGCCCAGGCGAAGAGCCGCTTGGCGGGCACGTCGCGGTAGAACTCGGCCTGAAAATCGGGGTCGGGCAGGCGGGCGTAGGGCGCAGCACTCAGCATTGCGGGCTCCATGAAGGGTCGCCATGAAAGGACGGGCGACCCGCTGGGGGCCGCCCGGTTCCGTGGATCTTGGGCTCAGTTGGCCGGGTCGCTCGGGCCGGTGCCTTCGCTGCGGGCCGCGCGGGCGCGGTCGTCCATGAAGGCGTCGAATTCGGTCTTGTCCTTGGCGTCGCGCAGGCGCTGCAGGAACGTCTCGAAGGCTTCCTGTTCTTCCTCCAGCCGACGCAGGGTGTCGGTCTTGTAGGAATCGAAGGCGGTGTTGCCGGAGGACCGCATCCCGTGGCGATGCATCATGCGGGCCTGGTGGCGGCCGTGACGGCAGGATCCATTAAACATGCGTTTGCTCCAGATCATGTAGGCAAGGATGGCAAGGCCCGCGGGCCAGAAGACGACGAAACCGAGGATCATGGCCGCGATCCACGCGGGCTTGCCGCGCTCGTCGAGCCAGTCTTGAGCCTGCGTCGGCCAGGCGGAAAGGGCGGTCATTGGCGATCTCCTGTGCGTGACCATGTGAATTGCTTTCACATTGCCAAGATTGGGAGTCGGCGGGCTTGCGTCAAGTGGGATGTAAAAGAAATTCACATTGGGGCGCCGGGGGCGGGCCGCTGAATAAAGGCAAATGCCACAACAACGCGCCGGATAAACCATCATTGATCGCGATTGCGCTGAAGAATTGCCGCGATCCGGGGCCAAAGAGGGCGCGGGCCGACCGGCCGGGGTGGCGTGCCATCCGACCGGATCGGCGATCTGGTTCAGGGGAGTCCGGGCAGATGCTTCGGGTCATGGGATTGTCGGCTCTGGTTGCGGCGGCGGCGGCCCCGTCGGGGGCGGCCACGGTCACCTACACGACGCTTGCCACCTATACGGCGGCGCTGGGGTATACGCCGTCGGTCGGCGAAACCTTCAACGGCGGCACGCTGGACGGCACGCTGCTGTCGTCGCTGGGCGGCGTGTTCAAGCTGACCAACAACAAGGTCACGCAGGTCGGCGGCACCGCGAAGAACGGCCAGACCACCACGCTGAACTTCTCGGAGGCGGTGACGTCCTTCGCCGTCGACATCGGCAGCCTGCTGAGCGGCGAGGTGGCGAACGTCTATCTGGACGGCGTGCTGTCGGCCACGTTGAGCGGCTCGACCAAGTTCTTTGCCGTGATCTCGCCGACCGCCTTCACCACGGTGACCTTCGCCGACGCGACGAACCCCACGATCAACACCCAGTTCAACATCGACAACCTGCGCGCCGTGCCCGCGCCGGTGCCGCTGCCCGCCGGGCTGCCGCTGCTGGTGGCAGGGCTGGGGGCGGTCGGGCTGATGGGCCGCAAACGGCGGCCCGCCCGCGCCTGATCAGGCGGCAAAGGGCGCCAGCGTCGCGCCGGTGATGCGCAACAGCGTTTCGGGCGCGATGGCAAAGATGTGGCGCGGCGTGCCCGCCGCGGCCCAGACCAGCGGAAATTCCATCAGCCGCGGGTCAAGGAATGCGGTGACCGGGGCGATATGGCCGACGGGCGAGACGCCGCCGATGGCAAATCCGGTTTCCGCCCGCACCAGATCGGCATCGGCCCGGCCCAGCGGCTCGCCCGCCAGGGCGCTGGCCTTGTCGGGGCTGACCTGATTGCCGCCCGCAGTCAGGAACAGCCGCACATGGCCCGAGGCTTCGCCGCGAAAGATGATCGACTTCACGATCTGGTCAATCGCACAGCCCGCCACGGCGGCGGCCTGCGCGGCGGTGCGGGTATCCTCGGTCGCGGCAAGGATCTCGGTCGCCACCCCGGCGGCTTCCAGTGCCGCGGTGACCCGTTTCAGGCTTTTGCTCATCAGGCTCCTCCGGTTCGGGGCATCCTGTCGCGGGGTCCGGCGCTCTGCAACCCCCGTTGACCGCGCCCGCGCCGCGCCGCATCCTTGCGCCATGAGCTTCGCCGCCCGCCTGACCCGCGCGCCCATTGCCTACGACCCGGCCGCGGGCGCCGAGGCCAGTGCCGCGTATTCCGACCTTGCGCCCGAACTGCGCGGCCTGCTGGCGGGCACCGCCGGGTGCAGCCCGTTCCTGAAGGGCCTGCTGCTGCGCGAGGCCGACTGGCTGCGCGCCGCCCTGACGCTGGAGCCGGAAACGGCGCTGGCCGCCGTACTGGCCGCGCTGGACGATGTGCCGCTCGACACGCTCGGATCGGCGCTGCGGCAGGCCAAGCGGCGGGTGGCGCTGCTGGCGGCGCTGGCCGATCTGGGCGGTGTCTGGCCGCTCGGTGCGGTCACCGGCGCGCTGACGCGGCTGGCCGACCGGGCGGTGGATCTGTGCCTGAAGCGGCTGGTGGCGGAAGAGATCCGGCGCGGCAAGCTGCCGGGGGCCGGGCCCGAGGATGCGCAGGTTGCGGGCGGCATGGTCGCGCTGGCGATGGGCAAGATGGGGGCGGGGGAGTTGAACTACTCGTCCGACATCGACCTGATCTGCCTGTTCGACGAGACGCGCTATGATGGCGACGACGTGCAAGAAGCCCGCGCGGCCTTCATCCGGGTGACGCGGAAGATGGCGGCGCTGCTCAGCGATCCGACGGCCGAGGGCTACGTGTTCCGCACCGACCTGCGGCTGCGCCCCGATGCCTCGGTCACGCCGGTCTGCCTGTCGATGGGGGCGGCGGAACAGTATTACGAGGGCGAGGGGCGCACCTGGGAACGCGCCGCCTATATCAAGGCGCGCGCCTGCGCGGGCGATCTGGCGGCGGGCGAAAGGTTTCTGACCACGCTGACCCCCTTCGTCTGGCGCCGTCATCTGGATTTCGCCGCCATCCGCGACGCGCATGACATGCGGCTGCGCATCCGCAGCCACAAGGGGCTGCACGGGCCGATCGTGCTGGATGGCCACAACATGAAGCTGGGCATGGGCGGCATCCGGGAGATTGAGTTCTTCACCCAGACCCGCCAGCTGATTGCCGGCGGGCGCGACCCCGATCTGCGGGTACGCGGCACGGTCGAGGGGCTGGCGCGGCTGGCCGCCAAGGGCTGGGTGCCAGAGGACGATGCCACGGCGCTGACCACGCTTTACCGTGCCCATCGCGAGGTCGAACACCGCCTGCAGATGGTGCAGGACGCCCAGACCCACCTTCTGCCCGCCAACCCCGAGGGCTTCGACCGGCTGGCCCGGTTCATGGGCGAGGCCGACACCACCCGCTTTCGCCGCGCGCTGAAGGCGCGGCTGACCGAGGTGGCGGCGCTGACCGAAGGCTTCTTTGCCCCCGGCGAGGCCGAGGCGGGCCCCGTGCTGTCGGGCCCGGCGGAAGAGATCGTGCGCGGCTGGCGCGGCTATCCGGCGCTGCGGTCGGCCCGCGCGGTCGAGATTTTCACCCGCCTGCGGCCCGCGATCCTGACCCGGCTGGCCCGCGCCGCCGACCCCGAGGCCGCCCTGCG
Source organism: Paracoccaceae bacterium (assembly GCA_016124615.1). Taxonomy (GTDB): domain Bacteria; phylum Pseudomonadota; class Alphaproteobacteria; order Rhodobacterales; family Rhodobacteraceae; genus Solirhodobacter. Next base: position 753,705 of record WGNF01000003.1, on the reverse strand, counting down.
CAGCTTCGACGGTTTTCTGGCCGGGCTGCCCGCCGGGGTGCAGGTCTTTGCGCTGTTCGAGGCCAACCCGCAGCTGATCGACCTGATCGTCGACATCGCCGCCACCGCGCCCGCGCTGGCGCGATACCTGTCGCGCAACGCAAGCGTGCTGGATGCGGTGATCGGCGGCAGCTTCTTCGCGCCCTGGCCGGGGCGGGCGGCGTTGCAGGCCGATCTGGGCCAACACCTGGCCGGCGCGGTGGATTACGAAGCCGCGCTGAATGCGGCGCGGACCTGGGCGAAGGAATGGCACTTCCGCATCGGCGTGCACCACCTGCACGAGTTGATCGACGCGTTCGAGGCGGGCGCGCAATACGCCGATCTGGCGGGCGCCGTGGTCGGTGCGGTCTGGCTGCCGTGCCTTGCAGAATTCACCCGTAAGCATGGCGCCCCGCCGGGGCGGGGGGCGGTGGTGCTGGGCATGGGCTCGCTCGGCGCCGGGCGGCTGCATTCCGACAGCGATCTGGACCTGATCGTGATCTACGACCCCGCCGGGGTCGAAGCCTCCGACGGGCCGCGCCCGCTGGCCGCGCGGCCCTATTACGCGCGGCTGACGCAGGCGCTGGTAACGGCGCTGTCGGCGCCGATGGCGGAAGGGCGGCTTTACGAGGTCGACATGCGGTTGCGCCCCTCGGGGCGGCAGGGGCCGGTGGCGACCTCGCTGACCGCGTTCCGCGCCTATCAGCAGGATGAAGCCTGGACCTGGGAACATCTGGCGCTGACCCGCGCCCGTGTGCTGGTCGGCGACGAAGGGCTGGGCGACGAGGTCGAGGCGTTCCGCCGGGCGCTGCTGATCGATAAGAGCGGCGGCGCGGCGGTGCGGGCGGATGTCGCCGACATGCGCGCCCGGCTTGCCGCCGCCACCCCCACGCCCGACCCCTGGGATGCGAAGCGTGGGCCGGGGCGGCTACTGGATATCGAGCTTCTGGCGCAGATGGCGGCGCTGCAGGCCGGATCGCCCGCCCGGGCGGTGGAGCTTCAGCTTGGTGCCGGTGTCCGGGCCGGGGGGCTGTCCGATGACGCAGAGCGCACGTTGCTTGCCGCATATCGGCTGTGCTGGCGGCTGCGCTGTGCTACCAAGTTGCTGGGGGCCTCCCGCGTCGAGGCGTTGGGCGAAGGGGCGCGCGCGGTGCTGCTGCGCGAGACCGATACGCCCGACGTCGCCACGCTGGCGCGGCATCTCGCCGGGGTCACGGCGGCGGCGGCCGCGGTGGTGAACCGGGAACTTGCGGCCGGAGGGGCGGACAGTGGGGAGGCGGATGATGCGCGTGGATGAGGTCGACCCCAAGGGTCTGGTGCGCGAAAGCTACCGGATCGAGGGCATCACCGAGGGCGAGTGCCGGTCGATCTTTCTCGACTGGGCGCTGAGCGCGCCTTCGGGCGTGGACCCGCGCGAGGCGATCCGGGTGCTGCTGGCAACCTATGCCGAGGCCGCGCCGGACCACCCGATGACACGGGTGCTGACCGCCGGGCTGGCCCCGGCCACGCCGCCCCGCCGCCGTGGCGGGCGGGCGGCGCGGGTGGTCGACGGTCAGATCTAGCGCGCCAGCGCGGCCGCGGCGCGGGCGAGGGCGACGATCCCCTCCCAATCACCGGCGTCCATCATCGCTTTCGGCGCGACCCAGCTGCCGCCGACGCAGAGCACGTTGGGCAGGCTCAGGTAGTCGGCGACGTTCTTCGGGCTGACGCCGCCGGTGGGGCAGAACATCACCTGCGGGATCGGCGCGCCGATCGCCTTCAGCGCGGGCGCGCCGCCGTTGGCCTCGGCCGGGAAGAACTTCTGCACCCGGTAGCCGCGCTCCAGCAGCGCCATCACCTCGGATGCGGTGGCGGCGCCCGGCAGCAGCGGCAGATCAGCCTCTTCACAGGCGGTCAGGATGCGGTCGGTGGCACCGGGCGAGACGCCGAACCGCGCGCCCGCGGCGACCGCGGCGACAACGTCGCCCGGCGTCAGCAAGGTGCCCGCGCCGACGACGCCACCCGGCACCTGCGCCATGATGCGGATCGCCTCCAGCGCCACCGGCGTGCGCAGCGTCACCTCCAGCGCCGGCAGGCCGCCCGCCACCAGCGCCTTGGCCAGCGGCGCGGCATGGGCGAGGTCGTCGATGACGAGCACGGGGATGACGGGGGCGAGGCGGCAGAGTTCCTCGGCGCGGATGGAAGCGTCTTGCGGGGTCATGGCGTGTTCCTTCAGGCGGGATCGCGGGGCGGCAGGCGTGCGCCTTCGGCGAGGATATTTGCGCCAGTAAGAATGACAAGGGAAGGGGCCAGGGGCGCCCCACCCCCACGGTTTTCGCCGCGGGGCGGGGCGCTTTCTCACTGGGCGGTCATCGGCGTCCCCGCCTGTACCGCCTCGTCAGCTATTCCCGATCATCCTTTCTTACTGGTTAAAATATCCCCGCCGGAGGCGAGAAAGTTCTGGGCCGGGGCCGGGGGCGCGGTCAGACGACCACACCGGCGCCGGCGGTGGCGGGGCCGACGTTGCGGCGGAACGCCTCGAAAAGGTTGCGGCCGGTGCCGTAGGCGTTGGCCGAAAGGTCGGCGGTGACGGGCACGCGGGTCTCGAAATCCGGGGCGAGCACCGCCAGCGTGCCCGCATCGGCGTCCAGCCGGATCAGGTCGCCATCGCGCAGCTGGGCCAGCGGGCCGCCATCGGCGGCTTCGGGCGAGACATGGATCGCCGCGGGCACCTTGCCGGAGGCGCCGGACATCCGGCCATCGGTGACCAGCGCCACCTTCAGCCCGCGGTCCTGCAACACCGCCAGCGTCGGGGTCAGCGAGTGCAGTTCCGGCATGCCGTTGGCGCGCGGGCCCTGAAAGCGCACCACCACGATAGTGTCGGTGGTGAACTCGCCCGCCTTGAAGGCGCGTTTGACGTCTTCCTGATCGTGGAAGATGCGGGCCGGGGCCTCGATCAGATGGCGTTCGGGCGCGACCGCCGAGACCTTGATGACACCGCGGCCGAGGTTGCCGGAAAGCTGCTTCAGCCCGCCCTCGGGCTGGAACGGGTCATGCGCCGGGCGCAGGATGCGGTCGTTCAGCGTGGTTGCGGAACCGGTGCGCCAGCCCAGCTTGCCCGCGGTGATCACCGGCTCGCGGGTGTAGAGCAGAAGGCCGTCGCCCGCGACCGTCTTGGTGTCGGGGTGCAGCAGGCCCGCATCGAGAAGCTCGCCGATCATGAAAGCGAGGCCGCCCGCGGCGTGGAAGTGGTTCACGTCGGCGAGGCCGTTGGGGTAGACCTTGGCCATCAGCGGCGTTGCGGCGGACAGGTCGGCGAAATCCTCCAGATCGAGGATGACACCGGCGGCGCGGGCCATCGCGGGCAGGTGGATCACCAGATTGGTCGAGCCGCCGGTGGCCATCAGCCCGACGATGCCGTTGACGAAGGTGCGTTCGTCGAGGATGTCGGCGACCGGGCGGTAATCGTTGCCAAGCGCCGTGATCTCGGCCGCACGCTCGACCCCGGCGATGGTCAGCGCCTCGCGCAGCGGGGTGTTGGGGTTCACGAAGCTGGCGCCGGGCAGGTGCAGGCCCATCACCTCCATCAGCATCTGGTTGGTGTTGGCGGTGCCGTAGAAGGTGCAGGTGCCGGGGCCGTGGTAGCTGGCCATCTCGGCCGCCATCAGCTCGGCGCGGCCGACCTCGCCGGTGGCGAATTGCTGGCGGACCTTCGATTTCTCGTCATTCGGCAGGCCCGAGGTCATCGGCCCGGCGGGCAGGAAGACCGCCGGAAGGTGGCCGAAGCTGGCGGCGGCAATGACGAGGCCGGGCACGATCTTGTCGCAGACGCCCAGGAACAGCGCCGCATCGAAGGTGTTGTGGCTGAGCGAGACCCCGGCCGCGAGGGCGATCACGTCGCGCGAGAACAGCGACAGCTCCATCCCCGGCTGGCCCTGGGTGACGCCGTCGCACATCGCGGGCACGCCGCCCGCGACCTGCGCGGTGGCGCCGACCCGGCGGGCGGCGGCGCGGATCAGGGCGGGATAGACCTCATAGGGTTGGTGCGCCGACAGCATGTCGTTGTAGGCGGTGACGATGCCGATGTTCGGGGCGCGGCCCTCGGCGAGGGTGGGCTTGTCTTCGCCGGTCGCGGCATAGGCATGGGCCTGATTGCCGCAGGCGAGGTGGCCGCGGGCGGGGCCGGCCTCGGCGGCGCGGGCGATCTGGTCAAGGTAACGGCGGCGGCTGTCGGCCGACCGGGCACGGATGCGGTCGGTGACGCGGGCGATGGTGCTGTCGAGTGCCATTGGCTCTCCTTTCGCGCGAGAGGCGGCGCGGGGCATGCGCTGATCGGGGCAGGGCGGCTGTAGCATACACCGTTAGCGCTAACAATGCAAATCGCGGTGCCTTGAGGTGCCGATCTTGCAAGGCGGGGTTGCGCAAAACCGGGTGGTTGGGGCAGCGGTTGTGACCTAATCTGCGCTCAGGGAGGCGTTCCGCCAAGAAGGGGTGCCGTGATGATGAACCAGATGAATGCCAAACCGATGACAACCGCCCAGATCGACGATGCGATTGCCGAAGCGCGCCGGATGCGCGCCGAAGCCTTGCGCCGCGTGATCGTGGGGCTCTGGTCGGCCGGGCGGCGCAGGGTTCAGGGCGCCGCGGGCGGCCGCAAGGCCGCGACGCAGGGCTGAGACGCGTCGGGGCCACGAGCCTCTTTCGCGCCGCGCGGCTTCCGGCTAGGGAGGGGCATGACCGATATGCCCCCCACCGCGCCGCGCCCCGTCGTGCGGCTGTCCATCAAGGCCGAAGCGCGCGCGATCCGCTTTGGCTTTCCCTGGGTCTATGCCGATGAACTGGTGCTGGACCGCCGCACCAAGGCGCTGGCCCCCGGCACGCTGGCCGTGCTGGAGGATACCGAGCGCAAGCCGATGGGGCTGGTGACGGTCAACCCACGTTCAAAGATCATCGCCCGGATGCTGGACGCTGATCCGGAGGCGGTGATCGACCGGGATTGGTTCGCGGCACGGCTGGCGACGGCGCTGGCGCTCAGGGCGCGGCTGTTCGCGGAACCGTTTTACCGGCTGGTTCATGCCGAAGCGGACGGGCTGCCCGGCGTGATCATCGACCGTTTCGGCGATGTCGCGGTGATCCAGCCGAACGCCGCCTGGGCTGAGGCGCTGATCGAACCCTTGGCCGAGGCGCTGACCGAGGTGACGGGCGTTGCCAGCATCGTCAAGAACGGCACCGGGCGGGTGCGCGGGCTGGAGGGGTTGGCCGAGGAAACCGTGGTGCTGCGGGGCGCCGTCGATGCGCCGGTGCCGGTGCGGATGAATGGCGCGACTTACCTCGCCGACGTGCTGGGCGGGCAGAAGACCGGGCTGTTCTACGACCAGCGGCCGAACCACGCCTTTGCGCAGGCGCTGTCGAACGGCGCGCGGGTGCTGGATGTCTTTGCCCATGTCGGCGGCTTCGGGCTGGCGGCGCTGGCCGGGGGCGCTGCAACGACGCTGGCGGTGGACAGTTCCGCCCCGGCGCTGGCGCTGGCCACCGATGCCGCGGCCCGGATGGGGATGGCGGACCGCTTTGCCACAAGGCAGGGCGACGCCTTCGCCGTGCTGGAGGCGCTGGCCACCGAGGGCGCGCAGTTCGACCTGGTGATCTGCGATCCGCCCGCCTTCGCGCCCAACAAGCAGGCGCTGGAGGCGGGGTTGCGCGCCTACGAGCGGGTGGCGAAGCTGGCCGCACCGCTGGTGGCGCCGGGCGGTTATCTCGGGCTTTGTTCCTGCTCGCATGCGGCGGATCTGTCGGCCTTCCGCGCGGCTTCGGCGCGCGGCATCGGGCGGGGCGGGCGGCGCGGGCAGATCATCCACACCGGCTTTGCCGGGCCGGATCACCCTATGCTGCCGCAACTGGCGGAAAGCGCCTACCTCAAGGCGCTGTTCTTCCGGCTTGACGGGTGAAGGCGGTTCTTGACGCCTGCGTGATCTACCCCACCGTGCTGCGCGAGGTCTTGCTGGGCGCGGCGCGGGCCGGGCTTTACACGCCGCTGTGGTCGGCCCGCATCCTTGAAGAATGGGCGTGGGCGGCGCGCAAGCTGGGCCCCGCGCAAGAGGCGCGGGCGCGCGGCGAGGTGGCCTTGACCCGCGCCGCTTTCCCCAAGGCCGAGGTGCCCGCCGCCCCGGCGCTGGAGGCGCGGCTGTGGCTGCCCGACCCGTCCGACGTGCATGTGCTGGCCACCGCCATCGCGGGCAGCGCGGATGCGATCGTGACCTTCAACGCCGTCGATTTTCCGCGCGGCCTTCTGGCCGAGGAGGGGCTGGACCGGCTCGACCCCGACGGCTTCCTGCTGGGCCTGCCCGACCGCGAGACGGTGGCGGGCGTTTGTGAGGCGGTGCGGGTCGAGGCAGAGCGCCTCTCTGGCCAGCCGCAGCTGCTGCGCGCGCTGATGAAGCGGGCCGGGTTGCCTCGACTGGGCAAGGCGCTTCAGCCCGGCTGACCCCAGCGGGACGTCAACCGTTCCACCGCCGCGATGCGTTCCGGCGTCGCCGGATGGCTCATCAACCAGGCCGGGCCGCTGGCGCCGCCCATCGCCATCAGCTTGCGCAGCAGCGACAGTTGCGGCCCGGTGCCGATGCCCGCCTTGGTCAAGAGCGCCGCGCCATAGGCGTCGGCCTCGTATTCATCCTGACGGCTCAGCCGGGCGGCCAGAAGGCTGGTGACCATATCGGCCAGCCACACGCCCACCCCCGGCACCAGCCGCGTGAGCACCGCCGCCAGCACCGCGCGCATCGCGTTCTGGGCCGAGAAGTCGATCATCCGCCGCCGGGCATGGCCAAGGGCGACATGCCCCAGTTCATGCGCGATGACGCTGGCCATCTCTTCCGCCGTCACGGCGCCGCTGCGATAGCGTTCGTAGAACCCGCGCGTCAGGAAGATCTGGCCGTCCGGCGCGGCGAGGCCGTTGATCGCGGCCACCTCGTAGATGCGCACCGGCACCCGCGCCACGCCAAGCGCCCGCGCCATCCGTTCGCACAGCGCCAGAAGGTCGGCATCCACCAGCGGGTTCGAGCGGCTGTTGAGGTCCTTCAGCGTGCGCCAGGTCGAGAAATGCCAGGCGACGAGGCCCGCCCCGATGGCGAACAGCAGCGGCAGCAGGCGGAACACCGCCCCGGCTCAGGCCAGCGCCGCGGCGGCGGCAGTGCCGTCGGCGACCACGCGGCCGTAAAGCTCGAACTCGTCGGCGCAGCGGCTGCGCAGCTTTTCCTCGACCTCGGGCGACAGCACGGTGGCCGCGGTCGGCGAGACGTTCACCCGCGGCAGCTGGATGTCGTGGCCCAGCCGATCCTCCAGAAACGTGACGAAGGCGCCGATATCCTCGTAGCAGAAGATGTGATCGACCGGGCGGCCATCGGTGCCCTGCAGAAACCGGCTTTGCGCGCCGACATCGGCGAAGGGCGGCTGCGGGCGGGCCATGTAGCCGGTGACGAAATCGTCGAAGCTCATGCCCCGGGTGCTCTTGGCGGGGTCCAACACATCCTCGCGCTGGCGAAAGCGGTACCAACTGCCCAGCCAGCCGATCGGCTCGCGCATCAGCGCGACCACGGTGAATTCGGCCCCGGCGGTCTTTTCCAGATAGGGTTGCAGGAACCGGCGGTAGCGATAGACCGGCGTGTGCTTCAGCAGCGGCGGGCGAAGGATCGCCACCTCGGCCAGCGATTCGAGCGCGCTTTCCACCGCGGTCGATCCGGCCTTCGGCGTGGCGAGAAAGACGAGCCTCTGTTCCCAGAATACCAGCATATGCGCCCTTTTTCGGTCTGCCGCCCGGTTTGCCGAACCGCCGTAAACTATCCCTTAACCGTTCTGATAAAAAGTCGATTTTCAGAGATTTCGGTTGAAATGTTCGCGGTTTGGTCTCATAGAATATGAGAACAAGAAGCGAACAAGAGCAGCGATTGCCCGTGCTTCCGGGCTGTGGAATAAGGAACTCGGTAATGGCCACTGCGACCCTTCTCGAATTGAACGGAAAGCGCGACATGGACAAGCAGAAGGCGCTCGACAGCGCGCTCGCGCAGATCGAACGGCAGTTCGGCAAGGGGTCGATCATGCGGCTGGGCGGCGACAAGCCGGTGGCCGAGATCGAGTCGACCTCGACCGGCTCGCTGGGCCTCGACATCGCGCTGGGGATCGGCGGGCTGCCCAAGGGGCGGATCATCGAGATTTATGGCCCGGAAAGCTCTGGCAAGACCACGCTGACGCTGCATGTGGTGGCGGAAGAACAGAAAAAGGGCGGCATCTGCGCCTTCGTCGATGCCGAACACGCGCTGGACCCGATCTATGCGCGCAAGCTGGGCGTGAACCTGGACGAGCTGCTGATCAGCCAGCCCGACACCGGCGAACAGGCGCTGGAGATTGTCGATACGCTGGTGCGGTCTGGCGCCGTCAGCCTCGTGGTGATCGACTCGGTCGCCGCGCTGACGCCGAAGGCCGAACTGGAAGGCGACATGGGCGAGCATCAGATGGGCGCGCAGGCCCGCCTGATGAGCCAGGCGATGCGCAAGCTGACCGCCTCGATCAGCCGCTCGAACTGCATGGTGATCTTCATCAACCAGATTCGCATGAAGATCGGCGTGATGTTCGGCAACCCGGAAACCACCACCGGCGGCAACGCACTGAAGTTCTACGCCTCCGTCCGCCTCGACATCCGCCGCACCGGCGCGATCAAGGACCGCGACGAGGTCGTGGGGTCGTCCACCAAGGTGAAGGTGGTGAAGAACAAGGTCGCCCCGCCGTTCCGCGAGGTGGAATTCGACATCATGTACGGCGAAGGCATTTCCAAGACCGGCGAACTCCTGGACCTTGGCGTGAAGGCCGGCGTGGTGGAAAAGTCGGGCGCCTGGTATTCCTACGGCGACGAGCGCATCGGCCAGGGCCGCGAGAATGCCAAGGCGTTCCTGAAGTCCAACCCCTCCATCGCCGACGCCATCGAGGACAAGATCCGCGCCAGCCACGGGCTCGACTTCGGGATCTCGGGCGGCGCCGAGGTGCTGGACGAATAAGACCGGGGCGCTGCCCCGGACCCCGGGATATTTGCGCCAAGATGAAACGGCAGGGGCGGAGCCCCGTTCATCCCGGTGAAAATACCCCCCGGGGCGTGCGGGGGGCAGGCGGCCCCCGTCTTCGTTTCTGGCCCGCGGCGCCGGTTCAGGTGGACAGGCCCGGCGCAGATGGCTAAATGCTCAGCGATCCCAGCCCCAAGAGGCCCGCCAGACATGCCGTCGCTGAACGATATCCGCTCTACCTTCCTCGATTTTTTCGTGCGCAACGGCCATACCGCGGTCGCCTCCAGCCCGCTGGTGCCGCGCAACGATCCCACGCTGATGTTCACCAACTCCGGCATGGTGCAGTTCAAGAACGTCTTCACCGGGGTGGAGCATCGCGACTACACCCGCGCGACCACCTCGCAGAAATGCGTGCGGGCGGGCGGCAAGCACAACGACCTCGACAACGTCGGCTATACCGCGCGCCACCATACCTTCTTTGAGATGCTGGGGAATTTCAGCTTTGGCGACTACTTCAAGTCGGACGCCATCCCGTTTGCCTGGGAACTGCTGACGAAGGACTTCGGCATCCCGAAAGACAAGCTGTGCGTGACCGTCTACCACACCGACGACGAGGCGGCGAACATCTGGAAGAAGGTCGCGGGCCTGCCGGACGAGCGGATCATCCGCATCAATACCGATGACAACTTCTGGCGCATGGGGCCGACCGGGCCCTGTGGCCCCTGCACCGAGATCTTTTTCGACCACGGCGACAAGATCTGGGGCGGCCCGCCGGGCAGCGCCGATCAGGACGGCGACCGGTTCATCGAGATCTGGAACCTCGTCTTCATGCAGAACGAGCAGTTCGCCGATGGCCGTCTGGTGCCGCTGCCCAAGCAGTCGATCGACACCGGCATGGGGCTGGAGCGGATCGGCGCGCTGTTGCAGGGCAAGCACGACAACTACGACACCGACCTGATGCGCAGCCTGATCGAGGCCTCGGCCCATGCCACCTCGACCGACCCCGACGGCACCGGGCGCATCCACCACCGGGTGATTGCGGACCATCTGCGCTCCACCTCTTTCCTGATCGCCGACGGGGTGATGCCCTCGAACGAGGGGCGCGGCTATGTGCTGCGGCGGATCATGCGGCGCGCGATGCGCCACGCGCACCAGTTGGGCGCGGTGGACCCGGTGATGCACCGTCTGGTGCCCGCGCTGGTGCGCCAGATGGGCACGGCCTACCCCGAGCTTGGCCGGGCGCAGGCGCTGATCGAGGAAACCCTGCGGCTGGAAGAGTCCCGCTTCAAGCAGACGCTGGACCGCGGGCTGCGCCTGTTGGACGACGAGCTGGGCAAGCTGCCCAGCGGCGCCGCGCTGCCGGGCGAGGCGGCGTTCCGGCTTTACGACACCTACGGTTTTCCGCTCGACCTGACGCAGGATGCGCTGCGCGAGAAGGGGCTGACGGTCGATGTCGGCGGCTTCGAGGCGGCGATGGAGGCGCAAAAGCAGAAGGCGCGGGCCAGCTGGGCCGGGTCGGGCGAGACCAAGGATGCCGCGATCTGGTTCGACATCGCCGAGGCGAGTGGTGCGACCGAGTTTCTGGGCTACGACACCGAAGGCGCCGAGGGGCAGGTGCTGGCGCTGGTGCAATCGGGTGCGCGCGTGGCCGAGGCGGGCATGGGCGATTCCGTTCAGATCGTGCTGAACCAGACGCCGTTCTACGCGGAATCGGGCGGGCAGGTCGGCGATGCGGGCTGGCTGGCGACCGATACCGGCAGGGCGAAGATCACCGACACCAAGAAGTCGCAGGGCGTGTTCATCCATATCGCCGAGGTGACGGAGGGGAAAATCCTGCCCGGTCAGGGCGCCGCGCTGACGGTGGACCATGCCCGCCGCGCCGCGATCCGGGCCAACCATTCGGCCACGCACCTGCTGAACGAGGCGCTGCGGCGCACGCTGGGCGAGCATATCGCGCAGCGCGGCAGCCTGAACGCGCCGGACCGGCTGCGGTTCGACTTCAGCCACGGCAAGGCGGTTTCGGCCGAAGAGATGGCACGGATCGAGACCGAGGTGAACGCGATGATCCGCCAGAACGGCGCGGTGGAAACGCGGATCATGACGCCGGACGACGCGCGGGCGCTGGGGGCGCAGGCGCTGTTCGGCGAGAAATATGGCGACGAGGTCCGCGTCGTCTCGATGGGCGCGCAGGACGGCTCGGGCAAGGGGCTGGACGGGCGCACCTATTCGCTGGAACTGTGTGGCGGCACGCATGTCAGGCAGCTGGGCGAGATCGGGGTCTGCGTGCTTCTGGGCGATTCCGCCTCTTCGGCGGGCGTGCGGCGGATCGAGGCGCTGACGGGCGAGGGCGCGCTGGCCTGGCTGGCCGAACAGCGCGAGCGGCTGGCCGAGGTGGCGGCGGTGGTAAAAGCCTCGCCGGCGGAACTCGCCGACCGGCTGAAGGTGCTGCTGGAAGAACGCCGGGCGTTGCAGAACGAGGTGGCGCAACTGCGCCGCGAAATGGCGATGGGAGGCGGCGCGGCGAACGGACAGGAAGCGAAGCAGATCAACGGGATCGCCTTCGTTGCTCAGGTGGTGTCCGGCGTCTCGGGCAAGGATTTGCCGACGCTGATCGACGAGGTGAAGGCCCGCATCGGGTCGGGCGCGGTGCTGCTGATCGCCGATACCGGGGCCAAGCCCGCGGTGGCGGCGGGGGTCACCGCCGACCTGACCGGGCGGCTGTCGGCCGTCAGCCTCGTCAAGGCGGCGGCAGAGGCGATGGGTGGCAAGGGCGGCGGCGGGCGGCCCGACATGGCGCAGGCTGGCGGCGCCGACATCACGCAGGCCGAGGCGGCCATCAAGGCGGCGGAAGCCGTGATCGGAGGATGAGATGACAGCACTTTGGATTGCCCATGTGACGGTGACCGATGCCGAGGCCTATGGCCGCTACGCCAAGCTCGCCGGCCCGGCGATTACCGCGCATGGCGGTGTGTTCCTCGCCCGTGGCGGCCGCTACGTGCAGCTTGAGGGCAATGACCGCGCCCGCAACGTGGTGGCGCGCTTTCCCAGCGTCGAGGCTGCGGTGGCCTGCTACAACTCGCCCGACTATCAGGAGGCGCTGAGCCACGCCCAGGGTGCGGCGGTGCGCGATCTGGTGGTGGTGGAAGAATCCGCCTGACGGCCGCGACAGCGAACAGACGAAGGCCCCGGATTTCTGCGGAAATCCGGGGCCTTTTGTTTTCGGCGCTCACGCTGTCCGGATAAATCCGGGGTCGGGCTCAGTGCTTGCCCCAGCGCAGGATCTGCTGCGGGTGCAGCTGGCCCAGCCATGTTTCGGTCAGCGGCTGGTCCTTGCGGGCCAGATAGGCGCGGGCATCCACGGTTTCCATGTCGGCCGGGGCCTTGACGTCGAAGATCAGCCGCCAGCGGTCGGTGCCGACAACGGGCAGCACGTAGGGGTTCACCACCTCGACGCCGGGCGGCACCGAAACCTCGGGCGTGATGCCGTCCTTGACGGTCAGGCCGGTCAGCGCCGGGCCCTCGAAGTCGATGGCGACCTTGATCTGGCCATCGGGGCGCGGCTGGCCCGGCACGCCGCCGTGGCCAAGGCGGGTGGCGACGGTCTTGGCCACCTTCCAGTCGGCGGGTTCCTGACGGGTCCAGTACAGCTTGTAGTCGAGCGAGACCTGACTGCCCTTTTCGGGGATCGCCTGCGGCACCCAATAGGCCACGATGTTGTCGAAAATCTCGTCATCGGTCGGGATCTCGACCAGTTGCACGGCGCCGGGGCCCCAGTCGCCGATCGGTTCCACCCAGACCGAGGGGCGTTTGTTGTAGAACACGCCATCGTCTTGATAGTTCTCGAAATTCCGGTCGCGCTGGATCACGCCGAAGCCCTTGGGGTTGGTGTCGGAAAAGCTGGAGGTCACGACCCGGTCGGGGTCGTTCAGCGGGCGCCAGATCCGCTCGCCCGCGCCGGTGATCATCGAGAGGCCATCCGAGTCATGCACCTCGGGGCGCCAGTCGAAGCCCTGCAGGCGGTTCGCTTCCGAATACCAGAACATCGAGGTCAAGGGCGCGATGCCGAGGCGGCCGACCGGGCCGCGGAAGAACAGGTGGCTGGAGATTGTCAGCACCTGGCCATCGCTGTCGCGGCCGGTCATCTTGAACGCGCCGGTGACCGAGGGGCCATCCATCAGCGCGTAGATCGTCACGGTGCCGTCGGCGTTGCCCTCGATCCAGAAGTCGGTGAAGCGGGGAAATTCCTCGGGCTGCGCCATGCCGGTGTTCAGCGCGATGGCACGGGCGGACAGGCCGTATTGCTTGTCGGCGCCATCGGTGCGGAAATAGGCGGCGCCGAGAAAGCTGATCCAGTCGGTCTTGAGGTCGGGGCGCATCAGGCGGAAACCGGCAAAGCCCGCCTCGGGCTGAACCGCCCGGGCCGGGCTGTCTTTGGGCATGTCGAAATAGTCGGAGGAGTAGAGCACCTCGCGCGACTGGCCGCCCTCTACGATGTGCATCCCCACCGGATTGCGGAAATAGGTGCCCTCGTGGAAGAACTGCACGGGCACGGAACCGGCGTAGACGGTATCGGCCGGCTTGAACTGGATGTGCCAGTAGGCGTCGTAGTCGATCTTGTCGTAAAGGTCGGGGTGCTGGACGACATGCGCGGCATAGGGCTTTTGCGCCAGCGCCTCGGCCTTTGCGGTCAGCGTGTCGAAGGAAAACGCCTCGGCCGGGCCCAGTTTCGGCTGAAAGACGGGGGCGACGGTTTCGGCGCGCAAGCTGGCGGGCAGGGTCAGCGCGAAAAGGGCAACAGCAAGCGCGCGGACAAGGCCGCGGGGCCAGAGGCGCGGAAAGGCTTGGGGCACGGTCGACTCCGAGAATGACAGGCGGCGGCCGTGCTTATCCTGTTTCCGTCCGGCCGTGAAGGGCCGACCGTGCCGCGGGTCAGCCGCGGGTCAGCCGCGCGGCGGCGGTGCGGCGTCGGGCGAATTGGCGCACAGCGGGTCAAGCGCGATGCTGGCGCCCAGCTTTGCCGGCGCTGCGGCGCAGCTGACCCAGTCCGGGCGCTTGCCCAGCAGGTAATCCATCCGCGCGAAGAACAGCTTGTAGGGATCAGCCACCTGCACCTGCGCCCCGTCCAGAAGCGGCGAGACGCCGATATCCGCCTCGTCGCTGTTCATGTTCATGCGCTCCGCCGAGATCGAGAGACTCACCGCGGTGCCCTTCCCATCCGGCGTCGCCGTGACGCTGAACCGGTAATCATCGGTGATCGAGGCCATGCCGACGAACCCGACAAAGTAGCGATGCGCGTCGATGCCGCTTGCGGTGTTGGTGATCTGCACGTCGCGCGGCTCACCCGCCAGCCGCACCACGGTGCGCGCGGCCTCCAGCACCTGCGCCGGGGCGGCGGCATAGCTGCGGGTGGTCGCGGCGGTGCGATAGTCTTTCGACCAGAGCGGGATAGACCCGTCGCAAGCGGCGAGGGCGAGCGGTAGCAAAATCCAGGCGCGTTTCATGAGAGCCTCCATCTGTCCGTGTCTTGAACGGATAACGAGCGCGGTTCCGTCGCGGATCACGTCAGATTGTCACACGTTGGTCCAGCCGCCGTCGATAGCGATCGCCTGTCCGGTAATGAAGCTCGACTCGTCCGAGGCGAGGAAGACCGCGAGCGCGGCGATTTCCTCGGGGCGGCCGATGCGGCCCATCGGCTGGCGCGCGATGAAGGCGGCGCGGGCGGTTTCATAGTCGCCCATCGCCTTCATGCGGTCCTGCAACGACGGGCTTTCCACCGTCGCCGGGCAGATCGCGTTGCAGCGGATGCCCTTGGTGATGAAATCGGCGGCGATCGACTTGGTCATGCCGACAATGGCCGCCTTGGTCGCGCCATAGACATAGCGGTTCGGTGCCGCGATCATCGAGCCGACGGCCGAAGCCATGTTGACGATCGAGCCGCCACCCGCGGCAAGCATCGCGGGCAGGAAGGCACGGGTGACATGGTACTGCGCCTTGACGTTCAGCCCGAAGCTGAAGTCGAACGCCTTTTCGTCGCAGTCAAGGATGGTGCCGTGATGCACGAACCCGGCGCAGTTGAACAGGATGTCGACCGCGCCGACCTGTGCCGCTATCGCCTGCACCGCGGCGGCGTCGGTCACGTCGAGCGCGTGGGTCTCGATCCCTTCGGCGGCCAGCACCTTCAACGCCTCGGCATTCAGGTCGGTGGCGATGACGCGCGCGCCTTCGGCCGCGAAGGCGCGCACCGTGGCAAGCCCGATCCCCGCGCCCGCCGCCGTGGCGAAGGCCGTCTTTCCCTGCAGTCGCATTGCCGTTCTCCTACATCACCGCGCCGATCTGCCACGGCACGAATTCCGCGCCGCCAAATCCAAGCTCTTCGCTTTTGGTCTGCTCGCCCGAAGCGGTGCGGATCATCGCCTCGAAAATCTCGATGCCCTTCTGCTCGACGCTGACCCCGGCCGAGATGATGTCGCCGCAGTTCACATCCATGTCGTCGGACATGCGGGCATACATTTCGGTGTTGGTCGCCAGCTTCAGGCACGGGCTGGGCTTGTAGCCCGAAACCGAGCCGCGCCCGGTGGTGAAAACGATCATCGTGGCGCCCGAGGCGATCTGCCCGGTGACCGAGGCAGGATCGTAGCCGGGGCTGTCCATGTAGACAAAGCCTGGCGTGGTGATCGGTTCGGCGAACTTGTAGACGCCCGACAGCGGTGCGGTGCCGCCCTTGGCGACGGCGCCCAGCGACTTTTCGAGGATGGTGGTCAGCCCGCCGCGCTTGTTGCCGGGGCTGGGGTTGTTGTCCATCTCGCCTTCATTACGTGCAGTGTAATCCTCCCACCAGCGGATGCGCTCGATCAGTTTTTCACCCACTTCGGGGGACACGGCGCGGCGGGTCAGCAGGTGTTCGGCGCCGTAGATTTCGGGCGTTTCCGACAGGATCGTGGTGCCGCCGTGGCGCACCAGCAGATCGGAGGCATAGCCAAGCGCGGGGTTGGCGGTGATGCCGGAATAGCCGTCCGATCCGCCGCACTGCAGCCCCACCGTCAGATGGCTGACCGGTTGCGGCGTGCGCCGGGCGCGGTTGGCGACCTCGCCCATCTCTTGCAGCACGCCCAGGGCATGTTCGATGGTGCGCCGCGTGCCGCCTTCGCCCTGGATCGTCATGTAGCGGAAGTTGCCATCGTCGCGCAGCTTGTCCTTGCCGACGAGGTCCGGGATCTGCAGCACCTCGCAGCCCAGCCCGACCAGCAGGATGCCGCCGAAGTTGGGGTTCTTCGCATAGCCCGCGAGGGTGCGGAACAGGGTGTGGTAGCCTTCATCCTTGCCCGACATGCCGCAGCCGGTCTGATGCACGATCGGCACGATGCCGTCGACGTTTTCCAGCGCAGCCAGCCAGGGCGCCTTTTCCGCCGCCTCGGCGATGAAGCGGGCGACGCTGCCGGAACAGTTCACCGAGGTCAGGATGCCAAGGTAGTTGCGGGTACCCACCTTGCCATCGGCGCGCAGATAGCCGTTGAAGCTGCGGGTATCGGGGGCAGGCGGCAGCGGGTGGCATTCGGTGCCAAAGGCGTAATCGGTCGAATGCGGCCCCATGCCAAGGTTGTGGCTATGGACCCAGGCGCCGGCCGGAATATCCTGCGTGGCAACGCCAATGGTCTGGCCGTAGCGCATCACCGGGGTGCCCGCGGGCAGGGCGGCAGTGGCGATCTTGTGGCCGCGCTTCACGGTCTCGGCCAGCGTCACGCCTTCGGCGACCGCGCCCGCCGCGAGGTCTTTCAGCGCGATCACCACGTTGTCGGCGGGGCTCAGGCGAATGGCGTCCTTGGCCGGTTGCGGTTCCATCTTGCCCCCTTTGCCCGGCGCTTGACCTGCGCCCGGCATCATGACTAACATACTAGCATGTTACAGCCGCCCGATCACCCTTCGCAAGCGCAATCTCCACCGCCCGTGCCGCTTCGGCCGATCGAGGCTTTCGCGGGGTCGCTGGCGGTGAAAACCTACCTGTCGCTGCGCGAGGCGATCATCGGTCTGGCGTACCGGCCCGGCGAGATTCTGCGCAAGCCGCAGATCTGTGCGGCGCTGGGGGTGTCGCGTTCGCCGGTGTCGGAGGCGATCGCCCGGCTGGCGGCCGAGGGGCTGGTGGACGTGGTGCCACAGGCCGGAACCTTCGTCGCCCGCTTTTCGATGCAGGAGATTCGCGAGGGCGCGTTTCTGCGCGAGGCGATCGAACTGGCCGCGGTCGAGGAACTGGCGCCGCGCATCACCGAGGATCAGCTGGTGCAACTGCGCCGCAATCTGCGGGTGCAGGAGGCGCTGATGCAGGATGGCGACTTCGCCGGGTTTCACGCGCTGGATGGCGAGATGCACGCGCTGATGCTGGCCTTCACCGGGCATCGCAAGCTGGGGCACGTGGCCGATACCGCCTGGGTCCATGTGAACCGGGCGCGGCAACTGATCCTGCCGGTGCCGGGCCGGGTGGCGGCGACGCTGGCCGAACATCGCGCCGTGCTGGCGGCGCTGGAGGCGCGCGACGCCGAAGCCGCGCGGCTGGCGTTGCGGCGGCATTTGCGCCAGTTGATCACCTCGCTTGAGCCGCTGGAGCGGGAGCGGCCGGAACTGTTCGACCCCAGTTGAGCGGGTCAGCCCAGCCGGTAGAACGCCGCCGCCGTGCCGCCAAAGACCATCGCGCATTCGACCACCGGCAGACCTTCGGTCAGCGTCAGCGCCGCATCCCGCCAGGCGCCATATTCGCCGCGCAACCGGCAGACCGGCCAGTCGGACCCCCACATGACGCGATCCGGCCCGAAAGCTTCCAGCACATGGGCGGCGTAGGGGGCGAGGTCGGCCACGGTCCAGCCCGGCGCGGCCTCGGTGATCAGGCCCGAGAGCTTGCAAAACGCCCCGGCCTCGGCCAGCCGGGCCATGCCGTCGGCCCAATGGGTGAACGCGGGTTCCGAATGGGTCCGGATCGACGGTTTCATCGCATGGTCGATCACCATCCGCAGATCGGGATAACGCTGAAGAACGGTCAGGAAGTTCTTGAGATGGCGCGGAAATCCCAGCGCGTCGAAGCCGATCCCGAGATCTGCCGCGGCGCGAAAGGCCCATTGCACATCGTCGCGCAGCATCCAGTTGTCATCGGCGATGTCCTGAATCATCGGGCGCAGGCCCTTGAACTTCGGGTGGTGGGAAAGCCTTTTCAGAACAGCCGCTTGCGACGGGTCTTCAAAGTCGATCCAACCGACGACGCCAGCCACGAACGGCGTCGCATCGGCGATCCCGAGCATATATTCGGTTTCGGCGACGCTGGCGGCAGCCTGCACCAGCACTGTCGCCTCCACCCCCGCCGTGGCGATCTCTGGCGCGAGGTCCAGCGGCATGTAGGTCTGGCTCAGCACGGGGTCGTCTTTCGCCATCCAGCCGTAGTCGCCTCGCGCCGGGTTCCAGAAATGCTGATGCGCGTCGATCTGCATGGCGTCACCCCACCGGCGCGTCGGCGCGCATCAGCCCTTCGGCCTTCAGCTCGGCCCAGAGCGCGGGCGGAATCACCGCCGCCGCCGCCGCGATGTTCGACTCCATTTCAGCCGTGCCCTGCCCGCCGGGGATGACCGAGACCACCGCCGGATGGCACAGCGGGAACTGGAACGCGGCCTCGACCATCCGCACGCCGTGGCGGGCGCAGACCGCCTCGATCCGCGCGACGCGCTCAAGTATTGCGGGCGGGGCCGGGTCGTAGTTGAAGAAGGCGCCGGGGCGCGGGCCGGTGGCAAGGATGCCTGAGTTATAGGGGCCGCCGACGACGATGCCGATGCCGCGCTGCACGCAAAGCGGCAGGAAACTGTCCAACGCCTCCTGTTCCAGCAGCGTATAGCGCCCGGCCAGCAGAAACAGGTCGAAATCGCCCCGCTCGGCCAGCCACTGGCAGCTTTGCCATTCGTTCACGCCAGCGCCAAAGGCCCGGATCACGCCCTGATCGCGCAGCTCCAGCAGGGCGCGGTAGCCGCCCGCCATCAGTTCGGCCAGCCGCCGATCCAGCGCCGCTTGGGTCTTTTGCGTGAAAACGTCGAGGTCGTGGGCATAGAGGATATCGACCCGGTCGACGCCCAGCCGTTCCAGCGAGAACTCCAG
The DNA here is from genome assembly GCA_016124615.1 of Paracoccaceae bacterium. GTDB lineage: Bacteria > Pseudomonadota > Alphaproteobacteria > Rhodobacterales > Rhodobacteraceae > Solirhodobacter. Next base: position 734,539 of record WGNF01000003.1, on the reverse strand, counting down.
CGACCGCATCACGCCGTCATAGCCGTAGTCGAACACCTCGTTGCGGGCGGGCACCTCGAACCATTTGCCGAAACCGTCGCGCTTGTCGGGGCTGGTGGCGCGCAACAGCCGCCCGATCTTGGTTGAAAGCACATAGTCTTCGCGCGGTTTGCCGCGCAGGAAGCGGTTCAGCCGGGTTTCGGACAGGCCGAGCCCGTAAAGCGGCGCGGTGTCGAAGTAGCGCACGCCCGCCTCCCACGCGCGGGTCAGGACGGCGGCGGCCTCATCATCGGTGATCGCGCGGTAAAGGTTGCCCAGCGGCGCCGCGCCAAAGCCAAGCTCGGTAAAGGTCAACCCGCCGTTGCCAAGCCTGTCCCAGTGCCGTGTCTTTTGGTCCATCCCGCGCCCTCCCTGACTGACATGTTAGTATGAATGCCCTGTCTGCCCGGCCGCGTCCACGCCCCGCTTGCAGGAAAGCGGCGGAATCCGGCGGCGGGCGCGCGAATTCCGGTCGCAGACGCGGGGGCTCCCGCCCGTCCCGGTCGTGGACAGGCTGATCGCCGCCGTCTAGGTTCGGCTGGCCAAGGGGGGGAACGCGCGATGCTGAAGGGACTGGACCACCGTCTGAACGCCGAAGTGCTCTATGCGCTCAGGGCGATGGGGCATGGCGACACGCTGGCCATCGTCGACACGAATTTCCCGGCGGAAACGGCCGCGAAAACCTCGACCTTCGGGCGGCTGCTGCGGATGGAGAATCTGACCGCGGCCGAGGCCGCCGAGGCGGTGCTGTCGCTGTTGCCGCTGGATACGTTCGTGCCGGATTTCGCGATGCGGATGCAGGTGGTCGGCGCGCCCGCCGAGGTGCCGCCGGTGCAGGCCGAGGTGCAGGCGGTGATCGGCCGCGTCGACGGCCAGCAAAGCCCGATGGTCGGGATCGAGCGGTTTGCCTTCTACGAAGAGGCGAAAAAGGCCTTTGCCATCGTCCAGACCGGCGAGCGGCGGTTCTACGGCTGCGTCATCTTCCGCAAGGGCGTGATGCCGCCAACGCTCTGACGTTGCGCCGGATTGTGGACCGGGGGCATGCATTCAGCTTATCCTCGCCACACGATATCTATTTGACTTCGCCCGCCGGGCGGGAACAGGTTTCAAGCCAACAAAGGGATCGGGGCAGAGGCGCCGAACAAGGGAGGACGACATGACGAAACCGACGATGGGCCCGGCACTGGCCGCGGCTGTGGCGCTGGTGCTGGCTGGCACGGCAGGCGCGGACACGATCAAGGTCGGCGTGGTGGCGCCGTTCTCGGGGCCGTTCGCCATGTATGGCAAGCAGTTCAAGGACGCGATCGACGTCTACGTGGCCGAACACGGCACCAAGGCGGGCGATCATGAGGTGCAGTTCATCTACAAGGACACCGGCGGCCCGAACCCCGACACCGCGAAATCGGTGACGCAGGAGCTGCTGGTCAAGGACGGTGTGAACTACCTTGCCGGTTACACCTTCACCCCGAACGCGCTGGCCGTGGCGCCGCTGGTCGATCAGGCGCAGGTGCCGACGGTGATCTTCAACGCCGCGACCTCGATCATCACGACGAAGTCGCCCTATTTCGTGCGCACCAGCTTTACCACGCCGCAGGTTGCGGGCCCGCTGGCCGACTGGGCGATCGCGCAGGGGATCAAGACGGTCGTGACCTCGGTCACCGACTATGGCCCCGGCATCGACGCCGAGAAGGGCTTCGTGAAAGAGTTCGAGGCGAAGGGCGGCAAGATCGTCGACTCGATCCGGATGCCGATCGCCACCTCGGACTTCTCGCCCTTCATGCAGCGGATCAAGGCGGCGGCGCCGAATGCGCTGTTCACCTTCATCCCGGCGGGTCCGCCCGCCTTCGCCTTCGTGAAATCCTACAGCGACAACGGGCTTTCGGCGGCGGGCGTGCAGTTCCTCGGCACCGGCGATCTGGATGAAGAAACGACGCTGCAGGGCCTTGGCGATGCGGCGCTCGGCATCCACACCTCGTTCCCCTATTCGGTGGCGCACGAGTCGGCGATGAACACCCAGTTCAAGGCCGATCTTGCCAAGGTCGATCCGGGTGCGGTGGCCAACTTCGCCTCGGTCGGGGCCTATGACGGCACCGAGGCGCTGTACCGCATGATCGCGGCGGGTGGCACCGATGGCGACGCGGGCCTGAAGGCCGTGCTGGGCGCAAGCTGGGAAAGCCCGCGCGGACCGGTCTCGATCGACCCGAAGACGCACCACATCACGGAAAACATGTACATCCGCGTGGTGGCCAAGGACGACAAGGGCCAGCTGATCAACAAGGAGATCGAGACGATCAAGGACGTGCCGGACCTCGGCCTCGTCTCGAAGTGATCGGCGATCACCTGACCCGGCGCCACAGGGCGCCGGGGTTTCCGCTGGGGGCGCCATGACGACGCTGGCCTCGATCCTTCTCGACGGCGTTGCCTACGGGATGATCCTTTTCATGATTTCGGTCGGCCTGACGGTAACGATGGGGCTGATGCGGGTGGTCAATCTTGCGCATGGCGGCTTTGCCATGCTGGGCGGGGCCTTCACCCATTGGGCGATGATGTCCGCCGGTCTGCCGTTTCCGCTGGCGGCACTGGCGGCGCTGATCGCCGTCGTCATCCTGTCGGTGCCGATGGAGCGGGTGTTCTATCGCCCGATCTACAAGATGGGCGAGCTGCCGCAGGTGCTGGCCACCATCGGCATCACCTTCCTGATGATCGCCAGTGTCAACTACGCGATGGGCTCGTCGCTGCTGTCGATCCCGCTGCCGAAGGTGATGTCGGGCGCCGTCGATCTGGGCTTTCGCACGCTGCCCACGCACCGGCTTTACGTGCTGGGCGCCGGGGTGCTGGTGATCGTCGGTCTGTTCGTGCTGATCGAGCGCACGCGCTTCGGCATCAGGCTGCGCGCGGCGGTGGACCATCCGGGCACGGCCGCCTGCCTTGGCATCGATACCGGCCGCATCTTTTCGCTGACCTTCGCGCTTGGCGCCGGGCTGGCGGCGCTGGGGGGCATCCTTGGCGCGGAACTGCTGCCGATCGACGCCTATTACCCGTTGCGCTACATGATCCTGTTCCTGACCGTGGTCGCGGTCGGCGGCATGGGCTCGGTGGCCGGGTCGTTTGTGGCGGCGCTGGCGCTGGGGATCCTTGATACGGCGGCGCGGTATCTGTTCCCCGAGGTTGGCACGATCTTCTTCTACCTCGCGATGATCGTCATGCTGGGGTTGCGCCCGCAGGGCCTGCTGGGGCGGGCCTGAGATGCGCAGCCTTGTTCCCTTCGTGGTGATGCTGGTCGTCGCGGTCGCGGCCTTCTACCTCTTTCCCTACAACCTCGCCTTTCTGACCCGCGTCGTCATCACGATGATCCTGGTGCTGTCGCTCGACCTGATCCTGGGCGTCGCGGGCGTCTCGACGCTGGGGCAGGCGGCGATGTACGGCTCTGGCGCCTATGCGGCCGGGTTGTTCGCCATCCACGTCTGGCACGATCCGCTGGCCGGGCTGGCGGTCGGCGCGGCGGCGGGGGCGGTCGTCGCCTTCGTTTCCGGCCTGTTCCTGACGCGGGCACACGGGTTGACACTGCTGATGCTGACCATCGCGGTAACCGAGGTGTTGCAGGAGATTGCCAACAAGTTCAGCGCCATCACCGGCGGCACCGACGGGCTGGGCGGCATCCGCATGGGCCGCGTGCTGGGGATATGGAAGTTCGATTTCGTCGGCCGCACCGGCTATATCTACGCGGTCTGCGTGCTTTTCGTGGTGGTGGTCGTGCTGAAGATCGTCATCGGCTCGCCCTTCGGGCTGGCGTTGCGCGGGATCGGCGACAGCCCGGCCCGGATGCGCGCCATCGGCACGCCGGTCACCCGCCGCCTGATCGCCGCCTATACGCTGTCGGGCGCCGTGGCCGGTCTGGCCGGGGCGATGGCGGCGCAGTCGACAGCGCTGGTCAGCCTTGGCGTCTACGATTTTCAGCTTTCGGCCGAGGCGATGATCATGCTGATCCTGGGCGGCACCGGGCGGCTGTGGGGGGCGCTGATCGGCACCGCCGTGTTCATGACGGTGCATCAGGTCGCTTCCTCCGTCGATCCGTTCAACTGGCTCTTCGTCATCGGGCTTCTGGTGCTGGCCGTGGTTTATGCCGTGCCGCGCGGGCTTCTGGGCTTGCCGGACGAGGTGAAACGCCTGCTGCGGAGGCTCAAATGACCGCCGGTCTTCAGGTGCGTGGCCTCAACAAGGCGTTCGGCGGGCTGGTCGTGGCGCGCGACATCTCGCTTGACCTGAGCCCCGGCGATCGCAAGGCGCTGATCGGGCCGAACGGCGCGGGCAAGTCCACCTTCACCAACCTGATCACCGGTATTCTGGCGCCGACCAGCGGCAGCATCCAGCTTGACGGCCGCGACATCGGCAGCCTGTCCGAGGCGCAGCGGGTGAAGGCCGGGATCGCCAAGACCTTCCAGATCACCACGCTTTTCCACAGCCTGACGGTGCGCGACAATCTGCGCCTGCCGCTGCTGGAACGGCGCGGCCTGACGGCGCGGCCGTTCCGCCGGGCCGCTGGCGACGGCGGGGTGGAAGATGAGGTGGAAAGCCTGCTGCAACAGTTCCGCCTGACCGATGTCGGCGACCGGGTGGTGCAGCGGCTGGCCTATGGCCAGCAACGGCTGGTGGAAATGGCGATGACGCTGGCCTTGCGCCCGCGCATCCTGATCCTGGATGAACCGGCGGCGGGGGTGCCATCGAGCGAAAGCCCGCTGATCGCCGAAGCGATCGCCGGGCTGCCGCAGGATCTGGCCGTGCTGATCATCGAGCATGACATGGCGCTGGTTTTCAAGGTCGCCGCCCGCATCATCGTGCTGGTGGCGGGCGCGATCCTGACCGAAGGCACACCCGCCGAAATCGCCGCCGATCCGCGTGTGCGCGACCTTTATCTGGGGGCCGGACATGGCTGAGCCGCTTTTGTCCCTCACCGATCTGCGCGCCGGTTACGGGCCGACGCAGATCCTGCAAGGCATCAGTCTTGACGTGGCGCAGGGCGAACGGCTGGCGCTGATCGGCCGCAACGGGGTGGGCAAGACCACGCTTCTGGCCACCATCATGGGGCTGACCACGCTGCACGGCGGCGCGCTGAACTGGAACGGCGCGCCGATCGGCAAGCTGGCGCCGCACCGGCGCGCGGCGCTGGGGCTGGGGTTGGTGCCGCAGACCCGCGACATCTTCAAATCGCTGACGGTCGAGGAAAACCTGATCGCCGGCCTGCGTGGCGACGCCAGCATCGAGGAAGCCTACGACCTGTTCCCGCGCCTGAAAGAGCGGCGGCGGAACGGCGGCGGCCAGCTTTCGGGCGGCGAGCAGCAGATGCTGTCGGTGGCGCGCACGCTGATGGGGCGGCCGAAGCTGCTGATGCTCGACGAGCCGCTGGAGGGGCTGGCCCCGGTGATCTGCGAGATGCTGATGGACGTGTTCGAGCGGCTGGCCGGGGACGGGCGCACGACGGTGATTCTGGTCGAGCAGCACGCGGGCATGGCGCTGGGATTTGCCGATCGGGGCGTGATCCTCGAAGCCGGGCGGATCGTGCATACGGGCGACGCCAAGACGCTGCGCGCCGATGCCGCAACGCTGGGGCGCTATCTGGGCGTCGGGCTGGCCGACTAGGCTTGCGTATACATCTTCTGGCAGGTCCTGGCGCGTTCTGGGCGAAATCGGCAGGATTTTGCCCGATGGCTTGATCTCTCCTCCGATCAATGTATACATTCTGCCAAACCGCTTGACCGTCGGGGAGGACAGGATGAGCGCGGCAGATCGTCAGACCCAGTCGAACCGGGCGTTGCGCGCGCTGCGCGACCGTATTTTCGACGGCACCATCACCGGCGGCGAACGGCTGTTCGAGGTCGCGCTGTCCGAGACCCTCGGCCTGTCGCGCACGCCGCTGCGCGAGGCGATGGCGCGGCTGGAGCAAGAGGGGCTGGTCGAGCGGGCGGAGTCCGGCGGTTACGTCGTGCGCAGCTTCAGCTTTGCCGATGTGGTGGACGCGATCGAGTTGCGCGGGGTGCTGGAAGGCACCGCCGCCCGGCTTGCCGCCGAACGCGGGGCGAGTGCCGCGAAGCTGAACGAAATCAAGGTGATCCTGGCCGATCTTGATGAGGTGGTTCCGGCCGATCCGGCGCGCCTGCGGTTTGAACGTTACGTGGACCTGAACGCCGCCTTCCACGACCGGCTGGCGGCGCTGTCCGGCAGTACGGTGATCCGGCGTGAACTGGACCGGGCGACGGGCCTGCCTTTCGCCTCACCCTCGGCCTTTCTGGAGGCGCAGGAACGGATGCCCGCCTTCCGCCGCAGCCTTGGCGCCGCGCAGGCCCAGCACCGCGCCATCGTCGAGGCGATCGAGCGGCGCCAGAGCGCCCGCGCCGAGGCGCTGGCACGCGAACACGCGCAGCTGGCGCGGCTGAACCTTGAATACATTCTGACCGAGGACCGCAGCCTGATGGCCGGCGTGCCCGGTCTTGCCTTGATCAAGATCGCCTGACCCAACCCGGAGGAGGAAACCATGCCCGCAAATTCGCTAGAGGACGTTTTGAGATCGGCCGGCAACCCTGTGCAGATGCTCAGGAATTCGCAGATCGGCGCCTATGTCTATCCGGTCGTGCCGCCGGAATTCTCGAACTGGCGCGACGAACAGCGGGCCTGGCGCGAAACCGCGGTGCTGTTCGACCAAAGCCACCACATGGCCGAGATCATGGTGACCGGCCCCGACGCCTACGCGATGCTGGAACATCTGGCGATCAACTCGTTCGCTAATTTCAGCGCCGGCAAGGCCAAGCATTTCGTGCCCTGTTCGCATTCGGGCCATGTCATCGGCGACGTGATCTGCTTCCGGCTGGCCGAGCAGGAGTTTCTGCTGGTGGGCCGCGCGCCGACGATCACATGGGTACAATTCAACGCCGAAACAGGTGGTTGGAAGGTGAAGTTCGAGCGTGATGACCGCTCGCCCTCGCGGCCGATGGGCAAGCCGGTGATGCGCAAACGCTACCGGTTCCAGATTCAGGGACCGAAGGCCGAGGCGATCCTTGAGGCGCTGAACGGCGGGCCGCTGCCAAAGATCAAGTTCTTCAACATGGACTGGATCACCATCGCGGGTCGTCAGGTGCGTGCGCTGCGCCACGGCATGGCGGGCGAACCGGGGCTGGAGGTGTTCGGGCCCTACGAGGACTATGACGAGATTCGCGCCGCCATCGTCGCCGCCGGGGCGCCGTTCGGCATGCGTCAGGTCGGCAGTCGAGCTTATGCCACCAACACCTTGGAATCCGGCTGGATTCCCTCGCCGTTGCCCGCCGTCTACACGCAGCCGGAGATGAAGGCCTACCGCGAATGGCTGCCCGCCGACAGCTATGAGGCGACCGGATCGATCGGCGGCAGCTTCATTTCCGGGAATATCGAAGACTACTACCTGACGCCCTACGATCTGGGCTATGGGCCGTTCGTGAAGTTCGACCACGACTTCATCGGTCGCGCGGCGCTGGAAGCGATGCAGGGCAAGGCGCACCGCCGCAAAGTGACCTTCGCCTGGAACGCCGAGGATGTGATGAAGGTCCATGCCTCGATGCTGGCCGGGGACGAGAATTACAAGGCCATCGACCTGCCGCTGTCGAACTATGCCTCGGCCAGCTACGACAAGATCACCATGGGCGGGAAGGTTGTGGGATTCTCGATGTTTGCGGGCTATTCCTACAACGAACGCTCGATGCTGTCGCTGGGCACGGTGGATGCCGACATCCGCGAAGGCGATATCCTGACGCTGACCTGGGGCGAGCCGGGCGGCACCGCCAAGACCACGGTAGAGCCGCATGTGCCGCTGGACATCCGAGTGAAGGTGGCCCCGGTGCCCTATTCGCGCGACGCCCGCGAGGGGTATGCCGAAAGCTGGCGCACCCGGCAGGTCTGACGCGCATGTGAGTTGCGGGCGGGCGGAGAACGTGATCGTGCTTCGCCCGCCGTCCGATAGGGGCGGTTCCCGTGGAGCGCCCGATGCCGACCGGCCTTGCCCTGACCCGTCGCGCGCTATTGCTGGGCGCCGTTGCCACCCCGGTGCTGGCGGCGCGCCCGCCCGCGGGGCTGATCGAGCCGCATATGCGGCTGGCGCGCGCCGCAGAACCGCGCGTGGCGCTGACGCTGGACGCCTGCGACGGGCACGTGGACACCCGCATCCTCGACCTGCTGGTTAGCGAACGGATCGCCGCGACGGTCTTTGTCTCAGGCCTCTGGCTGCGCGAGAATCCGGCGGCGTTCCGCGCCCTTCTGGACCATCCCGACCTGTTCGAGATCGGCGACCACGGCGCCCACCACGAGGCCGCGATCGACCGGCCCTGGCGGGAGTGGGGCGTGCATGCGGCAGGCTCTGCCGCCGGAATTACCGCCGAGGTGACCGGCGGGGCCGCGCTGTTGCAAGCCGCAGGCGCGCCGCGCCCGGCGTGGTTTCGCGGCGCGGCGGCGCTTTACACCCGCAGCGGCATGACGCAGGTGCTGGGCATGGGCTATCGCATCGCGGGCTTTTCGCTGAACGGCGATGCGGGCGCCTCGCTTGATGCCACCGAGACCGCGCGGCGCATCGCGGCGGCACGCGACGGCGACGTGATCATCGCCCATATCAACCAGCCCAAGCGACCTGCCGGGGCAGGGGTGGCCGAAGGCGTTCGCGCCCTGCAAACGCGCGGCCTGCGCTTCGTGCGGCTGTCGGCGCCGGGCGTGGATGTCATCCCCGCCTGAGCGGGCCTGCGGCATTCGCGCGCTGATCGCGGAAATCGGGTATGATCCGGGCGTGGAGGGTTGATCTCTCCGCGGTTTCTACATATTCATCATGTCGAATATATAAATGCCTCACGAGGGTTCACCGCCATGCGATCGCTTCTTGCCGCACTTTTGCTGTCTGCCGCGCCCCTTGGCGTGCAGGCTCAGGAGGGGAAACCCCTCGCGCCCGTGACCATTACGGAGTGGAAGGCGGTCTATGGCCAGATCGAAACCAAGGACCGCATCGCGGCCCGCGCCCGGATCGGTGGCACGGTGACCGAGCTTGACGTGACCGAGGGCGACACGGTGACGGCGGGACAGAAGATCGCCACCGTGGTGGACGAGAAAATCCAGTTTCAACTGAACGCGATCGACGCGCAGATCAAGGCCTATCAGGCGCAGCTTGAAAACGCGCAGACCGAACTGACCCGTGGCAAGGATCTGATGAGCCGGGGCGTGTCGACCAACCAGCAGGTCGATGCGCTGCAAACCCAGGTTGACGTGCTGACCAACCAGATCGCCTCTGGCGATGCGCAGCGCCGCGTGATCATCGAACAGGCGGCCGAGGGCGACGTGCTGGCCCCGATCGCGGGCAAGGTGCTGGACGTGCCGGTGACCAAGGACGCGGTGATCCAGCCCGGCGAGGCGGTGGCGACGCTGGGCGGCGGCGGCTTTTTCCTGCGTCTTGCGGTGCCGGAACGCTTTGCCACCACGCTGAAACAGGGCGCGCCGATCGACATTGAATCGACCGCCGGGGCCACCGTGGGCAAGCTGGCGAAAATCTATCCGCTGATCCAGAACGGCCGGGTGACGGCCGATGTCGAGGTCAGCGACCTGCCCGACAGCTTCGTCGATGCCCGTGTTCTGGTCCGCCTGCCGGTCGGCACCCGCGACGCGCTGATGGTGCCCGCCGCCGCGATCGAAACCCGCGCCGGGCTCGATTTCGTCACCGTCACGCGGCAGGGCGCGAGTGAGTTGCGCACCGTCGTGCCGGGTGAACACCAGACCATCGACGGCGTCGATATGGTGGAAATCCTGTCCGGTCTTTCGGCCGGCGATGCGGTGGCCCTGAAATGAGCGAGGCGCCCAAACCCCAGGATCAGCGGTCGCTGGGCCTTGCCGGCCGGTTGACGCGGATGTTCATCCTGTCGCCGTTGACGCCGCTCTTCATCCTTGCGGCGCTGGCGGTGGGCTTTGTCGCCCTGACCTCGCTGCCGCGCGAGGAAGAGCCGCAGATTTCGGTGCCGCTGGTCGATATTCACATTCAGGCCTCCGGGCTGAAGGCCGAGGATGCGGTGAAGCTGGTCACCGAACCGATGGAAACCATCGTCAAGGGCATCGACGGGGTCGAGCATGTCTATTCCGAAACCCAGGACGATGGCGCGCTGGTCACCGCGCGCTTCAAGGTTGGCACCCCGGCCGATGCGGCGATCCTGCGCGTACACGACAAGGTGCGCGCCAACATGGACCGCATCCCGGTCGGCATCCCCGAGCCGCTGATCGTCGGGCGCGGCATCAACGACGTGGCCATCGTCGATCTGACGCTGACCGGCAAGCCGGGCGCCGGTGTCAGCGCCAACGACCTGACTCGGGTGGCGCGGGCGCTGCGCACCGAGGTCAGCAAGATCGACAACGTCGGGCTGACCTATCTGGTCGGCGAGGCGCCCGAGGCGATCCGCATCGCGCCCGATCCGGAAAAGCTGGCACTTTACGGCGTGACGCTGCAACAACTGGCCGCCAAGGTGCAGGGCGCCAACGAGGTCTTGAACACCGGCAAGCTGCGCGACAAGGGCGAGATGATCGACCTGGAGGCCGGGCAGACCCTGACCGCCCCGGCCGAGGTCGCCAACCTGTTGCTGACCACCCGCGATGGTCGGCCGGTCTATGTCGGCGACGTTGCCACCATCACCTTTGTCGAAAACACCAGCGACCAGCTGGTTTCGAACGTGGTGCGCGGCCCCGATGGCCAGCCCGAGCGCACCCCGGCGGTGACGCTGGCGGTGGCCAAGCGCGCCGGGTCCAACGCCGTCGTGGTGGCCGAGCAGATCCTGACCCAGGTCAAGAACATGCAGGGCACCATCATCCCCGACACGATGAGCGTCGAGGTGACGCGCAACTATGGCGTCAGCGCCAATGACAAGGCCAACGAGCTTTTGTTCCACCTTGGCCTTGCGACGCTGTCGATCATCGCGCTGGTGCTGCTGGCGGTGGGCTGGCGCGAGTCGATCGTGGTGGCGATCGTCATTCCCGTCACCATCCTGCTGACGCTCTTCGCCGCCTGGATCATGGGCTACACGCTGAACCGGGTCAGCCTGTTTGCGCTGATCTTCTCGATCGGTATTCTGGTCGACGACGCCATCGTGGTGATCGAGAACATCGCCCGGCACTGGGCGATGAAGGGCGATGGCACCCGGGCCGAACGCGCCATCGACGCGGTGGCCGAGGTCGGCAACCCGACCATCGTCGCCACCCTGACCGTGGTCGCGGCACTGTTGCCGATGCTTTTCGTCAGCGGGCTGATGGGTCCCTACATGTCGCCGATCCCGGCCAATGCTTCGGCCGCGATGATCTTTTCCTTCTTCGTCGCGGTCATCATCACGCCCTGGCTGATGGTGAAGGTGGCGGGCAAGGCGACGATGAAGGGCCATACTGACGAAGACGTCTATGGCGGCCACCACGGCGGCGTGCTGGGCAAGTACTATGCCAAGGTGGCGCGGCCGATCCTGAAGACCAAGGGCCGCAGCCTTGCCTTCCTCTTGATCACGGCGGCGCTGTCCTTCGGCTCGCTGACGCTGCTTTACACCAAGGATGTCACCGTCAAGCTGCTGCCCTTCGACAACAAGGCCGAACTGTCGGTCATGGTCGACATGCCCGCCGGATCCTCGACCGAGGCGACCGACGCGGTGGCGCAGCAGGTGGTGAACCGCATCATCGACATGCCCGAGGTGATCTCGGCGCAGACCCATGCGGGCACGGCGGCGCCGTTCAACTTCAACGGTCTGGTGCGGCACTACTACCTGCGCGACAACCCGAACCAGGGCGATGTGCAGGTGAACCTGACGCCCAAGGACGAACGCAGCCGCACCAGCCACGACATCGCGCTGGAAATCCGGCATCGCATCGCCGACATTCCGCTGCCCGAAGGCGCCAGCCTGAAGACGGTGGAACCGCCGCCGGGGCCGCCGGTAATCTCGACCCTGCTGGCCGAGGTCTATGGCCCCGACGCCAAGACCCGCCGCGACGCCGCCCGCAAGATCGAGGCCGCGTTCAAGTCGGTGCCGTTCATCGTCGATGTCGACAACAGCTTTGGCGTGCAGCCGCGCCGCCTGCGCGCGACGGTTTCGACCGACAAGCTGGAGTTCTTCGGCGTGCAGGAATCGGACGTGTTCAACACACTGCAAATCCTGAACGGCATGACGACGGTCGGCTATTCCAACCGTGGCGACGGGCGCGACCCGATCCCGATCATGATTGCCCGCGACAAGTCCGACCGGGTGATGGACGAACGCTTCCTGTCGACCCCGATCCCGGCCAACGTGCTGCCCGGCGCCAAGGGCGTGGTCGAGCTTGGCGATGTGCTGAACGTCACCACCGAGAAGGCGAGCTATCCGATCTTCCGCCACAACGGCCGCTTTGCCGAAATGGTCACCGGCGAACTGGCCGGAACCTACGAGGCGCCGCTTTACGGCATGCTGGCGGTCGATAATGCGATCCAGAAGATGGATTGGCCCGCCGGTGAAACGCCGGTGGTCAGCCTGCATGGCCAGCCCGACGACGAAAGCCACGTGACGCTCTTGTGGGATGGCGAGTGGGAAGTGACCTGGGTCACCTTCCGCGACATGGGGGCGGCCTTCGCGGTGGCGCTGTTGGGCATCTACATCCTCGTGGTGGCGCAGTTCGGCAGCTTCCGCCTGCCGCTGGTGGTGCTGACGCCGGTGCCGCTGACCTTCCTGGGCATCATGATCGGGCACCTGCTGTTCCACGCGCCATTCTCGGCCACGTCGATGATCGGCTTCATCGCGCTGGCGGGGATCATCGTGCGCAACTCGATCCTGCTGGTCGATTTCATCCGCCACGCCGATGAAACCGGCAAGTCGAAGATCGACATCCTGATCGAGGCCGGGGCGATCCGCTTCAAGCCGATCCTGTTGACCGCGATCGCGGCGATGATCGGCGCGGTGGTGATCCTGACCGACCCGATCTTTCAGGGCCTCGCGATCTCGCTTCTGTTCGGGTTGATGAGCTCGACACTGCTGACCGTGCTGGTGATCCCGGCGATCTACCGCGTCTTCAAGACCTGACCGTTGCGGGCGGCGGCCGCCAAGGCCGCCGCCCGCTAGAACACGAACCGCGCCAGTGCCAGCGCCCCGCGTTTCCACGGCACCCTATGCGTGACGCCGGACCGCGCGGCGATGCGGTCGCGGTTGGCGACGTACCAGTCATAGTTGCGGATCAGCGCCTCGTCATTCGAATGGCGCGGTGCATAGCCCAGCCGCGTCACCGCGCGGTCGATGCTGACAAAGCTTTCCTTCGCCGCCGTCTCGTAAATCCACGGGTAAAGCGGCGAAAGGCCGAGCGCCTTCAGCAGCCGCAGCGCCCAGATTGCCGGGGCGACCGGCAGCGAATGCACCCGCTTGCCATGCCCGGCCCGGTCCAGCACCGCCTGAAACCCCTGCCGCAACGTGCCATAGCGCGCGGCGCCGATGTTGAAGACGGTATTCACCCGCTCGCGCTCTTCGGTGGCGCACAGATAGACTGCCGCGCACAGATCCTCGACATCGAGCAACTGATAAAGGTTGTCGCCCGACCCCAGCACCGGGAACCCGTGGCCCTGAAAAGCGAAGTCGTAGAGCAGCTCGAACACCCCCAGCCGTTCCGGCCCGACGAAGGATTTCGGCCGCAGCACCGGCAGGCACAGCCCCTTGTCGCGGTAAGACACGCACAACGCCTCGGCCTGCACCTTGGCCTCGCCATAGGGGCCGACGCCGATCAGGCGGTCATCCTCGACCAGCGGGTGGTGATCGGGCACGCCATAGACGGCTGTGGAAGAGATGTGGATGAACCGCGCGACCCCGACCGCCACCGCGGTGTCGAGCAGGCGGCGCGTGCCCTCGACATCGGTCGACATGATTTCTTCGGGGGTGCAAAGCGGCAGGGCGGCGGCGCAATGCACGACGACGTCGATGCCCTCGAAGGCCCGCGCGTGCAGCGCGATGTCGCGGATATCGCCGCGCAGCTCGTCGATCTGCGCGGCCTCGGGGTAGTCGAAGGCGGCAACGTCGTAGCTGCGCACCTGATGGCCGCGCGCCCGCAGGAACCGGATCAGGTTGATCCCCATGAACCCCGCCCCGCCAGTGACCAGAAACCGCATGAAACCCTCCCGTCGCGCCACCCGTGCCGCCGGGCGGCAGGATGACCGGCCGACCGGCGCGATGCAATGCGGCGTTCCGGCGGGGGCACCGGGCGCCCCCGCTCTCCCCCGTTCGGGGGGGATGACAGGGCGGGGCGACTCGATCACGCTTGCGTGAAGTGGCATCGGAACCTTGGGCAAGGCAGGCCAGACGTGGTGGCCCGCCGCGGCCCCGTGCGCCCTTGCCGATCCGGATTTCACGCGAGGGATTTTTCGACATGCATTGCAATGACAACCGGTTTCCGGCTGCCCTGCGCCGGGGCGGCGCGCTGTGCGGGGTGGCGCTGCTGGCCACCGCGCTGACCCCGCCGCTTCACGCCGCGGATGTCGAGATCGCAGCCGATGTCGCCAGCGGCGTCGCGCTCGACACCCTGCCGGGCAGCACGGCGCGGGTTCAGCCGGGCGTCACGGTGACGAATTCCGCCTTCGCCACCCCGATCAGCGCCAGCACCAGCGCCTGGGCGCTGACCAACGCGGGCACGATCCTGGCCGATCAGGCCAACGCGGTGTCGCTGTCCTTCGCGGGCTCTGCCGTCACCAACGCGGCCACGATCACCGGCGGTGGCATTTCCCTGTCCGGCGGCGGCACCGTCGACAACCAGACCGGCGCGACGATTTCGGCGCCGCTCAGCGCGATCGCCATCGGCAGTTTCAGCGCCGGGGCCGGGACCGTGACCAACAGCGGCACGATCACCCAGACCGGGCTTTACAGCGATCTGGTGGTGTTGCTGTTCGGTGGCGCCGTCACCAACACGCAGGGTGCCACGATCAGCGCCAACAATGGTGGCAACGCGGTTTCGGTCGGGCAGGGCGCGTCACGCGCCGTCATCAACGCAGGCACGATCACCAATACCGGCACCGGCTATGCCACCGGCGTTCTGTTGCAGGGCGGCCCCAGCACCCTGACCAATACCGCGACCGGCACGATCAGCGGCACCTTCAACGGCGTCTACACCAGCGCCAGCGGGGTTCTGACCTTCACCAACGACGGCCTGATCCAGTCCACCGGCGCCAGCAGTTCCGCCCGCGCGGTCGAGGCGACGGGCGGCGGCACCTTCGTCAACACCGGCACGATCACCTCGGCCTCCAGCGACGGGCTTTACCTTGCGCGCGCGGGCACGGTAACGAACAGCGGCACGATCACCGGCGCTGTCAACGCGATCAGCTTTGCCGGCAACTATGCCCGGACGTTGACGCTGGACACCGGATCGGTGCTGAACGGTCTGGTGCAGGGTGGCAGCGGCACCGACGATCTGGTGCTGCAAGGCACCGGCAGCGAGGATGGCGGCAAGTTCCGGGCGTTCGAGACGCTGACGATGCAGGGCGCGGCATGGACGCTGACCGGCACCGGCAGCTTTGCCACCGGCGCCACGGTGCAGGCGGGCACGCTGACGCTTGCGGGCAGTCTGGCGACGCCGCTGACCACGGTGAACGCGGGCGGGGTGCTGACGGTCGATGGCAGCGTCGGCGGCGCGACCCTTGCCGCCACGGGCGGGCGGGTGCAGGGCACCGGCACGCTGGGCGCCGTCACCGTCGCCGCGGGCGGCACGCTGGCGCCGGGCGATGCGGCGGGCGCGATGGCGACGCTGGCCACGACCGGAACCGTCACCTTCGACAGCGGCGCGTTGTATGAGGTCGACGTCGATGCCAGCGGCGCGGCCGATCTGGTCAGCGGCACCGGCGGGGCCACGCTGACGGGCGGCACGGTCGATGTGCGGGCGGTGGCGGGCAGCTATGCGCCCGCGACCCAATACACCATCCTGACCGATACCGGCGGCGTCAGCGGCAGCTTTGCCACCGCAACCTCGAACCTCGCCTTTCTGTCGCCGGTGCTCAGCTACACGCCCACCGACGCGATCCTGACGCTGAACCGCAACGGGCTGGATTTCAGCAGCGTCGGCGGCAGCTTCAACCAGCGATCCACCGGCGCGGGGGTCGAGCCGCTGGGCGGTGGCAACCCGGTGTTCGACGCGGTCGTGGTGCTGGACGCGCCGACCGCGCGAATGGCGTTCGACCAGCTCTCGGGCGAGGTCTTCCCCTCGATCCGGACCGCGTTTCTGGACGACAGCCGCTTTGCGCGCGAGGCCGCGCTGGACCGGTTGCGGCGCACCGGCACCCCGCCCGCCCGGCGGTTCACGGTCTGGGGGCAGGGCTACGGCGCGCAGGGGCACTGGCCCGGCGACGGCAATGCCGCCAGCCTGCACCGCGATCTGGGCGGCCTTTTCCTCGGCGTCGACGGGATGCTGGATGGCGGCTGGCAGGTCGGCGTCCTGGGCGGTTTCAGCCACACCAGCCTTGCGGTGGATGCACGCAACGCATCCGCCAGCAGCAACGATTACAGTTTGGGCCTTTACGCCGGCAGGAACTGGGGTCCGCTGGCGTTTCGCGCCGGCGTCGGCACGGCGTGGCATGATGTGCGCACGCTGCGAACGCCCGCCTTCAGCGGCTACGCCGACCGCCTGGGCGCCAGCTACGGCGCCCGTACCGCGCAGGCCTATGTCGAGCTTGGCTATGACCTTGGCCGCAAGACGACGGTGATCGAGCCTTTCGTGAACCTCGCCTATGTGAACCTGTCCACGGCGGGCTTCACCGAAACCGGCGGCGCCGCCGCGATCACGGCGGCCAGCCAGCATCAGTCGGTTCTGTTCAGCACGCTCGGCCTGCGCGCGTCGAAACTGGTCACCCTCGACTCGGGGCAGACGGTGCGGTTGCACGGCATGCTGGGCTGGCGCGCGGCCTCGGGTCATCTGACGCCGACGTCGGATGTCGCGCTGGCGGGCGGGGCCGGGTTTGTCGTGGCCGGGGTGCCGATCGTGCGAAACCTCGGGGTGGTCGATCTTGGCGTCTCGGTACAACTGTCGGCGAACAGCGATCTCGACCTGACCTACAGCGGCCAGTTCGGCTCGGGCGTCCGGCAGAACGTCTTCGGCATCGTCTTCAAGGCGCGGTTCTGACGGTCAGCCGGTGATCGGCGACGGGGTCGTCGCCGCAAGGCCGCGGAGTTCGAGCTTCTCTTTCAATCTCGGCTTGCGCAGGATATTGGGAGGCATCCGAACCGGGGCGCTTGTACGGGATCATGGGGTTCGTTTTCGATCAACGATGCGGAATGAGGCTGACGTGGCGCAACCCTCTGCCTTGCCGGGAGTGACCGGGCCGGGCGCGGGGGCGGAACGCGCCGCGCACTTTGCGCTGGTGCTGGCGGCCACCGCGGTCTTCAACGCCATCGGTCTGGTGCTGAAGCCGGATTTCGCGACGCTGGCCGACATCTCGCGCGGCATCGGTGTCGCGCTGGCGATGCTTTTCGTCTTCGGGCGCGGCTACTGGATCGCCGCCGCCGCCGGGATTTTGCTCAGCCGGACCCTGCTGCTGAACCTGACGCCAGAGGGGTTGAGTGCCACCAAGTTCGCGGCCGACGCGCTGCTGGCGATCCTGACCGGCGGGCAGGCGGCGTTGGGCGTCACCCTGGCGCGTCATTTCTTCGGCTGGCCGATCCGGCTGCGCGGCTGGCGCGATCTGGCGGGGCTGGTGCTGCTGCTGGGCCCGCTGCTGTGCATGCTGGGGGCGGCAGGCGGCATCGGCATCGCGCTGGCGCAGGGCAAGCTGGCGGCAAGCGAGGTGCAGAACAACGGGCTGGCCTGGTGGCTGGGCGACATGGTGGGCATGGCCGTCAGCCTGCCCGTGGTCTCGCTCTGGCCCTCGCGGCATCCGTCGTTCGTCATCTGGCGCTTCCGGCCGGTGCCGCGATTCTCGGGTCTGGCGCTGACCTTCATCCTGACCTCGCTGGTCGTCACCTCGGTCAGCTGGGAAGCCATCAACGCCACCATCACCACCTACAATCAGGCGCAGTTCGCGCGGCTGGCCGGGGATGCGCGCCATGCGTTTCTCAGTCGCATCGCCGCCTATTCACTGGGGCTGGATGCGGCCAAGGGGCTGATGCAGGCCTCGGATCGGGTCTCGCTGGCCGATTGGCGCGCCTTCACCGCGGCGCTGCAACTGCCGATCGACCTGAAAGGGGTGAATGGCATCGGCTTCATCGAGCCGGTCCCGCGTGACGGGATGGCGGCGTTTATGGCCGAGGCGCAGGCGGATGGCGTCACCGGCCTGCAGGTGCACCCGGCGACCAACGCGCCCGAATCCTTCATCGTCAAATATATCGAGCCGCTGGACAGCAACCGTCAGGCGGTGGGGCTGAATATCGCGTTCGAGCCGTTCCGCGCCGAAGCCGCCGAAGCGGCGCGGGATACCGGCGAGATCCGTGTGACCCGGCCCCTGACGCTGGTGCAGGACACCACTGCGGGCCCGGCGTTTCTGGTGCTGATGCCGGTCTACCGGCCGGTTCTGCCGCTGGAGACGACCGCCGACCGCCGCGCGGCACTGCGCGGCTGGGTCTACATGCCGTTTGTCGGCGACAGGCTGCTGGACAATCTGACCTCCAGCCAGCGGACCAACGTGTCGATCCGGGCCTTCGACGGGCCGACGAACGACCCCACGGGCCTGATCTACGCCAGCCCGGCCGATACAACCGGGCGCAGGGCGCCACGGTTTCGCGTCGAGGATCACGTTGCGGTTTTCGGGCGCACCTGGACGCTGGTCTGGGAAAGCACGCCGAAATTCGAGGCGGGCATCAGCACCGCCGCAAGCGCCACGACATTGGCCAGCGGGCTGGCCTTCACGCTGCTGCTTGCGGTGTTCCTGCTGTCCGTTGCCCGGCGCGAGGACGAGATTCAGGAACTGGTGGCCAAGCGGACGCGCGAGCTGTCGTTTCAGGTCGAAGAGAACCGCTCGATCATCCAGACTTCGATCGCGATCATCGTGCTGCTGGACGAACAGGGCCGCATCCTCTTTGCCAACGAGGCGGCCACCCGGCTGTTCGGCTACCAGAGCGATGAACTGGTCGGGCGGCCGCTGTCGTGGCTGCTGGACGGCGCGACGACGGATTACTTCCTGCACGAAGAGGGCGGCGGCCCCCGCGCGGGCTTCCGCGGCGAGGTTCGCACCTCGGACCGCAGCGACAGGGTCGTGCTGCTCGACCTTCAGGTGAACGCCTGGGATACCGTCGACGGCCGCCGCCGCTACACCGCGCTGATGAACGACGTGACCGACAAGCGTCAGGTGGAACAGCAACTGCAAGATACGCAGGCCCGTCTGGATATCGCCCTGACCGGGGCAAAGATCGGCGTGTTCGACATTGATCTGCGGACCGGGAAATCCATCGTCTCGGCGACGTGGAAGTCGCTGTTCGGCTTTCCCGTCGACGCCGAACTGGATGCGCAGCAGGAATGGCTGAACCGCATCCACCCCGAGGATCTGGCGCGGGTGCAAGAGGCCGATCAGGCCTGCATCGACGGCCGCGCCGCCCGCTCGATTTCGGAATACCGGTCGCGCGGGGTGGATGGCGCCTGGCGCTGGATGCGGTCAGAGGCGGTGGCCGGCGCCCACGATGCCGAGGGCCGCGCGACGCGGCTGATCGGGGTGCAGACCAACATCACCGAACTGGTGCAGAGCAAGGAAGACCTGCGCACCAGCGAGGCGCAGTTCCGCTCTGCCATCGAATACGCGCCGATCGGGATGGGCATCGCCGGGCTCGACGGCCGCCTGATCCAGGTGAACGACGCGCTTGGCCGGTTCGCGGGCGAAACCCGGCCGCAGATGATCGGTCGCAAGGTTGCCGATCTGCTTCGGCCGGATGCGCGGGCGCGCATCGCGCCGATGATCCGGCGCCTTCTGGTCGAAGGCGAAAAGAGCTTCGAGATCGAGGCGCGCTGCGAGCGCAAGGGCTTTGGCGAGGTCTGGGGCCGCTTCAGCGTTGCGGTGGTGCGCGACAGTCAGGGCCACCCGCTGAACCTCGTGGTGCAGATTCAGGATATCACCGAACAGAAAGAGGTCGACCGCCTCAAGAACGAGTTCATCGCCACCGTCAGCCACGAGCTGCGCACGCCGCTGACCTCGATCAACGGCTCGCTGGGTCTGGTGCTGAACTCGGTCGCGGGCGATCTGTCCGATCTTGCCCGGCGGATGCTGTCGATCGCGCAAACCAACTGCTCGCGGTTGATCCTGCTGGTGAACGACCTGCTGGATATCGAAAAGCTGGTGGCCGGGCAGATGTCGTTCGATCTGGTGTCGGCCGACATCGGGCAGCTTGCTCTGCTCAGTGTGCGCGACAACCAGCCCTTGGCCGATACCTTCGCGGTGCGGCTGGTGGCGTCGGTGCCGCACGAGCCGTGTTACTGCCGGGTCGATGTGAACCGGTTCCAGCAGGTGCTGGCCAACCTTCTGTCGAACGCGGTGAAGTTCTCGCCCAGCGGCGATCCGGTCGAGGTCGTGGTGCGGCAGGCCGGGGAAAGCGTCACGGTCGAGGTCACCGACCACGGGCCGGGCGTGCCTGCGGCGTTTCGCGGCAAGATCTTCCAGCCGTTCTCGCAGGCGGATTCCTCGGCCTCGCGCGCGAATGGCGGAACCGGGCTTGGCCTGAACATCTCGCGCCGCCTTGTCGAGGAGATGGGCGGCAGCATCGGCTTCACCTCGGTTCCAGACGAGGCGACGACGTTCTGGGTCACGCTGCCCGCCGCACCCGCCGATCGCGCGCAGGGGGCCGCCGGGCGCCGGTGACCCACTGTCGCGGCGGGTCTGACGTTGCGCGCATTTTGCAACGATCCACCATTCTGGCCCTCGACGTTGGTCGGATGCTGGTTAGAATGGCCGCCGCATACGGTAAGGCAACTGTTTCCCGCGCCGCGCATGTTCATCACGAGTGACCCAGAGACACCAGACCGCCGACCCGATCGGGGCGATGAGGGAACGACTGATGGACGCCTTGCCGAAGATACTGCACGTCGACGATGATCTTTTCATCCGAGAGATTGTCCGCATCTGCCTTGAAAGCGTCGGCGGGCTTGCGGTGGAACAATGCGCCTCGGGCTACGAGGCGCTGGAACGCGCGCCGGAGGTGCAGCCCGATCTGTTCCTGCTGGACGTGATGATGCCCGACATGAGCGGCGAGGATACGTTGGTGGCGCTGCGGGCCCTGCCGGAATTCGCCACGACCCCGGTCATCTTCCTGACCGCGCTGGCGCATCCGGCCGAGATCCGGAAGCTGACGCAGGCGGGCGCGGTGGGGGTGATCACCAAGCCCTTCGACCCGATGACGCTGTCGACGCAGGTGCTGGAGCTGTGGCGATCCGCCCTTTGACGGACCGACCGGGGCGCGGCATTTGGTCATGGTGCGCGCTGCGGCGGTTTTGCGGGTTTTCGGCGCGGTGCTGACTGTCTACCCTCGGCCGACCGGGGTGACGCGGGCCGGACCCGTTGCGCACCGGCAAAGCCTGGAGGGCTGCATGATCATCGACCGGATGCGCGCCCCGGTGCCCGCGCCATGAGCGACCTGATCCCGGCCTGGGTCGAGGGGCGGCTGACGCCTGTCGACAAGATGGAGGTGCATCGCCTCGGCCTGCGCCACAAGGCGGTGTCGGTCTTCGTGGTGGCGGGGGCGCGGGTGCTGATCCAGCGCCGCGCATTGGGCAAGTACCACACGCCGGGGCTGTGGGCGAACACCTGCTGCACGCATCCCGACTGGGCCGAAAGCCCCGCCGACTGTGCCGCGCGACGCCTGCGTGAGGAATTGGGCATCACCGGGCTGGCGCTGGAGCCGCGTGAAGCAGTCGAATACCGCGCCGATGTCGGCGGCGGGCTGACCGAGCACGAGCTGGTCGATATCTTCGTCGCCAAGGCCGACACGGGCCTGCCCCTCGCGCCGGACCCGGCCGAGGTGATGGCGGTGGACTGGGTCGATCTCGAGGCGCTGGCGCAGGATACGCTGGCCCACCCCGACCGCTACACCCCCTGGCTGCGGATCTACCTTTCTGACCACCGCGCCCGCATTTTTGGCGCGCTGGCGGGCTAGGGTTCGACGCTCGGCATTTTCTTTCACGCTGAAAGCGAACTGAAAGGTTGGCGGCCTAGTCTTGCCCTAACGACCTTGCGACACCCGGCCGGGGAGAGGCCGCGTGCGAGACGCGAGGAATGGGAGGACGACGTTTGACAGATTCAGGAACGGGGCAACCGGCGATGGCCGGGGCGCCGGGTGTGGCTGCACGCGCCAGCGGCGCCGGTGGCATCGAATTGCGCAACGTGACCAAGCGGTTCGTGACGCCGACCGGCACCGCGATGACCGCGATCCGCGACGTGACGCTGACGGTCGAGCCGGGGCAATTCTGCGCCGTGGTCGGGCCGACCGGCTGCGGCAAATCCACCACGCTGACGCTGGCGGCCGGGCTGGAAATGCCCAGCGCGGGCACGGTGAAAGTCTCGGGCCAGCCGGTGACCGGCATCACCAAGGGCGCCAGCTTCGTGTTCCAGAACGACGCGCTGCTGCCGTGGAAGCCGGTGCTGGACAACGTGGCGCTGGGGCCGATGTTCAAGGGCATGGCCAAGGCCGAGGCGACCGGGCGCGCCCGCGACTGGCTGCGCACGGTGGGCCTGTCGGGGTTCGAACACCATTACCCGCACCAGCTTTCGGGCGGCATGCGCAAGCGTGTCAGCCTTGCCGCCGCGCTGATCAACGAACCCTCGATGCTGTTGATGGATGAACCCTTCTCGGCGCTCGACGTGCAGACCCGGGCGATCATGTCGAACGAGTTGCTGACGCTGTGGGAACGGCAGAAGCCATCGGTGCTGTTCGTCACCCACGATCTTGAAGAGGCGATCGGGCTGGCCGACAAGGTGGTGGTGATCACCGCCGGGCCGGGCACGGTGAAGGCGGTGTTCGACATCGACCTGCCGCGCCCGCGCGGCGCGGTGCAGGATATCCGCTTCGACAAGCGGTTTCTGGAACTCTACCAGCAAATCTGGCAGGCGCTGCGCGAGGAGGTCGAGCAGGCCTATGCCCGCGCCGCCGACGCCGCCAAATCAAAAGGGGGCCGGGCATGAGCATGGAAGCCATCGCAAGCGGGTCGGGCGCGGCCTCGGACGAGGCGAGCCTTTCGGCGCTGGCGCGTGCGCGCCTCGCCCGCCACAAGCAGCAGGTGCTGGCCGGGCGGCTGGGGATCTTCGTCTTCATCGTCGCGGGCTGGCAGATCGCCGCACTGACCGGGTTCATCGACCCGTTCTTCTTCGGCTCGCCCTGGGGCATCTGCGTGCGGCTGTGGGACTGGGGCCTGAACGGCACCGCCTACGGCTCGTTCTGGCTGCAAATCTGGGTGACGCTGGAGGAATCGATCCTCGGCTTCATCGTCGGGGTGACCAGCGGCATCTTCTTCGGCGTTCTTCTGGGCGAGATTCCCTACCTCGCCGAGGTGATCGGCCCCTACATCAAGATCGTGAACGCGCTGCCGCGCATCGTGCTGGGTTCGATCTTCGTGATGTGGCTGGGGCTTGGCCTTCCGTCGAAGGTCTTGCTGGCGGCGGTTCTGGTGTTCTTCGTGGTCTTCTTCAACGCCTTTCAGGGCGTGCGCAGCGTCGACCGCAACCTGATTTCCAACGCCCGCATTCTGGGTGCGACGCGGCTGCAGGTGGTGCGCCATGTCGTGTTCCCCTCGGCGATGACCTGGATCATCGCCAGCCTGCACGTCGCGCTCGGTTTCTCGATCATCGGTGCCATCGTCGGCGAGTTCCTCGGCTCGGAAAAGGGCCTCGGCCTCGTCATCGCCACGGCACAGAACACCTTCGACGCGAACGGCGTGTTCGGCGCGATGCTGGTGATCGGGATGCTCGCCCTCAGCGCCGAGGGCGTGATGGCGATGATCGAGAAACGCCTGCTCGCCTGGCAACCCGCCAATACTCGCGACAGCAACATTCAGGGCCTTTGACCGGCGTTCAGACCGGCAGGCCCGACCCAACGACCCAAGAGACGACAACGGAGGAGGAGACCCCGATGAAACTGACGAAACTGGCCGCTCTGGCCGCGGCGACCGCACTGTCGGTGCCAAGCCTTGCGATGCTGACAACCGCCGCAACGGCTGAAGACATGCCGCAGGTGACGCTGATGGTCGGCGGCATCGACAAGCAGATCTACCTGCCGTACCAGCTTGCCGAAAGCCTTGGCATGTTCAAGAAATACGGCGTCGACATGCACCTGTCGACCGAGCAGAACGGCGGCGTCGGCGCCGAGGATGCGGTGGTTTCGGGTCAGGTCAATATGGCCGGGGCCTGGTACAACCACACCATCGACTTCCAGTCGAAGGGCAAGAACATCATCGGTATCGTGCAGCTTTCGGTCGCCCCCGGCGAACGGATCATGTGCGCCAAGGGCACCGACATCAAGTCGCCCGCCGACTGGAAGGGCAAGGCCGTCGGCGTGACCGACCTTGGCTCGGGCACCGATGACCTTGTCAGCTACGTCTCGGCCCGCGCCGGGCTTGGCCAGAACGACTACACCAAGATCGCTGCGGGCGCTGGCCAGACGATGATCGCCGCGCTGAAGTTCGGCAAGGCGGTCTGCGGCATCACCAGCCAGCCCACCGTCAACGCCATCCAGAAACTGGACGTGGGCTATCCCGCCATCGACCTGTCGACCGGGGCCGGGGTGCAAAAGTGGCTGGGCGGCGATTTCCCGGCCGCGAACGTGCTGGTGAACGCCGACTGGGCCAAGGCGCATCCGAAGGAAACCCAGGGCGTGGTCAACGCGCTGGTGGCGACGCTCGCCTGGATGAAGACCCACACCGCGGCCGACGTCGCCAACGTGATGCCGAAGGACTTCGTGTCCAACCAGCTCAGCTCGAAGGATGAATACATCGCGGCGCTGACGCAGGATTGGGGCCAGTTCAACATCGACGGTCTGGGTATGATGCCGGAAAACGGGCCGCAGACGGTCTATGACGTCGAAAAGGCAGCCGGCAAGATCAAGGTTGCGGTGGATCTGACGAAGACCTTCACCAACGACTACGTCATCGCCGCGAAGAAGGCCGAGGGCCTGAACTGACGTCACGCCGGGGCCGGTCGCCCGGCCCGATGCTGTGACCAACACCAAGATGTCCGGACGCTCGACACCGAGCGCCCGGACATGCAACAAAGAGACCCAAGAGGGCGATAGGCACCCGGCAAGGGAGGGACGGATGCCACAATTCGGGCGGCTGTGCTGCGGCCTCGCCCTTGCCTTGGCAGGGGTGTTTCCGGCTTTCGGCGCGCGCGCGGAAACGGTGTCGCTGATGGTGGGCGGCATCGAAAAGCAGATTTACCTGCCGGTCGTGCTGGCCCAGCGTCTGGGCTATTTCCGCGAGGCGGGGCTGGATGTGCGCATCCTCAGCGAGCCCGCGGGGGTCGAGGCGGCCGATGAGATGCTGGCGGGCGCCGTGCAGGGCGTGATCGGGTTCTACGATCACAACATCGAGCTGCAAAGCCTTGGCAAGTATACCGAATCCGTCGTGCAGTTCAGCGGTGTGCCGGGCGAGGTGGAACTGGTGTCCACCGCCCATCCCGAACTGAAGGCCATCGCCGACCTGCGCGGCCACCATGTCGGCGTCACCGGTCTGGGGTCTTCCACCGATTTCCTGACCGAATACCTGCTGGTCAAGGCGGGGCTGAAGCTCAGCGATGTGACGCCGGTGCCGGTGGGGGCGGGCGATTCGCTGATCGCGGCGTTGCAGCAGGATCAGGTGCAGGCCGCGATGACGACCGAGCCGACGATTTCGCGCCTGATGGCCCTTGGCCGGGCGCGCGTGCTGGTCGATCTGCGCACGCTGGCGGGCACCCGCGCCGCACTGGGCGGGCCTTATCCCTCGGCCTGCCTCTACATGGAAACCTCGTGGGTCGAGGCGCACCACGACACCGTGCAAAGCCTTGCCACCGCGCTGGTGCGGGCGCTGCATTTCATCGCCACCCATTCCGCCGACGAGATCGCCGAACGGATGCCGCCCGATTTCTTCGTCGGCGGCCGGGCGATGTATGTGGCGGCGCTCGCCTCGGGCAAGGGCATGTTCACGCCCGATGGCCGGATGCCCGCGGGCGGGCCGGAAACCGTGCTGGCGGTGTTGTCGGCCTTCATGCCCGCGGTGAAGGCGGGCGACGTTGATCTGTCGCGCACCTACACCAGCGCATTCGTTGCCGCCGCGCCCTGACCGGCGGGCGCCAGCGGCAACCGGACGGCGACGGCAAACCCCGTGGCCACCGGCGGCAGCTCGACCGTGCCGCCGAACATCTCGGCGATCTCGGCGACGATGGTCAGGCCCAGCCCGGTGCCCGCCGCGCCGCGCGCAAAGCGGCGAAACAGCCGCGCGCGGTCGCCCGGCGGCACGCCCGGCCCGGTATCGCACACCGCCAGCACCCCCATGCCGTCCACCATCCGCGCCGAAACCGTCGCCGTCGCGCCGCGCCCGGCGTGCTGGATCGCGTTGTCGACCAGGTTCATCGCCACCTCGCGCAGCAGAACGCCGTTGGCCAGCACCGGGCAGGGCGCCTCGGCATCGAGCACAAGATCCACACCGGCGTCGAGCGCGCGGGGTGCGATATCGCCCACCACGCCGCGCAGCACGGCGCGCAGGTCCACCAGTTCGGTCGATTGCCGCGCCCGTTCATGTTCGACCCGGCCAAGGGTCAGCAACTGGTTCGTCACCCGCGTCATCGCCGTCAGGCCTGAATCGACGGTGCCCAGCACCTCGCGCACCTGATCGGGCGTGGTGCCGCGGCGGGCAACGCCAAGCTGCATCTTCAGGATCGCCAGCGGCGTGCGCATCTGGTGCGCCGCGCCATCAAGGAACCGCTGCTGGCGATCAAGATAGGCCGCCAGCCGCGCCATATGGGCGTTGAGCGCGGCAACCAGCGGGCGCAACTCGGTCTGTATGGCGGTTTCGTCGAAGGGTTCGACCGACTGCGGCGGCCGGTCCAGCACCGCGCGGCGCAGCCGCATCAGCGGGCGCAGCTCGCGGCTGATGCCGACCCAGATCGACAGCGCCGCCGCCAGCACCAGCACCGCCTGCTGGGCAAAGCCGCGCAGCCAGAGCGCGCGCACCAGCGCGTTGCGCGACCGCAGCGTCTCGCCTACCGCCACCGTCGCCACCACCGTGCCATCCGGCGTGATGACCGGCTGGCGCAGCGTGACGGCGCGCATCACCTCGTCGCCGCGAAACACCGCATCGAACAGAACCGGGCCGGTATCGCCCGCCGCCCGGGCTGGCGGCGTCAGGCCGGGAAACCCGGCGATCAACACGCCCGCGGGGTCGAAGACGGCATAGGCAACCTCGTCATGGCTGTCGGTCGCGAAAATCTCCAGCGCGGCGGGGGGCACGACGACGCCCACCGCGCCATCGCGGAACCGCACCTGTTCCGCCATCATCCGCGCCGACGAGGTCAGATCGCGGTTCATGATCAGCGTCGCCTGATGCAGCGCGTTGGCGTAAGACAGCCAGACACTGGCCGCCAGCACCACCGCGACCGGCCCGGCCAGCCAGCCCATCAGGCGCAGCCGCAGGCTGGCGCGCGCAGGGCCGCCGGTCATGGCGTCTCGATCCGCAGGATGTAGCCAAAGCCGCGCAGCGTCGCGATGCCGACCGATGTGCCTTCCAGCTTGCGGCGCAGCCGGTGCACGGCAACCTCGATCGCGGCCGGGCTGACCTCTTCGCCGTGGCCATAGGCGGCGTCCAGCAGCACCTCTTTGCTGACGGTCTTGCCTGCTCGGCGCAGCAGCGCCTCGAGGATCGTGTGCTCGCGCGGGGTCAGCGCCAGCGGCGCCCCCGCCAGCGCGATGGCCCGGCTTTCGGGGTCAAGCGAGAGCGGCCCGAACACCAGCGCCTCGGGCGCCTTGCCGCCCGACCGGCGCAGCAGCGCCCGGATGCGCGCCTCCAGTTCCTCGACCTCGAAGGGTTTCGTCACATAGTCGTCGGCGCCCGCGTTCAGCCCCGCGACCCGGCTTTTCAGCGCATCCTCGGCGGTCAGGATCAGCACCGGCAGCGCCGGCTTGACCCGCCGGATGTGGCGCACCACCTCGATGCCGCCGATCCCCGGCAGGCCCAGATCGACGATCGCCAGATCGTAGGGCGCAAGATCGACGCCTTCCACCACCGTCTCGCCGTCCGGCACGCAATCGACAACGTAGCTTTCGCGCCGCAACAGCCGCGCGAGCCATTCCGCCAGACTGCGGTTGTCTTCAAGGATCAGCAGCCGCACGGTTTCCCCCCAAGCACCATCGGGGCGGCAGAGTCGGCCGATCCGGGCCTGCGGTCAAGCCGGGATGGGGTTCGGGCGCGGCAGGAACCGCCGCGCCCGATTTGGGTCAGGCCAGATCGAAGCGGTCGAGCATCATCACCTTGGTCCAGGCGGCGATGAAGTCGGCCACGAATTCAGCCTGCGCGTCGTCGGCGCCATAGACTTCGGCCAGCGCGCGCAGCTGCGAATTCGCGCCGATGACCAGATCGACACGGGTGCCGGTCCATTTCAGTGCGCCAGTCGCCCGGTCGCGGCCCTCGAACTCGCCCTTGTTGGCCGAGGTCGGCTTCCACTCCGTCCCCATGTCGAGCAGGTTGACGAAGAAGTCGGTGGTCAGCACCCCCGGCCGCGTGGTGAAGACGCCATGCGACGTCTGCCCGACGTTGGTGTTCAGCACCCGCAGCCCGCCGATCAGCACCGTCATCTCTGGCGCCGTCAGCCCCAGCAGTTGCGCGCGGTCGAGCAGCAGTTCCTCGGCCGAGGCGGTGTAGTCGGTCTTGAGGTAGTTGCGGAAGCCGTCGGCGCTGGGTTCGAGCACGGCGAAGCTGTCGACGTCGGTCTGTTCCTGCGAGGCATCGGTGCGCCCCTGCGTGAACGGCACCGTCACCTCATGGCCCGCCGCTTTCGCCGCCTGTTCGATGGCCACGCCGCCGCCCAGCACGATCAGGTCGGCCAGCGACACCTTCTTGCCGCCCGACGCCGCCGCGTTGAAGCCGCTTTGCACGCCTTCCAGCACACCCAGCACCTTGGCCAACTGCGCCGGCTGGTTGGCCGCCCAGTCTTTCTGCGGGGCCAGCCGGATGCGTGCGCCATTGGCGCCGCCGCGCTTGTCGGAGCCGCGGAAGGTCGAGGCCGAGGCCCAGGCGGTGGCGACCAGTTCCGACATGCCAAGGCCAGAGGCCAGGATCATCGCCTTGAGGTCGGCGATGTCACCCGCGTCGATCAGCGCGTGTTCGCGCGCCGGGATCGGATCTTGCCAGATCAGGTCTTCGGCCGGAACCTCGGGGCCAAGGTAAAGCGCCTTCGGCCCCATGTCGCGGTGGGTCAGCTTGAACCAGGCGCGGGCGAAGGCATCGGCGAATTCGTCCGGGTTTTCCAGGAAGTGGCGCGCGATCGGCGCATAGACCGGGTCATGGCGCAGCGACAGGTCGGCCGTCGTCATCATCGGGCGGTGCCGTTTCGACGGGTCGGCGGCATCGACCACCATGTCGGCTTCCGGCACGTCCCTGGCCAGCCACTGGTTCGCGCCCGCCGGGCTTTTCACCAGTTCCCATTCGTATTTGAACAGCGTGGTCAGATAGCCCATGTCCCAGGTGGTCGGGTTCGGCTTCCACGCGCCCTCGATGCCGCTGCCGATCTGGTCGCCGCCCTTGCCGCTGCCGAAGCTCGATTTCCAGCCCAGACCCATCTGCTCGATCGGTGCCGCTTCGGGTTCCGGCCCGACCAGCGCCGCGTCGCCCGCGCCGTGGCATTTGCCGAAGGTGTGCCCCCCCGCGATCAGCGCCACGGTTTCGTAATCGTCCATCGCCATCCGCGCGAAGGTTTCGCGCACATCGACGCCCGAGGCGACCGGGTCGGGGGTGCCGTTCGGGCCTTCGGGGTTCACGTAGATCAGGCCCATCTGCACCGCGGCCAGCGGGTTTTCCAGCTTGCGCTCGCCCTCATAGCGCTTGTCGCCCAGCCAGGTATCCTCGTTGCCCCAGTAGATGTCTTCCTCGGGTTCCCAGGTGTCGGTGCGCCCGCCGCCAAAGCCGAAGGTCTTGAAGCCCATCGATTCCAGCGCGCAGTTACCCGCGAGGATGTAGAGGTCGGCCCACGACAGCTTGTTGCCGTACTTGCGCTTGACCGGCCACAGCAGGCGACGCGCCTTGTCGAGGTTGACGTTGTCCGGCCAGCTGTTCAGCGGGGCAAAGCGTTGGCTGCCGGACCCGGCGCCGCCACGGCCGTCGCCGGTGCGGTAGGTGCCCGCGCTGTGCCAGGCCATGCGGATGAAGAGCGGCCCGTAGTGGCCCCAGTCGGCCGGCCACCAATCCTGCGAGTCGGTCATCAGCGCGTAAAGGTCTTGTTTCACCGCCGCCAGATCGAGCTTTCCGAATGCCTTGGCATAGTTGAACGCCGGGCCCATCGGGTTGGATTTTTCGGAATGCTGGTGCAGAATCCGCAGGTTCAGCTGGTTCGGCCACCAATCCTGGTTCGACCGCGTCGCAAACGACGTTGCGCCGCCGGCCCCGTGCATCACCGGGCATTTGCCCGCGCTCGCGCCTTCAGTTCCGTCCATGTCACTCTCCCATCGTGGCTGTGTTGATGTGCTTGCAAGGGCACCGTCGTTCCGCGCACCGACGAAGGCATTGACGCCCGGCGGCGGGAAGGTTGGCGGCTCCTCGCTCCGCTGACTCAAGGTCTACCAAAGTCGCTTCATTAGTTTAAGTTGAATCTCCTGATTGGAGGGATAAGGCAGGGTTATGATCAATCTGACATTCAAGCAGTTGCGCTATTTCGAGGCGCTCGCCCGGCACGCGCATTTTGGCCGCGCGGCCGATGCCTGCGCCATCTCGCAGCCCGCTTTGTCGATGCAGATCAAGGAATTGGAGGAGGAACTGGGCACCGCGCTGTTCGAACGTGGCGCGCGGCAGGTTCGGCTGACCAACTTCGGCGAGGCCTTCGCGCTGCGGGTGCGCAACATTCTGCGATCGGTCGATGAACTCGGCGATCTGGCGCGCGCCTCGCAGGATCGGCTGGTGGGGCGGCTTCGGATCGGGGTGATCCCGACCATCGCGCCCTATCTGCTGCCGACGATCATCGGCAACCTGACCCGGCTGAACGCCGACCTTGACATTCACGTGCGCGAGACGCTGACGCCCAAGCTGTTGCGCGAACTGGCCGAGGGGCGGCTGGACACCGCCATCGTCGCGCTGCCGGTGTCAGAACCGTCGCTGACCGAGGTCGCGCTGTTTTCCGAGGATTTCGTGCTGGTCCGGCCCGGCGAGGATGAAGGCAAACCGGTGCCCAACCGCGAAATGCTGCGCGAGATGCGGCTGCTGCTGCTGGAAGAGGGGCACTGTTTTCGCGATCAGGCGCTGTCGTTTTGCAACCTGCACTCGGCCCCGCGCGAGTTGCTGGACGGCAGTTCGCTGTCGACGCTGGTGCAGATGGTCGGCGCCGGGATCGGCGTTACCCTGATCCCGGAAATGGCGGTGGCGGTCGAAACCCGCTCGGCTGCGGTGTCGGTCGCGCGGTTCCGCAATCCGACGCCATCGCGCACCATCGGCATGATCTGGCGCAAGACCAGCCCGCTGGCCAGCCAGCTGTTGCAGATATCCGAGGTGGTGCGGGCCTCGGCCGAAACCCTGCGCGCCTTGCACGCCCCGGCTGACCGCGCCCGCCGCACCGGCACCTAGCGGCGCGCCCGGCGCCGAAAATCCCGTGCAACGCAAGGCGTTCCGTGGCATCCCACACAAAGGCCCCAGCCACCCGGACGAAGGAACGGCCCCGCATGGAACAACGGCAACGCCTGCCGGACCGCAAGAGCAAGGTCACCGTGCGCGAGGTCGCGCGGCGGGCCGAGGTCAGCGAATCCACCGTTTCCCGCATCATGCGCAACACCGGGCTGGTGGCCGAGGATACCCGCGAGAAGGTGATGGAGGCGGTGCGCGCGATGGGCTACGTGCCCAACCGCATTGCCGGATCGTTGGCCTCGCTCGATGCCTTTCTGGTCGGCGTGGTGATCCCGTCGCTGTCCAACATCGTCTTTCCCGAGGTGTTGCAGGGCATTCAGGCCGGGCTGGAGGCGACCGACCTGCAAGCGGTGATCAGCACCACCGATTATGACATCGACCGCGAAGAGGCGATGGTGCGCGGCATCCTGGCGTGGAAACCGGCGGCGATCCTGCTGGCGGGGTTTGAACATACCGCCACCACCCGGCTGATGCTGAACCAAAGCGGTATCCGCGTGGTCGAGATGATGGATATCGACAGCCCGCCGATCGACGTGGCGGTGGGCACCTCGCACCGGCGCGCGGGCCATGCCATCGGGCGCCACCTGATCGGGCGGGGCTATCGCCGGTTCGGCTATGTCGGCCACGACTGGACCGCCGACCACCGCGCCCGGCTGCGCTATGAGGGGCTGTGTCAGGCGCTGGCCGAATCCGGCCTGACGGTCGAGGCCCATGCCCGAGCCGAGGGGCCAAGCTCGGTCGGCACCGGGCGGGCGCAGACGGCGCGGCTGCGGGCCGAGGCACCGGGGGTGCAGGTCGCCGTCTACTCGAACGACGACATGGCGGTGGGCGGCGTCTTCCATTGCCTTGCCACTGGCGTGACGCTGCCCGACCAGTTCGCCATCTTCGGCTTCAACGGGCTCGACATCGGCCGCGACCTGCCACAGCCGCTATCCACCCTGCGATCCCACCGCTACCTGATCGGCCGGCGGTCGATCGAGGCGATCCTTGCGGCACCCGAACGCCCGGCCGCGCGGCAGGTGATCGACACCGGTTTCGAGATCTTTCCCGGCGAAACCGCCTGACCCGGCCTGTGCGATCCGCTGCGTAAACGGGCAGGGGCCGGGAAAGCCTCTTTCCCGTAAGGAAAAATATTTGACATGAAGTGGCGCCCGTCGCTAACTCAACGCAAGGATGGCGGTCGTCCACGGGCCGCGCCTCCAGCAGGGAGACGATGATGACGAAACGGGTGGCGGTGATCGGTGCGGGGCCTTCGGGGCTGGCGCAGTTGCGGGCGTTCCAGTCGGCGGCGCAGCAGGGCGCCGAAATCCCCGAGGTGGTGTGTTTCGAGAAACAGGCCAACTGGGGCGGGCTGTGGAACTACACCTGGCGCACCGGGCTGGATCAGTACGGCGAGCCGGTGCACTGCTCGATGTACCGCTATCTGTGGTCGAACGGGCCCAAGGAAGGGCTTGAATTCGCAGATTATTCCTTCGAGGAGCATTTCGGCAAGCAGATCGGCAGCTACCCGCCGCGCGCGGTGCTGTTCGATTATATCGAGGGCCGGGTGAAGAAGGCCGGGGTGCGCGACTGGATCCGCTTCAGTACCACCGTGCGCTTCGTGGACTATGACGCGGGCACCGAAAAGTTCACCGTGACCGTCCACGACCTTGTGCAGGACCGCATGTATGAAGAGGTCTTTGACAACGTCATCGTCTGCTCGGGCCATTTCTCGACCCCGAACGTGCCGGAGTTTCCGGGGTTCACCACCTTCAACGGCCGCGTGCTGCACGCCCATGACTTCCGCGACGCGGTGGAGTTCAAGGGCAAGGACCTGCTGCTGATCGGCACGTCCTACTCGGCCGAGGATATCGGCTCGCAATGCTGGAAATACGGTGCGAAGTCGATCACCGTCGCCCACCGAACCGCGCCGATGGGCTTCGACTGGCCCGCGAACTGGCAGGAGGTGCCGATCCTCGACCACGTCGACACCGACACCGCCTATTTCAGGGACGGCAGCTCGAAGAAGGTCGACGCGATCATCCTGTGCACCGGGTACAAGCACCATTTCCCGTTCCTGCCCGACGATCTGCGGCTGAAGACGGCGAACCGGCTGGCGACCGCCGATCTTTACAAGGGCGTGGCCTGGGTGAAGAATCCAAAGCTGTTCTACATCGGCATGCAGGACCAGTGGTTCACCTTCAACATGTTCGACGCGCAAGCCTGGTGGGTGCGCGACGTCATCCTGGGCCGCATCGCGATCCCGGCCGATCCGGCGCTGCTGGCCGCCGACGTGACCGCCCGCGTCGCGGCCGAGGATGCGGGCGAGGACGCCCATGACGCCATCCACTATCAGGGCGACTATGTGAAGGAACTGATCGCCGAGACCGACTACCCCAGCTTCGACGTCGATGGCGCCTGCGAGGCGTTCTTCGAGTGGAAGGACCACAAGAAGGCCGGCATCATGACCTTCCGCGACCACGCCTATCGGTCGGTGATCACCGGCACGATGGCGCCCTTGCACCACACCCCGTGGAAAGACGCGCTGGAGGACAGTCTGGAGAGTTACCTGCGGAACTGAGGTGGATACCCGCGACAGACGAAGGCCCCGGAGAGGATCCGGGGCCTTTGGGTTTGCGGCGCGGCCCGATTTGTCGCGGGACAAATCGGGCGATACCGGCATCGTGCGCAGAGGGTCGCCGACAGCGGCCGCCCCGCCTTCGTCGCTCAGATATCCAGCGTGGTCTCATGCTCCCAGCGCGAGAAATGCGACACGAAGCTGGCCCATTCCTGATGCTTCAGCTTCAGGAAGGCGGCGGAAAACTCCTCGCCCATCATCGCCTTCAGGGTCTTGTCCTTGTCGTACTCGCGCAGCGCGTCCAGCAGGTTCAGCGGCAGCTTCGGCGCGCCCTTCACGGTATGGCCCTGGGTATACATGTCGATGTCGTAGCGCCGGCCCGGATCGGCCTTGGTGCGCACGCCGTCGAGCCCGGCGGCGATGATCACCGCCTGCATCAGGTAGGGGTTGGCGGCACCGTCGGGCAGGCGCAGCTCGAACCGGCCGGGGCCGGGGACGCGCACCATATGGGTGCGGTTGTTGCCGGTCCAGGTGACGGTGTTGGGTGCCCAGGTGGCGCCGGAAATGGTGCGCGGCGCGTTGATGCGCTTGTAGCTGTTCACCGTCGGGTTGGTGATCGCCGCCAGTGCAGAGGCGTGTTTCATGATGCCGCCAAGGAAATTGCGGCCGCGGTCCGACAGGCCCAGTTCCTTGCCGCTATCGGCAAAGGCGTTGGTCTTGCCGTCCAGATCCCAGACCGAGATATGGGCGTGGCAGCCCGACCCGGTGAGGCCCTGAAACGGCTTCGGCATGAAGGTCGCGCGCATGCCGTGCTTTTCCGCCACCGACTTCATCATGAACTTGAAAAAGCTGTGCTTGTCAGCGGTTTGCAAGGCGTCGTCAAACTTCCAGTTCATCTCGAACTGGCCGGTCGCGTCCTCGTGGTCGTTCTGATACGCCTCCCAGCCGAGCGCCAGCATGTAGTCGCAGACCTCGGCGATGACGTCGTAGCGGCGCATCACCGCCTGCTGGTCGTAGCAGGGTTTCACCGCATTATCGAACGGGTCCGATACCTTGTCGCCTTCCGGGGTCAGCAGGAAGAACTCCGGCTCGACCCCGGTCTTGACGCGCAGACCTTCCTTGGCGGCCTCGGCGATCACCGACAACAGCACGTTGCGCGGCGCCTGCTTGACCGGCTGCCCCTCCATCACGCAGTTCGAGGCGAGCCAGGCCACCTCTGGCTTCCACGGCAACTGGATCACCGAGGCGGGGTCGGGCACGGCCATCATGTCGGGGTGGGCGGCGGTCAGGTCAAGCCAGGTGGCGAAACCGGCAAAACCGGCGCCATCCACCACCATGTCGTTGATCGCCTGCGCCGGAACCAGCTTGGCGCGCTGGCCGCCGAACAGGTCGGTGTAGGACACCATGAAGTATTTCACGCCCTTTTCCGCGGCGTATTTGGCCAGGTCCTTTGGCATCGGAATGGAAGCTCCCTGTCGTTTTTATGGGGTCAGTAGCCGGTCTTGCCGGGGATCCAGGATGTGCCGGCGATCGGTACGCCCGCCATCGCCGCCGCTTCCACCGTCAGCGCGCACAGATCCTCGGGCTCGAGGTTGTGCAGGTTGTTCTTGCCGCAGGCGCGCGCGATGGTCTGCGCCTCCAGTGTCATCACCTTCAGGTAGTTGCGCAGGCGCCGCCCGCCGAGGATAGGGTCGAAGCGGCCGTAAAGCGCGGGGTCCTGCGTGGTGATCCCGGCCGGGTCGCGGCCCTCGTGCCAGTCGTCATAGGCACCCGCGGTGGTGCCCAACTTCTGGTATTCCGCCTCCAGCGCGGGGTCGTTGTCGCCCAGCGCGATCAGCGCGGCGGTGCCGATGGAAACCGCGTCGGCGCCCAGCGCCATCGCCTTGGCCACATCCGCGCCGGTGCGGATGCCACCCGAGACGATCAGTTGAACTTCGCGGTGCATCCCCAAGTCTTGCAAGGCTTTTACCGCTTGCGGGATACAGGCGAGGATGGGCATCCCGACGTTTTCGATGAACACGTCCTGGGTGGCGGCGGTGCCGCCCTGCATGCCGTCCAGCACCACCACATCGGCCCCGGCCTTCACCGCCAGCGCGGTGTCGTAATAGGGCCGCGCGCCGCCGACCTTGACGTAGATCGGCTTTTCCCAGTCGGTGATCTCGCGCAGTTCGAGGATCTTGATCTCCAGATCGTCCGGCCCGGTCCAGTCGGGGTGGCGGCAGGCGGACCGTTGGTCGATGCCCTTGGGCAGGTTGCGCATCGCCGCCACGCGGTCGGAAATCTTCTGGCCCAGCAGCATGCCGCCCCCGCCCGGTTTCGCGCCCTGACCCACCACGATTTCAATCGCGTCGGCGCGGCGCAGATCGTCGGGGTTCATGCCGTAACGGCTGGGAAGGTATTGATATACCAGCGTTTTCGAATGGCCGCGCTCTTCCTCGGTCATGCCACCGTCGCCGGTGGTGGTAGAGGTTCCGGCCCCGGTGGCACCGCGCCCCAGCGCCTCTTTCGCCGGGCCAGACAGGGCGCCAAAGCTCATCCCCGCGATGGTGATCGGGATGTCGAGGTGGATCGGCTTCTTGGCGTGGCGGGTGCCCAGCCAGACATCGGTCGCGCATTTCTCGCGGTAGCCTTCCAGCGGATAGCGGCTGATCGAGGCACCGAGGAACAAGAGGTCGTCGAAATGCGGCAGGCGGCGTTTGGCGCCACCGCCGCGAATGTCGTAGATGCCGGTGGCGGCGGCGCGCCTAATCTCGGCGTTCACATCATTCGAGAAGGTCCAGGACTGGCGCGGCGGCGTATGGGGAAAATCGCTCATGGGGTTCCTCAGTAGGACGACGCGTTGTCGATATTGAAATTGTAAAGCTTGCGGGCCGAACCGTAGCGGCGGAACTCTTCCGGCTTGGCAAGGTGGTCCGCCTCGCCGCGCTTCAACAGGTCGGCGAGCAGGGCCAGATGTTCCGGCCGCATCTCTTTCTCGATGCAGTCGGCGCCGAGCGATTTGACCGAGCCGCGCACGAAAAGCCGCGCTTCGTAGAGTGAATCGCCCAGCGCGTCGCCGGCGTCGCCCAGCACGACAAGGTTGCCCGACTGCGCCATGAAGGCCGACATGTGGCCGATGTTGCCATGCACGACGATGTCGATGCCCTTCATCGAGATGCCGCAGCGGGAAGAGGCATTGCCCTTGATCACCAGCAGCCCGCCGTTTCCGGTGGCGCCCGCGTACTGGCTGGCGTCGCCATCGACGATGACGGTGCCCGACATCATGTTTTCGGCGGTGCCCGGCCCGGCGCTGCCCTTGATGCGGATGGTCGCCTGCTTGTTCATCCCGGCGCAGTAATAGCCGGTGGACCCGTGTACCGTCAGGTCTATCGGCGCATCGACACCCACGGCGATGGCATGGCTGCCCCTGGCGTTCACCACCTCCCAGGCAGTCT
This sequence comes from Paracoccaceae bacterium, assembly GCA_016124615.1. GTDB lineage: Bacteria > Pseudomonadota > Alphaproteobacteria > Rhodobacterales > Rhodobacteraceae > Solirhodobacter. The sequence continues at coordinate 696,766 of WGNF01000003.1, read as the reverse complement.
GGTTGGTGCTGCCCTTCAGCGCGTGAAGGGCCGCGTTCAGTGCGCGCAGGCCCTGCGCCTCAAGGTCGAATGTCTGCATGCTCAGTGTTCCCAGAAGTAGACGGTGGCGGGTTCGGGTTCCCAGACGCGGGCCTGATCAATGCCCGGCAGGTTGACCATCGCCCGGTATTCCGAGCCGAAGGCGACGTATTGATCGGTTTCGGCCATCACGGCGGGCTTGCAGGCGATCGGGTCGCGCACGACGCCAAAGCCGTTGCGGGTGCCGACGACGAAGGTGAAGAAGCCGTCAAGATCGGTCAGCGTCGCTTCCATCGCCGCGCCAAGGTTGGCACCCTCGTTCATCTTGTGGGTCAGGAAGGCGGCGGCGACCTCGGTGTCGTTCTCGGTCTCGAAGCGCATGCCCGCGCGTTTCAGCACCCGGCGAACCGAGTTGTGGTTGGACAGCGAGCCGTTGTGGACCAGACACTGATCGGCGCCGGTCGAAAACGGGTGGGCGCCCATCGTGGTAACGGCGGATTCGGTCGCCATCCGGGTGTGGCCGATGCCGTGGGTTCCGGCCATCGCGTCGATGCCAAAGCGGCGGACCACATCGCCGGGCAGGCCGACTTCCTTGTAGATCTCGATCTCTTCGCCGCCGCTCATGATGCGCACGTCGGGGCGCACCTCGGCCAGCGCGGCGCGGGCGGCGTCCAGCTTGTCGGCGGCAAGGGTCAGCACGGCATGGGTGTTCTTCAACACCGCCGTCACATCGGCCCCGATCGCGCGGCCAAGGTCGGCGTCAAGGTTGGCGAAATCGATGGCCGGGTTGGCCGATTGCACCGTCAGCTTGGCCTCGCCGGGGTTCGGGCGGGAATAGATCGCGATGCCGGCACTGTCGGGGCCGCGATCGGTCATTGTGATCAGCATGTCCGTCAGCATGGCGCCAAGCTGTGGCTCCAGCGACGGGTCTTTCAGGAAAAGCCCGACGATACCGCACATTGCGACGACTCCTCGTGTTGTCTGCGATCACGCTAGCACCGAACATTTACGGGCTCAACTGGCAAGAAACTTTTTTAACCTGTGGGCAATGCGGCCGGGAGTTGCCGGGCTGACGTTGGGGGCCGGAACCGCAGCGTGGCGCAGATGGGCCCCGCTGTCCGCCGGAATCCGGCGCCAGGGCGGCCCGGCTGTCGTCGGCCGCCAAGATCTGAGGCAGGCGCGGAATTTCCGCCGTCGCGGTGGGCAAATCGCGGAACGGGCGCGCGATGTGGGGAAAATAAGTTGATTGACGGGAAAAATTTGCTTTGTCAGTCGCCAGACTTGGGCCAATGTGCCGCAGAGAGAGCCGCTGCGTACAACGGGATCCGTCGGAATCAGCCCCGGACGCTGCGGCCTCGCTCGACGGCGGTGCCACGTTCCGTGCCGGTTTCAGATCGGGCGGCGGGGACACCGGGCGACGGGAAAAATCGACAGGGGACAAAGGAGAAACGCAGATGACAGCCGTGAGCGAAGGAACGTCGACAGGAAAGGTATCCGGTGAGTTGCACCGAACGCTGGACTGGAGGGGCGCCTTCTGGGTGGCCGCCGGGGTTCCGCCGCTGGTCCTGTTCTCGATCGGCGGCATCGCCGGGGTGGCGGGCAAGGCGGCCTTCGTGGTCTGGATGATCTCGATGGTGATGGGCTTCTCGCAATCCTTCACCTATGCCGAGATCGCGGGCATGTTCGGCAACAAGTCGGGCGGCGCCTCGGTCTATGGCGCCACGGCCTGGCTGCGCTATTCCAAGCTGGTCGCGCCGCTGTCGGTCTGGTGCAACTGGTTCGCGTGGAGCCCGGTCTTGTCGCTGGGCTGCGCCATCGCGGGCGGCTACATCCTGAACGCGTTCTTTCCGATCCCGTCCGAGACCGCGCCCGCGGTGGTCGACTGGGTGAATGCCCATCTTTCAAGCTTCACCGCGACCAGCCCGGACGTGGTCGCTTACCTCGCCGCTCACGCCGGAACGGCTCTGCCCGACGCGATCAAGGCGGTGGCCACGGCCGACGCGGTGACCGCGCTGACCCCCGCCGCCCGCACATGGGAGGCGCTGGCGATCGCGATCCCCGGTCTGGGAACGCTGCACTTCAACTCTACCTTCGTGATCGGTGCGGTCCTGATGCTGGTGATGTTCGGCATCCAGCACCGCGGCATCGCCTCGACCGCCAGCGCGCAGAAATGGCTGGCGGTGATCGTGCTGGTGCCGCTGCTGCTGGTCGGTCTGGTGCCGATCCTGACCGGCGCGATCCAGACCACCAACGTCACCGGCATCGTGCCGCCGACGACCAGCTATGCCGCGACCGACGGCAGCTGGAACCTTGGCGGCTGGACGCTGTTTCTGGGCGCGATGTATATCGCGGCCTGGTCCACCTACGGCTTTGAAACCGCCGTCTGCTATACGCGCGAGATGAAGGACCCGAAGACCGACACGTTCAAGGCGATCTTCTTCTCGGGCCTGCTCTGCGCGGTGTTCTACTTCCTGATCCCGTTCTCGTTCCAGGGCGTGCTGGGGCACGAGGGGATGCTGGCCTCCGGCATCGTCGACGGCACCGGCATCGCCGAGGCCTTGGGCGGGCTGGTCGGCACCAGCCGGATCATCGTGCAGATTTTCGTCATCCTGATGATCATGGCGCTGTTTCTGGCCATCATGACCGCGATGGCCGGATCGTCGCGCACGCTGTTTCAGGGCTCGCGCGATGGCTGGCTGCCGAAGTATCTGAGCCACGTGAACGACCACGGCGCCCCGACCGGCGCGATGTGGACCGACTTCTGCTTCAACCTGTTCCTGTTGGCGCTGGCCTCGGACGCGGGCGGCTACTTCTACGTTCTCGCGATCTCGAACGTCGGTTACATCGTGTTCAACTTCCTGAACCTGAACGCGGGCTGGATCCACCGCATCGACTCGGGCCATATCGAGCGGCCGTGGAAGGCGCCGACCGCGCTGATCGGGTTCAACACCCTGCTGGCCTTCGTCAACGCGCTGTTTCTGGGGGCGGGCGCCAAGGTCTGGGGCTATTCCAGCGCGCTCTGGGTTGGGCTGGCCTTCGCCGCGCTGATCATCCCGGTGTTCTGGTTCCGCCACTACGTGCAGGATGGCGGCAAGTTCCCGCCGGAAGCGATGGAAGACCTCGGCCTCAGCGATGGCGACATGGGCGAGCGCAAGGCCGGAATGTTGCCCTACCTGGCGCTGATCGTCGGCGCGGTGGTGGTGCTGTGGGCGAACTGGTTCTTCGTGCTGCCGGTTTGATCGCGGCAGGCACTGGACGAAAGGGCGGCCCGCGGGCCGCCCTTTTTCTGGGCGCCACCTTTCAAAATGTTCCCTCACAGGAAAACTTTTTGCACTTGAATGTTGCTTTTCGTGGCCGTTGATTTCAGACTGCCGTCAACAAAAGGCTCCATCAGGGGGAAGCACATGACCAATTCCTGGCGATTCTCGGCCTTGGCCGACCGGCACCGCGCGCTCGGCTCGGCGCTTGAGGACTGGAGCGGGATGGGGACGGCCTGGTCCTATGACGGCGATCCGGACGCGGAATACATGGCGATCCGCACCAAGGCCGGGCTGATGGACGTCTCGGGGCTGAAGAAGGTGCATATTACCGGCCCGGCGGCCAGCCACGTGATCGAGCGGGCGAGCACCCGCAACATCGAGAAGCTGATGCCCGGCCGGTCGGTCTACGCGACGATGCTGAACGACGCGGGCAAGTTCATCGACGACTGCGTGATCTATCGCACCGGGCCGAATGCCTTCATGGTGGTGCACGGCTCTGGCGGCGCGCATGAGCAGCTGACGATGGCCGCCACCGGGCGCGATGTGGCGATCCGGTTCGATGACAACCTGCACGACCTGTCGCTGCAGGGCCCGCTGGCGGTCGATTACCTCGCGCAATACGTCGAGGGCATCCGCGCGTTGCCGTATTTCGCGCAGATGCAGACCTCGCTGTTCGGCAAGCCGGTGATGATCTCACGCACCGGCTATACCGGCGAGCGGGGGTATGAGCTGTTCTGCCGCGGGCAGGACGCGCCGATGATCTGGGATCGCATCCTTGAGGAAGGCGCCTCGATGGGCATCATCCCCTGCCGCTTCACCACGCTCGACCTGCTGCGGACGGAAAGCTACCTGCTGTTCTTCCCCTTCGACAATTCCGAGATGTATCCGTTCGAGGATCAGGGGCCGGGCGATACGCTCTGGGAACTCGGGCTCGATTTCACCGTTTCGCCGGGCAAGACCGGCTTTCGCGGCGCCGAAGAGCATTACCGGCTGAAGGGCAAGGAACGCTTCAAGATCTGGGGGCTGAAGCTGGAGGGGGTGAACCCGCCCGGCAACGGCGCGCCGGTAATGCGCGGCAACAAGCAGGTCGGCGTGGTGACGCAGGCGATGCATTCGCCGCTGAATAACCACACCATCGCCATTGCCCGCCTGCCGGTCGATTGCGCCAACAACGAGACCAGGCTGACGGTGAATTGCGCGACGCATGGCGAGATTGGCGCGACGACGCATTCGATGCCGTTCTACGATGTCGAAAAGAAGCGGCGCACCGCCAAGGGCTAGGCTGAAGGCGGCCCCGCGCAAAGGGGCCTCGTGAAGGGCAATCGAGACGATGACCAAGACCGACTTCCCCCCCTCGATCCGCAGTCGCCCGGTTTACGGCGAACTGGCGTATCGGCCGGGGTCGCTGCATCTGATGGTGGCCGATGGCGAGGGCGCCAACGCGCTGGTCGATCTGGTCGCCCGGGCCGGGGCCGAGGCGCCGGGGCTGCTGGCCCGTGCCCATATCATCTACATGCCGGGGCCGAACGGCACCGACCTGTCGGCGGTGGTGCAGGCGCTCGGTGCGGCGCAGTTCCATCGCAGCCCAAGCTACGCCAGCGCCGAATTGCGGCTGCGCAAGGTGCTGGCCGATGCGCGCATGGGCCTGCAGGTCTATCTGGCCGGCACCGAGGGCCTGATCGGGCAGGCCCAGCGCGAGGCGATGGCGGCGGGCCTGCCGCATGACGCGGTGCAGACCGAACATCGCGGCGCCACGGTGCGGCGGGTGCAATGCGTGCATTGCAAGGGCATCACCGAGAACGTGCGCACCGATCCCTTCGTGTGCGCCCATTGCGGCCTGACCCTGTTCGTGCGCGACCATTACTCGCGCCGTCTGGCGGCGTTTCAGGGGGTGAACATCGACGCGGAAGACCCCGGCAAGGTTCCGCCACTGGTGGAGCGGTTTACATGAGCGTGGGCGCGCCGAAAATTCCGGTGACGGTGGCCGAGGTCACCGAGGTGAACGACCTGATCAAGCGGTTCCGCTTCGTGCGCCGCGACGGCGGCCCGATGCCGCCGTTTTCCGGCGGCGCGCATGTCGTGGTCGAGATGGATGACCACGGCACCCGCCGCATGAACCCCTATTCGCTGATGGGCGATCCCGCCGACAGTACGGGCTACTGCATTTCGGTGCGGCGGGATGAGGCCGGGCGGGGCGGCTCGCTCTACATGCACCATCACGTGCGGCCGGGGATGCAGATGGTGCTGGGCGCGCCGGTCAACCTTTTCGCGCTGGACGCGCGGGCCCGCGAGCACCTGCTGATCGCGGGCGGCATCGGCATCACGCCCTTCATCGCCCAGATGGCGCAGCTGGAGGCGCTGGGGGGCCGGTTCGAGCTGCACTATGCCGCGCGTAACCGTGCGCTGGGGGCCTATATGCCCGCCTTGCGCGCCGCCTATGGCGACCGGGTGCATACCTACTTCGACGACGAGCGGCAGCTGATCGACCTGCCCGCGCTGCTGGCCGGGCAGCCGCTGGGCACCCATCTTTACGTCTGCGGGCCGAAGGGCATGATCGGCTGGGTCCGTGCCAGTGCCGAGGCGGCGGGCTGGCCGCGCGCCACCGTCCACCACGAGGAATTCCTCGCGCCGCCGGTCGGCGTGCCGTTCACGGTGGACCTCGCCGCGTCCGGCAAGGTCATCACCGTCGGCGCCAGCCAGTCGCTGCTGGAGGCGATCGAGGCGGCGGGGGTCGAGGCGCCCTATCTGTGCCGGGGCGGTGCCTGCGGCCAATGCGAAACCGCCGTGCTGGCCTGCGATGGCCATATCCAGCACAACGACCACTGGCTGACGGACGACCAGAAAGCCTCGGGAACGAGGATCATGCCATGCGTGTCGCGGTTCGAGGGGCGAACCCTCGTGCTGGACCGATAGGGGGAAGCGATGGGGCTGACGTTCAACACCGAGACGTTCCGCGGCGATTTCACCTTCCACAACTCGCCCGCGGCGATCCGGCGCTTTCCGTTTCCGTTCGACCGCGACGACTATATGTATTCGGTGAACATGGAACCGCATGTGCCCGGGCCGAAGGGCACCGTGTTCGAGCACAATTTCGACGTCGATGAACACTACCTTTCCGAAATGCGCGACCGCGCGCTGGTGCTGGCCGAGGATCCGCTGCGCTGCCAGTCGCTGCCGCACATGACGCTGGCGGGCTGGGACTTGCTGGAACTGATCATGGAGTCGAAGGCACGCGACTATCCCGACCTGTTCGAACTGCACAAGAACGGCAACCGCTGGCACTGGATCAACCGGCCGATGCAGATCGACCAGAGCTTTACCTTTCTCGACGAAACCACGCTGCCCTATGGCCCGATGGAATACATCACGCGGCAGGCGCAGGGCGATTTCACCCTGCAGGATCAGCGCGACGACAACCTGTGGATCGAGGCCGGGATGGTCACGACGCAGGCCGACTGGAGCCTGGATTTCGACATCGGCATGGGCTTTCACGAATGGCACGCGCCAGTGCCGAAGGCGCATGAACTGGGCGTGTTCGACCGCGCGCTGAAGTTTCTGCTGAAGTTGCAGCACGGCGCGCCGGTGCGGCGGTTCAACTGGACCATGACGGTCGATCCGCTGCTGGATACCAGCCCGGAAAACTACCCGGTCTGGGGCCCGACGCGGGCGATGATCACGCCCGGCAACGTCGGCAGCCGGATGCATCTGCGGGTGGAACTGCAGACGCTGCACCGGTTGCCGCGCTCGAATGCCATCGCCTTTCCGATCCGCTGCTACCTGATCCGGTTCGACGAACTGGTGACGATTCCGAAATGGGGCCGCCGCCTGCACCGGGTGATCCGCGATCTGCCGGTGGAGCTTGCCACCTACAAGGGGTTCGAGCGGAACCGGGCGACGATGGTCGACTACCTCGCGCGGTTCGATGACGGCGCGCCGACCTCGCCGGGCTGGATGCCGGATCCCGAATGATCAGGGCTGCGGATACGAGATGACCGACAGGTAGCGCGCGGGCAGCTTGTCGAGGATCTCGGGCCCGTGCTGGGCATCCGCGTCGAAGAACAGGCTGTCGCCGGGTTTCAGGGGGAAAAGTTGATCGCCGTGCCGGTACGTAACCTCGCCCTCAAGCATGTAGAGCAGTTCGATCCCGTCATGCTGGAAGGTCGGGAACACGTCGGATTGGGCGGTCAGCGTGATCAGGTAGGGTTCCACCACCACGCCGGACGAATTCGAGCCGATGTGGCCCAGCAGGTTGTACTGATGCCCGGCGCGGGTGCCGCGACGCTCGATCTCGATATGCTCGCCGGCCTTGACGTGCTGCACCTCGCGGCGTTCCTCGAAGCCGCGGAAGAACGAGGTGATCGGCGTCGAAAAGGCGTGGCTGAGGATTTGCAACGTCGTCAGCGAGGGCGAGGTGATGCCGTTCTCGATCTTCGACAGCATTCCGATCGAGAGGCCGGTGACGCCCGCCAGATCGGCGACCGTCATGTTCTGCTGGCGGCGGAACGACCGCACCGCGCGCCCGATCGCCATTTCCAGATTGCGCTCGCTCAACTCGCGGACGCGGTGGGGATCCTGATCGAAGGCCGGTTTGGCCTTGGCGATGGCCGGGGCGTCGTCTTCGGAAGGGGTCGGGCTTGTGCTCATCGGGTTGCCTATGCGTAAACAAGCGGCCAAGAATTTTCACTACCGTGAAATATACGCGGGCTCAATCGGAATGCAAATGCCATGATCGCGCATAAAGACAGCTGCCTGACGCTGGGGTTCCTGCTGTTCCCCGGCTTTCCGATGGCCTGCCTGACCTCGGCCATCGAGCCGCTTCGGGCGGCCAATGAAATCACCGGGCGGCGAGAGTTCGCCTGGCGGCTGATCGGTGAAGAGCCCGGCCCGATCCGGTCGAGCGCCGAGGTGCGGTTCGATCCCGACATGATGCTGTCAGAGGTGCTGGGCCTTGATTGCCTGATCTTCCTGTCCAGCCCGACCTCGCGCTTTGTCCATCCCCGCCGCGCCAATGCGCAGGTGCGCTGGCTGGATCGCTGCGGCGTGGTGCTGGGCGGCTTCAGCGGCGGCATCTTCCCGCTGGTACGGTCGGGCGTGATGGAGGGGCACAGCGCCTCGGTGCACTGGTGCTATGAAGAGGCGTTCAAGGCGGAATTCCCGGCGGCGAAAGCCAGCCAGGCGGTGATCGTGCGCGAACGGCGGCGCTATACCGCCTCGGGCGCCGGGGCGGTGTTCGACCTGATGCTGCGGCTGATCGAGGAACGGCTGGGCCGCGACACGATGACCGAGGTCGCCTGCTGGTTTCAGCACCCCTTCGTGCGGGCCGAGGACAGCACCCAGAAGGTGCCGGTGCAGAAACGCGGCGGCACCGACGACCTGCTGCCCGAACCGATCCGCGCCGCGATCCGCATCTTTGCCGAGCATATCGAAGACCCGATCCAGATCGCCGATGTGGCGGCGGCGCTCGACCTGTCGGAACGCCATCTGGAACGCTGCTTCAAGCAGGCGACCGGGCAGAGCCCGCTGAAATACTATCGCCTGATGCGGCTGCGCAAGGCGCGCCAGCGGGTGCTCTATTCGACCCAGACCATCGCCCAGATCGCGCAGTCGGTGGGCTATGCCACCTCGTCGCCGATGACGCGGCACTATGCCGAGGCGTTTGGCGTCAATCCGAATGACGAACGCCGCCGGTTGGTCGGGTTGCGCGGTCTGGCCGGGGGCATGTCGCCCACCGATCAGGGTTAGTACACGCTGCGGGCCGCCGTGGTCAGCGTGTGGTGCAGGCTTTGCGCCGAGGATCGCGGGCCGTAGATCGTCAGCGCGGTATCGGTGCGGCGCACGAGGTAGCAACCCAGGTGCTCGATCACCGTGCGGGTGGCGGCGTCGGTCGGGCTGGCGCGCAGATCGAAGCCGCAGAGCCGTTCGAACAGCGCGGGCAGATCGGCGGCCGCAAGGTCGAACCGCGCCCAGGCGTCGGTCTGCTCGGTGATCGAGGCGGCATCGGCGAAGGCCGGGCGCAGGATCGCGGCGATATCCTCGTGGCTGGCAAAGGGTGCCTCGACCATCCACTGGTCGGGGCCAAGCCAGAAGGCGGTATAGGTCGGGCCCGCGGCGACACGGCCGGGGCCGGGCAGCGGGATGCCCTGCGCCGCGGCGACGGCGGCGACATCGGCCGCGCGCCCGCGCCGGCTCGCCAGCGAGGCCAGCGCGGTCGTCACCACCTCGGTGATGGTGAGCGGGCCGATGGTGACGGTTTCCGGCGCGGCGTGGCCCAGCGGCGTCAGCGGTTTCAGGCGATGTTCAGGCACGGAGACGCGCTCCTTCCGGGTCGATGAAATGCGGACTGGTGATTTCGACCTCGACCTCGGTTCCGGCCAGCAGGTTGACGGTGCGCAGACGCTCGCCCAGCCGCGCGGTGCCGTTCTTGAGGTAGCCAAGCGCGATGGAATGGCCGAGGTTGGGCGAGAACACGACCGAGGTCAGCCAGCCATCGTCATGCGCGGCGGTGGAGGGTGCCCCGAGCGCGAGGAAGTGGCTGCCCGCCGTCAGCGATTTCGCGGGATCGACGGGCTTGACGCCGACCAGCCGCAGGCCGCCGTCGCGGGTCATCCCCTCGCGCTGCGACAGCACCATGCCGATCGCGTCTTTCTTGCGCGACACCATCTTGCCCAGCCCCATGTTGAGCGCGGCGGACTGGCCGTTCAACTCGTTGCCCGCAACATGGCCCTTTTCAACCCGCATGACGCCAAGCGCCTCGGTGCCATAGACCACGGCGTCGAATTCCTGCCCCGCCGCGACCAGTTCGCGGATCATCGCGTCGCCATAGCGGGTCGGCACCGCAATCTCATACGCCAGCTCGCCCGAGAACGAGATGCGGAAGAGCCGCGCGCGCAGGCCGCCGCAAACGGTAATTTCGGCGCAGGCCATATAAGGGAAGGCAGCGTCGGAAATATCCTGATCCACCAGCTTTTCCAGCAGCTTGCGCGCATTCGGTCCTGCGACGGAAAATTGCGCCCAAGCCTCGGTCGTCGAAATCAGTTGCACGTCAAGGTCGGGCCACAGGCATTGGCGGCAATATTCCAGATGGCGGAACACCGGCACCGCATTGGCGGTGGTCGTGGTCATGACGTATTCGTTTGGCCCAAGGCGGGCGGTGGTGCCGTCGTCCATCACCATGCCGTCTTCGCGCAGCATCAGGCCATAGCGGACCTTGCCCACGGCGAGGGTGGAGAAGGTGTTGGCATAGACGCGATCAAGGAACAGGCCCGCATCGGTGCCCTGAATGTCGATCTTGCCAAGCGTGGTCACGTCGCAGATGCCCGCCGAATTGCGGGTGACCAGCACCTCGCGATCCACCGACTGACGCCAATGGGTTTCGCCCGCACGGGGCAGCCATTGGGCGCGCAGCCACATGCCAACCTCGACAAAGACCGCGCCCTGCTCGGCGGCCCATCGGTGCGAGGGGGTCAGGCGTCTGGGGCGGAAATCGGCGCCCTGCGAGCGGCCCGCCAGCACGCCCATCGCGACGGGGGTATAGGGCGGGCGATAGATCGTGGTGCCGGTCTCGGGGATCGTCTTGCCGGTCAGTTCGGCCATCACGGCAAGGCCGAGCATATTGCCGGTCTTGCCCTGATCGGTGGCCATGCCCAGCGTGGTATAGCGCTTCAGATGCTCGACGGATCGGAAGTTTTCCTGATGCGCCAGTTTCACATCCTTGACGGTCACGTCGTTCTGCTGGTCGATCCAGGCGCGGCCCTTGCCTGCGGCCACATACCAGTGCGGGGTGATCGCGGTGGGGGTGTCCTCGGCTTTCGGCAGGTCCAGCTGCGCGGCGCTGATGCCAAGGTCGGCGAGGGCGGCCAGCGCCTCGGCCGCGCCGGTGGCGAGCGCAGCGTGGGTCGAGAAGGCGCCCGCTGCGGCACCCGCTGCGGTCAGGCCCTGCGGCCCGCCGGGGCCGGGGGTGAACGCGGCCAGCGCGTCGTTCCAGACCGGGCGGCCGCGATGGTGCGACGAGATGTTGAGGTTGGGGTTCCAGCCGCCCGACACGCCAAGCGCCTGCGCCGGAATGGTGCGGGTGCGGCCCTGCGCATCGCGGATGGTAATCTGGGTCAGGCCAAGGCGGCCTGCCGTGTCGATCACCTCGGCGCCCTGAATGTGGTCGGTGCCGGGCAGTTTCGGGCCGCCCGCGCGGGTGTCGATCACGGCGGACACCGCGACCCCCTTGGCGATCAGGTCGCGCGCGGTGCGCAACCCGTCATCGTTGTTGGTGAAGATCGCGGTGGGGGTGCCCACGGCGACGGCCCAGCGGTTGGCATAGGCGCGCAAAGACCCGGCCAGCAGGATGCCGGGCCGGTCGTTGTTCTCGAACGCGATGGGGCGTTCGGTGGCCCCGGCGCACAGGATCGCGCGGCGGGCGTAAAGCCGCCACAGGATCTGGCGCGGCTTGCCTGCGGGCGTGATGGCAAGGTGGTCCGAGACGCGCTCGACCGCCGCATAGATGCCGTGGTCGAAGGCGCCGATGATGGTGGTGCGGGGCAACAGGCGGACGTTGGGCATCTGCGCAAGGTCGGCGACCGTCTGCGCGGCCCAGTCGGCGGCAGGGGCGTCATTGATACCGAAGGTTTCCGCGTTGAGGCGGCCACCCATGCGGAAATCCTCGTCGGCAATTATGACGCGGGCACCCGCGCGGCCCGCGGTCAGCGCGGCGGCAAGGCCCGCCGGACCGGCGCCGATGATCAGCAGGTCGCAGTGCAGGAAGCCCTTGTCGTAGGCGTCGGGGTCGGGTTCGCGCGACAGCGTGCCAAGGCCCGCGGCACGGCGGATCAGTGGCTCGTACAGCTTCTCCCAGAAGGCGGCGGGCCACATGAAGGTCTTGTAGTAGAACCCCGCCGCGAAGAAGGGCGACAGGCGATCGTTGATCGCCAGCGCGTCGAACTTGAGCGAGGGCCAGCGGTTCTGGCTGGTCGCCTCCAGCCCGGCGAACAGTTCGGTGACGGTGGCGCGGGTGTTCGGCTCGCGCCGCGCGCCGCTGCGCAGTTCGACCAAGGCGTTGGGTTCCTCGGACCCGGCAGACAGCGGGCCGCGCGGGCGGTGGTATTTGAAGCTGCGGCCCATCAGGCGGACGCCGTTCGCCAGCAGCGCGGAGGCGAGCGTGTCGCCCGCATGGCCGGTGAAGGCCTGCCCGTCGAAGCTGAAGCGGAGCGTCTGGCCGCGGTCGATCTGGCCGCCAGCGATGCGGTTCATCTGGCTCATCTGCCGCGCCCCATGTGGCGGGCGACATCGCGGGCGAGTTCGACCGCGGTGATGTCATGTGTCAGCGTGTTGCGCGTGACCACCAGCCACGACCGGTCGCCCTGTTCGTGATACCAAAGCTCGCGATGATCGCCCGCCGGGTTGTCGCGCAGGTAGAGGTAATCGTGGAACGTCGCTTCTGCCCCCTCAGACAGCCCATCGGGGCGGGCGATCAGGGCGGCGTCGCCGAAATAGACGAATTCCTGCGCGTCACGGGGGCCAAGAAGGGGGTGGTTGATGATCATATCTGTGGCTCCCTCAATGCAGATTCGGCTGCGCGCCGACGCCTTTTTCGTCGATCATCAGCCCCTTGCGGAAGCGATCGAACCGATAGGCGGTGGCGGTCGGGTGGGGGGTGTCGGTGGCCAGCAGATGGGCAAAGCACCAGCCCGAGGCGGGCGTCGCCTTGAAGCCGCCGTAGCACCAGCCACCATTGAAATAGAGGCCGTCGATTTCGGTCCGATCGATGATCGGCGAGCCGTCCATCGACATGTCCATCACGCCGCCCCACATGCGCAGTAACCGCGCGCGGCCGATCATCGGCATCAGCGCCATGCCGCCTTCGCAGACATCCTCGACCACCGGGAGGTTGCCGCGTTGGGCGTAGGAGTTGTAGCCGTCGATATCGCCGCCGAACACCAGCCCGCCCTTGTCGGACTGGCTGACGTAGAAATGCCCCGCGCCAAAGGTGATGACGCCGTCGAGCAGGGGTTTCAGCCCTTCGGATACGAAGGCTTGCAGCACATGGCTTTCCATCGGCAGGCGCATCCCGGCATGAGACATGACGCGGCTGGACGACCCCGCGACCGCAACGCCGATCTTCTCGGCGCCAATATAGCCGCGCGAGGTTTCGACGCCGAGAACGCGACCGCCCTCGATACGGAAGCCGGTGACCTCGCAGTTCTGGATGATGTCCACCCCGCGCCCGTCGGCCCCGCGGGCATAGCCCCAGGCCACGGCATCGTGGCGCACGGTGCCACCGCGTTTCTGGCCAAGGCCGCCCTTGATCGGAAAGCGGGCGTTGTCGAAGTTGAGGAAGGGATACATCTCGCGCACCTGATCGCGGGTGTACATCTGCGCATCGGCACCGTGCAGGATCATCGCGTTGCCGCGCCGGGTGAAGGCGTCGCGCTGCGCATCGGTGTGGATCAGGTTCAGGATGCCGCGCTGGCTGACCATCGCGTTGTAGTTGAAGTCCTGTTCCAGCCCCTCCCACAGTTTCAGCGAGAATTCATAGAACGGCTCGTTGCCATCGAGCAGGTAGTTGGACCGGATGATCGTGGTATTGCGCCCGACGTTGCCGCCGCCGATCCAGCCCCTTTCCAGCACCGCGATACGCGCCTGCCGGAACTCCTTGGCCAGATAATAGGCGGTGGCAAGGCCGTGGCCGCCGCCGCCAACGATGATGTAATCGTAAGCTGGCTGCGGGGCGGGGTCGCGCCAGGCGGGCGTCCAGCCCTTGTGGCCGGTCAGTGCCTCGGCGATCACCCTGAAACCGGAATAGCGCATGTTTATCCCCGAGCCTGTTCTTGCGCCAAATATGGCGCCGGGGCAGGCTGGCGCCCGCGTCATTTCCGACATGGGTCACGCCGTTTCAGCCATGCCGCAGAATGGGCGCACGCGGGGCATGGGCCTGGCGCGCAAGGGGCTTGCCGGGCAGGTGCCGCGTCGTTATTCTTTGCGTTAAATAAAGTTTCTGGAAATGCAAACTGCCGCGGAGGAACGCCCGATGCTGGACTCGATCTATCCGCGCGTGATCCCCGGCCCGCCGCGCCCGAGCCGCATCCTGATGCCCGACTCGCTCGCCGTCCGTTCCGGCCTTGAACGCTACGAGGTGCCGGGCGGCGGCGCGATCCTTGTCACGCTGGGCGCGGGCGACCGCGTCACGCTGGTGAACACCGAGGGCGGGCAGGTTGCCGAACTGGTCGCGGCTGATCCCAAGGGCACGATTGACGCGGGCCTCATCGGTGCGGCGCCGAATGCGCGGGCCGAGGGGCTGAAAGCGCTGCTGGCCGCCAACGCGGGGCAGGGGCTGCGCGGGTTGCGGCTGGGCCTTGAACGGCGCGGGATCGACCTTGCCAGGGCCGGGGCAGTCACGGTGTTCGAAACCACCACCCCGGCGGGCACCGAGGCGACATTCACCGCGACCCGCGACGGCGTGCTGATCGTTGCCGCACCGGGGCCTGCGATGGCGCCGGGCGATCAGGACACGGTGACCCCGCTTGGCCTGCGCCTGCACCGCGCCAGCTTGCAGATGGTTGGCCGGTTCGACCTGCCGGACCCGCTGGCCGACCCGGTGCTGGACCTGCGGGTGAAATCGGCCACGGCCGAGGCCTATTTCGTGAAGGCGGGCGATTACATCCAGGTGATCGACGTGGACGGGCGGCAATGCACCGATTTCCAGTGTTTTGCCGCGCGCAAGCTGGATCAGGGCATCGAACACGCGCTGGACGTGACCACCTCGCGCACGCTGATGGGGCACGCCTATTCGATGCCGGGGCTGCATTCGAAATACTACGATCAGGACATGCTGCCGCTGATCGAGGTGGTGCAGGATACCGTGGGCCGCCACGACGCCTTCGCGATGGCCTGTGCGGCGAAATACTACGACGACATCGGCTATCCCGGCCACATCAACTGCTCGGACAATTTCAACCGCGCGCTGGCGCCGCATGGCGTGGCGGCGCGGCCGGGGTGGATGGCGGTCAACCTGTTCTTCAATACCGGCATCGACGCGCATGGCGTGCTTTATTCCGATGAACCGTGGTCGCGGCCCGGCGATTACGTGCTGTTCCGGGCGCTGACCGATCTGATCTGCGTCAGTTCCGCCTGCCCCGACGATACCACCCCGGCGAACGGCTGGTATCTGTCGGATATCCATGTGCGCACCTATCCCGGCGCCGAGAAATTTTCGCGCGCCATCGCCTGGCGCGCCACGCCCAATGCGGAGCCGAAGATGACCAAAGAGACCGCCTTCCACGACCGCATTTCGGCGCTGACGCGGCATGTGGTGGAATACAAGGGCTACTGGCTGCCGCAGGTCTATTCGTCGAACGGAGCGATCGAGGAATACTGGGCCTGCCGCGAAAAGGCGGTGGTGCTGGACCTGTCGCCCTTGCGCAAGTTTGAGGTGACCGGGCCGGACGCCGAGGCGCTGATGCAATGGGTGCTGACGCGCGACGTCAAGAAACTGAGCGTGGGGCAGGTGGTCTATTCCGCGATGTGCTACGACCACGGCGGCATGATCGACGACGGCACCCTGTTCCGGCTCGGCCGCGACAACTTCCGCTGGATCGGCGGCGATGATTACGGCGGCATCTGGCTGCGCGAGCAGGCGGAAAAGCTGGGGCTGAAGGTGATGGTGCGATCCTCCACCGACCAGTTGCACAACATCGCCGTGCAGGGCCCGAATTCGCGCGAGATCCTGAAACGGATGATCTGGACCCCGCCGCACCAGCCCGCGATCGAGGAGTTGGGCTGGTTCCGCTTTACCATCGGGCGGCTGGGCGATGCCAATGGCGCGCCTGTGGTGGTGTCGCGCACCGGCTATACCGGCGAGCTGGGGTTCGAGGTGTTCTGCCACCCCAAGGATGGCACCGCCCTTTACGATGGGGTGTGGGACCAAGGGCGCGATCTGGGACTGCGCCCGATGGGGCTTGCCGCGCTGGACATGGTGCGGATCGAGGCGGGGCTGATCTTTGCGGGCTATGATTTCACTGACCAGACCGACCCGTTCGAGGCGGGCATCGGCTTTACCGTGCCGCTGAAGTCGAAGACCGACGATTTCATCGGGCGCGAGGCGCTGATCCGCCGCAAGGACCACCCCAGCCGCAAGTTCGTCGGGCTGGAGATCGACGCTGCCGTCGATGTCGGCCACGGCGATTGCCTGCACATCGGGCGCGCGCAGGTGGGCGAGGTTACGTCGTCGGTCCGCTCGCCGCTTTTGGGCAAGAACATCGCGCTGGCGCGGGTCGATGTGGCCCATGCCGAGGTGGGAACCGAGATCGAGGTGGGCAAGCTCGATGGCCAGCAAAAGCGGCTGCCTGCACGGATCGTCGGCCTGTCGCATTACGACCCCAAGAAGACGCGGCCGCAGAGTTGAGCACGGAGATGATCACACCGGGGCTAGAGGCCTTGCGGACTGCCGTCGGCGATCTGCTCCGTGCCTCGCCGGAATTGCGCGCTTTTGCCGACTGGCCCGCGGCACCGGTGCCCGGCGCGGTGGCGCCGCTGGCGATGCCCGCAATCCGGCTGATCGAGGCGCTTTCCGCCCGCACCACAGCCGCGACTGCCGCCGTCGTGTCAGCAGTCAGGCTCAGCGCACGCGATGCGAACTGGCAACACACCTATACCGAGGCCGAGGTCGGTCGCGACTTTCTGGACCGCTACGGCTGGTTCGAACTGGTTGGGCCGGGCGGGCATTTTCACTCGGATACCGCGCGCGCCTACATCGCCTTTTGGGATGCGGGCCTGCACTATCCGATGCACTTGCACGAGGCAGAGGAACTTTACTACATTCTCGCGGGCGGGGCGCTCTTTCATGCCGAAGGCGAGCCCTCGCGGTGGCTCGCGCCGCAGGACACGCGGCTGCACCGCTCGAACCAGCCTCACGCGATGGATACGCAGGATGAGCCGGTTTTGGCCTTGATCCTGTGGCGGGGGCAGGGGCTGTCCGGCGCGGCGCGAATGCGCGTCGGTTGACGGATACAGAACCCGCCGCCCGTGCGGGTCGCGATTGCCACAGGCTTGGGTGCTTGTCGTTCGGGATCGCAGATCGTACAAGACCGCGTGCGAAAGCAGCACGAGATGGGGTTTGCCGCAATGTGCATCGTCACCACCGACAGGGGGCTTTGGCCCGTCCGGCGCCGCCGTGCCGCGACGGCGCGCCGTCGCCGATGATGTCTGCTTCCTGAACGCCGCCTTGCCACTTACCTGCTGAAATGCCCCAGTCTCGGAGCCATCGACATGACCCTTTCCAACCTGACCACCCACCTGCGCCAAGAAGATGCGGCCCACCACCTGCACCCGTTCACGAACACGCGGGAACTGAACGGGCGCGGCGTGCGCGTCATCACCAAAGCCTCGGGCGTTCATCTGACCGACAGCGAAGGCCACCGCATCCTCGACGGGATGGCCGGGCTGTGGTGCATGGCACTGGGATACGGGCGGTCCGAGATCGTGCAGGCGGTGACCAAGCAGCTGGAAGAGCTGCCGTATTACAACACCTTCTTCAACACGACCCATCCGTCGGTCGTCGAGATGTCGCGGCTGCTGTCGGAAGTGACGCCGCCGCAGTTCAACCACTTCTTCTTCACCGGCTCGGGGTCGGAATCGAACGACACGATCCTGCGCATGGCGGCCTACTACTGGGATCTGATGGATCAGCCGGAGCGCAAGATCTTCATCTCGCGGCGTGGCGGCTATCATGGATCAACCGTGGCGGCGGCGGCGCTTGGCGGCTTCGGCTCGATGCACAAGCAGGGCGGGGTGCCGGTCGGCAACATCTTCCACGCGCCGCAGCCCAGCTGGTGGGAGGAAGGCGGCGACCTGTCGCCCGAGGATTTCGGCCGCAAGGTGGCGAATGACACGCTGGCGCTGATCGACGGCATCGGGTCCAAGCGCGTCGCCGCCTTCATCGGCGAGCCGATTCAGGGCGCAGGCGGCGTGATCATCCCGCCCGCAACCTACTGGCCGACGCTGGCCGCCGGGCTGAAAGAGCGCGGCATCCTGTTGATTTCGGACGAGGTGATCTGCGGTTTCGGGCGCACCGGCAACTGGTTCGGCTGCGAGACGATGGGCACCGAGCCGGATTTCATGACGATGGCCAAGGGCATCACCTCGGGCTACGTGCCGATGGGTGCTGTGGCGGTGTCGGACAAGGTGGCCGACGTGCTGATCGCCAAGGGCGGCGAATTCGCCCACGGCTACACCTATTCCGGCCACCCGGCCGCCTGCGCGGCGGGGGTTGCCGTGCTGAACCTGCTGCGCACCGAGAAGGTGATCGAGCGGGTGCGCGACGATATCGGGCCCTATCTGCAGGCCAAGTGGCGCATGCTGGCCGATCATCCGATGGTCGGCGAGGCGGTGATGACCGGCATGATCGGCTCGATCCGGCTGACGCCCAACAAGGCCAGCCGCGCGTCTTTCCCCGAGGCGGCGGATGTCGGCATGGCGACGCGCAACTTCTCGTTCGACAACGGACTGGTGATGCGCGCGGTGGGCGACCGCATGGTGCTGGCGCCGCCGCTGGTGCTGACCCATGCCGAGGCCGACGAGCTGATGGAAAAGGCCGTCCGCACGCTGGACATGTCGATGGCCGCGCAGCGCAAAGCGGGGCTGATGGCCTGAAAGGGCCACGGGATCACACATGTCCACCACCCCTCCCGGCGGCGCCGATCCGGCCGAGGCGCAGCGGTTTCTGGCCCGCTACCCCGAGGTCGAGGCGATCGACATTGCGCTGATCGACTGCCACGGCATCGCCCGTGGCAAGTCGATCCGGCGGCATGAGCTGGAAAGCCTGTTCACCTCGGGGCGGGGCATTCCCGCCTCGATGTTCGCGCAGGATGTGGCGGGCGATGATGTAGAGGGCACCGGCCTCGTGCTGGACGATGGCGGCGGCGACCATCGCTGCTGGCCGATCGGCGGCACGCTGGGGCTGATGCCCGCCACCGGGCGCGGGCATGTGCTGATCTCGATGTACAACCCCGATGGCAGCGGCTTTGCCGCCGAGCCGCGCCACGCGCTGGTGCGGCAGGTGCAGCGCGCCCGCACGATGGGCTACACGCCCATGGGCGCGCTGGAGCTGGAGTTCTATCTGGTCGACCGTGAACGCGACGCGCAGGGAAGGGTGCAGCCCGCGCGCTATCCGCTCAGCGGGCGGCGGTCGCGCCAGACCAACACCATGTCGGTCGATGAGCTGGACGAGATGTCGCCGTTCTTCGATGCCGTCTACGCGGGCGCCAAGGCGCTGGACCTGCCGCTGGAAACCCTGATCTCGGAATATGCCGCCGGGCAGTATGAGCTGACGATCCGCTACCGCGACCTGATGCGGGCCGCCGATGACGTGGTTATCGCCAAGCGGCTGGTGCGCGCCACTGCGCGCCGCTTCGGGATGGAGGCCTGCTTCATGGCCAAGCCGTTCGGCGCCTCGTCGGGGTCGGGGATGCACCTGCACCTGTCGCTGGCCGACGCGGACGGCGCCAACCTTTTCGCCGATCCGGCAGAGGGCGCGCTGTCGCCGCTGATGCTGCACGCCATCGGCGGCATCCGGGAAACCATCGGCGATACGATGCTGGTGCTGGCGCCGTTCCTGAATTCCTGGCGCCGCTTTGCCAGCGTGGTCTATTCGCCCGCCAACGACACCTGGGGCGTCGAGAACCGCACAGTGGCGCTGCGGGTGCCCGCGGGCAGCGCGAAGGCGCGCCACTTCGAACATCGCGTGGCGGGGGTGGATGCCAATCCCTATCTGGTGGCGGCGGTGACGCTGGGCGGCGCGCTCGACGGCATCGAGGCGCAGCGCGACCCCGGCCCGCCCGCGACGGGCAACGCCTATGACGGTGCCGCGCCGCACGACCTGCCGCGCAGCTGGCTGGAGGCGATCGACCGGCTGGATCGGTCCGCCTTTGCCCGCCGGGTGCTGGGCGAGGCGCTGCATCAGGGCTTTGTCGCGATAAAGCGCGCCGAATACCTGACGCTGGCGCAACAGGTCACCGAGGTGGAGTGGGAGCTTTACGGCTTCACCGTCTGACCGCCTTCCGGCGGGTCGATCGGGTCGGGCGTGGCCAGCGACTGCATCGGCGGCTCGGTCGGGTGGGCGATGCGGTGCATCAGGGCGCGCGCCGCGAATTGCCCGGCATGGTCGATGTCTTCATGCACGATGATGATGCCGGGCCGGAAGCTTTCCAGCACCGGGATCGCCTCTTTCGCGACCATGTCGAAATCCCGCCCCAGCTTGCGGCCGAATCCCTCGGCGGTGGAAATCATCGTCATCGTGGCGCCGACCCGGGGCGAGATCATGCCGTCCGGCGGTTCCGGCCCCAGCAGGGCGGCCGACAGCGCCCGCGCGATGCGGGGGGAATCGTCCTGCGCATCGGCGTCAGCCAGCAAGGTGACCGTGACGCCCAACCGGGCCGCGGCCTCGGTCGCACCGGCCAGCATGTGCTGCGAATAGGATTGCGTCAGCGGTGGCGCCAGCAGCACGATCCGCCGCCGCCCGCGCCGGGCCAGCGCCGCCACCGCATCCGCCGCAAAGGCGTAGTTGTCGAAATCGACATAGGAGTGGCGGTCGCAGATGTTGGTGCGACCGTGGGTAACGAAGGGAAAGTCGTGCGCCATCATATAGGTGACGCGCGGATCCTCGGGCTCGGTCTGGTTGAGGATCAGGCCGTCCGCCGATCCGGTCTCGACGATGTAGCGGATCGGGACCATCGGATCCTCGTCGGGGAAGTAGGGCGTGATGATCATGTGGTAGGGCGTGCCGCGCAACGCCCCCGCAACGGCCGTGATCAGCCGCGCGGTGTGGTTCATCTGGTCATGTTCCGTCGACATCACCAGCGAAAGCACGTTGGTCCGCCCGGTCCGCAGCCGCACCCCCGCCCGGTTTGGCCGGTAGCCGATCTGTTGGGCGATTTCCTTGACGCGGCGCTTGGTTTCCTCGCCGATGTCGGGCGCATCGCCGAGCGCGCGCGACACCGTGGGCACCGCCAGCCCGGCAAGACGGGCGATGGTCTTGAGCGTGGGCCGTGCGACCGGGTCCGGCGCTTCAACCGGCACGTGTGATGGCTGTTCCGAATCGGTCATCTTGTTCGCCCAACTCCTCCGCCGTCGTTGAACCGGCGCAGCGCGTGCCGGTGAATCCGTGCAGACTCAGGGGCTTGTACTGCTTTCCGTATAGGTCCGACGCGGCTCAAGTTCCAGCTTGATTTGAAAAGCTAAATCGTTGTAGCCAATTCTATAACGATTTAGAAGTCAGGGAGGACTGATAATGAAGTTGATGACGGCACTTCTGGCGGCCAGCGCGTTCTGCGGGGCCACGATTGCAAACGCCACCGATCTTGAGGTGACGCATTGGTGGACCTCGGGCGGGGAATCCGCCGCAGTGAAGGAATTCGCCAAAGCCTTCGACGCGACCGGCAACCACTGGGTAGATGGCGCCATCGCCGGGTCGGGTGATACCGCGCGCCCGATCATGGTCAGCCGCATTACCGGCGGCGATCCGATGGGGGCGACCCAGTTCAACCACGGTCGTCAGGCCGAGGAACTGGTGCAGGCCGGGCTGATGCGCAATCTGGACGACGTGGCCAAGGCCGAGCACTGGGCCGATGTGATCAACCCGAAGTCGCTGCTGGAAGGCTGCACCTATCAGGGCCACATCTACTGCGTTCCGGTGAACATCCACGCCTGGCAATGGCTGTGGCTGTCGAATGCGGCCTTTGCCAAGGCCAACCTGCCGGTTCCGGCAAACTGGGAGGAGTTCGTCGCCGATGGTCCGGCGCTGCGCAAGGCGGGCATCCAGCCGCTGGCACTGGGCCAGCAATCCTGGCAGGTAACCGGCCTGTTCAACAACCTGATCCTCGCGCTTGGCGGCAAGGATCTGTACCTGAAGATCTTCCAGGACAAGGACGCCAAGGTTGCCGCCGGGCCTGACATGGCCAAGATCTTCAAGGCCGCCGACGATGCGCGCCAGCTGGCGCAAGGCTCGAACGTGCAGGACTGGAACCAGGCCACCAACATGGTGATTACCGCCAAGGCCGCGGCGCAAAGCATGGGCGACTGGGCGCAGGGCGAATTCCAGGTTGCCAAGCAGGTCGCCGGCAAGGACTACACCTGCCTGCCGGGGCTGGGCGAGCCGAACCCCTACATCACCACCGGCGGCGACTCGATCTACTTCCCCAAACTGTCCGACCCGGCGAAGTCGGCGGCGCAGGAAGTGCTGGCGAAGGTGATGCTGTCGCCCGCCACGCAGGTGGCGTTCAACCTGAAGAAAGGCTCCATGCCGGTGCGCGGCGACGTCGACCTGAGCACCGCGAACGACTGCATGAAGAAGGGTCTGGCGATCCTGAAGGCCGGGAACGTGATCAAGAGCACGGACGAGCTGATCAGCCCCGACACCACGACCCAGATCAACGACCTGATGAGCCAGTTCTTCAACGACATGTCGATCACGCCGGATGACGCGCAGAAGAAATTCGCGGCCATCATCGGCACCGCGAACTGAGCCATCGCCCGACAGGCGCCGACCCCCGCAGGTCGGCGCCTTCCCCCTTGATCTGACCAAACCTGGAGGTGCGGATGCCTGAGACCCAGCGTCCCAGCCAGTTGCTGCGCAACCTGAACGCCAAGGTTGCGTCGGTTCCCATGATCCTGACGGCGATGTTCGTCTTCGTCGGCGGCACGCTCTGGACGGTGCTGTACTCCTTCACCGATTCCAAACTGCTGCCGCGGCTGCATTTCGTCGGGCTGAGCCAATACGACCGGCTGTGGTCGACCGCGCGCTGGATCGTGTCGATCGAGAATCTGGCGATCTACGGCGTGCTGTCGCTGGTGTTCAGTCTGGTGATCGGCTTTGTGCTGGCCGCGCTGCTGGACCAGAAAATCCGGTTCGAGAACGTGTTCCGCACGATCTTCCTGTATCCCTTCGCGCTGTCGTTCATCGTCACCGGGCTGGTGTGGCAATGGATCCTGAACCCCGATTTCGGCGTGCAGCACATCATCCGCGGCCTCGGGTTTTCCAAGTTCGTGTTCGACCCGCTCTACAATCAGGAGATCGTCATCTACGGCGTTCTGATCGCCGGGCTGTGGCAGGGCACCGGGCTGATCATGTGCCTGATGCTGGCCGGGCTGCGCGGCATCGACGAGGAGATCTGGAAAGCCGCGCGCGTCGACGGGATTCCGATGTGGAAGACCTATATCTTCATCATCATCCCGATGATGCGGCCCGTGTTCATCACCACGCTGGTCATCATCGCCAGCGGCATCGTGAAGCTTTACGACCTGATCGTGGCCCAGACCGGGGGCGGGCCGGGAATATCCTCCGAAGTGCCGGCGAAATACGTCTACGACTTCATGTTCCGGGCGCAGAACCTCGGACAGGGCTTCGCCGCCTCCACCATGATGCTGCTGGCGGTCGCCATCGTCATCATCCCCTGGGCCTATCTGGAGTTCGGAGGCAAGAAACGTGGCTAGCGCAATCCCCCCCGGCGATCCGGCCGTGCCGCAGGGCCCGCGCCCGCGCCGCGCCTTTTCGGCCCGCAACATCACCCTTTACGGCGCGCTGGTGCTGATCGCGGCCTATTACGCGCTGCCGCTTTACGTGATGATCGTCACCTCGCTGAAGACGATGCCGGAAATCCGGCTGGGCAACATCTTCTCGCCGCCAGTGCAGATCACCTTCCAGCCCTGGATCAAGGCCTGGGCCGAGGCTTGCACCGGGTTGAACTGCGATGGCCTGTCGCGCGGGTTCTGGAACTCCGTCCGGATCACCGTGCCCTCGGTCGCGATCTCGATCGCCATCGCCTCGATCAACGGCTACGCGCTGTCGCTGTGGCGGTTCCGCGGGTCCGAGATGTTCTTCGGCATCCTCGTCTTCGGCGCCTTCATTCCCTATCAGGTGCTGATCTACCCGATCGTGATCCTGCTGCGCGACATCGGCCTTTACGGCACGCTCTGGGGCCTGATCATCGTGCATTCGATCTTTGGCATGCCGATCCTGACGCTCTTGTTCCGAAACTACTTCGGCTCGATCCCGGAAGAGCTGTTCAAGGCGGCGCGGGTCGATGGGGCGGGGTTCTGGGGCATCTTCTTTCGGGTGATGCTGCCGATGTCGCTGCCCATCGTCGTGGTGGCCATGATCCTGCAGGTCACCGGCATCTGGAACGATTTCCTGTTCGGCGTGATCTACACCAAGCCCGACCTCTACCCGATGACGGTGCAGCTGAACAACATCGTCAACTCGGTTCAGGGGGTCAAGGAATACAACGTCAACATGGCGGCGACGCTGTTGACCGGCCTTGTCCCGCTGATCGTTTATTTCGTCTCCGGCAAGCTCTTCGTGCGCGGCATCGCCGCCGGAGCGGTGAAAGGCTGATCCCATGACCTCGGTGCTCGTGAAAGACCTCACGCTGAAATTCGGCGCCCTGACCGTGCTGAACACGCTGAACCTCGACATCGCCGAGGGCGAATTCCTGGTGCTTCTGGGCGCCTCGGGCTGCGGCAAGTCCACGCTTCTGAACTGCATCGCGGGCCTCCTGGACGTGTCGGCCGGCGAGATCCATATCGCCGGGCGCAACGTTACCTGGGCCGAGCCGTCCGAGCGCGGCATCGGCATGGTGTTCCAGTCCTACGCGCTTTACCCGCAGATGACGGTCGAGGGGAACCTGTCCTTTGGCCTGCGCAACGCGCGGATGCCGAAGGATGAAATCGCCAAACGGGTGGCGCGCGCGGCCGAGGTGCTGCAGATCGGGCCGCTGCTGAAACGCAAGCCCGGCGCGCTGTCGGGCGGCCAGCGGCAGAGGGTGGCCATCGGCCGCGCGCTGGTGCGCGATGTCGACGTGTTCCTGTTCGATGAACCGCTGTCGAACCTCGACGCCAAGCTGCGCGCCGATCTGCGGGTGGAAATCAAGCGCCTGCACCACCGCCTGAAGAACACGATGATCTACGTGACGCATGACCAGATCGAGGCGATGACGCTGGCCGACCGCATCGCCATCATGAAGGGCGGCGTGATCCAGCAACTCGATAGCCCGACAGAGATCTACAACCGGCCGCAGAACAAATACGTCGCGGGCTTCATCGGCAGCCCCGAGATCAACTTTTTCGACGGCGCGCTGGCGGGCGACGGCTTCGCCACCGGCGGCACCCTGCTGCCGCTGACCAACTACGCGTTTCAGGGCGCCCCCGGCGCCGGGCCCGCGTGGTACGGCATCCGCCCCGAGCATATCCTGTCGGGCGAGGTGGCGCGCGGCTTGCCGTTCGCGACCGAGGTCGAGATCGAGATCGTCGAACCGATGGGATCCGACACGCTGGCCTGGGCCACCCTCGCGGGCATCCCGGTGCGGTTCCGGATGGATGGGCAGGCGCGCGTGCAATCCGGCGACCGGCTGCTGATCGGGTTCGATCCGGCACGGGCGTCGCTGTTCGACAAGACCACGGAAAAGAGGCTCTGAGCCGCGATGATCGACCTCTGTGGCCTCTGGCATCTGCGCGATGAGACCGGGGCCTTTTCCGCCCCGATGGTGCTGCCCGGCGACGGCATCAGCGCGCTGCACAAGGCGGGCCTGATCCCCGACCCCTATTTTGGCCGCAACGAATACGGGCTGCGCTGGATCGCCGAACGCGACTGGGCGCTGACCCGCCGTTTCACCGCCGAGCGCACCGATTTGACACTGGTCGCGACGATGCTGGACACGGTGGCCGAGATCGCCATCAACGGTGTCACCGTCCTGCAGGCCGATAGCATGTTCCGCGATCACCGTGCCGACGCCTCTCGCGCGCTGCGGCGGGGCGAGAACGAGATCGCCATCCGCTTCCGCTCGCCGGTGCGCGAGGCGGCCACGCGGGCTGCGGCGCAACCCTTCCCGGTGCCCTACAGCCAGAACAACTGCCCCATTCCCAACGGCAACATGCTGCGCAAGCCGCAATGCGATTTCGGCTGGGACTGGAACATCGCGCTGGCCCCCTTCGGCCTTTACGGCGCGATCCGGTTGGAGCCGGAGGCGGCCCGCATCACCGCGCTGATCGTGTCGCAGGATCACGCCGGGGATCGGGTCCTTGTCCGCGTCGCCGCACATACGGCGGGCGCCACTGAAGGCGCGCCGGTCCGCTTCACCCTCGCCGGGGCCCACGCCGAGGCGCCGGTCAGTGCGGGCCGGGCCGAGGTGATCCTGCATCTCGACACGCCCGCGCTCTGGT
Source organism: Paracoccaceae bacterium (assembly GCA_016124615.1). GTDB lineage: Bacteria > Pseudomonadota > Alphaproteobacteria > Rhodobacterales > Rhodobacteraceae > Solirhodobacter. Next base: position 670,292 of record WGNF01000003.1, on the reverse strand, counting down.
GGCCGGCGGGGCAGGGCGCCCAGGTGCTGCACAGCCTGACCGCCACGCTGGGCGCGCACAGCCAGACCCGCCGCATCGGCCTGCGTCAGGTGGAACTGATCACCGACAAGGATGCCACCGGCGCCCGCTTTGCCTTTCGCGTCAACGGGCGCGAGGTGTTCATGAAGGGCGCGAACTGGATCCCGGCCGACGCGCTGGGATCGGCGATCACGCCCGAAAGCTGCCGCGACCTGCTGCAATCCGCCGTCGACGCCAACATGAACATGATCCGCCTCTGGGGCGGCGGGCGGTACGAACCGGACTGGTTCTACGACCTCTGCGACGAGCTGGGCCTGATGGTCTGGCAGGATTTCATGTTCGCCTGCCACCTTTACCCAGCGACCGAGGATTTTCTGACCGGCGTCGCCGCCGAAGTCGCAGAACAGGTCGCCCGCCTCAACCACCATGCCTGCCTCGCGCTCTGGTGCGGCGACAATGAACTTCTGGGCGCCCTGACGTGGTTCGAGGAAAGCCGCAAGAACCGCGACCGCTATCTGGTCGCCTACGACCGGCTGAACCGCACGATCGAGGGGGCGCTGAAGGCCACCGCGCCGGATGCGATCTGGTGGCCGTCCTCGCCCTCGCTGGGCCCGATGTCGTTCGGCGATGCCTGGCATGATGACCGGTCCGGCGACATGCATTTCTGGTCGGTCTGGCACGAGGGGCGCGATTTCGACCACTATCGCGATGTCTCGCCGCGCTTTTGCTCAGAATTCGGCTTCCAGTCCTACCCCTCGATGGAAGTCATCCGCCGTTTCGCCGACCCGGCCGATTTCAACATCGCTTCGCCGGCGATGGAAAGCCACCAGAAGAACGCGGGCGGAAATGCGCGGATCGCGGAAACCATGTTCCGGTCTTTCCGCTTTCCGGTGGGGTTCGAGAATTTCGTCTACCTCAGTCAGATCCAGCAGGGGCTGGCGATCAAGACTGCCGTCAGCCATTGGCGCAGCCTGAAGCCGCATTGCATGGGCACGCTTTACTGGCAATTGAACGATACCTGGCCGGTCTGTTCATGGTCCAGCCTCGACCACGGCGGCGGCTGGAAGCTTCTGCACTACATGGCGAAACGGTTCTATGCGCCGGTTGTCGTCTCCGCCGTGCCGGTGGCGGGCGGCATCGAGTTGCGCGCGGTCAACGACACCGGCGCGCCGCTGACCCTGACCGTCGGCGCGGCGGCGGTGGACATGCGCGGCGCCACCCGCCCGCTGGCCCGCGAAACCCTCACCGTGCCGCCCGACGCCGCGGCGCTGGCGCTGCACATCCCGGCCGGCGCGCTGGCGGCGGATGAGATGCTGACCTTCGTGTGGACCCACGCCGACGGCCGCCGCATCGGCGGCGACATCTTTGCGCCGCAACCCTACAAGGCCTATGACCTGTTGCCCGCAGGCGTGGAACTCAGCGTCTCGGCGGCGGAAACGGGATGGGACATCACGCTGTCCGCGCGGGCCCTCGCCCTCTTCGTCGCCATCGAGGCGGATCAGCCCGGCCGCTTTTCCGGCAATGCCCTGCACCTCTTCCCCGGCCACCCGGCCACGATCCGCTTCACCCCCACGACGCCCGGCCCCGCGCCGCGCTTCACGCTTCGCGATCTGCATTCCGCCACCTACGGCACCTGAAAGGCCCGACCATGACCGACTTTTCCTATCAGCTCTACAGCTCCCGCATGTTTCCGCCGCTGACCGACACGCTGCACATGCTGGCCGATCTTGGCTATGCGCAGGTAGAAGGCTATGGCGCGCTCTACGCCGATGCCTCGTCCCTTGGCATGCTGGAGGCCGGGCTGAAAGACACCGGGCTGACGATGCCGACCGGCCATTTTTCCTTCGACATGTGCAAGGGCGAACCCGATCGCGTGCTGGAAATTGCGCGCGCGTTGGGCGTCAAGGCGGTGATCGTGCCCTACATCCTGCCCGATCAGCGCCCGACCGATGCAGCGGGCTGGGCCGCCTATGCCAAGGGTCTGGCCGAGGTTGGCAAGCGCTACCGCGACGCCGGGCTGCGCTTCGGCTACCACAACCACGATTTCGAATTCCGGCCGACTGCCGATGGCGCGCTGCCGATCGACCTGATCCTGGCCGCCGATGACCATATCGGGCTGGAGTTCGACGTGGCCTGGGCGGTGCGCGCCGGGGCCGATCCGATGGCGACGATCGCAAAATACGGCCCCCGCCTGATGGCCGCGCATCTGAAGGACATCGCGCCGCAGGGCGAGTGCGTCGATGAAGACGGCTGGGCCGACCTCGGCTACGGCACCATCGGCTGGGCCACGATCCTGCCCGCGCTGCGCAAGGCGGGCTGCACCTGGTTCGTGATGGAACATGACAAGCCCAGCGACCCCCACCGTTTCGCCAGCCGCGCCATCGCGGCGGCGCGCAAGCTGTGACGGGGGCCAACATGCAAGGCGTTGGCATCATCGGCTGCGGCAATATCTCGGCCGCCTATCTGCGGCTTGCGCCGCTGTTCAAGGGTCTCGAAATCCGGGCGGTGGCGGATGTGAACCCGGCCGCCGCGCAGGCGCGGGCAACGGAATACGGCGTTCGCGCCGAAACCGTGGCCGGGCTGCTGGCGGCGCCGGATATCGACATGGTGGTGAACCTGACCATCCCCGATGCCCATTTCGCGGTGACGAAATCCATCCTTCAGGCGGGCAAGCACGCCTATTCGGAAAAGCCGATGGTGCTGAGCCTTGCCGAAGGCGAGGAACTGCGCGCGCTGGCGGCGGCAAAGGGGCTGCGCGTGGGGTCTGCCCCCGACACGTTCCTTGGCGGCGCGCATCAGGCGGCGCGGGCGGCGATCGACGCCGGGCGCATCGGCACCGTTGTCGCCGGCACCGCCCATGTGATGAGCCACGGCATGGAACACTGGCACCCGAACCCGGATTTCTTCTTCCTGCCGGGCGGCGGGCCGATGCTGGATCTGGGGCCCTACTACGTCACCAACCTGATCCAGTTGATCGGCCCGGTGGTGCGGGTCGCGGCGCTGACCTCGATGGCCACGCCGACGCGCACCATCAGTTCGGAACCCCGCAAGGGCGATGTGATCCCGGTCAGGACGCCGACCAATATCCACGCGCTGCTGTCGTTCGCGAGCGGCGCGACCATCACCCTCTCCACCTCGTGGGATGTCTGGGCGCATCGGCATGGCAACATGGAGCTTTACGGCACCGAGGGCACGCTGTTCCTGCCCGATCCGAACTGGTTTTCCGGCAAGGTCGAGATTGCCGGGCGGGATGGCAAGATCGAGGAACTGGTGCAACCGGACCATCCGCTGGGCGTCCCCAACCAAGACAATCACGGCGTGATGAAAGCCAACTACCGCACCGCCGGGCTGGCCGAGATGGCGGCGGCGATCAACGAGGGGCGGCCGCACCGCTGCGCGCTGGACCTGGCGCTGCATGCGGTCGACGTGATGACGGCGATCCTGCGCTCGGGCGAAACCGGGCAGATGGTCACGCTGACCACCAGCTGCGCCCGCCCCGATGCGCTGCCGCCCGCCGCCGCGCAAGCCCTGATGGCGTGATCCGATGATCCGCAATCCGATCCTGCCCGGCTTCAACGCCGACCCCTCGATCTGCCGGGTAGGGGCGGACTACTACATCGCCACCTCGACCTTCGAATGGTATCCGGGGGTGCAGATCCACCACTCCCGCGATCTGGTGAACTGGGCGCTGGTGGCGCGCCCGCTGAACCGGGCCGCGCTGCTGGATATGCGCGGCAACCCCGACAGTTGCGGCATCTGGGCGCCCTGCCTTTCGCATGCGGATGGCCGGTTCTGGCTGGTCTACACCGATGTCAAACGGCTGGATGGCGCGTTCAAGGACACGCCGAACTCTATCACCACCTGTGAGAGCATCGACGGCGACTGGTCGGACCCGATCTACGTCAATTCCTCGGGCTTCGATCCGTCGCTGTTCCACGACGATGACGGCCGCAAATACGTGGTGAACATGCGCTGGAACCATCGCGGGCGCGGCACCGGCGGCAACCCGAAACACGCCTCGTTCGATGGCATCCTGTTGCAGGAATGGTCGCCGGAGCGGGGGCTTTTCGGCCCGGTCGCGAACATCTTCGACGGCACGCCGCGCGGGCTGACCGAGGCGCCGCACCTGTTCAAGCGCGACGGCTGGTACTACCTGACCACCGCCGAGGGCGGCACCGGCTATGACCATGCGGTGACGATGGCGCGGTCACGCAGCCTGTGGGGACCGTATGAGGTCCACCCCGACCGCCACCTGATGACCTGCGCCGCGGCACCCGACCATCCGATCCAGCGCAGCGGCCACGGCCAGTATGTCGAGGCACCGGACGGCACCGGCTGGCACACCTTCCTGATGAGCCGCCCGCTGCCCGGCCGGTTCAGCCCGATGGGGCGCGAGACCGGGCTGGAACGCGTGGTCTGGCGCGACGGCTGGCTTTATCTGGAGGCGGGCGGGCAGGTGCCCCGCGTCGAGGTGCCGCTGGCCGCCACCGCCGCCCCGCGCCGGGCGGTGGAACGCCGCTTCGGCCCCGGCCCGCTGCCGCCCGAGTTTCAGTGGCTGCGCACACCGGACCCCACCCGCATCTTTCGGCTGACCCCCGCGGGGCTGGTGCTGATCGGGCGCGAAAGCCTTGGCAGCTGGTTCGAACAGGCGCTGGTGGCCCGGCGGCAGGAGGATTTCGTCTACGGTGCGGAAACCGAGCTGAGCTTCGACCCGCAAAGCTACCAGCAGGCGGCGGGGCTGACGACCTATTACAACCGGCACAAGTTCCACGCCCTGATGCTGACCGACGAGCCGGGGATCGGCCGGGCGCTGACCATCCTGTCCTGCCCCGGCGACTGGCCGGACGCGGCACTGACCCTGCCCGCCGCGCCGGTGCCGGTAGGGGCGGGGCCGCTGGAACTGCGCGTTTCGGTCGATCATGCGTGCCAGCAGTTCTTCTGGCGGCAAGGCGGCGCGTGGCAGGCGATCGGCCCTACGCTCGACGCCGCGGTGATCTCGGACGAGGGCGGGCGGGGCGAGCATGGCAGCTTCACCGGCGCCTTCGTCGGCATGGTCGCCTTCGACACCTCGGGGCAGGCGGCCGAGGCGACGTTCACCCGCTTCGCCTACCGGCCGGGCGCCGCCTTGTAGCGCCGGGCCGTTTCAGGCAAGAGAACCTGACGCAGCGCCAATCGTGAGGGCAAAGGGATGGACTACAGCAAATCGGGCGGCGCGATCCCGCCGAGAAACGCGCCCAAGCATCAGGAACACAACGCCAAGGGCTCGGCCAAGAACCCCTTCGGCGCGCGGGAAACCAAGGCCGAACTGCTGGCCCGCATGAAAGCCGCCGTCGAGGCGAAGAAGAAGGGCTGACGGCGCGGCGCGGCCGGATGAGCGGTTGGCCTGTGGCGCGAAGGTGGTCAGGATGGCACGGAATGCGGTGAACGCAATGGTGATGTGAGCCAAATGCGTGCCAATATCAAGACTTTGATGAAGGGGCCATGCGAGTGACGGCGATTCTCAGGCTCAGCATTTGGATAGCTTTTGCACTTGTTATGGCCTGGGCTGACGGCGCCGAAGCAGACCAAGAAAACCCATGCCAAGGAGTCGCGACCGGAGACGTTGCGCCCATAGGGACTTCGGGCCCAGTCCTTCATCGTGGCGACATTTTCGACGCGGTCTCGCAATATGTCACCTTCAAAGATGGAAGACCGCCACAGTTTTGCTCGCCAGGCCCATGCTATCCGGCAAGCGCCATCGTCCTCACAACCTGCAAGGTCGATGACACGAAGCCGGGCGAGACATATGGCGATGAGACGTATTTCGGTGTGACCATCATTCGCTCAAGAGTTTCGCCGGATGTCCTCAGAATCTCGGATGTTTTTGGGCGGTTGGCCGATCTTGGGGTAGATCACGCAGACGCCGGCAATGCGGCGACAACATTTGTAAAAATGCCGTTTTCTGCCTGCGCATCGGTGGTGCAGGGTGCGTTAGAGGGTGACCCCGCTGCAGTAGCTCTGTTGAACTCATCCGGCCAGAGCCTCTGCCCGCCGTGATTCATTGAATGGCTAAGTGCCTGTCAGCGGCTGTAGCGGCGCGACGGGCAAACATTTTGCGCCACAAGCCGAAGCAACCAAACGTTTTTACTTTTCCGGGCTAAATTGGGAGTAAGGAAAAGGCGCCGTTTTTTATAACGAAATCAATATAAAATGGCGGATGGGGTGGGATTCGAACCCACGGTGGAGTCACCCCCACGCCAGTTTTCAAGACTGGAGCCATAGACCGCTCGGCCACCCATCCCAGATGGCGATGCTTATCACGGCGACGGGGGAGTTCAAGGCAGAGCGGCGGGGCGGGTCTCGCGGGCGGAAGGCCAACGGCGCGGCGCCGGATGTCCCTCGATGCGGACAATCTGTCGCAAACTCGATGGACGCCCGTTCCATTCCGGGGCAGCTTCCGGGTCTTCCGTTGCCTCGAGAGAACCCCATGCCCGATCTGCCCGACTTCCTGCTTGAACCCGCGCGCCGGGTCGAGGTGATTCACCGCACCGATGTTCTGGTCGTCGGCTCCGGCCCCGGCGGGCTGGCGGCGGCCCTGGTGGCGGCGCGCGCCGGGGCGCGGGTCTGCCTGGTCGAGCGGTTTGGCTGCTTCGGCGGCAACATCACCACCGTCGGCGTCGAGGGCTTCGCCTGGTATCGCCGCGAAGCCACGGTAGAGGCGGGCGGCATCGGCTGGGAGTTCGAGCAGCGCGCCAAGGCGGCGGGGGCGGCGGTGCCGGAAAGCCAGTCGCTGAGCTATGAACTGGACAGCGAGGGCTTCAAGCTGGTCGCCGACCGGCTGGTGGAAGAGGCGGGCCTTCACGCCATGCTGCACCGCAGCTTTGTGGCACCCGTGATGGAGGGCGACCGCATCGCCGGGATCATCGTCGAATCCAAGGCGGGGCGCGAGGCGATCCTCGCCCGCGTGGTGATCGACGCCACCGGCGACGCCGACATTGCCCATCGGGCCGGGGCAGTGACGCAGAAAACCCCGACCGAGGCGATGCAGGCCGCCAGCGTGATGTTCCATCTGGCCGGGGTCGACAAGGCCGCCTTTCTGGCCGAGGTCGCCGCCGATCCGCAGACCTACAAGGACTGGTCGACCGGCGAATGGACGGTGCAGACCGACGGCAAGGAAGACGACATGTTCTCGCCCTTCCTGAAAAAGCCCTTCGCGCAGGCGATCAAGGCGGGGGTGATCCCGCCGCATCTGAACACCATCGCGGGCACCTGGGGCGCGCTGCATGATACCGGCGAGCTGACCTACATGAACCTTGTCCACCTGGCCGGGGTGGACGGGACCGATCCCGACAGCATGACACGGGGCGAGATCGAGGGTCGCAAGCAGGCGATGCTGGCGATCGAGGCGCTGCGGCGCTTCATGCCCGGCTGTTCCGGCGCGCGGCTGCGCAACTTCGGCATGACCATCGGCATCCGCGACACCCGCAAGATCGACGCCGTCTACAACCTGACCGAGGCCGACGTGCGCGGGCAGGCGCGGTTTGACGACAGCATCGGGATTTACCCGGAGTTCATCGACGGTTACGGGGTGTTGGTGATCCCCTCGACCGGCCGCTACATGCACATACCCTATCGCGCCATGCTGCCGAAAGGGGTGCAGGGCTTGCTCGTCACCGGCCGCGCCATCGGCGGCGACCGCATCGCCCATGCCGCGACGCGCAACATGGCCTGCTGCGCGGTCGCCGGGCAGGGTGCGGGTGTGGCGGCGGCGCTGGCCGTGAGGGCGGGCGCCGAGCTCGCGGCGGTGGATATCGGCGCGGTTCAGGCCGAACTGATCCGGCAGGGCGTGCGCATCCACTAGGACGCGCCGCCGGGGATCGCCCGGCGGCGCGGTTGGTGCGGCGGTACTACTTGATCTGGGCCTTCACCGCGTCCACGTCGGACTGCGTCATCTCGCCAACCGTCGTCACTTTGCCGTCGACGATCTGCCACAACCGGAACGGGCCGGAAATGTCGCCGTATTTGTCGAACTCGACCGGCCCGATGACGCCCTCGTACTTGATCGGCTTGCCATCGGCGATCAGCTTCAGCGCCTTGGCGAACTCTTCCTTGCCGGCATAGATCGGGGTGCCCGCCGGATCGACCGCCTTATACATCGCCGCTGGCAGTTTGGCCGCATCCGGCCCGCCCGCGATGGCGATGGCAAGGCCCACCAAGGCCCCCGCGTCATAAGACCGGTCCGCCGCCGGGGCTGCCGGGTCGATGCCCGAAAACGCCTTGTAATTCGCGTTGAAATAGGCAGTCGAGGCGGTCGGGCTGGTGCCGGACGAGGTGCCATAGGCCTGGCCCAGATACTCCTTGCCGACGCTGTTGATGAAATCGTCCGAGTTCATCCCGTCATTGAGCAGGAATTTCTGCACGCCGCCCTGGCTGATCCAGGTCCGCGCGATGGTGGCACCATCAACCGGGTCCGAGATCAGGTAAAGCGCATCCGGGTTGCCCGCCATCGCCGCCGTCACTTCGCTGGCATAGCTCGATTGTTTGGCGTTGTAGGGCGTGACCGACACGATGGTGCCGCCAAGCGCCTTGTAGGGGGCCGTGAATTCCTTCACCAGATTGACGCCGAAGTCGTTGTTCTGATGGATGATCGCGATCTTCTTGAAGCCCTTGTCGATGGCGAACTTGGCCGCCGCCACGCCTTGCAGCGCATCCGAGGTGATGGTGCGGAAGAACACGCCGTTGGTCTTGCCCGCCTCGCCAAGTGCGGTCAGCGTCGGCGACGAGGACGCGGGCGAAACTTGCAGCACATGCGCGGGCGCGGTCACCGAGGTCAGGATCGGGATCGTCATCGGCGAGATGATGCCGCCGATGATCGCGGGCACCTTCGCCACCTGCACCAGTTGCGTTGCCGCATCCACCGCCACGTTGGGCTGGGTCTGGCTGTCTCGGGTGTCGGTTTTCAGCGTGCAGCCCGCAACGCCGCCCGCGTCGTTTAGATCGCGGAAGGCCATTTCCACCGATTTGGCGCCCGCTTGACCGTATTCGCCCGCAGGCCCGGTCAGTTCCAGCACGAGACCCACCGTGATATCGCAGGCAGAGGCCGCGACCGGCATCAACATCATCCCGGAAAGTATAGCAATCATTGACGTTTTCATGTTCATCCTCATCCGTTGGAGTGGCCGCCTGTTCTGCGTTTCTGTCGCCGGTTCAGGCATCCCCGGCGATCTTGGCATCGGCTCAGGATGCCTTGTTCAGGTTGTATTTGATAATCTGGCCGTGCCGCCCGTTGCGGTCGCGTTCCAGCGTGTAGGTGTCGCCCTCGGGCACCGTTGCCTGTGCCAGCACCGCCGCGATTTCGGCCCGGTCGGCGGCGGTCAGCGCCAGCGTCGCCACCTGCACGTTGCGGGCCAGATGGCTGCGGTTGCGCGCGCCCACGATCACCGCCGCCACCGCCGGGCGGTCCAGCATTGCGGCGCTTGCCACCGTGGCGATGTCGGTGCCGTGCCGGTCTGCAATCGCACGCAGGGCGCGCAGCAGGGCCTGGAACAGATCCCAGCCGCCGAAATCGTCGATGATCAGCTTGTATTTGGTCAGCGACCGGTTCTCCAGTTCTCCCACCGGTTCGGGTTGGCCCAGCCAGCGGTCACCCAGAAACCCGCCCGCCACCGACCCATAGGCCAGTATCCACATGTCATGTGCCAGCGCTGCCTTGGCCAGCAGCCGTTCCGGCCGCGCGTCGATCAGGCTGTATTGCACCTGCATCGAGACCAGCGGCACCCCGGCGCCGATGATTTCCAGCGTGCGCGCGGTGTCGAAGTTTGTGCCGCCGACATGGGCCACCTTGCCCTCGCGCCGCAACTCGTCCAGCCAGCCCACGGCGTCGAGATAGCGCGGCACCGCGTAATCCCACCAGTGGAACTGCACGAGGTCGAGCCGCTCTGTTCGCAGCCGTTTCAGCGAGGTTTCGACAATGCGGCGGATATAGGCGCGGTCGAGGGTTGCCAGGTCTTCGAGGTCAGGCACCAGCTTGGTATGCACCTTGATCCGCGCCAAGGCGGCGGCGCCGTGTGTGCGGCCATATTCGGCGCGAAAGGCACCGATCATCTCTTCCACGCCGGTATAGATGTCGGCGCAGTCGAAGGTGACGATGCCCGCCTCGGCGAAGGCCACCATATCGGCAATGGTCTGCGCCCGGTCCACCGGCCCGTGGCCGCCCGCAAGCTGCCAGCCGCCGCGGATCACGCGGGAAATCTCGTGCCCCGGTCGCAGGGCGATGGTGGGAACGGTCGTCATTCAACACTCCGGGGCAGGGGAACGGCGGTGGTCTCGGCATGGCTGAACCGGCGTTTGCCGATCCGCGTGATGCGCAGGCGCGACGGGCAGTTCGGGTCGGGGCAGGCGATTTCCGCGTCGGATGTCATCCAGTCGTTTGGATGCGTCATGCGCTGCTTGGCGGGCAACAGCGGCAGGATCGCGGCCAGCGAGTAGATCGAGAAGCCTTGCCCCGGCGGCAGATGCAACTGTTCGCCGCGCAGCTCGAACCAGTCGCCGGGGGTGCCGCAGTAAATCCGCGCCCCTTCCGGCGCCACGATCTCGACCCGCAGGTCGTAAAGTTCGAAATCGTCGCTCATGCGCTGGCCTCGGGCAGGCGGCGGAAGGTGATCTCGCAGGCGCCGGTCTGGCGGATGCGGGCGCAGCCCTCGGCGAGCGCAGCGCGATCCTCTGGCACCACCTGCGCCACCACCGACCCGGCGAGCCAGCCGATCGGAAACAACATCCGCGCGCCGGGGCCATAGAACAGGCCGATATCGAAGACCGGCACCGGGTTGCCGCCCCAGACATGGGTCGGCACATAGGTCAGCACCACATCGCCCGGCTGCGGCGTCAGCGTCGCATTCTCGGGCGGCAGGGCATCCTCGCCCGCCACCTGCGCATGCGGGATCGGGCAGGAAATCTCTGGGCCGGTCCAGATCGCGTGGATCGACGGCACCACGCGTTCTTCGGCCAGCCAGCGCCACAGGAAGGCGGTATTCACCGGCGCCTTGGCGCCGATCAGCGCCGCGCGCACCGTAAGCCCCGACTTCGGTTCGGAAATTTCGATCAGCCCCGTCATGCTGTCACTCCTTCGCTTAACAACTTGTCGCGCAGAAAGGCGAAGGGGCGGCTGATGTCGGCCACCAGCGCCGCCCGCGCCGCCGCCGCATCGCCCGCCTCCAGCGCCTCCAGAATGCGCAGGTGAAACAGCGCGGCATCACTTTCGCCGGCCTCGGAAAAGGCAAAGATCGCGGCACGGGTGCAGGGGCCGGATTGCAGCCACAGGCTTTCGATCATCGGGATCAGCACCGACGACCCGCAGGCGTGGTAAATCTCGAAATGGAAGGCCTGATTCAGCGCGACCTCGCGGTCCACCGTCTGGGGATTGCCGCCAAGGCGCAGCCGCTGCCACTCGGTCATGATCTTGCGCACCGTGGCAAGGCGGGGCGCATCCATATGCGGCGCGGCCAGCGCGATCGCCTCGCCCTCGATCAGCACGCGCGCGCGCAGCAGGTCGTCGATCCGCTCCAGCGTGATCGGCGGCACCCGGATCGTGCGGTTCGGCAGCGCCTCCAGCGCCTGCTCCGAGATCAGCCGCCCCAGCGCCTCGCGCACCGGCATGGTCGAGGTCATCAGCGCGTCGGCCAGCCCCCGGATCGTCAGCACCTGCGACGGCGCGAACAGCCCGCCGATCAGCGCGCGACGCAGTTCGGCATAGACCCGGTCCTGCACGGTCTCGCGCCCGACCGGTGCAAGGCTGATGCTCATCGGGCCTGCCTTTTCGTTCATTGCGTGCCGTGCCCCCGGAAAAGAATCATCTTGCGTGAACCATTAGGCGCCGATAACGTGATCAAATCAAGTGTGATCACACATCAAAGATAGGAAGTGTCGATGCCCACGCCGCCCCCCGTGTTGGAAGCGCAGAAGGTGACCAAGCGGTTTGGCGGCGTCACGGCGGTTGACGGCATGTCGTTCGCGGTGGCGCCGCAGGAAATCCTGGGCCTGATCGGCCCGAACGGCGCGGGCAAGACGACGATGTTCGACCTGCTGGCGGGGGCGGTTGCACCTTCGTCCGGGTCGATCCGCCTGAACGGGGTCGAGGTGGCAGGGGCGCCGCCCCATAGCCGCCTTGCGCGCGGGCTTGGCCGCACCTTCCAGATCCCGCGCCCGTTTCCCGACCTGACGTTGATGGACAACATGCTGCTGGCCCGCCAGCACCAGACCGGAGAGCGGTTCTGGGCGAATTTCACCACCCCCCGCCGCATCGCCGCCGAGGAACGCGCGGCGCGCGACAAGGCGCGCGGCCTGCTGGACCTCGTGCTGCTGGCGCGGTTGGCCGAGGAACCGGCGCGCGTTCTGTCGGGCGGGCAGCGCAAACTGCTGGAACTGGCGCGCGTGCTGATGGCCGACCCCGGCATCATCCTGCTGGACGAACCCGCCGCCGGGGTGAATGCCACGCTGCTGGAGGTGATCATCGACCGTATCCGCGACATCAACGCGCGCGGCGTCACCTTTCTGCTGATCGAACACAATATCGACATGGTCACCCGCCTGTGCCACCGCGTTCTGGTGATGGCCGCCGGTGCCGCGCTGTGCGAAGGCACGCCAGACGAGGTGGCCCGCGATCCGCGCGTGATCGAGGCCTATCTGGGGGGCGCCGCATGACCGGCCCGATCCTTCAGGTTGATGCGCTGGTCGCGGGATATGAGCCGGGGCTGTCGATCGTGCGCGGCGCCACGATGCAGGCGAATGCCGCCGAAATCGTCGTGATCCTCGGCCCGAACGGTGCCGGGAAGTCAAGCCTCATCAAGGCGATAGCGGGGCTTGTTCCAGTGACCTCCGGCTCTGTCGCGCTGGACGGGCAAGAGATCACGCAGGTGCCCGCGCATCAGATGGTGCGGCGCGGGCTGGCCTTCGTGCCGCAGACCGACAATGTGTTTCCACTGATGTCGGTGCAGGACAACCTGCGTGTGTCGGCGGGGGTGCTGGCCCGCGCCGAGATTGCCGGGCGCATCGACGAGATGTTCCAGATGTTCCCTGACCTCGCGCGCCAGCGCCGTCTTCCGGCGGGCAGCCTGTCGGGCGGGCAGCGCCAGATGCTGGCGGCGGCGCGGGCGCTGATCGTGCGGCCGCGCGTGCTGATGCTGGATGAACCCTCGGCCGGGCTGTCGCCCAAGTTCGTCGAGATGGTCTTTGCCCAGCTGGCCGAGATGCGGCGCGCGGGTCTGACCATCGTTCTGGTGGAACAGAACGCCCGCGCCGCGCTGGCGATCGGCGACCGGGCCTATGTGCTGGTCGAGGGCCGGGTGGCACATGAAGGACCCGCCGCAAGCCTTTGGCACGACCCGATCATCGCCGAACTTTACCTGGGCCAGCGGAAGGAGGGCGCGCGATGAACCTGCAATTTCTGGTCGACGGGGTGTTGTCGGGATCAATGGTGGGGCTTGGTGCCATCGGGATCACGCTGACCTATTCGATCCTGCGCTTTTCCAACTTCGCGCATGGCGATTTCATGGCCTGGGGCACCTATGCCACGCTCACGCTGGTCGGCGTGATCGGCGCCACTTTCGGGGCGACCGCGCCGCTTGGCCCGCTGTCGTTCGGTTGGCCGCTGATCGTGGCGGGGCTGGCTGGCATGGTGCTGACCGGCCTGATGGCGCTGGCACTTGACGCGGTGCTGTTTGCGCGATTGCGGGCGCGGGGCCAGTCGATCATCGTCGTGATGGCCAGCTTTGGCGCCTCGATGGCGCTGCGCAGTTTGCTGGAGTTTACCTTCACCTCGCGCCCGACCTATTTCAGCCGCAGCATCCAGATGGCGATGCCGGTGGGCTGGGGAATTCGCATCACGCCCGACCAGATCGTGCTGCTGGGCATGACGGTGGTGCTGGTCACCGCGATGCACCTGTTCATGACGCGCAGCCGCACCGGGCGCGAGATGCAGGCCTACAGCCAGAACGCGGCGCTGGCGCGTGTCGTCGGCATCGACGTTGCCCGCGTGGTGCGCGCGACCTGGCTGTTGGGCGGGGCACTGGCCTGCGCGGCGGGCATCATGGTGGGGGTGATCGTGCAGATCCGGCCGCTGATGGGGCTTGATCTGCTGCTGCCGATGTTTGCCGCCGCGATCCTTGGCGGCATCGGCAGCGTGCCGGGCGCCGTGCTGGGCGGGCTGATCATCGGCCTGTCCGAGGCGGGCGCGGTGCAGCTGATCGGTGCCGAATGGCGGCAGGCGGTGGCGTTCGTGATCCTGATGGCGGTTCTGCTGGTCCGCCCCAACGGCATCTTTGGAGTGCGCGAGCGATGATCGACCTTCTGGGCTACGCCGCTTTCTTCCTGTCCACCGCGCTGATCTTCGGGCTGATCGCGCTGGGGCTGAACCTGCAATGGGGGCTGACCGGGCTTTTCAACGTGGGCATCGCGGGGTTCGTGGCGATCGGCGCCTATACCTCGGCGTTGCTGACCACGCCCGCGGTGGCAGACCGCATCGGCGGCTTCGGGTTGCCGATCGCGGTTGGCTGGCTTGGCGCGATGGTGCTGGCAGGGGCGGCGGCGGCGCTGACCGGCTTTGCCACGCTGCGGCTGAAGGCGGATTACCTTGCCATCACCACCTTCGGCGTGGCTGTCGTGGCGCAACTCGTGGCGCTGAACGCCGTCGGGCTGACCGGGGGGCCATTTGGCGTGGCCTTCATCCCGCGTCCGTTCGGGGCGTTGGCCGATCACCCTGTTCTGTTCAATTTCAGCAACTTCGCGGTGGTTCTTGCAGTGACGGCGGTGACCTATCTGGCGCTTCAGCACCTGACGAAAAGCCCCTGGGGTCGGGTGCTGCGGGCGCTGCGCGAGGATGAACGGGCGGCGGTCTCGCTGGGCAAATCGGCCCGGTCTTACCGCATTCAGGCATTCGCGGCGGGGGGCGCGGTGATGGGGCTGGCGGGGGCGGTGCAGGCGCATCTGATCGGGTTTATCGCGCCGGATGACTATGTGCCGACGCTGACGTTTCAGGTCTGGGCGATGCTGATGGTTGGTGGCTCGGGCTCGAACCGGGGCGCGCTGGCCGGGGCGGTGGTGGTCTGGGCGGTCTGGGTCGGCGCGGGGGCGCTGACGGCGGCGCTGGTCCCCACGGAGTTTCAGGCCCGCGCCGCCGCGTTGCAGATCGTGGCCATCGGCGTGATGCTGTGCGTCATCCTGCTGGCCCGGCCGCAGGGCTTCTTCGGCCCCACGCGGCGCAAGGCCAAACCGGGCGGGGGCGACGCGTGACACCCTCGCTTTGGCATGTGGTCAGCGGCGCGGTTGCCGCGCGCCCGCCGCTGGACGTGGCAGAGGTCGAGGCCGATCTGCTGGTCATCGGCGCCGGATTCACCGGGCTGTCCTGCGCGCTCCATGCCGCAACGGCGGGCTTGCGCGTTGTGGTGGTGGAGGCGGATCGGATCGCGGCGGGGGCCAGCGGGCGCAACGCGGGCTTTGTGGTGCCGAATTTCGCGCGGGTGGACCCCGACGCGGTGCTGGCGCGCCTTGGCCCTGACAGGGGCGCGCGGCTGGTCGGGTTCGCGGCGGCAAGCGCGGATCTGGTGTTCGGGCTGATCCGCGACCACGCCATCGCCTGCGATGCGCTGCAAAGCGGCTGGATCCAGCCCGCGCCAACCGAGGCCGCGATGCAGGCGATCCGCGCCCGTGCCCGGCAATGGGCGGATCGGGGCCGCCCGGTTGCGGTTCTCGATGCAGGTCAGGTGGCGCACATGACCGGCGCGCGCGGCTATGCGGGCGGCTGGATCGACCACTCGGGCGGCGTGCTGAACCCGGTCGCCTATGCGCGCGGGCTGGCGGCGGCGGCCGAGCGGGCGGGGGCGGTGGTGTTCGAGGACACGCCGGTCACTAGCCTTCACGCGGCCCCCGGCGGGTGGATCGCGCGCAGCGGCGCTGGATCGGTGCGCGCGGCCCGCGTCGTGCTGGCAACCAACGCCCATATCGGTGGCCTGCAACCCGCTGTGGCGCGGTCGTTCTTTCCGCTGCGTGTCTATCAGATCGCGACGGCGCCCCTGCCCGCCGCGGTGCGCACGCGGCTGTTGCCGGGCGGGCAATGCGTATCCGATACGCGGCGCAACCTGTTCACCTTCCGCTTTGACGCCAACAACCGGTTGATCAGCGGCGGGATGCACATTCTTGGCCCCGGCGCGGATTACCGGGTGCCGCGCGCGATCCACCGGCGGCTGTCGCGCCTGCTCGATCTGCCCGACCTGCCACCGCTGGAACATGCGTGGTCGGGGCAGGCGGCGGTGATGCCGGATTTCCTGCCGCATCTGATCGAGCCTGCGCCCGGCCTGATGGCCGGGATTGCCTGCAACGGGCGCGGCATCGCGATGACGACGATGCTGGGCCGCGTGCTGGCCGATTGGGCGGGCGGTGTGCCAGCAGCGGACCTGCCGGTGCCCAGTGGCCCGCCCGCGCCGATCCCCTGGCACGGGCTGATGCGCTATGCGCCGAACGCGCATCTGCCGCTGGCGATGCTGCGTGATGCGCTGGACGCGCGGGGGGAATGATATGGCGAGGAGTTTTCCTTCAAGTTTAAAATACCGCTAGGTCTGCCGCCGAAATCGTGGCAGCATCGGGGATCTGCGGCGCCGGTTGGGCCGCCCGCTGACAACAAGCAACAAGCCGGGCAACAGGCCCGGCAGCGACAGGAGGTTACGCATGACAATCAATCGCCGGGCCCTCATGGGTCTGATCGCCGGGGCGGCCTTTGCCGTTTCGGCCGTGCAGGGGATCGCGGCCGGGGTGCTGCGCGTCGGCTCCTACCCGGCCAACCCGCCGTGGGAGTTCAAGGACGCCAGCGGCGCCTTTCAGGGCTTCGAGGTCGATATCGTCAACGAGATCGCCAAGCGGCTGGGCATGACCACCGACATTCAGGGGCTCGATTTCAAGGCGCTCTTCGTCGCCACGGCCTCGCATCGGGTCGATATCGTGATCTCGTCGCTGACGATCACCAACGACCGGCTGCAAAGCCAGTCGTTCACCCAGCCGATCGTGACCGGGGCGCTGGGGATCGCCACCAAGGACGGCGCCGGGGTCACCTCGGTCGCCGATCTGAAGGGCAAGACGGTCGGCGCGATCGCCACCTCGTTCGGCGAGAAGTGGCTGAAGGATCGCGCGGCCGAGATCGGTTACACCGACTACAAGAGCTATGACACCGTATCCAACATGCTGACCGACCTGACCGCCGGGCGCGTCGATGCAGTCGCGAACGATGTGGTCGGCCTGCGCTATGCGATGAACCAGATGAAGGGCCTCGCTGTGCCGGTCGAGATCCCGACCGGCGAGAAATTCGCGATGATGCTGCCCAAGGGCTCGGACATGCTGGAAAAGATCAACAGCGCGCTGTCCGACATGAAGACCGATGGCACGATGGCCACGATCTACAAGAAATGGTTCGGGGTGGACCCGGCGGCGGGCAGCGTGACGCTGACGCCGATGCCGGTGCCGACTTCGGCCGATTGACCGGCGCGGGCGGCGGCCTTCGGGTCGCCGCCCTTGCCCCTGTGCCCCCCGGACGCGCCGCATGAACGTCATAGATATCTTCTTCAACTGGTCCGTCCTGCTGCGGGCCTTTCCGATCCTGATCCGCGGGCTTGGCAATACGCTGATGCTCGGGATAACCGCGATCATCGTGGGCAGTGCCGCCGGGGTGCTGGTCTGCCTGATGCGGCTTTACGCGCCGCGCGCGCTGCGGGTGCTGGCGATTCTCTACATCGACCTGATGCGGGCGATGCCGATGCTGGTCGTGCTGATCCTGATCTATTATGCGCTGCCCTTCGTCGGCATCACCTTCTCGTCGTTTCAGGCGGCGGCGGTTGCGCTGTCGATGGTGATGGCCGCCTATACCGCCGAAATCGTGCGGGCGGGCGTCGAGGCGGTGCCGCGCGGCCAGTTCGAGGCCTCGGCCTCGCTGGGCCTGCCGTTCTGGCGCACCATGCACAAGGTGGTGCTGCCGCAGGCGATCCGGCTGGTGATCCCGCCGCTTGCCTCCAGTTCGGTGTCGCTGATCAAGGATACCTCGCTGGCCTCGGTAGTGGCGATGAACGACCTGCTGAAACAGGCGACCGACGCGCAGGCGTTGTTTGCCAACCCCACGCCGCTGATCGGCGCGGCGATCATCTATGTGGCGATCCTCTGGCCCCTTGTCCGGCTGACCGGGCGGCTGGAACGGCGCTATGCCCGCAAGGGCCAACACTGACGCAGCCAGCACAAGAGACAGACAGCATGACCGACGGTTCCGCCTATTTCCTTTACCACTCCATCGGGCAGTATCCCCGCAAGGCCGCCGATCTGGCCGCCGCGATGGCTGGTTTCGCCACGGCCTGGGGCGCCGCCGACGATGGCCAGTGGGGCGCGATTCTGCCGCTACGGCAGCGCTTCATCGACCGCTGGTCGGCGCTGATCGGGGCGGCCCCCGGCACGCTGACCACCACCGAAAACGTCACCGCCGCGATGCACGCGCTGATCACTGCGCTGCCCGCCGGGCGGCTGCGCGGCAAGCGCGTGCTGGTCGGCGCCGATTGCTTTCCCAGCAACCACTTCCTGCTGACCGGCCTTGCGCCCCGGCTGGGCTTCACGCTCGACACGGTGCCAATGCGGCAGGGCGAAACCTGGGTGCGGGACGAAGACATGCTGGACCGCTGGGGCCCGGATGTGGGCCTTGGGCTGATCACCTGGGTCAGCTCGATTTCCTCGCACCGCTGCGATCTGGCGCCGCTGGTGGCGCAGGGGCGGGCGATGGGCAGCGTGGTGGGGGTGGATATAACGCAAGGCGCCGGGCTGCTGCCGTTCAGCGTGACAGAGCCGACGGTGGATTTCGCGATCTCGACCAGCCTGAAATGGATGTGCGGCACGCCGGGCGCAGGGATATTGCAGGTCGCGGCGCCGCTGATCGTGGCCTGCCAGCCCGAGCTGCGCGGCTGGTTCAGCCAGGACAATCCGTTTTCCTGGGCGCTCGACAAATTCGCTTTCGCGCCCGATATCCGCCGGTTTGACAATGGCACGCCCGGCGTGATGGCGGCGGCGGCAAGCTTGCCCGCGCTGGATTGGCACGCGGCGCAGGATCATGCCGCGATCCTTGCCCACAACCGCGCGCTGTCGGATCGCATCATCGCCGGGGTCGAGCCGTTCGGCCTGCGGCACGCCAGCCCCCGCGACGAGGCCGAGCGCGGCGGCAGCGTGATGCTGAACCTGCCCGACCGCACACCCGCCGCCGGGGTGCTGGCGCAGTTTCGCGCGGCGGGAGTGTTTGCCGACGCCCGTGGCCAGCTTCTGCGGCTGTCACCGGGGGGGATGACGACCGAGGCGGGCGTGGACCGGATGCTGGAGGTTCTGGGCGCCGCGCTGGCCTGAGCTGCCTAGCCGCGCCGATGCGTCGCCGCGACCCGCGCCACTTCTTCGTATAGGCCCGACAGCAGGTTCAGCGTTCGCGTGGCCTCTTGCAGCCGCGCGGGCAGGTCGGGCAGGGCGGCGATGGCCGCGATCAGCAGGCGGCGGCGCAGATCGCCGTAATCGTCGGTCACCGTGCGCCCGCGCGCCGTCACCTCGTAGGTGACGCCGGACCGGCCTGCGCCCTTGCGCTCCACCAGCCCGGCGCCGATCAGCTTGCGCAGCGAATACTGGATGTTGGGCACGTCATCGCGGTTGGTCAGGCGGGCCAGATCCTTGATCGTCTTGGGCCGTTCGTTCATGCGGATGATGTGCAAAAGCGCGTTCTCCGGCCCGGTGGCGGCCAGATCGACCACCCCCGCCAGACATTCCGACTGCCAGCGCCCGAATCCCTCGGTTGCGCGCATCAGCGCGAATTCCAGTTCGGTGGTGTCGATCTCGACCCCGCTCTGCGCCAGATGCCAGCGGTAATCCAGCGCCTCGCGCGGCGAGGCATCCTTGGTTTCCAACGGCTTGCGCGACATCCCTGCACCCCCTGTTTCGCTGACAGTCTGGCCAACCAACGCGGTTGACGCAAATTGAATTTACGATAGACTTTCTATCATAAAATCAAACAAACAGGGAGAAATACCATGACAGACAACCCGATGCTGGTGGGCGACCGCTTTCTGCTGGGCACGTTTTCGTCGAACTGTTCGTCCGGCATGACCGTTACCAAGGTGCCCGAACGCTGGGTGAACAGCTGGGAAAACAACCTGGCGCTTGGCCGGTTGCTGGATGATGCGGGCATCGACTTCATGCTGCCGATCGCCCGCTGGATCGGCTACGGCGGCGAGACCGATTTTCACGGCGGCGTGCTGGAGACGATGACCTGGGCCGCCGCCTTGCTGGCCTCGACGAAGAAGATCGCCGTGTTCGCGACCATCCACACCGCCGCGAACAATCCGGTGGTGGTGGCCAAGCAGATCGCCACCATCGACCAGATCGGCGCCGGGCGGGCGGGGCTGAACATCGTGGCCGGCTGGAACAAGCCGGAATACGAGGCGCTTGGCCTGACGCTGCCCGACGATCACGAAACGCGCTATGGCTATGCGCAGGAATGGTTCGACGTGGTGCGCAAGCTCTGGACGTCGGACACGCATTTCGACTGGGATGGCAAGTATTTCCACCTGAAAGGCGTGAAGGGCGACCCGAAGCCGCTGCGAGGCGGGGTGCCGATCATCAACGCGGCAGGCTCGCCGCAGGGGCGCGGCTTTGCCACCGACAACGCCGATTTCCTGTTCACCCCGGCGATCGACCTGTCACGGTCCACCGCCGAGATTGCCGAGCTGAAAGGGCAGGCGGCGGCGAAGGGCCGCAAGGTGGATGTGCTGACCTTCAGCCATGTCATCTGCCGCCCGACCGAGGCAGAGGCGCGCGCCTGGCTGGAATATACCGCCAAGACCAACGCGGACTGGGTTGCGGTGGACAATCTGGTGCGGTTGCAGTTCGCCCATGCGCAAAGCTTTCCGCACGATCTGCTGGCCCATATCCGCGATCTGATGGCGGCGGGGCATGGCGGCTTTCCGCTGGTCGGCACGCCAGAGCAGGTCGCCGACGGCATCTGCGCGCTGCATGCGGCGGGGTTCCGGGGCACCACGCTCAGCTTTGTCGATTATGTGCAGGAATTCCCGTATTTCCGCGACACAGTGCTGCCGATCCTGCAAGCGCGCGGCCTTCGCTGAGGCTGATACAGAGCCGGGGGCCTGCGCGGCCCCCGGACCCCCTGCGGGATATTTTTGCCAGAAAGAAGCTGGGGGCCGGGCGCGCCGGCCTTCAGGCGAAGGACTTGATCGTCATCAGTGCCCCGTCCAGCGCGGCGCCCGCCTCATCCATCAGCGCGGCTTCGCGCAGGCGGCAGGCCCAGTCGGCGGCGTCGTCGCGCGCGGCGACCAGTGTAATCCCCGCCATCACCCGGTCGTATTTCGACAGGCCACGGGAATGCGTATCGGAATAGCCCTTGATCAGGCGGCGGGTGCGGATCACCTCGACCGCCAGATCGTAGCGGTCCGGCATATGGGCGAGGGCGGCGGCGAGCCAGGCGCCCAGATGCTGCTGTTCGACCTTGTGGCGCAGGGTGTGACGGCGCCAGCCGCGCAGGCCCCCCAAGACGTAGAGTTGCGCGAAAGCCCAGAGGCTGTCGCTGCGCAGCCGTCGCCCCTTGCCGAACCGCCGGTCGATGCGCGCCATGCGGGCCGGGTTCGCCTCGATCCGGGCGCCGAGACCGGAGGGCAGAAGGCCGACGATTTCCTCGGCGCGGGGGTGCAGGAATTCGGTGACCTGCAGCAGCGTGGCGTCGGTCGCACCCATTTCGGTGCGGATGCGCCCCAAGCGGGGCGCGCGCGTCTTCAGGTCGGCGACGCGGATCACGTCGTCATAGGCCATCGCGTTGGCGATGTATTTTGCTGCCTCCTGCGTCAGCCGCCAGCCCTGCGCCGCGCTGTCGGCGCGCTGCACGGTGGCGAGGCGGTCGAGGTATTCGCGGCCATAGGCGATGTCCTGAAAATCCACCACCTTGCGCAGGCCCGCCAGCGCCATCGCCTGCACCGGCGCGGGCAGCGTCTGGGCGGCGGCGGTGAGGGCCGCCCATTGACCGACGAGTTTGGAAGTGCCACGCGGGGCGGTGGCTGCGGGCTTTGCCGGTTTCGCCTCTGGTGGGGCGGCGTCGGTCTGCGCCGCGTCATAGGCGCGGGCGAAGGCGCGCAGGCTGGCCTCGACGCCACGGCCAGAGCCGCGGATTGCCGCCTCGAATGCGGCGCGGGGAAAGGGCAGGGCGCCCGACCCCGCCAGCGCGCCGAACAGGCTGGCCGAGATGACGGTGCCGGACTCCACCGCGATCCTTTCCATGTCGAAGACGATGGTGCGTTGCGCGGCAATCGCGGCGGCGGCCAGAACCTCTTCGGCATTGGCGATGCCGTCGCCGGGCAGGGTCTTTTCCGATACCGCCAGCGCGCGGTGGGTCGAGGCGATCAGCGTCGTGCGGTCGGGCGTGACGAAGCCGCGCAGGATCGCGCGGCCCGCCTCCATCAGCTCTGCCGCGATCAGGATATCGACATCGCCCGCCGCGGGCAGCAGCGAGAAGACCGGGGCGCGGTCGCCGAGGGGGGCCATCTCGACGTAATAGATCGTGGCGCCGGTGCGCTGTGCGACGCCCGCGACCGAGGTCGCCTGCACCGCATAGCCATCTGCGCGCGCGACCTCTTCGATCCAGTCGGTCAGCACGCCGCCGCCCTGACCGCCCACCGCCATCACCGCCAGCTTGAGAATGCCGCAAAGGCGCGGGTCGGCGGCGCGGGGGGAAAGAGCGACGCTCATGCTTGGCCTCCACCGGCAACGCTTGCCGAAAAGTCGAGCCGCCCGCGTTGGCGGCGCTGTTGCAACCAGCCGATGATGCCGGCGCGCCAGCCCGCCCGGCGGCGTTCCCACGCGCCGGGATTGTGCACGACGTCGGCGCGGTAGAACGAGGGGCACAGGACCGCGGCATCCGCAACCTCGCCGCAGTTGCCGCAGCCGACGCAGCTTTGGTCGATCGAGGCGACCGGATCGTCGCGCAGCGGATCGTCGAGCCGCTTGAGGCTGAGCGAGGGGCATCCCGAAAGCCGGATGCAGGCGTGATCGCCGGTGCAGATATCCTCGTCCACGCCAAAGCGCGGCGCCTCGACGCGGCGGCCATCCCGGATCGCCTGATTGCGCAGGGGCCGTTCGCGGC
Source organism: Paracoccaceae bacterium (assembly GCA_016124615.1). Lineage (GTDB taxonomy): Bacteria > Pseudomonadota > Alphaproteobacteria > Rhodobacterales > Rhodobacteraceae > Solirhodobacter. The sequence continues at coordinate 647,101 of WGNF01000003.1, read as the reverse complement.
GCTGCTTGTTCAACATGCATTCGGACGAGGCGACGATGACCTTGGGGCCTTTGTAATCGGTGGTCAGCGCCTCGCGCAGCGTCGCCAGCATCTTGGGCACGTCATAGGTGCGGTCGATCTGGCGCACCCAGCCGACGCCGACGCCCTTCAGCGCCTGCGAAATCGGGTGTTTGGTGGATTTGGACCGGTTGTCGGCGCGTGAGGACATGACGTCCTGCCCGCCGGTCGCCGCCGAATAGAAGTTGTCGACGATGACGGTGACCGAATCCGAATTGTTGAACACCGCGTTGCCGATCGAGGACGAGAGGCCGTTGTGCCAGAACCCGCCATCGCCGAGGATCGAGACGGAGCGTTTCTCTCCGCCCCCGTCAAAGGCCGCGTTGGAGGCCGGGCCGAGGCCGTAGCCCATGGTGGAGCCGCCGATCTCGAACGGTGGCAGGCAGGCGAAGAGGTGGCAGCCGATGTCACCGGCGATCTGGTGCTTGCCCAGCTCGCCCTGAACCATCTTCAGCGCGGCGAAGATCGGCCGTTCCGGGCAGCCGGTGCAGAAGCCCGGCGGGCGGATCGGCACGGTTCTGGACAGGTCGGGGATGGGTGCCGCCTCGGCGTTGGGCGCGCGGCGCTGCGCAGGCAAGTAGCCGGGGGCGGCCTTGCGCAGAAAGCCCTCGATCCCGTCCAGCATCACCTGACCGGTGTATTCGCCCGCCATCGGCAGCACATCCTTGCCGTGCAGCCGGATCGTGTGGCCTGCGCGATAGAGCATGGCGGCAAAGGCCTGCTCAAGAAATTCGGGCTGGCCTTCCTCGATCACCAGAACCGCGTCCTTGCCAGCGCAGAAATCCAGAAACTCTTCGGGAACAAGCGGGTAGGTGACGTTCAGAATGTAAAGCGGCACCTCGCTTTCGCCATGCAGGTCGGCCAGCCCCAGCCGTTGCAGCGCGCGGATGACGCCGTTGTACATGCCGCCCTGCAGCACGATCCCGACCGGCGCCGCTGCGGGGCCAAAGCGTTCGTTCAACCCGTTCTCGCGGATGAATCGCTGTGCTGCGGGCCAGCGGTTCTTCACCTTGTCCTGTTCCTGCACGAAGGACATCGGCGGCAGCACGACCCGGTTGAAATCGCTGCGCGGGTTGGCCAGCGCGTCCTTCACCGTCAGCGCGGGGCGCTGGTTGTCGCGGGTCTGGAACGTGCCGGTGACGTGGCACGACCGGATGCGCACCATCAGCATCACCGGCGTGTTCGACGCCTCCGACAGCGCGAAGCCTTGCCCCACCGCCTGCGTGATCGAGGGCAGGTTGGGCCGCGGGTCCATCAGCCAGACCTGACTTTTCATGGCAAAGGCGTGGCTGCGTTCCTGCATGATCGAGGAGCCTTCGCCGTAATCCTCGCCCACGATCACCAGCGCGCCGCCCGTCACGCCGGAGGAGGCGAGGTTGGCCAGCGCATCCGACCCGACGTTGACGCCCACCGGCCCCTTGTAGGTCACCGCCCCCCGGATCGGGTAATGCACCGAGGCGGCCAGCATCGCGGTCGCCGCCGCCTCTGACGCGTTCGCCTCGTAGCGCACGCCAAGGTCGGCCAGAATATCCTCGGCATCGGCCAGCACATCCATCAGGTGGCTGATCGGCGCGCCCTGATAGCCGCCGACATAGCCCACACCGTTTTCCAACAGCGCCTTGGTGATGGCCAGAATACCTTCGCCGGTGAAGGTCTCGCCCGCACCGAGGCGAAGTTTTCCGACTTCTTGTGTGAATGAACGTTCAGCCATCGGCAGTCTCCTCGGTGGGCAGGTCAGGCGGCCGGGGTGCGGGGCGACCACAGGACCGTCGCGGCCCCGCGCTCGTAGGCCATCCCGCCGGGGTAGGAGATCAGTTCCAGTTGCAGCCCCCAGGGCGCCTTGAAGTAAAGGATCGACTGGCCCGCGACCGGGCCGTCGCTGATCGGGATCGGGCCCATATGGGTGGCGATGCCGCGCGCGCGCAGGCTTTCGGCGGCGGCGTCGATGTCATCGACGTAGAAGGCCAGATGATGCGCGCCGATGTCGCTGTTGCGCGGGTGCAGGGTGGTCTGGTCTGGCGCGGTATAGGCGAACAGCTCGATATTGCTGCCGTGGCCGCAGCGTTGCAGCACGATCGACTCGATCACCGCGCGGGGATGCACGTCCAGCACATCCGCCATGAAGTTGCCGGTATCGTCGCGGAAGGGGCCGAAGCGGGCGACGGTGGTGCAGCCCAGCACCCCGGTGAAGAACGCCGCCGCCTGATCCAGATCGGGCACGGTCAGGCCGATGTGGTCGATTCCGCGCAAACCGGGGATCGGGCCTTGGGTCTGTGGTGTGGTGCTCATCGTTCCCCCTGCCGGCCGGTTGCGGCCTCAGAAATCGTGCTTGCGGATATTGGCCAGCACCCGTTGCAGTGTCGCCACGAAGGCCGCCCGCTCGGCGGTCGGGATACCCGCGAACATGCGCGCATAGCTGCGCGCCATCGTCGGCCACAGCGTCTCGAACGCCGCCCGCCCGGCTTCGGAGATGGTGACGCGGGTGGCGCGGCTGTCGCCTGGGTCGCTGTCGCGGCGCACCAGCCCCTCGGCCTCCAGCCCGTCCAGCGCGCGGCTCAACGTCGATTGCTCGACCACGGCGTAAACCGCCAGCTCGCGGATCTGCAGGCCGTCGATCACCGACAGCACCGCCAGCGCCCGCATCTTTGGCGTGGTCAGGCCCAAAGAGGCCATGTCGTCGCGCAGGCTGGCGTTGTAGCGGCCCATGATGCGGTTCATCAGATAGGGCGCGTAGTTGTGCAGCCCCATCTCGCCCAGACGCGGCACATCTTCCAGCAGCGGTTTGGCCAGATCGTTCATGCCCCGAGCCTTTTTGCCAGCAGATAGCCGGAACCGCCGCCAAGGCCGGGGCCGGGATGCACCGAGGCGCCGATCTGGTGCAGGTTGGCCACCGTATCAACCGCCGCCGCAAACGGCCGCCACAGGAAGAACTGGTCGATCGAACAGGCGCCGCCATAGGGATCGCCGCCGACAAGGTTGATGTTCATCGCCTGCAAATCGGCGGGCGAGATGGCGCGGCGGGCAAGCTTGATCCGCTCGAAGTCGCGGATGTGGCGCGACAGGATATCCTCGATCCGGTCGGCGAAAGCCTCGCGGGTGGTTTCGGTCCAGTCCGGCGTGGTGGCGATTTCGCCCGCCGCGTCACCCTTGATCACGCGCGGCGCATCCGGGATTTGCAGCCACAGGATCGCCTTGCCGTCCGGGCAGCGGCTGGGGTCAAGCCGGTGCGGCTGGCCGACGCAGATCGTGGGCGTGGCGGGCAGCATTCCGCGTTCGGCCTCGTTCGCCGATTTCGACACCGCGTCGATGCCATCGCTGAGGTGGATCAGCGCGACCTGATCCAGCCCCGGCGTCAGCCATTCGGGCGGCTCGCTCAGGGCGAAGTGCAACTGGAAATCGCCGCGACCGTGGCGAAAGGCGCTGGCGGCCTTCGCGCCCGTCGCGGGGGCCTCGTCCCGCAGCAGGCGCCCGTACAGCTGCCCCGGCGTGACCGAGGCGATGACGTTGCCCGCGCCGATCTCTTCGCCCGCGGCGGTGACAATGCCGGTGGCGCGACCGTCCGTCACCCGGATGCGATCCACATCCACCCCGGTGCGGATCACGCCGCCACGTTCCTCGATCAGCTTGCGGAACGCGGTGGCCGCCGCACCCGATCCGCCCTTGACCACCGGCGCCCCGGCAGCCTCCAGCGCGAAGGCGATGACCTTGCCCATCTGGCCGGAATACGCGCTTTCGGGGGTCAGCCCGGTGTGCAAGACCCAAGGCGCCCAAAGCGCCTGCACCATGTCCGAGGCGTAGCGCGTCTCCAGCCGCCCGCGCGCTGGAACCAGTGCGCGCCCGAACCATGCCGCCAGCCCGCGCGGGCTACGCGCCCAGGCCTGCCGCACCAGTAACTTCAGCGTCGGCCAACTCCACAACGCGCCGCCCAGCAGCGCGAACAGGAACGGCGCATCGGCCTCGATCTCGCCCGCATCGGCGGCGTGGCTGTCGCCATCGCCCGCTGCCAGCGCGTTGAACGCCGCCACATTCGCCGCCCGGTCCATCGTCAGCACCAGCGCCCGCCCGTCGGGGCGCAGCACGGCGGTGGGGTGCGGCGTGTGGCAGAAGGTCAGGCCATGCCGCGCGAGGTCGGCCCCGAGCGCGGCATGGGCGGGCGAGGTCAGGAACAGCACGAAAGTCGCGGCCATCACGTCATGATGGAAGCCGGGCAGGGTGATCTCGGCGGTCTTCAGACAGCCGCCGATTTCCGCCTCGCGTTCCAGCAGCAGAACGCGGGCCCCCTTGCCCGACAGCATCGCGGCGGACACCAACGCATTGATGCCGCTGCCGATGATGACGTGATCGAACCGCTCCATTTCGTTACGCGCGCGGGATCAGCGCCAGCGCGCGGATCGGGCTGCCGGTGCCCTGCACCAGCTTCAGCGGCGCCACGATCAGGATCGCCCCCTTGGCGGGCAGCTTGTCGAGGTTGGCAAGGCTGGCGAGGCCGTAGCGGTTGGCCTTGTGCAACAGATTGTGCGCCGGGAAGGGGGGCGTCATGCCTCCGGCTTGCCCCGCGTCGGTGCCGATGCACTGCGTGCCCCAGCCAAGCGCGCCTTGCGACAGGATGTAGTCGATGCAATCGGGCGTCGGCCCCGGCGAGTGCGGGCCGGTCGCGTCGGCGTTCAGATACAGCGCCTCGTCATTGCTGCGCTTGTCCCAGTCGGTGCGCATCACCACCCATTCGCCCTTGGCGATGGCGCCGTGCTTTGCCTCCCACGCCTTCACGCCATCGGAGGTCAGCAGGAAATCGGGGTTGGCGGCGGTTTCGGCCGAACAGTCGATCACATTGACCGGGGCCACGAAGTTCTGCACCGGAATCGTGTCGGTATAGCCGTCGGGGTAATCCTTGCCGGTGATCCAGTGGTGCGGCGCGTCGAAATGGGTGCCGGAATGCTCGCCGATCTTCAGCCAGTTCCAGGCCCAGAACGGGCCGTCCTTGTCGTATTCCGAGATCTTGTGAACCTCGATCTTCGGCGTGTCTCGGGCGAAATCCGGCGGCAGTTTCAAGAGCGGCGTATCGGGGCCAAGCGGGCCCGCGAGGTCAACCACCTCGACCCCGCCAGACATCAAAAGCGCGCCAAGGCTTTCCAGAGTGCTTGCAGCCGTCATCGTCCGAACTCCCTGATGGGACGCCGTAGCAATCCGTGCCGTGGCGCCCTGTTGCTTCTGACAAGATACTAGACAGAATTAAATGCATTTGCAAATATGAAGGTGACAGCAGGAGGCGCGATGTGAGCGGTTCTTACGATGCGGTGATCATCGGCGCCGGGCATAACAGCCTGGCCTGCGCGGCACATCTGGCGGCGAAGGGCTGGCGGGTAGGGGTGTTCGAGCAGGCCGCAGCCCCCGGTGGCGCGGTCAAGACATTGCCGCTGACGGCGCCCGGATTTCGTCACGACTGGGGCGCGATGAACCTGTCGTTATTCGCCGGATCGCCGTTCTTTCGGCAGTATGGCGCCGAATTGCAGCGCTATGGGCTGGAATTCGCGCCGGTGGCACAGTGCTTCGCCTCGGTCTTTCCCGATGGGCGCTGGCTGGGTGTGGGCACCGATCTGGCCGCCACGACACAACGGATAGCGGCGCTGTCGCCCGAGGACGCAAAGACGTGGGGCGACCTTGTTGCCGGTTTCCCGAATCGGGCGGCCGATCTTTTCGCGCTGCTGGGCAGCCCGATGAAAACCCGTGCGCTTGCATCTTTCGCATTCAAAACATGGCGGCGCAACGGGACCGGCGGCGCGCTTGATCTGCTGCGCTTTCTGCTGATGTCGCCACGCCGCTGGCTGACGGATACCTTCCGCGCGCCCGAAGTGCGGGCAACGCTGGGCGCCTGGGGGATGCATCTCGATTTCGCGCCCGACATCGCGGGCGGCGCGATGTTTCCGTATCTGGAGGCGATGGCGAACCAGTCCTTTGGCATGCTGCTGGGCAAGGGCGGCGCCGACACGATGATCCGCGCGCTGGTGGCGATGGTCACGGCGCGCGGCGGTTCGGTCGAATGCAACGCCCAGGTGGCGCGCGTGCTGCAGGGCGGCGGGCGGGCGACCGGCATCGTGCTGGCCGACGGGCGGCAGATCACGGCCCGCCGCGCGGTGATCGCCAACGTGGCGCCGGGCGCGTTGGCGCGGCTGCTGGACGGTGGCACGGGTGATGCGGGCTTTGATGCCGCGATGGCGGGCTTCGCCCATGCGCCGGGCACCCTGATGATCCACCTCGCGATGGACGATCTGCCGGACTGGGCGGCAGGGCCGGAATTGCGGCAGTTCGCCTATGTCCACCTCGCGCCCTCGCTCGACCAGATGGCGCGGACCTATGCGCAGGCCAAGGCCGGGCTGCTGCCCGATCAGCCGGTGATCGTGGTCGGGCAGCCGACCGCCGTGGACCCCAGCCGCGCGCCTGCGGGCAAGCATGTGCTGTGGATGCAGGTGCGCATGGTGCCGGGCACCATCGCGGGCGATGCCGCTGGCCAGATCACCGCGACCGACTGGGCCGTAGTGAAAGACCAGATGGCCGATCGCGCGCTGGACATGCTGGAGGCCGCGGCACCCGGCACCCGTGCGAAGATCATCGCGCGCACCGTGGTCTCGCCGTTGGAGCTGGAGGCCGACAATCCCAACCTTGTCGGCGGCGATCAGGTCTGCGGCAGCCACCATCTGTCGCAGCACTTCCTCTTTCGTCCGGCGCGGGGCCGGGCGGATGGATCGACCCCGATCAAGGGGCTGCATCTGACCGGCGCGGCCGTCTGGCCGGGCGCGGGAACCGGGGCAGGGGCCGGGTATCTGCTGGCCCGGTCGCTGGCCGGAAATTGACGACAAAACAAGAACCACCAACAGGGAAACGCAACCATGACCCAGATGACACGCCGCAGCCTGCTGAAGTTATCCACCGCGACGCTGGCCTTCGCCACCGTCGGCCTGCCCACCTTCGCCGCCGCCATCGACGAGCTGGTGATCGCCTACAACGTCGATCTGCCCAGTTGGGACCCGACCGTGGGCGGGTCGGCGGTGAACCCGACCATTCAGGGCATCTACCAGTCGGTGTTCGACATGTTCATCGGCCAGAACCCCGACCTCAGCTTCGCCCCCGGCCTGCTGACCGAATGGGGCTGGAGCGATGACCGCAAGCAGATTCACATGACGGTGCGCGACGGCGTGACCTGGCACGACGGCAGCCCGTTCAGCGCCGAGGATGTGGTCTGGTCGCTGGAACGCGCGGCGGACCCGAAGACCGGCAACCCGATCCAGTTCACCTGGAAGAACATTGCCAACTTCAAGATCGACGGCAACAAGATCACCGCCGACGTGGTGCAGTTCGACCCGACGATCTTCAAATGGATGGCCTTCCTGACCGGCTACGTGATGCCCAAGGCCTATTACGAAAAGGTCGGCGCCGAAGGGTTCGAGGCCAAGCCGGTCGGCACCGGCCCCTATATGGTGGACCACTTCGAGCGCGACGCCTTCGTGCGGCTGAAGGCGAACCCGACCTATTGGGGCGGCAAGCCCGAATTCGAGACGGTCACCATCAAGTTCGTGCCCGACGCCGCCAGCCGCGTGGCCGAGGTCGAATCCGGCAACGCCCATGTCACGCTGGAAATGCCCTACGAGGAATACGACCGGCTGCGGGCGGGTAAGCTGGGCGGGGTGTCGCATCCGATCACCGACATCGGCATGATCTTCCTCAACAGCGACTCGGTGATGAAAGACAAGAACGTGCGGCAGGCGGCCTGCCACGCGGTTGACAAGAAGCTGATCATCGCCCGCCTGCTGTCGGGCTATGGCGTGCCGATCGACACGCTGGATGCGCCGGGCTATGCCGCCTATGACCCCGATATCAAGGTCGCGCATGACCCCGAACTGTCGAAAAAGCTGCTGGCGGCCTCGGGGTATTCCACCGCGAAGCCGGTGAATTTCACCATCCAGACCACCAAAGGCTACAAGCCCAAGGATTACGAGATGGTGCAGGCCATCGTCGGCATGTGGCGCAAGGTGGGCATCGAGGCGACCATCGAGGTCTATGAGATCGCCAAGCATTACGAGTTGCGCGCGGCACACAAGCTGGCGCCCGCCGCGTTCTACAACTGGGGCGATGCGATCGCTGACCCGACCACCTCGACCGGCTTCGCGATGTTCGGGCCGTCGCCGCATTCGTCGTGGAAATCGGCGGATGTGGACGCGATGATCGGCCCGCTCTGGGGCGAGGCGGACGAGGCCAAGCGCATCGCGGGCTGGAAGGCGGTGGACAAATACGTCGCCGAGGAATGCGACGTGCTGCCGTTGCTGCAATATGTCCAGCCGATCCTGTTCGACAAGCGCGTGAAGGTGGTTCCGCATGGCTCTGGCGCCGTGCTGCCCGCCCTGATGACCCGCGCCTGACCTTAGCCGGGGCGTGCCCGCGTGGCGCGCCCCATCCGACCGGAAAGACCCATCGTGCTTTTGCTCAGGACCATACTGGCGCGCCTCGCGACCACGGCCGTCACGCTGTTTGGCGTGGCGGTGATCGTCTTTGTGGTGATCCGGGTGGTGCCCGGCAATCCGATCGCGATGATGCTGCCGCCGAATGCCACCGCCGCCGATATTGACCGGCTGCGCGCACTTTACGGTTTCGACAAGTCGATCCCGCAGCAGTTCCTGATCTGGGGCTGGGGCGTGCTGCATGGCGACTTCGGCACCTCGATCTCGCTGCGGCAGCCGGTGTTGGGGCTGGTGCTGGGGCGGTTGCCCGCAACGCTGGAACTGTCGGTGATGGCGCTGGTGATGGCGGTTCTGCTGGGCGGGGTGGCGGCGCTGACCGGCACCCGCAAGCGCGGCACGCGGGTGGAGGCGGGGATCGACGTGGCCAATGGCGTGGCAATGTCGGTGCCGGATTTCCTGTGGGGGCTGCTCTTGATCATCTTGTTCGGGGTGCTGGTGCCGGTGTTCCAGATCTCGGGCCGGGTCACGCCGGATCTGAAGCTGCCGTTCACCACGCAGTTCTATCTGGTCGAAAGCGTGCTGCGGCTGCGCTTTGATCTGACCGCCGACCTGCTGTCGCACATGTTCATGCCCGCGCTGGCGCTGGCGCTGCCGTTGGCGGCGATCATCGGGCAGCTTCTGAAGCAATCGCTGAAGGAAACCATGCACCTTGATTACGTCACGCTGACCCGCACCAAGGGCTATGGCGAGAACCATGTGATCCTGCGCGAGGCGCTGCCGAACGCGATCCTGCCGACGCTGACGCTGATCGGGGTGCAGTTCACCTTTCTGATCGGCGGCACGGTGATCGTTGAGCGGCTATTTTCCTATGAGGGTCTGGGCAACATGGCCATCGACGCGGTGATCAACCGCGATCTGCCGCTGATACAGGGCATCGTCATCGTTTTTGCGCTGCTGTTCACCGCGGTCAATCTGGTGGTGGACATGACCTATGCCGCGCTCAATCCCCGGCTGCGTCATGCTTGACGGGCGCGCCGCAATCCGCCGCCGTCTGGGCCTGCGGCTCTGGCTGTCGGGCGGCTGGCTGGCGCTTGTGCTGCTGGCCGCGCTGCTGGCGCCGTGGATCAGCCCGCAAGACCCGCTGGCGCAAGACCTGATGTCGGGCCGCCTGCCGCCGTTCTGGGTGCCGCAGACAGAGCCGGGTTTTTGGCTGGGCACCGACAGCCTTGGCCGCGACGTGCTGAGCCGCATCATCTGGGGCGCGCGCGTCGCGCTGATCGTGGCCTTCGTCGCGGGCACGCTGACCGCCACCATCGGCTCGGCGCTTGGCCTGATCGCAGGCTATTTCCGGGGCTGGGCCGACCGCCTCATCTCGCGTCTGGTGGATATCTGGATGGCGTTTCCGCCGGTTCTGTTCGCGATCCTCTTGATCGCGGTGTTGGGGCCGGGCCTGATGTCGATCATCATCGCCATCGTGGTGATCGACTGGACCCGCTTTGCCCGCGTGATCCGGGCCGAGGCGATGAATCAGGGCGCGATGGATTACGTTGCCTCGGCGCAGGTTGCCGGAATGCCGCGCGGGCGCATCATGCTGGCCGAGATTCTGCCCAACGTGCTGCCCACCATCGTCGCGCTTTTGTCGCTGGAAATGGGCATCTCGGTGATTGTCGAGGCGATCCTGTCCTTCGTGAACCTGTCGATTTCCACCGATCAGCCAACCTGGGGCGGCATGATCGCCGAGGGGCGCATTTCCGTCCATCAGGCGTGGTGGGTGCTGGTGTTCCCGCTGATCGCGCTGTTCCTCACCGTCCTCAGCTTCAGCCAGTTCGGCGAAGGGTTGAAGGACCGCTTTGATCCGGTGCTGCGATGAGCGGGTATCTGCGGATCAGAAACCTGTCGGTCGCGCTGCGCGACTCTGGCGCCCGGCTGTTGCGGTCGGTCTCGCTGGAGGTTGCGGCGGGCGAGGTGCGCGGGCTGGTGGGTGAAAGCGGCGCCGGCAAAAGCATGATCGGCAAGGCGGTGCTGGGCATCCTGCCGCGGTCCGTCGAGGTGGTGGAGGGCGAGATCTGGTTGGGCGATGTCGATCTGTTGCGCCTTCCCCCGGCCGAGCGGCGCAAGCGCGTCGGCGCCAACGCCGCCCTGATCCCGCAAGACCCGCTGACCGCGCTGAACCCCTCGCGCCGGATCGGCGGGCAGGTCACCGACCGGCTGGTGGATATCCTCGGCTGGAAACGCGCTAAAGCCGAAGCGCGGGCGTTGGAGCTGCTGGCCGAGGTGCATATTCCCGACCCGGCGCGGGTGATGCGCAGCTATCCGCACGAGCTTTCGGGGGGAATGCGGCAGCGCATCCTGATCGCCTCGGCCTTCGCCGCCGAGCCGCGCCTGATCATCGCGGACGAGCCGACAACCGCGCTGGATGTGACGGTGCAAAAGCAGATCCTGCGGTTGATCGCGGCGATGCAGGCGCGCCACGGCACCACGCTTCTGTTCGTGACGCATGATCTGGGCGTGGTGTCGAAGGTCTGCCAAAGCCTGTCGGTGCTTTATGCGGGCCTGATGGTGGAGGATACCACGGTGGCCGATTTCTTCCGCGCCCCCGCGCATCCCTATTCCGCCGCGCTTTTGGCCGCGACGCCGAAATACACCGACCCCTGGGCCAGCCTGATGCCGGTCAGCGAGGCGGTGATCGACGCGGTTCGCGCCGAAGTGGATGCCGCCGAGACGGAGTGGCGCGATGCCCGATGAGCCGTTGATCCGGGTGGAAAACCTGCGCGTGTCGCTGGCCGACATGACGCAAAAGCCGCTGATCGGCCGCGCGCCCCGGCTGGAGATATTGAAGGGGCTGAGCTTCGACATTCCGCGCGGGGCGGTGGTGGGCATCGTCGGCGGCTCGGGGTCGGGGAAATCGACGCTGGGCCGCACACTGATCCGGCTGCTGGAGCCGACCGGCGGCACGATCCGCTTTGACGGGCGCGACATCACCCATCTGGACGAGGCCGCCTTGCGCCCGATGCGGCGGCGGATGCAGATGATCTTTCAGGACCCGATGTCCTCGCTGAACCCGCGCCGCCGGGTTGCGGGCATCATCGCGGGGCCGTTGCGCCTGCACGGGCTGGACCGCGTGTCGGCGCGGGTGGACGAGGCACTGGACCATGTCGGCCTGCCGCGCGCCTTCCGCAACCGCTACCCGCACGAGCTGTCGGGCGGCCAGCGCCAGCGTATCGGCATTGCCCGCGCCATCGCGATGGCGCCAGAGTTCATTCTGGCCGATGAAATCGTCTCGGGTCTGGATGTGTCAAGTCAGGCGCAGGTGCTGAACCTGCTGGAACGGCTGGTGAAAGACCTTGGCCTGACGCTTGCCTTCATCAGCCACGACCTGTCGGTGATCCGCCGCCTCTGCACCCGCGTCATGGTGCTGCAACAGGGCGAGATCGTGGAAAACGCCGCCACCGCCGACGTGTTCGACCACCCGCAAGCGGCCTACACGCGCGAGCTGCTGGACGCGATCCCGCTGCCCGACCCGGATCAGGCGAACTGGGCCTGATCAGCCCGCGACCTGCGCCGCCAGCCCGCGGGTGATGCTGCCGCTGGCGGGCAGCAGCGGGATCAGGCAGGCCTGCAGCGCGTGGTACAGGTCGGGCTTGCCGGTGAAGACGCGGCTGACCGGGCGCAGGTCATCGTCAAGCTCGGGGAACCAGCCGCCGTGATCGTGGTCGATCAGCTGGCGTTCGGTGAAATCCCAGATCCGGCGATACCATTCCTCGAACCGCGCATCGCCGCCGGTCTGGCGCAGTACGGCGGAGGCACCGATGCCTTCGGCGCAGGGCCACCAGTAGCGGTCGCTGCGCGTCGGTCGGTCGTTCCAGTCGAGCGTGTAGTAGAACCCGCCGCGCGCCGCATCCCAGCCGATGGCGCAGGTGTGCAGGAACAGCGCCCGCCCCGCCTCGATCATCCAGCCGTGGCGGCGCTGGCCCAGTTCCCACAGTTGCGTCAGCAGGCGCGACCATTCCAGCGCGTGGCCGGGGGTGGTGCCCGCCGGGCGGAACATCGGGTCGCCCTCATAGCCGCGATCCACCGACCAGTCGGCGTGGAAATGTTCGGCGACGCGCCAGCCCTCGGCGCGGGCGTGGCGGTCGATGATCAGCCCGGCGATGCGTTCGGCCATCGTCAGATAGGTCGCGTCATGGGTCGCCTCGAACGCCGCCATCAGCGCCTCGGTCAGGTGCATGTTGGAATTCTGGCCACGGTAATCGCCCAAGGGCGACCAGTCGGGGCCGTATTCCTCGGTCGTTGCCCCGGCCGCATCATCCCAGAACCGGGCGCGCAGCACCTCTGTCACCCCGGCGATCAGCGCATCGGCACCGGGATGGCCCACCACCTTGGCCGAGGCGCCGGCCAGCAGCACGAAAGCGTGGCCATAGGCCTGTTTGGTGGCATCCACCGGCCCCGCATCGTTCACCGTCCAGAACCAGCCGCCGTTGGCCCGGTCGTGGTGGTGCGAGGCCAGGAAGGCCATGCCGTGGTCGATCATCCGGTCGGCGCCCGGCAGGCCCAAGAGATGCGCGATGGCGAAGCAATGCACCATCCGCGTCGTCTCGTGCAGCCCGCGCACCATGCCCTTGGGGCCGGGGGGCAGCGGGCGCCCGGCGTCGTCAAGGGCGAAGAACCCGCCCACCGGGTTCAGCGCGGCGCGCTGGAAAAAGCCGATCAGCCCGGTCGCCTGCGCCATCAGCCAGTCGCGATGGCTCGCCCGCGTGACCAGATCGCTGCCGCCGGTGCCGATCCACTGTGCCTGTCCGCTCATCCCGCGCCCCCTCTGTTGCCCCGCTTCTAGCAGGGCCGGGCGCGCGCGTCATGTGCGACCGCCACAGCGGAGGCCGGATCCCGGCCCGGCCCCAGGCCGCGCCGGGATCCTCCCCGGCTGCCCGGCAAAGTGGCAGGCGCGGGCCGGATCGGGCGCGGATGTCGCGCAGGGCCTTGGCGCGGGTGGCTTTTGTGGTGCATGCCTGTTGACGGAACGACGCGCGCAACAGGGGAACGCTGCCATGAAGATTGTCGTGATGGGGGCAGGGGTGATCGGTGTCACCACGGCCTACTACCTTGCGCGCGCGGGCGCCGAGGTCATCGTGCTGGACCGTCAGGCCGGGCCGGGGCTGGAGACGAGCTATGCCAACGCGGGCGAGCTGTCTTATGGCATGACCTCGCCCTGGGCCGCGCCGGGGATCCCGATGAAGGCGGTGAAGTGGCTGTTCATGAAGCGGCGCCCGCTGTTCATCTGGCCGCTGATCAGCCCGACGATGTGGGTCTGGGGCGCGCAGATGCTGATGAATTGCAACGAGAAAAGCTATGCGCTGAACAAGTCGCGGATGGTGCGGATCTCGAACTACAGCCGCGACGTGCTGCCCGACCTGATCGCCGAAACCGGGATCGAATATGACGGCCGCGCGCAGGGCACGCTGCAATTGTTCCGGACCGAAAAGCAGCTGAAGGGCTCGAAGGCCGATCAGGCAATCCTGGCGGAGTTCGACTCGCCCTTCGAAGTACTTGACCCCGACGGCTGCGTGGCGGTGGAACCGGCGCTGGCCGGGGTGCGCGACAAGTTCGTGGGGGGCCTGCGGTTGACCGCCGACCGCACCGGGGATTGCCGCATGTTCACGATGGCGCTGGCCGACAAGGCCGCCGCGCTGGGGGTGCAGTTCCACTATGCCCAGACCATCGAGCAGATCGCGGTGGAAAACGGCCGCGTCGTTGGCGTCGATACCAACCAGATGGGCCGGGTGACCGGCGATGCCTATGTCTGCGCGCTGGGAAGCTATGCGCCCCGCCTGCTGAAACCGGTCGGGCTGCGGCTGCCGGTCTACCCGGTGAAGGGCTATTCCGTCACGCTGCCGGTGACCGATGACGCGCGGGCGCCGCAATCGACCATCATGGACGAGACCCACAAGGTTGCGATCACCCGGCTGGGCGACCGGATCCGCGTCGCCGGTCAGGCCGAGATCGCGGGCTATTCCAACCGTCTGGGGCCGCATGCCACCGACACGGTGCGGCACGTCATCGGCGATCTCTTTCCCGGCGGCGGCGATCTTGAGCGGGCCGAGGGCTGGACCGGGCTCAGGCCCATGACGCCCGACGGCACCCCGGTGCTGGGGCCGACGCAATATCCCAACCTCTACCTCAACACCGGGCATGGCACGCTGGGCTGGACGATGGCCTGCGGCTCTGGCCGCGCGGTCGCCGATCTGGTGCTGGGCCGGACGCCCGAGATCTCGTTCGAGGGGTTGACCGCGGCGCGTTACGGCTGACCGGGGCAGGGCGCGGCATCGGTGCTTGACAAGCGGCGCCGGATCGTCGGTTATATTCTCTAAAACGGATACGTTCCTGAGGCGGGGAGGCTGCGGATGACGTTTCTGCGTAATGTGCTGGCATTGATCGGGCTGGCGGCGGTGCTGGGTCTGGGCTACGGCGCCTGGGTCTTTTCCGGGTTCGACCCGCAGGCGCCGATGGTGTACTGGCACATGGCCGAACGGCTGGCCGCAACCGGCAACGCGGCCGATGCGACGGTGTGGAAGCGCAAGGTGGCCGCCGGGCTCAGTTTCGACGATGTGGATCAGTCGATCCAGTCGGTGGCGCTGGCCGAGAACATCAAGGACGTGGGGTCGCTGCCGCTGGGCGACCAGATCGCCGCGATGCAGGGCAAGCCCTGGCGCAAGCTGAAGATCTACCTTTACTGCAACCCGCTGACAGCGGCGAAGATGGTAGATTACTCGGAAGCCTATTCCGCCTATCTGCCCTGCCGCGTCGCGCTGGTCGAGGACAAGACCGGGGCGCTGTGGCTTTACACGCTGGACATGGACATGATGATCCACGGCGGCCGCCCGCTGCCGCCCGAGCTGCTGCCCGAGGCCGAAAAGGTGCGCGCCACGATGCTGGCCATCCTCGACAAGGCATCGACCGGCGAGTTCTGACGGCGCAGCCGGTCAGTTGCTGGACAGCGCATCCTTGATGATGCCGTCCAGCAGCGCGTTCACCTTGTCCATTGCCGGGCCGGTATAGACCTGATGGCCGATCAGGATGCGCCCCGGCGCCTCTGGCTGTTCGGCGACAAAGATGTGGTAGGGGCAGAACTGAACGTTCATCGGATCGGCCTCCATCACCTCGCGGCTGACCTTGGCCGAGCAGAAGCTGAAGACATCGGCATGGGTGAAGATCGTCCGGGTGGCACCGACGGCGGTTTTGGTGCGTTCCAGCATGTCGCCGGTATGGCTGACCGAATCGATCACCAGACCGGCGTTGGTGATGGCGTTCTGCAGCTCGAACGTGGCGTCGTCGAAGGTGCCGGTGATGGTGACCACGGTCGGCGGGTCGGCCAGCGCCGGGGCGGCCAGAAGCGCGAACAGCGCGGCCAGAAGCGCGGGCCGCGTCATGTCTTGGGCCCGGTCGGCAGCGGCGGCACGGCGCGGGCCAGAAGGCCGTCGAGCATGCCCCAGAAGAAATCCTCGCCGGGGTAGCCCTCGATGCGACCGACTTCGCTGCCGTCCTGCAACAGCACGAAGGTCGGGGTGAACTGCGGCGCGCGGGCCAGCTTGATGTCGGCGGGCAGGGCGGCGTGAATATCCATCCGGGTCAGCGGCGCCTCGGCGCCCTCGGTGGTCTTGGGGTAGATCGGCGCGATGGCGGCATCCCAGCGTGCGCACCACGGGCAGCCCGGCTGTTCGAACATGATCAGCTGCAACGCCGCCTGCGCCGGGGCGGCGGCAAGCACCAGCGTGGCAAGGATCGCGGCGACGCCAAAGCCGCGGCGCCGCGCGGCTGGACCGACCTGCATGATTGACGCCTCCCTCAAAGCATATACAAATCGTAATTTGTTTCTGGATATTCAGCAAGGCGCACAGCAGATGAACTTCGACATCTCGTTTGGCGGCGCGGCGGTGGCAGGCATCCTGTCGTTCCTGTCGCCCTGCATCCTGCCCATCGTGCCGTTTTACCTGTGCTACATGGCCGGAATTTCAATGCAGGATCTGCGCGGCGACGGCAGCCCCGGCGGGCTTGCGCCGGGCGCGCACCGGCGGCTGGTGATCTCGGCGGTGGCCTTCGCGCTGGGGGTGACGACGATTTTCGTGCTGCTGGGGCTGGGGGCGACCGCGCTGGGATCGGCCTTCATCCAGTGGAAAAACCAGCTGTCCTGGGTCGCGGCGGCGGTGCTGGCGCTGTTCGGGCTGCATTTCCTCGGGCTGGTGCGGATCCCGTTCCTGTACCGCGAGGCGCGGATCGAGTCGAAGACGAACCCGACCACGCTGATCGGCGCCTATGTGATGGGGCTGGCCTTCGGCTTTGGCTGGACGCCCTGCGTCGGCCCGGCGCTGGCGGCGATCCTGTTCGTGGCCAGCGGCTCGGGCGATCTGGTGCGCGGCGGCGGGCTTTTGCTGGTCTACGGGCTGGCGATGACGCTGCCCTTCGTGATCGCGGCCATTTTCGCGCGGCCGTTTCTGGCTTGGGTCGGGCGCAACCGGCGCTATCTGGGACTGGTGGAAAAGGCGATGGGGGTTATGCTGATCCTGTTCGCCGCGCTGATCGCCACCCATTCGGTCGGCTACATCGCGGATTTCCTGATCCGCCATTTCAACTGGGAAAGCACGCTGCAATAAGCCTGAGAGGGAGGACATCATGCGTCGTATTGCTGTTGCCATTGCCGCCGCCGTGGCGCTGGCGGGCCCCGCCCATGCGGTGGTGCCGATCGGAGATGACGGGCTGCACAAGCCCACCTGGTTGCAGGACACGTTCAAGGACCTGCGCGACGATCTGGCCGAGGCCAACGCGCAGCACAAGCGGCTGTTGCTGATCGTGGAACAGCGCGGCTGCATCTACTGCGCCAAGATGCATGAAGAGGTGTTCCCCGTTCCGGCGATCGACAAGATCATCCGCGACACCTATTTCGTCGATCAGATCAACCTCTACGGCGATACGCCGGTGACCGATTTCGACGGCAAGGTGCTGCCGGAAAAAGACATGGCGGCGCGCTGGAACATCGTCTTCACGCCGACGATGATCTTCCTGCCGGAAGAGGTGCCGGCGGGCAAGACGGCGGCGCAGGCGGCGGTGATGCTGATGCCTGGCGCCTTCGGCAAGAACACCACGCTGGCCATGTTCACCTATGTGCGCGACCACGGCTATGACAGCGGGCAGGGCTTCCAGCGTTATTTTGCCGAGCATTTTCCGATGGATGTGAAAAACTGACCGGGGCCGGGGAGGCTTCGCCCCCGGCGTCGCAAAATAAGACATGGCGAATCTGGAATTTTTCGTTGCGCGAAAGATCACCTTGCCGTTACGGTTTGAGTCGGAGGATCGTCGGGGAGGGCGCCTCCATCTCGGAGGAAGTCAGGGAGGACTCCAATGAAACGACTGATCGTGCTGGGCGCGCTTGTTGCGCTTCCGCTTTGCGCAGCCGTCGCGACCGCCGACACGGTGCCGGACGCCGTGAAATTCGACAATGGCGCGGTCGCGCAATCCCTGACCGGCGTGGCGGGTGATCCGGCCGACGGCCTGAAGGTGGCGACGACCCGCCCGATGGGCAATTGCATCGCCTGCCATGTGGCCGCAGGCTGGGCCAAGTTCGCCGATCCCGGCGACATCGGCCCCGCGCTGGACGGTGTCGGCTCGAAATACACCGAGGCGCAGCTGCGCGGCATCGTGGCGAATGCCAAGATGACCTTCCCGGACACCCTGATGCCCTCGTTCTACAAGACCTCGGGCTTCATCCGGCCGGGCGATGGCTATACCGCCAAGGCGCCCACCGGCCCGATCCAGCCCATCCTGACGGCCCAGCAGGTCGAGGATGTCGTTGCCTTCCTTATGACGTTCAAATGACGGCCCGCGGCTAGCAGGGCTTACCGACATGGAGATCAGGATGAAACTTTCCAGACGAGACGCGCTTGCGGTCGGGATTGGCGGCATGGCGCTGGCCGTCCTGGCCCCGGCGGCCTATGCGGCAGCCGAGGATGCCGCGATCGCGACCTTCACCGGCGGCGCGGCTTTGGGCACCGGCGGGCTGACGCTGACGCTGCCCGAGATCGCCGAGAACGGCAACACGGTGCCGGTCAGCGTCGATGCCCCCGGCGCGGTGGCGATCATGATCCTGGCGCCCGGCAACCCGACGCCCGAGGTCGCGACCTTCAATTTCGGCCCGGCGGCCGGGTCGCAGAAGGCGGGCACGCGGATGCGACTGGCCAAGACCCAGGACGTGATCGCAATCGCCAAGATGAGCGACGGAAAATTCGTCAAGGTCACCTCGACGGTGAAGGTGACCATCGGCGGCTGCGGCGGCTGAGCGGCCAGCGACCGACACGCAACGCAGCCACCACCAGCTTAGGAGAGCGACCACATGGCTAGCAATGTCACCCCGCGGGTAAAGGTTCCGGCGACCGCGAAAGTCGGCGACGTGATCACCATCAAGACGCTGATCAGTCACCCGATGATTTCCGGTCAGACCAAGGACAAGGACGGCAAGCCGATCCCGCGCGAGATCATCAACCGCTTCACCTGCGACTTCAACGGCAAGAACGTGATCGACATGACGCTCGACCCCGCGATCTCGACCAACCCCTACATCGAATTCGACGCCAAGATCGACGCGGCGGGGGATTTCAAGTTCACCTGGTACGATGACGACGGCTCCGTCTACTCGGACTCAAAAACCATAGCGCTCGGCTAAGCGCCTCGCGTTTCACGCTCGTCAGGGAGGAGAGATGATGAAATTGCGCAAGCAAGCGACGGCGATGATGGCCCTGGGCCTGCTGGCCCTGTCGGTCGGGGGAATGGCGCGCGCCGCCGACCCCGATCCGGGCGTCGATCTGGTAATCAACGGCGATACCAAACTGGTCACCCGCGTTCCGGCCCCGGCCAATATTCCGGGCCTCAAGGAAGTGTATTCCGGCTGGCTGTTCCACGACCCGACGACGCAGGCGATGGAGACCGACGACTTTTCCAACCCGGCGATGCTGGCGGTCGATGCGGGCAACGCCGCCTGGTCCACCGTGATGGGAACCGAGGGCAAATCCTGCGCCTCGTGCCACAACGGGATCGACAGCATGAAGGGCGTGCGCGCCTCGATGCCCAAGGTCAACAAGGCCGGCAAGCTCTGGTCGCTGGAAGACTACATCAACGATTGCGTGACCAACCGCATGGGCGCCAAGGCGCTTGGCTGGAACAGCAACGAAATGTCCGGCCTGACCTCGGCCATCTCGATGCAGTCGCGCGGGATGCCGGTGGATGTGGCCACCGACGGTGCCGCGGCGCCCTTCTGGAAAGAGGGTGAGAAGTTGTACTACACCCGCACCGGCCTGCTGGAACTGTCCTGCGCCAGTTGCCACGAGATGCACTTCGGCGACCATGTTCGCGACGAGCGGCTGTCGCAAGGCCAGATCAACGGCTTCCCGGTCTACCGGCTGAAGACCACCAACATGGTCTCGATCCACAACCGCTTTTACGGCTGCGTGCGCGATACCCGTGCCGAAAGCTACAAGGAAGGCACCGACCCGCTGCGCGAGCTGGAGCTTTACGTCGCCTCGCGCGGCAACGGGCTGTCGATCGAAGGCGTCTCGGTCCGGCCGTAGGCCGATCTGGGGCAGGGGTGCCGCCACCGGCGCGCCTGCCCGTTTCCCATGACAACGTGGCTGTCCGCCGGGCGACCGCCTCGCGGGTCTTGGAGGATTTCGGATGATCTCGCGGCGTGATTTCCTGCAGGCGACAGTGGCGACCTCGGCAATCTGGGGGGCCTCCGGCATCGGCAACTGGGCCCGGCTGGCGGCGCAACAGGCGCTGACACAGAACACGCTGCTGGACTTCGACAGCTACGGCAACGTCACGCTGATCCACATCACCGACATCCACGGCCAGCTGGTGCCGACCTGGTTCCGCGAGCCCGAAATCAACATCGGCGTCGGCGCCGATGCGGGCCTGCCGCCGCATGTCACCGGCGCCGATTTCCTGAAGCTGTTCAACCTGAAGCCGGGCTCGCCCGAGGCCTATGCGCTGACCTATGAGGATTTCACCGCGCTGGCCAGGACCTACGGCAAGATGGGCGGCATCGACCGGATGGCGACTGTCATCAAGGCGATCCGCGCCGCGCGGCCCGAGGCGCTGCTGCTGGACGGCGGCGATACCTGGCACGGGTCTTACACCGTGCTGAAGACCGCCGGGCAGGACATGGTGAACGTGATGAACGCGCTGAAGCCCGACGCGATGACCTCGCATTGGGAATTCACCCTGGGCATCGACCGCGTGACCGAGATCGTCAAGGCGCTGCCGTTCCCGTTCCTCGGCGCCAACATCTACGACAACGAATGGGACGAACCGGCCTACGACCCCTACAAGATCTTCGAGCGTGGCGGGGTCAAGATCGCGGTGATCGGGCAGGCCTTCCCCTATCTGCCGATCGCCAACCCGAAGTGGATGTTCCCCAAGCTGAGCTTTGGCGTGCGCGAGGACCGCATGGCCGCGATGGTGGCCGAGGTGAAGGGCAAGGGTGCCGATCTGGTCGTGCTGCTGTCGCACAACGGCTTTGACGTCGATCGCAAGATGGCGGCGCAGGTGCCCGGCATCGACGTGATCCTGACCGGCCACACCCATGACGCGCTGCCCGAGCCGATCCAGGTGGGCAAGACGATGCTGATCGCCTCGGGCTCGAACGGGAAGTTCGTCACGCGGCTTGATCTGGACGTACAAGGAAAGGAAATCAAGGGCTTCCGTCACCGTCTGATCCCGATCTTCGCCGATGTCATCACGCCCGACGCCGAGGTTTCGGGCCTGATCGCGACCCAGCGCGCGCCCTTTGAGGCCGACCTCAAGGAGGTGATCGGCCACACCGGCAGCCTTCTGTACCGGCGCGGCAACTTCAACGGCACCTGGGACGACCTGATCTGCACCGCGCTGATCGAGGACCGAGAGGCCGATATCGCGCTGTCGCCGGGCTTCCGCTGGGGGCCGAGCGTGCTGCCCGATCAACCGATTACCCGCGAGGATTTGTTCAACGCGACCGCGATGAGCTATCCGAATGCCTACCGCAGCGAGATGACCGGCGCCGCGCTGAAGGCGATCCTCGAGGACGTGGCCGACAACCTGTTCAACCCCGATCCGTATTACCAGCAGGGCGGCGACATGGTGCGGGTCGGCGGCATGGGCTACCACATCGACATTTCCAAACCGCAGGGCGCACGGCTGACCAACATGATGCTGCTGAAAACCGGCGAAGCGATCGACCCGGCGAAGACTTATGTCGTGGCCGGCTGGGCCAGCGTCAACGAAGGCACAGAGGGGCCTGCGATCTGGGATCTGGTCGAAGGCTGGGTGAAGCGCAAGGGCAGCGTGACGATCGACCCGAACACCTCGGTGGTGGTCACCGGCACCTGAGGGGGCCGCAGGTGGTATCTTGTTGTCAACAAGTTGGAACGTCGTCTGTCCTGCAAAGTGGAAGTGTCGCCTGAGATGCCGGAGCAGGACCGGGCAGGGCGGAGACCCCCAATATCGCAGGCCTGACCGGTCCTGCGGTCAGGGTCATTCTGCGGCATGCTGGGTTCGACCTGCGGCTTCTGCGCGGCGCCGGTCGGCGGCCTTTTCGATCCTTCCCTTGGGCCCCGGAGGCTTACGGCCAGTGGGCGTGTATTTCGTCCGCTGCTTGCCGATCTTGACCGCGTCTGCGGCCAGGCGGGTGTTCTGGATCTTCTTGGCGTAGGCCAAGGCCGCCGAGAGATGTTTGTTCTCGGTGATCGCCGCATGGGTGATGCGTTGCTGGTCAGGGTCGAAGGCCCGGTAGGGCAGCGAAAGCGCCTTCCAGCGCACCTCGAACCGCCCGTCGGGCCAGGCATAGGTGTCCACATATTTACCAACGAGGCCGCGCGAAACCTCGGTCTCTTCCAGCATGATGCGCTTGCGCTCGTAAGAAAACGTCAGCTGCTGGCCGACGTAGCGCTCATCGCGCCAGCACAGAATGTCATGCAGGCGGTCCGGGCTTTCGGTCACGGCGCGATGCAGGTTGTCAGGGCGGGCAGGGGTGCGGGCAAACTGCTGGTTGTGGCGCTGGATGTAGCCCGGCAGCCAGGCGTTCCCAGCCTTCATGCCGGTCACATTGTCCAGCCGCATCTCTTTGACCAGACGATCCTGCAGGGTGCGGTTCTTGCGTTCGACGCGACCTTTGGCCTGGCTGGAATTTGCACAGAGAATCTCGATGTTTAGCTCCAACAGCGCGCGCCCGAACTGCGTCGTCTGGTGGCCGGATTTGGCGTCCGCCTTGGCCACCCGGAACACGGAATGCTTGTCGGAGTAGAAGGAAACGGGCTTGCCATGGCTGCGCAGATAGCCCGCCAGCATCTCGAAATAGGCAAAGGTGCTTTCGGACGGCACGAAGCGCATCTCCTGGATCGCGCCCGTCGCGTCATCCACCGCCACGATCAGCGTGCAGGGCGCATCGCGATCTTCGAACCAGCGATGATCCGAGCCGTCGATCTGGATCAACTCGCCATAACATTCCCGGCGCAGCCGCGGTCGATGGAACACGCGCCGCTGACTGCGCGAGAGCCAGAGCCCATCCTCGACCATCCATTTGCGCAGGGTCTCGCGCGAGACCTTCACGCCGTCGCGTTCGGCCAGCTTCTCGGCCGCGAGCGTCGGGCCAAAGTCGGCATAGCGTTCCCGCACAAGGGCCAGGGTCAGATCGCGCAAGCCTGCGAGGCGGCGGTTGTTCGAGGGCCGGCCACGCGCCTTGTGCCGCAGGGCGACGGCGCCATCGTCGCGAAAGGTCTTGAGCAGGCGCTGAACCTGCCGGTCACTCAGACATTGTGGATTCAGGCCGAAGTGCGCATTTGACCGGCACAGAGCTTAGGGCAGGGCGCCTGCCTCGGCCAAGACCTTTTCGCGGAAGACTTCGGCGGGGGTTCGGTACCCGAGGCACTTTCGGGGCGTGGCGTTGAGGCGCTGGCAAATCGCCGCCAAGGAGCGATTTGTCAGCGCCGTCGGATCCGTCTCGCGGGGTAGATAGCGGCGGGCACGACCGTTGGTGTTCTCGTTGGTGCCCTTTTGCCAGGGCGCCTGCGGGTCGCAGAACCAGGTCGCGACACCGAGGCCGGCCTGCAAGTGAGGCCAAGCGAGGAACTCGAAACCACGGTCGAAGGTGATCGAGCGGCGGGCGTGGAATGGGAGGGGGGACAGTCCGGCGATGATCTCCTCCATCACGGGCTTTGACCGCCGATCCGGGTTCTTGAGGAGGAGGGTGAAGCGGCTGACCCGCTCGACCAGCGAGGTTACATTGGCCGGGCCCAATTCCTTGCGGAACTGGATCAGATCTCCCTCCCAATGGCCGAACTCCTCGCGGGTGCCCACGATCTCAGGACGGTTAGAAATCGCCAGTTCCTCAGCGAATCTATGGGCTTGCGCACGCCTCTTGCCACGACCACGCCTGCGGCGGTGATGCTCAGGCAGATGCCGCCACAGGTCGATGGCATGGCCATCCCTCGAATAGGCGAACTGGTAGATCGTCTCGTGGCTGACACAAAGCGCACTGTCATCCAGGCGCAAACGACCGGCGATCTGCTCGGGCGTCCAGCCTGTCTTGAGCCGATCAACAACCACATCGTGCAAGTCTCGGTGACGGATCAGCTTGCGCAGACCGGCACGACGGGACTCAGCCAATGACTGCGCGTTTACAGCATAATAGCCAGAGAGGTGCTGAAGTTCGGCATCGACGAAGCGGTTGCGCTTCAGCTCGCGATGGATCGTCGCACGGTGGCGACCGAGCCGCTGGGCGATCTCCAGCACGGGCATCCTGGCGTCATGCCAGCGGGCGATCTTGCGACGGTCTTCAAGGCTGAGGTGGAGATAGGAGCGGGGCATGCGAATCCTCCCTTGGGCAAGACATTGTTTTTGCTCAAAAGTCGCACTTCAATCTTGAATCCACCCCGCTTACAGATCTGATTCCTATAATCAGTATTATGTAATATAAAGCACCACCAGAGCATTGCAGATCACTCTGGCAGGAAACCCCCGTTCAGTTCCAGGATCGCGCCGCGCACGCGGTCGGTGACAGGCCGCATCGGTTTGTCGGCGGGCCAGACCAGAAACCAGTGCCGCACGATCGGCAGCCCCGGCGCGTCGATCAGCACCAGCCGCCCAGCGTGCAATTCGTCCATCACCGTGTGCAACGACAACAGCGCGATGCCGAGGCCCGCGATCACCGCCTGCTTGATGGTCTCGTTCGAGCCCATCTCGACCGTCTCGAACACCTGCCCGTCGCCGATGCGGTCAAGGTAGCGCGTCATCAGGATGCGCGTGCCAGAGCCGTCTTCGCGCGCCAGAAAGGTCTGGCTGGCCAGATCGGCGGCCGTCACGCCATGCTTGCCCGCCAGCGGATGATCCGGCGCCGCAACAAGGCCGTGCGGATGCGGCCCGAGCGGCTCGGTTTCCAGCGGCGGCCAGCGCGGCGGCCGGCCCATCACGGTCAGATCGGCGGCGTGGCGTTCCAGATCGCGGATCACGTCGTCGCGGTTCCCGACCCGCAGCACGATATCAATCTCGGGGCATAACGTCTTGAGACGCTTGACGAGTTTCGGCGCGAAATACTTTCCGGTCGAAACCACGCCCAGCACGACCTTGCCCGCCTGCCCCCGCGACAAAGCGTCCACCTGACCGCCGCACTGCGACAGAATGACCTCGATCCGCTCGGCCGCCTCCAGCAGCGCGCGCCCGGCCTCGGTCAGCTGCGAACCGGCGGTATCCGAGGTGCGCTGTAAAACAGGCGTCTCAACAATCGCCTCCAACCCCTTGAGCTGGCTGTGAATCGCCGGTGGCGACAGGCGCAGTGCCTCGGCTGCGGCGGTGATCGAGCCGTGGCGCGCGACTGCCGACAGGGCGCGCATCTGCTTCAGTGTGACGGCATCGGACAGGTTCATTCCAAAATCCTGATGGAGACGCTTGGTTTATTAAATGTCATCTAATCGCCCCTTCCGCAATGCTGAAGACAGAATCGATGCTTTGGGAGGAGTGCGATGCCGCTAGACCAACCCGCCTTTGCCGGGACCGAAGTTCCGGCGCAGCTGCAGCAGGTGATGAACCGCCTCGCCGCGGTTGGCGCGGACCTTGCCCGGCGCATTGCACGCGGCGGGCTTGACGACGCCGATCTGGCCGGTGCGGTCGGCGTCAACGCGGGCGGCGACGGGCAGAAGGCGCTCGACGTGATCGCCGATGACGCCTTTCGCGACGCGCTGACCGGCACCGCGGTGCGCTTCTACGCCTCGGAAGAGCAGGATGACGTGGTCACGCTGGGCCCGACTGGCGATCTGGCGCTGGCAATCGACCCGCTGGACGGCTCGTCAAACATCGACGTGAACGTGTCCATCGGCACCATCTTCTCGATCTTTCCCGCCGCCGAGACGGCCGAGGCCAGCTTTCTGCGCCCGGCATCGGAACAGATCGCGGGCGGCTACATCATCTACGGGCCGCAGTGCTGCCTTGTCGTCACCTTCGGCGCGGGCGTGCTGAAATACGTGCTCGACTCCGATACCCGGCAGTTCCGGCTGGTGCAGACAAATGTGCAGGTTCCGGCCAAGTCGTCGGAATTCGCGATCAACGCCTCGAACTACCGGCACTGGCCGCAGCCGATCCGGTCTTACGTCGACGATCTGGTGGCGGGGGCCGAGGGGCCGCGCGGCAAGAACTTCAACATGCGCTGGATCGCCTCGTTGGTGGCCGAAACGCACCGCATCCTGACCCGCGGCGGGATTTTCCTTTACCCCCGCGACGACCGCAAGGGCTACGAGAACGGCCGGTTGCGGCTGCTTTACGAGGGCGCGCCGATCGCCTTTCTGCTGGTGCAGGCGGGTGGCGGGGCCACCGATGGCGCCGACCCGCTGATGGGGCAGACGGTCACCAGCCTGCACGTTCGCACCCCCCTGATTTTCGGGTCGGCCGACAAGGTCGCCCGCGTCGCCGCCTACCATGACCTGCCGGAGGAGGAGACATCCGCCCTGTTCGGCAAGCGCGGCCTGTTCCGGAGTTGAGAGCATGAGCAAGAAACACCCCATCATCTCGGTCACCGGATCCTCCGGCGCGGGCACCACCACGGTCAAGAACACCTTCGACCAGATTTTCCGCCGCGAGGGCTTCAAGGCGGTGTCGATCGAGGGCGATGCCTTCCACCGCTTCGACCGCGCGGCGATGAAGGCCGAGCTGGAAAAGCGCTATGCCGAGGGCGATCACACCTTTTCGCATTTCTCCTATGAAGCCAACGAGTTGGGCGAGCTGGAGCGGGTGTTCCGCGAATACAGCGAGACCGGCAAGGGCCGCACCCGTCACTATGTCCACGACGCGCGCGAGGCTGAGGCCTATGGCGTGGCGCCGGGCAAGTTCACCGATTGGGCGCCGTTCGAGGACGGATCGGACCTCTTGTTCTACGAGGGCCTGCACGGCTGCGTGGTGAATGACGCGGTCAACCTGCCCCAGCACGCCGACCTGAAGATCGGCGTGGTGCCGGTGGTCAACCTCGAATGGATCCAGAAAATCCACCGCGACCGGGCGCAGCGCGGCTACACCACCGAGGCGGTGACCGACACCATCCTGCGCCGGATGCACGCCTATGTGCACTGCATCACGCCGCAGTTCACCGAGACTGACATCAACTTTCAGCGCGTGCCGGTGGTCGACACCTCGAACCCGTTCATCGCGCGCTGGATCCCCACCGCCGACGAAAGCCTGGTGGTGATCCGCTTCCGCAGCCCGCGCGGCATCGACTTTCCCTACCTCACCTCGATGATCAACGGCTCGTGGATGAGCCGCGCGAACTCGATCGTGATCCCCGGCAACAAGATGGATCTGGCGATGCAGCTGATCCTGACCCCGCTGATCGAGCGTCTGGTGCGCGAGTCAAAACGCGCCTGAGCCCCCTTCCCTATCTGAGGAGTTACCGACATGGCATTGATTACATTGCGACAACTGCTTGATCACGCGGCCGAGCACAGCTATGGCGTGCCCGCCTTCAACATCAACAACATGGAACAGGGCCTGGCGATCATGGAGGCGGCGAAGGCCGTCGATGCGCCGGTGATCATTCAGGCCAGCCGCGGCGCGCGCAGCTATGCCAATGACATCATGCTGTCGAAGATGATCGAGGCGCTGGCCGCGATCTATCCCGAAATTCCGCTGTGCATGCATCAGGACCACGGCAACAACGAGGCCACCTGCCTGACCGCGATCCGCCACGGCTTCACCAGCGTGATGATGGACGGCTCGCTGGAAGGCGACGCCAAGACCCCGGCCAGCTACGCCTACAACGTCGAGATCACCGAACGCGTGTCGCGCTTCGCCCATTGGGTCGGCGCCTCGGTCGAGGGCGAACTGGGCGTGCTGGGCAGCCTTGAGACCGGCGAGAGCGAGGCCGAGGATGGCCACGGCGCGGTCGGCAAGCTGGATCATTCGATGCTGCTGACCGACCCCGATCAGGCCGTCGATTTCGTCACCCGCACCAGGGTTGACGCGCTCGCCATTGCCTGCGGCACCAGCCACGGCGCCTACAAGTTCAGCCGCAAGCCGACCGGCGACATCCTCGCGATGCGGGTGATCGAGGCGATCCACGCCAAGCTGCCCAATACCCACCTTGTCATGCATGGCTCGTCGTCAGTGCCGCAGGAATTGCAGGACATCATCAACGAATTCGGCGGCGAGATGCCGCAAACCTTCGGCGTTCCGGTCGAAGAGATCGTGCGCGGCATCAAGATGGGCGTGCGCAAGGTCAACATCGACACCGACTGCCGGATGGCGATGACCGGCCAGTTCCGCAAGATCGCGACCTCGAACCCGAAAGAGTTCGATCCGCGCAAGTTCCTGAAACCCGCGATGGATGCGATGCGCGATCTGTGCCGCGACCGGCTCGAAGCCTTCGGGACGGCCGGAAACGCCAGCAAGATCAAGGTCATCGCGATCGACGACATGGCCAAGCGCTATGCCAAAGGCACGCTCGACCCGGCGGTTACCGCCAGCAAAGCCGCGTAAAGGGAGGATATTCTCATGGCTGACACGATACAGACCACCGACGCCAAGACCGAGATCAAGGACAAGAAAGAACGCTACAAGTCCGGCGTGCTGAAATACGCGCAGATGGGCTATTGGGATGGCGATTACGAGCCGAAGGATACCGACATCCTCGCGCTGTTCCGCATCACCCCGCAGGAAGGCGTGGACCCGATCGAGGCCGCCGCCGCCGTGGCGGGCGAAAGCTCCACCGCGACCTGGACCGTGGTCTGGACCGACCGCCTGACCGCCTGCGATCAGTATCGCGGCAAGGCCTACCGCGTCGATCCGGTGCCCGGCACGCCCGGGCAGTATTTCGTCTATATCGCCTACGATCTGATCCTGTTCGAGCCGGGCAGCATCGCCAACCTGACCGCCTCGATCATCGGCAACGTGTTCAGCTTCAAGCCGCTGAAGGCCGCACGGCTGGAGGATATGCGTTTCCCGGTGGCTTACGTGAAAACCTACAAGGGCCCGTCCTGCGGCATCATCGTCGAACGCGAGCGGCTGGACAAGTTCGGCAAGCCGCTCTTGGGCGCCACCACCAAGCCGAAACTCGGCCTCTCGGGCAAGAACTATGGCCGCGTGGTCTATGAGGGGCTGAAGGGCGGCCTCGACTTCATGAAGGACGACGAGAACATCAACTCGCAGGCCTTCATGCACTACCGCGACCGCTTCCTCTACTGCATGGAGGCGGTGAACAAGGCCTCTGCCGAGACCGGCGAGGTCAAGGGCCATTACCTGAACATCACCGCCGGGACGATGGAAGAGATGTATCGGCGGGCGGAGTTCGCCAAGTCGCTCGGCTCAGTCATCGTCATGGTCGATCTCATCGTCGGCTGGACGGCGATCCAGTCGATCAGCGAATGGTGCCGCAACAACGACATGATCCTGCACATGCACCGCGCGGGCCACGGCACCTACACGCGCCAGAAGAACCACGGCATCAGCTTCCGTGTCATCGCGAAATGGCTGCGTCTGGCGGGCGTCGACCATCTGCACGCGGGCACAGCGGTCGGCAAGCTGGAAGGCGATCCGATGACGGTGCAGGGCTATTACAACGTGCTGCGCGAGCAGAAGAACGCCGTCGATCTGCAACGCGGCATCTTCTTCGAACAGGATTGGGGTGACATGCTGAAGGTCATGCCGGTGGCTTCGGGCGGCATCCATGCCGGGCAGATGCACCAGCTGCTGGACCTCTTCGGCGACGACGTCGTGTTGCAGTTCGGCGGCGGCACCATCGGCCACCCGATGGGCATTCAGGCCGGTGCGCAAGCCAACCGCGTGGCACTGGAGGCAATGGTCTTTGCCCGCAACGAGGGCCGCAACATCGCCGTCGAGGGGCCGGAAATCCTGCGGTCGGCCGCCAAATGGTGCAAGCCGCTGGAAGCCGCGCTCGATGTCTGGGGCAACATCAGCTTCAACTACACCTCGACCGACACATCGGACTTCACCCCGATGCCGTCCGTCAGCATGTAAGGAGAACCACCATGCGTATCACCCAAGGCTGCTTTTCCTTCCTGCCCGACCTGACCGACGATCAGATTTCGACCCAGGTCGAATATTGCCTGCGCAAGGGCTGGGCGATCGGGGTCGAGTACAGCTATGACCCGCATCCGCGCAATATCTACTGGCAGATGTGGGGCAACCCGATGTTCGATCTGAAAGACGCGAAAGGCGTGATGATCGAACTGGACGACTGCCGCAAGCTGCACCCCGAGGCCTATATCCGCCTGAACGCCTTCGACGCCACCCGCGCGGTGGAATCGGTCACGATGTCCTTCATCGTGAACCGCCCGAAGGTGGAGCCAGAGATTCGTCTGACCCGCATGGAGGCGGACGGCCGCTCGATTCGCTACACGCAGACCGTGGTGCGCTAAAGCCGGGCGCCGGGGGCTTCGCGCCCCCCAGCCCGGCCCAAGGGGCCGGGCGTTCACCCCGGAAACCCTCCACTGGAGGGTTTCTGGATCGGGGATCACCCCCGCGGGATATTTGTGCCAAGATGAAGCCTGAGGGTTAAGAGATGATGGACACCGACGCTCCCGCCCCGAAAACCGTCGATCTGCGTGCCGAATACGAATCCTCTGGCGTGCGCGAGGTGCTGGAGGAGCTGGACCGCGAGCTGATCGGGTTGAAGCCGGTGAAGGATCGCATCCGCGAAACCGCGGCGCTGCTGCTGGTGGACCGAGCCCGCGCCACGCTGGGCCTCGCGCATGAGACGCCGACGCTGCACATGTCGTTCACCGGCAACCCCGGCACCGGCAAGACCACCGTGGCGCTGAAGATGGCCGGGCTGCTGCATCGCCTCGGCTATGTGCGCAAGGGCCACCTCGTCAGCGTCACGCGCGACGATCTGGTGGGGCAGTACATCGGCCATACCGCGCCGAAGACCAAGGACGTGCTGAAACGTGCGATGGGCGGGGTTCTGTTCATCGACGAGGCCTACTACCTCTACCGCCCCGACAACGAGCGCGATTACGGTCAAGAGGCGATCGAGATCCTGTTGCAGGTGATGGAAAACAACCGCGACGATCTGGTGGTGATCCTTGCAGGCTATGCCGACCGGATGGAAAGCTTCTTCCAGTCCAACCCTGGTTTTCGCAGCCGCATCGCGCATCACATTGAATTCCCGGATTATTCCGATGCCGAGCTGCTGGCGATCGTCAAGCACATGATGGCCGATCAGAACTATACCATGAGCCCCGAGGCCGAGCGGGCCTTTGCCGAATACATCAAGCTGCGCCGCAAGCAGCCGCATTTCGCCAATGCCCGCTCGATCCGCAATGCCTTCGACCGCGCGCGGCTGCGGCAGGCCAACCGCATCTTTCTGGAGGCCAAGGGGGCGCTGGACGCCGCTGCCCTTTCCACGATAGAGCAGGCCGACATCCGCGCGAGCCGCGTTTTTCGCGGCGGGCTGGACAGCGATCGCGCCCGAACCATTGACGGCGAGGAGGCCGCATCATGACATTCGACCGTTCCATCAAGATCGCCCCGTCGATCCTGTCCGCCGATTTCGCCAACTTCGGCGCCGAAATTCAGGCGATCGAGGCGCAGGGCTGCGACTGGGTTCATGTCGACGTGATGGATGGCCATTTCGTGCCCAACCTCACCTTCGGCCCGCCGCTGTGCAAGGCGATCCGCCCGCATATCAAGACGGTGATGGACGTGCACCTGATGATCTCGCCGGTGGATCTGTTCATCGAGGCATTTGCCGAGGCGGGCGCCGACATCATCTCGGTTCACCCCGAGGCGGGCGCGCATACCCACCGCACCTTGCAAGCGATCCGGGCCGCCGGGGCGCGGCCGGGGCTGGCGATCAACCCCGGCACCGGGCTTGACAGCATCGCCTACCTGCTCGACTTGGTGGATATCGTCTGCATCATGACGGTGAACCCCGGCTTTGGCGGGCAGAAGTTCATCCACAGCCAGATCGACAAGGTCCGTGCCCTGCGCGCGATGATCGGCGACCGCCCGATCCATATCGAGATCGACGGCGGCGTGACGCCGGAAACCGCGCCGCTGGTGGTGGCAGCGGGGGCTGATGTGCTGGTTGCGGGCTCTGCCGTCTTCAAGGGCGGCTCGGTCGCCAACCCGGCGCCCTACGGCGAGAATATCCGCGCCATCCGTGCCGCCGCCGAGGCTGCGCGGCAGGCCGATCGGGCCGCGTGATGGCGGCCACCGCCCCGGTCTGCAACTACCGCTGGCAAGCGCCCGCCTTCCGCCTGCCCGCGACCGATGGCCGGGTGCTGAGCCTGACCGAGCTGGCGGGCCCGCGCGGCACGCTGATCCTGTTCATCTGCAACCACTGCCCCTATGTGAAGGCGGTGCTGGACCGGATCATCCGCGACGCGCGCAACCTGATGGCGCTTGGCATCGGCGTGGCGGCGATTTCAGCCAACGACGCCCGCGCCTATCCGCAGGACGGCTTTGCCGCGATGACGGCGGTGGCGGAAACGCATCATTTCCCCTTCCCCTACCTCTACGATGAAACGCAGGAGGTCGCGCGAGCCTACGGCGCCGCCTGCACGCCGGATTTCTTCGGCTTCGATGCCAGGTTGGGCCTGCAATACCGTGGCCGGCTCGACGCCTCGGGGCGCAACCCCGCGCCCGACGGCGCGCGGCGCGAGCTTTACGAGGCGATGAAACAGATCGCCGAGACCGGGCACGGGCCGGTGGACCAAGTCCCCTCCATCGGCTGTTCGATCAAATGGAAGGCGGCATGAGGGTTGTCTTCGACCTTGACGGCACGCTGATCGATTCCGCGCCCGACATCCATGCCGCCTCGAACGCCGCGCTGGCCGAAATGGGCTACCCCGCGCTCAGCCTTGACGAGGTGCGCAGCTTTGTGGGCAAGGGCGTGCCGAATCTTGTCGAACGGCTGCTTCAGGCGTCGGGCGAGGATCCGACCGGGCCGATGAACCGGCGGTTGACCGAGGCGTTGATGGCACGCTACCACGACGCGGTCGCGTTGACCCTGCCCTATCCCGGCGTGCGCGCGGCGCTGGCGGCACTGGCCGCGGCGGGCTGGCGGATGGGGATCTGTACCAACAAGCCGATCGGGCCGACCCGCGCCGTGCTGGCGCATCTGGGGTTGCAGGATGCGTTCGAGGTGGTGCTTGGCGGCGACAGCCTGCCCGAGCGCAAGCCGGACCCGACGCCGCTGTTCAAGACCTTCGAGGGGCTGGGCAATGGGCCGCTGGCCTATGTCGGCGACAGCGAGGTGGATGCGGAAACGGCGGCGCGGGCGGCGGTGCCCTTCGCGATCTACACCAGAGGCTATCGCAAGACGCCGGTGGCCGAGCTTCCGCATGATGCGGCCTTTGATGATTTCGCCGATCTGCCCGCGCTGATCGGGCAGATCGCGCGGTGAGCCTTGCGGCGCTGATCTTCGACTTGGATGGCACGCTGGCCGAAACCGAAGAGGCGCACCGCACGGCCTTCAACGCCGCCTTTGCCGCGCGGGGGATGGCGTGGCACTGGACGCCCGAGGTCTATCGCGCCCTGCTGGCCACCACCGGCGGCAAGGAGCGGATCGCGGCCCATGCCGCTTGCATCGGTGAGGTGTTGACGCCCGACGCGATCGCTGCCCTGCACGCCGACAAGACCGCGCGCTATGGCGCGCTGATCGCAGCCGGTGAATTGCCGCTGCGCCCCGGCGTGGCCGATCTGGTCGCCGCCGCCCGCGCCGCCGGGCTGCGGCTGGCCGTGGCCACCACCACCAGCCGCCCCAATGTCGAGGCGCTGACGCAGGCCGCCTGGGGCCGCCCGGCCGCCGAGGTGTTCGACGTGATCGCGGCGGGTGACGAGGTGGCGCTGAAAAAGCCCGCCCCCGATGTCTATCTGCTCGCGCTGGATCGGCTGGGCGTGGCGCCCGGCAAGGCGCTGGCGCTGGAGGACAGCCGCAACGGCCTCCTGTCGGCCCGCGCCGCCGGGTTGCGCGTGCTGGTCACGCCCAGCCTGTACACCGACCACGAGGATCACGAGGGCGCCGACTGGGTGGTGCCTAGCCTTGCCGCCGCACATCTGCCCGAGGTGCTGGCCCGGCTGGTCTAGACGATCGCCGCCTCCAGAAACGGCCGCCCGGTCCGCAGCCGTTCGGCGCCCAGATCGGACAGATCGAGGCTCTGGTAGCGCCCGCCCGTCACCAGTTCGGCGATGCCGCGCCCCATCGCGGGCGATTGCTGCAAGCCGTGGCCGGAAAAGCCGTTCAGAACGTAAAGGTTGTCGATCCCCGGCCAGCGCCCGACAATCGCGTTCTGGTCCAGGGTGTTGTAATCGTATTGCCCGACCCAGAGCCGCACCACCTTCACCGCGTCGAAACCGGGCGCGCGGGCATAGACCAGCGGCCAGATCACGTCCTCGAACTGATCGGCGTCGGGCTCGAAATCCTCGGGATCCACCGCCGGGTCGATGCTGGGCACCGTCGCGATGATCCAGTGGTTGTGCTCGGGGCGCATGTAATAGCCGGTGTGGTCGATCAAGAGCGGCGCATCGGCATGCCGCGCGTTCGGGGCGTCGATCACGAAAACCGTGCGTTTGCGGGGCTCTACCGGGATATCCTCACCTGCCATCCGCATCACCTCGGCGCCGCGGGTGCCGGCCGCGTTGATCACCGCGCCCGCCGTGATCGTGCCGCCCGCGGCAAGCTGCACCCCGGTCAGGCGCGCGCCCGCGCGGTGCAGGCCGGTCACGCGGTCGGTGCGGAACACCGCGCCCTGTGCCCGTGCGGCGGCACGAAAGCCGTTCAGCAGGCCCATGTTGTCAAACCAGCCCTCGTCGCGCGGGCCGAACGAGCCGGCCGCGACATCGTCGAACTGCATCCACGGAAACTTCGCCGCCAGCGCGGCCGGGTCCAGCACCTCGGTCGCCGCCCCCAGTCCGCGTTGCATCGTGGCCAGATCCGTCATCAGCGCGGCGCCCTCGGGCGTGCCGGCCAGAAACAGGTAGCCGTTTTCCTTCAGGCCCAGCGAACCGATGCCGACATCGTGGCCCAGCGAGGCCTGAAAGTCGCGGATGAAGCCGACCCCGAACCGCGACACCGCCACGTTCACCGGGTTGGAAAACTGCTGGCGCACCGAGGCCACCGACAGCGCCGTGGCGGCGCGGGCATAGCTTGGGTCCATCTCGACCACCAGAACGCGCAGGCCCGGATCGGTGCGGGTCAGCCAATAGGCGGCCGAGGCCCCCATCACCGCGCCGCCGACGATGACCACATCCCAGGTTTCGCTCATGCCATTCTCCTTGCCTGCCGTCTTCTAGCATGCGGATGGATGAAGAAAAGCGCGTGCGACCTCTCGACAACCGGGAATCGGCGTGGCTACTCTTTGACCATGTGATCAAGGGACGGGCCGGGGGCATGATGCCTTGCGGCGTCAGGCGACGGGATCGGGCAGGATGCTTGCGACACTCGAGCGCATGATCGAGGCCGATACGATCAAAGAGGTCTGGTCTCTCTATCTCGACTGGGTGTCGCGGTTCGGGTTCGACCGGGTCATGTACGGCTTCACGCCCTATTGGCCGTCCGGTTCGTTCGAAGACGTTGAAAACCTGTTGTTCCTGTCCAATCACGATCAGGCCTATCTGGACGTCTTCATCGGCAAGAAACTGTACCGCGATGCGCCGATGGTTCGCTGGGCAACCGAGAATGTCGGCGATGCCAGCTGGCGCGAGGTGGCCGAAGCCTATGCCGGGGGCCGCCTGTCGCCGGCCGAGCGCAAGGTGATCGACTTCAATCGCTCGATGGGCGTCGTCGCGGGCTATTCGGTCAGCTTCAAGGATATCTCGGTCCGGTCCAAGGGCGCGGTGGGGCTGGCCGCGCGGCGCGACATGACACAGGACCATGTCGATGCAATCTGGGACGAGCACGGGCGCTATATGCTGATCGTCTCGACGCTGCTGCACCTGAAGATGTCGACGCTGCCGCGCCTTGTCGGCACCCCGCTGACGCTGCGCCAGCGCGAGGCGCTGGAATGGGTGGCCGACGGCAAGACCACGCAGGACATCGCCCTGTTGATGGGAATCTCGGCCGCGATGGTGGAAAAGCACCTGCGTCTGGCGCGCGAGGCGCTGGACGTTGAAACAACCGCCCATGCGGTGGCCAAAGCCTCGCGGCTGAACCAGATTTTCGTCGTCGAGGGCTAAGCGGGGCGGTCTGAAGCCCAATGATTCAAGGTATGGAAAACCCGACTTACGTGACGCAACGTAAATTGGCACCCTCTGCCTTGTTCCGAGTGTGGTGGCTCATGCCAAGGAACGCGAACCCGGTTCCTGCTATTTCAGGCACTCCGGGCTCGCAGCTGGATGGGTCCGGCGTATAGTCAGCCGGACCCTCTCGGCACGTGTGTTGCGCTCTGTCCATATCCCCAAACGACCGGCGCGAGTACGGGAGCGGTGTAGACCTGACGGTCTGCACCGTCTTCCGTTTTGGGCGCCCCATCCCCCGGAAACCGTCAGGGCGGACCTTGCGGCCCGCCCTGCGATCTTTTGGCGAATCGCTGGCCGGATCAGCCGGCGAGGGTCTTCGCCACTTCGGCGGCGAAGTCTTCGCTTTTCTTCTCGATGCCTTCGCCGACGGCAAGACGGGCAAAGCCGGTGATCTCGACCCCCGCCTCTTTCGCGGCCTGCGCCACGGTCAGGTCGGGGTTGATCACGAAAGCCTGGCCCAGCAGGGTGACTTCCGACAGGAACTTCTTCATCCGGCCGGGGATGATGTTGTTCTGGATCACCGCTTCCGGCTTCGGTTTGGCCGAGGAGGCGTTTTCTTCCAGCGCCTTCTGGGTCTGCACGGTCAGCTCACGCTCGACCACGGCCGGGTCGAGGTCGGCCTCGCCCAGCGCCAGCGGCGCGGTCGCGGCGATGTGCATCGCGAACTGCTTGCCGATCGCCTGCGCCTTGTCGGCCGGGCCATTCAGCGCGACCAGCACGCCGATCTTGCCCATGCCCTCGGTCGCCGCGTTGTGCACGTAAGACACGACGGTATCGCCATCCAGCACGTGCAGGCGGCGCAGGGTCATGTTCTCGCCGATGCGGGCGATGGCTTCGTTCAGCACGGTTTCGACGGTCTTGCCGTTCAGATGCGTGGCCTTCACCACCTCGACCTCACCGCCAACCTCCAGCGCGACCTTGGTCACTTCGCGCACGAGGCCCTGGAAGTCTTCGTTCTTGGCAACGAAGTCGGTTTCCGAGTTGATCTCGACCGCGACGCCGCGGCCATCGGTGACGGCAACGCCCACCAGACCCTCGGCCGCAACGCGGTCGGCCTTCTTGGCGGCTTTCGCCAGGCCCTTGGTGCGCAGCCAATCGACCGCGGCTTCCATGTCGCCATCGGTTTCGGTCAGGGCGCGTTTCGCATCCATCATGCCCGCGCCGGTCGAATCGCGCAGTTCCTTCACCATCTGAGCGGTGACTGCCATAGCGGCTCTCCTCGATGTGTCGATTTCAATTCATGTGTCCGGGCGGGGGCTTACCCCCGCCCGGTAACAGATCGGTTACAGCCTGCGCCCGCTTACGCGTCGGCGGTGGCTTCTTCGTCGGGCGCCTCTTCCAGCGCGCCAAGGTCAACCCCGGCGGCGCCCAGTTGGGCCGACATGCCATCGAGCGCGGCGCGCGACACCAGATCGCAATACAGCGCGATCGCACGGGCGGCGTCGTCGTTGCCGGGGATCACGTAGCTGACGCCCTTGGGCGAGCAGTTGGTGTCGACCACGGCCACAACCGGAATGCCCAGTTTCTGCGCTTCGAGGATGGCAAGGTCTTCCTTGCCCACGTCGATGATGAAGATCAGGTCCGGCACGCCGCCCATTTCACGGATGCCGCCCAGCGAGGCCTGCAGCTTGGCCTGCTCGCGATCCATGCCCAGACGCTCTTTCTTCGTCAGGCCCTCGGCGCCGTTGCCCAGTAGTTCGTCCAGCTGCTTCAGGCGCTGGATCGACTTCGACACGGTTTGCCAGTTGGTCAGGGTGCCGCCCAGCCAGCGGTGGTTCATGTAGTACTGCGCGCATTTTTCAGCGGCTTCGGCGACCGGCTTCTGGGCCTGGCGCTTGGTGCCGACGAAGAGGATGCGGCCGCCGCGCGCGACGGTGTCGCGGATGACGTTCAGCGCGGCGTCGAGCATCGGCACCGTCTGGGTCAGGTCGAGGATGTGGATGCCATTGCGCTCGCCGTAGATGTATTCGCCCATCTTCGGGTTCCAGCGCGCGGTCTGGTGGCCATAGTGAACGCCAGCTTCCAAGAGCTGACGCATGTTGAATTCGGGAAGCGCCATACGTTTTCCTTTCCGGTTTATCCCTCGGCAAAGCCACTCACCCCGGATGGATTCCGGGGCAACCGGCGGACCTTCGGGGATTTCTCCCCCGAGCGGCCCAAGCCTTGCCTGTGAAGTGTGGTGCCCTTACAGCCTGCCCGCCCGCTTGGCAAGCCCCGCTATCGCGCCAGCCAGCCCAGCAGCGGCAGATGCGCCGCGATCAGGCGCGAAAGCTGCGCGATCGCGTCGGCGGTGAACAGCCAGTCCGGCAGCCCCTCCGTCGCGCCGCGCAGGATCACCGACTTGCGCCGCAACAGATGCTCCCAGTCCGGATCGGCGCTCAGGCCCGCTGGCAGCCGCTTCAGGTCGGGCGCGTCCCACCGGCTGCCGACCGCTTCGGCCTGCGCGGCGGCAGCCTGCAGCGCGGCCCGGTCGGCCGGATCGGCGACCCGCGCGCGAAACCGGCGCAACTCGGCCGCGGGCAGGCCCCATTGCCCGGCGCCAAAGCCAAGGCGGTCGGGGCGCAGCAGCAGATGGATGCCGCGATGATCGCCGGTATGGCCTGCCAGCGGCAGCATAATGTGCAGCATTGGCGCATAGGGCGACTTGTCGTTGGAAAACCTCGTGTCGCGGTGGATGCGACGCAGGCTGCCGCCGACCTTGGGCACCGCGTCGAGCCGGGGCACAGCGGCCGCGCAGACCGGCGCCAGCGCCTGCACGAGGTCAAGCCCGGCCGCCTTCCAGACCGTCTCATAGCGGTCGCGCTGCGCCTCGAACCAGTCGCGGCGGTTGTTGGCGGCCAGCTCGGCCAGATAGGCCGGGGTGTCGCGCGGCAGTCCCGCCCAGGTCGGCATCCCGATTTCCCCCCTGATCCCTCGTCTCGGCGCCGCCATCTTGCTACGCTGCCCGGAAAACCGCCACGCAAAAGGACATGCGATGCCCCTGCCCGCCTTCATCGACGCCTTTCCCGCCCTTGCGGTGCCTTTCCCCGAGGATGTCGTCAGCAGCCGCGCCATCCGCTCCGATCAGGGGCTGGTGGTGTTCTTCACCTTCCACAAGGCGATGGACCTGCCGCCGCATTCCCACGGCGCGCAGTGGGGCACCGTGGTCGAAGGCGAGATCGTCTTCACCATCGCGGGCGAGACGCGCACTTACCGGCCCGGCGACAGCTACATGATCCCCGCCGGGGCCAGCCACAGCGCCCGCATCGCCGCCGGAACCGTGGCGATCGACGTGTTCGAGGAACCCGACCGCTACGCCCTGCGCTAAGGCCGGGGCGCCGCGATGATGCGCCGCTTGCGTCGCGCGCCGGAAGCGGCGATGACACCGGCATGACCCCTGCCCCCGACATCCTCTGCATCGGTTCCGTCCTGTGGGACATCATCGGCCGCGCGCCCTCGCACATGCGGCTGGGCTCGGACGTGCCGGGCCGCATCACCCGGCTGCCGGGCGGGGTGGCGATGAACATTGCCATGACGCTGGCGCGGTTCGGCCTGACGCCCGCGATCCTGACCGCGATCGGCCGCGATCCCGAGGGCGAGGAGCTGATCGCCGCCGCGCGGCGGCTGGGGCTGATCACAGACCATGTCTATCGCTCCGACGATCTGCCGACCGACCGCTACATGGCGGTGGAAGGCGGCAACGGGCTGATCGCCGCCATCGCCGACGCCCATTCGCTGGAGGCGGCGGGTGATCGCATTCTGCGCCCGCTGGCCGACGGGCGGCTGGGCACCGCAGACGCGCCCTGGGCCGGTCCGGTGGCGCTGGATGGCAACCTGACGGCGGCGCTGCTGGCCGAGATCGCGGAAAGCCCGCTGTTCGCGGCGGCCGACCTGCGGGTGGCGCCCGCCTCGCCCGGCAAGGCGGAACGGCTGCGCCCGCTGCTGGCCCATCCCCGCGTCACGCTTTACGTCAACCTCGAAGAGGCCGGGCTGCTGTGCCAGACCCGCTTTGCGACGGCGGATCAGGCGGCGGCGGGGCTTCTGGCGCGCGGCGCCGCGCGGGTGCTGGTGACCGACGGCGGCCGCGCCTGCGCCGAAGGCTCGGCCCGTGGTGTGCTCAGCCGCAGCCCGCGGCAGGTGACGGTGACCCGCGTCACCGGCGCGGGCGACACCTTCATGGCGGCGCATATCGTGGCCGAGGCGCGCGGCGAATGTCCCGGCGACGCGCTTGACGCGGCGCTGCGGGCGGCGGCGGATTACGTCTCGGGCGAGGTTGGCTAATCCCCGTCCTTGCCCTTGCCGGACAGCAGCACCAGCGCCAGCGCCGCCAGCCCGACTGCGACCGCCGTGCCCGCCTTCAGGCCCGGCAGCAGGGAGATCAACCCGATCTCCAGCAGCCGCTTGCGCTCTGCCGCCTGCGCGGCGGCGCGGCGGGCGTGGGCGCGCCCCTCCAGTTGCAGCAGGATCAGCACGATCAGGCAACCGAGGATCGCAACCCCGAGCGCCACCGCCAGCGCGCCCAGCATCCCCAGCCGGATCGACAGCGCCACGACGCCAAGCGCCAGCGCGAACCCCAGCGCCAGCACGGCCAGCCCCGCCAGCGCCAGCAGCAGCCCGACGCGGCGTCGCGCGTGGCTGCGCCAGACCTCGGCCTCGGCCATCAGCGCCAGTTGCGCCAGCCGCCAGAGCGCCGCCATGTTCAGCGCCGCAGGATCAGGCCGAGCACGAAGCCGCCAAGCGCGGCAAGCCCGAGCGCGCGCAGGGGGCGGGCCTTCAGCTCGCCCTGCACCCGCGCCTCCAGCCCTTCCAGCGTCTCGAAACCCTCGCCCAGCTTCGCCTTGGCGGCCCCGGTCACACCGGCAACGCCCGCCTGCCCGATCCGCCCGACAAGGCCCGCCAGCACCTCAAGCTCCTTGCGCAGCGCGGCGATTTCGGCGGCGAGGTCGGGGGCGGCTTCGGTGTTCGAGGTGCTCGCTTTCGACTGTTCGGCCATGTGCCTATCCTTTCCGTTTGCAGTTGCCCGAGGCTAGGCCCGCAGGATGCCGGGGTCAATGAAACCGCCACCCTTGCGCGAAGCTCCGCCGCTTGCGATACCCGGCCCGACACCGCAGCGCGAGGCGATCATGGACCTGACCTACTCTGCCGAGGTGCGCGCCGCGCGCGCGTCCGGGGCGCCGATCGTGGCGCTCGAATCCACCATCATCACCCACGGCATGCCCTGGCCGCAGAATGTCGAGACCGCGGCGCTGGTCGAGGCCGAGGTGCGCGCCGCTGGTGCCGTGCCCGCCACCATCGCGGTGCTGGCGGGGCGGCTGCACATCGGACTGTCGGTGGCGGAACTTGAGACGCTGGGGCAGGCCAAGGGCGTGATGAAACTGTCGCGCGCCGATCTGGCCGCCTGCATGGCCGCCGGGCGCACCGGCGCCACCACGGTGGCCGCCACGATGATCGCGGCGCGGATCGCCCGCATCGACGTCTTCGCGACCGGCGGCATCGGCGGCGTGCATCGCGGCGCCGAACGCAGCTTCGACATTTCCGCCGACCTCCGCGAATTGTCCGAAACCCCGGTCAGCGTGGTGGCGGCGGGGGCCAAGGCGATCCTCGATCTGCCGAAGACGCTTGAGGTGCTGGAAACGCTGGGCGTGCCGGTGATCGCGGTCGGGCAGGACGAGCTGCCCGCCTTCTGGTCGCGCGCCTCGGGGCTTGCCGCGCCGCTGCGGATGGACAGCGCGGCGGAGATTGCGGCGGCGCATCTGATGCGCGCCGCCCTCGGTCTGCCGGGCGGCCAGCTGGTCGCCAACCCGATTCCGGCGGCGGACGAGATTGCCCGTGCCACCCTTGCCCCGGTGATCGAAACCGCGCTGGTCGAGGCCGAGGCGCAGGGCATCGCCGCCAAGGCGGTGACACCGTTCCTGCTGCAGCGGATTTTCGAGCTGACCGGGGGGCAATCGCTCAAGGCCAATATCGCCCTTGTGCTGAACAATGCCCGCCTCGCCGCCGCAATTGCGACCGAGATTGCCCGCGCGCGCGCCGCGTGACCCGCGTGCCCGTTGAAGGCCGCGGGCCAAGTGCCTAGTTTCACCCCGGTAACCGGAGGCGCCAGCCGATGAGCGACGAGTCAGACCACCACCACCGGCGCGGCCTGGTCGCCCGGCTGCGCGGCAGCTTCCTGACCGGGTTGGTGGTCATCCTGCCGATCGGCCTGACGCTCTATCTGATCTGGACCGTGACCGGCTGGATCGACAGCTGGGTGCTGCCCTTCGTGCCCTACAGCTATCGGCCCGAGGTCTTCATCCGCGATCATTTCGGCCCCACCGCGGCGCTGCCGATCCGCGGCCTTGGCGTTCTTCTGTTCCTGATCTTCACCACGCTGATCGGCTGGCTCGCCAAGGGGCTGATCGGCCGCTCGGTGATCCGCTGGGCCGAGGGGCTGGTGGACCGCACGCCGGTGGTGCGCTCGATCTACAACGGGTTGAAGCAGATCGCCGAGACGGTCTTTGCCCAGTCGGAAAAGTCGTTCGAGAAGGCCTGCCTGATCGAATACCCGCGCAAGGGGATCTGGGGCATCGGCTTCGTCGCGACCGCCGCCAAGGGCGAAATCGCCAGCCGCATCCCCTCGGGCGAGCCGATCCTGAGCGTCTTCGTGCCGACGACGCCCAACCCGACCTCGGGCTTTCTGCTCTATCTGCCTGCGTCCGACGTGATCCTGCTCGACATGAAGGTGGAAGACGCCGCCAAGCTGATCATTTCGGCCGGGCTGGTCTATCCAACGCCGAAAGAGGTGGTGAAGGACGTGCTGGCCGGGGCGCAGAAGTCCTGATGCTGGCCGCAGCCCTCACCGGCTTTGCGACCGGCCTGTCGCTGATCCTCGCGATCGGGGCGCAGAACGCCTTCGTGCTGCGCCAAGGCCTCTTGCGCGCGCATGTGCTGCCGCTGGTGCTGCTGTGCGCGCTGTCGGATGCGGTGCTGATCGCCGCCGGGGTTGCGGGCTTCGGCGCCGCGGTGCAACTGGTGCCCGCGCTGCCCGCGATCTTCTCGGGCTTGGGTGCGGCGTTCCTTGCCGCCTACGGCGCGCTGCGCCTGCGCGCCGCCTGGCGGGGCGAGGATGTGCTGGCGCTGGGGGGCACCTCGAAGGGGCTTTGGCCGACGCTGGCGGCCGGGGCCGCCTTCACCTGGCTCAACCCGCATGTCTACCTCGACACGCTGGCGCTGGTCGGGGCCGTCTCGACCCGCTTCGACGGTTGGGCGCTGAAGGCGGCTTACGGCGTCGGCGCCGCCACCGCCTCGTTTGCGTTCTTCTTCGCGCTTGGCTTCGGCGCGCGCCTGCTGGCGCCGCTGATGCAAAGCCGCACCGCCTGGCGCATCCTCGACCTTGTCATCGCGCTGACGATGTGGGCGCTCGCCGCCAGCCTCTTGCGCGCGCTCTTCGCCTGAGCGCGCGCCCCCATTCTTACTGGTGAAAATATCCTCGCCGAAGGCGCACGCCCAAGCCGGGCGATCCCGCGCCTTACATCGCGGTCCAGCCGCCATCCACGCTGATCGTGGTGCCGGTGATCTGGTTCGCCGCTGCCGAGCACAGGAACGCCGTGGTGCCGCCGATCTCTTCCACCGTGGCGAACTGGCGCGAGGGCTGACGGTCCAGCATCACCTCGCGGATCACCGTCTCGCGGTCCATGTGGTGCGCCTTCATCTGGTCGGGGATCTGCGCCTCGACCAGCGGGGTCAGCACATAGCCGGGGCAGATCGCGTTGCAGGTGATGCCCTGCCCCGCGGTTTCCAGCGCGACCGTTTTGGACAGGCCGACGACGCCGTGCTTGGCCGCGATATAGGCCGACTTGAACGGCGAGGCGCGCAGCCCGTGCGCCGAGGCGATGTTGACGATCCGGCCCCAGCCCGCCTTGCGCATCCCCGGCAGCGCCGCCGCGGTGGTGTGGAACGCCGAGGTCAGGTTGATGGCGATGATCGCGTCCCATTTCGCAACCGGAAACTCGTCGATCGGCGCGACAAACTGGATGCCCGCGTTGTTCACCAGAATATCGCAGGTGCCCGCCTTGGCGATCAACGCCCGGCAGTCGTCGCCCTTCGACATGTCGGCGGCAATGTAGCGCACCTTCACGCCATGTTCCTTTGCCAGCGATTCGGCCAGCGCGTGATCCTCGTCGCGGTCGGTGAAAGAGTTCAGCACGATATCCGCGCCCACCCGTGCCAGTTCATGGGCGATCCCGAGCCCGATCCCCGAGTTCGAGCCGGTGACGATTGCGGTTTTTCCCGAAAGGGACATGGCATTCTCCTTCTGCAACTG
This sequence comes from Paracoccaceae bacterium, assembly GCA_016124615.1. Classification (GTDB taxonomy): domain Bacteria; phylum Pseudomonadota; class Alphaproteobacteria; order Rhodobacterales; family Rhodobacteraceae; genus Solirhodobacter. The sequence goes on along the minus strand of WGNF01000003.1, from coordinate 602,563 downwards.
CATTGGTCCTGAACGTGGCGTGCTGCGGTTGCGAATACCATAGCAGCGGCCGCAGGGTCTCGCAGATGTGAGCCGGGGGCCAAAAAAAACGCCCGCACAAGGCGGGCGTTAAGTCGTTGAGGCAGGTTTCATACAGGCAAGAAACCTATCGAGCAGTGCAGTCTTTATACGCAGTCTTGATGCACAAGGGAAGCTAGAAGTTTGAATTTCCAGCAAAGCACCGGTAGTCAGGGGCTAGCAAAACAAGGTTTGCGAGGGATTGTTGCCATGCAGCGACTACACTTTTTCCGTTTCGCACGGCTCTTGCACTCCTCCGCGGCGCGACTCGCGCAGGCCGTCGTGATGGTGGCACTGGGGGCCGGGTGCGGCGTGGCCGCGCCGACCTATGGCATAGCTATGTATGGCGCGCCCGCGCTGCCACAGGGTTTTGTGTCGCTGCCCTACGCCAATCCGGATGCGCCCAAGGGTGGCACCCTGGTGACCGGCGAGGTTGGCCAATTCGATTCGCTCAATCCCTTCATTCTGAAGGGTCGTGCGCCCTATGCGCTGTCCGGCCTGACGGTCGAAAGCCTGATGGGCCGCAGTTATGACGAACCGTTCACCCTTTACGGCCTGCTGGCCGAATCAATCGAGACTCCGCCCGACCGCAGCTGGGTGCAATTCACCCTGAACCCCGCCGCGCGATTCTCGGATGGTCATCCGGTGACGGTCGAGGATGTGCTGTGGTCGTTCCAGACGCTGGGTACCGTCGGCCACCCGCGCTATCTGACCGCCTGGAAGAAGGTCGCCAAGGCCGAGCAGGTCGGCCCGCGCACGGTGCGGTTCACCTTCACCACGCCCGACCGCGAGATGCCGCTGATCCTCGGGCTGCGCCCGGTGCTGGAAAAGGCGCAATGGGCGGGCAAGGATTTCACCGCCTCGACGCTGGAGGCGCCGATCGGGTCGGGCCCCTATGTCGTCGACACCTTCGAGGCCGGTCGTTTCATCACCTTCAAACGCAACCCCGACTGGTGGGGCAAGGATCTGCCGTTCAACCGCGGCCAGTACAACTTCGACCAGATCCGGGCCGATTACTTCGCCGACTCGGCGGTGCGGTTCGAAGCCTTCAAGGCCGGCGTAATCAGCTTTTACCGCGAGGATAGTCCGGCGAAGTGGCAATCGAACTACACCTTCCCGGCCGTCGCCTCGGGCGCGGTGGTGAAGGACGAGATTCCGCATCATCGCCCCTCGGGCATCACCGGGCTGGTGATGAACACCCGCAAGCCGGTCTTTGCCGATTGGCGGGTGCGCGAGGCGCTGATCGACGCCTTCAACTTCGAGTTCATCAACCAGACCCTGAACGGCGGCACCGAGCCGCGCATCACCTCGTATTACTCCAACTCCGAACTGGGGATGGATCACGGCCCGGCGCAGGGGCAGGTGCTGGCCGATCTGCAACCCTTCAAGGACAGCCTGCTGCCCGGCGCGCTGGAGGGGTATTCGCTGCCCGTCTCGGACGGGACAGAGGCGAACCGGGCCAACCTGCGCAAGGCCACGCATCTGCTGGCCGATGCGGGCTGGGCGGCGGGTGCCGATGGTGTGCTGCGCAATGCCAAGGGCGAGGCCTTCGCCTTTACCATCCTGTTGCAGCAGGGCGCGGGCAGCATGAACGCGGTGGTGCAAATCTATATCGCGGCGCTGAAACGGCTGGGGATCGCGGCACAGGCGGTCACCGTCGACTCGGCGCAATATGTGCAGCGCACCGGCGGCTATGACTTCGACATGACGCCCTATTCGGTGTCGCTGTCGCTCAGCCCCGGCAACGAACAGACGCTCTACTGGGGCTCGGAAGGCGTGACCGAACCCGGCACGCGCAACCTGATGGGGGCCAGTCAGCCCGCCATCGACGCGCTGATCAAGGTGATGCTGACCGCGACCACGCATGAGGATTTCGTCGCCGCGACCCGCGCGCTGGACCGGGTGCTGACCTCGGGGCGCTATGTCATCCCGATCTGGTTTTCCGCCGTCTCGCGCCTTGCCCATGTGAAAGAGTTGAAATATCCCAAGACCTTGCCAATCTATGGCGATTGGGATGGGTTCCTGCCGAATGTCTGGTGGTATCAAGGATGAGGGGATGATGCGGAAAGTCTTGCTTGTGGTCCTGCTGGCGGGTCTTGCCGGCTGCAACACGGTGGCCGGGGTCGGCCGCGACGTGACCGGCGCCGCGAACGGCGTGCAGAACATGCTGGGCGGCTAGGCCCGGCGCCTCAGACCAGCGAGGTGACCCAGAGGATCGTCGCATCCTCTTCCGAGGTCGACACGACATTGTGGCCCATCGTGGCGTCGTAATAGGCGCTGTCGCCGCGGCGCATGTCCTGCGGTTCATAGAATTCGGTGTAAAGCCGGATCGTGCCGGTCAGCACGTACAGGAATTCCTCGCCGTCGTGGCGGACCCAGCCGTTGAACTCGGTCAGGTCGCGGGCGCGGATGCGGGCGCGGTACGGCAGCATCTGCTTGCGGGTCAGCGCCGCGGCCAGCAATTCATGTTCATATGTCGCGGTGGCCTGCGCCTGCCCCTCGCCCGCCCTGGTCACCGCCATCCGGCCGTTCACCTGCGCCTTCGACGGCGGCGTGAACAGCTGCGGCACCGAGATCGCCAGCCCCTGCGCCAGTTTCTTCAGCGCGTCATAGGTGGGCGACATCTGCCCGTTCTCGATCTTCGACAAGGTGGACCGCGCCAGCCCCGCCTGCACCGCCGCCTGTTCCAGCGTCCAGCCGCGCGCCTTGCGCAGCTCGCGCACCCGGTGGCCAAGGTCCAGCGGGACCGGCGCAACCTCGGCCCCGTTTTCGCGGGCGATGCGGATGATGGCGGTGGGGTCGCTTTTCGTCATGGCGCCCGGCATACGACACCACACCCCCGGCTTGCAACAGAGCCGCGGCACCGCTAGCCAAGGCGGATGCTGTCCATCTTCGATGCGGGCGCGCCGCCGCCCTGCCCCACGCCCTTCAATCTGGCCGAATACGTGCTGGCCGCCGGTGCCGCCACGCCCGACAAGATCGCGTTGCAGGTGGTGCGGCCGACCGGTGCCGAACGCTGGAGCTATCGGCGGCTGACGGCGGCCGTGCGCGGCACCGGCGCCGGGCTGCTGGCGCTGGGATTGCAACCGGGCGACCGCGTTCTGATGCGGCTGGGCAATACGGTCGAATTTCCGGTGCTGTTCCTTGGCGCCATCGCCGCCGGGCTGGTGCCGGTGCCGACCTCGGCGCAATTGACGGGACCCGAGGTGGAGGCGGTAACGCAGGTGATCCGCCCGGCCCTGATCGCCGCGGGCGAAGGCGTCGCCCTGCCCGCCGCGCCCGCCTGCCCGGTGCTGGACCTGCCCGCGCTGCTGGCCCTGCAGGATCGCCCGCCTTGTGCGTGGGACCGGGGCGACCCGGATCGCGCGGCCTACATGGTCTTTACCTCCGGCAGTTCCGGCCGCCCGCGTGCGGTGCTGCACGCCCATCGCGCGATCTGGGCGCGGCGGATGATGTGGGCGGGCTGGTATGGGCTTTCCGCCGCCGACCGGGTGCTCCACGCGGGTGCGTTCAACTGGACCTACACGCTCGGCACCGGGTTGATGGACCCCTGGGCCGTGGGTGCCACCGCGCTGATCCCCGGCGCGGGGGCCGATGCTGCGGCGCTGCCGCTGCTGTTGCGGCGGTTCGATGCCACGATTTTTGCCGCTGCGCCGGGTGTTTACCGCCAGATGTTGAGAGATCACGCGAAGCTGACGCTGCCCCGGCTGCGGCATGGCCTCTCTGCCGGCGAAAAGCTGCCCGAGGCGACACGCGCCGCCTGGCGCGCGGCCACCGGCACCGAGGTGCACGAGGCGCTGGGGATGTCCGAATGCTCCACCTTCGTTTCCGGCGCGCCGGACCGGCCCGCGCCGCCGGGGGCAACCGGCTTTGCGCAACCGGGGCGGCGTCTCGCCGTGCTGGGCCCTGATGGCGAACCGGTGCCGCGCGGCACCCCCGGCACGCTGGCGGTGTCGGCGCGCGATCCGGGCCTGTTCCTCGGCTACCTTGATGCCGAAGCGGAAACAATGTCGCGCTTTCGGGGCGAATGGTTCCTGACCGGCGACACTGTGGTGATGGATGCCCAAGGCGCCATCACCTATCTGGGCCGCGACGACGACATGATGAACGCGGGCGGCTATCGGGTTTCGCCGTTGGAGGTCGAGGCCACGATGACCGCCCACCCGGCAATCCGCGATTGCGCCGCGGTTGCGGTGCGCGTGAAGGCCGATGTCAGCGTGATCGCGCTGGCCTACACCGGCGACGAGGTGCCCGAGGCCGAGCTTCTGGCATTTGCGGCCGCGCGGCTGGCGCGCTACAAACAGCCAAGGCTCTGGCGGCATGTGGCGGCGCTGCCGCGCGGGGCGAACGGAAAACTGCTGCGCCAGGCGCTGCGGCGCGAGATCGAGGCCACGCATGATCCAGCTTGATATCTTCTCCGACCCGGTCTGCCCCTGGTGCTATATCGGCAAGACCTACCTTGACCGCGCACTCGAAGCCGCGCCGAACCATCCCTTTGCGGTCGAATGGCATCCGTTCCAGCTGAACCCCGACATGCCCGCGGCGGGCATGGACCGCGCCGACTACCTTGCCGCCAAGTTCGGCGGGCGCGACCGCGCCGCGCAGATCTATGACCGCATCGCGCAAGCGGCGCGCGTGGCGGGGATCGAGATCGACTTCGACCGCATCGACCGCATCCCCAACACGCTGGACGCCCACCGCCTGATCCACTGGGCCGGGCTGGAAGGGCGGCAGACCCCGGCGGTGGCGGCGCTGTTCCGTGCCTACTGGCGCGAGGGCCGCGACATCGGCGATGCGGACGTGCTGACCGACATCGCCGCATCGCTGGGGCTGGACCGCGAGGTGATCGCCCGGTTGCTGGCCGGTGACGCCGACCGCGAGGCGATGGCGGCCCGCGACGCCCATGCCCGCGCGCGTGGGGTGACGGCGGTGCCGACCTTCATCGTCGGCGGGCAGTATGCCCTGCCCGGCGCACAACCTGTGGCCCTCTGGGCCGAGGTGATCGCCGAAATCGCCGCCTCTCAGGGGTGAGCCGCAGCCTCGCAAAGCCGTGATCGGGGCGGCCATTTTGTCGCCGATGGCGCAATTGACTTGGCATCGCGTCAAAGGGGGCCGTATATACCTTTGCGCCTGTTAACTTCTTTCGCCTGCCGGGAGGATGCGCCACCATGCCCTTTGCCTCTTCACGATCGCCGATGGCCGATGGCTGGCCTTGGCTTCTGGTCTTTGCGCTGTTGTGCCTCGTCGGTGGTGTGCTCGCCTTCGTGCACCCCTTCGCGGCCAGCTTGACGGTCGTTTCGCTCGCCGCGTTGAGCTTCATCGTCGCGGGCATCCTGAAGGCGGTCTATGCCGCCCGCATCCGCGAAACCGGGGCGTTCATCATCTCGCTCTTGATCGCGGCGCTGTTCATCCTGCTCGGCTTCGGGCTCTGGGCCAATCCGCTGGCGGGGCTGGTCTCGCTGACGGTGATGGTGGCGGTGTTGTTCGTGCTGATCGGCGCCTTCAAGATCATCTTCGCGCTGCGCCTGCGCGCGCTTGGCGGTTCGGGCTGGGTGTTGGTCTCGGGGCTGGTTTCGGTCCTGCTGGGCGCGATGATCCTGGCGAATTTCCCGGAAGCCGCCGCGACCATCCTCGGGCTGCTGCTGGGGGTGGAACTGTTGTCGACCGGCATCGCCTTCGCGATGGCCGCGATGATCCTGCGCGGATTGTAAGGATGCGGCGCCCACTCCGTTTCGTCGGCGCACCCACCGGCGCGCCCCGGCCCGGCATGGGCCAGCCGGCGGGATAGGCGGCGATGCGGTTCATCATCAGCACCGTCGTCGGCCTCGTCTTCACCGTGGTGACGATCGCGACGACCTTCTTTCACTACGTCGAGGGCTGGGCCTGGATCGACGCCTATTATTTCACCGTGGTGACGCTTTCCACCGTGGGTTACGGCGACATCACGCCAAAGACCGACGTCGGCAAGATCGGCGCAACCATCCTGATCTTCGTCGGCCTTGGCGTTTTCGCTCTGGCCGTTCAGCAGATTGGCCTGTACGTCTCGCGCCAAGCCAACGACGACCAGTGACACGGCAGTTCGCCTGATCGGCCTGCGTGATCCCCTTTGGACATGCGCGCCGATGCCGAAACAGCCAATGCCCCAGACCGAATTCATCGCCATGATGGCGACGCTGTTCGCCATCGTCGCGTTTTCCATCGACGGCATGCTGCCCGCCCTGCCCAGGATCGCGGCCGAGTTGACGCCCGACGACGTGAACGCGGCGCAGCTGATCGTGACGTCTTTCGTGTTGGGCATGGGGGTCGGTACCCTCTTCGCCGGGCCGATTTCCGACACCATCGGCCGCAAGCCCGCGATTATCGGCGGTGTGGCGATCTACATCCTTGGCGCGGCGCTGGCCCCGGTGGCAGGCTCGCTGGAGCTGTTGCTGGCCGCCCGAATCCTGCAGGGCGTGGGCGCCGCGGGCCCGCGCATCGTGACGCTGGCGATGGTGCGCGACCTGCATTCGGGGCGGCAGATGGCGCGCATCGTGTCGTTCGCGATGATGATCTTCACGCTGGTACCCGCGGTGGCGCCCTCGGTCGGCGCGGTGATCATCGCGGGCTTCGGCTGGCGCGGCATTTTCGGCGCGGTCATCGTGTTTTCGCTGATCGGGTCGCTCTGGCTGGTGCTTCGACAGCCCGAAACCCTGCCGAAGCCGCGCCGCCGCCCGCTGCGGCTATCGCCGCTGGGCGTCGCCGCGCGCGAGGTGATGTCGCACCGGCTGGTGGTCACCTCGATCGCGGTGCAGACGCTGGTTTATGGCGCGCTGTTCGGCACGCTGTCCTCGACCCAGCAGATCTTCGACATCTCGTTCGGGCGCGCCGAAAGCTTTCCGATCTGGTTCGCCGTCATCGCGCTGATCTCGGGCGGCGCCAGCCTGCTGAACGCCACGCTGGTGGTGCGGCTGGGGATGCGGCTGCTGATCACCGTCACGCTGGGCGGGCAGATCCTGCTGTCGTCGGCGATGGCGGCGCTGATGGCGGGCGGCGTGTTGCCGGACTGGCTGGCCTTTCCGGCCTATCTGGTCTGGACGATCTCGGTCTTCTTCATGACCGGGCTGACGCTGGGCAACCTGAACGCGCTGGCGCTGGAGCCGCTGGGCCATATCGCGGGCATGGCGGCGTCGGTGAACGGCTGCATCTCGACGGTGCTGGCCGTCGCCATCGCGGCGCCGATCGGGCTGGCGTTCAACGGCACGCCGGTGCCGCTGATGGTGGCGGTCGCGGCGCTGTGCGCGGCGGGCTGGGGCCTGATGCGGACGATCCCGCGCTATTACTAGCGGCGGGGTTTCGTCCAAGAGGGTTTCGGGGTGGGCTTGGCCACCGGCTTCGGCGGCGGTGGCGGCGCCGGTTTCGGGGCGGTTTTCGGCTTGGCGTCGGGGTTTACCACCTTCTCGGCCAGATCGCGGGCGATGCCGAAGGCGCCCTTGATCCGCTCGGCCTCGGTGGCGAAAGCCTGCGCCAGCACGATCTTGTTGTCCTTGATCCGCGCGGCGCCGGCCTGCACCTGCAGATATTCGACCAGCCCCGCCGGGTTGGCGAACTTGTCGTTGTGGAACTGCACCGTGGCGCCCTTCGGCCCGCAGTCGAGCCGCGAGATGCCCGCCCGCTTGCACATCGCCTTGATGCGGATCACCAGCATCAGCGTGTTGACCTCTTTCGGCAGCGGGCCAAACCGGTCGATCATCTCGGCGGCGAAACCCTCAAGCTCCACCTTCGTCGTCAGCCCCGACAGGCGGCGGTACAGGCCCAGACGCACGTCGAGATCGGGCACATAGGGTTCCGGGATCAGCACCGGCACGCCCAGGTTGATCTGCGGCGCCCATTGGTCGTCGGCGGGGCTCAGTCCCTGCAACTCGCCCGATCTGATCCGGGCGATCGTCTCTTCCAGCATCGACTGGTAAAGCTCGTAGCCGACTTCAGTAATGTGGCCCGATTGCTCTTCGCCCAGGATGTTGCCCGCGCCGCGCAGGTCGAGATCCTGGCTCGCCAGCGTGAACCCGGCGCCGAGGCTGTCGAGGCTGCCCAGCAGCCGCAGCCGCTTCACCGCCTGCGGCGTCAAGGGTGCGCGCGGCTTGGTCGTCAGGTAGCAATAGGCCCGCGTCTTGGACCGCCCGACCCGGCCGCGGATCTGGTACAGCTGCGACAGGCCGAACATGTCGGCGCGGTGCACGATCATCGTGTTGGCGGTCGGGATGTCGAGGCCCGATTCGATGATCGTGGTGGCCAGCAGCACGTCATACTTGCCGTCGTAGAAGGCGTTCATGCGGTCGTCGAGTTCGCCCGCCGCCATCTGGCCATGCGCGATGACCACCGAAACCTCGGGCACATGATCGGCAAGGAAAGCCTGCATCTCTGGCAGGTCGGCGATGCGGGGCACCACGAAGAACGACTGCCCGCCGCGATAGTGTTCGCGCAACAGCGCCTCGCGCAGCGTCACGGTGTCGAACTCGCTGACGTAAGTGCGGATCGCCAGCCGGTCCACCGGCGGGGTGCCGATGATCGAGAGGTCGCGGACCCCGGTAAGCGACAGTTGCAGCGTGCGCGGAATCGGCGTCGCGGTCAGCGTCAGCACATGGACGTCGGATCGCATTTCCTTCAGCCGTTCCTTGTGGGTCACGCCGAAGTGCTGTTCTTCGTCGATCACCATCAGGCCGAGGTTCTTGAACTTCACCGATTTCGCCAGCAGCGCGTGGGTGCCGATGCAGATGTCGACGCTGCCATCGGTCAGCCCCGCCCGCGTGGCACTGGCTTCCTTGGTCGAAACGAAGCGCGACAGCGTCCGCACGGTGATCGGGAAGCCCCGGAACCGTTCCGCGAAGCTCTTGAAATGCTGGCGCGCCAGCAGCGTGGTGGGGGCGATCACCGCCACCTGCACGCCCGACATGGCAGCGACAAAGGCCGCGCGCATTGCCACCTCGGTCTTGCCGAAGCCGACATCGCCCACCACCAGCCGGTCCATCGGCACGCCCGCCTCCAGATCGTGGATCACGTCCTCGATGGCGGAAAGCTGATCATCGGTTTCCTGATAGGGAAAGCGGGCGGCGAAGGCTTCCCAGATCGAATGCGGCGCCTCCAGGATGGGGGCATGGCGCAACTGGCGTTCGGCGGCGATGCGGATCAGGCGGTCGGCGATCTCGCGAATACGTTCTTTCAGCTTGGCCTTCTTGGCCTGCCAGGCGCCGCCGCCCAACCGGTCCAGCAGCCCCTCTTCATGGCCATAGCGGCTGAGCAGTTCGATGTTCTCGACCGGCAGGTAAAGCCTTGCCCCTTCGGCATATTCCAGCGCGATGCATTCATGCGGCGCGCCAAGGGCGGTGATCGTCTCCAGCCCGGTATAACGGCCCACGCCGTGTTCGACATGCACCACCAGATCGCCCGGTGAAAGCGATTGAGCTTCGGTCAGGAAGTTATCGGCTTTCCTGCGTTTTTTGGTGGATCGCACCAACCGGTCGCCAAGCACGTCCTGTTCCGAGACGACGGTCAGGCCGGGGCCTTCGAAGCCGTGATCCAGCGGCCAGATCGCCAGGAACAGCCCGCCCTTGCCCGGCGGCACCTCGCGGGCATCGCGGATCTCGGTCGCGCCCTTGACGCCCTGATCCTCCATCAACCCCTTCAGGCGTTCGCGCGCGCCTTCGGAATAGCTGGTGATGACCACCTGTCCGTCTTGACGTTTTGCCCGAAGATGGTCCGCCAAGGCGCCGAAAAGGCTGACGTTTTCAAGCTGGCGTTCGGGCGAGAAATTGCGCCCGATGCGGCCGCCCGCGTCCACCACGCCCAGCCCGGTCGGCTGCGGCAGCGGGTTCAGCTGCACCACCCGGTGCCCCGCCACCGCCCGTTCCCAGCCGGCATCGTCAAGGTACAGCGCGCCCGGCGGGCAGGGTTTGTAGACCGTGTCCATCCGGCCCTTGGCGGTCAACGCCTCACGCCGCGCGTCATACTGGTCGGCGATGCCGTCCCAGCGGCTCAGCCGTTGCGGCGTGACCTGATCGTCCAGCATCACCGAGGCTTCGGGCAGATAGTCGAACAGGGTTTCCAGCCGGTCGTGGAAGAAGGGCAGCCAATGCTCCATCCCCTGATGCTTGCGCCCGGCGCTGACCGCCTCGTAAAGTGGATCGTCGGTGCCCGCCGCGCCGAATTCGATGCGATAGTTCTGCCGGAACCGGGTGATCGCCGCCTCGTCAAGGATCACCTCGGACACCGGGGCGAAATCGACGGTTGTCAGCTTTTCCGTGGTGCGCTGCGTGACCGGGTCGAACCGCCGCGCCCCGTCAAGCACGTCACCGAACAGGTCAAGCCGCACCGGGCCCTGATCGCCCGGCGGATAGATGTCGATGATGCCGCCGCGCACCGCATAGTCGCCCGGTTCCGACACGGTGGAGGTTTGCGAAAACCCCATCCGCACCAGAAAGCCGCGCAGCGCGGGTTCGTCGATCCGCGTGCCGACGCGGGCCGAAAAGGCCGCGCCCTTCAGCACTGCCCGCGCGGGCAGGCGCTGGGTGGCGGCATTCAGCGTCGTCAGCAGCACGAAGGGCCCCGCCAGCCCCTGCGCCAATGCCGCCAGCGTCGCCATCCGCGCGGCCGACACGTCGGGGTTGGGCGAGATACGGTCGTAGGGCAGGCAATCCCAGGCGGGCAGCGTCAGCACGGTGGCCTGCGGTGCGAAGAAGGCCAGCGCCAGCCGCATCGCCTCCAGCCGCTTGTCGTCGCGCGCGATGTGCATGACGGCATGGCCCGTCCGCTCCATCTCGCGGGCAAGCAGGCGGGCGTCGTAGCCCTCGGGCGCGCCGCCCATCACGATCTGGGTGCCGTTCGTCATCGCGCTGACCTATCCGCACCGGCCGCGATGTCAATGCCCGAGCAGGCTGAGCGCGATGTTCTGGTACATGCCCCACAGTGCCGTGACGAAAATCGCCACCATGCCGATCAGCTGGGTGATCAGGCGGTGCCGGTGCAGCCGCCGCTCCAGCGCCTCGCCGGTGCCCTCGCCGTTCTCGATGCGCCGCGCGGTGGCGATGCTGAGCACGCCGACGAGGCTAAGCGGCATCGCCAGCAGAAACACCGCCTGCGCGAATTCGACGTGGTAGTAGAACCCCAGCACCACCAGCGCGGTCAGCAGGAAAAACAGGAACCCCAGCAGCCAGAGCCCCGAGGTGCGCGCGATATACAACAGCCGGTCGGCGTTGATCCGGGTCAGCACCTCCAGATCGGTCATCGCCTGCCCGCCGCTGCGGCGGGCGCGCAGCACCATGTCGTAAGGCACACCCAGCACCCAGTGGCTGGTCGAGGACCACACCACCGCCAACGCGATCCAGAACCAGAGGTTGGAGAACGACCTGAGGTCGATGAGTTCAAGCACCGTATTGTAGAAATGCACCCGCCCCAGCCTTCCGCCTTGATTTTCGGCGACCCTAGCGGCGCCCGGACATGAATCCTAGCCTTGAGATACGCCGAAATCCATGCCACGCAAGGCGCGATGTTCCAGCACGGAGGCCGCGGATGCGCCCTACGCAAGCCGCCTTTCCCACCACGCGGTTCCGGCGCACCCGCGCCAGCACCGCATTGCGCGACCTGACACAGGAAAACCGCCTGTCGGTGAAAGACCTGATCTGGCCGGTGTTCATCCGCGACGGCATGAATGTCGACGAACCGATCGGCTCGATGCCGGGCGTGTCGCGGCTGTCGGTCGACCGGGTCGTGGCGGCGGCGGAACGGGCGGCGGGCTTGGGGATTCCGGCGATTTGCCTCTTTCCCTACACCGATCCGGCGCTGAAGACCGAAACCTGCGAGGAAGCCTGGAACCCCGACAACCTCGCCAACCGGGCGATCCGGGCGATCAAGGCCGAGGTGCCGGAGATTGCGGTGATGACCGATGTGGCACTCGACCCCTACAATGCCAACGGGCACGACGGGTTGGTGCGCGACGGCGTGATCCTGAACGACGAGTCGGTCGAGGCGCTGGTGAAGATGGCGCTGGCGCAGGCCGAGTCGGGCGCCGACATTCTTGGCCCCTCGGACATGATGGATGGCCGCATCGGCGCGATCCGGCAGGCGCTGGAGGCGGCGGATCACCGCAATGTGACGATCCTCAGCTATGCCGCGAAATACGCCAGCGCCTTCTATGGCCCGTTCCGCGATGCGGTCGGCGCCTCGGGCGCATTGAAGGGCGACAAGAAGACCTACCAGATGAACCCCGGCAATTCCGACGAGGCGCTGCGCCTGATCGAGCGCGACCTGCGCGAGGGCGCCGACATGGTGATGGTGAAGCCGGGGATGCCCTACCTCGACATCTGCCGCCGGGTGAAAGACACGTTTGGCGTGCCAACCTATGCCTATCAGGTGTCGGGCGAATATTCGATGTTGCGCGGCGCGGCGCTGAACGGCTGGGTCGATGGCGAGAAGGTCATGATGGAAAGCCTGCTGGCCTTCAAACGCGCAGGTTGTGACGGCATCCTGACCTATTTCGCGCCCGAGGCGGCGCTGTTGCTGGCCAGCGGCGCCTGAGCATCGGCAAAGCTTCGCCCGCCGGGTGCGGGCCAGGCGTGACAGCGACGGGAAAAACCACTATCTTTGGTGCAACGGCCGGATAACGGCCCCACATCGGGCGAGGCCCGGCGCAAGACAGGCAGGAGCAGATGATTCTCATGAACAGTGTGACACGGCGCGGTTTCCTGATCGGGATCGGATCGACCGCAACGCTTGCCGCCTGCGGCAACGGCATCGGCAACAAGGGCGCGGCCACCATCGACGCCCGCGTGGATGCGACCGAGCAATACCTGCACAACTCTTTCCCCGGCACCGATGAGCTGAAGCACAAGGCGGTCGGCATCCTCTACATGCCGCTGATCACCGAGGCCGGGTTTGGCATCGGCGGCGCCTACGGGCGCGGCGCGCTGCGCATCAACGGCGTGACGGTCGATTACTATTCGGCGACCCGCGCCACCTTCGGCTTCCAGATCGGCGCGCAGCAATACGCGCATGTGCTTTACTTCATGACGCAGCCCGCGCTGGAGGATTTCCGCCGCTCGGATGGATGGTCGGCGGGCGCCGACCTGCGCTATGCGATTTCCAACAAGGGCGGCAGCATGGGCGTGGACACCACGACCGAGATGGCGCCGGTGGTGGCGCTGGTCTTCGGCCAAGCCGGCCTGATCGCGGGCGCCACGCTGGGCGGCACGAAATACACCCGCATCCTGCCCTGACGGCAGGCCATCGGCGCGCGGGTCCGCCCGCGCGCCGGGGCGCTCAGCTCAGCCGCCGCAGCCGCTCGATCAGCGACGAGGTATCCCAGCGCGCGCCGCCGATCGCCTGCACGTCCTTGTAAAACTGGTCGACCAGCGCGGTCAGCGGCAGCGGTGCCCCGATCTCATCTGCGGTGGCAAGGCAGATGCCCAGATCCTTGCGCATCCAGTCGACCGCGAAACCATAGTCGAACTTGCCCGCCAGCATGGTCTTGTGCCGGTTCACCATCTGCCACGACCCGGCGGCACCCTGGCTGATCACCTCGACCACCGCCTCGCCATCCAGCCCCGCCTTTTCGCCAAAGCGCAGCGCCTCGGCCAGCCCTTGCACGGTGCCCGCGATGCAGATCTGGTTCATCATCTTGGCGATCTGGCCCGCGCCGCTGTCGCCGATGCGGCGGCAGATGCGCGCATAGGCAGCGATCACCGGCTCGGCACGGGCATAGTCGGCCGCGACCCCGCCGCACATCACCGACAGGGCGCCGTTTTCGGCCCCCGCCTGCCCGCCGGAAACCGGCGCATCGACAAAGCCGATCCGCAGCCCGGCCGCCGCCGCTGCAAGCTCGCGCGTGACCTTGGCCGAAACCGTGGTGTGATCGACAAATACGGTGCCCGCCGTCATGCCCGCGAAGGCGCCGGCCTCGCCAAGGCAGACCGCGCGCAGGTCATCATCGTTGCCGACACAGGCCATCACGAAGTCGGCACCCGCCGCCGCTTCGGCCGGTGTCGCGGCCGACTTGCCGCCATGCTGGGCAACCCAGGCCGCGGCCTTGGCTGCCGTGCGATTGTAGACCGTTACCGCGTGCCCGGCCTTGGCCAGATGCCCCGCCATCGGGAAACCCATGACCCCCAGCCCCAGAAATGCAACCTTTGCCATGACTTCCCCCCTCGGTTTGTTTCGACTAATGCTCGACCCTACCTAACCGCTCCGCCGAAACCGTCAAGCCGAGGATCCCGATGGTCACCCTGTTCCGCTGGCTCTTGCGCATGCTTACCGGGCTTCTGGTTCTGGCGGCGCTGGCGGGGGGGCTGGCCTATTACTTCCTGTCGCGCTCGCTGCCCGACTACAACGCGCATTACAAGATTGCCGGGATCACCGCCCCGGTCGAGATCGTGCGCAACAACGCCGACGTGCCGCATATCTTCGGCAAGACCGACGATGACGTCTATTTCGGCCTGGGTTTCGTGCATGCGCAGGACCGGCTGTGGCAGATGACGATGCTGCGCCGCACCGCGCAGGGCCGCCTGTCGGAACTGTTCGGCGACCGCACCGAGAAGATTGACGAGCTGATGCGGCGGCTCGACCTCTACGGGCTGGCCGCGCAATCGGTCGCCGCGCAGGACGCCCCCACCACGGCCGCGCTGGAGGCTTATTCGCGCGGCGTGAACGCCTGGATCGACATCGTCAACAAGGATGCCCTGGGCCGTGGCGCGCCAGAGTTCTTCCTGTTCCGGCCCAAGGTGGCAGTCTGGACCCCCGCCGACTCGCTCGCGATCCTGAAGCTGATGGCGCTGCAACTGTCCTCGCATCTCGAATCCGAGGTACTCAGGGCGCGCACATCGCTGCTGGTCTCGCCCGACCGGCTGAAGGACATCCTGCCCGACGACCCGAACGATCCGGTGGCGGCGCTGCCCAGCTTTTCCAGCCTGTTCCCGACCGTGCAGCCCAGCTACGCGGGCCTGAACGTCGATCCAGATCCGCTGTCGCCGTTCAAGGATATCGCCTTCGCGGGCGCCTCGAACGCCTGGGCGGCGGCGCCGTCACGCTCGGCGGCGGGCGGGTCGCTGCTGGCGAACGACCCCCACCTCGGCTTTACCGCGCCGACGATCTGGTATCTGGCCCGGCTGCAACTGACGAGTGGCGGCATCATCGGCGGCACCATTCCGGGCATGCCGCTGGTGCTGGTCGGGCGCAGCGACAAGCTGGGCTGGGGGCTGACGACCTCGTATCTTGACGATCAGGATCTGCATATCGAGAAGGTGAACCCCGACAACCCGAACGAATACCTGACCCCGACCGGCTGGAAACCCTTCGTCACCCGGCAGTCGATCATCACCGTGAAGGGCGCGGCGCCGGTAACGGTTACCCTGCGCTGGACCGATAACGGCCCGGTGCTGCCCGGCACGCTTTACAACCTTGGCGCCATCACCCCCGCCGGGCATGTCATGTCGCTCAGCTGGACCGCGCTCAGCGGGGCCGACACCTCGATGACGGCGGCGGTGCGCCTTGATCACGCGCAATCGGTCGGCGAGGCGATCAAGGCGGGCGAGCTTTACATCGCGCCGTCGCAGAACCTGATGCTGGCCGACCAGCAGGGCATCGCGATGCAGGTGATCGGCGCCATGCCCAGGCGCGATGCCCGCAACACCACGCAGGGGCGGATGCCGAACCAGGGCTGGCTGCCGGAAAACGGCTGGCTGGGGATGCGGCCCTACTCCGACAACCCGAGCTGGGTGAACCCGCCGACCGGCATTCTGGGCAACACCAACAACAAGATCGTCGATCGCCCCTACCCCGACAACTTCAGCTTTGAATGGGGCGACACCGAGCGCATCCAGCGCTGGCTGGCACTGATGAAGACGCGCGAGGTGCATACCCGCGAAAGCTTCACCGAGGCGCAGCTGGATACCGTCAGCCCGACCGCGCGGCGGCTGTTGCCGCTGATCGCCAAGAACCTGTGGTACAGCGGCGAGACTGCGCCCGACGGCACCCCCGACGCGATGCGCCAGCAGGCGCTGAAGATGCTGGCCGACTGGAACGGCGACATGAACGAACACATGCCAGAGCCGCTGATCTACGCCGCATGGATGCATTCCCTGCAGGATCGCATCATCCGCGACGAGCTTGGGCCGCTGGCGGATGAATTCACCCACCTCGATCCGGTCTTCATTGAACGTGTGTTCAGGAATACCGACGGCGCCGGGGTCTGGTGCGATGTGGTGCAATCCACCCGGGTCGAGACCTGCGACGACATGGCGAAAGTCTCGTTGGATGACGCGCTGCTGTGGCTGTCGCAGCGCTATGGCAAGAAGATCGAAAGCTGGCGCTGGGGCGATGCGCATCAGGCGACGCATGACCATCCGGTGCTGGGCAACACCCCGCTGCTGCGCTATTTCGTGGATATCCGCCAGTCGGTCAGCGGCGGCGACGATACGCTGAACCGCGGCCAGACCAAGGGCAGCGGGCCCAACCCCTACCTTGATGTGCATGGCGCGGGCTATCGCGGCGTCTACGATTTCGCCGACCCCGACAGTTCGGTCTTCATCACCGCCACCGGCCAGTCGGGCCATCCACTCAGCCGGTTCTACGACGATCTGGGCGAGTTGTGGCGGCGCGGCGAATATATCCCGATGTCGCTCGACCCCGGTCTGGCGCGGGCGGGCGCGGTCGGCATCACCGAACTGACGCCGGCCACGGGCGGCTGAGGGCGGGGGCGCCTGCCCCCGGGATCAAAGCTCGCGGTAGCGCTTTTCCTGCCGGGCGGTCCAGCGCACGGTGAGGGTATAGCCCTCTTCACCCTGCGTTTCAGCCAGAACCACGCCCTGATCGTGCAGCCAGGCGCGGCGGCGGCCCTCGGAAAAGGGTAAAATGAACGTTCGTTCGGTCGTTTCCTCGCCCAACAGGTCGGACACCAGATCAAGCAGCCGTGGCAGCCCCTCGCCGGTCAGCGCCGACAGCGCGATGATGGTCTCGCTGCGCGCCGCCTGGGTTTCCAAGCTTGCGCGCGTCTCGCCGCTGGTCAGGTCGATCTTGTTCCAGACCTCAAGCTGCGGCACCTCGCGCCGCACGCCAAGGCTGGTCAAGATCGTCGCCACATCGGCCGCCTGCTCTGCCGTCTCGGGGTGGCTGATGTCGCGCACATGCAGGATCAGATCGGCCTCCAGCACCTCTTCCAGCGTGGCGCGGAAGGCGGCGACCAGCTGCGGCGGCAGGTCCGAGATGAAGCCCACCGTATCCGACAGGATCACCTTGCGCCCCGAGGGCAGCACGACGCCGCGCATGGTGGGGTCGAGCGTGGCGAACAGCATGTCTTTCGCCAGCACCTCGGCGCCGGTCATCCGGTTGAACAGCGTGGATTTTCCGGCGTTGGTGTAGCCCACCAGCGCGACCACCGGAAACGGCACCTTCTTGCGCGCTGCGCGGTGCAGCTCGCGGGTTTTCACCACGCGTTCAAGCTGACGTTTCAGCTTCAACACCTGTTCGTCGATCGCGCGGCGGTCGGCCTCGATCTGCGTTTCGCCGGGGCCGCCGACAAAGCCGAAGCCGCCGCGCTGGCGTTCAAGGTGGGTCCAGGCCCGCACCAGCCGGGTGCGCTGATAGGAAAGCGCGGCAAGGTCCACCTGCATCACGCCTTCGCGGGTGCGGGCGCGGTCGGCGAAGATCTCAAGGATCAACCCGGTCCGGTCGAGCAGCTTCAGCCCCCATTCCTTTTCCAGATTGCGCTGCTGCACCGGGCTGACCGGGCCATCGACCAGCACCAGCCCGATGTCCAGCGTGGCGAACCGGTCCTTCAGCTCGGCGACCTTGCCTGACCCGAACAGCGTCGCGGGCGAGATGCGCGGCACGCGCACCACCTCGGCCCCGGCGATGTCGAGGTCGGGCATGGCCTGCGCCAAGGCCACGGCCTCGGCCAGACCGTGTTCGGGGGTGCGGCGGCTGCGGTCGGCTTTCAGGTCCGGATGCAGGACATAGGCGCGCAGGGCGCCGCCTTCAGCCATGACGGGGGTCAGTCCTCGCCGTCATAAAGGCTGATCGGCTGGCCCGGCATGATGGTGGAAATCGCGTGCTTGTAGACCAGCTGCGATTGCCCGTCGCGGCGCAAGAGCACGCAGAAATTGTCAAACCAGGTGATGACACCCTGCAGCTTCACCCCGTTGATCAGGAATATCGTGACCGGAATCTTGGTCTTGCGAACGTGGTTGAGAAAAGCGTCCTGCAAATTTTGTTTGTCGGCGGCCATGTTCTTGTTGCCTTTTTTCTTGTCGCGCACCTTGCCTGGCACGTCCCGATGCGAAGGCTTCAAGCCTCCCCCGCGGCAGTATGAAGCGGGACTTCACCAGATTCCAGCCCCAAAATCAGTCCGTTACGGACCTATTGCCCATTGGTCACTCGACCTCTTCCTCGTCCTCGTCCAGATGCGCGACTCGGTTGCCGGCTTTCGCCGTCGTCACCACGCCAAGCGACTTCAACTTACGGTGCAATGCCGAGCGTTCCATGCCAACGAAACTTGCCGTGCGGCTGATGTTTCCGCCGAACCGGTTGATTTGGGTCAGCAGGTATTCGCGCTCGAACAATTCGCGCGCCTCGCGCAGCGGCAGCGTGGCCAGCCCGCCGCTGAGCACGATGCGGCCGTCGGTTTCGCCGCCACCGCCCTCGCGGCCGGGCAGTTCGCGGGCCTCGATCGGGCCGGTGCCCTCGCCCAGGATCAGCACGCGCTCGATCACGTTGCGCAACTGCCGCACATTGCCGGGCCAGGGCATGGTCTGCAACAGCGCGGTGGCCTCTTCGCTCAGCTCGCGCAGCGGCAGGCCCTGGGTGCGGTTGAACGCCTCGATGAAATGCTGGGCAAGCTCGGGGATGTCCTCGCGCCGCTCGTCCAGCGAGGGCACAGCGATCGGCACCACATTGAGGCGGTCGAACAGTTCCTGTCGGAACCGGCCCGCGCCGATTTCGGCCTTCAGGTCGCGGGTGGTCGAGGAAATCACACGGATGTCGACCCGCACCTTGTCGGTGCCGCCCGCGCGGGTGAATTGTTGTTCCACCAGCACGCGCAGGATCTTCGACTGGGTGCCCAGCGGCATGTCGGCGACCTCGTCGAAATAGATCACCCCGCCATGCGCCTGTTCCAGCAGCCCCGGCTCGATCCCGCGTTCGGGCGTTTCGCGGCCAAACAGCACCTCTTCCATCCGGTCGGGCCGGATCGAGGCAGAGGTGACGGTGATGAACGGCCCCGCCGCCCGCGTCGATTGCGCGTGGATGAAGCGGGCGGCGACCTCTTTGCCCGACCCGGACGGCCCCCACAGCATCACCCGCCCGTTCGACTTCGTGACCTTGTCCATCTGCGATTTCAACAGCTTGAAGGCCGATCCCGAACCGATCATCTCGGCCGTCGTCACATCGCGGCGGCGCAGGTCGGAATTTTCGCGCCGGAGCCGCGAGGTTTCCATCGCGCGGCTGACCACCACCATCAGCTGGTCGATGTTGAACGGCTTCTCGATGAAGTCGTAGGCGCCCTGCTTGATCGCGGCCACCGCAATCTCGATGTTGCCATGCCCCGAGATGATCACCACCGGCACGTCGGGGTTGTCGCGTTTCACCGTCTTCAGGATGTCGATACCGTCCATCCGGCTGTCTTTCAGCCAGATGTCGAGGATCATCAGCGCCGGCGCATCCGCATTGATCGCCGCCATGCAATCGTCAGAGTTGCCGGCAAGCCGCGTCGCATAGCCTTCGTCGCGCAGGATGTCCGAGATCAGTTCGCGGATATCGCGTTCGTCGTCGACAATCAGAATGCCACCCATCTACCGTCCCTCTTGCTCTGTCGTCGCCTGTGCCGTGGTCCCCGGTTCCGGGGTCTTTCTGTGGTCGCGCGGTCCGCGCGCCTGCCGCGCGGGCAAGGGCAGCCGGATTTCGGCCATCGCCCCTACCCGCCCGTCGGCGCCGAACGGCGGCGCGTCCAGAAGGGCGAGCGTGCCGCCCTGATCCTCGATGATCTTCTTGACGATCGGCAGCCCCAACCCAGTACCTTTGGCGCGCGTCGTCACATAGGGTTCAAAAAGCCGCGCCCGGTCTTCGGGCAGGCCGATGCCATTGTCCGCGATCCGGATCACCACCGCCGACTCGTCGGTTCCAAGGCTGACCCGCACCTCGGGGGCGTAGTTGGTTGGCGCGCCTTTTTCAATAAGGCTTTCAATTGCTTCCCCGGCGTTCTTGATCAGGTTTGTTAACGCCTGCGACAGCAGCGTCGCATCCAGATACATCATCATCGGCCCGTCCGGCAGGTCGGCCACCAGCCGCGCGCCGTGCAGCGCGCTTTCCTGCAGCACCACCGCATCGCGCACCAGCCGGGTCAGGTCATGCTCGGCGCGTTCCGGTTCCGGCATCCGGGCAAACTTGGAAAACTCGTCGACGATCCGGCGCAGGTCGTTGGTCTGGCGCACGATCACGTCGGTATACTGGTCCAGCGCCTCGACCTGATCGCCAACCAGCGGGCGGAACTTGCGCCGGATCCGCTCGGCCGACAGCTGGATCGGCGTCAGCGGGTTCTTGATCTCATGCGCGATGCGGCGGGCAACATCGCCCCAGGCCGCCATCCGCTGTGCGCTGACCAGTTCGGTCACATCGTCGAAGGCCACCACATAGCCTTCGAGGCTGCCCGATTCGCTGCGCCGCATCGCCATCCGCACCAGCAGGCTTTCCAGCCGCCCCTTGCGGCTGATCTTGATTTCCTCCTGCACGACGCCGCCGGTGCCGTCGCGCAGCCGTTCGAACAGGTGCTGCAACTCGGGCGCCGCGCGCGCAAGGTCGCGGCCGTGGTCGCGCCCTTCCTCCAGCCCCAACAGGCGCTGCGCCGCGCGGTTGATGAAGTCGATCCGCCCCTGCGCATCCAGCCCCATCACCCCGGCCGTCACCGACGACAGCACGGAATCGAACTGCCGCCGCCGCAGCTCGGTCTGGCCGTGGCTTTGCATCAGCGCATCGCGCTGGCCGCGCAACTGCCGCGTCATCTGGTTGAACAGGCGGCCGAGCATGGCGATCTCGTCGTCGCCCTCTTCCTCGATCACCTGCACGTCCAGATCGCCCGCGCCGACCCGCTGCGCCGCCCCCGCCAGCCGCCCCACCGGGCGCGCCAGCCGTTCGGCGAAGCCGAGGCCCAGCCAGATCGCCGCCAGGATCAGGATCAGCGCGAAGCCGAGGTAGAGCAGCCCGAACTCGAACAGCAGCGAGCCGCGGTTGTTTTCAAGCTGCTGGTAAAGGTGCACGGTCTGCTGGGTTTCATCCAGCAGTTTCAGGATGTTGCCGTCCACCGCACGCGAGACGTAGAGGTAACGGTCAGCATAGGCCGGCAGCGCGATCAGCGCGCGCAGCTCGTTGTTGCCCCAGTCGTCGACCAGCACGGTCTTGCCATCCGCGGCATCGGCAAGATCCTTGGCCGAGGGCGCATTGTAGTTGAACAGATACGACCGCTCGCCCCGCGCCCTGATCTTCGCCTCGCCGTCGATGATGTAGGCGCCGCGCAAACCGCGCTGAATCCGCGCCTGCCCCTCGGTCAGCAACTGCCGCAGATCGCCGTCGCCGATGTAGAAATTGGTTGCCCGCGCATCGTCGAGGAACTTCGCCAGCGCGTCGGTATCTACCGTCAGGTCGTGGCGATGCTCGCCCTCATAGGCCTGCGCGGCCGACAGCGAGTTGGCCACCACCTGCTGCACCCGGTTGGAAAACCAGCCTTCGAGCCCGACATTCACCGTCAGCACCGCGAAGGTGGCGACCAGAATCGTCGGGATCAGCGCGATCACCACAAAGACGCCGGTCAGCCGCATGTGCAGCCGCGAGCCCGCCGATTGCGACCGCCGTTCCGAGATCATGCGCGCGATCCGGCTCAGCACCATCGCCGCGACCGACAGGATGTAGATCAGGTCGGCCAGCAGCACGACGCGCAGCAACGGCGACGAAGCGCCCTGACTGAACGGGCCGAAGGCCAGATAGGTCGCCAGCGTCAGCAGCGGGCCAAGCAACACCAGCGCAAGCGTTGCCGCCGTCTGCAAACGGCGCTGCTTGCGCAACCAATTCAGGCGCTGAAGCGTCAAATTGCGCGCCGCGCGCTGCACGCGATATTCCTTAGACCTTCGGGGCTCTTCCCCCCACTGCCTCAATCCGGGTGAGCTGAATCGACTGGCGCCGATTGGCCACGCCTCTGTTGCGCTTTTACATCAATTTCCGGCGGCGTGTCACGCGAATATCCAGATCGGTAATCTTCTTGCGCAGCGTATTGCGGTTGATTCCCAACAGGTCGGCACACTTCGCCTGATTTCCCGCGGTGGCATCCAGCGCGATCTCGATCAGCGGCGTTTCCACTTCGCGCAGGATGCGCTGATAGACGCCGGGCGGTGGCAGCGCGCCGCCGTGCAGGTCGAAATACCGCTTCAGATGGCGCGCGACAGAGGCGGAAAGCTTCTCGCCCTCGCCGCCGCCGCGCAGCGGTTCCATCGCCGGCTGGTTGCCTAGAACGGCCTCGACCTCGGTCCGCGTGATCTCTTCCTCGGACGAGGTAACCACCAGCCGCCGCACGGTATTTTCCAGCTGCCGCACGTTGCCGGGCCAGCTGTAGGCGCGCACCAGTTCCAGCGCGTCGGCCGCGAACCGGCGCCGGGTTCCCACCTCGCGGTCGCCCCGGGTCAGGAAGTGTTCGGCCAGCAGCGGAATGTCATCCACCCGCTCGCGCAGGCTGGGCACCGAGATGGTGACGCCGCCCAACCGGTAGAACAGATCGCGGCGGAACTTGCCCGCCTCGATCTGCCCCGACAGGTCGGCCTGCGAGGTCGCCATCACCCGCGGCGCCATGTCGCCGAGCGCGTCCAGCATCCGCACCACGCGGGCCTGCTGTTCGTCCTCGTAATCCGACACCTCGTCGAACACCAAAGACCCCGAACGCGCCCGCGCCAGCACCGACGACGGCCCATCGGCGCCCGACAGATCGGCCGCAGCGACCACCACGAACGGCTGGTTGCGGCGGTCGGAAAAGTCATGGATCGCCCGCGCGATCAGCGATTTGCCGGTGCCCGACTCGCCGGTGATCAGCACCGGCAGGTCGGTGTTCATCACCCGCGCCACCAGCCGGTAAAGCGCCTGCATCTGCGCCGTGCGCCCCACCAGCGGCAGGTCTTCGCCTTCCTGCCGGGTTTCGGGTTTGCGCGGCTGCACCCGGCGCTTGGTTTCCAGCGCGCGGGCGGCGCGTTTCATCAGGTCGGGCAGATCGAACGGCTTGGGCAGATAGTCATAGGCTTCCGCCTCGGCCGCCTGAATCGCCGTCATGATCGTGTTCTGCGCCGAAATCACGATCACCGGCAGGCCGGGGCGTTCCTTGGAAATCCGCGGCAGCGCCTCCAGCCCGTTGCCGTCGGGCATCATCACGTCCGAGATCACAAGGTCGCCCTTGCCCTCTTCGATCCAGCGCATCAGCGTCATCAGGCTCGACGTCGCATGAACCTTGCAGCCCGCCCGCGTCAGCGCCTGCGTCAGAACCGTGCGGATCGTCCGGTCGTCATCCGCCACCAGAACCGTTCCGTCCATCACTCGCTCTCCATGCTCTTGGGAATCACCGGCAACGACACGCGGAACACCGTCCGGCCGGGCACCGAGTCGACGGCGATCCAGCCGTCGTGGTCGGTGATGATCTTCGACACCAGCGCAAGGCCAAGGCCGGTGCCGTTTTCGCGCCCCGACACGAAGGGCTCAAAGATATCGGCGGCAATCTCGGGTGGCAGGCCGGGGCCGTCGTCGATGATCTCGATCTGCAAGGGCAACGGCGCCCGCGCGCCGTCCTTGCGCCGCAGCCGCAGCGACTGGTCATAGAACGTGTGCAGCCGGATCGTGCCGCCCTTCGGCCCCGCCGCCTCGGCCGCGTTCTTCAAGAGGTTCAGGAACACCTGCAACAGCTGGTCGCCATCGGCCAGCGCGGGCGGCAGCGAGGGGTCGTAATCCTCGATGATCTGCATCCGCGCCGCAAAGCCCACCAGCGCCGATTTGCGCGACCGGTCGAGCACGTCATGGATGTTCACCGCGCGCCGTTCCGGCGGGCGCAGGTTGCCGAACTGCTCGACCTGCTCCAGCAGCTTCACGATCCGCCGGGTTTCCTCGACGATCAGGTCGGTCAGCTCGCGGTCTTCCGCGCTGAGGCCCATCGACAGCAGCTGCGCCGCCCCCGAAATGCCTGCGAGCGGGTTCTTGATTTCATGCGCCAGCATTTCGGCCATGCCGATCGCCGACTTCGCCGCCGAATGCATCGTTTTCGACCGCCCCAACCGGTCCGCGATGTCGCGCGGCGAGATCAGCAGCAACAGCACATCCGGCACATCGTTCAGCGGCGCGATCTGGATCGTGCATTGCACCGGCGCACGGTCGCCGCCGCCGACGTCGACATCGTTGACGAACAGGGCCGACTGGTTCGCCCGCACCCGCGCAAAGGCTTCCTCCAGCGGCGCGTCGATCGCCAGCCGGTCGAAGGCCGAAACCCCGCGCAATGCCTTGGCCGAGGTGTTCAGGAAGGTTTCGGCCGCCGGGTTGGCATGGCTGATGCGGTTGTCGCCGTCGATCAGCAGCGTCGGCAGCGGCAGCGCGGCCCAGACGATACCGGGGGCCGGAATGTCGGATTTCATGCCGCCACCCGTTCGGTTTCGTCAAAGGCGGTGCGGATCAGCGCCTGCGCCAGCGCGGCCGATGCCGCGGTGACAAGCGCGTGGCGCAGCGGAGCCGCGACGCTCGCCGCCTCGCAATACCAGCCCAGATGTTTGCGCGCGACCTTCAGCCCCAGCTCGGCGCCGTAGAAGGTCAGCACCGCGTCGTGATGCGCCGCGACCAGATCGGCCAGCGCCGCGCCGACCGGCACCACCGGCGCCGGGCGCCCATAAAGCGCCGCGCCGATTTCGGCCAGCGCCCAGGGCCGCCCCTGCACGCCGCGCCCCACCATCACGCCATCGGCGCCCGACAGCCGCAGCGCCGCGCGGGCGGTTCCCGCGTCGGTGATGTCGCCGTTCGCGATCACCGGAATCGTCACCGCATCCTTGACGGCGCGGATCGCGGCCCAGTCGGCGCGGCCGGTGTAGAACTGGCAGCGGGTGCGGCCGTGGATGGTGATCATCTGCACCCCCGCGCCTTCCGCCCGCCGCGCCAGTTCGGCCGCGTTCAGCGTGTCGCCGTCCCAGCCCAGCCGGGTCTTCAGCGTCACCGGCACCTTGACCGCACCCACCACCGCGTCGATCAGCCGCAGCGCGTGATCCAGATCGCGCATCAGCGCCGAACCGGAATAGCCGGTGGTGACCCGCCGCGCCGGGCAGCCCATGTTGATATCGATCACCCGCGCGCCCTGTGCCTCGACCAGCCGCGCGGCCTCGGCCATCCAGTGCGCCTCGTGCCCGGCCAGCTGCACCGAGGTGGCGGCTTCGCCAAAACCCAGCTCCGCCCGCGCCCGCGCCTCGGGCTGTGCCGCGACCACTTCGCGGCTGGCGACCATCTCGCTGACCACGAGGCCCGCGCCGAAACCCGCCACGATACGCCGGAACGGCAGATCCGTGATGCCCGCCATCGGCGCCAGCAGCACCGGTGGGTCGATCGCTTCGCCTGCAAGTCTAATCGACAACTGCCCAATCCTTACGCTTGTCTTTGCAGCTAGTGGTTGACCTCGGCCTTGGCAATCGGACGGGTTGAACCATATGGTCAGAAAATGCGCTTTGCACATCTTTTAGGCGCATCTGCCCGATCCCCCCGCACGTTGTCAGCGGCCCCGGCATCGCCTAGACAGATGCCGTCGCATGATGGAGGCAAGATGACAACCGCTGCGATCCTTGTCGCCGCCGGGCGCGGCACCCGTGCGGGCGGGGTCTTGCCGAAGCAGTGGCGGATACTCGCGGGCCGTCCGGTGCTGGCCCATACGCTTGCAGCCTTTGCGGCGCTGGCGGCGATCGACCGTATCGTGCTGGCGCTGCATCCCGACGACATGGCCCGCGCCGCGCCGCTGCTGGGCGACCGAATCACCGCCGTGCCGGGCGGCGCCACGCGCGACGCCTCGGTAAAGGCGGCGCTGGAGTCGCTCGTGGGCCAGGGCGTGACCCGCGTGCTGATCCATGACGGCGCCCGGCCGCTGGTCAGCGCCGCGCTGATCCACCGCCTGCTGGTCGCGCTCGACACCGCCGCCGCGGCAGCGCCCGCCCTGCCCGTCACCGATGCGCTCTGGCGCGGCGCAGGCGGGCGCGTCGTCGGCACCGTTCCGCGCGACGGGCTTTACCGCGCGCAGACGCCACAGGCCTTCGCCTTCGATGCTATCCTTGCCGCCCACCGCGCCCATCCGGGCGGTGCCGCCGATGATGTCGAGGTCGCCCGCGCCGCCGGTCTTGACGTCACCATCGTCGAGGGCGATGACGACAACCTGAAACTCACCTACCCCGGCGATTTCGACCGGGCCGAACGTATCCTGCAAGGCCGCCAGATGGACATTCGCACGGGCAACGGCTTCGACGTTCACGCTTTCGGGCCGGGCGACCATGTCTGGCTCTGCGGTGTCAGGATCGCGCATCCCAAGGGCCTTGTCGGCCATTCCGACGCCGATGTGGGCATGCACGCGCTGACCGACGCGATCTATGGCGCGCTGGCGGCGGGCGATATCGGCCGCCATTTCCCGCCCAGCGACCCGCAGTGGAAGGGCGCCGCCTCGGAAATCTTTCTGGCCCATGCCACCGCCCTGATGCGCGCCCGGGGCTTCCGGCTGACGAATTGCGATGTCACACTGATGTGCGAGCGTCCGAAGATCGGGCCGCATGCAACCGAAATGCAACGGGAACTCGCCCGCATTCTGGGCGTCGAGGAGGACCGGGTGAGCGTCAAGGCAACGACAACCGAACGGCTCGGGTTCACCGGGCGCGAGGAAGGGATCGCGGCGCTGGCCACCGCGACGCTGGTGGGCGCATGAACCGGATGATCGCCACCCTCTTCGGCGTCGGCAACGTGCAGCCCGGCAGCGGCACCTGGGCCTCGGCGCTGGCCGTCGTCTTCGCCATCTTCCTGCACGGTGTCGGGGGCTTCCCGCTGTTGCTGGTCTGCACCATCCTGGTCAGCCTGCTGGGCTTCGCCGTCGTGCGCGCCGATCTGGCCACCCGCGCGCCGGGCGATACCGACCCGTCCGAGATCGTCATCGACGAGGTCGCGGGCCAGTGGCTGGCCATGTGCGCGCCCTCGGCCGGGCTCTGGTTCGCCGGGCTCGACACCTGGAATTTTCCCTGGCCCGGCTATGTCACCGCCTTCATCTTCTTCCGCCTGTTCGACATCTGGAAACCCTGGATCGTCGGGCGCGCCGACCGGCGGCACGATGCGGCGGGGGTGATGCTGGATGACCTTTACGCCGGGGCGATGGCGGGGGTCGTGGTGGTGGTGGCCGCCGGGTTCTACCACGGGGTGCTGATGCGATGACCCAGGCCGAGGTGCTGCTGGCCGCCGCCCGCGCCGCGGGGGCAAAGATCGCCACCGCCGAAAGCTGCACCGGCGGCCTGATCTCGTCGGCCATCACCGAGGTGCCGGGATCGTCCGACATCTTCGATCGCGGCTTCGTCACCTATTCCAACGCCGCCAAGCGCGCCATGCTGGGGGTCAAGGCCGAAACCCTGCTGGCCCACGGCGCCGTTTCCGAACCGGTCGCGCGCGAGATGGCCGAAGGCGCGCTGACGCGGTCAGAGGCGACGCTGGCGGTTTCCGTCACCGGCATCGCGGGCCCCGGCGGGTCCGAGTTCAAGCCCGAGGGGCGGGTCTGCTTCGGGCTGGCGCGCAAGGGGCTGCCCACCCATACCGAAACCATCGACCTTGGCCCCCTGGGCCGCGGCACCGTGCGCGCGCTCAGCGTGGCGCATGCGCTGCGGATGCTGATCGCTGCGCTGCCCGGTCAGGGCTGAAGCGTGCGGGCGCCGTAAAGCTCCACCGCGCGCCGCTCGAACGCCTTCACCACGCGCTGCATCGCCTCGTTGAAGACGACGCCGATGATGCCTTGCAGGATCGCGTTGCGAAACTCGAAATCCACGAAGAACTCGATCTCGCAGCCGCCCTGCGGCCGGTCGCGAAACGACCAGTTCGAGCGCATGAACTTGAACGGCCCGTCAAGGTATTCGGTGTCGATCTTCATTGCCGCGGGCCATAACGTTACCCGGCTGCCGAAGCGTTCGCGGAACACCTTGAACGAGATCACGAGGTCGGCCTCCATCACCTCGCCGCCGCCCTCGATGGGCGTGCGCGACCGGATCCGCGCCGCGGCGGTCCAGGGCAGGAACTGCGGATAGGCGGCGACATCGGCCACCAGATCGTACATTTCCTGTGCGGTGTAAGGCAGCGAACGGGTTTCGTGGTGCTTCGGCATGGGGCCTTGGAAGGTTGATGACTTGGGCGGCAGACTTCGATAGTTTCCGCGCCGAAATCAAGGGGCAGGCACGGTGCAGAGACCTTATGTCATAGACCAGATGATCTCGGCCAAGGCGATTGCCGCACGGGTCGAGGGACTGGCGCGCGAGATCAGCACACGTTTTGCCGGCACCGACAAGCTGGTGGTGGTGGGCCTGCTGCGCGGCTCTTTCATCTTCATCGCCGATCTGGTGCGGGAAATTGATCTGCCGATCGAGGTCGATTTTCTGGAAGTGTCCAGCTACGGCGATTCCACCGAAAGTTCGCGTGAGGTGCGGGTGCTGAAAGACCTGCGCGGCGAGATTGCCGGGCGCGACGTGCTGGTGGTCGAGGATATCGTCGATACCGGTTTCACCCTGACCCATGTGCTCAAGCTGCTGGCCACGCGCGACCCGAACTGCGTCGAGGCCTGCGTGCTGCTGGATAAACCCTCGCGCCGCGAGGTGCCGATTCGCGCGACATGGACGGGGTTCGAGATCCCCGACGAATTCGTGGTCGGCTACGGCATCGACTACGCACAGCGCAACCGCAACCTGCCCTATATCGGCAAGGTGCGCTTTACCTGATGGACCCGCTGCGCTGGCTCTTGCGGATGTCCCGCTGGTCGCGCCATCCGCCCCCGGCGCGGCAAGTGGCGGTCGTGCTGGGTGTCGTCGCGGCCTGCCTGCTGCTGGCGGGGATCGAGCATGTCTGGGGCTGGCCCGCCTGGGCCACGGTGAACCGCCCGCTGCGGCTGCCGCGCCGGTTCTGACCCCGTGCCGGGGGCAGATTGTCACGCCTTTGTGTGGAACAGAATGGTTAGTGGCAATCCGTGCCGGGTGCCCTAACATCGCCCAAGATCGCATTGAACCTGTCCAACACCGGAGTTTCATCCATGAAAGTTCTTCGTTCACTTGCCCTGTCGGCGCTGGTCGCGGGCCTCGCCTCGGCCGCTCTGTCCGACCCCGCCGGTGATGCCGCCGTCGGCGCGCGCCAGTCGCTGATGCGGCTGCAGACCTTCTTCGCCGGGCAACTGGGCCAGATGGCGCAGGGCAAGGTGCCCTACGACGCCAAGATGGCGACCATTGCCGCCAACGATCTGGAAGCCGTCACCTCGATGGACATTACGCCGATGTTTCCGGCGGGCACCGACAACGGCGCCTATCCGAAGTCGCACGCGCTACCCGCGATCTGGACCGGGATGGACGATTTCATGAGCAAATATGCAGACATGCACAAGGCGACGCTGGCGATGCAGGCGGCGGCGGGTGGCGGGCTCGACGGGCTGAAGGCAGCGGCGGGGCCGGTCTTCGCGGCCTGCGGTGCCTGCCACAAGGAATACCGCGCGCCGTTGAACTGACGCGATGCGCCGCACGCTTGCCCTTATCCTCATCCTCGCGCTGATCGGCGCGGGGGTGTTCTGGTGGATCACCCGGCCCCAGCCCCTGCCCGCCTCGGCGCTGGCGGGGCTGAGCGGCGATGCCGCGCGCGGGCGGCTGGTGTTCTGGGCGGGCGGCTGCGCCTCGTGCCACGCCGACAAGCAGGCCGAGGGCGATGCCCGGCTGCGCCTTGGCGGCGGCCAGAAGCTGGTAACGCAGTTCGGCACCTTTGCGGTGCCCAACATCTCCAACGACCCGACCTATGGCATCGGCAAATGGTCGGCGCTCGATCTGGCCAACGCGATGATCCGTGGGCTTTCGCCCACCGGCCAGCACCTTTACCCGGCCTTCCCCTATGCCTCTTACAGCCACGCAAGCCTGCAGGATGTGGTGGACTTGAGGGCCTACCTTGCCACCCTGCCCGCCGTCGCCACCCCCAGCCAGCCACATGATCTGCGCTTTCCCTTCACCATCCGCCGCCTGATCGGCGGCTGGAACTGGCTTTACCTGCGCCCCGGCTGGGTCATCACCGGCCCGCTGACGCCCGAGCAGACGCGCGGCCGCTATCTGGCCGAGGCGCTGGTGCATTGCGGCGAATGCCACACGCCGCGCAACGCGCTTGGCGCGATGGACACCGCACGCTGGCTGGCGGGGGCGCCCAACCCGACCGGCAAGGGGCATATCCCGAACCTGACGCCCGCCAAGCTCAACTGGTCGGCCGACGATCTTCTGACCTACCTGACCAGCGGCACGACCCCCGATTTCGACTCGGCGGGGGGTGACATGGGGCATGTGATCGACAACCTCAACCAGCTGCCTGAAAGCGACCGCAAGGCCATCATCGCCTATCTCAAGCTGCTGCCACCGCGGAGCTGAGGCATTGGCGGCCCGGACCTGCCCCGGCCTGATCCGACGCCACTGGCAGGGCGCGCTGCCGCCCTTGGTCGCGGTCTTCGGCGTGCTGGTGGGCGGGCGCATCCTGCTGGCGCTGGCGTGGCACCGCCTGCCCGCGCCGCTGCCCCGGCCGCTGTTCGCGGCGCTGCTGGCGCTCGACGCCGCGCTGGCGGTCTGGCAGGTCACCGGCGCCTGGCACAGCATCCGGCGTGGGTATGAGCCGGTGGCCGACCGGCTGGCCCGCTTCACGCTGCAGGTGGTGGTGCTGGTCAGCCTGCCGGTGATGCTCAGCGGCTGGCTCGACCATCTGGCGCGGCAGGTTCCGCCGCCGGTGCTGGCACTCGCCCCGGTCGTGCCGCTGCCGGTCGCCGACGGCACCGCGCTAATGTCCGGCGATATCGACTATGCGATGCTGAACCGGTTCGACGTCACCCCGCCCGCCAGCTTCACCACGCTGCGGCTGAACAGCACCGGCGGTTCGGTCTATGCCGCCCGGGCGCTGGCGCAGCGGGTCGCCGCGCGCGGTCTGGGAACCGAGGTTCTGGGCGATTGTCTGTCCGCCTGCACGCTGGTCTTTGTCGCCGCCGACCGCCGCAGCCTTGGCCCGCAGGGGCGGCTGGGCTTTCACGCCTATGCCATTCTCGGCACGATCGCGCTGCTGGATCTGAACGCCGAAGAGGCGCGCGACAGCGCCTACCTCAAAAGCCGGGGCATCGCGCCTGCGTTCATCGCCCGCATCGCCGCAACACCCAGCACTGCGATGTGGTTTCCCGACCGCGCCACACTGGCGCTTGCCCGTGTACTGCCGCCCTGAGCGATCAGGCCCGCCCCAGCTTTTCCAGCCGCGCCGCGCGCAGCCGGGCGAAATCGTCGCCCGCGTGGTAGGACGAGCGGGTCAGCGGCGTCGCCGAGACCATCAGGAAGCCCTTGCCATAGGCGGCTTTCTCGTAGCTGGCGAATTCCTCGGGCGTCACGAACCGGTCCACCACATGGTGCTTCGGCGTCGGTTGCAGGTATTGCCCGATGGTCAGGAAATCGACCTCGGCCGCCCGCATGTCATCCATCACCTGGCCCACGCCCTGCCGGTCTTCGCCAAGGCCGACCATGATGCCCGACTTGGTGAACATCGTCGGGTCCAGTTCCTTCACCTTCTGCAACAGCCGCAGCGAGGCGAAATAGCGCGCCCCCGGCCTCACCTCGGGGTAAAGCCCCGGCACGGTTTCAAGGTTGTGGTTGAACACGTCCGGCCGCGCCGCCACCACGGTTTCCAGCGCCGAGGGCGGGCATTTCAGGAAATCGGGCGTCAGGATCTCGATCGTGGTTTCCGGCGCGCGGTGGCGGATGGCGCGGATGGTCATGGCGAAATGCTCGGCCCCGCCATCGTTCAGGTCGTCGCGGTCGACGCTGGTGATGACGACATGCTTCAACCCCAGCTGCGCCACCGCATGGGCGACCCGCCCCGGCTCGAACGCATCCAGCGCCTTCGGCTTGCCGGTCGCCACGTTGCAGAAGGTGCAGCCGCGGGTGCAGATCTCGCCCATGATCATCATGGTGGCGTGGCCTTGGCTCCAGCATTCGCCGACGTTGGGGCAGCCCGCCTCTTCGCAGACCGTCACCAGCTTCTGGTCGCGGATGATGTCGCGGGTCTGCTTGTAGCCCGCCGAGGTCGGCGCCTTGACGCGGATCCAGTCCGGCTTCTTCGGCTGGGCGGTATCGGCGCGATGCGCCTTTTCCGGGTGGCGTTCGGCGGGGATTTTCAGGTCGCGCAACATATTGCTCCGGTCCGGGGCCTTTCGCCCTGACATAACCCCCTTGCCCGGCCCGCGCAACGCCCGCCGGGGCAGCCCCGCCATGCACATGGCTCAGGCCGCCCCCGGCTTTTGCCCTCAGCCGATCAGCGGCGCCGCCAGCCCGCCGTTTTCCTCGTAATGCCGCTTCAGCCGCATCAGCGCGATGCGCAGCACGATCTTGCCCGAGCGTGCCGACCAGCCCATGCGGCGCTCGGCCACCTCCAGCCCTTCGAGAAAACAGCAGCAGCGCAGCGCCATGTCGCCCAGACCGGGGCCAAGGTCGCGCAGCGCCGCCGCGACCCGTTCGCGTGCCGCGCGCGGGCCCTCGGCCGGGCCGCCGCCGCCGGTGAAACTGCCACGATCCCCGGCGGTCAGGAACCGGTCCCAGTTCTGCGCGACGCGCGGCCCCAGCTGCGCCAGTTCGAAATCCTCGCGCAGCCGTTCGGCCGCCGCCACCATGTCCGGCCCCAGGAACGGCTCGCCATCCTTGTCGCGGCGGCGCGACAGCGCGGTCACCGGGCTTTCGGTCAGGTTGCAGCGCAGCCGCCGCGGCGCTTCGCCGGGCTCCTGCACCTCGCGCTCGCCCCAGACGCGGTGCTGGTCGCCAAAGGCGGCGGGTGCCTCGGCCAGCCCCTGCCGGGCGCGGCCATCCTCGTCCAGCATCCGCTTCAGCGCCGCGCGCCCCGCCGGGGTCAGGATGTAGCTCGACACCCGACCGGGCGTGCGGCAGCTGATCCAATCTTTCAGCGCGAAGGCCTGCGCCACCGCGCGGTCCATCACGCCGGTGCGGGTGGTGCGCCCGTCGGGGCCTTCGCGCAGTACGGCGGCCTTGTCCATGTCGGGGGCGATCGCCAGCACGGCGCCGGGCTCCGACAGGCGGCGCAGGATGCGGCGCGCCTCGCGGGCGATGGTGGCCTCGTCAGTCTGGAAAGTCTCGCGGCGAAGCGGGGCGGTCATGTCGGCGTCCTTTCTGTCCGGGGAACGGGTCCGGGCCGCATGGGCGCGGCCCAGGTGCGCCAGCGCCTCGTCCATCAACGGATCGTCGCGCCGGTTCTCGTATCGACGCACCTGACGAAGCACGGTCGAGGCATGGCAGCCCTCGCGCCGGGCCAGCGCCCGCAGCGATAGCCCTTCCTCGGTATGGTCAAGGTATAGGCGCACGGCGTCGGGCACCCATTGGGGCAGATCGCACGTCATCCCGATATTGGCCGTCATCCCCCCGCCCCGCCTTCCTGATCCGTCAGTTGCCGTCCGGGCCGGAAGCAACCGTGGGTTGCCTTGGTTACCCACCTGTTAACACACGACCCGGCGGTCATATTTCTTTAAGAAACCTAAAGAAAATTGAAATGCCCGCGCGCTGTTTCGGGGGGGTGCGCAACGCCGGGTTGCGCCGGGTCATACTGGCGGCCCATCAACCGGAGGATCCCCGATGACCGATGCCCGCGACCCGCTGCACAGCCTGCGCCGCCCCCGCCTTCTGGTGCAGGCCGCCCGTCACGGTCAGGCCAGCTACCGGCGCGAACGTGACCTGCGCCGCATCGCCGGGGCGCAGGCCATGCCCGGCCCGGTGCTGCCCGCGCTTCTCGATGCCGAGGCGGCGCTGGAACAGACACGCAAAACGGGCGATGCCGGTTATGACATCGCCCGC
This sequence comes from Paracoccaceae bacterium, assembly GCA_016124615.1. Lineage (GTDB taxonomy): Bacteria > Pseudomonadota > Alphaproteobacteria > Rhodobacterales > Rhodobacteraceae > Solirhodobacter. The sequence continues at coordinate 568,379 of WGNF01000003.1, read as the reverse complement.
CATGTCGAGGTGCTTATCGCCCTGATGGCCGAGGCGCGGCGGCTGCCCGCCCCGGCCTGAGGTCGCTCAGATGAAGGCGTCGGGCGCCGAGGCCTTCTTGCGCTCGACATAATCGCGCAGGGACTCGGCGATGCCGTCGTCCAGCGCGGGTTGCTGATAGTCGCCCAGCATCTTCTTCACCCGTTCCGCCGCCAGCGTCTCGGTATCCCGCGCGCCTTCCTCGGCCCAGGTCTCGAACGGCTTGTAGTCGAACAGGTCCGAGCGCCAGAACGCGCTCTTGAAATTCGCCTGGGTGTGCTGGCAGCCAAGGTAGTGGCCACCCGGCCCGACCTCGCGGATCGCGTCCATCGCCTGCCCGTTCGTATCCATGTGAACGCCCTGCGCCAGATGGTGCAGCGTGCCCAGCTGGTCGGCATCCATCACGAACTTCTCGTAAGACGAGACGAGGCCCCCCTCCAGCCAGCCGCAGGCGTGCAGCATGAAGTTCACGCCCGCCAGCAGCGCCATGTTGAGCGAGTTCGCCGACTCGTAAGCCGCCTGCGCATCCGGCAGTTTCGAGCCGCAGAACGCCCCGCCAGACCGGTAGGGCAGCCCCAGCCGCCGCGCCAGTTGCCCGGCACCATAGGTGATGTGCGCCGCTTCCGGCGTGCCGAAGGTCGGCGCGCCCGAATTCATGTCGATGCTGGTCACGAAGGCGCCGAAGATCACCGGCGCCCCGGCCCGGCAGAGCTGCGAATAGGACACGCCCGCCAGCACCTCGGCCAGCACCTGCGTCAGCGTGCCCGCCACCGTCACCGGCGCCATCGCGCCACCGACGATGAAGGGGCTGATGATCGCCGCCTGATTGGCCTTCGCATAAACCTCCAGCGCGCCCATCATCGTCGAGTCGAAGGTCAGCGGGCTGTTGATGTTGATCAGGCTGGTCATCACCGTGTTCTGATCGACGAAATCGGCGCCAAAGAGCAGCTTCGACATCTCGACCGAATCCGCCGCGCGGCTGGGTTCCGTCACCGAGCCCATGTAGGGCTTGTCGCTCAGCGTCATGTGGGCCAGCAGCATGTCAAGGTGGCGCTTGTTCACCGCCACATCGGTCGGCTCGCAGACGGTGCCGCCGGAATGGTGCAGCCACTTCGACATGTAACCGAGCTTCACGAAATTCTGGAAATCCGCGATCGTTGCATAGCGCCGCCCACCGGCCTGATCGCGCACAAAGGGCGGCCCGTAAACCGGTGCCAGCACAAGGTTTTTCCCGCCCACCTCGACGTTGCGCTCGGGGTTGCGGGCGTATTGCGTGAACCGCGAGGGCGCAGTTGCGCACAGCTTGCGCGCCAGCCCGCGCGGGATATGCACCCGCTCGCCACGCACATCGGCCCCGGCCGACCGCCACAGCGCCAGCGCGGCCGGGTTCTCGACGAAATTCACGCCAATCTCTTCCAGCACGGTCTCGGCGTTCCACTCGATGATCTGAAGCGCTTCTTCGTTCAGGATCTCGAAATTCGGGATGTTGCGCTCGATGAACCGCGCCGTCTCGAAATGCACCGCCGTCCGCTCGGCCCGGCGCGTCGCCCCGCCGCCGCTCCGCCCGCGTCGCCCTGCTGCTGCCACGTCGTTCATCCGAAATCCTCCAGCCGCGCCCCGGGGCGCCTGTTACCTGGCGCTTCTTTTACCCCTTTCCCCCCGCCATCCTGACCGGATTGCGGCGCTTGGCGATGAAAAGCGACAAATCTGCTGTCGCTTCCCGGCGCTTGCCGCTTCTTTCTGGCGAAAATACTCCGGGGGTGCGGGGGCGGCGCCCCCGCCCGGCCCCATCCCCCTTGCGCGACGCCGCCGGTCACAATATTCCGCGCAGATGACCCAGCATGATCGCCTTCTCATCATCGACTTCGGCTCTCAGGTGACGCAGCTGATCGCGCGCCGCCTGCGCGAGTTGAACGTCTACTGCGAAATCCATCCCTACCAGAAGGTGACCGACGCCTTCCTGCGGGACTTCGCGCCCAAAGCGGTGATCTTCTCCGGCGGCCCGGCCTCGGTGATCGACGCGGGCTCGCCCCGCCCGCCCGCCGCGGTCTTCGATCTGGGCGTGCCGATCCTCGGCATCTGCTACGGCCAGCAGGTGATGATGCAGATGTTGGGCGGCAAGGTCGAACGCGGCCACGGCACCGCCGAGTTCGGCCGCGCCTTCGTCACCCCGACTGCCGACCGCCAGCCCCTGCTGGATGGCTGGTTCGCCGAGGGCGGGCGCGAGCAGGTCTGGATGAGCCACGGCGACCATGTATCTGAAATCGCGCCGGGTTTCCGCGTTTACGGCACCTCGCCCAACGCCCCTTTCGCGATCACGGCCGACCCGGCGCGGCGCTTCTTCGCGGTGCAGTTCCACCCCGAGGTGCACCACACCCCGAAGGGCGCCGCGCTTTACGCCAATTTCGTCCGCCTCGCGGGCTTCACCGGCGACTGGACGATGGGCGCCTACAAGGACGAGGCGATCCGCAAGATCCGCGAACAGGTCGGCTCGGCCAAGGTAATCTGCGGGCTTTCCGGCGGCGTCGACTCTTCGGTCGCGGCGGTGCTGATCCACGAGGCGATCGGCGATCAGTTGACCTGCGTCTTCGTCGATCACGGCCTGTTGCGGCAGAACGAGGCCGCCGAGGTGGTCGCGATGTTCCGCGACACCTACAACATCCCGCTGATCCATGCCGACGAATCCGACCTGTTCCTGACTGCCCTCGACGGCGTCAGCGACCCCGAGGTGAAGCGCAAGACCATCGGCCGCCTCTTCATCGACGTGTTCCAGAAACACGCGCATGAGGTCGGCGGGGCGCAGTTTCTGGCGCAAGGCACGCTTTACCCCGACGTGATCGAAAGCGTCAGCTTTTCCGGCGGCCCCTCGGTCACCATCAAGAGCCACCACAACGTCGGCGGCCTGCCCGAGAAGATGGGGCTGAAGCTGGTCGAACCCTTGCGCGAACTCTTCAAGGACGAGGTCCGCGCGCTTGGCCGTGAACTTGGCCTGCCCGCCAGCTTCATCGGCCGCCACCCTTTCCCCGGCCCCGGCCTTGCCATCCGCTGCCCCGGCGAGATCACCCGCGAGAAACTTGCGATCCTGCGGCAGGCCGATGCGGTCTACATCGACCAGATCCGCCGCCACGGCCTTTATGACGAGATCTGGCAGGCCTTCGTCGCGCTTCTGCCGGTGCGCACCGTCGGCGTGATGGGCGACGGGCGCACCTACGATTACGCCTGCGCCCTGCGCGCGGTGACCAGCGTCGACGGCATGACCGCCGACTACTATCCCTTCAGCCACGACTTCCTCGGCGAGACCGCGACGCGGATCATCAACGAGGTGAAGGGCATCAACCGCGTGACCTACGACATCACCTCGAAGCCGCCGGGCACGATCGAGTGGGAATAGCGCGCGCCGCCCGGCACGCTGCTCACCACACCACCTGAGCGGCCGTCAGGCTCTCGGCCTCCGTCCCGCCGAAGCTCTGGCCCAATTCCTTGCCTCGGCGTTGCCGTTGCAAAGAATTGCCGATTGCCCCTTGCCGCGCCGCGCCGCGCCTGCACATTGTCCCCCGGCACATGCCCCCCTTCCGCCGGATCCGCCCCATGACCGACAGCCAGCCCAAGACCGTCTTCCTGCTTCGTCACCCCGATTTTGGCCTGTTCTGGCTGGGGATGCTGTTCGTCAACATCGCGGTGCAGATCGAGGCGGTCACCATCGGCTGGCAGATCTATGCGCTTGGCCGCACCACGCTGTCGATCGACCGCTCGGCCTTTCTGGTCGGCATGGTCGGGCTGTGCCAGTTCCTGCCGCTCTTCCTGCTGACGCTTTATGCGGGTACGGTGGTGGACCGCCACGACCGCCGCAAGATCGTGATGGCGAGCCTGGGGGTAGAGTTCTTCTGTGTGCTCGGCCTTGTCGCGGTGGCGCTGCATCCCAGCCCGTCGGTGGCGCCGATCTTTGCCATTGCGGCGATTTTCGGTGGCGCGCGGGCGTTCCTGTCGCCGGCCGGGTCGGCCGTGGTGCCGATGCTGGTCCCGCGCGAGGACATGCCGCAGGCGATTTCGCTGAAATCGCTAAGCTGGCAAGGCGCGGTGATCGGCGGGCCGTGGATCGGCGGCCTGTTGTGCGCGATCTCGCCCGCCGCGGCCTACGAGGTGGCGGCCGTGCTCTATGCGCTTGGCGTCATCACGCTGACCTTCATCCGCCGCAGCACCCGCCCCGAACGCCGCCCCGGCAGCCGGATCGAGCAGGTGCGTGAGGGGCTGGTCTATGTCTGGACCAACAAGATCATCCTTGGCGCGATCTCGCTTGACCTGTTCGCGGTGCTGCTGGGCGGCGCCACGGCGCTGCTGCCCGCCTTCGCCTCGGACATCCTGCATGTCGGGGCGGATGGGTTCGGCCTCTTGCGCTCGGGCCCCGCGCTGGGGGCGGCGTTGATGGCGCTGATCCTCAGCCGCTGGCCGCTGAAGCAGCGCGCCGGGGCGCGGATGTTCGCCGCCGTTGGGGCCTTCGGCTTTGCCACGCTGGTGTTCGCGCTGTCGAAATCGATGCCGCTGTCGATCCTGGCGCTGGCGGTGCTGGGGGCGGCCGACATGATCTCGGTCTACGTGCGCCAGACGCTGGTGCAGATTGTGACGCCCGACCACATGCGCGGCCGCGTCTCGGCGGTGTCGGGGCTGTTCATCTCGGGTTCCAACGAACTGGGCGAGTTCGAAAGCGGCGTGGTCGCCCGCGTGCTGGGCCCGGTGGGGGCGGCGGTCTTCGGCGGCATCGGCACGCTGATCGTGACCGGCACCTGGGCGCGGCTGTTCCCGGCGCTTTACAACGCCGACCGGCTCGACGCGCCCGAGATGGTGGAGGAGACCTGCGCGCCGCAATCCCTGACCGCTTCGGCCAGTTAAGGCGGGTGCCGGGCTCAGTGGTAGATCAGGATCACCAGCACCGCGACCACGATGATCGCCGCCACGCCGATCAGACGCGACCTGCCGCCGCCGGGCGTGGCCGTTGTCGCGACCGTTGTCACGGCGCCGTCGCTCCAGTCCATCGCCGCGCGCCAGTCCGGGCCGCCGGCAAGGTAGCTGGCCAGCACCTTTTCCGCGTCCGCGGCGGGCAGCAGCCGGAGGCCATCGACCTGCTGCCCGCCGTCGCGACTGGTCAGCATGTAATCCTCGCCCGGATTGGCGAAGGCCTGAAGGTAGCCATCGTCGCCGGCCCACAGCGTGATCGAGCGCAAATTATGCGCGCTGCGCGGCTTTGCGAAGGCCGCTGCCAAATCGGCCGCGCCGACATTCGCGCGGCGCGTGTCATCCAGTTCAAGATCCACCGCGCACCTCCCGTGGCATGCTGCACTATCAGTATATCACGATCGCGTGACATCCGGCAGCCGCTTCGTGGTGGCGCGCGCCCGTTACGCTGGCAATCGTTCGCCGGCCCGTCCTTGCAGGAGCCATGATGCCCAAACCCGCGCCCCGACTCCTTCGCCGCCTTGCAGCGGGCGCCGTCGGGCTTGGGCTGGTGGTCGCGCTGGTGTCGCTTGCCATCCCGGTGGTGGCGGTGCTGAGCTACCACGAACCCACCCTGCCCCCGGATGCGCGCGCGATCATCGTGTTGTCGGGCGATGATGTTCTTGGCGGGCTTGGCCCCGAAACGGCGGCGCGGGTCGATCGCGGCGTGGCACTGTGGAAGGCCGGGGCGGCGCCGATCCTGATGTTCACCGGCGCGCTGTGGGATCCGGCGGGGGTCAACCAGTCGTCGCAGATGGTGTCGCGCGCGGTGCTGGCCGGGGTGGATCCGCAGGCGATCCGGCTGGATCCCGACTCGCGCTCGACCCTGCAGAACGCGCTTTTCACCGGGCGGGTGCTGGGGCGCGAGCTTGGCGGCAATTTCGCGGCGCCGGTCATTCTGGTCACCAACCGCTGGCACCTGCCGCGCGCCTGGGCCTCGTTCCGCTGGGCCGGGTTCACCAACATGACGCTGGTGGCGTCGGATGGCGCCAAGGTTCAGGTAACTTGGTCCGATCTTGGCTACGAAGTCCTGAAATGGCCGTTCAACGTGTTGCGGGGCAGCGCCGCCAGCCTGATGATGGCCGTCGGCGCCCCCCAGCAGGATGTGGACGCGATCCTGCCCTAGATCACTCAGCCGCCGCCCGGCGCGGCAGCTTCCAGTCCGGCCGCACGAAATGGCAGGTATAGCCGTGCGGGATGCGGACCAGATAATCCTGATGCTCGGGCTCGGCTTCCCAGAACTCGCCCGCTGGTGCGACCTCGGTCACCACCTTGCCGGGCCAGAGGCCCGAGGCATCGACATCGGCGATGGTGTCCAGCGCGACCGCCTTCTGTTCCGGCGTGGTGTAGTAGATCGCGGAACGATAGCTGGCGCCACGGTCGTTGCCCTGCCGGTTCGGCGTGCTCGGGTCGTGGATCTGGAAGAAGAACTCCAGCAGGTCGCGGTAGCTGATCCGGGTCGGGTCAAAGATGATCTCGACCGCCTCGGCATGGTTGCCGTGGTTGCGGTAGGTCGCGTTCTTCACCTCGCCGCCGGAATAGCCCACCACGGTCTTCAGCACGCCGGGCTTGCGACGCAAAAGATCCTGCACGCCCCAGAAGCAGCCCCCGGCCAGCACAGCGCGTTCGGTCATGTCGGCCATCAGTCTTCCTCCTCGGTTGCATCCGCGTCGAACACCGCGCGGTAATCGCCGTAGCCCTCTGCCTCCAGATCCTCCACCGGGATGAACCGCAGGCTGGCCGAGTTGATGCAGTAGCGCAGGCCGCCAAGCTCGCGCGGGCCGTCGTTGAAGACGTGGCCCAGATGGCTGTCGCCGTGGGCGGATCGCACTTCGACCCGGCGCATGCCAAGGCTGACGTCGGATTTCTCGATTACGTTGTCCTCGACCAGCGGGCGGGCAAAGCTGGGCCAGCCGCAGCCCGAATCGAACTTGTCGCGCGAGGTAAAGAGCGGCTCGCCGGACACGATGTCGACGTAAAGCCCCTCGCCCTCGAAGTCGTGGTACTGGTTCATGAACGGCCGCTCGGTCCCGTTGTGCTGGGTGACGCGAACCTGTTCCGGGGTCAGCTTCGTCAAAGCCTCGGGGGTCTTGGCGTAAGTCTTCGATGTCATCGGATGTCCTCCACCGTGGTGACAGGCCGAGATATGGCGCGTTTCGGCCCGCCGTCCAATGCCCGACACTGCGAGTTTATCCGTGTTACAGCCGGTCGTCGTCGTCCATCTCGGGCCGCTCGTCGGCCGGGCGGCCACGGAACCCGGTGGCCACCACGAACTTTTCCGAACTGTCGGCCCGGCTGGCGGGCGGCTTGACGTTCACCACCTTGCTGAAGGCGCGTTTCAGGCGGGCCTGCAACTCGGCCTCGGCGCCGCCGGCCAGCACCTTGGCGACGAAGGTGCCGCCGATTTCCAGCACGTCGAAGGCCAGTTCCGCCGCCGCCTCGCACAGCGCGATGATGCGCAGGTGGTCGACCTGCTTGTTGCCCGATGCGGCGGCGGCCATGTCGCTCATCACCACGTCCGCATTGCCGCCCAGCCAGCCCTTCACCTTCGCCTCGGCATCCTCGTCGAGAAAGTCGAGCTGATGGATCTCGGCCCCGGCGATCGGCACGACCTCTTGCAGATCGACGCCCAGCACGGTGCCGATGGCCTTGCCCTTGCGCTCGCCCTGCGCGTTGACGCGGGCGACCGCCACCTGACACCAGCCGCCCGGCGCGCAGCCCAGATCGACGACGCGGGCGCCCGGTTTCAGAAAGCCGAACTTGTCATCCAGCTCGCGGATCTTGAAGGCGGCGCGGCCGCGATAGCCCTCGCGTTTCGCGGCGATGACATAGGGGTCGTTCAGCTGCCGCTCCAGCCAGAGGGTGGAGGAGAGCTTGCGCCCCTTTGCCGTCTTCACCTTGACGCGCAATTCGCGCGTCCCGCGGCCAGAGGAGCTTTTGGGTGTCGTCATGTCAGGTAGGGTCCGTCTTCCAATACGCCGTCGGCGCTCATCTGCGCGTAGAGCAGCCCCTCGCGCAACCCACGATCGGCAACCGAAAGCCGGTCGGTCGGCCAGATTCGCATCAACGCTTGCAGGATCGCCGCGCCCGACATGATCAACGTGTGGCGATCGCGCCCGATGCGGGGGTCGCTGCGCCGCCCTTCGGGGCCGAGGTCGAGGTAATCGCGGATCACCGTGTCGATCTGGTCGCTGGTCATGCGCAGCCCATCGACCTTGGTGCGGTCATAACGTTTCAGGCCCAGAAACGAGGCGGCGACGGTGGTGACGGTGCCCGAGGTGCCGATGATCTGGAACCCCTCGCGCGGGTTTTCGGCGTTGTAGGGCGAGAAATTGGCCAGGTTTTCCTCAAAAAACCAGCTCATCAGGGCGAAGCGGGCGGCGTCATCCTCGACGTCGTTGAACTGGTCCTTCAGCGTCGCGACGCCCAGCGGCACCGAAATCCAGTCCACCACCCGCGCGGCGGGCTGGCCGCGGTCGGGTTGATGAAAGCCCGCGTGCAGCCGCATGATGGCGCGCGGGCGGTCGCGGTGCGGCACGCCCGACAGGTCGATCCACACCAGTTCGGTGGATCCGCCGCCGATATCGACCACCAGCAACTGTTCGGTGCGCGGGCTGACCAGCGGCGCGCAGGACACCACGGCCAGCCGCGCCTCTTCCTCGGGCGCGATGATTTCCAGCACCAGCCCGGTTTCGTTCTGCACGGCGCGCATGAAATCGCGGCCGTTGCGGGCGCGGCGGCAGGCTTCGGTCGCCACCAGCCGCATCCGCTTGACCTCGTGTTTCTCGATCTTCTTCTGGCAGATCCGCAGCGCCTGCACCGTCCGCCCCATCGAAGCGCGGCTGAGCCGCCCCGACGCCTCCAGCCCGACGCCAAGCTGCACGGTCTTGGAAAAGCTGTCCACGACGTCGAACTGACTGCCCCGAGGCTGGGCAATCAGCATCCGGCAACTGTTCGTGCCAAGATCCAGCGCGGCGTAAAGCTGCGCCGGATCCGATCTGCGCGGCGCGGTCGGCTCGACCGAGGACGGCTTTTCCGTCGCCGGGAACGCATCCGCCCCGAAGGGACGCTGGGGCGTCATCACGTCGCCCTCCGATGTCAAGTTGATGACAGCCTACTGAGCGGGACGCCCCCGCGCAAGCGCGGGCTGACCGCGGCGCGCCATCGCGCATCATGATGGTGAGAATTTTTCCGATCCACCGCGCTGGCTCGCGCCGCGCGGGCGCCTTAAAAGCAAACGCGCGGCGGGTCGCTCTGCGCGTGCGGGATGTCGAAATCCGACAGCGAATGTCGGCGGCGCGCGCATATACCGGCGGGAACGGAAACGGGGGGAATCAGCATGCCCGAGGTCACGATCGTCTACTGGCGGGACATTCCCGCCCAGGTCATCGTCGGCAAGGGCCGCCGGGGCTCCAAGCGGCAGTTGTCGGAACGCTTCGAACAGGCGATCGACCGCTGCGCGATGAAGATCGGCGCCAAGGATGCCGATGCCTATCTGGCCGAATGGCGCAAGGCCCCGCCCTACGAGGTCGAGGGCGAGCCGGAAGAGGTTGCCACCGCCGAGGCCGCCCGGCTGGAAGCCGAACACGACACTGAGCGCCTGAAGGCGCTGATCGCGAACGAGGGCCGGGCCTGAGCCCGCGCCACACCCCCAACCCCCTCTGGGAGGCCGTCATGGCTCTGCTGAACTTCCGCCGCGCTGAGGCACCGAAACCCGAGGGCTCCTCGGCCGAGGTCGAGGCGCTTCTGGCCGGTTTCTCGATCGAGGTGATGCCGCGCACCGCCGAGAAGGTCGAGGATTTCCGCGCCCTGCTGCCGCGCGGCACCCGCGTCTACATCGCCCATATCGAAGGCACGCCCATCGAGGAAATGGTGGCGACCGCCCGGCGGCTGCACGCCGAGGGTTATCCGGTGATGCCGCACTTCCCGGCCCGCATCATCAAGGACCGCGCCATGCTGGCCGACTGGATCGCCCGCTATCAGGGCGAGGCCGACGTGAAGCAGGCGCTGTTGCTGGCGGGCGGCGTGAACACGCCCGCGGGCGAATTCGACAGCTCGATGCAGCTGATGGAATCCGGGCTCTTCGACGGGTTTGAACGGTTGCACGTCGCGGGCCACCCCGAGGGCAACAAGGACATCGACGCCGACGGATCGGACCGCATGGTGATGCAGGCGCTGAAGTGGAAACAGGCGTTTTCCGAACACACCGACGCGCAGATGGCCATCGCCACCCAGTTCTGCTTCGAGCCGGCGCCGGCCATCGCCTGGGCCGACCGGCTGGCGGCCGAGGGCATCAAGCTGCCGATCCATATCGGCGTGGCGGGTCCGGCCAAGCTGCAGACGCTGTTGAAATTCGCCATCGCCTGCGGCGTCGGCGCCAGCCTGCGCGTGCTGCAGAAGCGCGCCAAGGATGTGACCAAGCTGCTGCTGCCGTTCGAGCCCGACGAGTTCATCGCCGGGATCGCCGCGCACAAGGCGGCGCATCCCGATTTCGGCATCGAGGCCGTGCATTTCTTCCCGCTTGGCGGGATCAAGACCAACGCAACCTGGGCCACCGAGCATGGCGGCAAAGCCGCTGTTCCGGCAGCGCAAGACTAAGGACCAACCATGACCCGGACCGTTATCGAATCGAAGACCAAGACCGTCGTGATCGGCTTTGACGAGCCGTTCTGCGTGATCGGCGAGCGCATCAACCCCACCGGCCGCAAGAAGCTGGCGGCCGAACTTGAGGCGGGTAACTTCGAGACCGTGCTGAAGGACGCGCTGGAACAGGTCGCCTGTGGCGCCACGGTGCTCGACGTGAACTCCGGCGCGGTCTTCACCAACAAGATGGCGATCGACCCGCGCTATGCCGACAACAACTTTGTCGAGCCGCCGCTGATGCGCGAGTTGATCGCGCAGATTCAGGCCATCGTCGATGTGCCGCTCTGCATCGACTCGTCCGTGCCCGCGGCGCTGGAGGCGGGGCTGTCGGCCTGCGAGGGGCGCCCGCTCTTGAACTCCGTCACCGGCGAGGAGGAGCGGCTGGAACTCGTGCTGCCGCTGGTGAAGAAATACAACGTGCCGGTGGTGGCGATCTCGAACGACGACACCGGCATTTCGCAAGACCCCGACGTGCGGTTCGCCGTTGCCAAGAAGATCGTCGAACGCGCCGCCGATTTCGGCATTCCGGCGCATGACATCGTGGTGGACCCGTTGGTGATGCCGGTCGGCGCGCTCGGCTCGGCCGGTCAGCAGGTGTTCACGCTGGTGCGCCGCCTGCGCGACGAGCTGGGGGTGAACACCACCTGCGGCGCCTCCAACATTTCCTTCGGGATGCCGCACCGGCATGGGATCAACGCCGCCTTCCTGCCGATGGCGATCGGCGCGGGCATGACCAGCGCGATCATGAACCCGGTGCGCCAGCCCGAGATGGAGGCGATCCGCGCCGCCAACTTCCTGATGAACCACGACGCCAATGGCGGCGAGTGGATCCGCTTCGCCCGGGTGATCGAGGCGGTCGAGGCTGGTGCCACCTTCGCCGAAGCCTCGGCGGCGGCGGCGGCGGCCGGGGGCCGCGGCGGGCGGTCCGGTGGCCGTGCGGGCCGCAGCCGGGCCTGAGCAACGCTTGGTTAACCATCGCGTGTCAGGGTCGGCCCATGCAGAGCCTGACACGCCAATCCACCCCGGAGGCCTGGATCGACCTCATCTTCTCGGCGCAGGCGGTGGCCCGCGGCGCGGTGGTTCGGCGCAAGGCGACCTGGGTCGCGCGGGAAATCGGCCGCGACCGCTTTATCGCCGAGGTGCGGCAACGCGGCTTTCATCTGGTGGAAACCGGCGGCCAGTTGATCGTGATCTGCAATCCCGGTGGCCTGCGGGTGATTTGCTGACGTAATTCTTCGCAGAAGAATTGTTCTGATTTTTCTGCGAAAAATCGGGGCCTTCGGTGACGCTGGCGGACCGCCAAATGCCGCGGTTGGACGTTGCGCCCGCCACAAAGCGATCTATGACTTTGCGGGATGCCTTTTCTTGCCGGAGACCGAGACATGACCGAGACGCGCGAACCGCTCGTGATCTTCACCCCGTCCGGCAAGCGCGGTCACTTTCCCATCGGCACCCCGGTCCTGACCGCCGCGCGGCAGCTGGGCGTCGATCTCGACTCGGTCTGCGGCGGGCGCGGCATCTGTTCCAAATGCCAGATCACGCCGGGCTATGGCGAGTTTCCCAAGCATGGCGTGACGGTCGAGCCCGGCGCGCTGTCGGACTGGAACGCGGTCGAGGAACGCTACAAATCCAAGCGCGGCATGATCGACGGGCGGCGGCTGGGCTGCCAGGCCAAGGTGCAGGGCGATGTCGTCATCGACGTGCCGCCGGAAAGCCAGGTGCACAAGCAGGTGGTGCGCAAGGCCGCCACCGCGCGGGCGATCACGATGGATCCGGCAACCCGGCTTTACTATGTCGAGGTGGCCGAGCCCGACATGCACGAGCCTTCGGGCGATCTTGAACGTCTGGGTCAGGCGCTGACCGAACAATGGGGGATCGGCGCCGTCTATGCAGATCTTGACGTGCTGCGCAAATTGCAGCCCGCGCTGCGCAAGGGCGAGTGGAAGGTCACCGTCGCGCTGCACAAGGGCAACCTCGACGCGCGCACCCGTGTGCTGGATATCTGGCCGGGCTACTATGACGGCGGCATCTTCGGGCTGGCGATCGACCTTGGCTCCACCACCATCGCGGCGCATCTGTGCGACCTGCGTGATGGCCGGGTGCTGGCCTCGGCCGGGGTGATGAACCCGCAGATCCGCTTTGGCGAAGACCTGATGAGCCGGGTCAGCTATGTCATGATGAACCCCGGCGGCGACCGCGAGATGACCGGGGCGGTGCGCACCGCGCTGAACGGGCTGGCCCAGACCATCGCGACCGAGGCCGGGATCGACCCGATCCGGATCATGGAGGCGGTGTTCGTCTGCAACCCGGTGATGCACCATCTGCTGCTGGGCATCGACCCGGTCGAACTGGGTCAGGCGCCCTTCGCGCTGGCGACCTCGGATTCGATGTCGCTCGACGCGACCGAACTGGGGCTGACCTCGCTGAACGCCAATGCGCGGGTCTATATCCTGCCGCTGATCGCGGGGCATGTCGGCGCCGACTGCGCCGCCGTCGCGCTGGCGGAAGAGCCCAACCTGTCCGACGACATGGTGCTGATCGTCGACGTCGGTACCAACGCGGAACTGCTCCTGGGCGACAAGCACCGGGTGCTGGCCTGTTCCTCGCCCACCGGCCCGGCGTTTGAAGGCGCGCAGATCAGCTCCGGCCAGCGCGCCGCCCCCGGCGCGATCGAGCGGGTCGAGATCGACCCCGCCACCAAAGAGCCGCGCTTCAAGGTGATCGGCTGCGATCTGTGGTCCACCGATCCCGCCTTCACCGCCGCGACGGCGGCCAGCGGCATCACCGGCATCTGCGGATCGGGCATCATCGAGGCGGTGGCCGAGATGCGGATGGCGGGCATCGTCGATCCCTCGGGCCTGATCGGGTCGGCCGAACAGGTCGGCACCGCGCGGCTGGTTCCCGAGGGGCGCACGCACAGCTATGTTCTGCACGACGGCCGTGCCGAGGGAGGGCCGCGCATTCTGGTGACGCAGGGCGACATTCGCGCGATCCAGCTGGCCAAGTCGGCGCTTTACGCGGGTGCGCGGCTGTTGATGGATGAATTGCAGATCGACACGGTCGACCGCGTCGTGCTGGCGGGGGCGTTCGGGGCGCATATCTCGCCCAAGCACGCGATGGTGCTGGGCATGATCCCGGATGCGCCGCTGAACAAGGTGTTCTCGGCCGGGAACGCGGCGGGCACCGGGGCGCGGATCGCGCTGTGCAACGTCGCCGCCCGCAACGAGGTCGAGCGGGTGGTGCGCGAGATCCACAAGGTCGAGACCGCCATCGAGCCGCGGTTTCAGGAACATTTCGTGGCGGCGAACGCGATTCCGCATGCCACCGCGCCCTTCCCGGAACTGGCCAAGGTGGTCACCCTGCCCCAGGTTTCCTTCAATACCCAGGGCGGCGGCGGTGGCGGTCGGCGGCGCCGGGGCTGATGGGCCTTGACGCCGAGCGCGCCAACGCCACCATGTCGGGCATGACCGACGATCCTGTTGCCGATATGCTGATCCGGGTCGCTGCGCAGGATCGCGCCGCGTTTCGTGCGCTTTATTCTGCCGCGTCGGCGAAACTCATGGGCGTGTGCTTGCGTATCTTGGGCAACAGGGCCGAAGCCGAAGAGGCGCTGCAGGAGGTGTTCACCCGGGTCTGGGTGAATGCCGCACGGTTTGACGCAGGCAAGGCGCGCGGGATGACCTGGCTCATCTCGATCGCGCGCAACCACGCGATCGACCGGCTGCGCAGCCGACCGGCGACGATGGCCGACGAAGACGCGCTGCAATCCGTGGCCGACCCGCAGCCCCGCGCCGAAACGGTGCTGGCGGCCAGGGGCGAGGCGCGCCGGATCGCCGCCTGCCTCGACACGCTCGACCCCGACCGTTCGGCGGCGGTGAAGGGCGCCTATCTCGACGGCCTGTCCTATCAGGAACTGGCCGAGCGGTTTGCAGTGCCGCTGAACACGATGCGGACCTGGCTGCGACGCAGCCTGCTGAGCCTGAAAGAGTGCATGGACGGATGAGCGACGCCGACGATCCCCAAGCCCCCGAGGGCGATGACATGCTCGCTGCCGAGTATGTTCTGGGCACGTTGCCGCTGCCCGAACGGCTGGCGGTGCAGCGCCGCCTGCGCAACGACGACGCCTTCGCCGCCCGCGTCGCCGCCTGGGAGGATCGCCTTGCCGCGCTGAACGACAGTTATGCCGAGGCGCCCGCGCCCGACCTGTTGCCCGCGATCGAGGCGCGGCTGTTCGGCGTGGCGCCGCGGCGCCCGTCGCGGCTGCGGCTCTGGCTTGGCGCCCTGGGCGGGGCCGTCGTGGCACTGGCGCTGGTGGCGATCGTGCTGGTCAGCGTGCCGTTGCCGCAAGGGCCGACCTATGTCGCCACGCTGACCGCGACCGATCAGGCGGTCGTGTTCAAAGCCGGTTACGACCCCGCGACCGAGACGCTGACGCTGACCCGCACCGCGGGCCCCGGCCCGGCGGCAGGGCATGACTATCAGCTGTGGTCGATCGGCGCGGATGGCGTGCCGAAGCCGCTGGGCCTCGTCTCGGCGCCGCAGGACAGCCAGCATGTTCCGGGCCTTGCGCCGGGCATCGTGCTTGCCGTCAGCGTGGAACCTGCGGGCGGTTCGCCGAACGGCAAACCGACGCAGGCCCTTGCCGCGGGGCCGATCACCGCGCTGTGATCGCGGCCGCGCAAGAAATTTGCGCCCGCCGTGAAACTTCCGCCGAACCCCCTTCGTAGCTTCGGGCATGGATCAGGCAAACGACCTGTCCGCCAAACCCGAGGAGACAACCATGACCTTCACCCTGCGCACCCTGACCCTCGCCACCGCTTTCGCTGGCCTTGCCGGTGCCGCCCTCGCCGACAACCCGATGGTCGGCGGCGCCCCGATGTTCGCCAACAAGAACATCATCGAGAACGCCGTGAACTCGAAGGACCACACCACCCTCGTCGCTGCTGTGAAAGCGGCCGGCCTGGTGCAGACGCTGGAGGGCAAGGGCCCGTTCACCGTCTTCGCGCCGACCAACGAAGCCTTTGCCAAGCTGCCCGCCGGTACGGTTGAAAGCCTGCTGAAGCCGGAAAACCACGACAAGCTGGTGAAGATCCTCACCTGCCACGTGCTGGCCGCCAAGGAAACCGCCGCGGCCATCGAATCCGAGGCGATGAAGGACGGCGGCATGGTCACGCTCGACACCGTCGGCGGCTGCAAGTTCAACGCGATGGCGAAAGACGGCAAGCTGATGATCATGGACGGCATGGGTGACACCGCCACCGTCACCATCGCCGACGTGATGCAGTCGAACGGCGTGATCCACGTCATCGACACGGTGCTGCTGCCCGCGATGTAAGGCGGTGCCCGGCGTCGGCCCGTCCCTCCCTCCGGGCTGACGCCGGGACCGGCAGCAGGGTTCTGCCGCATCCATTTCCGTCCCCAAACGAGGCGTTGCGGCAGAACGGGCCGCCCCATGACGGGGCGGCCCGATCCCGTTTCCCGGTGGGCAAAGGGGCATGGCGCCCGCCCGCCGGGCCGGTATGATCGGCGCGCCGATGACGTGACAGGAGCCCGCCGTGACGACAGACCGCCATTTCCTTTTCCTCTGCGCCAGCGCGCGGCCGAACGGCAATTCGCTGATGCTGGCCCGCCGCGCCGCCGCCGCCCTGCCCGCCGAGGTGGTACAAACCTGGCGCGACCTGAACGACCCGGCGCTGCCCGCGTTCCACGACCGCCGCCACGGCGACCATTACGATGCCCCCGAAGGTGTCGCCGCCGCGCTGATGGCCGACACGCTGGCCGCCAGCGACATCGTGTTCGTCGCGCCGCTCTACTGGTACGGCCTGCCCGCCGCGGCCAAGCTCTACCTCGACCACTGGTCGCACTGGATGCGGGTGCCCGCGACCGGCTTCAAGGCGGCGATGCCGCAAAAGCGGGTCTGGCTGGTGATGGCGCATTCCGGCTCGACCCCGGCGCAGATCGCCCCGGCGGTGGACTGCCTGCGGTTTTCGGCCGACTACATGCACGCGCCGCTGGCGGGCGTACTGCTGGGCGACGCCAACGCGCCCGGTGCGGTTGCGGACGACCTTGCCGCCATCGCCGCCGCCGACCGCTTCTTCACGACTTGACGCCGCCGGGCGTCTCGCATAGCTCTCAACCCGTCGCGGGTGTAGCTCAATGGTAGAGCAGAAGCTTCCCAAGCTTACGACGAGGGTTCGATTCCCTTCACCCGCTCCATCCCCCGCATCGGACAGGAGCAACCATGCCCGCCATCACCCGCATCGAATGTGGCTCGCGCATGAGCCAGGCCGTGATCCACAACCGCATGGTCTATCTGGCCGGGCAGGTCGGCAATCCCGGTGACGGCGTGGCGGCGCAGACCCGCACCGCGTTGGCCGAGGTGGACCGCCTGCTGGCGCTGGCGGGCAGCGACAAGAGCCGCATCCTGACGGCGCAGATCTGGCTGGCCGACGCCTCGACCGTGGCCGAGATGAACGCGGTCTGGGATGCCTGGGTGCCGCAGGGCCACACCCCCGCCCGCGCCACCGGCGAGTCGCGTCTGGTCGCGCCTGAGTACCTTGTCGAAGTGATCGTGACAGCCGCGCTGGCCTGATCGCCACGAAGTTCCGCGGCAAATTTCAGCCCCGCGCCATCGCCGGTGTCAGAGACCGCGACACACTCGCCCGAAAGTGGCGAGCGCACGATCTTGCTTGCAAAACAGGCCAATATGGACAGAGTGTCACATATCCGTAATCCTCACGGAGAGGCTTGTTTCTCTGAACATTTTTTTGAGGTGACCAAATGCCCTCACTGAAGTCCGTTTCGATTTTGACCGGCACGGCAATAACCCTGATGGCTGCCAGCATGGCGAACGCCGGTTCGGTCTCGGCCGGGTCCTGCCACGGCGTGAAGGTCGGGCCGTCGACCTGGGGCGATGCCCTGGTGGTCAACGTCGATGGCAAGACGATGACCTTTCACGTGTCGGAAGACGGGTTGACCTACGCAATCGCTTCCGACGCCGCGAAGGCCATCGCCTGGCTTCGCACCAAGCTCGGCAACCTGCCCGCGGGCACCGAGATCGTCTACGACCCCACCTGTGGCGGGTCCGACGGGTCCCATAACGGGCTTGGCGGTGAACCCGGTGGCTTTATCGGCGCGCCGCCGCCCGGCCCCTGTGGTGGCTGCGGGCCTTGCGGTGGCTGCGGCCCCTGTGGCGGTTGCGGGCCCTACGCCTGACCACCCTTCCGATGATCCGGCGTCGGCGGCGCGCGCTTCTGGCCAACGAATTCGGCGCCGGGAGGGGCCATGTCGTGACTCTGGCGCGGGCCGCTTCGGTGGTCCGCGATTTCTTCGAGTTCGACGCCGCCCTGTGCCGGATGGAATTCGCGGGCGAATTGGCGCCGCTGTGCCGGGATGTCTTTCCCGGCGCCGCGCTGCGCTATGACAGCCGCCATCGGCAAGGGCCGGACGCGCCCGTCACGTCGACCTGGGGCGAGTTCATGGCCGACCTCGGGTTCGACCAGCCCGAGATCATCGCCGCGAACATCGCCTGGTGGCGCGAGATCATCAAGGCGCGCCGCATCACGCTGGTGATCGCCGATTATGCGCCCTGCGCGCTGCTGGCCGCCCGCTCGATGGGCATTCCGGCGGCGGCCATCGGCACCGGCTACGGCCTGCCGCCCGCCTGCATGGCCCGTTTCCCGGTCCTGCTGCCCGAATACGCGGATTTCATCCATGACGAAGCGGAAACCGTCGCGCAGGTGAATGCGGCCATCGAACGCTTTGGCCTGCCACCGATCAGCGCCCTGCCGCAGGTCTACACCTGCGACGATGCCATCGCCACCACCCTGCCCGAGCTTGACCCCTACGCCGATGCGCGGCGCGAGCCGTTGATGAGCCCGGTCACCACGCAGACAGACGCGATCGCCGACGCGGGGGAAGAGGTCTTTCTGTATTTCTCGACCACCGAGACCGCCAACCCCGAGATTGTGGCCGCCATCGCCGCGCTGGGGCTGCCGACGCGCACCTATCTGCCCGGCGCCACCGAAGAGGTGGCCGTCACCTTGCGCGCGGCCGGTGTGGTGGTGGAAACCGCGCCGGTGCCGCTGGACCTGCTGATCCGTCGCAGCCGGTTGATGGTGAATGCCGGACAGCACGGCATCCTGTGCCTCGGGCTTCTGGCCGGGCTGCCGCAGGTGGCGCTGCCGCAGCATCTGGAACACGCCTATCACGCCCGCGCCGCCGCGCGGCTTGGCTCTACCCTGGTGCTGAGCGCGAAAGACTGGCAGCGCGAGACCATCGCCGATGCCGTGCGCGCGGCCTATCACGACGCGGCGCTGCAATCGGCGGCGGGCGAAACGGCGCGGCGGTTGCGCGCCAACCTGCCCAACGATCCCGCGGCCGCCCTGCGCGCCAGGCTGGAGCTGCTTTAGCAACCGCTCAGCGCCGGGCGCGCCGAAGCTGGAATACCGGCATACCGGCCTTGTCGCCTACCGGTTCTGAACCGGCGGGCGGGGACGTTCCCCGCCCTACCGCCGCAGCGCCGCGACCAGCATCCGGGTCGAGCCGTCCTTGGCGCCGTCGCCCGCCTTGCCTTCAAGGATCGGCATCAGCGCCACGGCCAGTTCCTTGCCCAGTTCGACCCCCCACTGATCGAAGCTGTTGATGCCAAGGATCACGCCCTCGACGAACACCCGGTGTTCGTAAAGCGCCACGATCTGGCCAAGCGTGAACGGCGTCAGCCGCGGATAGACCAGCGTGGTCGAGGGCCGGTTGCCGGGGAACACCCGGTGCCGGGCCTGACGCTCAAGCTCTGCCCCGGTCAGGCCCTTTTTCGCCATGATCCCCGTGGCTTCCACGAGGCTCCTGCCACGCAGAAGCGCCTCGGACTGGGCCAGACAATTGGCCACCAGCAAGAGGTGCTGATGTGCCAGATCGGGTTCGTGCCCCTCGACGGCCACCAGAAACTCGCAGGGGATCACCCGGGTGCCCTGATGGATCAGCTGGTAAAATGCGTGCTGGCCATTGGTGCCGGGCTCGCCCCAGACCACCGGGCCGGAATTGCGCGGAAGATCGCTGCCGTCCATCGCCACCCGCTTGCCATTGCTCTCCATCTCCAGCTGCTGGAAATAGGCGGGCAGACGGCTCAGGCGCTGTTCATAGGGCAGCACGGCGCGGGTGGCGTGGCCGCAGATCTGGTTGTGCCAGATCCCCACCAGCGCCAGCAGCACCGGCAGGTTTTCGGCAAAGGGCGCGGTGCGGAAATGGGCATCCATCTCGGCGCCACCGGCCAGGAATTCGTCGAACCGGTCCGGCCCGATTGCCAGCATCACCGACAGCCCGATCGGCCCCCACATGGAATAGCGCCCGCCGACCCAGTCCTCGAAACCGAAGACGCGTGATGGCTCGATGCCGAAGGCGGCGGTCTTGTCGAGCGCGGTCGAGACGGCGGCGAACTGGCTGGCGGGGTTGGCGACCTTCGCCGCCATCCAGCGTTTCGCGGTTTCGGCGTTGGTCATCGTCTCGATCGTGGTGAAGGTCTTCGAGGCGACAAGGATCAGCGTGCGTTCCGGGTCCAGCCCCTTCAGCACGTCATGCACCTGCGCGCCATCGACGTTCGAGACATAGTGGCAGCGCGGCCCATCGGCATGGGGCGCCAGCGCCAGATAGGCCATCGCCGGGCCCAGGTCGGATCCGCCGATGCCGATGTTCACCACATCGGTGATCGCGCCGCCCTGCCCCCGGATCATGCCGACGCGCAGGTCGCGCGCGAAAGCCTGCATCCGGGTGTGGGTCGCGCGCACCTCTGGCATCACGTCGACGCCATCCACCATCACCGCGCCGCCAAGGTTGCGCAGCGCCGTGTGCAGCACCGCGCGGCCCTCGGTTTCATTGATCTTGGCCCCGGCGAACATCGCGTCGCGCTTGGCGGCGACGCCCGCGGCCTCGGCCAGCGCCAGCAGCAGCGCCCGGCCGGTGGCGTCGATGTTGGTCTTGGAATAGTCGAACAGCATCCCGCCCAGCCGGGCCGAGAAATCCTCTGCCCGCCCGTCGGCGTCGAACAGGCTCAGGATGCTGCGGTCGGCCACACCGGCGTGATGCGCCGCCAGTTTTTCCCAGTGATCCATCATCTGCTCCGCTATTCTGCCCAGTGAACCGTCGCGTTGCCCAGAAAGGCGCGGATCGGCGCCTGCATCGGGTCCAGCCCCTGCGCGCGTTCCAGCGCCGCCCGCTTTTCGGGGCCGGTGATCAGCACATGCGTCACCATCGCACCCGCCAGCACCGGCGCCGTCAGGGTGATGCGCGGCTCGCCCGCGCCTTCGGCCCGCATCGGCATCAACAGGGGCGCGCGCGCCTCCATCGCGTCGGCCAGCCGGTCGCCGCCGGGAAAGAGCGAGGCGGTATGCATGTCCGCGCCCATGCCGAGGATCAGGACAGAGATCGGCAGCCAGGGTTCCAGCCCCGCCGACAGCGCATCCAGCGCCTCTTCGGGGGTTTCGGTGTCGATGTGCAGCGGCACCAGCGTCGCCGCGGCGGCGCGGCCGACCATCAGCCGTTCGCGCACCAGCCGCGTGTTGGACCGCGGCGCGGTTTCCGGCACCCAGCGTTCGTCATTCAGGAACACACCGACCCGGCCCCATTCCAGATCGACGTCCGACAGGGCGTCGAATACTGGGCCGGGCGTGCTGCCGCCGGTGACGCACAGCGATACGCGGTCCTGCTGGCGCAGGAAATCACCCAGCTGACCCGCCACCTTGTTGGCCAGCGCCAGGAACATCAGTTCCCGGTCGGGATATTCGACGAATTTCATTCCCGTATCTCCCGCCAGCGGCGACCGTCGCGGTGCAGCAGCATCAGCGCGTCTTCCGGCCCCGAGGATCCCGGATCGTAGCCGCGCGGCTTGTCGCCCCGCGCCTCCCAGCCCTCGATGATCGGATCGGTCCAGGCCCAGGCGGCCTCGACTTCGTCACCGCGCATGAACAGGGTCTGGTTGCCGCGGATCACATCCATGATCAGCCGCTCGTAGGCATCGGGGATATCCATCCCCTCTTCACCCAGCGCCTCGGCGAAGGACATGTCCAGCGGCACCTCGGTCAGGCGCATGCCGCCCGGCCCCGGTTCCTTGATCATCACCGTCAGGTTCATGCCCTCGTTCGGCTGCAACCGGATCGCCAGCACGTTGGCCTTCCAGCCCTCGTCCTCGCCAAAGATCGAGTGCGGCGCCTCCTTGAAGATGATCGCGATTTCCGAGGTGCGGGCGCGCAGCTTCTTGCCGGTGCGCAGGTAGAACGAGGTGCCCTGCCAGCGCCAGTTCGCCACCCGCACCTTCAGCGCCAGATAGCTTTCGGTGCGGCTTTGCGGATTGCCGCAATCCTCAAGATACGAGGCCGCTTCGGGCCCGTCCTTCCGGCCCGCGCCGCGATACTGGCCGCGCACGATATCCTCGGCCGGAACCGGTTCCAGCGCGCGGATCACCTTCAGCTTTTCGTCGCGCACGGCATCGGGGTCGAACTTGTAGGGCGGCTCCATCGCGATCAGGCACAGCAGCTGCATCATGTGGTTCTGCACCATGTCGCGCATCGCGCCCGACTTGTCATAATAGGCGCCACGCCCGTTCACGCCCACGGTTTCGGCCACCGTGATCTGGACGTGATCGACGTATTGGGCGTTCCAGAGCGGCTCGAACAGGATGTTGGCAAAGCGCACCGCCATCAGGTTCTGCACCGTCTCTTTGCCAAGGTAGTGGTCGATCCGGTAGATCTGGCTTTCGTGGAAATGCTCGGCCAGCACCGCGTTCAGCGCCCGGGCCGAGGCCAGATCGCGGCCGAACGGCTTTTCCACCACGATACGGCTGTGCTCGTCGGCGATGTCATGCGCGTGCAGCCGTTCCGCCAGATCGCCGAACAGCGTGGGCGCAACCGAGAAATAGAAGGCGCGCACCACGCCGGTGCGCATCAGCGAGGCCAGTTGCGGCCAGCCACCCTCGCCGGTGGCGTCGATGGCGACGTAATGCAGCCGCCCGAGGAACTGGGTGATGACGGCGGCATCCTGCTTGTCCTTGGCGACAAACTCCGACAACGCCGCCGCGACCAGCGCGCGAAAGCCCTCATCGGTCAGCTCTGCCCGTGCGGCGCCGATGATCCGGCTTTCGGCGGGCATCTGACCGGCCAGAAAGCGGATGTAGAGACCGGGAAGAATCTTGCGCTTGGCAAGGTCGCCCGTGCCGCCAAACACCACCAGGTCGAACGGATCGACCGGAATCACGCGCGAAACCATCTTTCGCCCTTTCCTCTCGACGGAGCTGACGCCCGGCCACTGCCGCCGTTAGCGCTAACGGCCCCGTTTTAGCCGCGATGCAGCACAAAGTCTAGCACCGGCGTCCGGTCATGGTCACGCGTCGAGTTCGGCATCCCAATACAGGAAGTCGAGCCAGCTGTCGTGCAGGTAGTTCGGCGGAAAGCGGCGGCCAATGTTCTGCATGTCTTCCGCGCTTGGCCGGCGCGGCGGCATCCGCAGGCTCATCCCGGCCTGACGCAGCGACTTCGACCCCTTGTGCAGGTTGCAGGGCGAACAGGCCGCGACCACGTTTTCCCAACTGGTCACCCCGCCCCGCGCCCGTGGCACAACATGGTCGAAGGTCAGATCGCCCTTGGCGCCGCAGTACTGGCAGCAGAATTCGTCGCGCAGAAAAAGATTGAAGCGCGTGAATGCCACGCGCTTCTGCGGTTTGACGAATTCTTTCAGCACCACCACAGAGGGTATTCGAATTTCGGTCCGCGGGCTGCGGACGACGGCGTCATATTCCGCCACGATCGACACCCGGTCGAGGAAGGCCGCCTTCACCGCCTCCTGCCAGGGCCAGAGCGACAGCGGGTAATAGGACAGCGGGCGATAATCGGCGTTCAGGACCAGCGCGGGATAATGCCGCAGCGCCGCAGGTTCGCGCACGAAAGTCGTCCTGAAATCTCCATCCATCGCCACCGACTCCGATCCCGCCGCCTGCGGGCGCTTCGTGTCCAGGGGCAGGACGCAGCCGCCCCATCTGCATAAACTATATATGGCGTTCGCCGCCTGACAAGCCCCGCAAGATACAGTGCCCGTAGCAAAAGCCCTAAACCGGCAAGTTCACAACAAGATGACAGCCCGGCGGCTCACTGCGGCAAGCGGTCCGACAGAAACCCAAGTGCCGCACCCAGCCCGTCGGGAGCGATTCCATGCGCGGTGCCGGGGCTGACTTGGGTATAGGTTTCGATCCCGGCGCGGGTCAGCGCGGCGGCGGCCTCCGGCATCGATTGCGGCGGCACCATCTCGTCGCGGTCGCCGTGGATCAGCAGCACCGGCGGGCGCGCGGTGATCTCGCCCGCCAACCGCTCCGGCGCGATCAGGCGGCCCGAGAAGCCGACGACGCAGGCCACCGGCGCCGCCCGCCGCGGCGCCACTTCCAGCGCCATCATGGTGCCCTGCGAAAAGCCGACCAGCGCCATCGCCGCATCGGTCAGCCCCTCTTCTGCCAGCCGCGCGTCCAGAAAGGCGTTCAGCGCCACCGCTGACTCCGCCATGCCTTCAGCGGCCGCCGCCTCGCTCGATCCGTCAAGCCAGGGGATCGGAAACCACTGGAACCCGAACGGGTTGCCCGTGCAGGGTTGCGGCGCGTTCGGGGCGACAAAGACCGTATCGGGCAGATGCGGCGCCAGCGGATCGGCCAGGCCCAGCAGATCTTCGCCATCCGCGCCATAGCCGTGCAGGAACACCACCAGGCTTTTCGCTCGCCCCGACCGCGGCGCCCGGCGCCCGAATTGCAGATCCTTGCTCATGCCACCCCCTCGCGCGTCTTGACGACGCGGTAATAGGCCCAGAGCGCGCGCGCCGCAACTGCGCGCCAGGGCGACCAATCCTCGGCCATAGCGCGCAACGCGGCCTCGCTGGGCCGCGCCTCCAGCGCGAACAACACCCGCGCGGCCTCCTGCAAGGCCAGATCGCCCGCCGCGAACGCATCCGCCCGCCCCAGTGCGAACATCGCATAAATCTCCGCCGTCCAGCGCCCGATGCCGGGCAGCGCCACCAGCGTTTCCACCACCTCATCCTCCGGCGCCCGCGCCAGCGCCTCATAATCAAGGCCCGCCACCGCCAGCCCGCGCAGATAGCGCAGCTTCGGCCGCGACAGCCCGCAGGCCCTCAGCGCCTCATCGCCCGCCGCCGCCACCGCCTCGGCGGTGACCAGCCCCGCCGCCTCCAACCGCCCGCCGATCGCCCGGGCCGAGGCGACGGAAACCTGCTGGCCGACGATCGCGTCCAGCAGCGCCGGAAACCCGCCCGCCCGCCGCCGCAGCGGCAGCGGCCCGGTCAGTTGCAAGGCGGCGGCAAAGCGCGGCTCGCGCGCCGCAAGCCAGGCCGCGCCTTCGGCCACGCAGGCCTCCGTCTCGATGATGCGCCCGACCACGCCTGCCCCTTCTCTCTGGTCCCAAATACTCCCGCCGGAGGCTAGAATGTTTTCCGCCCGCCGCAAGGCGCGACGCAAGGCCCCTTGCCTCGCCCCGAAGGGGCCATTACCGAAGCAGCATGACCGAGATTATCGCCCAACCCGATCCCGACGACGCCCGCGCCCGCCGCAACGTGGTGGTGCTGGTCGCTGCCCAGGCGCTGCTGGGCTCGCAGATGCCGATGATCTTCATCATCGGCGGGCTGGCGGGCCAGTCGCTGGCGCCCAACCCCTGCCTTGCGACGCTGCCGATCTCGCTGATCGTGCTGGGCTCGATGCTGACCGCCACGCCGTTGTCGGCGCTGATGCAGCGCTTCGGGCGGCGCGCGGGCTTCTTCGTCGGCGCCGGTGGCGGCATGACCGGCGCCATCATCGGCGCCCTCGGGCTGATCGAGGCGTCGTTTCCGCTGTTCCTGCTCGGCTCGGTCTTCACCGGCATCTACATGTCGGCGCAGGGGTTCTACCGCTTCGCCGCCACCGATGCCGCCTCGGCCGCGTTCCGGCCCAAGGCGATTTCCTATGTCATGGCGGGCGGGCTCTTTTCGGCGGTGATCGGGCCGCAACTGGTGAAGCTGACGACGCAGGCGATGGTGGTGCCGTTCCTTGGCACCTATCTGACGGTGATTGGGCTGAACCTGTTCGGGCTGATCCTGTTCCCGTTCCTCGACCTGCCGCGCCCGGCGCCCCCCGCGCATGACGCGCCGCGCGGCCGCAGCCGGATCGAGCTGCTGACCACCCCGCGCATCGCCGTGGCGGTGATCTGCGCCACCGTGTCCTATGCGCTGATGAACCTGGTGATGACCTCGACCCCGCTGGCCGTGGTCGGCTGCGGCTTTCACACCGGCGACGCGGCCAATGTAGTCACCGCGCATGTGCTGGCGATGTATGTGCCCTCGTTCTTCACCGGCTTCCTGATCGCCCGCTTCGGTGTCGAGAAGATCATCGGCGCCGGTCTGGTGATCCTTGCCGCCGCCGGGTCGGTCGCGCTGATGGGGGTCGACATCACCAACTTCTTCGGCGCGCTGGTGCTGCTGGGCATCGGCTGGAACTTCGGCTTCATCGGCGCCACCTCGATGCTGGCCGGGGCCCACGCGCCCGAGGAACATGGCCGGATGCAGGGCCTGAACGACCTGATCGTGTTCGGCGGCGTCACGATGGCCTCGCTCGCCTCGGGCGGGCTGATGAACTGCTCGGGCGGCACACCGCAGGCGGGCTGGCACGCCGTCAACATGATGATGGCGCCCTTGCTGGTGCTGGCGGGCGCTGCGCTGATCTGGCTGGCCTTCCGCCCGGCGGAGGAGTGATCACCACCGCCCGGTCAGCGCCGCCCAGGCGAGCCCGCCGCGCCGCGCGAATTCCGACCTTGTAAGCCGTCCCTGCGCCACCCGCCCCGGATCGCGGGCGGCCAGGCGCAGCACCGCCGCCGCCTGCCAGCCCGTCGCCAAGGCCGGAAAGGCCGTGGCCGGAACCGCGCCCCGCGCGGCGCGGGCGCGGGCGATGCGGGCCAGACCGGCGCGGGCGAGCGCGGCGGTCGCCTCCGGCGCCGTGTCGGGCAGCGGCGCATAGCCCCGGGCGTGCAGATCGGGCACGGCGCGCAGCCAGGCCGCCAGCCCGGCGCCCCAGCCGAAATCGCGCACCACCGGCTCTGCCGCCGCGGGTGCGCCCAAGGCCTGCGCCGCCTGCCACATCAGCCCGCCCGCCGTCGCATCGAGGTAGTCTTCCAGCGCCGCCGCATCGGGGAACGCCTCGCGCCACACATCGCGCCTGCGCGCCTCGACCAGTGCGGCCAGCGGTTGCACGGAACGCCCGGCCAAAGCCTCGGCCAAGGGCGCCAGCACCGGATGGCCCGCAGGCGCCTGCCCATCGCCCAGCCGGTCCACCGCATCGGCCCAGAACTGCAGCCGCATCTCGGCCACCATCGGCTCGCGGCTGGCCCAGGGCGCCCGCGCGACCTCCAGATTGAACGCCCAGAGCGGCCAGAGCACCGCCTGCGCCGCATCACCCGCCCCCGCCGTGACCAGCGCCCGGTCGGGGTCGCCCTGTTCGACCAGTGCGCGGCAGGCGGCAAGGCTCATGCGGCCTGCGCTCCGTCGCGGATCAGTTTCCAGGTGATGGCGTCCAGCAGAGCCTCGAACGAGGCATCGACGATGTTGGCCGAAACGCCGACGGTGGACCAGCGCCGCCCCTGCCCGTCTTCGCTGTCGATGATGACCCGTGTCACCGCCTCGGTGCCGCCCTGGGTGATACGGACCTTGAAATCCACCAGCCGCAGATCGTCGATGCAGGCCTGATAGGGCCCGAGGTCTTTCGCCAGCGCCTTTGACAGCGCGTTGACCGGGCCGCGGTCGCTGCCGGTCTCGTCCATCGACTCGCTGACCGACAGCATCTTTTGCTCGCCGATCTTCACCACCACGACCGCCTCGGACAGGCTGACCATGCGGTTGTACTTGTTCTTGCGCCGCTCCACCGTCACCCGGTAGCGCTTCACCTCGAAAAACCGCTGCAACAGCCCCAGTTCGGCCCGCGCGACCAGCTCGAAACTCGCCTGCGCGCCGTCGTAGGCATAGCCCTGATCCTCGCGCGCCTTGACCTCGTCGAGGATGCGGGCCAGCCGCGGGTCGCCCGGCGCGACCTCGATTCCGGCGGCGGCAAGGCGCGCGCGCAGGTTCGATTGCCCGGCCTGATTGCTCATCGGGATGATGCGCTCGTTGCCGACCCGTTCGGGGTCGATATGCTCGTAGGTCGCCGGATCCTTCAGGATCGCGCTGGCGTGCAGCCCGGCCTTGTGGGCAAAGGCCGAGGCGCCGACGTAGGGCGCGGCGCGCAAGGGCACCCGGTTCAGGATATCGTCCAGCATCCGGCTGGTGCGGGTCAGCCCGGCCAGCGCCTGCGCCGTTACCCCGGTTTCGAACCGGCTGGCGTAGGGTTCCTTCAGCAAGAGCGTCGGGATCAGGCTGATCAGGTTGGCGTTGCCGCACCGCTCGCCCAGCCCGTTCAGCGTGCCCTGCACCTGCCGCGCACCCGCGTCGATGGCGGCGAGGCTGGCCGCCACCGCGGTTTCGGTATCGTTGTGACAATGGATGCCAAGGCGGTCGCCCGTCAGCCCGGCAGCGATCACCTCGGCGGTGATGCGCCCGACCTCGGCCGGAAGGGTGCCACCGTTGGTGTCGCAAAGCACGATCCAGCGCGCGCCAGCCTCCGCCGCCGCCCTCAGGCACTCCAGCGCATAGCCGGGGTCGGCGCGGGTGCCGTCGAAGAAATGTTCCGCGTCGAACAGCGCCTCGCGCCCCTCGGCCACGACATGGGCGATCGAGGCGCGGATATTCTCGACATTCTCCGCCAGCGTGATCCCCAGCGCCGTGGTGACGTGGAACGGATGCGTCTTGCCGACAAGGCACACCGCTGGCGTGCCCGCATTCATCACCTGCGCCAGCACATCGTCATTGGCGGCCGATCGCCCGGCCCGCTTGGTCATGCCGAAGGCGGTGAAGGTCGCCTTGGTCTGCGGCGCGGCGGCAAAGAACTCGCTGTCGGTCGGGTTCGCGCCGGGCCAACCGCCCTCGATGTAATCCACCCCGAGCGCATCGAGCGCCGCCGCGATCTGCATCTTCTCGGGAACCGAAAACTGGACGCCCTGCGTCTGCTGGCCATCGCGCAGGGTGGTGTCGTAGAGGTAGAGGCGTTCGCGGGTCATTGGGGCACACCCATTTCAAGCCGTATTTCTCGCGCCCGCTTAAGAATGTTGAGAATTTTTCGTTCAAAAAACCCCTGCGCTTTAATCTCGTCGATTCCTGTCACAGCGCTGGGTCCGTCTTCGTCAACATAGATCTTCAGGCCGGCTTCAGCAGCTTGCGCAGCAATCTCCTTTGCTTTTCCGATCTCACCCGATCGCCAGAAGCTCCAAGCCTCGGATTGCAATGTCCTTTTAAGGTTTTCAGCCTCGAAGTAAGCGGCGCTAGAGAACTTGTTGTCGAACACCCCAACGCCAATCTCAATAAGCATATCTCGAAGTTCGTCAGAGAACTCATAGAGGCCTTTTTGGCGCGCCTCATTCCGTACCATCGAAATTTCGTCGATGCGTTCATCGCCGGATACGGTTCCTTCGCCGAACGTGAACCAGTCACCAAGTTCCGGCGTCAGAAGCCCAATCAACCTCGCGCATGCCAAAACAGCGCCCCCATTTCCTTGGCGGGCAAATTTGTGAATTAGTGTAATTGCTTGGTGGGAGTTCAGGTCATCTGCGAGAGCCTCAATGAACTCGGCGGGAGTGATCGTGTCGGCTTTTGATCTGAACGTCATAGTGCGCCATTTTCGCAGCGTGGCTTCCGCCCCCGCCGCCTTTTCCGCCGTCCAATCCATCGGCTTCGAGTAATGCGTGCTCAGCATCACGAACCGGATCACTTCCCCCGGCACGCCCTGATCCAGCAAATCCCGCACCGTGAAGAAGTTGCCCAAGCTCTTGGACATCTTCTTGCCCTCGACCTGAAGCATCTCGTTGTGCATCCAGACCCTGGCGAAATCGCCGTGCGGGTAGGCGCACATCGACTGCGCGATCTCGTTCTCGTGGTGCGGAAATTGCAGGTCGATGCCGCCGCCGTGGATGTCGAAGCTTTCGCCCAGCAACTCGTGGCTCATCGCCGAGCATTCGATGTGCCAGCCCGGCCGGCCCCGGCCCCAAGGGCTCTCCCAGCCCGGCAGATCGTCGGTGGAGGGTTTCCACAGCACGAAATCCATCGGGTCTTCCTTGAACGGCGCCACCTCGACCCGCGCACCGGCGATCATGTCGTCCACGCTGCGACCCGAAAGCCGACCGTAGTCGCAGTAGCTCCGCACCCGGAACAGCACATGCCCCTCTTTCACATAGGCATGGTCCGTGGTGATCAGCCCGGCGATCATGGCGATCATCTGACCGATGAACTCGGTCGCGCGCGGCTCGATCGTCGGGCGCAGCGCGCCAAGGGCGTCCATGTCGGCGTGATACCAGCCGATGGTCCCATCCGTCAGTTCGCGGATGATCGCCTCCAGCGGGCGCGCATCCCCGGCCGCCTTCATCTCGGCCGCGCGCGCGTTGATCTTGTCGTCCACGTCGGTGAAGTTGCGCACATAGGTGACGTGATCGGGGCCGTATTCATGGCGCAAAAGCCGGAACAGCGTGTCGAACACCACCACCGGCCGCGCATTGCCCAGATGCGCGCGGTCATAGACGGTCGGGCCGCAGACATACATCCGCACATTCGCAGAGTCGATCGGGGCGAAGTCTTCCTTCGTCCGCGTCCTGGTGTTGTAAAGCCGGATCCCGGTCATGGTCTTTCCCTCGCACGCTCCCGCGGCGGGCTTATCGACTTCGTTCCGGTTTTGAAACAGAAGAACAGCCCGCCTGACGGATGTCAGACGGTAATGCAGATGGCGATGATCGTGCACGTCCTCATGGCGGCAAACTAGCCGCCCGCGGTGTCGCCCGCAAGCACCCGCGTGTCGCGAGTCTACTTGCACAAATGTATAATTTCATGCGACGTCGAGGGGCAATCGACGGAGGGGATCATGCGCATCGCGAACCGGAACGGCCACATCACCGGCGGCGGCTCGGACGGCTGGGAAATCTACTATCGCACGCGCGACATGCAGGCGGCGGGCGAACGGGTGCTGACCCTGACCATCGGCGAACACGACATCCGCACCGACCGCGCGATTCTCGACGCGATGCACGCCAGCGCGGTGGCGGGCAACACCGGCTATGCCTTTGGCCCCGGCAAGCCCGAACTGCGCGAGGCGATTGCGGCGCGGGTGCAGGCGCGCACCGGCGTGCCGACCTCGTGGCGCAATGTCGTCGTCACCCCCGGCGGGCAGTCGGCGATGTTCTCGACCCATATGGTGCTGCTCGACGCGGGCGATGTTGGCCTGCATTGCGACCCGTTCTACGCCACCTACCCCGGCACGATCCGCGCCACCGGCGCCGAGGCGCGGCGGGTGCCGACGACCTCGGACCAAAGTTTCCTGCCGCAAGAGGCCGATATTCTGGCCCGGGCGGACGGCGCGCGGACGCTGATGATCAACACGCCCAACAACCCGACCGGCGTCGTCTATGACCGCGCCACGCTGGAGGGGATCGGCCGGGCGGCGGTGGCGGCCGATCTGTGGCTGATCTCGGACGAGGTCTATGACACGCAGGTCTGGCAGGGCGAACACATCAGCCCGCGCGCCCTGCCCGGCATGGCCGAGCGGACCATCGTGCTGGGCTCGATGTCGAAAAGCCATGCGATGACCGGCTCGCGGCTGGGCTGGGTGGTGGCGCCAGAGCCGGTGGCAGAGGCGATCACCACGCTGGCCACCAACACCACCTATGGCGTGCCGGCCTACATTCAGGATGCGGCGCTGTTCGCGCTGAACCTTGGCCCCGATTTCGAGCGCCAGATCGCCGAGCCGTTCCGCCGCCGCCGCGAGATCGCGATGCGCGCGCTGGCCGGGTCGAACGCGATCCGGGTGATCCCGTCCTCGGGCGCGATGTACCTGATGCTCGACATCCGCGCGACGGGGATGAGCGGCAACGCCTTCGCCAATGCGCTGCTGGATGCTGAAAAGATCGCGGTGATGCCGGGCGAAAGCTTCGGCGACGCCTCGGCCGGGCACCTGCGGCTGGCGCTGACCATCGGCGACGAGCTGATCGAAGAGGCGCTGACCCGGCTGGCTGCTTTCGCCGACAGCCGGATGCCCTGAGCCGCCGTCAGGCCCCGATCCGCTGGAACGTATTGCGCGCGTCGGGGCCGATGCCCAGCCAGCCCGCCACCACGGCGCGCACATGCGCCTCGATCTCGGTCTTCTGGGTCTGGCCCTGCGCACGCGCCGCAACGGCGGCCTGACCGGTCAGGCCGGGCAGTGCGGCGCTGATCTGTTGTGCGGGCACCAGCACCTTGCCGGTCGCCGCATCGTCGACCTCGATGGTGAAATCGACGTTAAGGACGCCGACATTGTCCATCTCGAGCGCTTCGGCCGAGGGCGTCAGCGCGTGGAAGCGTTGCATGACGATGACAAGGTTGACCGGTTCGTGGCCGTGCAGGCCGCTGGCCCCGGCGGTGACGGCCGTCGACATGATCGCCGCCACCTGTGCGCGACGGTCGCCCGGCGGGTCTTCCTGCTGCCAGACGATGTCGGCGTCGGGCACCAGCACGTTCTGTTCCGAGATTGTCAGGCTGTCGGGCACCTGCACGTTGACCGCGGCCAACCGCCAGTTCCGCGACACCCCGGGATCGACCGATTTGGCGTAATCCGTTGAGAATGTCGAGGCACAGGCCGCCAGCAGCGCCAGAACCCCGACAGAAACGACCGCTTTCAACAGCGTCTTCATAACCCGTGCGACCCCCAGATCCCCGGCGCGGCCCTGACGCCGCCCCATCACCTGGAAGTGATTACCGCATTTCGGGCGCTGTCACCACTTTTCTCGCCGAAATTCGTTATCGACTCGTGCATGGAAGCGGAAAATCCGGGAGGTGGCGGGGCGACCGGGGCCGCCCCGCCCGCAGGATCAGAACTTGAAGGCCACGCGCGCGGTCAGCGTGGTGTTCTTCAGGTCGGTGCCCGCGCCATCGGCGTTGTTGTACTTGGTATAGCCGGCCTCGCCGCCGACGATGACGCGGTCGGTCAGCTTGTAGTCGACGCCCGCGCCGACCATCGTGCCGATGCCATGAACGCCATCGGCATGTTCACCGCCGACGGTGGCGTAAACCATCGTCTTGCCAAGATCGACACCGCCGCGCAGCTTGGCGTCATAGGTCGATTTCAGCGTGTCGCCGCCCCAGTTCGCATGCGCCTTGTTGGCCGCGACTTCGCCGCCGAGCACGAACTTGCCGAAGTCGTAGTTGTAACCGGCGAAAACGCTGCCCAGACCGCTCGACCCCGAGCCGATGTCGGGCGAGGTGCTGGCATGGTCATAGCCCAGCCCCATACCGACATAGGCGCCGGTCCAGTCGCCGTTGGACATTTGCACCGGGGCCGGTTGCACGGGAACGGCGACCGGGGCCTCGACGGTGGGTTGCTGCATTGAACCAGCCAGAGCGGGCAATGCAAAGCCCGTGGCTGCGGTGGTCGCTACTGCGACGAGCGTGAAAACTTTCATTCCGTATCTCCTGTATGGCCTCTTTGCGGCCTTGCCGGCCGGGCCGCGTGAACCCGGCCCGGGCTACAGGTAGTCGCGTGAGCATCGCAGTTTAAGCACACGAATTTACACGAAAACTTGTGCGCTAAACTTTGCCGATCCGGGCAAAAAACCGCCGAAAATTGCAACAGGAAACGGGTAGACAGCCGCGCGGGCCTGCGCCACCCTGACCCCGGTTTACCGGAGGAGAGTCATGCAGATCAAGGACATCGCGGCCATTGTCACAGGCGGGGCCTCGGGCCTTGGCGCCGCCACTGCGCGCGGGCTCAGGGCGGCGGGCGCGGCGGTGACGCTCTTTGACCGCGACGCCACCCGCGGCCCCGCTTTCGCGGCCGGGATCGGCGCCGCCTTCGCTGAAGTGGACGTGACCGATGAGGCCTCGGTAGCGGCGGGAATCGGCACCGCGGTGGCGGCGATGGGCCGCATCACGGCGCTGGTCAACTGCGCCGGGATCGTCATCGGCGAACGCACCGTGGGGCGCGACGGGCCCCATGCGCTGGCCAGCTTCCGCCAGGTGATCGACGTCAATCTGGTCGGCAGCTTCAACTGCATCCGGCTGGTCGGCGCCGAGATGGCGAAGACCGCCAGCACCGGGGCCGAGCGGGGGGTGATCGTCAACACCGCCTCGGTCGCCGCTTTCGACGGCCAGAAGGGGCAGGCCGCCTATGCCGCCTCGAAGGCCGGAATTGCGGGCATGACGCTGCCGCTGGCGCGCGATCTGGCGGGCCTTGGCATCCGGGTCTGCGCCATCGCGCCGGGCGTGTTCCTGACCCCGATGCTGGAGGGGCTGCCGGAGGATGTGCAGGCCGGGCTGGCCGCCGATGTGACCTTTCCCAAGCGCCTTGGCCGCCCGGAGGAGTTCGCCGACCTCGTGCGCTTCATCCTGGGCGCCGAGTACCTCAACGGCGAGGTGATCCGGCTCGACGGCGCGCTCAGGATGCGGTGATGGCCCGCCAGAACCGCGTCACGCCGGAGGGAGAGATCGTCGCCGATCCGGCGCGGGGCCTGTTCATGGGCAACCGGGGCTGTCTGCACGACGATGCGGGGCGCATCGGCACGGCGCGCTGGCGGCACCCGCATTGGGTGACCTGCGTGCTGGCCTTCAAGGGCCGCCGCCGCCCGATCATGGCGCCGCGCCGCTATACCGAGCTGTTCTTTCTGGATGAGGCCGTGGCGCTGGCCGCCGGGCACCGGCCCTGCGCCGAATGCCGCCGCGCCGATTACCTGCGCTATCGGGCGGCCTTCGCATCAGCACCGCTGTCGGCGCCGGAAATGGACCGCATCCTGCACCCCGCAAGGGTGACGCGGGGGCGCGCGCAGGTCACTTACAGCGCGCTGGTCGACGATCTGCCGTCCGGCACCTTCCTGCGTCTGCCCGATGGGGCGGCGCCGCTGCTGCTCACCGACAACGGCCTGCTGCCTTACACTCCGTCGGGGTATGGCGCGGCCCTGCCCCGGCCGTCGCAGGCAACTGTCACCGTGCTGACGCCCGCGCCAACCGTTCTGGCGCTGCGCCACGGTTACCGCCCGGTGCTGCACCCGACCGCAAGCTGATCACGACGACGCCTTTTCCTCCAGCGTCATCCATTCCGCCTCGGCCGCGCCAAGCGCGCGCTGGCGTTCGGCCAGCGCCTCGGCGGTCTTGCGGAACTTCACCGGTTCCTTCTCGAACAGGTTGGGCGCGTCCATCGCGGCGCCAAGGCGGACGATCTCGGCCTCGATCTTTTCGATCACCCCCGGCAACGCCTCCAGCCGGTGCCGCTCGGCAAAGCTGAGCTTGCCGGCGGTGGCTCTTGGCGCGGCGACCGGTTTCGCCTCGGCGGATTTGCCGCGCGGCGCGGGCTCCGGTGCGCTTGGCGCGGCCAGCCCGCGCTGCGCCTGATAGTCGGTCCAGCCGCCCGCATAGACGGTGGCGCGACCGTCCCCCTCCATCGCGATGGTGGTCGAGGCGACGCGGTCGATGAAGTCGCGGTCGTGGCTGACCAGCAGCACGGTGCCGTCGTAATCGCCCAGCAGATCCTGCAGCAGGTCCAGCGTTTCGACGTCCAGATCGTTGGTCGGCTCGTCAAGGATCAGCAGGTTCGATTCCCGCGCCATCAGCCGCGCCAGCAGCAGCCGCGCCTTTTCCCCACCCGAGAGCGAGCGCACCGGCGCCCGCATCTGGTTTTCGTCAAAGAGGAAATCCTTGAGGTAGCCGACGACATGGCGCGGCACGCCCCGCACCATCACCTGATCGGACTGCCCCGACACCCGCATCTGCGGATCGTTGGTCATGTTGTCCCAGAGGCTCGCATCCAGATCGAGCTGGGCGCGGGTCTGATCGAAGACCGCAATCTGCAGCATGGTGCCCAGCTTCACCGTGCCCGCATCCGGCGCGACCTCGCCGGTCAGCATCCGCAGCAGTGTGGTCTTGCCCACCCCGTTCGGCCCGACAAAGGCCACCCGGTCGCCACGCAGCACGCGCAGCGAAAAGTCGGTGACGATCGGCTTGGTGCCGAACGCCTTCATCAGCCCCTTCACCTCGACTACCAGCTTGCCCGACGCGGCGCCCGCCTCAAGCTCCAGCGCGGCGGTGCCCTGACGGCGGATCTGCGACGATCGCTCGGCCCTGAGCGCGGCGAGCGCCCGCACCCGGCCCTGATTGCGCTTGCGGCGGGCGCTGATGCCTTCGACCGCCCATCGCGCCTCGGCCTTGATCTTGCGGTCGAGCTTGTGGCGGGCCTCGTCTTCCTCGGCCCAGATCGTGTCGCGCCACTCCTCGAACCCGTCGAAGCCGGATTCGCGGCGGCGCACCTGACCGCGGTCGATCCAGAGCGTCGCGCGGGTCAGCTTGCGCAAAAAGGCACGGTCGTGGCTGATCAGCACGAAGGCGGTGCGGGTGGACGAGAGTTCCTCCTCCAGCCAGCGGATCGCATTGATGTCGAGGTGGTTGGTCGGCTCGTCCAGCAGCATCAGGTCGGGCGCCTCGGCCAGCAGTTTGGCCAGTGCCGCCCGCCGCCGTTCGCCGCCCGAGGCGGTTTCGACCGGCTGATCGGGGGCAAAATCCAGCCCTTCGGCCACCATCTGCACGCGGTAACCCTCATCCGGGTCCAGCGCGCTGGCGGCATAGTCGCCCAGCGTAGCGAACCCCGACAGGTCGGGGTCTTGTTCCATATAGCCGACGCGGATGCCGGTCGGCACGATGCGCGACCCCGCGTCGGGCTCGACCAGACCGGCCATCACCTTCAGCAGCGTCGATTTGCCCGAGCCGTTGCGGCCGACCAGCGCGACCCGGTCGCCCGATTGCACGACCAGATCGAGGGCGTCGAAGACCGGGTTGCCGCCGAAAGTCAGCGAGATGCCGGAGAGTTGCAGAAGGGGTGCGTTTGCCATGCCCGCGAGCTATCCGGCGGCTTGCGAAAGGTCAACGGCGCCGCGGCGGTTCGGCGAAAATCCTAGCCGGCCGCACCGCGCAACAGCCGCTTGCGGGTCGGCGGAATGGCGCGAATCTCCAGCCCGGTGAACACATGCAGCGTGTTCAGGTCGCGATCCACCACGGCATGATCCGAAACCCAGCCGCCCATCACCAGATAGGTGCGCAGCAGCGGCGGCATCTTCAGCATGGCAAGCTTGGCATCGGGCTTCTTCAGCCGCAGCACACGGGCAAAGCGGAATACGTTGGGCGCCTTCACCCGCGGCAGCCAGCGTTTCGGCGCCAGATGGCGTTCCTTCAGCATCGCGAAGGCGTCCAGATACGCCTCGGCCTCGGTGCCTTCGAAGGACGAGCAGCCGAACAGCATCTCGACCCCCGCCTCGTCCACGAAACGGGTCATCGCGCCCCAGGCAACGCGCAGGATATCGGGGTCGCGCCAGGCCGGATGGATGCAGAATCGCCCCATCTCGACCATCGGGCCGTCGAAGCTTTGCAGCGCCGACAGGTTGTAATACTGCGCCGAATAGCTTTGTCCGATCTCGGCCCCGCCCTTCAGCGGCAGCAGCCGGAAGCAGCAGACCAGCGTGCCGGTGCGCGCCTCTTCGACCAGCACGTGGCGGCAGACCGTGTCGAAGGCGTCGGCATCAACCCCACCCTCGCGCGCGACGGCGCCACGATTCTCGATGAAGGTCAGATAGCGCAGGCGCTGCGCTTTCAGCACGTCTTCCGCCCCTTCGGCGAAGCGCGCAATGTAACGACCCTTGCGAAGCGCCAACATTCCTGTCCTCCGTCGCCGGGCCCGCGGGTGAACGGGCACCGGACATGGACAGATATATAGCATCCGGCGTGTATCGAAACCACGACAGGCAGCGTCATCCGCACGGATTTCGCGGTGCGGCGGGCCCTAGTTCGACGACTTCGGCAGGAACTGGCCGGGATTGAAGCGGCCAAGGTCGTTGAACAGTTGTTGCAGCAGGCCGACGCCCTTCACGGTCGAGGTCGTCACGCGCTGCGAGATCACCACGACCTCGCCGCGTTCAAGCCCAAAACGCTCGATATTGGCGACCTTGCCGGCCGGTGTGAAGCTGATCGCGACGACCTGACGATTGATCTCTTTCGGCTTCACCGGGCCGAAGTAGCGCCAGCGGCTTTGCACGTAATACCAGGCGTTCGGCTGTTCCATCCCCTCGACCGAGGGGTGGCCGATCGTCTTCTCGACGGTCTCGCGACTGTCGCCGACATGCACCTGCGCCAGTTCGACATCGGCGGGCACATAGCCGTGATCCATGAACGTCGCCGCGCAGCCGGCAAGCACGACCAGCAAGAGACCCGCCGCCATGACGCGCACCAGGTTGATGACCTTGCCCATTCCGCCCTCTTGCCTCGCTGCCCGCAGCCCCTTATCCGACTTACAGAAGGAACGGCGCCGGTTCAAGGAAGGAACGCGGGCGCCGTGCAGGCCGCGGCCCGCGCTTTCGCCGGAAAGGTGACACCATGACCGATCTTCCCGTCTCGCAGCCCTATCGCGTGACCGACCTGCCGACGCGCAAGCCGCTGCGGTTCAACTGGGTGCCCGAGGCCGCGGCCCTTGCCGCGCTGGCGCCGCTGGTCGGCGCCGAGAGCCTGCGCAACGTCCGGCTGGAGGGAGAGTTTCGCCCCGCCGGGCGCCATGACGTGCTACTGGAGGCGCGGCTGCGCGCCACCGCCGTACAGCCCTGCGTGGTGACGCTGGCCCCCGTGACGACCAAGATCGACGCGCCGGTGCTGCGCCGCTATCTGGCCGAGATGCCTGAACCCGAGGGCGACGAGGTCGAGATGCCCGAGGATGACAGCATCGAGCCGCTGCCCGCCGTCATCGACCTTGCCGACGTGCTGGCCGAGGCGCTGGCGCTGGCGCTGCCGCTTTACCCGCGGGCGGATGGTGCCGAGCTGGGTGCTGTCGGGGCGACGGCGCCGGGCGCCAAACCGCTGAGCGATGAAAAGGTGCGCCCCTTCGCCGGGCTTGGCGCGCTGCGCGACCGTCTGGCCAAGCCTGACGGCACCGACTGACAGACATTACAGAAAAGCACTTGCGCGCGGGCATAAACGCAGTATGTTCCGCGCCTCGTTTACATGTTGGGTTGACGACGGGACGGCCTGCGGGCAGGACCATGTAAGCCCTGAGAGAAAAGCAAGGGGCCCTGCCCCCAAGAGACCGAGGTCGAGACATGGCTGTCCCGCAGAACCGCGTTACCCGTTCCCGCCGTGACATGCGCCGCGCGCATGATTCACTCGTTGCCGCCAACCCGGCGGAATGCCCGAACTGCGGTGAGCTGAAGCGCCCGCACCACGTCTGCCCGTCGTGCGGCCACTATGCCGCCCGCGAAGTCGTGGCTTCGGTTGTCGAAGCGGGTCTGGACGACGACGCGGCATAAGAGCCGCGCGCGGCGCGTCTCCTCAGATGCCCAACGCCCCCGAGTCCCCCAAGGTTGCCTCGTCCCGCATTGTCATTTCCGTCGATGCGATGGGTGGCGACCGGGGTCCTGCGGCTGTGGTCGCGGGCATTGAAAAGTCGGCCGCGAAGAATCCCGACATCTATTTCATCGTGCACGGCGATGAGGCGGTTCTGAACCGCCTCATCGGCCGTCGTCGTGCGTTGGTCGGCCGCTGCGAGGTGCGCCATGCGCCGCGCGTGGTGACGATGCACGAAAAGCCCAGCCATGTGATGCGCAACGGCGAAGGCACCTCGATGTGGTCGGCGATCGAAAGCGTGCGCGCGGGCGACGCGACGGTGGCGGTGTCCTGCGGCAACACCGGCGCGCTGATGGCGCTGTCGATGATCCGGCTGCGCAAGATCCCCGGCGTGAACCGCCCGGCGATCGCCTGCCTCTGGCCCTCGCGCAACCCCGGCGGCTTCAACCTGATGCTGGACGTCGGCGCCGACGTGAAGGCCGATGCCGAAGACCTGCGCCAGTATGCGCTGATGGGCGCCTCCTATGCCCGCAACGGGTTGCATCTGGAACGGCCGCGCATCGGCCTGCTGAATGTCGGCACCGAGGAACACAAGGGCCGCCCCGAGATGAAGGTGGCCAGCGAGCTGATCGCCGGGGCCGCCGAGGCGGGGGCGTTCGACTATATCGGCTTTGTCGAGGGCAGCGACCTGCCGTCGGCGCGCGTCGATGTGATCGTGACTGACGGTTTTACCGGCAACATCGCGCTGAAGACCGGCGAGGGCACCGCCAAGCTGATCGGCGACTTCCTCAAGGAAGCCTTCGCGGCCACCCCGCTCAGCCGAATCGCGGCGCTGCTGGCGATCACCTCGCTGCGGCGGCTGCAAAAGCGGATCGACCCGCGCCGGGTGAATGGCGGCGTTTTCCTCGGGCTGAACGGCACGGTGGTGAAATCGCATGGCGCCGCCGATGCCACCGGCATTTCGGCGGCGATGAAGCTGGCATTCCAGCTGGCAAAATCGGGCTTTCAGGAACGGCTTGCGGCGCGGGTTGCGCTGGCCGGTCCGGCGCGGCAGGATGCGCCTGCGAGCGCGGAGGGGATCGGTAAACCGGAATGACGATACGCGCCGTAGTGAAGGGCGTCGGGCATTACTTGCCTGACCGCATCGTGCCGAACGCCGAATTCGAGGCGTCGCTGGAGACCAGTGACGAGTGGATTCGCTCGCGCTCGGGGATCGAGCGGCGCCATTTCGCCGCCGCCGGGCAGACCACCTCCGACATGGCGGCGCGGGCGGCGCGGGCGGCGCTGGCCGATGCCGGGCTGAGCGCCAACGACCTTGACGCGATCATCGTGGCGACCTCGACCGCCGATCTTACCTTTCCCTCGGCGGCGACGATGGTGCAGGACGCCATCGGCATGACCACCGGGTTCGCCTTCGACGTGCAGGCGGTCTGCGCCGGGTTCGTCTTCGGGCTGGCCAATGCGAATGCGCTGATCGTGTCGGGTCAGGCGACCCGCGTGATGGTGATCGGGGCCGAAACCTTCAGCCGGATCATGGACTGGACCGACCGATCCACCTGTGTGCTGTTCGGCGACGGCGCGGGCGCGCTGATCCTTGAGGCGGGCACCGGCACCGGCGCCGCCACCGACCGTGGCATTCTGGCGACCGACCTGCATTCCGATGGCCGTTTCCGCGACATCCTTTACGTCGATGGCGGCGTGGCGACGCAGAACACCGGCCACCTGCGGATGCAGGGCAAGGAAGTTTTCCGCCACGCGGTCGAGAAACTGGCCGAAACCGCCCATGCCTCGCTGGCCAAGGCCGGGCTGAGCAATGAAGACGTCGACTGGATCGTGCCGCATCAGGCCAACCTGCGCATCATCAAGGCGACGGCGCAGAAGATGCACCTTGGCATGGATCATGTCGTGCTGACCGTGCAGGACCACGGCAACACCTCGGCGGCATCGATTCCCCTCGCGCTGTCGGTCGGCAAGCAGCGCGGGCAGATCAAACCGGGCGATTTGCTTGTGACCGAGGCAATCGGCGGTGGTCTGGCCTGGGGGTCGGTGGTTTTGCGCTGGTAACGGCCATCTGAACCCCCTGCCCCAAGCCATTGATATTGACTCGGAAAATCTTGTGTCACACACTCCCGTGAAAACGGAGGAGTGCTATGGGCGACAAGACACTGACGCGCATGGATCTGAGCGAGGCTGTCTTTCGCGAGGTCGGCCTGTCGCGAAACGAGTCCGCGCAGCTGGTGGAAAGCGTTCTGCTGCATGTTTCGGACGCGCTGGCCACCGGCGAGACGGTGAAAATCTCGTCGTTCGGCACCTTCTCGGTGCGCGACAAGGCGGCCCGGGTCGGGCGCAACCCGAAAACCGGCGATGAAGTGCCGATCCATCCCCGCCGCGTCCTGACGTTCCGGCCGTCGCACCTGATGAAGGATCGTGTGGCCACCGGCAACGGCGACTGAGGGACGGTTGCGGATGGAAAAGTCGCCCGACGCCTTCCGCACGATCAGCGAAGTTTCCGACACGCTGGCCACACCCGCCCATGTGCTGCGGTTCTGGGAAAGCCGGTTCCCGCAGATTCGCCCGGTCAAGCGGGCGGGCGGGCGGCGCTATTACCGACCCTCCGATGTGGCGCTGCTCAGCGGCATCAAGAAGCTGTTGCACGATGACGGCCTGACGATCCGCGGCGTCCAGCGCATGTTGCGCGAACAGGGCATCCGCTATGTCGCCGGGCTGACCTCGCTGGGCGCACTGGAGGATGCGGGCGACGAGATCGAGACGGTGAACATCTTCGACGTCGACGTGCTGGATGACACCGTCGAGGAAGAAGCTGTGGCCGACGATGTCGCGGTCGAGGAACCCGTTTCGCAACCGGAACTGCCGTTTGCCAGCCCGCCGCCCCCTGCGCCGGTTGCCAAACCCGCATCTGTCGCCGCCGCGCCGGTTCCTCCGGCCCCCGCGCCCGAACCCGCCCCGGCCGCGCCCGAAGACCGCGTGGCCCTGGTGGCGCGGGTGCGCGCGATGGCCCCCGATGCGGGCCCGGAACAGGCCGCAGGCCTTGCCGCCATCTATGCGCGCCTGCGCGACCTGCGCGACCGCATGGCCGAGGCGAACCGCCGCGGCGGCCGCTAAACGGTCTGATTTCCGATGCGAATTGTCCCTTGCCCCCGTCCGGAAAGTCGCTATGTATCGTCGCCGTCGGGCCGTAGCGCAGCCTGGTTAGCGCGTCCGTCTGGGGGGCGGGAGGTCGTGAGTTCGAATCTCACCGGCCCGACCAAAATGGTACCGCCCGCTTCCATCCGGAGGCGGGCGGTTCCGTTTCCATCACATCGCAGGCGGGGGACAGGCGGATGAGCGGCACGGGAACATCCGGCATGGGGGTTCTGCCCGCCCAGGCGTTGAACGACCTGATCGCCAGCGGCGCGATTGCGGCCGATCCCGCGGTCACCGCGGCGCAGGTGCAGCCCGCCAGCCTCG
The DNA here is from genome assembly GCA_016124615.1 of Paracoccaceae bacterium. GTDB lineage: Bacteria > Pseudomonadota > Alphaproteobacteria > Rhodobacterales > Rhodobacteraceae > Solirhodobacter. Next base: position 525,791 of record WGNF01000003.1, on the reverse strand, counting down.
ATCTGCGCCTTGGCAACGTGGCCTATCGTGTGCGGGCCTCGTTCCTGGCCGGGGCTGGCCGCACGGTGGCTGAGCGCATCGCGGAATTCGAGATGCACCGGGTCAGCCTTGACGGCGGCGCGGTGCTGGAAAAGGGCTGCGTCTATGTCGTGCCGCTGATGGAACGGCTGGCGCTGCCGCCCGGCGTTCAGGCACTGGCCAATGCGAAAAGCTCCACCGGGCGGCTGGATCTGCTGACGCGCACCATCACCGATGGCGGCGCCGAGTTCGACCGCATTCCGGCAGGCTACACCGGCCCGCTTTACGCCGAGATCTGCCCGCGGTCGTTTTCCGTGCTGGTGCGGCCGGGTATGCGGCTTAATCAGGTGCGGTTCCGCCGTGGCCATGCCGCGCTGGACGATGCCGCGCTGGCGGCGCTGCACGCCCGCGTGGGGCTGGTCAGCGGCGAGGCCGTGATCTCGGACGGGCTGGGGTTTTCGGTCGATCTGCGGCCCCGCACCGGCACGCTGGTGGGCTACCGCGCCAAGCCGCATACCGGCGTGATCGACCTTGACCGCATCGGCTATTACGACCCCACCGAATTCTGGGAAGAGGTGCGCACCGGCGAGGGCCGCATCATCCTCGACCCCGGCGCCTTCTACATTCTGGTCAGTCGCGAGGCGGTGACGATCCCGCCCGATCACGCCGCCGAAATGGCGCCCTATCTGGCGATGGTCGGCGAATTCCGGGTGCATTACGCCGGCTTCTTCGATCCCGGCTTCGGCTGGGCCGAGGCGGGCGGCGCCGGGTCGCGCGGCGTGCTGGAAGTGCGCTGCCACGAGGCGCCCTTTGTGCTGGAACACGGCCAGATCGTCGGGCGGCTGGTCTATGAACACATGGCGGCGGTGCCGGACACGCTTTACGGCGCGGGCATCGCCTCGAACTATCAGGGGCAGGGGCTGAAGCTGTCGAAACATTTTCGATCTTAGGCCGTCAAAATAACTTGAAAGATATTATAAAACAATTCTAATGAGGTTCATTGAGAAGAGGGCTTCATGGCGAAGGTTGGAGAGATATTCAGCTTTGAATTAAAGCAATTCAGGCTTGCCTATGGGTTAAATCGAAGCGAAGCGGCGCGCTTGCTGGGTGTAGGGCCAACCACCTTGACAAGATGGGAGGACGGAAAAACCGTCCCTCAAACCGCAACAATTTGGCGGGTCATCAACGCAATCGAGAATCAAGACTTGCGTAACGCGCTAGATCCGAAGGCAATTGTGCAGCTTACATCCGTATTTAGCGATCTTGCGCGAAGCCTCAACCTCCCACAGGTCCAGTCGCGTGAGCAACGTGCTTTGAAGTTGGAACGCGACCTGTCCGGCACAATTCTACGCGCAGCTCAAACTGACTTTCGATATGCCGATAGTGCAAAGGCGATTGAGCCTATTCCGTTTTCAGAAGATCTTGCGCTGTTCAGGAACCAAAGTTTGGATGACATACGGAATCTTTTAGATTCCCTCAGCCGATCCGCAATTGAGATAATCCCGGATATAGAAGCGGCAAATATCAACTCTCGCTATTTGTCAAGATATTTGCGGTCGTACAGTGAAGAATGTCGCGCGGCGACGCCTAACCCTCGTTTCTTACAGTCCCGTGGCGAGATTATTCGGAACGCCCTAAATTCGCAAGATATTGTGTCCGCCCTGAATATTTGGGACACAAACTCCTTGGCCAACTTTGTTGATACTCACAACGAGTTAATGCGCCGGTATTTCGGCGAGGCATTGGTTGCGGCCCGAGAAGTGGATACAGCGAGCGCCGACGAAGGAATTCTTGCAAAAGCCCCGGATCTGATCGCAAGTGCAATCAGAGATCTCAATGGGCACAATAAACGCGCCGGTGTCGGCGAAGGGAAAATTGATACCCGGATAATTGGGATACTTTGGGATGTAGAGGCAGAGATCAAGGACACGCTTGAACTCTCAGATAAGACAAATGATCCGCAGCAGGTTAGCGCAATTCGTCGGAGAGCCCTTCTAAGTGTTAAACATTCGGGGATATTCATAGGGAGACTACTCTATCGAATTTTAGGCTTTGCTATCACGAATGGTGGAAACTTGTTTGGGCTGGCTCAAATTGCTGAAATTGCACGCCCCGGCTCCATTCGTGCTGTGTACGACGTGTTTGTGGCATTTATCCCCGCGCTCCCAAAGCTGCCGTTCTGAGGATCGAACGTAGAACACCTCTTGGCACGTTCCCCCTTGCGCGCCACGGCCTTCGCCCCCCTACATGGCGCGACCTTCACACCGGAACCGAATCATGCGCCGCTCTGTCGTTCTGCTGTCCGCCGCCCTTCTGACCCTGCCGATGGCCGCCCCGGTGCTGGCCGATACGGCGATGAGCATCGGCGTCTACCTCTGGAACTCTCCCGATGAGGATCCGGTCAAGGCGCAGTTCCTGAGCATCGCCGACGGCAATGCCGAGACCGAGATCGACGGCCCGGACGGCACCAAAAGCGGCTCGCACAAGGCCACGCCGGACGAGAGCGCGCAACTGACGGCGGCAGTGAAAGAGCAGATGGCGGCGCTGTCGCTGGACGCCAAGCCGCAACCGGCGGGCGGCTATGTCACCGTCGATTGGCATTTCAGCACCGATACCGGCTATGCCGACGGCAGCACGACCTTCGCGCTGGATGCCGTGCCCGCCTCGATCCTGACGCTGCAACAGACGGCCTTCGGCGCGACCTTCGCGAAGTAGCCTAGCGCCCGAAGCGGCCGATGATCCGCATCGCCTGACGCGCCCGTTTGGCCGCCTGTCTGGCTTGCTGCGCCTTTGCCTGTTCCTCGGGGGTCAGGGGGCGGCCGGGGTCGGCGGGCCGCGCGACGGTCTTAATCCCGGCATTGAGCGCCGAGCGAAAGACCAGCCGCACCAACATGTTGATCAACGCGCCAAGGTTCATCGCCGCCTCCCTCAATCCTCGAAAAGCTCGCTTTGCCCGGCGACGTCTTCGCCCTCGTCCGGGTCGGGTTCAGTCAACCCGCCCGGCAGCGCGCGGTTATCCAGCAGTCCCGCCGCCCGCAGTTCCTTCAACCCCGGCAGATCGCGCGCGGATTCGAGCCCGAAGTGGTCAAGGAACGGTTCGGTCACCACGAAGGTGATCGGGCGGCCGGGGGTCATGCGGCGGCGGCCGAAGCGGATCCACTCCATCTCCAGCAACTGGTCGACGGTGCCGCGGCTGACCGCCACGCCGCGGATTTCCTCGATCTCGGCGCGGGTGCAGGGCTGGTGATAGGCGATGATCGCCAGCGTCTCGATCGCCGCGCGGCTGAGCTTGCGGGTTTCCACCGTTTCCTTCTGCATCAGGTGGCCAAGGTCCGGCGCGGTGCGAAAGGCCCAGGCGTCGCCGACCTTCACCACCCTGACCCCGCGCCCTTCATAGCGGCGGCGCAGGTGCGCCAGCGCCTCGGCCGGGTCGCAGCCCAGCGGCAGGCGCGACACCAGTTCGGCAACGGTCACCGGTTCGGCGGTGGCGAACAGGATCGCCTCGACCATGCGTTCCTGTTCGGCCATCACCGGGGCGGCGAACAGGCTGCGTTCGGCCTCGTCGTTCATGCGTCCGGCCTCCGCCTGATCTGGATTGGCGCGAAAGCCTCGCCCTGCCGCATCTCGATCTGGCCGCGCTTGGCCAGTTCCAGCGAGGCCGCAAAATGCGCCGCCGTGGCCGACCGGCGGCGGGCCGGGTCGGCCTCCCACCCCTCGGGCAGGTAGGTGACAAGATCGGTCCAGTCACCGGCATAGCCGATCAGCCCGCGCATCCGCTCCAGCGCCTGTTCCATCGTGTAGACATGGACGCGGTCCATCGCATAGGGCCGGAAATCGTCTTTCGTGCGGATCCGGGCGTAGGCCTGCATCAGATCCAGCAGCGAGGCCGTCCAGACCGTGCGGCGCAGCCGCATCACATCCTCGGGCAGGCCACGGGCGAAGAAGTCGCGCCCCTTCTGGTCGCGCGCCATCAGCCGCGCCGCCGCCTCGCGCATGGCTTGCAGCCGTTCCAGCTGGAACGCCAGATGCGCGGCCAGGTCTTCGGCGCTTGGCCCCGCATCGGTCGGGTCGGGCGGCAGCAGCAGGCGCGATTTCAGATAGGCGAGCCAGGCCGCCATCACCAGATAGTCGGCGGCCAGTTCGATCCGCAGCACTTTGGCCTGATCGACGAAGGCGAGATACTGCTCGGCCAGTTGCAGCACGGAAATGCGGCGCAGGTCCACCTTCTGGGTGCGCGACAGCGTCAAGAGCAGGTCGAGCGGCCCCTCGTAGCCCTCGACATCGACGATCAGCGCCTCGGCCGCCAGTCGCGCCTCGACGCTCGTTTCGTCCGGCTTGTCCCAGTCGGTCTCAGCCATCGCCCTGCCCGCGTGTTACCGCGTCAAACTCGGCCGCGAGGGCGGCCAAGTCAACCGCGTCGGGCGCATGGCGCGCGGCCAGCGCGGCGGTGGCCCTCGCCTGCCCATCGGGCGTCAGGCGGCCGGAGGCTTCGACCACCTCGGCCATCTCGGCCGGTTCGCCGTTGCAGTGCAGGACGATGTCGCACCCCGCAGCAACCGATCGGGCGGCACGTTCGGCCAGCGTGCCCGCCAGCGCCTGCATCGACAGGTCATCGGTCATCAGCAGGCCGCCAAAGCCGATCCGTTCCCGGATCAGCCGGATCATCACCGGCGACAGCGTTGCCGGGGCGGCGGGGTCGATCGCGGAAAACACGATATGCGCGGTCATCGCCATCGGCAGATCCTTCAGCGCGGCGAAGGCGGCGAAGTCGCTGGCCATCAGCGTTTCAAGATCGGTGCTGACGGTCGGCAGATCCAGATGGGTGTCGCCACTGGCGCGGCCGTGGCCCGGCATGTGCTTCATCACCGGCAACACGCCGCCCGCCAGCAGCCCGTCGGCCACCGCGCGGCCCGCCGCGACCACATCGGCCAGCGTCGTGCCATAGCAGCGGTTGCGCAGGAACGGATGCGTCGCCGCCGTCGCGATGTCGAGCGTGGGGGCGCAGTTCGCGTCGATCCCCACCGCGCGCAACTCGGCCGCCATCAGCCGTGACCGCGGGTGCATCGCGCGCGCGCCGCCGTGGGCCATCTGGTCCCGCGGCGGCAGCCATTCGCGCCAGTGCGGCGCGCGCAGGCGCTGCACCCGCCCGCCCTCCTGATCCACCAGGATCGGCGCGTCGCGCCCGACGCTGGCGCGCAGGTCGGCCGTCAGGCGGCCAAGCTGGTCCGGCGTCTCGACATTGCGGGCGAAGAGGATGAAGCCCCAGGGGTCGGCGGCCCGGAAAAATGCAGCCTCATCGGCCGACAGCACCGGCCCGAGGCAGCCAAGGATCGTCGCACCCGGCGCCATCAGCGCACGAGCACGGGCACGCAGGGCGCATTGGCGGCGTCGAGCGCGGCGCAGAACCGGCGGGCCTCGGCGTCGTCCTTGAAGCCATAGGCGCGCAGCCGGTAGAAATCGCGCCCGCCACTGGTGGCCTTCTGCACCACCCGCGACTTGTCGGCCAGAAGATCGCCAAACCGCGCCTTCAGAAGCGCCCAGGACGAGGTCGCCACATCGGGCGAGTCGAAGGCGCCCAGCTGCACCAGCCGGGTTCCCGCCACGATGGTCGCGGGGTCGACCGAGTCGGGCACGGCCGCCGCCTTCGCTACCTTGGGCGCCGCAGCCGGGGCCGAGGCTGGCATGGCCGCCAGCGCCTTCGGCCGCGCCATCGGGCGGGGCGAAGTTGTCGGGGCGCCGTGCGCGTCAGGCGCAGCGGCAGCGACAACCGGCACGGGTTCTGGCGCCGGGGCCGCGACGCTGGCGCTGGCTTGCGCGGGGGCGGGCGTAGCAGGCGCATCCACCAACGGCGCAGGCGTCGCGACGGCCGCGGCGGCGGGCACCACAGCGGGTGCCGGGGTCGCGGCCACTCGTGCGGCGGGCGCAATGTCTTGCGGGGTCAGCGAAATCGGGCCGGGGGCCAGCACCAGCTTGTCGGTCGGCGTCTGGCCAAGCGCGTCGGCGGCGACCCGGTTCACGGTCAGGCCAAGGTTGTCGGCGATCTGCCCGCCCGGATCCTCGGGCGCCATCCGCATCGGCCCTTCCATCGCGTGGATGACCGGGATGCCGTTCACGTCGCGCATCGCCAGCCGATAGCCCCAGACCGCCAGCCCCAGCATCAGCGCAACCGATGTTGCCCCGCCCGCAAGGTTGATCAACCGCTGAGTCTGCCCCGCACGCAATGCGGGCGCAGCGTCTCCGAAATCCTCGAAGTTCGCTTCCGCCATGTTCTGCCTCGCTGCCCGGACGGTTGTTCCGCCCGTGGTATCCTGCTCGCGTGAACCGGTGGCGCGCCTTGGTCAGCGCATTTCTTCGACCGGTGTCACACCAAGGATACCAAGACCGGCGGAAATGACAACCGCCACGGCTCTCGCAAGGGCGATTTTCGCCTGTGACGTCTCGACCTGCCCCTCTTGCACAAAGCGCAGGCTGGTATCGTCGTTGCCGCGGTTCCAGTGGCCATGCAGATCGGCGGCCAGTTCGTAAAGGTAGAAGGCCACCCGATGCGGTTCATGGCCGCGCGCCGCGATTTCCACCAGACGCGGCCATTCGGCAATCTTGCGCGCCAGTTCCAGTTCGGCCGGGTGATCCAGCCGGGCCAGATCGGCGGCGGCGAGGGTCACGTCGTCAATGGCAATACCGGCGTCGGCGGCGCGGCGCAGCACCGAACAGACGCGGGCATGGGCGTACTGGACGTAAAAGACCGGGTTGTCCTTCGACTGTTCCAGCACCTTGGCAAAGTCGAAATCCAGTGCCGCGTCGTTCTTGCGGGTCAGCATCACAAAGCGGGTCACATCGGCGCCCGCCTGTTCCACCACATCGCGCAGCGTCACGAACGTCCCTGCCCGCTTCGACATCTTGAACGGCTCGCCGTTCTTGAACAGCTTCACCAGTTGGATCAGCTTGATGTCCAACGGCACGCGCCCGCCGCTGAGCGCCGCCACCGCAGCTTTCATCCGCTTGACATAGCCGCCGTGGTCGGCGCCCAGAATGTCGATCAGCGCATCGAAGCCCCGCTGCACCTTGTCGTAGTGATAGGCGATATCGGGCGCGAAATAGGTCCAGCCGCCATCGGATTTCTGCACCGGGCGGTCCACGTCGTCGCCATGCGCGGTGGACCGGAACAGAAGCTGCTCGCGCGGCTCCCAATCGTCCAGCGTCTTGCCCTTCGGCGGCTCCAGCACACCCTTGTAGAGCAGACCCTGCCGTTTCAGCTCTTCCAGCGCGGCCTCGATCTTGCCGGTGCCGTAAAGCGCCTTTTCCGAGGAATAGACGTCCATATGCACGCCCAGCAGCGCCAGATCCTCGCGGATCATCGCCATCATCGCCTGCGTGGAAAATTCGCGCAGATCGGCGAGCCAGTCGGCTTCGGGCTTGTCCAGCAGGCTGGTGCCGTATTTCGCCTTCAGCGCCTCGCCCACCGGGATCAGGTAGTCGCCGGGGTAAAGCCCCTCGCGGATTTCGGGCGAGAGACCGTTCGCCTCGCGATACCGCTCATAGGCGGACCGCGCCAGCACATCGACCTGCGCGCCGCCGTCGTTGATATAATATTCCCGGGTGACCTTGTGGCCCGAGAAATCCAGCAACCGCGCCAGCGCGTCGCCGAACACCGCGCCGCGCACATGGCCCACATGCATCGGCCCGGTCGGGTTGGCCGAGACGAATTCGACGTTGACCTTGAGCCCCTGCCCCAGATCGGACCGGCCATAGGCCGTGCCCGCGCCGATCACCTGCGCCACCAGCCCCTGCCACAGGCCCGGTGCCAGCCGCAGGTTCAGAAACCCCGGCCCCGCCGGTTCGGCCAGCGTGATGCGCGAGTCGGCGGCGAGACGCGCCGCCAGCGCCTCGGCGATCGCGCGGGGCTGCATTCCGGCAGGCTTGGCCAGCACCATCGCGGCATTCGTCGCCATGTCGCCATGCGCGGCGTCGCGCGGCGGTTCCACCGCGACGGCGGCGAAGTCGAGGCCCGCGGGCAGCGCGCCATCGGCCACCATCGCCTCGAGACTGCCGATCACCAGCGCCCGGATATCGTTGAAAAGGTTCATTGCGTTCCGTCCTTGATTGCGACCGGGTTTACCACGGTGCCCCGCAAGGTCAACGGCGTGTGGAGATCCCGGATTTTCCGCGAAAATCCGATCCGATTTTTCAGTGAAAAATCGTGCCGCGGCGTCAGGTCGACGGCCCGATCAGCCGCTCATGTTCCTGAATGGCGAAACGGTCGGTCATCCCGGCGACATAGTCGCAGATCACCCGGGCCAGACGCGTCTCGTCGGTGGCGCGGGCGACGTCGGCCTGCCATTCGGCGGGCAGCAGGTCGGGGTGATGCAGGAACAGCGGGAAGAGGTCGTTGACCACCTGCGTCACCTTTGCCCGTTCCACCATCACCGAGGGCGCGCGGTACATGCGGTGATAAAGGAACGACCGGATCGCCTTCAGATCCTGATAGAGCCGCTTGGAAAACCGGATGATCGTGGTGCCCATCGCGCGGATATCCTCGGGGCTTTGCGGCTGCGCCGCCTCCAGCCGCTGCTGCGCCACGGCGATCACATCCTCGACCATCTCGCCGAACACCCGTCGCAGCGCCTCGTGCCGCCGCCGCATCTTCTCCAGTCCCGGATAAAGCCGGTCCACCTCGGCAAAGGCGGCGCCGGTGACCGGCAGCTCCATCAGGTCGGCCTCGGTGAACAGGCCCGAGCGCAGGCCGTCGTGCAGGTCGTGGTGGTTGTAGGCGACGTCATCGGCGACGGCGGCCACCTGCGCCTCGGCGCTGGCGTGGGTGTGCAGTTCCAGATCGAACATCGCGTTGCATTCGGCCAGCGCGTAGGAATAGGGCACTGACACCGGGCCGTTGTGCTTGGCGATGCCTTCCAGCGTTTCCCAGGTCAGGTTCAGCCCGTCGAAATCGGCATAGTGCCGTTCCAGACTGGTGACGATGCGCAGCGCCTGCGCGTTGTGATCGAACCCGCCATAGGGCTGCATCAACAGCTCCATCGCGTCTTCGCCGGTATGGCCGAAGGGGGTGTGGCCCAGATCATGCGCCAGCGCCACCGCCTCGGCCAGATCGGTGTTCAGGTTCAGGACGCCCGCGATGGTGCGCGCCACCTGCGCCACCTCGATCGTATGGGTCAGCCGGGTGCGGTAGTAATCGCCCTCGTGTTCGACAAACACCTGCGTCTTGTGCTTCAGCCGCCGGAACGCCGAGGAATGGATGATCCGGTCACGGTCGCGCTGAAACGGCGAGCGGAAGGTGGAATAACTTTCCGGGTAAAGCCTGCCCCGGCTCTGGTCGGGATGGCAGGCATAGGGAGCAAGCATCGGCAGGGCAGTCCTTGTCGCGGTATTCAAGCAAGCCTATATGGGAATTGTCACGGAATGGATACGGGTTTTCCAGATGGACCTGACGCTGCCCCCGAAAGTCACCGATCGCGCCTTTGCCCGGCTGGCCGAAATTGCCGAGGCGGTGGGCGAGGTCCGCGCCCTGCGCGTCGCGGTCGAAGGCGGCGGTTGCTCGGGCTTTCAGTACGACATCAAGCTCGATGACGCCCTGCCCGACGATCTGGTGCTGGAAAAGAACGGCCAGAAGGTGGTGGTCGATAGCGTATCGCTGCCCTTCCTCGCCAATGCGGTGATCGATTACACCGACGAATTGATCGGCGCCCGCTTCGTGATCGCCAACCCCAACGCGACCTCGTCCTGCGGCTGCGGCACCTCGTTCTCGATCTGACCTTGTGCGCGGCGACCGCGCCCGGCTAGATGACGGCTGGAGGATCGCCCGGTGAAAATCGCGACATTCAACATCAACGGCGTCAAGGCCCGGATCGAGGCGCTGACCGCCTGGCTCGCCGAGGCGCAGCCCGATGTGGCGCTCTTGCAAGAGATCAAGTCCGTCGATGAAGGCTTTCCGCGCGAGCCGCTGGAAAGCCTGGGCTACAACGTCGAAACCCACGGCCAGAAAGGCTTCAACGGCGTCGCGATCCTGTCGAAGCTGCCGCTGGAGGATGTGACCCGCGGCCTGCCCGGCGACGCGGCCGATGAACAGGCGCGCTGGATCGAGGCGACGGTGGTGGGCCGCCGCGCGGTGCGGCTTTGCGGGCTCTACCTGCCGAACGGCAACCCGGCGCCGGGCCCTAAATACGACTACAAGCTGGCCTGGATGGAGCGGATGCGCAGCCGCGCCGCCACCCTGCTGGCGACCGAAGAGCCGGTGGTGATGGCGGGCGACTACAACGTGATCCCGCAGGCCGAGGATGCCGCCAAGCCTGAACAATGGCTGCAGGACGCGCTTTACCTGCCCGACAGCCGCGCCGCCTTCCGCCGCATCCTGAACCTTGGCTATACCGAGGCGATCCGTGCCCGGATGCCGCAGCCCGGCCTTTACACCTTCTGGGATTATCAGGCCGGCGCCTGGGATCGCAACAACGGCATCCGGATCGACCATGTCCTGCTCAGCCCGCAGGCCGCCGACCTGATGACGGATGCGGGCATCGACAAGGCCGTGCGCGCAGGCGACAAGCCCTCGGATCACGTCCCGGTCTGGGTGGATCTGGACGCCTGACTCGCGCCGTTTCTTTCTGACAGAAATACTCCGCGGGGGTCCGGGGGTGTGAAACCCCCGGCGCGTTCCGCAGCGGCGCGGCCCCTAGAGCTCACCCCGGCGCGGCCACGGGCCGCGCGTTCGCGGGGGAAACGCTCCACTGGAGCGTTTCCTCATCCCCGCTCACCCCAGCGCATACCCCGCGCCGCGCACGGTGCGCACGGGGTCGGTCTCGCCGTTCGGGCACAGGGCCTTGCGCAGGCGGCCGATATGAACGTCGACCGTGCGGGTGTCGACGTAGATGTCGCGGCCCCAGACCCGGTCCAGCAGCTGCTCGCGGCTCCAGACCCGGCCGGGCTTTTCCATGAAGGTTGCCAGCAGGCGGAATTCGGTCGGGCCAAGTTTCAGCGTGGCGGCGCCGCGGAACACCCGGTGGCTTTCGGCATCCAGCCGGATATCGCCGAATTCCAGCGTCTCGCCAACGCTCGACGGGCGGACCCGGCGCAGCTGGGCGCGGACGCGCGCCATCAGTTCGACGATGGAATAGGGCTTTACCACATAGTCGTCGGCGCCGGTTTCCAGCCCGCGCACCCGGTCGACTTCCTCGGACCGGGCCGACAGCATGATGATTGGCACGCCGCGCGTATCGGCGCGGGTCTTCAACCGGCGGCAGACCTCGATGCCCGAGACATTGGGCAGCATCCAGTCCAGCACGATCAGGTCGGGGGCATCCTCCTCGACCAGCATCAGCGCTTCTTCGCCATTCTCGGCCCTGGCCACCCGAAAGCCTTCGGCTTCAAGGTTGTAGGCCAGAACCTCACGCTGCGCAGGCTCGTCCTCGACCACCAGAACCAACGGCAGTTCGGGCGTTGCCATCAATTGTCTCCGTCAGGATGCACGAAAGAGGTGTTGTCGCCCTTCGGCCGCACTTCATCCGGCAGCGCGCCGGTGACGAGGTAGATCACCTGTTCCGCAACCGCGGTGGCATGGTCGCCCATCCGTTCCAGGTTTTTGGCGATGAAATGCAGATGCATGCAGGCGGTGATGTTGCGCGGGTCTTCCATCATATGGGTCAGGAATTCGCGGAACAGCGCGTTGTACATCTGATCGACGTCCAGATCGCGCTGGCGCACATCGGCGGCCAGTTCGGCGTCGCGCTGGGTATAGGCGTCCAGCGCATCCTTCATCATCGCCTCGACCGCCTTGGCCATCCGCCGCAGCGCGCCACCGGCGCCCGAGATCGGCGCCATCTGCGCCAGCACGGTGGACCGCTTGGCGATGTTCTTGGCGTAGTCGCCGACGCGTTCCAGATTGGCCGAGATCTTCATCACCGTCAGCACGGTGCGCAGGTCCGACGCGGTCGGCGCGCGCAGCGCGATCAGGCGCGCGGCCTCGGTGTTGACCTGCTCTTCAAGCTGGTCGATCAGCGCGTCATTGGCACGAACCCGTTCGGCCAGCTCCTCGTCGCGCGTTTCCAGCGCCTGCGATGCGTCGAGGATGGCGGTCTCGACCAGACCACCCATCTTCATGATCATCGCCTGAATGGTTTCGAGGTCGTCGTCGAAGACCGTGGCCGTGTGCGAGGTGTTCATCCTGATCTCCATGCTGCGCTCCTTGGGCGGCGAACGCTCCGGGTTCGGTTAAGGCAAACCGGGCCCGAAATGTCCGGCCCGGCGACGCTCCGCAGCGAAGACGCCCCCGATCCGTTTCAACCGGTCGCCCGGCGGGCGGATCGGTCAACGCATTCCTGTGGCGCGGTTTAGTGCGGCGAGGTTATGGTTTTGCGAACATCTTGTAACAGTTTGATGACTGTTATCCAGTGCCTTCGCCAAAGCGCGCCGAACCCATCAGCTTTCCGGCAGGAACACCGAAAACCGGCTGCCCTTGCCCTTTTCGCTGTCGATGCGGAACCGCCCGCGATGCCGGTTGACGATGTGTTTGACGATCGCAAGGCCAAGCCCGGTGCCGCCCTTCTCGCGCGAACGGTGACTGTCGACGCGGTAGAATCGCTCGGTCAGGCGCGGCAGGTGGATCGGGTCGATGCCCTCGCCACGGTCGATCACGTCGATCCGCACCGCCGGGCCGCGCAGGGACAGATCGCGCGGGTCGCGGCTGACGGCGACGGTGACGCGCTGGCCCGCGCCGCCATATTTCACCGCATTCTCGATCAGGTTGTTGAACACCTGCGTCAACTGGTCGGCATCGGCCTGCAGCAACACCGGGCCGGTTTCGCCCGTCACCTCCAGCGCCACGCCCGCCGCCTGCGCCATGCTGCGCAGCGCGGTGACCGACGAGGCGATCAGCGCCGTCACATCGACCCGCTCGGTCGGGCGTACCCGCTCTTCGGCCTCGACCCGGCTCAGCGACAGCAGGTCATGCACCAGCCGGTTCATCCGCTCGGCCTCGCGCTCCATGATCGACAGGAACCGCTCGCGCGCCACCGCATCGTCGCGCGCCGCGCCCTTCAGCGTCTCGATGAAGCCCAGCAGCGCGGTCAGCGGCGTGCGCAGCTCATGGCTGACGTTCGCCACGAAATCGCGCCGCATCTGACCGATCTGCTCCAGATCGGTGATGTCCTCGAAGCTGACCAGAACCCCGGTCATGCCCTCGCCGCTGACCGGGGCGGCCAGCACCTTCCACGCCGTCTCGCGCGCGGCGCCGGTCACCAGATAGCGCGTCTGGGTCGGCTGGCGGTGCCGGAACGTGCCCTCGATCGCGTCCAGCAGCGCGGGCTGACGCAGCACGGTGATGTAATGCCGCCCCTCGATCGCCGGGCCGAACAGCGTCCGCGCTGCCGCGTTGCCGGCCATGATCCGCTCGTCGCTGCCGATCAGCACCAGCGGCTGCGGCAACCCGTCGAGCAGCGACTTCACCAGATTCGACTCCACCTCACCCCTCCGGCCAGCGATTCCGGCGGACCCTGCGGCATTGCCGCGGCCACCGCAAGCCATGCCCGAGTGGGCGCCGTCAGGCGCCGGGGTTGTCGCGGCGCCAGATCCAGTCGTGGTCGGGATGGTTGGCAAAGCGCCACTTGCGGATCGGCCCGGCCATCACGTTGAGGTAGTACATCTCATAGCCATAGGGCACGCCGCAGGGATGGTGGCCCTTCGGCACCAGCACCACATCGTGGTTTTGCACCGCCATCACCTCGTCAAGGCTGCCGTCCTCGGTGAACACCCGCTGCAAGCCATAGCCCTGCGCCGGGTTCAGCCGATGGTAATAGGTTTCCTCCAGATAGGTCATGCGGGGAAAATCATCCTCGTCATGCCGATGCGGCGGATACGATGACCAGTTGCCCTGCGGCGTGAAGACTTCGGTCACCAGCAGCGAATCGCAATAATCCTCGGTCTCCATCGCGACGTTGTTGATGAACCGCGTGTTGGCGCCCTGCCCGCGCGGCGTCAGCGTGATCCCCTGCGGCCCGATCCGGCGCGCCGCATGGCCGCCGTGGCCCGGTGCCGAACAGACCGCCAGCGTGCAGTCCGTGATCGCTTCGGCCGACCAGTCCGACCCGTTCGGAACATAAAGGCAATGCGGCGGCGTCTTCTCGAACACATCCATCCGGTCGCCCATGACGCCGAAATCCTCTGCCCCCGCGCCCAGCCGCGCGCGGCCCTCGACGATCACCAGCATCACCTCGCGGTCGCCGGTCGGCTCGGCCACCGCCTCGCCCGGCGCCAGCCGATACAGCCCGAACCCGACATAGCCCCAGCCCGCGCTGTTGGGCGTGATGTCATGCACCTTGCCGCGCGTGCCCTGCGGCTTCACCAGCAGTTTCGCCATCCCGGCCCCCTTCTTCCGTTCTCAAATATCGGGCGTCGCCCCCCGCCTGCCCGGTGTCAGCGGTCGAGCCCGACGGCGGTGGCCACCGCCTTCAGATAGCGCAGCCCCATGCCCTGATAGGTCAGCGGAATGCGCACCGCCGGATCCTGTTCGGCCTCGATCACCAGCCAACCCGCATAGCCGTGCCCCGCCGCGACCGACAGCACCGCGGCGAAGTCCACCGCGCCCCCGGGGTCGCCCGGCACGGTGAAAACGCCACGCCGCACACCTTCCAGAAAGCTCAGGCCCAGGGTCCGCACCTCGGCCATGATCGCCGGGCGCACGTTCTTGCAGTGGATGTGCCGCACCCGGCCCATGTGTTTCTTCGCCAGCCGCACCGGATCGCCGCCGCCGAACCAGCAATGCCCGGTGTCGAGCAGCAGATGCGTCGCGGGCCCGGTTTCGGCCATCAGGCGATCAATCTCCCACTCCGCCTCGACCACGGTACCCATGTGGTGGTGGTAGACCAGCGTGATGCCCTGCGCGGCGGCATACTGCGCCAGTGCCTCGATCCCGGCACCGAATGATTTCCATTGCGCATCCGACAGATGCGGGCGGTCGTTCACGGCCATCGCATCATTGCCGTGGATCGCGTTCGAGGTTTCGCAGACAATGATGACCTGCGATCCCATCGCCTTCAGCAGGTCGAGGAACGGCTGCATCGCCGCCTTTTCGGTCTCGATGTCGTTCACCAGCAGGTTGGTCGAATGCCAGCCCGAAACGAACTTCAGCCGGCGCGGGTCCAGCGCCGCCTTGAGGCCCGCGGCCGTGGTCGGGAACTTGTGGCCCTTCTCGATGCCGTCAAAGCCAAGCTGCGCGGTTTCATCCAGACACCGCTCAAGGCTGATGTCTGCGCCCAGTGTCTGGTCGTCGTCATTCGACCAGGCAATCGGGTTGGTTCCGTAAAGGATCATGTATCACCTCAGGTTCAGTCGGCAAGCCGCTGGTTCTTTGTCCATTCTTCGTAATTCGCACGGGCGGCGCGCACTTCGGGCCGCACGCTGACCGCAGGCACCGCCACCTCCCACCAATAGCCGCCGGCCTCGGTTGATGGCATCGGGTCGGTGTCGATCACGATCACGGTCGGGCATCGTGCTTCATGTCGTGCCTGAAGTTTTGCCTCCAGATCATGGATGTCGTTTGCTTTTAGTGATTCCGCCCCCATGCTGCCCGCATGCGCCACAAAGTCGATCGCCGAGGGCGTCACATGATAGCTGTCGTCCAGCAGGTTGTTGAACGGCGCGCCGCCGGTCGCCTGTTGCAGCCGGTTGATGCAGCCATAACCGCGGTTGTCGGTCACCACCACGGTGAAACCGATGCCCATCATCACCGCCGTCGCCAGTTCGCTGTTCGCCATCATGTAGCTGCCGTCGCCGACCATGCAGATCACGTCGGCCTCGGGCCGCGCCATCTTGATGCCGATCGCCCCGGCGATTTCGTAGCCCATGCAGGAAAAGCCGTATTCCATGTGATAACCGCCCGCCGCGGCGTTCCAGAGCTTGTGCAACTCGCCCGGCATGGTGCCCGCGGCGCCCATGATCACCGTTTCCGGCCGCGCGCACCGCTGCACCGCGCCGATCACCTGCATGTCGGTCGGCAGCGCATTGCCCGGTTCCGGCGCCGCCGTGACCTTGGCCACCTCTGCCGCCCAAGCCGCCTTCAGCCCCGGATCCGGCGCGGCAAAGCGCTGGCCCGCGAGCGCGGCGGTCAATTTCTCCAACGCCACTTTCACATCAGAAACAAGGCTTTGCGCCCCGTGTTTGAAGCTGTCATGCGGCTGCACGTTGATCGAGAGTATCCGCCGCGCCGGGTTCCTGAAGAGTGCCCAGGACCCCGTGGTGAAATCCTGAAACCTTGTGCCAAGGCCGATCACCAGATCCGCCGCCTCGGCCACGGCGTTGGCGCTGGCCGCCCCCGTCACCCCCACGGGGCCGAAGTTCATCGGATGATCATGCGCCAGCGCCGACTTGCCGCCCTGGGTTTCCACCACCGGGATGCCGTGCGCCTCGGCAAAGCTTGCCAGCGCCGCCTCGGCGCCGGAATAGATCACGCCACCGCCCGCCACGATCACCGGCGCTTTGGCCGCCTTCAGCGCCGCCACCGCCGCCGCCAGTTCACCCGCGTCCGGCTCTGGCCGCCGGATCCGCCAGACCTTCGGCGCAAAGAAGCTTTCGGGGTAATCCCAGGCCTCCGCCTGCACATCCTGACAGAAGGCCAGCGTCACCGGCCCGCAATCGGCCGGATCGGTCATCACCCGGAAGGCGCGCGGCAGCGCGGTCAGCAGGTGTTCGGGGCGCGAAATACGGTCGAAATAGCGGCTGACGGCGCGAAAGCAGTCGTTGGCCGACACCGTGCCGTCGCCGAAATCCTCGACCTGTTGCAGCACCGGGTCGGGCGCGCGGCTGGCAAAGACATCGCCGGGCAGCAACAGCACCGGCAACCGGTTCACATGCGCCACCGCCGCCGCCGTGATCAGGTTCAGCGCCCCCGGCCCGATCGAGGTCGTTACCGCCATCGCGCGGCGGCGTTTCGCGGCCTTGGCGAAGGCCACCGCCGTATGCGCCATCGTCTGCTCGTTATGGCCGCGCCAGGTCGGCAGGGCCGCGCCGATCCCGTGCAGCGCCTCGCCGATGCCCGCCACGTTGCCGTGGCCAAAGATCGCCCAGACCCCCTCGATGAAGCGGTGACCGTCCTCGGTCGTCTGCACCGAAAGCCAGCGCATCATCGCCTGCGCCGCCGTCAACCGGATCGTGGTCATGCCGCCTTCTCCTTCAACCCGCGCGCGCGGTCCCATATCCGGCACAGGGTATCGTATTTGCCCGCCATCTGCGCGACAGCAGCCGCGTCGCTCAAGCTGCCGGACAGCCAGCCCCGCGCCGCTTCGCCAAAGATCGTGCGGCCGACGGCGAAACCCTTCACCAGTTCGTGCCGCGCGGCCAGTTGCAGCGCGGCGGCCAGATCGGCCTCGGGCGCGTCGAGGCCCAGCACCACCACCCCCCGCGTGCGCGGATCGTTGCGGGTGATCGCGGCGCAGGCCTTGGCCCAGGCGGCGTCGGTGGCAAACGGCTCCAGCTTCCACCAGTCGGGGAAGACGCCCAGATCGTAGAACCGCTGGATCACCTCGGCCGAGGTCGCATCGGTCACCGGCGCGACCTTCGACGGGATGATTTCCAGCAGGAATTCCAGCCGGTTGCGGCGCGCGGCTGCGAACAGGCGCAGCACGGTTTCCTCTTGCGCGGCCTTGGTCGCGGCGTCGTCGCCGGGGTGGTAGAAGCAAAGCGCCTTGACCACATGCGCCAGCGGCCATTCGCCGAGGCCGCCGCAGTCCGGGCCCAGTTCCGGCTCCAGCGTCAGCGGGCGCGAGCCGGGCCATTCCACCGGCCGCCCGATCCAGAGCCCGGTGCCCGCCGCGCGGTAAAGCGCATCGCGCCCCAGCCGGTTGTCGCACAGGATACCGTGGCCGGGCCTGCCACCGGCCACCTGCAACGCGGCATCAAGGCAAAGCTGCTTGAACGCGCCGATCCGGGCCGCATCGGCCCCGGCCTCGCGTGCCATCTCCTCCAGCTGCAGGCGATGGTCGAAGGCGAAAACGCGCATCGTGGACCAGTCGCCGTGCCGGTTGGTGGCCCAATGCACCTGCTCCAGTTCGGCATCCTTGCGCAGCGCCGTCTGCCTCACCCCGCGCTTGAGGAAGAACTGCAGTTCCTCCCAACTCGGATAGGCCGGGGTGCAGCCGTGGCGGCTGACCACGAAGGCGCCGCAGGCGTTGGCGTAGCTCAGCGCCACGGGCCAGCTTTCACCGTCCAGCCAGCCTTTCAACAGGCCCGACATGAAGCCGTCGCCCGCGCCCAGCACGTTGAACACCTCGATCGGAAAGCCCGGCCCGGCCTCGCCGTCGTCCAGGCTGTCGGGGATCGCGCCGGTGAAGGCGGCGGCGCCCATCGGGCCGCGTTTGCAGACCAGCGTGCCCGCGGAAACCGCCCGCACGGCGCGCAGGGCGGCGATGGTGTCGGTGCTGCCACCGGCGATGTGAAACTCTTCCTCGGTGCCGACGATCAGGTCGAACAGATGCAGCGTCTGTTGCAGCCGCGCCGTCACGGTGGCGCTTTCGATGAACCGTTCCTCGCCCGCGCCATGCCCTGCCAGCCCCCAGAGGTTGGGGCGATAGTCGATATCCAGCGCCGTCTGCGCACCGGTTTCGCGCGCCAGCCGCAGCGCCTTCAGCACCGCCGCCTCGGTTCGCGGATGGCTCAGATGGGTGCCGGTCGCCACCACCGCGCGCGCCTCGGCGATGAAGGCGGGGTCAATGTCGTCCTCGCACAGCGCCATGTCGGCGCAGTTTTCGCGGTAGAAGATCAGCGGGAAATGATGCTGATCCCGGATGCCCAGCAGCACCAGCGCCGTCAGCCGCTCGGGGTCGGTCGTCACGCCGCGCACGTCGACGCCCTCGCGGGCCAATTCCTCGCGCAGGAAGCGGCCCATGTGTTCGTCGCCGACGCGGGTGATCAGCGCCGATTTCAGCCCCAGCCGCGCCGTGCCGGTCGCCATGTTGGTGGGTGAACCGCCGACGTATTTCTGAAAGCTGCCCATATCCTCCAGCCGCCCGCCGATCTGCGCGCCGTAAAGATCGACCGAGGATCGGCCGATGGTGATGACGTCGATGGGCTTCATGCCGGTCCTCCGCGGGCGCCGCTGCGCCCCGAGACTCGGGCATTGCGGCGATTTTTGGAATTTTTATTCCATTTAAGCCGCAGACAAAAGCCTTTTCTTCAGCCTCAGGCCGGACGCCGCCCGGTGCCCACGGCCACGGCCAGGGTGATCGCCAGCGCCAGCGTGGCGGAAAGTGAGCGGAAGGCGCCGAAATCAACCTCTGGCACGGTCAGGATCGCGGTCGCGGCGCGGGCCAGCGGGCTGGTCAGCTGGTCGGTGACCGCCACCACCGGCAGCCCACGTTCACGCGCATCCTGCGCCAGCGTCAGCGTTTCCTCGCTGTAGGGCGCGAAGGTGATGGCCAGCAGCACATCGCCCGGCCGCAGCGCGTGGCGATGGTCCAGCTTGCCGACGCCGTCATGCAGCATCGCCGGAATATCCATCTTCTCAAAGGCATAGGCCAGATAGCTGGCCACCGGGAACGCCCGCCGCAGGCCGATCAGGTGGATCGTGTCGGCGTCGATCAGGGTGGCGACGGCGGCCTCCAGCGCGGCCTCGTCGGCCGCCTTCGCCAGCGCCTCCAGCGACAGCCGCCCGGCCTCGACAAACTCTGCCAGCAGCGCCGCGGGGCTGCCCGCGCCGCTTTCCTTCAGGTTGGTCAGCCGGGTCGAATAGTCCGGCCAGCCCGGCACATAAGCCTCGCGGAACAGCCGCTGCATGCCCGAGAAGCCGGAGAAGCCCATGATCTGGCAGAACCGCATCAGGGCCGACGGCGGCACCTCGGCCCCGGCCGCCAGTTCGGCGACGGTGGAAACGGCGATCCGGTCGCTGTTCGCCGCGATGAAATCGGCGCATTGCCGCAGCCGCTTCGGCATCGCCTCGGACATCGTGGCCAGCCGTTCGCGGAATTCCTCGACACTGACCGGGGCCGCGAGCGTTTCGAGTTCCGTCATCTGATTTCCCTTGACCGACACCCTACCCGCCGATAGCACAGATGGAACAAATATTCCAACCCTCCCGCAAAGATGCGGCTCAGGCCGGGCGCAACCCGTCGCGGAACCGCTGCATGTTCATGTGATAGCCCTTGGCGCTCAGCACCAGCCGGGCGCGCGCCTCGGCGTCGAGCACGCGCACCACCTTGCCGGGCGCGCCCATCACCAGACTGTGGTCGGGAATGTCCTTGCCCTCGGTGATCAGCGCGCAGGCGCCGATCAGGCAGCCCCGGCCGATTTTCGCGCCGTTCAGGATTGTGGCGCCCATGCCAATCAGGCTGCCCTCGCCGATGGTGCAGCCGTGCAGCATGGCGCGGTGGCCGATGGTGCAGTTCGGCCCGATCGTCAGCGGAAAGCCCATATCGGTGTGCAGGACGCTGTTTTCCTGAATGTTGGAACCCGCGCCGACCCGGATTTCCTCGTTGTCGCCGCGCAGAGTGGCGCCGAACCAGACCGAGGCGCCCGATTCGAGCACGACCCGGCCGATCACGTTGGCATCCGGTGCCACCCACCAGTCGCCGTCATCGGGAAGCCGCGGGGCGATGCCGTCCAGTGCATAGATCATCGCGATTCGAACTCCTTCTTGAGGTCGCGCACGAAGCCCGAAAGCCAGGGCTGGCGGGCGCGGCGCATCCGCTCGGCTGACAGAATGGTGCGCAGGCGGGCCTCGGACTCGTCAAGGTCGCGGTTGACCAGAACATAGTCATACTCGGCCCAGTGGCTGATTTCCGCCTCGCTTTTCGCCATCCGGGCGGCGATCACCTCGGCGCTGTCCTGCGCGCGGGTGGTCAGGCGGCGTTCCAGTTCGGCCATCGAGGGCGGCAGGATGAAGATCGACACCACATCCTCGCGCATCGCCTGCTTGATCTGCTGGCCGCCCTGCCAGTCGATGTCAAAGAGGGTATCGCGCCCTTCCTCCATCGCCTGCACGACCGGGCCACGGGGCGAGCCGTAGAGGTTGCCGAACACCTCGGCATGTTCCAGCATCTCGCCCGAGGCCACCATCGCCTGAAACGCATCGCGTGAGCGGAAGAAGTATTCGCGCCCGTCCTGCTCGCCCGGCCGGGGCGGCCGCGTGGTGGCCGAAACCGAAAAGCGCAGATCGTCATCCCAGGCCATCAGCCGCCGCGACAGCGTCGATTTTCCCGCCCCCGAGGGCGACGACAGGATGATCAGAAGCCCGCGCCGTTGCATGGGGTTACTCCACGTTCTGCACCTGCTCGCGCATCTGATCGATGGTCACCTTCAGGTCAAGACCCACCCGCGTCAGCTCGGCCGACTGCGATTTGGAACAGAGCGTATTGGCCTCGCGGTTGAATTCCTGCATCAGAAAGTCGAGCTTGCGGCCGACCGGGCCGGTTTCGGCCAGCAAGGTGCGCGCGGCGGCGACATGGGCGTCAAGCCGGTCGAGTTCTTCGGTGACATCCGTCTTCACCGCCATCAGCGCCAGTTCCTGCGCCACCCGCCCGGCATCGACGCCTTCGGCCGCCGCCAGCACCCGGTCGAGCGCCTCGCGCAACGTCGTGGCGGCCTGGCCGCGCCGCGCTTCGGCCAGAGCGCGCGATTCGGCGGCCAGCGCGGCGATCCGGGTCACTTGCGCGCGCAGCACATCGGCCAGCGCCCGCCCCTCGGCCGCGCGCATGGCGTGGAAATCCGCCAGCAGCGGCGGCAGATCGGCCAGCAGTGCCGCCAGCAGCGGGGCGGGATCGGCCTCGGCCGCGCCGGTCAGCACGCCGCGCTGGGTCAGCACGTCGGCGGCACTGGCGGGGGCCAACGCCACATCGGCGTCAAGGGCGGCGGTCTCGATCTGCTTCAGCGCCGCCAGCACCGCCGCCAGCGCCTCGGGGTCGACCCGTTGCGTCGCGGTGCCGGTCACACGGTCCAGCCGCAGGCCAAGGCTGACGTTGCCGCGCACCACCCCGCGCGAGATCGCGGCACGTACCGCAGCCTCCAGCCCGTCGAGGCCATCGGGCAGGCGCAGGCGCAGATCGAAGCCCTTGCCGTTCACGCTGCGCAGATCCCAAGACCAGGCGGCGCCCGCGCCCTCGCCCCGGCGGCTGGCAAATCCCGTCATCGACATGACCATCGCCGTCTCCTCGCGCCGTTTACCAAATGTTCAGTTTGCGCTCGCCGCAGCCCCGGACGGGTGTACGTTAACCTGCAGGTAAGCATTGCCGTCATAGGGTTAACAGAAGGTTCTCCACCCGGCAATCGACGCCCCGCGCGGGCAGAGAGGGAGGATCGCATGTCGAAGGCAACGGCAACGGGGGGCGCGGTCATCGCGTTCCGGGGGAAAGAACCGATGATCCGGTCACCGCTGATCGAAGAGGTGCGCGGCTATTGGGAGGCGCTGCGCGATGGCCGCCCGGCGCCCGCCCGGGCCGAGATCGACCCGCGCGGCATCGACCGCGCCCTGGGCCACATGATGTTGATGGACCGTATCGCCCCCGGCCACGCCCGGCTGCGCGTCGCGGGGCAGCACCTGTGCGACCTGATGGGGATGGAGGTGCGGGGAATGCCGCTGGGCGCGCTGCTGGCGCTGCCCGCCCGCGAGGCGCTGGCGACGGCCTTGCAGACCGTCTTTCACGGCCGCTGCGGCGTCGTGCTGGGCCTGCATGCGGGTTGGAGCCTTGGCACCCCGGCGATCGACGGGCAGATGCTGCTGTTGCCGCTGGCCGACCGCGACGGCGTGCTGGCCCATGCGCTGGGGTGCATCGCCACCACCGGCACGATCGGGCGCGCGCCGCGCCGTTTCGTGATTACCGAGGTGCGGCATCTGCCGATCATGGTGACCCGGCGCGACGAGCGGGAACCGGTCCTGCCGGTGCCCGCACTGGCCGAGGGCCCGGCGACCTATCGGCCGCAGCGCCCTGCCCTGCACCTGGTCCAGACCCGGAACTGACGGCGGCTAAAGCGCCGCCGCCCGCTGCATGTCGCGCCGGGTGGAAAGCTCTTCGGCGACAAGGAACGCCAGTTCCAGCGACTGGCTGGCGTTCAGGCGCGGGTCGCAGGCGGTGTGGTAGCGATCCGACAGATCCTCGTCCTTCACGGCGCGCAGGCCGCCGGTGCATTCGGTCACGTCCTTGCCGGTCATCTCGAAATGCACGCCGCCGGGAATGGTGCCCTCGGCGTTGTGCACCGCGAAGAACTCGCGCACTTCACGCAGCACGGATTCGAACGGCCGCGTCTTGTAGCCCGAGGGCGACTTGATCGTGTTGCCGTGCATCGGATCGCAGACCCAGGCCACCTTGGCGCCGGTTTCCTGCACCGCGCGGATCAGGCGCGGCAGGTGGTCGCCGACCTTGCCCGCGCCGAAGCGCGCGATCAGCGTCAGCCGGCCCGGCTCGTTTTCCGGATTCAACGCCTCGATCAGCACCTTGAGGTCCGAGGTCGTCAACGACGGCCCGCACTTCAGCCCGACCGGATTCTGCACGCCCTTGCAGAATTCGACATGGGCGCCATCCGGCTGCCGCGTGCGGTCGCCGATCCAGATCATGTGGCCCGATCCCGCCACCGGCAGGCCGGTGGTCGAGTCGATCCGGCACAGCGCTTCTTCGTACTCCAGCAACAACGCTTCGTGGCTGGTGTAGAAATCGACGGTGCCCAGTTCATGCGCGGTCGAGGCGTTCACCCCGGCGGCGTTCATGAAATCGAGCGCGTCCGAAATCCGTGCCGACAACTCGCGGTAGCGTTCCGCCTTGTCGTTTTCGGCAAAGCCCAGCGTCCAGCTATGCACGCGATGGATATCTGCGAAACCGCCTGTGGAAAAGGCGCGCAGCAGGTTCAGGCTGGCCGCGGCCTGGGTGTAGGCTTGCAGCATCCGCGCCGGATCCGGCACACGGGCAGCCTCGGTGAAGTCGAAGCCGTTGATGATATCGCCGCGGTAGCTGGGCAGTTCCACGCCGCCGATCACCTCGGTCGGCGCCGAACGCGGCTTGGCGAACTGGCCCGCCATGCGGCCGATCTTCACCACCGGCACCTTGGCGCCGTAGGTCAGCACCACCGCCATCTGCAGCATCACGCGGAACGTATCGCGGATGTTGTCGGCCGAGAATTCGGCAAAGCTTTCGGCGCAGTCGCCGCCCTGAAGCACGAAAGCGCGCCCCTCGGCCACCTGACCCAGCGCCTTTTTCAGCCGCCGTGCCTCGCCGGCAAAGACCAGCGGCGGGTATTTCGCCAGTTGCGCCTCGACCGCGTGCAGCGCCGCCTGATCCGGATAATCGGGCATTTGCACCCGCGGCTTGGTGCGCCAGTCGGATTTGGTCCAGCCCTTGGTCATGTTCGTCTCCGGAATTCGGGTCGGGTTAGCGGTATCGGCGCCTTATAAAGAAGCGCCTTCCTGCATGCAAACCGGGAATCCCAAGAAACGGCTCTTGAAGCCCCCTATGAAAGGTGTATCCGGATCACAGAAACGACACAAACGGGTCGCTCCATGCTCGAATCGAAGCGCAGATCGCCTGTCGAAGCCGGAACCACTGCGCGGAAGCGCTTTGTGTTCCTGTTGCTCGATCGTTTCACCATGCTTTCCTTCGCCTGCGCGATCGAGCCGTTGCGGCTGGCCAACTACGTCGCGGGCAAGCCGCTTTACGAATGGCTGCTGGCGGGCGAAGGCGGCGATACCGCCACCTGTTCGAACGGGGCCACCTTCAAGCTCGACATCGGGCTGGAAGAGATCGACCGCGAGGATATCGTGCTGGTCTGCGGCGGGCTGGATATCCAGCGCACCACCACGCGCCCCATCGTCAGCTGGCTGCGGCGCGAGGCGCGGCGCGGTATCACCATCGGCGGCATGTGCACCGGCGCCTACACGCTGGCGCGGGCCGGGCTGCTGGATGGCAAGAAGGCGACCATCCACTGGGAAAACATGGATGGCTTCGTCGAAGAGTTCGAGCAGGTCAAACTGACCAAGTCGGTCTTCGTGATGGACGGCAACCGGCTTTCCACGGCGGGCGGCACCGCCTCGATCGACCTCGTGCTGAAGATCATTGCCGCCGATCACGGCGAGACGCTGGCGAACACGGTGGCGGATCTTCTGATCTACAACGCCATCCGCACCGATCAGGATACCCAGCGGCTGTCGATCCCGACCCGGATCGGCGTGCGCCACCCCAAGCTGAGCCAGGTCATCCAGATGATGGAAAACGCCATCGAGGAACCGATCAGCCCGGCCGATCTGGCCGAGGATGTCGGCATGTCCACCCGCCAACTGGAACGGTTGTTCCGCCGCTACCTGAACCGCAGCCCGAAGCGCTACTACATGGAACTGCGGCTGCAAAAGGCGCGCAACCTGCTGATGCAGACCGACATGAGCGTGATCAACGTGGCGCTGGCCTGCGGTTTTGCCAGCCCGTCGCACTTTTCCAAGTGCTACCGGGCGCATTACAACACCACGCCCTACCGGGAACGCGGCACGCATGGCACGCGGCTGTCGATCTGAGGCGGGGGCTGACGCAGCGGCGGGCAACGCGGAACCGGATCGCCTCGATTCCGGGCATCCGGGAGGTTGCGGCCTCAACTTAGCGTGATTTTCGTGGCGCACCGCCGCACAGCGAGTGGCTTTTCTTTTTCACCGCGTCCCTCTAGGCTATGCACCGGATTTCGATCCAACATGGGAGAGTAAAATGAAAAAACTGCTGCTGGCTTCGGCCGCGATCGCACTTGTCGCAGGTGCCGCTTCGGGCGAGGACATCAAGATCGGTGTTCTGCTGGGATACACCGGCCCGCTCGAATCGATCACGCCGATCATGCTGAAGTCTGCCGAAATGGCGATCAAGGAAGTGAACGACTCCAAGCTGCTGCTGGGTGGCGCCACGGTTGAGGCCGTGAAAGGCGATGACACCTGCACCGACGCCGCCGCAGCGACGGCCGCCGCGCAGCGCCTTGTGACCTCGGACAAGGTCAACGCCATAGTCGGCGGCGACTGCTCGGGTGTGACCGGGGCCGTGCTGCAATCGGTGGCGCGCCCGAACGGCATCGTGATGATCTCGCCCTCGGCGACCTCGCCGGCGCTGTCGACCGCCGCGGATGACGGGCTGTTCTTCCGCACCGCGCCGTCGGACGCCCGTCAGGGCCAGGTGATGGCCGATGTGCTGATGGGCAAGGGCATCAAGAAAGTCGCGCTGACCTACACCAACAACGACTACGGCAAGGGTCTGGCCGACGCCTTCAAGACGTCTTACGAAAAGGCTGGCGGCGTCGTGACGATCTCGGCCGCGCATGAAGACGGCAAGGCCGACTACTCGGCCGAAGTCGGCGCGCTGGCCTCGGCCGGTGGCGACATGCTGGTGGTTGCGGGCTACGTCGACCAGGGCGGCAAGGGCATCATCCAGGCCGCGCTCGACGCCGGGGCCTTCAAGACCTTCTACCTGCCCGACGGCATGTACGGCGACAGCCTGATCAAGGCGATCGGCGCTCCGCTGAACGGCTCGTTCGGCGACGTGCCGGGCATCGACAACGAAGGCTCGCGCAAGTTCATCGAGATGGCGAAAGCCGCCGGGATCGACGGCACCTCGTCCTTCGCGCCGGAATCGTATGACGCCGCCGCGCTGATCATGCTGTCGATGCAGGCCGCGAAGTCGTCCGAGTCGAAAGTCTTCAAGGACAAGGTGATGGACGTCGCCAACGGCCCGGGCGAGAAGATCCTGCCCGGCGAACTGGCCAAGGGCCTGCAGCTGCTGGCCGACGGCAAGACGATCGACTACGAGGGCGCGACCGCCGTGCACCTGATCGGGCCGGGCGAATCCGCCGGGAACTATCGCATCTACACGATCAAGGACGGCAAGCAGGTCACGGACGAGTACAAGTGACCGGCGCGCCGCGCGGGTGAAAACAGACGGCCCGGGAGTCATCCCCGGGCCGTTGGCTTAACAATAAGGCCCCTCCTGCCCGCTCGACCGGGTAAAGCAGCGGGCCACAGGGGAGACACGAGATGATCGTCGTCGAAGATTTGCACAAGCATTTCGGCGGGTTTCATGCCGTCGACGGGGCCTCGCTGCGGATACAGCCAGGCTCCATCACCGGCCTGATCGGCCCGAACGGAGCGGGCAAGACCACGCTCTTCAACGTCATTGCCGGGCGCCTGCCGCCCACATCGGGACGCGTCTCGATGGATGGCGAGGATATCACCGGGCTGACGCCGCACGAGCTGTTCCACAAGGGCCTGCTGCGCACCTTCCAGATCGCGCATGAATTCAGCTCGATGACGGTGCGCGAGAACCTGATGATGGTGCCCGCGGGACAGGAGGGCGAGACCCTGTTCAACACCTGGTTCCGCCGTGGCAAGATCGCCGCCGAGGAACGCGCCTTGGCGAAGAAAGCCGATGAGGTGCTTGAATTCCTGACGATTTCCCATCTGGCCGACCAGAAGGCCGGGCAAATCTCGGGCGGCCAGAAGAAGCTGCTGGAGCTTGGGCGCACCATGATGGTGGATGCCAAGATCGTCTTTCTCGACGAGGTCGGCGCCGGGGTGAACCGCACGCTGCTGAATACCATCGGCGATGCGATCGTGCGGCTGAACAAGGAACGCGGCTACACCTTCTGCGTGATCGAGCATGACATGGATTTCATCGGCCGCCTCTGCGACCCGGTGATCGTCATGGCCGAGGGCAAGGTGCTGGCCCAGGGCTCTGCCGCCCACATCATGGAAAACGAAGCGGTGATCGAGGCCTATCTGGGCACCGGGTTGAAGAACAAGGTCAAGGCGGGGGCATCCGCATGAGCTTTCTGATCGGAGACAGCATGACCGGCGGCTATGGCCCGGTCGACATCCTGCACGATTGCACCGTGGCGGTCGACAAAGGCCAGATCGCGGTGATCGTCGGCCCGAACGGCGCCGGCAAATCGACCGCGATGAAGGCGGTGTTCGGGATGCTGAAACTGCGCGGCGGTCATGTGGAGCTGGACGGTGAAGACATCACCGGCCTGTCGCCGCAGGACCGCGTCGCCAAGGGCATGGCCTTCGTGCCGCAGACCCACAACATCTTCACCTCGATGACGGTGGAAGAGAACCTTGAAATGGGGGCCTTCCTGCGCCGCGACGACATCCGCACCACGCTGGAACAGGTCTACCACCTGTTCCCGATCCTGAAGCAGAAACGCAAGCAGGCGGCGGGCGAGTTGTCGGGCGGTCAGCGCCAGCAGGTCGCCGTCGGCCGCGCGCTGATGACGCAGCCGAAGGTGCTGATGCTCGACGAACCTACCGCCGGCGTCTCGCCCATCGTGATGGATGAACTCTTCGACCGCATCATCGAGGTGGCGCGATCCGGCATCTCCATCCTGATGGTGGAACAGAACGCCCGCCAGGCGCTGAACATCGCCGACAAGGGCTATGTGCTGGTGCAGGGCGCCAACCGCTACACCGACACCGGCGAGGCCCTCTTGGCCGATCCGGAGGTCCGCAAGACCTTCCTGGGGGGCTGAGCGCATGGATTTCCTCAATGCAATCGTCGCGCTGCTGAACTACGTCATCGTTCCCGGCACGTCCTATGGCGCGCAACTGGCGCTTGGCGCGCTGGGTGTGACGCTGATCTACGGCATCCTGCGCTTTTCCAACTTTGCCCACGGCGACACGATGGCCTTCGGCACCACGATCACCATCCTCGTTACCTGGTGGTTCCAGTCGATGGGCATCAGCTTTGGCCCGCTGCCGACCGCGCTGCTGGCCCTGCCCTTCGGCATCATCGCCACGGCGGCGCTGCTGTTGTTCACCGACCGGGCCGTCTATCGCTTCTACCGAAAACAGAAGGCGGCGCCGGTCATTCTGGTCATCGTGTCGATGGGCGTGATGTTCATCATGAACGGGCTGACCCGCTTCATCATCGGCGTGCAGGAACAGAACTTCGCCGATGGCGCGCGCTTCGTGATCAGCGCGACGCAGTTCCGCAACCTGACCGGGCTGGATGAGGGGCTGGCGGTGCGCACGACAACGGTGATCACCGTGATCACCGCCGTCATCGTGGTGGCGGCGCTGTTCTGGTTCCTGAACCGCACCCGCACCGGCAAATCGATGCGGGCCTTTTCCGACAACGAGGATCTGGCGCTTCTGTCCGGCATCAACCCGGAACGGGTGGTGATGGTGACCTGGATCATCGTCGCCGCGCTGGCCACCATCGCGGGCGTGCTTTACGGGCTCGACAAGTCGTTCAAGCCCTTCACCTATTTCCAGCTGCTGCTGCCGATCTTCGCAAGCGCGGTGGTCGGCGGTCTGGGCAACCCGGTCGGCGCCATCGCGGGCGGCTTCGTCGTCGCCTTTTCCGAGGTGACGGTGACCTATGCCTGGAAAAAGGTGCTGACCTATCTGCTGCCCACCAGCCTTGCCCCCGACAGCCTGATGCAGCTTTTGTCCACCGATTACAAATTCGCGGTGTCCTTCACGATCCTGGTGATCGTGCTGCTGTTCAAGCCCACGGGCCTCTTCAAGGGGAAATCGGTATGACCTCGACCCTGCGTCCCTTCCTTCTCTTCGCGCTTGTCGGTGCGCTTTACCTGATCGTCGGCGTCACCCAAAGCTGGGTTCTGGCGCTGACCGTGCTGAACGACGGGCTGATCGTCGCGATCATGGCGCTCGGCGTGAACATGCAATGGGGCTATGCCGGCCTCTTCAACATCGGGGTGGCCGGGTTCTTCGGGCTCGGCGGCCTTGCCGTGGCGCTGATCAACAAGCCGGTCGACATGGCCGCCTGGCACGCGGGCACGCCGCGCATCATGCTGGCGCTGCTGGTCGGCGCCGGGGTGATCTACGGCGCGATCCGGCTTTACAACGGCATGGTGCCGGGGCGGCGGCGCAATCTGGCGTTGGTGATCTTCCTGATCGTGGGCTTTTTCATCTACCGCGCCATCTTCGATCCGGCGGTGGTGGCGGTCGAGTCGATCACCCCGGCCTCGACCGGCAATATCGGCGGCCTGGACCTGCCGGTGCTGCTGTCGTGGATCTTCGGCGGCCTGCTGGCGGCGGCGGCGGCCTGGGCGGTTGCAAAAACCGCGCTTGGCCTGCGGTCGGACTATCTGGCGATCGCGACGCTGGGCATCGGCCAGATCGTCATCGCCGTGATGAAGAACGAGGATTGGCTGGATCGCGGCGTGAAGAACATCATCGACATCGGCCGCTGGCCGGTGCCGCTTGAGGTCGATCTGCAACAGGAACCGGCGTTCATCGCCCGCGCCCATGCCTGGGGCTTCGATCCGCAGACCTTCTCGACCGTGTTCGTCGCGCTTTGCTTCACCGCGCTGTTCGTGGTCGTGCTGCTGATCCTGCTGACGCTGACGGAACTGTCGCTGCGCTCGCCCTGGGGCCGGATGATGCGGGCGATCCGCGACAACGAGATCTCGGCCGAGGCGATGGGCAAGGACGTCAAGCGGCGCCACCTGCAGGTCTTCGTGCTGGGTTCGGCGGTGATCGGCATCGCCGGGGCAATGTTCGTGACGCTGCACGGGCTCTTGGCGCCGGTCAGCTACGACGACCCGCTGCGCTACACCTTCCTGATCTGGGCGATGGTAATCCTCGGCGGCTCGGGCAACAACTGGGGCTCGGTGCTGGGCGGGCTGATCATCATGCTCTTGTGGGACGAGGCCAGCAACGTCGGGGTGAGCGTCCTCAGCTTCCTCACCGCGCCGCTGTCGGACGGGGTGCTGAAGCAACACCTGATCGACAATGCGCAACAGATCCGCCTGCCGGCGGTGGGGCTCATCCTTCTGCTCGTCCTGCGCTTCAGCCCGAGGGGGCTGATCCCAGAGAAGTGAGGCGCGATGGGGGCGGCAGCGCCCCCATTCGCTTGCGGCACTTGCGACACATTTTGTCGCCCATGAACATGATCGGGGCTGCCCGAGGGGTCAGTCTGGCGAAAAATCCTGCCAGGAGTCCTTCATGAAATCCCATGCGCGCGTAGTGGTCATCGGCGGCGGCGTCGTCGGCTGTTCGGTGCTTTACCACCTGACCAAGCTCGGCTGGACCGATGTCCTGCTGATCGAACGGTCGGACCTGACCTCGGGTTCCACCTGGCACGCGGCGGGCGGCTTTCACACCATCAACGGCGACACCAACATGGCGGCGCTGCAGGGCTACACCATCCGGCTGTATAAAGAGCTGGAGGCGATCACCGGCATGTCCTGCGGGCTGCACCACGTCGGCGGCGTGACGCTGGCCGACAACGAGGCGCGGTTCGAGCAGTTGAAGGCCGAACGGGCCAAGCACCGCTACATGGGGCTGGATACGCAGATCCTCAGCCCCGCGGAAATCGAGACGCTGACCGACGGGCTGGTGGATACCAAGGGCATCCTCGGCGGGCTTTACGACCCGCTGGACGGCCACCTTGACCCCTCGGGCACCACCCACGCCTATGCCAAGGCGGCGCGGATGGCGGGCGCGGAAATCGTGTTGCACAACCGCGTGCTGTCCACCACCCAGCGCGCCGATGGCGGCTGGGACGTGGTGACCGAACAGGGCACCGTCACCTGCGAGCATCTGGTGAACGCCGCCGGCCTCTGGGCGCGCGAAGTCGGCGCGATGGCGGGGGTTTACCTGCCGCTGCTGCCGATGGCGCACCAGTATCTGGTGACCGACGACATTCCGGAAATCATGGACATCCTCGGCAAGGGCCGCGAGTTCCCGCATGTGATGGACCCGGGCGGCGAGTTCTACCTGCGTCAGGAAGGCCGCGGCCTGTGCATCGGCTTCTACGAAAAGCCCTGCGAGCCCTGGGCGGTCGACGGCACGCCGTGGAACTTTGGCCATGAGCTGCTGAACGAGCAATTCGACAAGATCGAGGATTCGGTGAACTTCGCCTATCGCCGCATTCCGGTGCTGGAACGGTCTGGCGTCAAGCGGGTGATCCACGGCCCGTTCACCTTCGCCCCAGATGGCAACCCGCTGATCGGCCCGGTGCAGGGCCTGCGCAACTACTGGAGCGCCTGCGCGGTGATGGCGGGCTTCAGCCAGGGCGGCGGCATGGGGCTGGCGCTGGCGCAGTGGATGATCCACGGCGAGGTCGAACGCGACCCGCGCGGCTTCGACGTGTCGCGCTTCGGCACCTGGACCAGCCCGGGCTATACCGTGCCGAAGGTGATCGAGAACTATCAGATGCGCTTCTCGGTCGGCTACCCGAACGAGGAACGCCCGGCGGCACGGCCGTTCCGCACCACGCCGATGTACGACATCTTCGACGGCATGAACGCCGTCTGGGGCCAGCAATACGGGCTGGAAGTGGTGAACTACCACGCCCTGCCGGGCGAGCCGCGGTATGAGACGCCGTCGTTCAAACGCTCCAACGCGTGGGAGGCGACGCGGCAGGAAGTGATGGCGGTGCGCGAGGGCGTCGGCATCAACGAGGTGCAGAACTTCGGCAAGTACCGCGTCACCGGCGTGGGCGCGCGGGCCTGGCTGGACCGGATCATGGCCGGGCTGATCCCCAAGCCGGGGCGGCTGAGCCTGACGCCGATGCTGGCGCATTCGGGCAAGATCATCGGCGATTTCACCGTGTCCTGCCTTTCCGAGACCGAATTCCAGGTGACGGCGAGCTATGGCGCGCAGGGCTGGCACATGCGCTGGTTCGAGCAGAACGCCGATGCGGGCGTGGTGGTGGAAAACCTGTCCGACGCGCGCAGCGGCTTCCAGATCGCGGGGCCGAAGGCGCGCGAACTGCTGGCGCGGGTGACGCGGGCGGATGTGTCGGGCGAAGCGTTCAAGTTCATGGACGTGAAGCCGCTGACCGTCGGCATGGCCAACTGCATCGTGCAGCGCGTCAGCTACACCGGCGATCTGGGTTATGAGATCTACTGCGACCACATGAGCGTGCGCCACCTGTGGCACACCCTCTGGGCGGCGGGGCAGGATCTGGGCCTGCGCCCGTTCGGGATGCGGGCGATGATGTCACTGCGGCTCGACAAGTTCTTCGGCTCGTGGGGGCGCGAGTTCTCGCCGGACTACACGCCCGCGGAAACCGGGCTGGACCGCTTCATCCGCTGGAACAAGCCGACCGACTGGATCGGCAAGGCCGCGGCGTTGGCCGAAAAGGCGGCGGGGCCGAAACGCCGGCTGGCCTGGTTCGAGATCGACGTGGCCGATGCCGATGTGGTGGCGTGGGAGCCGATCTGGCTCGACGGTGCCGTGGTCGGCTGGTGCACCTCGGGCGGCTATTCGCATTATACCGGCAAGTCGGTGGCGATCGGCTTCCTGCCCGAAGGCAAGGCGGTCGACGGGCTGGCGGTCGAGATCGAAATCCTCGGCGAGCGGCGCCCGGCGAAGGTTGTCACCAGCGTGCTCTTCGACGCCGACGGCGCGCGGATGCGGGGGTAAGGCGCGCCCGGACGAGGCTCCGGTGGAGCCTCGTCCGCGCCGAACGCACGATCCGCAAGGATCGGGCCGGGAGAGGCGGATCAGCGGCGCGCCGGTTGGGCGTTTCCCTTCTCGCCGCCCTGCCCTAACCTGCACCCATGACCGATGTGACCATCCTGATCCCGGCGGCCGGGTTCGCGCGGCGGATGCGCGGGGCCGACAAGCTGCTGGAGCCGGTGGCGGGCGAGCCGCTGCTGCGCCGTCAGGCGCGGCTGGCGCTGGCCACCGCGGCGCCGGTTCTGGTGACTCTGCCGCCTGACCCCGGCCCAAGGGGGCAGGTGCTGGACGGGCTGGCGGTCACACGGGTGACGGTGGCCGACCCCGGCGAAGGCATGGCGGCCTCGATCCGCGCCGGGGTGGCGGCGGTGCCGCAAGACAGCGCGGGCCTGATGATCCTGCTGGCCGACCTGCCAGAGATCGAGACGGAGGATCTGGCCACACTGATCGCCGCCTTCATCGCCAATCCGGGGCGGCCGATCCTGCGCGCGACCTCGACCACCGGCACGCCGGGGCATCCGGTCATCTTTCCCGCCGACCTTTTCGCGGAACTGGCGCTGGTGACGGGCGACGCGGGCGCGCGGTCGGTGGTGGCGCGGCATCGCGCCCGGTTACGGGATCTGGCGCTGCCGGGCGACCGGGCGGTGACCGATCTTGACACACCGGAAGACTGGGCGGCGTGGCGGGCACGAACCGGGCGGTAGATTCCTTTTTGGTCGCGTGTCTTGCGCCAAAACCGGATTCCACTTTTGTCGGACACGCTCCAGCAATGGAAACGGGGGGCCAGTTGGCCCCCCGCTCGCCCCCACGACAAAGGGTCACCCGTTACTTCACCAAAAGCATCGCCTCGTGCCGCTTCAGCGTCTTGCGCGCGGCGCCGTAAGCCTCCAGCCCTTCGAGCGTTTTCAGCTCGGGGAAGAGGTCATAGATTTCGTTGCGCTGGGCGTTGCCCATGCCCTTCAGCGTGTAGTCGCCGGGCTGGAAGCTTTCGGTCCAGGCGCCGTTCGACAGCACGACCTCATGCGCGTCGAACATGAAGTGCACATAGGCGGTGCCGATGCTCGACACTTCATGCACACCCTTGTGGTTCACCAGATGCTTGGCGGCCACCAGAACCTCATGCTCGTCGAAGTACAGCGCGGTGCGGTCGTTGGCGACCAGCAGGCGGTGGTTCGGCGAGACCATCATGTCACGCTCCGGCAGGCCATCGCCCAGCGAGCCCTTCTGGATCAGGATCGGCTTCAGATGCGGGTTGGCCGCGAAAGCCTTCCAGTCCATCGCCTTCTGGCCGACCCAGCGGATTTCCTGAATGCCGTTGTCGCGGGTGATCACCCGGTCGCCGGCGCGCAGCTCTTCGACCGCGCGTTCGCCCTTCGGCGTCGCGATCAGCGTGCCGGGGGTGAAGCAGGGAATGATGCACTCGATCGAGTGGAAATCCAGCGAGCCGGTGACGTTGCCGTGGTCGTCGAGGAAGTTGACCGTGCCGTTCTCGTGGTTGGTCGGGTCGTAGACGATGTGATAGGGCGCCGTCCCGGTCAGATCCAGCGTGTCCTTGTCTTCCGGCCCGTTGTCGAGCCCGCTGGTCTCGCCGCCGTCAACATAGTCACCGGCGTGGACGTGGCTGATGTAGTCGCTGCCATCGCCGCCGTAGATGCTGTCGTTGCCGGTGCCGCCCTCGATCGAGTCGTTGCCCGCGCCGCCATAGAGCAGGTTGTTGCCCGAGTCGCCGTGGATGGTGTCGTCGCCGCAGCCGCCATCGACGGTGTCGTTGCCCGCACCGGCATAGATCAGGTCGTTGCCGTCGCCGCCATAAAGCCGGTCGTCGCCGCCCATGCCCTCGATCGTGTCGTTACCGCCGCCGCCGTACAGCTCGTTGGTGAAGGTGTCGGCCGGGCTGGTGCCCTGCTGGTCGAAGCCGACCAGATGGTCGTCGTAGTTCGAGCCGATCACCCCGTCGATGCCGCTGGTGATCGAGTCGTTGCCCGCGTCGCCGCCCGACAGAACGCCGGTGGTCAGGTTGACGTCAACCGCCTCGGACGAGTGCGAATAGTCGATGTTGTCCTGCCCGGTGCCGCCCGAGAACGTGTCCGCCCCGGCGCCGCCGTTGAAGACATCATTGCCATCGCCACCCGACAGGTAGTTGTGGCCCTCTTCGCCGATCAGCGTGTCATTGCCCGCGTCGCCGTAAAGGCTGTCGTCGCCCGGCCCGCCGTAAAGCACGTCGTTGCCGTCGCCGCCATGCAGGTTGTCGTTGCCGTTGCCGCCATACAGCCGGTCGTTGCCCGCATCGCCGTGAAGCGAGTCGGCGCCATCGCCGCCGTAAAGCTGGTCATTGCCGTTGCCGCCATAGACGATGTCGTTGCCAAGGTTGGCGTAAACCGAGTCGTTGCCGTCGCCCGCCCGCACGTAATCGTCGTTCGGCGCGGCGCCCGGCAGGACGGCATCGCCGTGGTCGATCATGTCGTGCTGCGGATCGCCGGTGTAATTCGTGTCGATCAGGTCGTTGCCCGGCGTGCCGTCGACATAGCCGTCGGGTCCGCCCACATGGCATTGATGGCCCTGATCGTCATACCAGTTGCCGTCGTGACCCTGGCTGACGCAATCCGGCTGCACCTGGCACTTGGCCCCGCCCGCATCAATGTAGAAATAGGAAATGCCCATCGCCGCCTCCGTCACACTACTTTGCCACCGACCGAACCTTCAGCCGAAAATTCCCGTCACCTCGACCCGCCGGGAACAGAGAGGGCGCCACTCGCAGGGGTCGGGACACCAACCTGCCCCCTGCCGCGCATTCCCGTCTGTTGCCCCGATGGGCGTCTTCAATCGTCTTGCAAGGCGAACGGCCGCCCGCATGGGTCTGCCCAACGGCAAACCCAGGAACCCGGAAATCCGGGCCAAAGCCAGACTGTCAGCTGTGCGCCATGCAGGTGAAGGAGAAGGGTCGCGCACTTCGGCCCGACGCCGAAGCGCGCCGCGTGATGGACAACAGCGTCCATCGCTTGGCAGCACCACCCGAACTCACACCCGCACCCGAAGGCGCCTTACCACTCACAGACCGCCCCCACGGCCTTCTTCGTGTCCCCCAGCAGGACGCCTCCGTTTTACCTTTTGCTAACCCTGCCACAAAGCAAAAAGTGGCTTAACCATGTGGTGTTAGCGGCGGGCCTGACAGTGAAGATGGCGAAAC
Source organism: Paracoccaceae bacterium (assembly GCA_016124615.1). GTDB lineage: Bacteria > Pseudomonadota > Alphaproteobacteria > Rhodobacterales > Rhodobacteraceae > Solirhodobacter. Next base: position 489,225 of record WGNF01000003.1, on the reverse strand, counting down.
GATGGCAGCTATCGCGGGGGCGGCGGGGCCGATTGTTTCCGGCCAGCGCCCAGCCCGATGCAATCGGTGCGAGAGGTGGGGCCGGGTCTTTCCGCGATTGACGGATAATCCGGCGGCAACGGTGGGACTGTCCCAGACCCGCTATCAATCCACAACCAAACCGTGCAGCGGCTGTTGCCGAAGGCAGGTCAAATCCTCTCGACCCCGCCGCGCCCGCCTGACCGCTTTGAGCCGCGGAATGTTGCCAGCCCCCGGCGCGGGCCCCGAGTCTGCTTTGCACAAGGACGCGCCAATCCGCTGCAAGCGCAGGCATTGTTTCAACCGCGGCCAAGATCGGCCCCGAATCACTTCATCGCTTTTGTCACGAATGCGCGAGAGCGGGCCCGCAACTGTCGCCAACCCCGGCAATGTGGCGCGATTGCGGCAGGTTTCGGGCAGGCGGTGCACAATTCGCCGCGGGCCCGGATCGCGGCGCCAAGCGGCACCCTCTGGCCGCTGTGGTACGGGTGGTCGGACTCGAACCGACACTCCTTGCGGAAACAGATTTTGAGTCTGTCGCGTCTACCATTCCGCCACACCCGCACGCAGCGGCGCCCCTGGCAGCGACCCGTCAGGCCAACGGGTCAAGGCGCCTCGGGCCTTCTTACAGGGCGATGCGGATGCCCTCAAGACCCCCTGATACGGTCACAAACCCGGGAAGCGCCCTGCCCTGCGCGGCCGTGGCGCCACGACCGCTTGACCTGCCGCGCGCCCCGTGGTGCAAGCGGTGAGGCCGAGACGAGGGGTCCGATGTTCCGCAATCTTTACCAATGGACGCTGCGCTGGGCGGGATCGCGCCACGCGACGACCGCCCTGGGCGTGATCTCTTTCGTGGAAAGCTCCGTCTTTCCGATCCCGGCCGATGTGCTGTTCATCCCGATGTGCCTGTCGAAGCCCGAACGCGCGATGCGGCTGGCGCTGCTGGCCACCATCACCTCGGTGCTGGGCGGCATGTTCGGCTGGGTCATCGGCCATTATGCCTTCGATCTGATCGCGAAACCGATCCTTGAGGCTTACGGCAAGCTGGGCGCCTTCGAGGCGCTGAAGGCGGCGGCGGGCGATCAGGCGATTCTGGTGATGCTGGTCACCTCCGGCCTTGCGCATATGCCGCCGATGAAGGTGGTGACGATCCTCGCCGGGGTGATCCAGTTCAACTTCACCCTGTTCGTGCTGTCCGCCATCGTCGCGCGCGGCGCGCGGTTCTTCGCGCTCGCCTGGCTGTTGCAGCACCACGGCGAACGCATCGTCAGCTTCATCGAGCGTCGGTTTGCCTGGGTGACACTGGGCATCGCCGCCGTGCTGGGTGTGGCCTATATCGCTGTCAGGAGCCTCTAGATGACCCGTGCCGGACTTGTGCTGCTTGCCACGCTGGGCTCTGTCGCCCTGCTGGGCGGGGCCTTCGCGTTCCAGTTCCTCGGTGGAATGCCGCCCTGCCACCTGTGCCTGCTGCAACGCTGGCCGCATGGCGCGGCGATCGTGATCGGCCTGCTGGCGCTGATAATCCCCGGCCGGCTGCTGCCCTGGGCGGGCGCGCTGGCGGCGGCCACGACCTCGGGCATCGGCCTTTACCACACCGGGGTCGAGCGGGGCTGGTTCGCCGGGCCGACCAGCTGCACGTCAAGCATGGCGACCCAGGGCGTTTCGTCGAAAGACCTGCTGGCGCAGATCATGACGGCACCGGTGGTGCGCTGCGATCAACCGGCCTGGGTGTTCCTGCACCTGTCGATGGCCAGCTGGAACGCGATCTTCTCGGCCGTTCTGGTGCTGATCTGGATCGCCGCCGCCCTGCGCCGCGCCTGAGCTATCGCCGCCCGGCCCGCCGGGTGGACAGCAGCAGGCTGGTTTCGCTGGTCGCCACGCCGTCCAGCCTGCGGATGCCCGCCAGCACGGCATCAAGGTCTTCCAGCGTCTCGGTGCCGATCTCGGCGATCAGGTCCCATTTGCCATTGGTCGAATGCACCGCCTGCACGGCGGGCATTCCGGCCAGCCGCGCGGCGATGCGGTCCGCCCCGCGCCCCTCGATTCCGATCATCATCAGCCCGCGCACCGGCGCCGCCGTCACATCGCCGCGCGTCAGCACGGTGAACCCCGCAATCTCGCCCCGCGCCGCCAGCCGGTCCATCCGTGCCCGCACGGTGGCGCGCGACAGGCCCAGATGGCCCGCGAGTTCCGACAGGCTGGCCCGCCCGTCGCGGCGCAGCGCGGCGATCAGCTTTTCATCCTGTTCATCCAGTATGGACATTCTGCCTGCCATTTTGCGTAAAGCTCTGTTCAATGCGATGATACTGTCAGTGGAAACCGCCGCAAGATGCGAACACCTTGCGCCCGACACCTTGGAGGCCCCATGACCCAGACCTGCATCCTGATCGGCGCGCCGATCGATAGCGGCCAGAAGCGCGCCGGTTGCCTGATGGGCCCCGCCGCCTACCGCACCGCCGGCATTGCGGCGGCGATCACCGAGCTAGGCCACCGGGTGGTGGATCGCGGCGATGTCGCGCTGCCCGCGCTGACGGCGGCCACCAGCCCCAACCCGGCCGTGCATTCGCTGCCCGAAACCGTCGGCTGGGCCGAGGTGCTGCGCGAAGCGACCGAGGCCGCGCTGGTTGAAGGCGTGCCGATCATCATGGGGGGCGACCATTCGCTGGCACTGGGCTCGGTCGCCGGGGCCGCCGCCTTTGCCGCGCGGGCGGGCAAGCCGCTCTTTCTTCTGTGGCTGGATGCGCATTCCGACTTTCACACCCCGCTGACCACCCGGTCGGGCAATCTGCACGGCACCCCGGTCGCCTATATCGCCGGGCGCGCCGGGTTCGAGGCGTTCCCGCCCTTCCCGGCGCCGATCCCGGCCGAGCGGATCTGCCTTTACGGCATCCGCTCGGTCGATCCGGCCGAACATGCCGCGCTGTTGCAGCATGACATCGCCATCAATGACATGCGCGTGCTGGACGAACATGGCATCGTCAAACCGCTGCGCGAGTTTCTGGATACTGTGCGCGCCGCCGGGGGGATGCTGCATGTCTCGCTCGACGTCGATTTCCTCGACCCCTCGATCGCCCCCGCCGTCGGCACCACCGTGCCCGGCGGCACCACCTTCCGCGAGGCGCATCTGGTGATGGAGCTTTTGCACGAATCCGGCCTCGTCACCTCGCTCGACCTGGTGGAGTTGAACCCCTTCCTCGACGAACGCGGCCGCACCGCGCGGCTGATGGTGGACCTCGTCGCCTCGCTGATGGGCCGCAAGGTGTTCGACCGCCCGACCCGGAGTTATGCATGAATTCCCCCTCGCATCTTGCGCTGGTTCCCTTTGTCAGCGTCCACAACATGATGCGGCTGGTGCATCGGATCGGGGTGGACCGCGTGCTGCGCGATCTGGCCGACGCGATCGAGGCCGACTTTCGCCGCTGGCCCAGCTTTGACAAGACGCCCCGGATCGCCTCGCATTCCGCGGTTGGGGTGATCGAGCTGATGCCGACCTCGGATGGCGCGCTTTACGGCTTCAAATACGTGAACGGCCACCCCAAGAACATGAAGGACGGCTTGCAGACCGTGACCGCCTTCGGCCTCTTGGCCGATGTGGCGACCGGCTATCCGGTGCTGTTGAGCGAGATGACCATCCTCACCGCGCTGCGCACCGCCGCCACCTCGGCGATGGCGGCGCGGGCGCTGGCGCCCAAGGGCGCGCAGGTCATGGCGCTGATCGGCAATGGCGCGCAGGCCGAATTTCAGGCGCTGGGGTTCAAGGCGATCTGCGGCATCACCGAGGTGCGGCTTTACGACATCGACCCCGTCGCCACCGTGAAATGCGCGCGCAATCTCGCCGCGTCGGGGCTGCGCGTGGTGCCCTGCAAAAGCGCGGAAGAGGCGATCCTCGGCGCGCAGATCATCACCACGGTGACCGCCGACAAGCAGTATGCCACCATCCTGACCGACAACATGGTGGGCGCCGGGGTGCACATCAACGCGGTCGGCGGCGACTGTCCCGGCAAGACCGAGCTGCACGCCGACATCCTGCGGCGGTCGCAGATCTTCGTCGAATACCCGCCGCAAACGCGGGTGGAGGGTGAGATTCAGCAACTTGCCCCCGACCATCCGGTGACCGAGCTTTGGCAGGTGCTGGCAGGCACCGCGCCCGGCCGCACCGATCCGCGCCAGATCACGCTCTTCGACAGCGTCGGCTTCGCGATCGAGGATTTCAGCGCGCTACGCTATGTGCACGAACAACTGGACGGCACCGGCCTCGCCCAGATGCTGGACATGATCGCCGACCCCGACGACCCGCGCGACCTTTACGGGATGCTCTTGCGCGCCGCCTGACCCGCGCCCGCTTACCCGTTCATCTTGGCCCAAATATCCCCACCGGAGGCTGCCGCAGCCCCCGGCGGGGAACCTAGTTCAGCCGGAACTCGCCCACCACGTTGCGCCACTCCCCCGCCGCGATCAGCTTGCGGTGGGTGAAGCGGACGGAATGCAGCGGCCCTTCGATCTTTTCCTGCCAGAACTCGATGAACTTGAACAGGCGCGGGTAATCCGGCGCCAGATCGTAATCCTGCCACAGGTAGCTGTTCAGCACCCGGCGGTAGTCCGGCAGACGATAATAGAACTCGGCCGTGGTCAGGCCGTAGCCCTTCAGCATCAGTTCGGTCTCGGTCCCTTGCATGGATCACTCCGTGATGACCCCCCCATTCACGAAGTCTGTCACATTGGAATTTATTTTCAATGAAAACAGTATGTTGTCACTCCGGCCCGGCGGCTGCCAAAGCACGTGGCCACACGCCATTGCACCCCCGCGCCTGCATCGGATATAGTCCGGCCAGCCAGATGTTGAGCATCGCAGCCAGAAGATCGGACCCACGTGAGCGATACGCCGGAACCCCCTGATTTCCCCGAAGAAATGACGCCTGACCGCCCCGGCTTTTCGGGCCCCTCGGTGTCGATTTCGGACGAGATGAAATCGTCCTACCTCGACTATGCGATGAGCGTGATTGTCAGCCGCGCGATCCCCGATCTGCGCGACGGGCTGAAGCCGGTGCACCGGCGCATTCTTTATGCGATGCACGAAACCTCGAACGGGCATGACAAGCCCTACCGCAAATCGGCGCGTCCGGTCGGCGACGTGATGGGGAAATACCACCCGCATGGCGATGCCGCGATCTATGACGCGCTGGTGCGGATGGCGCAGCCCTTCTCTATGAGCCTGAAACTCTTGGACGGGCAAGGCAACTTCGGCAGCATGGATGGCGATAACGCCGCCGCCATGCGCTATACCGAAGTGCGGATGGACAAGCCCGCCGCCTTCCTGCTGGCCGATATTGACAAGGACACCGTCGATTTTCAGGACAACTACGACGGCAAGGACCGCGAACCCACGGTTCTTCCTGCAAGATTCCCGAACATGCTGGTCAACGGCGCGGGCGGCATCGCCGTCGGCATGGCGACCAACATCCCGCCGCACAACCTTGGCGAGGTGATCGCGGCCACGCTGGCGCTGATCGCCGAACCGGATCTGACCTCGGAACAGTTGATGGACCATGTTCCGGCCCCGGATTTCCCCACCGGCGGCCTGCTGCTGGGCCGGTCCGGCGCGCGCAAGGCCTATATGGAGGGGCGCGGCAGCGTCATCATCCGCGCCCGCACCCATATCGAGGAACTGCGCAAGGACCGTTTTGCCATCGTCATCGACGAGATTCCCTATCAGGTGAACAAGGCCACCATGATCGAGAAGATCGCCGAAATGGCGCGCGACAAGAAGATCGAGGGCATCGCCCATGTGCAGGACGAATCCGACCGCGTCGGCGTCCGCGTGGTGATCGAGCTGAAGCGCGATGCGACGGCCGAGGTGGTGCTGAACCAGCTGTGGCGCTTCACGCCGATGCAGACCTCGTTCGGCTGCAACATGCTGGCGCTGAACGGCGGTCGGCCCGAACAACTGACGCTGCGCGATTTCCTGAGCCATTTCATTACCTTCCGCGAGGAAGTTGTGGCCCGGCGCACGGCCTATGAACTGCGCCGCGCGCGCGAGCGCAGCCATATCCTCTGCGGTCTGGCGGTCGCGGTCTCGAACGTGGACGAGGTTGTGGCGACCATCCGCGCCTCTGCCGACCCGGCCGAGGCGCGCGAAAAGCTGATGACGCGGCGCTGGCCCGCGCATGACATTGTCGACTACATCCGGCTGATCGACGACCCGACCCACAAGATCAACGACGACGGCACCTATTACCTGTCAGAGATTCAGGCCCGCGCGATCCTCGATCTGCGGCTGCAGCGCTTGACCGCGCTGGGGGTCAAGGAAGTCACCGACGAGCTGCAGGAACTGGCCGGCAAAATCCGGGATTACCTCGACATTCTGCGTTCACGCGACCGCATCATGGCGATCATCGCAACCGAACTGGCCGAGGTGCGCGACCTGTTCGCCGTGCCCCGCCGCACCGAGATTGTCGACTGGGCCGGGGACCTCGACGACGAAGACCTGATCGAGCGCGAGGATATGGTGGTTACCGTCACCTCTTCGGGCTGGATCAAGCGCACCCCGCTGGTCGAATTCCGCGCGCAGCGGCGCGGCGGCAAGGGCCTTTCGGGCATGGCGACCAAGGAAGACGACGTGGTCACCACGCTATTCGTGGCCAACACCCACACGCAGCTCTTGGTCTTCACCACCGACGGCATGGCCTACAAGCTGAAATGCTGGCGCCTGCCGCTGGCGGGCCGCAACGCCAAGGGCAAGCCGATGATCTCGGTCCTGCCGATCGACCCCGGCGTTTCCATCGCCGCGATCATGCCGGTCGACGTGCCGGACGAGGAATGGGACGCGCTGCAGATCGTCTTCGCCACGTCCGAGGGTGACGTGCGCCGCAACGCGCTGAGCGATTTCACCAACGTGATGCGCAACGGCAAGATCGCGATGAAACTGCCCGAGGGTGTCAGTCTGGTGAACGCGCGCATCTGCGACGAGGCCGACGACGTGATGCTGGTGACGGCTGCGGGCCGCGCGATCCGCTTCCCCACCACCGATGTGCGCGTGTTCAAGGGCCGCGATTCGACCGGCGTGCGCGGCATCCGGCTTGCCGAGGGTGATTGCGTGGTGTCGATGGCGGTGATCCGCCATTTCGAGGCCGATCCGGCCGAACGCGCCGCCTACTTGAAGATGCGCCGCGCCCAGGAAGGTGCGCTAGATGACGGCGCCGAGGCGGACGAGGACGAAGAGACGGTCGAGGCCGGGCAACTGCCGCTGGAACGCTTCGCGCAGATGTCGGCGGCCGAGGATCTGGTGCTGACCATCACCGCTGGCGGGCTTGGCAAGCTGTCGTCGTCGCACGATTATCCGGTGCGCGGGCGTGGTGGTCAGGGCGTCAAGGCGATGTCGACCGGCTCGCGCGGTGGCACGCTGGTGGCCTTCTTCCCGGTCGAGCGCAGCGATCAGGTGATGCTGGCCACCTCCACCGGCCAGTCGATCCGCTGCCCGGTCGAGGGGATTTCCTTCCGCTCGCGCGCCGCCGGGGGCGTCAAGGTCTTCGATACCGGCGCGGGTGAAGTGGTCGTTTCGGTCGCGCGCATCGCCGATCAAGGCGACGAGACCGAATGAGCAAAAGCGGGCTGCGCCAATGGCTTCTGGCGCAGCCCGCATGTGTGACCTATGCCGAGGCCGCGGCGGCGATGGGCCTGTCGCCGCCGGGCGTGATCGCGCAGGTTACAGCCCTGCTTGAGGCGACGATGGTTGACGATGCGGCGGCCGGTCAGCCGTTTGTCGCCGCACGCGTCGTCAGCCGGGCGACGGCGCTGCCGGGCCGCGGGTTCTTCGACCTCGCCGCCCGTCTGGGCCGCTTCGACGGCAGCGATGCCGCCGCCTTCCACGCCGCCGAATGCGCCGCCTTGTCGCGCGCGCCGGAAGGCCCTAAGACCGGCGCATGAGCGAGACACTCCACATCGTCGGCGGCGGCATGGCCGGGTCCGAAGCCGCATGGCAGGCGGCCGAGCGCGGGATTTCCGTCGTCATCCACGAGATGCGGCCGAAGGTCGGCACCTTCGCCCACCAGACCGGCAACCTAGCCGAGATGGTCTGTTCCAACTCGTTCCGCTCGGACGATGACGAACAGAACGCCGTCGGCCTTTTGCACTGGGAAATGCGGGCAGCGGGCGGGCTGATCATGGCCACCGCCGACGCCCATGCCCTGCCAGCCGGTGGCGCCCTGGCGGTAGACCGCGAGGCATTCGCCCGCACCGTGACCGAACGCCTTCGCGCCCACCCGATGATTTCTGTGTCGGAGGAAGAAGTTACCGCCCTTCCCTCGACCGGCCACTGGATCATCGCCACCGGCCCCTTGACCTCCGGCACGCTGGCCGAGGCGATCCGCGCCGAGACTGGCACCGAGGCGCTGGCCTTCTTCGACGCCATCGCCCCCATCGTGCATGCCGAGACGGTCGACATGTCGGTGGCCTGGCGCCAGTCGCGCTATGACAAGGGCGAAACCGAGGAAGAGCGCACCGCCTACCTCAACTGCCCGATGACCAAGGCCGAGTATGAGGCGTTCATCGACGCCCTGCTGGCCGCCGACAAGACCGTGTTTCACGAGGGCGAGACGGCGGGTTATTTCGACGGCTGCCTGCCGATCGAAGTAATGGCCGAACGCGGCCGCGAAACGCTGCGCTTTGGCCCGATGAAGCCGATCGGCCTGACCAACGCGCATCGCCCGACCGACAAGGCCTATGCCGTGGTGCAACTGCGCCGCGACAATGCGCTCGGCACGCTCTACAACATCGTCGGCTTCCAGACGAAAATGAAGTACGGCGCACAAGTGGATGTTTTCCGGATGATTCCCGGCTTGCAGGATGCCAGCTTCGCGCGCCTCGGCGGGATCCATCGCAACACCTTCCTCAACTCTCCGCGCCTGCTCGATGCACAGCTGCGGCTGCGCTCGCGCCCGCATCTGCGCTTCGCAGGCCAGATCACGGGGGTCGAGGGCTATGTGGAAAGCGCCGCGATGGGCCTGCTGGCCGGGCGACTTGCCGTCGCCACGATCCGGGGCCAGCAGCTTGACGCGCCGCCGCCTGAGACGGCGATGGGCGCGCTGGTGCATCACATCACCGGCGGCGCCGATGCGAAAACCTTCCAGCCGATGAACGTGAACTTCGGCCTGTTCCCGCCGCTCGATGCCGCGCGGGGTGGCCGCAAGGGCCGGAAAGACCGCTACAAGGGCTACACGGACCGCGCGAAAATGGCTTTTAAGGAATGGCTTGCAGGCCAGTCCTGATGTATCGCACGAGGTTTGCACCATCGCCCACGGGGCCGCTGCACCTTGGCCATGCCTATTCCGCCCTGCTCGGGTATGACCGCGCCTGCGAGCATGGCGGCGCCTTCCTGCTGCGGATCGAGGATACCGACCGCGCCCGGGTGCGCCCGGACTACGAGGCGGCGATCTATGACGATCTCGCCTGGCTGGGAATCCGATGGCAAGTGCCGGTGCTGCGCCAGTCCGACCATCTGCCCGATTACGATGCCGCGCTCGACCGATTGATCGCCATGGGCCTGTGTTATCCCTGCCGCTGCACCCGTGCCGACATTCAGGCCGCGCTGTCGGCCCCGCAAGAGGGCGCAGCGTCGCTGATGCCAGACGGCCCGGTCTATCCCGGCACCTGCCGCCAGCGCCCGATGCAGGACCGTCAGCCCGGCGACGCGATCCGGCTGGACATGGCCCGCGCCTGCGCCGCCATTCCGGCCGGGCTGGCCTTCGACGAAACCGGGGCGCTTCATCCCGGCCGTCACACCCTCGACCCCACACAGCTGATCGCCGCGATGGGCGACATCGTGCTGGCCCGCAAGGATATCGGCGCCGCCGCCTATCACCTTGCCGTGGTGGTGGACGATGCCCGCCAGCAGATCACCGAGGTGGTGCGCGGCGCCGACCTGTTCGAGGCGACCTTCCTGCACGTCCTCTTGCAGGGCCTGCTCGGCCTGCCAACGCCCGCCTACCACCACCACCACCTGATCCGCGACGCCGAGGGCAAGCGGCTGGCCAAACGCGACGACGCCCGCGCCCTCAGCCGCTACCGCGCCGAGGGCGCCAGCCCACAGGACATCCGCCGCTTGGTCGGCCTCGCCTGATCCCCATTCATCTTGGCGCAAATATCCTGCGGGGGTGCGGGGGTGCAAAACCCCCGCTCGCGCCCCCTGCCGCTCACACCATCGGCGCCAGAATCTCGACCTCTTCGCCGTCCCGCACCGCCGTGTAGAAGCACGAACGCCGGTTAGTGTGGCAGGCCGGCCCCGCCTGTTCCACCTGCATCAGAAGGCAGTCGCGGTCGCAATCCAGCCGCAGTTCCACCAGGTGCTGCACATGGCCAGAGGTTTCGCCCTTGACCCAGAACGCCTGACGCGAGCGCGACCAATAGGTCACCCGCCCGGTCGCCAGCGTCCTTGCCACCGCCTCGGCGTTCATCCAGGCCAGCATCAGCACCTCGCCGCTGGCATGGTCCTGCGCGATGGCGGGGATCAGCCCGGCGGCGTCGAACTGCAGCGTGGCGGGGTCGAAGGTCATGGCCGGGCTCCTTTGCAAATCCGGGCGGCGCCTCTATCTATGGCGTCAGAGAGCCAAGGAAAAGCCATGAGCAGCGACACCGACCTGATCAAGCTTTATTCGCAGCGCATCCTCGCGCTCGCGGCGTCGATTCCGCTGACCAAGCGGCTCGATCATCCCGATGCCACGGTCAAGCGCCGCTCGCCGCTGTGCGGATCGACCGTGACCGTCGATATCGCGATGAAGGACGGCCGCATTGCCGCCTTCGGGCAGGATGTGAAGGCTTGCGCGCTGGGGCAGGCTTCGGCTTCGGTGGTCGGCGCGCATATCCTTGGACGGACGCGGGCCGAAGTAGAGGCCGCCCGCGACGCGCTGCGCGCCATGCTGAAAGAGGGCGGCCCGGTGCCCGCCGCCCCGTTCGACGGGCTGGAGGTGCTGCTGCCCGCGCGCGACTACAAGAACCGCCACGCCTCGATCATGCTGGCGCTGGAGGCGACAGCCGAGGCGATGGCGCAGGCCGAAGCCGCGCAGACCGCCTGACGCCGCCGCCAAAAGAAGACCGCCGCGCATCCGGGGGGATGGCGGCGGCAAGTAGCGTCTCCGGGGGATTCGGTCGGGCAGAGGCGAGGCAGAGCCGCTGCGGCACCAGTTGGGGACAGGATGCGGGACGACCGGCAGAGATCGCAGGCAGAAATCGTCAGACGATGCCGGGCAGCGACAGGCTGACCACCAGCAGGGTGACCAGCGCCACAACACCGGCGGCATCGGCAAGAAGGGTCGGCGTGGTGCGCGACAGGGCGGACTTGAGTTGGGTCAACATCGGCAACCTCCTTGGTTCAGGTTGCTCATTTGTTCTCATATTAACCTTGGCGTGTAAAGAACTTTTTAGGAACATTCAGGAACAAACCATCAACCCACGCCCATCAGCCGAATCGCACGGTCCTGTTCCATCAGCCACAGCAGCACCCGCACCGCCTGCCCGCGTGGGCTGGACAGCGCCGGATCGTCGGCCAGCAGCCGCCGCGCATCGGTTTGCGCCACCGCCATCAGCGCCGACTGGCGTTCCAGATCGGCGATGCGGAATTGCGGCAGGCCGGATTGCGCCGTGCCGATCAGGTCGCCCGCGCCGCGCATCGCGAGGTCTTCCTCGGCGATGCGAAAGCCGTCGTCGGTGTCGCGCAGGATGCCCAGCCGCCGCTTGCCACCCTCGCTCAGCGGCGGTTGATACATCAAGAGGCAGGTCGATTCGGCCGACCCGCGCCCGACCCGGCCGCGCAGCTGGTGCAACTGCGCCAGCCCGAAGCTTTCCGCCCGCTCGATCACCATGATCGAAGCGTTGGGCACGTTCACCCCGACCTCGATCACCGTCGTCGCCACCAGCACCTTGGTGTCACCGGCCACGAACCGCGCCATCGCGGCGTCCTTCTCGGTTGGCGGCAACTGCCCATGCACCAGCCCCACCACGCCCTCACCCAGACTGGCGCGCAGCCGTTTGAAGCGTTCCTCGGCCGCCGTCATGTCGGTCAACTCGCTTTCCTCGACCAGCGGGCAGACCCAGTAGGCCTGTCGCCCCTCGGCCACCGCGCGGCGCAGATGGGCCACGACCTCATCCATCCGGCCAGCCGAGATCAGCGCCGTTGCCACCGGCTTGCGCCCCGCGGGCTTTTCATCCAGCACCGAAACATCCATGTCGCCGTATTGCGCAAGGCTCAGGCTGCGCGGGATCGGCGTCGCCGTCATCACCAGCACGTCGGCGTGCTGGCCCTTGTCGGCCAGTTCCATCCGCTGCGAAACACCGAACCGGTGCTGTTCGTCGACCACCGCCAGCCGCAGATCGTGGAATTCCACATCGCGTTGAAACACCGCATGGGTGCCGACCAGCACCTGAATGTCACCCCGTGCCAGCGCCGCTAGCTTGGCCGCCCGTTCGGCGCCCTTGTCGCGCCCGGTCAGCAGTTCCAGCACCACGCCCGCCGCCTCGGCCAGCGGGCGCAGACTGTCCAGATGTTGGCGCGCAAGGATCTCGGTCGGCGCCATCATCACGCCCTGACCGCCCGCCTCGACCGCCGCCGTCAGCGCGAGGAAGGCCACCAGCGTCTTGCCCGACCCCACGTCGCCCTGCAAAAGCCGGTTCATCCGCAGCGGCGAGGCCATGTCGGCCGCGATCTCTGCCGCCGCCCGCTCTTGTGCGCCGGTCTGCCGATAAGGCAGTGATGCCAGAACCTTGCGCTGCAAAGCTCCAGTGCCCACCGTGGCCCGGCCCTTGCCCCGCCGCAGGCTGGCGCGGGCCAGCGCCAGCGTCAGCTGATGCGCCAGAAGCTCGTCATAGGCCAGCCGTTGCCGCGCCGGGGCACTGGGCGCAAGGTCGGCCGGGGTCTGCGGCGCATGGGCGGCGGCCACCGCCAGATGCCAGTCCGGCCAGCCCTCGCGCACCTTCAGCGCCCCGTCGATCCATTCCGCCAGCACTGGCGCCCGCGCCAGCGCCGAGGCGGCGGCCTTGGCCATGCCCTTCTGGGTGATCCCGGCGGTCAGCGGGTAGACCGGCTCGAACGCGGGCAGATCTCCCGCCTCCTCTGGCCGCAGCACATGGTCGGGGTGCACGATCTGGGCGATGCCGTCGAACAGCTCCACCTTGCCCGACACCAGCCGCCGCTGGCCGGTCGGCAGCAGCTTTTGCAGATAATCCGCCCGGGCGTGGAAGAAGACGAGCTGAAACTCCACCTGCGCATCGCGCACCGCGACCCGGTAGGGCCGCCCCTTGGTGCGCGGCGGGAAATGCGCGCCCACCGTCACCTCGACCGTGACCACCGCAGGCGGCACCACCGCGCGCACCGAGTCGCGGCGGCTGCGATCCACCCCCGCCTGCGGCAGCGTGAACAGCACGTCGCGCGGCCGCTCGATCGCCAAGCCCCCCAGCGCCTCGGCCGTCTTCGGGCCAACGCCTTCCAGCGTTTCCAGGCTGGCGAACAGCGGAAACAGGATCTCTGGCCGACCCGCCATCGTCAGGCATCCCCGATCAGGTGCAGCCAGGCGTCTTCGTCGATCACCTCCACCCCAAGCGCCGCGGCGGCCTTCGCCTTCGACCCGGCGCCGGGGCCCGCCACGACCAGATCGGTCTTGGCGGACACCGAGCCCGCCACCTTGGCCCCCAGCGCCTCGGCCCGCGCCTTCGCCTCGGCCCGCGTCATCCGTTCCAGCGTGCCGGTGAAAACCACGGTCTTGCCCGCCACCGGGCTTTCCACCGGCCCGCGCGGCGCGACCTCTTCCACCGTCAGATGCGCCACCAACCGGTCGATCGAGGCGCGTTCGGCCGCCTGATGAAACGCCGTGATCGCCGAGGTGGCCAGCACCGCGCCGACCCCGTCGATGGCGAGAAGATCCTCCCATTCCGGCCCCTCGCCGACCGTTGCCGCCGTCATCGCCCGCTCGAAAGCGGCCCAGTTGCCGTAGTGCGTGGCCAGCAACCCGGCCGCCGCCTCGCCCACATGCCGGATGCCAAGCGCAAAGATCAGCCGGTTCAGCGGGATCACCCGCCGCGCCTCGATCGCGGCGAAGAGGTTGGTGGCGGACCGGTCGCCCCAGCCGTCGCGGTTCTTCAGCTTCTGCAACGAGTTGGCCGCATCGCGTTCGGCCAGCGTGAAGATGTCGGCGGGCTCGCGGATCGGCAGGACCGTGTCGGCAAAGAACGCCTCCACCTGTTTGGCCCCCAACCCGTCGATGTCGAAGGCGGCACGGCTGACGAAGTGCTTCAGCCGCTCCACGGCCTGCGCGGGACAGACCAGTCCACCGGTACACCGGCGTACCGAATCCCCTTCCTCGCGGATCGCGGCTGATCCGCATTCGGGGCAGACATGTGGGAAAACATAGGGTTGCGCATCGGGGCTGCGGCGCGACACATCGACATCGGCGACCTTGGGAATCACGTCGCCCGCGCGGTAAACCTGCACCCAGTCGCCGACGCGGATATCCTTGCCGCCGCGGATCGGGTTGCCCTTGGCGTCGCGCCCGGCGATGTAATCCTCGTTGTGCAGGGTCGCGTTCGAGACGACGACCCCGCCCACCGTCACCGGCAGCAGCCGGGCCACCGGGGAAAGCGCGCCGGTGCGGCCGACCTGAATGTCGATCGCCTCCAGCCGGGTCCAGGCCAGCTCGGCCGGGAACTTGTGTGCGATGGCCCAGCGGGGCGTGGTGGACCGGAACCCCAGCCGCTGTTGCAGCGCCAGATCGTTCACCTTGTAGACGACGCCGTCGATGTCATAGCCCAGCGTCGCCCGCTTCGCCTCGATCTCGCGGTAGATCGCCATCAACGCCTCGGGTCCGTCGCAAAGCCGGGTCAGCGGGTTGGTCGGGAACCCCAGCGCCGCAAACCGTTCGATCGCGCCCATCTGGGTGTCGGCCAGCGGCGCCGACAGCTCGCCCCAGGCATAGGCGAAGAACCGCAGCGGCCGGGCGCGGGTGATCGTGGCGTCCAGTTGGCGCAGCGACCCGGCGGCGGCGTTGCGCGGGTTGGCAAAGGGCTTTTCCCCCGCCGCGATCTGGCGCGCGTTCAGCGCGGCGAAATCGGCGTGGCTCATGTAAACCTCGCCGCGCACCTCCAGCACCTCGGGCCCATCGGTCAGATGCTGCGGGATGTCGGCGATGGTGCGGGCGTTTTCGGTCACGTTCTCGCCCTCCTCGCCATCACCGCGCGTCGCCGCCTGCACCAGCCGCCCAGCGACATAGCGCAGGTTCAGCGACAGCCCGTCGATCTTCGGCTCGGCGGTGAACAGCAGCGGTGCCTCGGGGCCAAGGCCAAGGTATTTGCGCACCCGGTCGTCGAAATCGGCCACATCCTCGGGCGCAAAGGCGTTCTCGAGGCTGAGCATCCGCACCGCGTGGCGAACCCTGGCGAATCCCTCGGCCAGCGCAGCGCCAACCTGCTCGCTGGGGCTGTCGGCGCGCTTCAGGCCGGGAAACCGCGCCTCGATCGCGGCATTGCGCTGTTTCAGCCCGTCATAGTCGGCATCGCTGATCTCGGGCGCATCGCGGGTATGATAGTCCCGGTTCGCGGCGGCAATCGCCCCGGCCAGCCGCGCCAGTTCCGCGCGCGCTTCATCCTCTGTCAGCTCTTCGACCGCCTTGCCCTGCATCGCCGCGCCTCCCCGGGGTTCGCCCTATTGTGATAGGAGGCGGCCCCGGAGAGGTCCAGACGCGAGTGGTGGCCTTCGTGTCATTGCGGCACGGGCGCGGCGGGGTCAGGCCCCGACGGCGAGCCGCCGCACCTCTGCCGGATTGGGATCGCGCAGCACATAACCGCGGCCCCAGACGGTATCGATGTAATTCTCGCCCCCCGTCGCCTCGGCCAGCTTTTTGCGCAGCTTGCAAATGAAGACGTCGATGATCTTCAATTCGGGTTCATCCATGCCGCCATAAAGATGATTCAGAAACATCTCTTTTGTCAGCGTGGTGCCTTTGCGCAGGCTTAAAAGCTCCAGCATCTGATATTCCTTGCCGGTCAGATGCACCGTCTTTCCCACCGCCTGCACCGTCTTGGCGTCCAGGTTCACCTCGATCAGGCCGGTGCGGATGACCGATTGGGCGTGGCCTTTCGACCGGCGAATGATCGCGTGGATACGCGCCACCAATTCCTCGCGGTGGAAGGGTTTCGTCAGGTAATCATCGGCGCCGAAACCGAAGCCCTTGATCTTGTTCTCGGTATCGTCGGCGCCGGACAGGATCAGGATCGGCGTATCCACCCGCGCCAGGCGCAGCTGGCGCAGCACATCATGGCCGTGCATGTCGGGCAGGTTGAGGTCGAGCAGGATCAGGTCGTAATCATAAAGTTTGGCAAGGTCGATCCCTTCCTCCCCCAGGTCGGTGCAATAGACGTTGAGGTTGGCATGCGTCAGCATCAATTCGATGCTGCGTGAGGTCGCCGGATCATCCTCTACCAAAAGGATTCGCATATTCAATACTCCGCTACTGTCCCCCGTCGGTTAACGACACTGACGGCCATTGGTTAACCGGGAGTTACTGTGCCTGAGCTCCAGCGAAAAACAACTTAAAGCTGTCTGTTTTTCTGGATCGTGGTGACTTTAAGCCCCGCCACGCCATGCGCTTCGACCGCCGCGCGCCAAAGCTCGAATTCTTCTTCCGACAAGGCATAGCGCTGCAGCGCGTCCTCGCGCGTGATCAACCCATGCGTCACCGCCTGAACCACCACCGCCTTGCGGCTGGCAACCCAGCGCCGGGTGTCGGCGGCGGGCAGGTCGGCCCGGCTTAGCATGCTGCCATCGGGCAGGGTCACCTGCCGCGGCCCGTCTACGCGTTTGAGATACATCGCGGTCCCCTCAGTCCTGTCGGGCAAGTCTTGCCGCTCAGGCTTAAGGACGGATGAAACCCGGGGGTTGAGAGTATGTCGCATTTTCCTATATTGCGTGACGTCTCGGAAAGGACACCCCATGCCGCTCGACCGCCCCCTGCTGCCGCTGAATTCGCTGGGCCTGCCCAAGGCCCCGGCCGATACGCGCGTGGTCGTGGCGATGTCGGGCGGGGTCGACAGTTCGGTGGTCGCCGCGATGCTGGCCGAGGAGGGCTATGACGTCGTCGGCGTCACCCTGCAACTCTACGACCACGGCGCGGCGCTGGCGAAAAAGGGCGCCTGCTGCGCGGGGCGTGACATCCACGATGCGCGGCGGGTGGCGGAAACGATGGGGTTCCCGCATTACGTGCTCGACTACGAAAACATCTTCCGCGACGCGGTGATCGACGAGTTTGCCGATGCCTACCTTGCCGGCGCGACGCCGGTGCCCTGCATCCGCTGCAACGAACGGGTGAAGTTCAAGGATCTGCTGGCGACGGCGAAGGATCTGGACGCCGACTGCATGGCGACCGGGCATTACATCCAGCGCAAGCTGGGCGCCGCCGGGCCGGAACTGCACCGCGCCGCCGACCCCGCGCGCGATCAAAGCTATTTCCTGTTCTCGACCACGCCGGACCAGCTGGCCTACCTGCGCTTTCCGCTGGGCCATCTGGCCTCGAAGGCGGAAACCCGGGCGCTGGCCGCGCGCTACGGGCTGCCGGTCGCCGACAAGCCCGACAGCCAGGATATCTGCTTCGTGCCCGACGGCAACTATGCCGCCGTGATCGAAAAGCTGCGCCCCGGCGCCGCCGACCCGGGCGAGATCGTCGATCTGGCGGGCAATGTCATCGGCGCCCATCGCGGCGTGATCCACTACACCATCGGCCAGCGCCGCGGCCTTGGCATCGGCGGCATGGGCGATCCGCTTTACGTGGTGAAACTCGACCCCGCCGCCCGGCGCGTCGTCGTCGGCCCGAAAGAGGCGCTTGCCACCACCCGCGTGCCGCTGCGCGAGGTGAACTGGCTGGGCGACGTGCCGATGACCGCGCAGGCCGAGTGGCTGGTCGAGGTCAAGGTGCGCTCCACCCGCCCGCCCCGCGCCGCGATCCTGCGGCCGCTGTCGGCCACCGAGGCCGAGGTGGAACTGCTCGACCCGGAAGAAGGCGTCAGCCCCGGTCAGGCCTGCGTCTTCTATGCGCCCGAGGGCAGCCGCGTGCTGGGCGGCGGCTGGATCTGGAAGGGCCGCTAACCCCGCGCGGCCAGCCGGTCATAGGCCAGCTGCGCGGCCAGCGTCGGCAGGGTCAGCCGGTCGCGGATCAGCGCCAGCCGCGCGGGGGTGAAATAATCCGCCACGTCCAGCAGGTTCAGCGTCGCCATCAGCGCGCCGCCCAGCACCACCGGCATGTTGACGACCGAGCCGAGGCCGAGCGAGCCGATCAGTTCGTGGTCGGGAAACACCGTCGCGATATCCGCCAGCGTGTTTGCCACGAAGGTCTCGCCCCGGTCGATCACCGCCTCGGTCCAGCGGTTCGGCTCCACGTCCTTGGTGCCCGAAACCGGATAGGGGCCGGGCATGTTGGAGTATGACCGGCGGGCCAGCGCGCCGCCCTTTTCCACCGTGGTAACGCTGACCAGCTTCACCGGCAGCACCGCCTGCACCAGCACATCCAGCGCGGCAAATGCGTCGGCGGGCGCCGTGGCGGCGGCCAGCGCCCCGGCGAAGGCGGTCATCGGGTCGGCGGTCATCAGGTCGGCGGTCATCGCGGGGCTCCTTCAGCGCCAAGGTGGGGCAGTACGGATCGCGCCGCGCGCAGGCCGGGCGGCTCGCCGCCAAGGCCAAGGCGGGCCATGCAGTCGGCCATCGCCCGGCCCTGCGCCGCCCGCTCTGGCCCGTCGGTCAGCATCCGTTCCAGTGCCGGGGCGATGCGGTCGGGGGTGCAGGCGGCGCCGATGAATTCCGGCACCGTGCGGGTATCGGTGACAAGGTTCACCAGCGTCACCGTATCCACCTTCACCATCCGCTGGATCAGCGCGCGCGACAGCCAGGCCAGATCGTAGGCCACCACCATCGGCACCCCCGCCGCCGCCAGTTCCAGCGACACCGTGCCCGATGCCGCCAGCGCCACATCCGCCGCGCGGAAGGCCGCACGCTTTTCCGCCGCATCCTCGACCACCACGGGCGCGCCGGGCCAGCCAGCGACCATCTCGCGCACCGCCAGCGCGACGCCGCGCACCGTCGGCACCACCACCCGCGCATCGGGATGCGCGGCGATCACCCGGTCCAGCACCGTGCCAAAGCGGGGCCCGAGCCGCGCTACCTCGCCCCGGCGCGAGCCCGGCAGGGTCAGGATCAGCGGCGTCTTGGCCGTGATCCCCAGCGCTGCGCGGAAGGCGGCAGCCTCGGCTGCGCTGGCAACGGGTTCCGCCACCACCGGATGGCCGACGAAATCGCAGGTCATGCCCGCCGCCTGCATGTAGGGCGGCTCGAACGGCAACAGCGCCAGCACATGGTCGATGACCTCGGCCATCTTCGCCGCCCGCCCCGGACGCCAGGCCCAGACCGAGGGCGCGACATAGTGGATGGTGCGCTGATCGGGCCGCGTCGCGCGCACCCGGCGGGCGACGCGCAGGCAGAAATCCGGGCTGTCGATGGTGATCAGCGCATCCGGGGCCTGTCGCACCACCTCGGCCGCTGTCTGCGCGATCCGGCGCATCAGGGCGCGGTATTTCGGCAGCACCTCGGCGATGCCCATCACCGACAGCTCTTCCATCGGGAACAGACTGTCCAGTCCCTCGGCCTGCATCAGCGGGCCACCGACCCCGGCAAAGCTGACCTCGGGCGCCAGTGCCTTCAGCCCCACCATCAGCGCTGCGCCCAGCTTGTCTCCTGACGGCTCGCCCGCGATCAGGAACAGCTTCATGGCGCGCAGGACCACAGGAACAGGCCGCACGCGTCGGCCTCGGCCACCATCGCGTCACGGTCCAGCACCACCACGCCACCGGCCGCGAAGGCGATGCCGCCCAACCCCGCCTCGGCCGCGCCGATCACCGTCTGCAGCCCCAGCGCGGGCAGGTCGATGCGACGGTCCTGCCCCGGCTTCGGCGCCTTGTAGAGCACGCCGCGCCCCTGCCGGGGGTCGCGCCGCAAGACCGGGTCGATCCCGGCGACGAAGCGCAGCATCGCGTCGGTGCCCGGCAGCGCCTCGACCGCAAGGCACAGACCCTGCGCCACCACGGCGCCCTGCCCCACGTCCAGCGCGCCCAGCCCGGCCACGATCGCCTTGGCCCGCGCCACGTCGCGCCGGTCAACCTCGGTCGGCTGCACCGCGCCCAGCACGCCCTCGGGCGGCACCAGCGCGGGCGCGATGTCGGCCACGCCGACCACCGGCAGCCCGGCCTCTTCGAAGAAGCCGATCACGCCGCGCAGCAACCCATCGTCGCCTTGCTGCATCGCCGCCAGAATGCGTGGCACCAGCGCCGCCGTTTCGGGGTCGAACAGCGCCGGGTCCAGCCGTGGCCGCTGCACCGCCCCGGCAAAAATCACCTGGGTGACGCCCTGATCGGCCAGCGCGCGCATGAAGGGCACCATCCGTTCCGCCCGGAACTCAATATCGGCGGTCAGTCCCTCGATGCTGTAGCCATGCACACCGGCCACCAGCGGCACCCGGCCCTGCGCGATCAGATCGCGCGCCACCAGCCCCGGCAGCGCGCCCGTTCCGGCGATGATGGCAACCTGGCCCGGCATCAGCTTGGGGTCAGGAACGACCGGTCGGACCCGGCCAGGATAAAGGCGGTCACCTCGCGCACATAGACGCTGTCGGTCTCGTCCGACAGGCGGCGGGCGCGGTCGACAAAGGCGCCCTCGCCCTGCGCCAGCATCTGGTAGGCGGCGCGCAGGGCGGTGATGTCGCCACGTTCCACCCCGCGCCGCTTCAGCCCGACAAGGTTCAGCCCGTCCAGCTCGCCGCGCGGGCCCTGCACGAGGCCGTAGGGGATCACGTCATTGGTCACCATCGTCACCGCGCCGATGATCGCCCCGCGCCCGACCCGCACGAACTGGTGGATGCCGGACAGGCCGCCGATGATCACGTCGTCGCCGATCACGCAATGCCCGGCGATGGCGACCTGATTGGCCAGCACGATCCGGTCGCCAAGCTGCGCATCGTGGCCGACATGGGCGCCGGTCATCAGCAGGCAGTCGTCACCGACACGGGTCACACCGCCGCCGCCCCCGGTGCCGGTGTTCAGCGTCGCGCCCTCGCGGATCCGGGTGCGCTTGCCGACGATCAGCCGGGTATGCTCGCCCTTGAACTTCAGGTCTTGCGGCACCTCGCCGACGCAGGCGAAGGGCCAGACCATCGAGCCTTCGCCCAGTTCGGTCCAGCCGGTGACGACGGCATGGCTTTTCAGCTCGACCCCCGGCGCCAGCGTGACCTCGGGGCCGACCACCGCGAAGGGGCCGATCACACAGCCCGCGCCGATGACGGCGCCGGGCTCGATCACCGCCGAGGGATGGACTTTGGCCGAGGCGTCGATGGTCATCCGCTTACCCGTGCGACAGGTCGATCATGGCGGTGAACTCGGCCTCGGCCGCCAGTTCGCCATCCACCATCGCCCGGCCGTGGAACTTCCAGATCCGCCCGCCGCCGCGCTTCACGGTGACATGCATCTCCATCACGTCGCCCGGCACCACCTTGCGGCGGAATTTGCAGCCGTCGATATTCATGAAATAAACCAGCGGGTTCTTGTCGACGAGGTCCAGCGTCAGGCTGACCAGGATGCCGGCGGTCTGGGCCATCGCCTCGATGATGGTCACGCCCGGCATGATCGGCACGCCGGGAAAATGGCCCTGAAAATGCGGCTCGTTGAAGGTGACGTTCTTCACCCCGATCGCCGATTTGTGCGGCACGATGGAATGGACCTTGTCAACGAACAGGAACGGGTAACGGTGCGGAATGCAGCGGTAAATGAGCGCGAGATCGGCACTGAGCATGGCCGCCGGGGCGTCCAGGGTAACAACTTCGGCGGGGCTCGGCGTCATCCTTGTCTCCTTCTGCGTCAGCGCGACGTGGGTCGTGTGTCTGACTAGCAACTCGGCCGAAAGGTGGCAAGGCGCGCTAGTTGCCCGGCACCGCGGGGGCAGTGCCCGCATCCGGCGCGGCGGGCGGCGTCAGCGGCGCGATGTCCGGGGCTGGCGCGGGGGTGCCGGGTGCTGCATCCGGCGTGGGGGTCGTGTCGCCCCCCGGCGCGGGTTCCAGTTGCGCGCCGTCGCCGATCTTGTCGTCGATCCGCTGGATCGCGCGGTCGGTGACGTCGATCCCACGGAAGGCCAGAAAGATCGCCTGCGTGTTCAGGATCGCCACCGCGCCGGTTTCACGCACCAGATCGCCCAGGATCGGCAGCGCGATCTGCAGAAAGCGTTTCCGCTCGACCTCGCGCTGGCTGTCAAGGTCGCTGCTCTTGGCGGCCTGCGCCGCGCGGATCCCTTCCACCTTCGCATCGAAGGCGTCGGCCAGCTTGCGGAACTCTTCCGGTGCCAGCTTTGCCCGGCGCTCGGTCAGGTCCTTTTCCTGCGCGGTCAGGTCGGCTTCGATCCTGCGGTTCTCGTCGGCCAGCTTGCGGGCGTGCTCGCCGTATTCCTGTTCGACCCGCTGGCCGAACTTCGAGCCGGTGAACAGCCGATCGGGGTCGATCGTCAGCACCGGGCTTTGCATCAGCAGCGTTCCGGGATCCGCCGAGGGCGTTTCCGGCGCGGCTGTCGCCGGGGCCGCCGCATCTGGTGCGGCCGTCCCGGCGTCCTGCGCCAGCCCGAGGGCCGGCGCGGTCAGCAGCGCCAAGGCAACCGCCGCGACGCGCCCGATCCGCATCAGAACTTCGTCGCGATGGTCAGGTTGAAGTTCTGTACCTGATCATACGGCATCTTCTTGATGGCGCGCGAGAAGTCGAAGCGCAGCGGCCCGATCGGCGTGGTCCAGTAGAGCGAGAAGCCCATCGCCGCCCGCAGGTGGAAGCCGTCATCGACCGCGACGCCATAGGTGTCCTTCAGGTTCCACACCGACCCGGCGTTGAGGAAGACACCGCCGTTCAGGCCGTAATCCTCGGGCAGACCCAGCGGGAACACCGCCTCAAGCCGCGCCACCGCAAAGGTATTGCCCCCCAGCGCGTCGTTGCCCGTCGTGGTCGTGTCGCGCGGGCCGATCCCGTTCACCTTGAACCCGATCAGCTTGCCGTTCAGGAAGTAGCGATCCGCCACCGTGTTGTCCTGGCCGCTGGACAGCGCGATCAGCCCACCTTCAAGCTGGGCGCGCAGGGTCACCGATTCATGCACGATCTTGGTCTGTGCCGACAGTTTCGCGGTCGAGGCGATATACTTCGCCGAGCCGCCAAGCCCTGCGAAATCCTGGCCGAACTGGAACTGCATGCTCGACTTCGGGCTCAGCCCGTCGCGGTTGGTGTCGTAGCTGTAGGTATAGCCAAGGCTGCTGTAGGTCCGCCCACCACCCTCGCTGGTGATGATCGTCGAGGTGTCGGTGTCGAAGTTCCGCACGATGTTCCGCCCGACGCTGTAGCGCAATTCGAGACGGCCACGCGCGCTGACCGGGAATTCGATCGCCGGGCTAAACGACGCCAGCGAGGTGTCGTAGGTGGCATAGCTGTGCGTCGAGGTGGTGTAACCGGCATTCAGCTTGAACGCGAGGTCGCGGCCGAACAGCGCCGGCTCGATGAAGCTGAACGACGAAGCGCGGTCGGAACTGGTGGTGTTGATGTCGGCGCTGACATACTGGCCCCGGCCAAGGAAGTTGGCTTCCGAGAAGTTCAGCGCCACGCCGAACCCGGAATCGACGCCGTAAGTGCCGCCGATCGACAGCGAACCGGTGGGCTGTTCCTGCACGGTGACGTTCACGACCGCCTGATCGGGCGTGTCGCCCTGCTGCGGGTTCACCTGAACATCCTTGAAGAAGCCAAGCGCCTTGATGCGGTCAGAGGCCGCCTTGATCTCGCGCGGGTTGAAGGGGTCGCCTTCAGAGGCGTGGAATTGCCGCCGGATAACCCGGTCCTGCGTGGTCCCGTTGCCTTCGATGTCGATCCGCTCGATGAAGATCTTCGGGCCGCGGTCGACGACGAAGTTCACATCCAGCGACAGATCCTTGTTGTTGCGGATGACCTGCGGCGTCACGCGGATGAAGTTCAGACCCTTGCGGATCGCCTCATTCTCCATCCGGGTCACGGTGTCGTCGATGATGGTCGGCGAATAGGTCACGCCGGGGCGAATATGGATCTGGGCCTGAAAGTCCTTCAGGTCGACGTCCTTCAGCGTGGTCGTCGCATAGGTCTTGGCGAAGGTGTAGGGCTGGCCTTCCTGGATCATGAAGGTCAGGAAGAAGCCTTTGCGTTCGCGGTCGATCTGGGCGTTGGCGTCCAGCAGGCGGAAGTCGATGAAGCCGCGCGAGTGATAGAAGTCGGTCAGCTGCTGTTCGTCCACGGCCAGCCGGTCGGGCGCGAAGGTATTGTCGGAAAAGAACTGATGCAGGAAGCCGACCTGCTTGGTCGCCAGAACCTCGCGCAGACGATGGTCAGAGAAGGTGCGGTTGCCGATGAACGACAGCCGCTGCACCTCGACGGTGCCGCCTTCCTGAATGTCGAACACCAGATCGACCCGGTTTTCCGAGCGCGGGATGATCTTCGGCGTCACGATGGCAGCGTAGCGCTTGGTCTGCCGGTAGGCCTCGGTGATCGCGGCGGCGTCCGCCTCGGCGGTCGAGGGCGAATAGACCCGGCGCGATTGCGACTTGAGCAGCTTGGCGAGGTCTTCCGACTTCAGCCGCTTGTTGCCCTCGAAGTTGATCACGTTGATCGTCGGAAATTCCTTGACCTTGATCACCAGCCGCGCCCCGGCGGGCTGCATGTCCACGCTTTCGAACAGGCCCGAATTCACGATGCGCTGATAGGCGTCGTTCAGATCGCCATCGGTCACCGGCTTGCCCTTGGGAATCGCGGCATAGGTCAGCACCGTGCCGGTCTCGATCCGTTGCAGGCCGTCGACCTGAACCGAGCTGAAGGTGTAGCTGGCCGCCTGCGCGGCCCCCAGGGTCATAAGACCGATCGCCACCACGGCGAAGATCCGCAGCAACGCTGCCGCCACTCCCCGGCCAAAACCGTTCGCCTTACGGGCGCCGCGCTCGTGGTGCATGTTCTTTCCGCCGTGTCAAAATCCGTCAGACCTGACTAGCGGGATTGGGGGGGCTTGTCAAAAGGGGAGGCGGCCCGTCGGGCGACGCTTTTGTGGACAGTTTTGCCGGTTCCGGCGCCCGGCTGCAGCCCGGCGCCGCCTCAGTACATCCCGACCAGCGCCTGACCAAGGAAGGCCCCGGCCAGCAGCCCGGCGACGAGCGTGCCGACCATGAAGATCCGGTCCCAGTTCAGCCGGACGATAAGGGAAAGCCCGTTATAGCCGTCCATGACCATGTGCATCGGAGAACTCCGCTCAGTGATAGCGCGGATTTAGTCTCCGAATGTGGCCAGATTTGGGCAGCCGGGCGCGCCGCGGGCAAAATGCCGCGGCGCCTCAGGGGCAGAATACGTCGTTGGACAGCGCGAAGGCCATCAGCGACAGGATCAGGAACAACCCGCCCCCCATCAGCACCTTCAGCGCGCGATCGCTGGGCGGGCTGCCGGTAATCGCCTCCCAGACGTGGAACACCAGATGGCCGCCATCGAGCACCGGCACCGGGAACAGGTTCAGCAGGCCGACGGCGATCGACAGCATCGCGATGAAGCCGAAGAAGCTCATCACCCCCTGACTTGCCGCCACGCCCGAGGTTTCGGCAATGCCGATCGGGCCGTGCAGGTTGCACGAGCTGATCGCGCCGGTCAGCATATGGTAAAGCCCGCTGAGGCTGCTGACCACGATATAGCCGGTCTGCGAGAAGGCCTTGCCAACCGCCTCGGCCGGGCCGGGGATGCGCGTCTTGGGGTCAAAGGCCAGCCCGCCCGAGATGCCGATCAGCCAGCGCGTCTCGAAGGCGCCGCCGGTGGTGGGCAGGTCGCTGCGTTTCGGCGTCAGCGACTCGTGCAGCACCTGACCGTTGCGCCAGATCGTCAGGTCGACCGGTTTGCCGCCGGAATCGCCGACCGCCGTGCGCAACTGCTCGAAGGCCCAGATCGGTTTGCCGTCGACCGCGGTGACGACGTCGCCCAGTTTCACGCCCGCGTCGATCGCGGCCGATTGCGGGCTCAGCCCCTCGACGCGCGGCGGCATCGGAAACGGCCCCTCGACCGTCATCTTCTGGCCGTCGCGCAGGATGTCATAGCTGACGCTGGCCGTCGGCGGAAGCTTGCCGATCGCGGCGCCGAAACTGGCGCTATCCGGCGTCGGCATCCCGCCCATCGCCAGAATCGTGTCGCCGGCCTGCAGGCCCGCGCTGGCCACCGGCATCGGTTTCAGCGTTCCCACCGTCGGCGGATCGGTCGGCACCCCTGCCACCATGACCAGCACGACCAGCAGCAGGATCGCGAAGATGAAGTTGAACGCCGGGCCCGCCAGCACCGTCGCCGCACGCGCCCAGAGCGGGGCGCCGTGCATGGTGTGGCGCCGCTCTTCCGGCGTCAGGGTCGAAATCGCCTCGGCATCCTTGCCGGAGGCGGCGTCGCTGTCGCCGAAGAAGCGCACGAAGCCGCCGAAGGGCAGCGCGCAGATCTGCCAGCGCGTGCCGCGCCGGTCCACCCGCGACACCAGCGCGGGGCCGAATCCCAGCGAAAACACCTCGGCGTGGATGCCCGACCAGCGGCCGACGATGTAGTGGCCGTATTCATGCACCGCCACGATGATCGACAGCGCGACGACAAAGGCCACCGCGGTGTAAAGCAGTCCGCCAAACGACGGTATCATTCCGATCAGATCCACGCGTCCTACCCTCGATCCCTCGTCCGCAGCCGGTTGACTGCCTCACGTGCCAGTGCCCGCGCGTGTTGATCCATGCCAAGCACAGCATCAAGGTCAACCGGGGCATTCGTAAGGCCGCTTTCGCCCGAAAGCCGGGCGAGCGTGTCTTCGACCACCGAGGCCATACCAGGAAACCGGATCGCGCCTGCCAGAAAATGGTCCAGCGCCACTTCCTTTGCCGCATTGAAGGCCGCCCCGGCAAGCCCTCCTGCCTTCATAACCTCGCGAGCGAGCCGAAGCGCGGGAAATCGTACCGGATCCGGCGCCTCGAAGGTCAGGCTGCCGATGGCGGCCAGATCCAGCCGCGCCACCGGCGTTTCACGCCGCCGGGGCCAGTTCAGCGCGTAACCGATGGCGTGGCGCATGTCGGGCGCGCCCAGATGTGCCATCACCGCGCCGTCGTTGAAGCCGACCAGCGCATGCACGATGGATTGCGGATGCACCAGCACCTCGATCCGGTCGGGGGCGACACCAAAGAATTCGTGCGTCTCGATCAGCTCCAGCGCCTTGTTGAACAGGCTCGCCGAATCGACCGAGATGCGCCGCCCCATCGACCAGTTCGGATGCGCCACCGCCTGATCGGGCGTCGCCTGTGCCAGCTGCTCAACGCTCCAGCAGCGGAACGGTCCGCCCGAGGCGGTGATGATGATCCGCTCGACCGCCGCGATATCCTCGCCGGTCAGGGCCTGAAACACCGCCGAATGCTCGCTGTCGACCGGCAGGATGGTGGCGCCATGCCGCCGCGCCTCGGCCATCAGCAGCGGCCCCGCGGTCACCAGACTTTCCTTGTTGGCCAGCGCCAGCGTCTGGCCCTGCGCCAGCGCCCGGAACCCCGGCACCAGCCCCGCCGCGCCGACGATGGCCGACATCACCCAGTCGGCCGGGCGATCCGCCGCCTCGGCGATCGCCTGCGGCCCCGCCGTCGCCTCGATGCCGCTGCCCGACAGCGCGGCCTTCAGTTCGGCGTAGCACTCGGGATGCGCCGTCACCGCCAGCCCGGCCCGCAACGCGCGCGCCTGCGCCGCCAGCAGCGCCACATTGCGCCCGCCGGTCAGCACGGAAACCGCGTAGGCCCCTGCCCCACCCTGCCGCGTCAGCAGATCCACCGTGTTTTGCCCGATCGAGCCGGTGGAGCCGAAGATCGCGATCCGCCGCATGGCTCAGTGTCCCACGATCGGCAGGACGATGCTGACCACCGGAACCTTGACAAACAGCGCGAAGGCCAGCATGGCCAGCGACGCGCCCAACAGCCCGTCGAACCGGTCCAGCAACCCGCCGTGGCCGGGGATCAGGTTCGAGCTGTCCTTGATCCCGGCCCGCCGCTTGATCGCGCTTTCCGTGATGTCGCCCATTTGCGAGGCCAGCGAAACCGCGGCGCTGATCCAGATCAGGTCCACCCCCGCGCTGGTGAAGGTGCGGAACAGCATCCCGATCGCCGCCGCGCCGATCCAGCCCGCGATGGTGCCCGACCAGGTCTTTTTCGGGCTGATGCGCGGCCAGAACTTGCGCCCGCCGATCAGGCGCCCGGCGAAATAGCCCGCAATGTCGGTGGTGATGACGACAAAGATCAGCCAGAACAGCCAGGTACCGCCGTTGACCTCGCGAAAGTCTGTCAGCCCGTCGGCGGCCAGCAGGATCGCCAGACCGTAGGTGAAGCAGATCGCGCGGTCGCGCTGCACAACGGTCGCGGCGGCGGCGGCCACCAGCAGCAACATGCCGATTTCCAGCGGGCCCGACGTGACCCGCGCCGCCAGCATCGCCCCGGCGCCAAGCGCGAAGGCGATCAGCGCCTTGCGCCCGGCGCCCAGCATCACCGCCAGTTCCCACAGCATCAGGCCCGCGGCGATGGTCGCAAGGGCGGTGAACCAGACACCGCCCAACCGCACCGCGACGATGCCGACCAGCGCCAGCGCGAATCCAGAGATCATGCGCTGGCGCAGGTCGGTCCATTTGGACGGTGATGTCATGCGCTGACGGCCCCGAAGCGGCGATCGCGCACGGCAACCCGGTCGAGGATCGACGCCAGTTCCTCGATGGTGAAATCCGGCCAGAGCGTCTGGGTGAATTCATATTCGGCATAGGCCGACTGCCACAGCAGGAAGTTCGAGATCCGCGTCTCGCCACTGGTGCGGATCACCAGATCGGGGTCGGGCAGGTCGGCGGTGTCCAGCGCGCGCGCCATCACCTCGCCATCGACCTCCGCGGCCTGAAGCGTGCCGCCCGCCACTTGCGCGGCGATCCGCTGCGCGGCGCGCGTGATCTCATCCCGGCCGCCGTAGTTGATCGCCACCGTCAGGTTCAGCCGGGTGTTGGCGCTGGTGCGCGCCTCGATGCCGGCCATCAGGCGCTGCAACTTGACATCCAGCCGGGTCCGGTCGCCGATGAAGCGCATCCGCACCCCTTCCGCCGAAAGCCGGTCGGCCTCGCGCTCGATATAGCGCGCGAAGATGCCCATCAGGCCCAGCACCTCTTCGGTCGACCGTTTCCAGTTCTCGGTCGAGAAGGCGTAGATGGTGATCCAGCGGATGCCGAGATCGGGGCAGGCCCGCACGATCTGCTTGACCCGTTCGGCACCGCGGCGGTGGCCGACCAGCCGCGGCCAGCCGCGCTGTGTCGCCCAGCGGCCGTTGCCATCCATGATGATGGCGACGTGCTCCGCGGTCCTGCGGGACGGGAACTGGGATCCCGGTGCGTCCTCGGCGGCCAATTCCTGTCCTTTCCCGGTGATCCTGCGCGCCTAGACGTGCATGATCTCCTGCTGTTTCGCCTCAAGCGCCCGATCGACGGCGGCAATCGCCTTGTCGGTCAGCGCCTGCACCTCGTCCGCGTACATCTTGTTGTCGTCCTCGCTCATGCCCGCGGTCTTGGCGCGTTTGAGCTGGTCCATGCCGTCGCGGCGCACGTTGCGGATCGCGACGCGGGCCTGTTCGGAATAATGCGCGGCGACCTTGGTCAGCTCGCGGCGGCGTTCCTCGTTCAGTTCCGGGATCGGCAGGCGGATGATCGGGCCATCCACCACCGGATTGATGCCCAGCCCCGAATCGCGAATCGCCCGCTCGACCTTCGAGATCATCGCCTTGTCCCAGACGTTGATCGTCACCATGCGCGGCTCGGGAACGTTCACCGTGCCAAGCTGGTTGATCGGCGTCATCTGACCGTAAGCGTCGGCCTGAATCGGGTCCAGCATCGAGGCAGACCCGCGCCCGGTGCGCAGCGTGGCAAATTCCTGACGCAACGCGACCATCGCGCCGTCCATCCGCCGCTGAAGGTCGTCCAGGTCAATCTCGGTCGCGTCATCCGCCATCGTCGTTCCTCTTCCCTGCATCGTGTCTTGTGGATCAGGGGCCGCACAGGGTTTGTATACCAACAAGGCGACCCCGAGTGTATAGCCTACCCGTGAACGCGGGTGTAAGTTCCGTTGCCGCTCAGGATGGTGCGGAAGCCGCCGGGTTCGTCGAGCGAGAAGACGATGATCGGCAGGTCGTTGTCGCGGGCAAGCGCGATTGCCGAGGCATCCATCACGCCCAGATGCTTTTGCAGCACTTCGTCATAGCTGACGGTCTCGTACCGCTTGGCGTCGGCGAACTTCTTGGGATCCTTGTCATAGACCCCGTCCACCTTGGTGCCCTTGAAGATCGCCTCGCAGTCCATTTCGTTGGCGCGCAGCGTGGCGGCGGTGTCGGTGGTGAAATAGGGGTTGCCGGTGCCGGCGGCGAAGATGCAGACGCGGCCCTTTTCCAGATGGCGGATCGCGCGGCGGCGGATGTAGGGCTCACACACCGTATCCATCGGGATCGCGCTGATCACCCGGGTGAAGACGCCCAGCGACTCCAGCGCGGCCTGCATCGCCAGCGCGTTCATCACCGTGGCCAGCATCCCCATGTAATCTGCCGTCGCCCGCTCCATCCCCTGCGCCGAGCCCTGCAGCCCCCGGAAGATGTTGCCGCCGCCGATCACCATGCAGATCTCGACGCCCAGATCGCGGACCGACTTGACCTCTTGCGCGATGCGCTGGACGGTGGGCGGATGCAGACCGTAGCCTTGGTCGCCCATCAGCGCCTCGCCCGAGATCTTGAGCATCACCCGCTTGTAGGTCACCACTGGTGGATGAGACGATGCCTCGTTCATGCGAAGTGCTCCCGATCTGGTGAAATCTTGACTGCGGCGCAAAATGTCGGAAAACGCGGCGAGGTTCAACGCCTAAGCGGCAGGTGACCGCGCCGGAACGGAGAGGCAACGTGCCACAGACCATCGCAGCCGGGCGCCCGGTGCTGATCGCGGGGCCGACCGCGTCGGGCAAATCGGCGCTGGCGCTGCAGCTGGCGGAAACCCAGGGCGGCGTGATCGTCAACGCCGATGCGCTGCAGGTTTACGGCTGCTGGCGCATCCTGACCGCCCGCCCCGGCCCCGACGATGAGGCCCGCGCGCCGCATCTGCTCTATGGCCACATCGGCCGCGACCAGCCCTATTCCGTCGGCCACTGGCTGCGCGAGGTGGCGGCGATCCTGGCCAGCGGAAAGCGGCCGATCATCGTCGGCGGCACCGGGCTTTACTTCACCGCACTGACCGAGGGGCTGGCAGAGATCCCGCCGACCCCGCCCGAAGTGCGCGCCGAGGCCGACGCGCTGCGGGCCGCGCAGGGCACCCGCGCGCTGCTGGCGACGCTCGACCCTGCCACCGCGGCGCGCATCGACACCGCCAACCCCGCCCGCGTTCAGCGCGCGTGGGAGGTGTTGCGCGCCACCGGCCGCGGTCTGGCCGACTGGCAGGCCGAAACCGGCGCGCCGGTCCTGCCGCTGGCAGCGGCCGAGGCGGTGGTGATGCACGCCCCCGCCGACCGGCTGGCGCCCCGGATCGACCGCCGCTTTGACGCGATGATGGCCGCCGGCGCGCTGGACGAGGTGCGGGCCGAGCTGCCATTCTGGCAACCCGCGCGCGCCTCGGCCCGGGCCATCGGCGCGCCGGAGCTGGTCGCCCATCTGCAGGGCGATCTGCCGCTCGACGCCGCCATCGCCGCGGCCAAGATCGCCACCCGCCAATATGCCAAACGGCAACGCACGTGGTTCCGCAGCCGGATGCACAACTGGCGCGCGATCGAGCTGGGCTGACGCGGAACGGTGCGGATGCGCCACGCTTCGCCGACGCGGCGGGCGCCCGCACGATTTCCCCTTGGGATTGACCGGCTTACCCCCTAGGATTCCGGCAAAAGACCACCCGGGGACCGGTGCAGTATGAACGACCAGCAATCGAGCGGCAGCGCCGCACGGCTTATTGCGATTCCGCGCCTTGCCGCAGGCGGGCGCTGGCGGGTAGAGGCCATGCGCAGCGTGTCAGAGCCGCTGCTGCTGTGGTTCACCCGCGGTCAGGGCCGCATCACCGTCGGCGGCGTCACCCGTGGCTACGGCACCCACAACGCGATCTTCATTCCGGCGGGCACCATGCACGGCTTCGAAGCCTCGCAGCATGTCTTTGGCAGCGCGTTGTTTTTCGGCGCTGATTGCGACCTGCCGCTGCCCACCACGGCGCAGCACCTGCGGATCCGCGAAACCGCGGCGCAGATGGAACTGACCGCCCTGCTGGACACCATGCAGCGCGAGATGGACGGCGCCAAGCCCGGTCAGGGCCGGGCCGTGCATCACCACCTTGGCCTCTTGTCGGTCTGGATCGAGCGGCAGGCGGCGCTGCAACCGCCCGAAGCGATCCGCCCCGATGCGGCCCGCCGACTGGCGCAGCGTTTCAGTGCCTTGCTGGAGCGTGACTTTCGCAGCGGTCAGGGCGTGGCCGACTACGCCGCCGCGCTGGAAGTGACGCCGACCCACCTCAGCCGGGTCTGTCGGCAGGCCTGCGGTCGCCCGGCCTCGTCGCTGTTGCAGGACCGCGTGCTGTTCGAGGCGCGCCGCCTGCTGGTGGAAACCCGGATGCCGGTCAACGAGGTGTCGCGCAGCCTTGGTTTCACCTCGGCGGCCTATTTCACCCGCGCTTTCCAGCACCGCACCGGCAAGACCCCGACCGCCTTCCGCAAATCGGTCTGATCGCAGGGACTGCCCGAAAAGCCATCGCGCGGGGTTGACCGCAGGCGGCAGGGGGGCTTTTCTAGGGACATGTCGCAAAACTCCGACAAAGTGCCGAATGCTGGCGTTGACGTCAGGCCAGAACTCGTGCGCTATGGCGGAAGTCGATCCACAAGGACGGACGCCCGACCAGCCCGGCAACCGGCTGCGGGCGAAAACAAAATAACTGACAGGGAGCTAACTCATGACTGACATGAAGACGGACGGCCCTCGGCTGCACCCCGCAGCCGTGATGTATGCCGAAGAGGTCAAGACCGGCGAGCTGAGCCGCCGCGAGTTCCTCACCCGCGCCTCGGCGCTGGGGATGTCGGCGGTCGCGGCCTATGGCCTGATCGGCCTTGACGCACCGGCGGCCAAGGCCGCCACCATGACCCCGAAGGCGGGCGGTACGCTGCGCATGGACATGGAAACCAAGGCGCTGAAAGACCCGCGCCTGTTCGACTGGTCGCAAATGGCGAACTTCTCGCGCGGCTGGCTGGAATATCTGGTCGAGTACAACCGTGACGGCACCTTCCGCGGCATGCTGCTGGAAAGCTGGGATGCCAACGACGACGCGACCGAGTTCACCCTGCATGTGCGCAAGGGCGTGAAGTGGTCGAACGGCGACGATTTCACCGCCAAGGACGTGGTGTTCAACCTGACCCGCTGGTGCGATGCCACCGTCGACGGCAACTCGATGGCCAGCCGGATGCCTGCGGTCATGGACGGCAAGAAGGTCAAGGACGGCGCGATCGAGATGAAGGACGACCACACCGTCGTGCTGCACCTGACCCAGCCGGACATCACCATCATCGCCGGCATGGCCGACTACCCGGCCGCCATCGTGCACTCCAGCTACGATGGCAGCGATCCGTCGGTGAACCCGATCGGCACCGGCCCCTATCTGCCCACGACCAACCAGGTCGGCGTGAAGCAGGTGCTGACGAAAAACGACAAGCTGACCTGGTGGGGCACCGCCGCGGAAGGCTGGGGCGGCCCCTGGCTGGACAGCATCGAATATATCGACCTCGGCACCGACGAGTCGGCGATTGCCGCCGCGGCCGAGGCCGACGAGATCGACATGACCTACCAGACGGTCGGCGATTTCGTGAAGGTGTTCGACGGCATCGGCTGGACCAAGTCGGAAGCGCATACCGCGGCCACCATCGCCGTTCGCTTCAATGAGGCGGCAGCAGACTACAAGGACGTCGCCGTCCGCAAGGCGCTGCAACTGGCGGTCGACAACAAGGTGGTGCTGGAACTCGGCTATGCTGGTCTTGGCACCGAGGCCGCCAACTACCACGTCGCGCCGATCCACCCGGAATACTACCCGCTGCCGGGGATCAAGGCCGATCCGAAAGCCGCCAAGGCCGCGCTGGACAAGGCGGGCATGGGCGACCACGAGTTCGAACTGATCTCGATCGACGACAGCTGGCAAGCCGCCACCTGCGATGCCGTCGCCGCACAAATGCGCGATGCGGGCATCAAGATCAAGCGGACGATCCTGCCGGGCTCGACCTTCTGGAACGACTGGACCAAGTATCCGTTCTCGGCGACCGAATGGAACATGCGGCCGCTGGGCGTGCAGGTTCTGGCGCTTGCCTACAAGACCGGCGGCTCATGGAACGAAACCGCCTTCTCCAACGCCGAGTACGACACCCTGCTGGCCAAGGCGATGTCGATCGCCGACGCCGGCAAGCGCAAGGAAGTGATGAAGCGGATCGAAGAGATCATGCTGGAACAGGGCGTGCTGATCCAGCCCTACTGGCGCTCGCTCTACCGCCACTACAAGAAGACGGTGCACGACGTCGAAATGCACCCGACCTTCGAGCATCACGTCTACCAGTGGTGGATGGAAACCTGAGTCCATCCGAACACCGGAAAGGCCGGGATCACCCGGCCTTTCCGGCCCCCCTTCTTGCGTGATGCGGATCGGTGCCGCGCGGTCGTCCTGAACGACCGCCCGCCGCCGACCCCGGAAAGGGAGCCATGCTCAAGTTCCTGATGCGGCGCCTTGGCACGATGATCCTGACGGCGTTCTGCCTGACCTTTGTCGTGTTTTTCCTCACCAACCTGCATCCCAACCTGGTCAAGCTCGCGAAAACCGAGGCTTCGGCCCGGATGAGCGACGATCAGGTGAACAGCTGGTTGCAGTCGCACGGCTATGCCGCGCCACTGGTCAGCCGCTATGGCGAGTGGCTGGGGCTGGTGCCCGGCTGGACCGGCACCAATGCCGAAACCGGCAAGCCCACCGGGCGCTGCGTCGATCCGAACGCGCCGGATACGCCTGCGCCGCGCTATTGCGGCATCCTGCAGGGCGACTGGGGCACCTCGACCGTGTTCAAGCAGCCGGTATCGACGATCATCGGGATCCGGATGGGGCTGACCGGCCTCTTGATGCTCTGGGTGCTGATCGTGATGATCCCGACCTCGCTGATCATCGGCATCCTCGCCGGGATGCGAGAGGGGTCGCGCACCGACCGGGTGCTGTCGACACTGTCCATCGCCTCGACCGCGACGCCGGAATATGTCTCGGGCGTGGTGCTGATCGTGCTTTTCGGCTCTACCACCGTCGGCCTGTCGCCGCTGTTCAAGTCGCTCGGCCTGCTCAGTTCGGGCACGCTCTTCAAGGGGTCCGCCTCCAGCGCGATGGACCATATCACCTTCGACAACTTCGCCCTGCCGGTGATGACCATCGCGCTTTACGGCATCGGCTACATCGCCCGCATGACCCGCGCCTCGATGACCGAGGTGATGACGGCGCAATACATCCGCACCGCGCGGCTGAAGGGTGTCAGCTTCCGCAACGTGGTGCTGAAACACGCGCTGCGAAATGCGCTGATCGCCCCGTTCACGGTGATCATGCTGCAGATCCCCTGGTTGCTGAACGGCGTGGTGATCACGGAAACGCTGTTCAACTACAAGGGCTTCGGCTGGACGCTGGTGGCGGCCGCCGAGGGCAACGACATCGAATTGCTGCTCGGCTGCTCGGTGGTGGCGGTGGTGGTGGTCCTGCTCACGCAGCTGATCTCCGACATCGGCTACGTCTATCTGAACCCCCGCATCCGGATTTCCTGAGGAGGCCCCGCATGGACGCTCTCACCCCCGGTGGAATCCTGGTCCAGGTGCTTTTGCGCTTCGTACCCGTCTGGATTGCCCTCGTCGTCACCCTTGTCGCCTCGTTCATCTTCCGGCGCAGGCTTGGCCTGTACGGCAAACTGTTCGACAGCCCGGTGGGCATGGTCGGCCTTTTCATCGTGATGTTCTGGGCTTACACCGCGCTCTTCGCGGGGATGATCATCACTCACGATCCGCTCGATCAGGTCGTGCAGCTGAAAAATGCCTGGCCCGGCGCGGCGGCGCCGAAATCCGAGGCCGGCTATCCGTGGTACATCTTCGGCGGCGACAACCTGGCCCGCGACGTCTTCAGCCGCATGGTGATGGGCGCGCGGCGGGTGCTGATCATCGCACCGGCGGCGACCACCTTCGCCTATATGGTCGGCATCACGCTCGGCCTGCCGGCCGGCTATTCCGGCGGGCGGCTCGACACGATCCTGTCGTTCGTCGCCAACCTCGTGCTCGCCTTCCCGGTGATCCTGCTGTTCTATCTGCTGGTCACCCCGGCGATCCGTCAGACCGGGGTGCCGATCTACCTTGCCGCCGTGCTCTTCCTGTTCCCGATCCTGTTTCTCACCGTGCTCTGGAACAGCCGCTATTTCACCTCGCCGTGGAAGCGGAACATTTACGTCGGCCTGACGCTGGTGATCGGCTTCTGGGCCTATTCCGGGCTCGCCTTCAACGCCGACCCGCTGGGCGTCTTCACGATGGATTCGAACATGCTCAACGTGTTCGTCTCGGTGGTCTTCGTGAACTCGCCCACCGTGTTCCGGATCGTGCGCGGCATCGTGCTCGACATCAAGTCGCGCGACTACGTCGCCGCCGCCCAGACCCGCGGCGAGGGGCCGTGGTACATCATGCTGTGGGAAATTCTGCCGAACGCCCGCGGCCCGCTGATCGTCGATTTCTGCCTGCGCATCGGCTACACCACCATCCTGCTGGGAACGCTCGGCTTCTTCGGCCTCGGCGTTTCGCCCGAAAGCCCGGACTGGGGGTCCACCATCAACGCCGGGCGCAAGCTCCTGTCGATCTACCCCTACCCCGCCTTCGTGCCCGCCATCGCGCTGATGAGCCTCGTTCTGGGTCTCAACCTGCTCGCCGACGGCTTGCGCGAAGAAAGCCTGAGGGATTGATGCCGATGCGCGCCCTGCGCCTCTTCTTCCGTTCGTAAATATCCCGGGGGTCCGGGGGCAGCGCCCCCCGGCCTTCAGTCAAGGGAGACCACCGATGACCGATATCGCAACCGACTGGGATCCTTCAAAGCCGATCCTCGAGATCGACCACCTCTCGATCAGCTTCTTCACCCGCCTGCGCGAAATCCCCGCCGTGATGG
This sequence comes from Paracoccaceae bacterium, assembly GCA_016124615.1. Lineage (GTDB taxonomy): Bacteria > Pseudomonadota > Alphaproteobacteria > Rhodobacterales > Rhodobacteraceae > Solirhodobacter. The sequence continues at coordinate 451,898 of WGNF01000003.1, read as the reverse complement.
ATTTCTCCTGCACCGTGATGGCGGGCGAGTCGATGGGGCTGGTGGGCGAAAGCGGCTGCGGCAAGTCCACCGTCGCCCTGGGCGTGATGCAGGATCTGGGCAAGAACGGCCGCATCGTCGGTGGCTCGATCAAGTTCAAGGGCCGCGATCTTTGCACCATGACCGATGTCGAGCTGCGCGCGATCCGCGGCAAGGAAATCGCCATGATCTATCAGGAGCCGATGGCGAGCCTGAATCCGGCGATGCGGATCGGCGAGCAGCTGGCCGAGGTGCCGATCATCCACGAGGGCATGGCCCATGCCGATGCGATGGCGCTGGCGCGCCAGATCGTCGCCGACGTCCGCCTGCCCGACCCCGACCGCATCCTGAAAGCCTATCCGCACCAGCTTTCGGGCGGCCAGCAGCAGCGCATCGTGATCGCGATGGCGCTGATGTCGAAGCCTGCGCTGTTGATCCTCGACGAGCCCACCACCGCGCTTGACGTGACGGTAGAGGCCGGGATCGTCGATCTGGTGCGGGATCTGGGCGAGAAATACGGCACCTCGATGCTGTTCATCAGCCACAACCTTGGCCTGATCCTCGACACCTGCGACCGGCTCTGCGTGATGTATTCCGGCGAGGCGGTCGAAACCGGCGCGGTGGCCGAGGTCTTCGACAAGATGCGCCACCCCTATACGCAGGCGCTGTTCCGCTCGATCCCGCTGCCAAGCGCGAACAAGACCGACAGCCCGCTGATCGCCATCCCCGGCAACTTCCCGCTGCCGCATGACCGGCCCAAGGGCTGCAACTTCGGCCCGCGCTGCGATTATTTCCGGGCCGGGGAATGCGACATGCGCGACATTCCGATGGACGACGTGGCCGAGGGCGACCGCCATCAAAGCCGCTGCCTGCGCTTTCGTCAGATCGACTGGGACATGCCGCCCGCCACCCGCAAGGCGGTGGCCAAGACCCCGGTCGGCGAGGTCGTGCTGAAGATGGAAGACCTGCGCAAATATTACGAGGTCAGCGCCGGTAACCTCTTCGGCGGCGGCCTGACCAAGGTGGTGAAGGCCAACGAAACCCTCAGCTTCGAGGCGCGCGAGGGCGAGACGCTGGCAATCGTCGGCGAATCCGGTTGCGGCAAGTCCACCTTCGCCAAGGTGCTGATGGGGCTGGAAACCGCCACCTCGGGCTCGATCATGCTGTTCGACGAAAACATCCAGAACACGCCGATCGAGAAGCGCAACACCGATACCGTGTCCTCGGTGCAGATGGTGTTTCAGAACCCGTTCGACACGCTCAACCCCTCGATGACCGTCGGCCGCCAGATCATCCGCGCGCTGGAGATCTTTGGCGAGGGCAAATCCGACGCCGAACGGACCGAGCGGATGCTGACCCTGCTCGACCTCGTGAAGCTGCCGCGCACCTTCGCCGACCGCAAGCCGCGCCAGCTTTCGGGCGGGCAAAAACAGCGCGTCGGCATCGCCCGCGCCTTTGCCGGTGGCGCCAAGGTGGTGGTGGCCGATGAACCGGTGTCGGCGCTCGACGTGTCGGTGCAGGCGGCGGTGACCGACCTGTTGATGGAGATCCAGCGCAAGAACCGCACCACGCTCTTGTTTATCAGCCACGACCTGTCGGTGGTGCGCTACCTGTCAGACCGAGTTCTGGTGATGTATCTGGGCCATGTGGTCGAGATCGGCACCACCGATCAGGTGTTCTCGCCGCCCTACCACCCCTATACCGAGGCGCTGCTGTCGGCCGTGCCGATCGCCGATACGCGGGTGATCAAGAAGCGCATCGTGCTGGAAGGCGACATTCCCTCGGCGATGAATCCGCCGCCGGGCTGCCCGTTCCAGACCCGCTGCCGCTGGAAGTCGATGGTGGCGGGCGGGCTTTGCGATACCGACATGCCGCCGATGAAGACGCTGGCCGCCGGGCACCAGATCAAGTGCCACCTGCCCGAGGCGGTGCTGAACGGCATGGAACCGGTGATCACCATCGCGGCGGAATAGCCGCGGCCCGCAACCCCGGCCTCAGCCGCCGAGGATCGCCACCACATAGGCCTGCGTCTCGTCGAAGGGCGGGACGCCGCCAGTCTTGTCCACCGCGTCGGGCCCGGCGTTGTAGGCCGCCAGCGCCAGCCGCCAGTTGCCGAAACGGTCATACATCATGCGCAGATAGCGCGCGCCGCCCTCAAGGTTGGCCTTGGGGTCGGCGATGTCGACGCCCAGCAGCCGCGCGGTATCGGGCATCAGCTGCGCCAGCCCGGTCGCGCCCTTGTCGGACACCGCGCCGGCGTTCCAGTTCGACTCGCGTTCGATCAGCCGCAGGAACAAATCCTCGGGCACGCCATGCGCGCGGGCGTCGGCGCGCGCCTGTTCATACCAGGCGCCGCGATAGCTGCCCGCGTAGCGCGGCAGCGTGCCATCGCTGCCATCGGCATGCTTGGGCTGCAGGCGGTCGGAATTCACGTATTCATGCGACAACCGCGTATCCATCAGCTTGGTCTGCGAGCGGAACAGCGCCAGCCGCGACGACGAGGTTGCAAGCAACAGCGTCTCGGCCCCGGCCGCCGTGCACAGCACCGTGACCAAGCCAATCGCGATCGCCCCGTGCAGGATGCGCATCATCCGTCCCCATTCGTCCCCGCGCGACTATAGCGAAATCGCTGCGATCCGCCAGCCCGGCCCCTGCCCCATGCGCAAAGAGATGCCGGAGCGTCCATCGACGGTAACCTGTTCATAACCATGATGCGGTGTTGTAAGGAGGAGGACCAACGGGATTCGACGGGAGACGACGATGGCAGGCTCTGTGAACAAGGTCATTCTGATCGGCAATCTGGGCCGCGATCCGGAAGTGCGCAGCTTTCCGAGCGGCGGCAAGGTGTGCAACCTGCGCATCGCCACCTCGGAAAACTGGCGCGACAAGGCGACCGGCGAGCGGAAGGAACGGACCGAGTGGCACTCGGTCGCGATCTTCAACGAAAACCTCGTGCGCATCGCCGAGCAATATCTGCGCAAGGGCTCGACCGTCTACATCGAGGGGCAGCTGGAAACCCGCAAGTGGCAGGACCAGTCCGGCGCCGACCGCTATTCGACCGAGGTCGTGCTGCGGCCGTTCCGGGGCGAGTTGACCCTGCTCGGCGGGCGCGGCGACGCGGCGGGTGGCGGCGACGCAGGCGGCGGCTATGACAGCGGCCCGGCCTCGGGCGGCTACGGCGGCGGCGCGGGCGGCGGCGGTTATGGCGGCGGCTACGGCGGTGGTTCGTCGGGCGGCGGCGGCGGCCGCAGCTCCGACATGGACGACGAAATCCCGTTCTGACCGGGCGGGCCTGCGGCTCTTTCCGGGCCGCGGGCTGCCAAGGCCGGATTTTCGTCGAAAATCCGTAGCGATTTTTCCTTGAAAAATCGTGGCGCGTCAGCCCTTGAGCGCATCTTCCAGCAGCGTCTTCACCACGGCCATGTCGACGCCGTCGGCGACGAACGCCTCGCCGATGCCGCGCGCCAGGATGAAGCGCAACTGACCGTCGACCACCTTCTTGTCCTGCGCCATAAGCCGGATGAGCCCCTCGGCGCCCGGCAGATCGCCCGGAATGTCGCGCAGGTCGACCTTCATGCCCATCGCGCGCAGATGCGCCCGCACCCGGCTGGGCGCCTCCTGCGAACACAGGCCCATCCGCATCGACAGCTCGAACGCCAGCGCGCAGCCGATCGCCACGCCCTCGCCATGCAACAGCCGGTCTGAATACCCCGTCGCCGATTCCAGCGCATGGCCGAAGGTGTGGCCCAGGTTCAGCAGCGCCCGCTCCCCCTCCTCGGTCTCGTCCCTTGCCACGATCCCGGCCTTCATCTCCACCGACCGGCGCACCGCGGCCTGCGCCAGCGCGGGCGTGGTGGAAAGTCGCGGAGCCTCGCGTTCCAGCCAGTCGAAGAAACCCGCATCACCCAGCAGGCCGTATTTCACCACCTCGCCATAGCCGGCAAGGAAGTCGCGCGGGGTCAGCGTGCCCAGCACCCCGATATCCGCCAGCACCAGCGATGGCTGGTGGAACGCGCCGATCAGGTTCTTGCCGTGGGTGGAGTTGATGCCGGTCTTGCCGCCCACCGAGCTGTCGACCTGCGCCAGCAGCGAGGTGGGGATCTGTACAAAGCGCACCCCGCGCCGCAGCACCGCCGCAGCGAACCCCGCCAGATCGCCGATCACGCCACCGCCGAAGGCCACCACGATATCGCGCCGCTCGACCTTTTCGGCCAGCAGCCACTCGACCGTGCGGGTGAACTCGGGCCAGCCCTTGGTCGCCTCGCCCGGCGGCAGCGCCAGCGCCGACATCGCGATGCCCTCGGCCGCCAGCCCGTCGCGCAACGCGTCCAGATGCAGCGCCGCCACGGTTTCGTCGGTGACCACCGCGACCCGCTTGCGGCGCAACAGCGGCGCGATTTCGGCCCCGGCGCGGGCCAGCAGGCCGGGGCCGATCCGCACGTCATAGGCGCGGGCGCCCAGTTCGACCCGCACGGTGTCGGTGTGTCCGGTCATCCTATTTCCTTTCCAGCACGTCGGGGCGCGTCAGGATCGCGGCCGCGACCGCCTCGGCCATCGCCTCGACCGAGTATTCGGGGCGCGATTCCACCGTCAGGTCGGCCAAAGCATAGATCGGCCCGCGCGAGGCCAGCAGCGCCGCCAGCGTGCCGCGCGGGTCGGCGGTGCGCAACAGCGGCCGCGTCGCCTTGTGCCGCACCCGCATCCAGAGCAGATCGAGATCGGCCTTCAGCCAGACCGAAAGCCCTTCGCGCGCGATCAGCTCGCGGTTCTCGGCCTGCAGGAAGGCGCCGCCGCCGGTGGACAGCACCGCAGGTTCGCCGTGCAGCAGCCGGGCGATCACCCGCGCCTCTTTCTCGCGAAAGAAGGGCTCGCCATCGCGTTCGAAAATCTCGGCGATGCTGCGGTTGGCGGCCTTGACGATCTCTTCGTCGGAATCGAGGAAGGGCACGCCCAGCATCCGCGCCAGCTGGGTGCCGACGGCGGTCTTGCCCGCGCCCATCATCCCCACCATCACAATCGTCTTCTTCAGCCGCCAATCCACTGGGCAAGGTCCCGCTTACGCAAAACTTTCCACGCCGATTGGCATGAACATCACGGACATGCCATATAGAAGAAGCGCGCGCCCTCCAAGGGGCGGGCAGAAGTCAGAAGGGCAGGCAAATGAAATACGTGATCAGGCTGCTCGCGGTGGTGGTGGTGCTGGGGGCGGTGGCGCTTTCGGCATTCGCCTATCTCGGCGATCTGAGCCCGGTGCAAAGCCAGGTGGAACAACCGGTCAAGCTGAATGTCGACTAGGCAGCCCCTGCGGCGTCTGATGCTGGCGCTGGCGGGCCCGCTGCTGTGGGCCGGGGCGGCGGCGGGCAATCCGCCGATGTCGGCGATCGACTGGTTGTCGCGCTCGGTGACGGCGCCGCCGGTCGCGCCGCCCGCCGATGTGGTGGCCGCCGTGCCGCCGACCGGGCAGGCGCCGCTTCCGGGGATCGACGTTTCCGTGCTGGGCACCCAGCAGCTTGACGCGGCCGGGCTGGTCCCGGTCACGGTCAGCGGCCTGCCGCGCGATCTGTGGCAGGGCAGCGCCAGCGCCGACCTGATCGCGCTGTTGAAGGCGGAACCGGCGCGGATGCTGCCCGCGTTGCAGGATCTGCTCTATTCGCTGCTGCTGGCAGAGGTCGACCCGCCCGCCGATGCCGGGGCCAGCGGCGGTTTCCTGATCGCCCGGGTCGACCGGCTGCTGGATTTCGGTGCGCTGGAACAGGCGCAGGCGCTGTTGCAGGTGGCGGGCACGCGGCAGCCCGCGCTGTTCCGGCGCTGGTTCGATGTGGAATTGCTGCTGGGGCAGGAAACCGCGGCCTGCAAGGTCATGGCCGAAACGCCCGGCATCGCACCCACGCTGCCCGCCCGCATCTACTGCCTGGCGCGCGGCGGCGACTGGGGCGCGGCGGTCCTGACGCTGAAAAGCGCCGAGGCGTTGGGGATGATCCCGCCGCAAGACAGCGACGTGCTGACCCGGTTCCTGGATACCAGTGCCGACGATACCGCCACCGCCCTGCCCACCCCCACGCGCCCCTCGCCGCTGATCTGGCGCATGATGGAGGCGGTGGGAGAGCCGCTGCCCACCAACACCCTGCCGGTCGCCTTCGCGCAGGCCGACCTGCGCAGCAACATCGGCTGGAAGGCGCAGATCGAGGCCGCCGAACGGCTGGCCCGCACCGGGGCGATTCCACCAAACCAGCTGATCGGCATCTATACCGCGGGCAAGCCCTCGGCCTCGGGCGATCCCTGGGACCGGGTCGCGGCGGTGCAGAAGTTCGATGCGGCGTTGCGGGCGCGCGACATCGCCGCCGTCGGCCGCACCCTGCCCCTCGCCTGGGCCGACATTGCCGCCGTCGGGCTGGATGTGCCCTTCGCCCAGCTTTACGCCAAGCCGCTGGCCGCGCTGCACCTGTCCGGCAAGCCCGCCGCGCTGGCGTTCCGCATCGGCCTGTTGTCGCCCGACGCCGAGGCGATCGCGGGCGCCCGGATCGCCGCCGACCCGGCCGAGGCGTTCCTGATCGGTCTGGCGCGTGGCCATGTCGACGGGCTGACCCCGCCCGATGCGATGGGCGCCGCCATTTCCGCCGGTTTCGCGCCCGGCGCCTCGGCCGGGGATGATCTTGACGCGCTGATCGCCGGGCACCGTCTGGGCGAGGCGATCCTGCGCGCCATCGCCCGCATCTCGGACGGGGCGGCGGGCGACCTGCGCGGCGTCACCGAGGGGTTGGCCGCGCTGCGCAAGGCCGGGCTCGATCTGGCGGCGCGGCAGACCGCACTGCAACTGATGCTGATCGCCAGGGCGGGGTAAAGGCCGTGACGCCACAGGCAGGCCGCTGGATTTCCACCTTCCTCAACGCGCAGGCGGCCGAACAGGATGCCGCGCGCAACACCCGGCTGGCCTATGGCCGCGACCTGACCGATTTCACCGACTGGCTGGCGGCGGCGGCCAGCGACCTGACCCGCGCGACCCGCGCCGAGGTGGAAAACTACCTGATCGCCTGCGAGGCGCGCGGGCTGTCGAAGGCCACCCGCGCGCGGCGGCTGTCGGCCATCCGCCAGCTTTACCGCTTTGCACACGAGGAAGGCTGGCGCGCCGACAACCCGGCGCTGAAGCTGTCGGGGCCGGGGCGCGACAAGCACCTGCCCGGCACGCTGAGTGTGGCCGAGGTCGAAGCGATCCTGACCGCCGCGCGCGACAGCGGCCGCGCCGAGGACCGGGTGCGCAACACCTGCCTTGTGGAACTGCTCTACGCCACCGGCCTGCGCGTCAGCGAACTGGTCGGGCTGCCGGTGGCGGCGGTGCGGGGCGATCCGCGCATGATCCTTGTGTCCGGCAAGGGCGGCAAGGAACGCATGGTGCCGCTGTCGCCGCCCGCGCGCGCGGCGCTGCGGGTCTGGCTGGCCGAACGCGACGCGGCCGAAGCGGCCGCCGCCGCTACCGCCCTTGCCGCCGGGCGCAAGGCGCCGCCCGGCTCGCGTTACCTGTTTCCCGGGCGGGGCGCCGCCGGGCACCTGACCCGGCAGCACTTCTTCCTGCTGATCAAGCAACTGGCCGCCGCGGGCGGCATCGACCCCGCCAAGGTCACGCCGCACACCCTGCGCCACGCCTTTGCCACCCATCTGCTGGCCAATGGCGCCGACCTTCGGGTGATCCAGACCCTGCTGGGCCATGCCGACATTTCGACCACCGAGATTTACACCCATGTGCTCGACGAACGCCTGCGCACCCTTGTGCTGGAGCATCACCCGCTGGCCCGTGATGGCTGACAGCCGCCGCAACGCTTGCAACGCCCGCCGCACCCGACGATAACGCCGCACGCCCCCAACCGATCGCACCCCCCATGTCCGCCGCCCTTGCTGCCATTTTGCCTTACCTCGACGCCACGTTCTGGATCACCGCCGCCGCGATCCTGTTTCTGATCATGGTCTCGGCCTTCTTTTCCGGCTCGGAAACCGCGCTGACGGCCGCCTCGCGCGGCAAGCTGCACAGCCAGGCCGACCGGGGCGCCAAGGGCGCCGAGGCCGCGCTGAAGATCACCGAGGACAGCGAGCGGCTGATCGGCTCGCTGCTGCTGGGCAACAACGTCGCCAACATCCTGTCGGCCTCGCTGGCGACCTCGCTCTTGACGCGGCTGTTCGGCCAGTCCGGCGTCGCGCTGGCGACATTGGTGATGACGGTGCTGGTGCTGGTCTTCGCCGAGGTGCTGCCCAAGACCTATGCCATCACCAACCCCGAAACCGCCTCGGTCCGGGTGGCGCCGCTGGTGCGGCCGGTGATCGTGGTGCTGTCGCCGGTGGTCGGCGCCGTGCGCGCCATCGTGCGGGTGATCCTGTCCTTGTTCGGCGTCAAGATCGACCCCGACAGCAAGATCCACGCGCTGCGCGAGGAAATCGTCGGCGCCATCGCGCTGGGTCATTCCGAGGGCGCGGTGGAAAAGGAAGACCGCGACCGCCTGCTGGCCTCGCTCGACCTCAGCGACCGCACGGTGGAAGAGATCATGCGCCACCGCAGCCAGATCGAGATGATCGACGTCGAGGACAGCCCCGACGAGATCATCACCCAATGCCTCGCCTCGCCCTATACCCGCATCCCGGCCTATCGCGGCGAACCGGAAAACGTGGTGGGCGTGATCCACGCCAAGGACCTGCTGCGCGAGGTCGACCGGCTGGTGCGCGGCAGCGGTGCCAACGAGGGGTCACTGGCCGCACTGCGCAGCCTCGACGTGCTGAAAATCGCGATGAAGCCCTACTTCGTGCCGGAAACCACGCCGCTGGACGAACAGATGCGCCAGTTCCTGCGGCGGCGCACCCATTTCGCGCTGGTGGTGGATGAATACGGCAGCCTGCGCGGGCTGATCACGCTGGAGGACATCCTTGAAGAGATCGTCGGCCAGATCAACGACGAGCATGACGTGGACAGCGACCATCCGCTGAAACGGGCGGAAAACGGCGACTATCTGGTCGAAGGCGCGATGACGATCCGCGACCTGAACCGCGCGATGGACTGGGCGCTGCCCGACGACGAGGCCAACACCGTCGCCGGCCTCGTCATCCACGAAGCGCAGATGATCCCGAACGAGGGCCAGGTGTTCAGCTATCACGGCTTCCGCTTCGAGGTCGCCGCGCGGCGCGAGAACCGCATCACCAAGCTGAAGATCCGGCCGCTGTAGATCACCGCGCCCGGAACAGCCCGCCCATCACGCCGCGGATGATCTCGCGGCTGGCGGTGGAGCCGAGGGTGCGCACGAAGCTTTTGGCAAAGGCGGTGCCAAGGCTGTCGGTGCGGCTGGCGGGCGCGGGTTTGGCCGGGGCGCTGCCGATGCGGGTGCCGCCGCCGGTGCTGCCCGCGGTATAGCGACGGGCCGCGTTGAACTCTTGCGCCCCCTGCGTCACCGCCGCCTGCGCCTCGGATGCGGCGCCATTCGCGCGGGCCTGCAATCGCTCGAACGCGCTGTCACGGTCCAGCGTGGTGTCGTATTTGCCCTTGAACGGCGAGGCGGCGATCACCGCCGCGCGGGTGGCGGCGTCAATCGCGCCGATCTGCGACGACGGCGGGCGCACCAGCGTGCGCTCCACCATGCCGGGATCGCCCTTGTCGAGCAGGAATGACGTCACCGCCTCGCCGATGCCGACATCGCGGATCGCATCCTCAACCGAAAAGCGCGGGTTCGGCCGGTAGTTCTGCGCCGCCCGCCGCAGGTCTTGCTGATCCTTGGCGGTGAAGGCGCGCAAGGCGTGCTGCACGCGGTTGCCGAGTTGACCGAGAATGTTATCGGGCACGTCGCCGGGGTTCTGGGTGATGAAATAGATGCCCACCCCTTTCGAGCGGATCAGCCGCGCCACCTGTTCCACCTTCGCCACCAGCGGCTTCGGCGCGTCGTCAAACAGCAGATGCGCCTCGTCGAAGAAGAACACGAGCTTCGGCTGATCGGGGTCGCCGACCTCGGGCAGTTGCTCGAACAGTTCCGACATCAGCCAGAGCAGGAAGGTCGCGTAAAGCTGCGGCGATTGCATCAGTCTGTCGGCGGCAAGGATGTTGACCCGGCCGCGCCCGTCGGGATCGACCCGCATCAGATCGGCCAGATCCAGCGCCGGTTCGCCAAAGAACCCGGTCGCGCCCTGATTTTCCAGCACCAGCAGCGCGCGCTGGATCGCCCCGATCGAGGATTTGTCAACGTTGCCGTATTTCAACCCGATCTCGGCGGCATTCTGGCCGATAAAGACCAGCAGTGCCTGCAAATCCTTCAGGTCGAGGAGCGGCAGCCCCTCTTCGTCCGAGAGGCGGAAGGCGATGTTCAGCACGCCCTCCTGCACGTCGTTCAGCTGCATCAGCCGGGCCAGCAACAGCGGCCCCATCTCGGCCACCGTGGCGCGGACCGGGTGGCCCTGCTGGCCGAAAATGTCCCAGAACGTCACCGGAAAGGCGGCATAGTCGAGGCTGGCAAGCCCGATCGTCGCGGCGCGCTTCAGAAAGGCCGGGTGCAGCTTGCCCGCCTCGGACCCGGCCACGGCCAGCCCCGCAAGGTCGCCCTTCACATCGGCCATGAAGACCGGCACGCCCGCGCGGCTGAAACCTTCGGCCAGCACCTGCAAGGTGACCGTCTTGCCGGTGCCGGTGGCGCCAGCGATCAGGCCGTGACGGTTGCCGAACTTCAGCAGCAGATCCTGCGGGGTCGTGTAGCCCTCGCCGCCGCCGCCCACAAAAATGCTGCCCGTCATATCAAAATTCCTTGTTCCGACCCATCCCGACCGATGCGGAAACGGCCCGCGCCACTTTCCGCACGGCGGTCAACATACTTTGTTAAGCGGGCCGCGCCACCCTTCATCTTGTCCGGTGCCACGGTGTGGCGGCGGGCATCACATCCTCCCTGTCAGACTGGCCGCGCCCGCCGGGCGCGGTCTTTTTTGGTAGGCCACAAGGTGTTGCGCCTGATCCAGATTCCCTGTTGACGCATTCGTCATTCCGCCGTAGCGTCCGACGTAGAAAAAGTCGGCCGGTCCGACGGGGAGAAAAAAAGAAGTGGAAAGGGCCTTTTGGGGCCCTTTTCGTTTGGCCCCGATGGCAAATTTCTGCCCGCACCAACGCGCGCCGCGGCGAAATCACCCCTGACACCCGGCCCCCCCTGTGTTACACGGCGCCGGACCGAAATCCGGCCATTCATGGATCGCAAAATGCTCAGACTGACCACGGCCTTCACCCTTGCCGCCGCGCTTGCCCTTGCAACCGCCGCCGGGGCCGACACCACCACCCCCGCCCCCGCAGCGCCCGCTGCAGACGCCACCGCCCCCTCGACCGGCGCACCGGCCGCCGATACCAGCGGCATCGGCTCGGCCTATGTCCAGTCGACCTCGGGCGATTGGGAAGTGCGCTGCGTTCATGCGCAGGATGGCCACGATCCCTGCCAGGCCTACCAGTTGCTGAAAGACGAACAGGGCAACTCGGTCGCCGAATTCTCGGCCGTCGGGCTGCCTGCCGGTCAACCCGCCGCCGCCGGGGCGACGATCGTGACGCCGCTGGAAACGCTGCTGACCCAGCAGGTCACCCTGCAGATCGACGCGCTGCCCGCCAAGGTCTATCCGTTCCTGTTCTGCAACACGGCGGGCTGCGTCGCGCGCGTCGGCTTCACCGCCGATGAACTCGCCGCGATGAAGAAGGGCCAGAAGATCGCCCTGACGATCATCCCGGTCGCCGCACCCGACCAGAAGGTCGAGCTGACGGTGTCGCTGAAGGGCTTCACCGCCGGCTACGACACCGCGACGAAACTGAACGCGGCCGCTACCGCTGCGGCTCCCGCCGCCCCTGCACCGGCCCCTGCCGCAGGGAACTGACGCGATACGGCGCTGCCCCGGCGGGGCGGCGCCACCCTAGGCGCGGCGCAGCGCCAGCACCGCGTTCAGCCCGCCAAAGGCGAAGGCGTTCGACAGCACCACATCTACCTGCGCGTCGCGCGCCGTGTTGGGCACCACATCCAGCGCACATTCCGGATCCGGCTCTTCATAGCCGATCGTCGGCGCGATGACGCCGTCGCGCAGCGCCATGATGCAGGCCAGCAGCTCCACCGCGCCGGTGCCGCCGATGACATGGCCATGCATCGACTTGGTCGAGGAAATCATCAGCTTGTCGGCGTGATGGCCGAACACATCCGCCACCGCCGCGCATTCGGTCTTGTCGTTGGCCGAGGTGCCGGTGCCGTGGGCGTTGATGTAGCCGACTTCCTCGCCGTTCAGCCGGGCGTCGCGCAGCGCCCCGGCGATGGCCCGTGCGGCGCCCTGTTTCGACGGCATCACGATGTCCGACGCATCCGAGGTCATGGCAAAGCCGACCACCTCGGCCAGAATCTCGGCGCCACGGGCGCGGGCATGCTCGTAATCCTCGAACACGAAGACCGCCGCCCCTTCACCCTGCACCATGCCGTTGCGATTGGCGCTGAACGGGCGGCAGGCGTCTTTCGACATGACGCGCAGCCCTTCCCAGGCCTTGATGCCGCCGAAGCACAGCATCGATTCCGACCCGCCGGTAACCATCGCCTTGGCGCCCCCGCCGCGGATCATCTGGAAGGCCAGACCCATCGCGTGGTTCGAACTTGCGCAGGCGGTCGCGACGGTGAACGACGGGCCGCGCAGGTTGAACTCCATCGAGATGTGGCTGGCGGCGGCGTTGTTCATCAGCTTGGGCACGACGAAGGGGTGAACGCGGTTCTTGCCCTCTTCGTAGACGGCCCGGTAATTCTCGTCCCAGGTGTTGACGCCACCGCCCGCGGTGCCCAGCACCACGCCCGCCTCATAGCCCAGATGGCCGTCGAAATTCAGCCCGGCCTGGGTGATCGCCTGCTTGGCTGCGATCAGCGTGAACTGGGTGAAGCGGTCGTACAGCACGATCTGCTGGCGGTTGAAATGCGCCTCGGGATCCCAGCCCTTGACCTGACCGCCGATCTTGATCGACAGCCGGTCGACATCGCGGATATCCAGATCGCCGATGCCGCTGCGCCCCTCGCGGAAGGCCGCGAAGGTGCCAGCCACGTCTTGCGCCAGGGCGTTGACCGTGCCCGCCCCGGTGATGACGACGCGCCTCATCCCTTCTGCCCGGCCACCAGCGCTTCGACGGCCGCCACGATCGAGGCGACGGTCGAGATGTCGAACTCGCTCTGCTCGGGCTCGTTGGCGTTGAACGGTACGGAAATGTCGAACGCCTCCTCGATCGCGAAGATCGATTCCACCAGCCCGAGGCTGTCGATGCCCAGATCCTCCAGGCTCGCCTCGGGTTTCACATCGGCGACGTCCAGCACCGCCTGTTCGGCGATGATCGCGATCACCCGGTCCCTGACCTCGTTCGACATATCTGTTCCTGCCTTCCCGCCATTCCGGCGAAGTCCGCGCGCCGCGGCTATTTAGTCAGACTTGGTCAGCTTTGAAACCGCTTTTTGCAGCTCGGCCACCTGCGCGAAAAGCCGGGGCAAGCGGCGGAAGCCTTTGTAGGATTCCACCTGCGCCTCCATCTTCATCGCCGGATAGCCCAGAATGACCCGCCCCGCCGGCACGTTCGACAGGATTACCGTGGCGCCGCCCGCGATCACGTCGTCGCCGACCGAGATGTTGTCGCTGACGCCAACCTTGCCCGCCATCACCACGCGGTCGCCGATGGTCGTCGATCCCGCGATGCCGACATGGCCGCACAGCAGGCAGTCGCGCCCCACCACGACGTTGTGGCCCAGCATCACCTGATTGTCGAGCTTGGTGCCATCGCCGATCATCGTGTCGCGGATCGTGCCGCGGTCCACCGTGCTGTTGGCGCCGATCTCGACATCGTCGCCGATCGTCACCGCACCCAGCGAGTGGATGCGGGTCCAGCTTTGCGCCCGGATTTCGGCCCGCGCGCCCAGCGTCTCGCGGATTTCCTCGACGCCGGATTTCTCGGGCGTCACGAAGGAAAAGCCGTCGCCGCCGATCACCACGCCCGGTTGTGCGATGAACCGCGCACCGATGGCGCAGCGCGCGCCGATCACCACGCCTTGCAGGATCAGCGCATCGGCGCCGATGCGGGCGTCGGTGTCGATCGTGCAATGGCTGGCGATGCGGGCGCGCGGCCCGATGCGGACGCCCGCGCCGATCACCACGAAGGGGCCGATAGCCGCGCCCTCGCCGATCTGCGCGCTTGGGTCCACGATGGCGGTGGCATGGATGCCGGGGGCGATCGCCGGGCCGGGATCCATCAGGCGGGTCAGCCCCGACATCGCGTAACGGGGTCGGGTCGCGTAGACCGCCGCCCGCAGCCCCAGCGCGCGCCAGTCGGCACCGGGCCACAGCAGCGCAGCCTGCGCCGCCCCCTTGGCCAGCCCGTCGGCATATTTCGGGTCGCTGACCAGCGCCAGTTGATCGGCGCGTGCGCTGGCGGGCTCGGCCGCGCCGGTGACGCTCAGGTCAAGGTCGCCCTCGGCCGTGGCGCCAAGTGCTGCGGCGATATCGCGGATCGTGTGGCCCATGTCCCCTCCTTGGGGCGGACGCCAGGCCGCCCGGCGCAGGGTCTAGTTCGCTTTCACGTCAAGCGCCACCCCGGCCTTGGTCAGCGCCGCGAAAATTTCCGCGTCGCGGCCATAGATATCGCGGCGGTAGGTCATCGACCCGGTCGGCGTCGGGATCGCGGTGAAATAGACCAGATGCACCGGAATGGGCTGTTCGAGGTTCACCACGTTTTCCACCCGCCGGTCCAGCGCCGTCTTGAACGTCGCCTGCGGGTTGTCGCTTTGCCGGGCCAGCAGCGTGTAGGCGAAGTTGAACGGCTCGCCCAGCCGGATGCAGCCGTGGCTGAACGCGCGCACCTCACGCTTGAACAGGTATTTCGACGGCGTGTCATGCAGATAGATGTTGTACTTGTTCGGGAACATGAACTTCACCAGCCCCAGCGCATTGCCATCCGACGGCGGTTGCTTGAGGTCGAACGGGAAGGTGTTCGCGTCATACTGGGTGAAATCCACCGTCGAGCGGTCGACCACATGGCCGCTGGCGTCGATCAGCTGCAACTGCCCGTCGGCATTGGGGTTCTGCTGCAACGCGGGCAGGTATTCCTTGGTCACGATCGAGCGCGGCACGTTCCACGTCGGGTTGACGTCCATGAAGCGCATCGTGTCCGAGAATTCCGGGCTGCGATGGTCCTTGATGTTCTGCCCGATCACCGCGGGCGTCTCGAAGGTGACCTTGCCGTCATCCACGATCTCGGCCGAAAAATCGGCGAGGTTGACCCAGACATGGCGGGCGCCCAGATCCATGTTGATCCAGCGCCACCGCTCCATCGCGACGATGACCGATTTCAGCCGGTCGACGGGCTGCACGTTCACCTCGGCCAGCGTGCCCGCGGCGGCGACCCCGTCGGGGGTCAGTCCGTGGTCGCCCTGAAACCGCATCACCGCCGAGGTCAGGTCGTCGTCATAGCTGGCGCTGGCGGTGGGGGCGAGATAGCCCATCGCGATCAGCCGGTCACGCAGCTGCACCACCGCCGGGCCGGTCTGCCCGGCCTTCAGCGCTTTCGATTGCACCTGCGGGCCCCAGGCATCGGTCGCCGCCAGTTGTTCCAGCGTCAGCTTGGCCTTCAGCAACTCGTTGTATTCCGGCGCCTGCGGCGGCAGTGCGGCCAGAAACGCTGCGGGCTCGGCCGCCACGAAGTTGCGCAACATCTCCAGCCGGTCGCGGCGCGGCACCACGCGCACCATGCCGTCGTCCACCTCGGACGGCACCAGAATGCCGGTTTGCAGGTCGCGCGCGTATTGCAGAAAGTCGCGGCTCATCTCGACCTCGACCCGGCCGCGATCCCGCTCGGTCACCGCGTCCTGCAGCCGGGCGATCAGCCCGCTGCGGTCATAGCGGGCGGCGGGCAGGCCCTGCACGTCGGCCACGTCCAGCGCGGCCAGAAAGGCGGCGCGGCGGTCGGCATCGGCGGCCTCGGTCCAGACCGGCGCATAATTGGTCGACTTGTAGAATTCGGACAGCGCGGTATCCCCGGCCGAAGCCTCGGCCACCGCCTGCGCAAAGGCCGACGGCGCATCGATCGCCCCGGCCGCCGTTCCCATGCCCAGACCAAAGAGCGCGACGGCGACGAAGCCGCGCAGACGTCGTCCGCGGGCATTGCGGGCCAATGTACCGGCATTGCGCGCCGCCGCGCCCGTCCAGATCGCCGAAACCGCCATCATCACACCCTCAAAACGCATGTCAGATCTATCTTTAGTCTCTATTCTCTGGGCAATTTGCACGCCGCTGTCCACTCCCCCGTCGAGTCTTCCCGCCGGTTGTCGCCCGTGTGCAACGCAAGCGGGCGATTTGTCCACAGGCGCGGCATGGCCGACACGGTGGACAATTTTCAGCAAGATTTCGCCGACGCCCCTTGCAATGGAAATTTTCCGACAGATCGAGGTTGGGAAGCAACAGATTCTGTGGCAATCATATAGGGCACTTGGGGATATCGAAACAGTGACCGCCGTATAGGCGGCTTCCGATAACGACGGGACAGGCAAGACACCATGACTTTGACGACCTCAGCGAACCTTTCGCGGCGCGGGCTATTGCGTGCTTTCGCAGCAACCGCCGTGATCGCGGCCCCGACCTACGCCAACGCCTTCGGCTTCCTCAAAGGCGCGGGCAATGTGCGCCGCCTGCGGATGTATTCCGGGCGTTCGGGCGAAACCCTTGACACGATCTACTGGATCGACGGCCAGTACATCCCCGAAGCGCTGAAGGAAGTGAACTACTTCATGCGCGACTGGCGGGCCGATGAAGTGCGCGTGATGGCGCCGCAGACGATGGACATCATCGCCGCGACCCACGCGCTGCTGGACGTCAACGAACCCTACATGCTGCTGTCGGGCTACCGCAACGCCCAGACCAACGCGATGCTGCGGATGGAATCGCGCGGCGTCGCGGCGCATTCGCTGCACATTCAGGGCGAGGCCGCCGACCTGCGGCTCAGCTCGCGCAACGTTCCCCAGATCTACGCGGCCGCGATGTCCTGCAAGGCGGGCGGTGTCGGGCGCTACATGCGCTCGGACTTCGTGCACATGGATTGCGGCCCGGTCCGCACCTGGAACGGCTGATCTCCTTCCCCTGTCCCCGACCTGTCAGGCGCCGGTGATCCGGCGCCTTTTTCATTGGGCTCTTGCCGCCGCCCCGCCCCTCGGCGACACTGCGCCCGAGGAATCCGGAGACCGCGCGCCCCATGACCGCCCCCGACTACGCCAGCCTGATCGACGCCGAAACCTGGGCGTTCATCCGTGACAGCGAAAGCTGGTATCCGCCCGAAACCGCGACCTTCCCGGTCGCCCGGCAGCGCGAGATCTATGACGCGATGTGCCGCGCCTTCTTCAAGGGCTACCCCGAGGGCGTCGAGGCCGAAGATCGCGCCCTGGGCGGCGTGCCCTGCCGGATCTACGATTGTGGCCCGGCGGCGGTCACGGTGCTTTATCTGCACGGCGGCGGTTTCGTTGTCGGCGGGCTCGACAGCCACGACGATGTCTGCGCCGAGATCTGCAAGACCACCGGCTTTCGCGTTGTCGCGGCCGATTACCGCCTTGCCCCCGAACACCTGCACCCCGCCGCCTATGATGACGCCCTCGCCGCCGCGCGGGCGACGCTGGCCGCGGTGCCCGGCCCGCTGGTGCTGGTGGGCGACAGCGCGGGCGGCAACCTTGCCGCCGCCGTGGCGCAGACCCTGAAGGCCGACCGCCGCCTTGCCGGTCAGGTGCTGATCTACCCCGGCCTTGGCGGCGATCACGACCGCGGCAGCTACCTGACCCATGCCGAGGCGCCGATGCTGACCCGCGCCGACACGCTTTACTATGCCGCCATCCGCCACGCGGACGGCGTGGAGCCGCCGGACGACGCCACCGCCGCGCCGCTGTGGGCCGCCTCGTTCGCCGGTCTGCCGCCCACCGTCGCGTTTTCCGCCGAATGCGACCCGCTGGCCGATGACGCGCGCCACTACTGCGCCCTGATCGCCGCCGAAGGCGGGCAGGCGCATCGGGTGCTGGAACCGGGCCTTGTGCATGGCTACCTGCGCGCCCGGTCCACCGTCACCCGCGCCCGCGACAGCTTTGCCCGCATCACCGCCGCCATCGCCGCCCTCGGCGCCGGCACCTGGCCCTATGGAGAGCAGCCATGAACGCCCCGATCCCGAACCTGACGCATTGGGCCGAACGCTGCGACCTTGCGGCCGCCTTCCGCTGGACGGCGCGGCTGAACATGCATGAAGCCGTCGCCAACCACTTCAGCCTGGCGGTGAACGACGATGGCACCCGGTTCCTGATGAACCCGAACGGCCGCCACTTTTCGCGCATCCGCGCCTCGGCGCTGCTGGAGATTGACGCCAACGACCCCGCCACCCTCAGCCGCCCCGATGCGCCCGACCCGACCGCATGGGGTCTGCACGGCGCCATCCACCGCGCCGTTCCGCACGCCCGCTGCGTCATGCATGTGCATTCGATTCACGCCACCGTGCTCGCCAGCCTTGCCGACTCGCGGCTGCCGCCGATCGACCAGAACTGCGCGATGTTCTACGACCGCGTGGTGATCGACGACGGCTATGGCGGCATGGCGTTCGAGGCCGAAGGCGCCCGCTGCGCCACGATGCTGACCGACCCCAAGGTGAAGACCATGATCATGGGCAACCACGGCGTGCTGATCATCGGCACCACCGTGGCCGACACCTTCAACCGGCTTTATTATTTCGAGCGCGCCGCCGAAACCTACATCCGCGCCCTGCAAACCGGCCGCCCGCTGCGCGTGTTGCCCGACGCGGTGGCAGAAAAGACCGCCCGCGAATGGGAAGCCTACCCCACCGGCCCGGCGGAACACCTGGCCGAACTGCGCGCGATCTTGGATGCCGAGGCGAGCGACTACGCAAGCTGAACCCCTGACGCGGCAATCCGTCTTGAGTTGGCCCGCAGTGGGCGTAGGCTTGCGCGGAGCGTAACTGGCTTTGGGAGTATCGTGATGATGCGTTTCCTGCACGCCGTGACGGCACCCGCCTGCGCCGCCCTGTGCCTCGGCCTTCCCGCCTTCGCCGACACCTATACCGGGCCGCCCACCCCCTGCGATACCACCCTGACCGCCGCCGACATGACGGGTTTGCTCGTCGGGACGCCGATGATCAACCACTACTCGATGAACCAGAACAAGATCGGCGCGGGATGCGAAATGGGCGTCAGCACCGCAGATCTCTACGGCTTCGTTGACATCGCGGTCAACGATCTGTCGCCAGACCAGTTCAAGGCCCGCACTGCATACAGCGATCCAAAGCCCAAGCCGATCACCGGGCTTGGCGACGAGGCCTATAACTTCGGCACCAGTCCGGGCGAACCGCCAGACACCACCAAGACCGAAATCATGGTGCGCAAGGGCACTCTCGGATGCGATGCCGCGCTATATCGCTCGAATGGGTCGGCAGGCGAAAAACTGATCGTTCCCGGCACGGAAGACGATATCGTCAAAAGGCTCGGCGCGCTTTGCACCAAGCTGTTCGCTGCGCGCTGATTGCCTCAGTTGCCCGCGCTTTCCATTTTGCGGTGGGTGATCACCTCTTCCAGCCAGCCGATCTTCATCTCGGGCACCGAAGACAGCAGAAGGTCGGTGTAATCGTCGAAGGGCGGCGCCAGCACGTCGGACTTGGCGCCGTAACGTACCACCTCGCCGCGGTACATCACCGCGATGGAATCGGCGATCGCCTTCACCGTGGCCAGATCGTGGGTGATGAAAAGGTAAGCCACGCCCTCGATCTTCTGCAGGTTCAAAAGCAGCTTCAGGATGCCGTCCGCCACCAGCGGGTCGAGCGCGCTTGTCACCTCGTCGCAGATGATCAGCTTGGGTTTCGCCGCCAGCGCGCGGGCGATGCAGACGCGCTGTTTCTGGCCGCCCGACAGTTCCGCCGGATAGCGGTCGATGAAGCCGGACCCCATCTCGATCTCGTCCAGCAACTGCTGGATTTTCTTGCGCTTTTCGTCGCCGCGCAGGCCAAAGTAGAACTCCAGCGGGCGGCCGATGATGGTGCCAACGGTATGGCGCGGGTTCATCGCGACGTCGGCCATCTGGTAGATCATCTGCAACTCGCGCAGATCGTCGCGGGTGCGCTGCGCCAGCGCGGGGGCCAGCGTGCGGCCGCAAAAGCGGATGCTGCCGGATCGCGGTGGCAAAAGCCCGGTGATCGCGCGGGCCAGCGTCGACTTGCCCGAACCGCTTTCCCCCACCACGGCCAGCGTCTGGCCGGGGCGCAGATCCACCGTCACCTTCGACAGCACGTCGAAATGGGTGCCGCGATAGCGCGCCGTGACCTGATCCACCGACAGCACCGGCTCGCCTTCGGCCTTCGCCTCGACATGTTCGATCTGGCGAACAGAGACCAGCGCGCGGGTATAGTCCTGCTGCGGCGCCTCGATGATCTGGGCGACGGGGCCGTATTCCACCATCTTGCCGTTGCGCAGCACCATGATGTCGTCGGAAACCTGCGCCACCACGGCCAGATCATGGGTGATGTAAAGCGCGGCCACCCCGGTATCGCGGATCGCCTTCTTGATCGCGGCCAGCACGTCGATCTGGGTCGTCACGTCCAGCGCCGTCGTCGGCTCGTCGAAGATGACAAGGTCGGGCTTGGGGCACAGCGCCATCGCCGTCATCGCCCGCTGCAACTGCCCGCCGGAAACCTGGTGCGGATAGCGCTGGCCGAAGGTCTTGGGGTTGGGCAGGCCAAGTTCGGCGAACAGGCCCACGGCGCGCGCCTCGGCCTCGGCCCGGCTGGCAAGGCCGTGTTGCAGCGTGGTCTCGATCACCTGCTCCATCAGCCGCTTGGCCGGGTTGAAGGCGGCGGCGGCCGATTGCGCGACATAGGTCACCGTGTGGCCGCGCAGGGCACGCAGCGCCGCATGGCTCGCGGTCCGAATCTCCTGCCCCGACAGCCGGATGGTGCCGCCGGTCAGCCGCACGCCGCCGCGCCCGTAGGACATCGCCGACAGCCCGATGGTGGATTTGCCCGCGCCGGACTCGCCGATCAGGCCCAGCACCTTGCCCTGTTGCAGCGTCAGCGACACGCCATCGACGATGGTGATGTCGCGCGCCGGTTCGCCCGGCGGATAGATCGTCGCCTCGATCTTCAGATCGCGGATCTCCAGCAGCGTCTCTGCCCCCCGATCAGCCATTGCGGCCCCCTTTCAGGCTGGTGGTGCGGTTCAGAATCCAGTCCGCCACCAGGTTGACCGAGATCGCCAGCGTCGCGATGGCAATGGCCGGGTAAAGCGCCGCCGTTACGCCATAGACGATGCCATCCTTGTTTTCCTTCACGATGCCGCCCCAGTCGGCCATCGGCGGCTGCACGCCAAGGCCAAGGAACGACAGGGTGGAGATGAACAGCACCTGAAAGATGAAGCGCATCCCCATCTCGGCCACCAGCGGGCTCAGCGCGTTCGGCAGCACCTCGCGGAAGATGATCCAGATCTGCCCCTCGCCGCGCAGCCGCGCCGCCTCGACATAGTCCATCACGGTGATGTCGACCGCCACCGCGCGGGCCAGCCGGAACACGCGGGTGGAATCCAGCAGGCCCATCACCAGGATCAGCGTGCCCACCGTGACCGGCATCACCGACAGCACCACCAGCGCGAAGATCAGCGATGGGATCGCCATGATCAGGTCGATGAAGCGCGACAGCGCCTGATCGACCCAGCCGCCCAGCGTTGCGGCGGTGAAACCCAGCGTGGCGCCGGTGCCGAAGCTGAGGAGTGTTGCCGCCACCGCGATAGCGATGGTCGTGCGCCCGCCGTAGATCATCCGGGTCAAGAGGTCGCGCCCGATGCTGTCGGTGCCCAGCCAGTATTGCGCCGACGAAGGCTCCCACACGCCGCCGACGGCGTCGGCCATGCCGTAGGGCGCGATCAGCGGGGCGAAGATGGCGGCCAGAAAATAGGCCGCGACGATGGTCAGGCCCAGCAGGGCGGAAAGCGGGATGCGTTTCATTTCGGATGCCTCAGCCGCGGGTTGGCGAGGATCGAGATCACGTCCGCCAGCATGTTCAGCCCGATGTAGACCGCCGCGAACACCAGCCCGCAGGCCTGCACCACCGGCACGTCACGCTTGGCGACATGGTCCACCAGATATTGCCCCATGCCGGGGAAGACAAAGACGACCTCGACCACCACGACGCCCACCACCAGATAGGCCAGGTTGATCATCACCACGTTCACCACCGGCGAAACCGCGTTCGGAAAAGCGTGGCGGAAGATGACGAGGAAGGGCCGGATGCCCTTCAGCTCGGCGGTTTCGATATAGGCCGACTGCATCACGTTCAGGATCGCGGCCCGCGTCATCCGCATCATGTGGCCCAGCACGACCAGCACCAGCACCATCACTGGCAGGACGATCGCGTGCAGCTTTTCGAAGAAGCCCATCGAATCGTAGATGGTCGAGACCGAGGGGGCGATCGGGTATTCGACCGCCAGAAAGAACATCAGGATGTAGCCCAGCAGGAACTCTGGCACCGACACCGTGGCCAGCGTCACCGCCGAGATCACCTTGTCCGGCCAGCGCCCCTGATAGCGCACCGAGATCAGGCCAAGCGTGATCGCCGTCGGCACCGCGATGATCGCCGCCGTCGCGGCGAGGAACAGGGTATTCGCCAGCCGCCCGGCGATGTCAGTTGCCACGTCGCTGCCATTGGCCAGCGAGGTGCCGAAATCGCCGTGCATCGCCCCGAAGAGCCAGTGGAAATACCGGATGTAGGCCGGATCGTTCAGCCCCATCTGCGCGCGCAGGTTGGCCAGCGCGACCGGCGTGGCCTGCTGGCCAAGGATCGCCTGCGCCACGTCGCCCGGCAGGATCTGCGTGCCGCCAAAGATCAGCACCGAGGCGGCGAGCAGCAGAAGGATGCCCAGCGCGATGCGCTGGGCAAGGAGTTTTACAACGGGGTGCATCCCGTCAGGCCGCCCAGCATTTCACGGCCGCCAGACCGTTCATCATGTCCTGGTTCGGGTTGTCCAGCCAACCTTCGATCTTGTCGTTGCGATAGGCCGCGATGAAGTTGTTGAACATCGGGCAGATCAGGCCGCCGGTGTCGCGCATGATGTGGCCCATTTCGGAATAGATCGCCTTGCGCTTGGTCTGGTCCAGTTCGGCCCGGCCCTGCATCAGAAGCGCGTCGAACTTCGGATCCTTGAAGCGGGTGTCGTTCCAGTCCGCGGTCGAGAGGTAGGCAGTCGAATACATCTGGTCCTGCGTCGCACGGCCGCCCCAGTAGGAGGCGCTGAACGGCTGCTTGTTCCAGACGTCGTTCCAGTAGCCGTCGTTCGGCTCGCGCTTGATTTCCAGCGTGATGCCGGCCTTCTTGGCCGATTGCTGGTAAAGCGCCGCCGCGTCGATGGCACCGGGGAAGGCCGCATCGGCGGTGCGCAGCAGGATCGAGCCCGAGTGGCCGGATTTCTTGTAGGCCGCCGCCGCCGCTTCCGGGTCGTAGGTGCGCTGCGGGATGGTGTCGTCGAACAGCGGATAGGATGCGTTCACCGGCATGTCGTTGCCGACGGTGCCGTAGCCCGCCAGAATCTTCTTCACCATCTCTTCGCGGTCGATCGCCAGCTTCAGCGCCATCCGCAGGTCGTTGTTGTCGAACGGCGCGGTGTCGCAGAACATGTTGAAGACATAGATGCCATGCCCCGCGGCCGCGGCCACGGTGATGTTCTTGCCGCGCTTCAAGAGGTCGGCCACCTTCGGCTCGACCTGGTTGACCATCTGCACCTGGCCCGATTGCAGCGCCGCGTTGCGGGCGGTGGCGTCGTTGATCACCAGCATCTCGACGGTGTCGAAGTGACCGACGGACGAATCCCAGTAGTTCGGGTTCTTTTCCATCACGACGCGCACGCCCGGCTCGAAGGTCTTCAGCTTGTAGGCGCCGGTGAAGATGCCCGCATCGGGTTTGTCTATGCCGCCACCGGGCTGCATGATCAGGTGATAGTCGGCCATCAGATAGGGCAGGTCGGCGTTCGCGGTCTTCAGCGTCACCACCAGATTGTCGCCATCGGCCTTCAGGTCGGCGATGCCCTGCATGATGCCGAGCGCGCCGGACTTGGAGTTCTTGTCGGAATGGCGCTGCAGCGTCTTGACCACGTCATCGACGGTCATCGTGGCGCCGTTGTGGAATTCGACCCCCTTGCGGATCTTGAAGGTCCAGGTGATGGCGTCGGGCGACGAGTCCCAGCTTTCCGCCAGCGAGGCTTCAAGGTTGCCCATGGGATCGACCGTGGTCAGCATGTTGCCCATGGTCGACATGTACATGAACGGCACCTGGCTCGCGTCCAGCCCCGGATCGAGCGAGTTGGTGCTTTCGCCGCCGCCAAGGCCCATCGTCAGCGTGCCGCCCGCCTTCGGGCCAGCCGCGCGGACCGCGCTGGCCAGCAGCGTGTTCGCCATCGTGGCCGTCACGCCAAGCGCCGCAGCGCGCCCAAGGAAGGCGCGGCGGTTCAGCAGGCCACGCGCCGCGCGCGCGGCAAGGTAGTTCAGTTCGTCCGACATTCTGGTAGCTCCCTGGTGGTGACTTATTGTTGATTAACGAATCAATAACCCGCATCCGGCCGGTCGGGCAACGTTTTCTTTCGCAGGGGGGCGCATTTGCGTAACAACGTGATGACCGCCCGGCATAGCGTTACAGATGATCGCGCGGCACGGTCTCGCGCACCTCGCGGCTCAGCACCAGCCGGTCGCCCTCGTAGGCGTCCAGTTCGGCCGCCAGATGAAAGGTCGTGGCGTCCGACCACATCCGGCAGCGCGCCTCGGTGCGCAGATGGATGCCATCACGGATCATCTCTTCCGTCCAGTGACAATCGCCCCGCGCCGACAGCGGATCGTCGGGGTGAATGTCCCAGCGTTCGCGCGCGACAGACCCGGTGATGAGGCCGTGATCGAGGTTTTCCGCCATGCCGAAGTCATCCTCGATCACCAGCGACACGGTGCCGGTGCGCTGGTCGGTTTCGCTGCGCCGCACATGGGCGGCCGGCCGAATCTCTCGCAAACCCAGCGGTTTGGCGGTTTCCGGTGCAGCAAAGCTCCATTCCGCCCCCGCCGCGACCGGCCGCACCGGCAGCGCCAGCGTGCCGCCACTCAGCACCAGCGACACCGGTTCCGGCGCGGGCCAGATCATCGGCCAGTAGGCCGACGATACCGCCACCCGCAGCCG
The DNA here is from genome assembly GCA_016124615.1 of Paracoccaceae bacterium. GTDB lineage: Bacteria > Pseudomonadota > Alphaproteobacteria > Rhodobacterales > Rhodobacteraceae > Solirhodobacter. Next base: position 426,664 of record WGNF01000003.1, on the reverse strand, counting down.
GTGCCCGGCGGGCAGCCGGTAGGCGATGTGATCCAGCGGCACCTCCACCTCCACCGCCTGCCCCACCGGCAGCGGCTCGGGCGTGGCGTGGCCCGCGCGATGCGTCAGGTTCAGCACGCCCCAGGTGATCCGGGTCGAGGCGCCATCGGGGTGAATGTGGTTCAGCCGCACCGCCACCTGCGCCACCGGCCTGTCGGACGTCAGCCGCAGCCGCAGCACCGGCGCGCCGACGATATCCGTCTCTGCCATCGGCGCCGAATCGAAGCAGGCCGACAGCGCATCGTCGCCGCGCTGGTCGCCCGGCATTTCCGGCCCCAGCCAGATCGCGCAATATTCGCCCCCCGCCGCCCCGCAGGACTGCGGCGAGGCCACCAGCGTCGCAAACGCCCCGCCACCCTGCCCCAGCCGCCCGTCGGACAGCGGCAGCTCTGCCACCGCGATCCCCGGCGCGGGCCAAACCGGCTCGGCGATCCAGCGCCCCGGCCGGTTGTCGTACCATGACGCCGGGCGAACCCCGTCCATCAGATAGGGGCGATAGGCCGGGTCATCGTCCACCCCGGTTTCGGCGCCTTTCAGCCAGCGGTCCCACCAGCGCAGCGCCTCTTGCAGAAAGCCGATGCGCGGCTCGGGCACTGCGAAATGCGGATACTTGTGCACCCAGGGCCCGACGATCCCCTTTACCGGCGCCGTGATGTTGGCCACCAGTTGCGGCACCGCGTTCTTGTAACTGTCGCCCCAGCCGCCGACCGCCAGTACCGCCGCCTTGATGGCGCTGTAATCCTCGCAGACCGATCCGTGCCGCCAGTAGGCATCGCGGCGCTGGTGGCGCAGCCAGACGGCGGGCAGGAACGGTTCATGCTCCAGCCGCGCGATCCAGTCCTCGCGCCACGAATTGCGCAAGGCAGGGTCCGGCGCGCGCGAGGAATAGGCCCACATCGTCGCGCCCCAGCCGAGGTTTTCGTTCAGCAGGCAGCCACCCTTGTAGTGGATGTCGTCGGCATAGCGGTCGACCGTCGAACAGAGCGTGATGATCGCCTTCAGCGCCTCGGGCTGCAACGCGGCCACCTGCAGCGAGTTGAACCCGCCCCAGCTGATCCCCATCATCCCGACCGCGCCGCTGCACCACGGCTGCGCCGCGATCCAGGCGATCACCTCGCAGGCGTCGGCCAGTTCCTGCGGGCTGTATTCATCGTCCATCAGCCCGTGACTGTCACCGTTGCCGCGCATGTCGACCCGCAGGCAGGCATAGCCATGACCGGCGAAATAAGGATGCGTCAGCGCATCGCGCACCACGGTGCCATCGCGCTTGCGGTAGGGCAGGAATTCGAGGATCGCGGGCACCGGCCCCGCACCCTCGGGCCGCCAGACCCGCGCCGACAACCGGCAGCCATCCGACAGCACGATGCCAAGGTCGGGCACCTCCGTGACGGCATGGGGAAACTCGGTCACGGTCGTCATGGCACCCTCCGCTTGGATGCCATATCGGGACCGGAACGCGGGCCCCTGTCAACGGCCAAGCCGGGCCCAAAGCGTCGTCTTTGAGCTAGACGTGTCGCGCGCCGCGGCCGAAGGCGGGGGCAGCACGCAATCCGGAAAGGACGCCCCGATGACCGAACGCCCGAACATCCTGATCCTGATGGTCGACCAGCTCAACGGAACGCTCTTTCCCGATGGCCCCGCCGACTGGCTGCATGCGCCGAACCTCAAGGCGCTGGCCGCCCGCTCGGTGCGGTTCGCCAATGCCTATACCGGCTCGCCGCTCTGCGCGCCGGGGCGGGCCAGCTTCATGTCGGGCCAACTGCCCTCGCGCACCCGCGTCTATGACAACGCGGCAGAGTTCGCGTCTGACATCCCGACCTTCGCGCATCACCTGAGGCGCGCGGGCTATGCCACAACACTGTCAGGGAAAATGCACTTCGTCGGCCCCGACCAGATGCATGGGTTCGAGGAACGGCTGACCACCGATATCTATCCCGCCGATTTCGGCTGGACCCCCGATTACCGCAAGCCGGGCGAGCGGATCGATTGGTGGTATCACAACCTCGGGTCCGTCACCGGCGCCGGGGTGGCCGAGATCACCAACCAGCTGGAATACGACGACGACGTGGCACATCAGGCGACCCAGAAGCTCTATGACCTGTCGCGCGGGGCGGATGCGCGGCCGTGGTGCCTGACGGTCAGCTTCACCCACCCGCACGACCCCTATGTGGCGCGGCGGAAATACTGGGATCTGTACGAGGATTGCGCGCGTCTGGACCCCGCCGTCCCGGCGATTCCCTACGACGATCAGGACGCCCATTCCAAACGCCTGATGGATGCCTGCGACTGGCGCGCCTTTGATCTGACGCCGGATCAGGTGCGCCGCGCAAGGCACGGATATTTTGCCAATATCTCCTACATCGACGACAAGATCGGCGAGATTCTGGCGGTGCTGAAGGCGACCCGGCAAGAGGCCATCGTGGTCTTCGTGTCCGACCACGGCGATATGCTGGGCGACCGCGGGCTGTGGTTCAAGATGAACTTCTTCGAAGGCTCCGCCCGCGTGCCGCTGATGGTTGCCGCCCCCGGCCTGACGCCCGCGCGGATCGACACCGCGGTTTCCACCATCGACGTGACGCCGACGCTGTGCGATCTGGCGGGCGTCTCGATGGCCGAGGTGATGCCATGGACCGATGGCGAAAGCCTTGTGCCGCTGGCGCAGGGCACCGCGCGCACCACGCCCGTGGCGATCGAATATGCCGCCGAGGGCAGCTGGGCGCCCCTGGTCTGCCTGCGCCAAGGCGACTTCAAGTACACCCGCTGCTCCCTTGATCCGGAACAGCTTTTCGACCTTTCCACCGACCCGGACGAAAGCCGCAACCTCGCCGCTGACCCGACCCATGCCGTCACCCTCGCGGCGTTCCGCGCCCAGGCCGATGCGCGCTGGGATCTGGCGCGCTTCGATGCCGCCGTGCGCGAAAGTCAGGCGCGGCGCTGGGTGGTTTACGAGGCGCTGCGCAACGGCGCCTTCTTCCCGTGGGATTTCCAGCCATTGCAGAAAGCCTCGGAACGCTACATGCGCAACCACATGGATCTGAACGTGCTGGAAGAGCAGAAACGCTTTCCGCGCGGCGAGTGACTTGCACATCGGCGGCGACTTTGCGACGAAGCAACGCCCGCCCCCAGCCCCCGAAAGCCCCGCGATGGTCGCCGTTCCCCTGCCCGCCTCCCACGCTCCGGCCGAGCATCGCCCGCATGTGCTGAAGGCCGCGCTGTGGATGACCGGCGCCATCGCCTCGTTTTCGGCGATGGCGGTGGCGGGCCGGATGGTCGAGCATCAGGTGAACGTGTTCGAGCTGATGACCTACCGGTCGCTGGTCGGGATGGCCATCGTCGCGCTGGTGGCGGGCTTGCGCGGGCGGCTGGCCGATCTGGCGCCGCATCGGCTGCAGCTGCACGGCTTGCGCAACCTGTGCCACTTCACCGGGCAGAACCTGTGGTTCTGGGCGATCACCGTGATCCCGCTGGCGCAAGTCTTTGCGCTGGAGTTCACCGCCCCGCTCTGGGTCGCGCTGATCGCCCCCTTCGTGCTGGGCGAACGGATGACGCGCACCCGCGCGCTGGCGGCGGCGGCGGGGTTCGCTGGGATCCTGATCGTCGCCCGGCCGGACCCCGCGCACCTCAACCTTGGCATTCTGGCGGCGGCGGCGGCCGCGATCGGCTTTGCCGGTTCGGCGATCTTCACCAAGATCCTGACCCGCACCGAGCCGGTGTTCGAGATCCTGTTCTGGATGACGCTGATGCAGACCGTCTTCGGCCTGATCTGCGCCTTCGGCTGGCAGGGTCACCTGACCATCCCCACCGCCCCGGTCGCGGCCGGTCTGGTGCTGATCGGCTGCGCCGGGCTGCTGGCGCATTTCTGCCTGACCACGGCGCTGTCGGTCGCCCCCGCCAGCATCGTGATGCCGCTCGACTTCGCGCGGCTGCCGGTGATCGCGGTGGTGGGCATGCTGCTTTACGGCGAGCCGCTCGACGGCTTCGTCTTTCTGGGCGCGGCGATTATTTTTGCAGCAAATTTCGTCAACATCCGCGCGGCCGCTCGTGCAGCGCGGCCACGGTCCTGACCCGAGTTTCTTTGACGCGGCGTCACTGATTGACGGAAATTTGAACCTTCCCTAGCCTTGAAGCAGGGACAAGGCCACCAGCATCGGAGGCCAGGGAGAAAAACATGAAAAAAATCATCATCGCGGGCGGAATCGTCGCTGTCGGCGCAACCTCTGCGATAGGCGGTGGTATCGACCGGTCCGGCCAGAGTGTTTCGCCGCTGTTCGAGAAGGGCAACTATGTCGAGCTGTCCTACGGCTATGCCTCGCCCAACGTCAGCGGCGTCGCCATTCCCGGGCTCGGGGGGTTCCCATCCGGTGACATGGCCGGCAACTACGGCATGACCAGCTTCGCGTTCAAGAAATCGTTCACCAAGAACATCGACGCGGCGCTGATCTATGACCAGCCGTTCGGCGCCAGCGTGAACTATCCTACCGGCACCGGCTATTTCGCAGGCGGCTCCACTGCCAAGCTGAGCACCAACGCGCTGACCGGGCTGCTGAAATATCGTACCGACTCGAACATCAGTGTCTACGGCGGTGTGCGTTGGCAAACGATGGGCGAAACCGCCGCGGTGCCGTTCGTTTCGAACTACACGGCCTCGGGTTCGAGGGTGGGGGCTTTCGGCTATGTTGCCGGCGTCGCCTACGAAAAACCCGAAATCGCGTTGCGGATCGCGCTGACCTACAGCTCCAGGATCAGCTACGACATCCCGACCTATGAGAACAGCACCGCCCTTGGCGTGATGAACACGACCACCAAGGTCAAGACGCCGCAGTCGATCAACCTCGACTTCCAGACCGGTGTGAACCCGACGACGCTGGTCTTCGGCTCGATCCGCTGGGTGGACTGGAAACACTTCGATATCACCCCCACGGAATACAAGCTTCTGACCAGCGGCGGCTCGCTGGTGTCCTATGACAACAACACGATCACCTATTCGGTCGGCGTCGGCCACAAGTTCACCGATCACTGGTCGGGCGCCGTGGTGCTTGGCTACGAGCCGAAGGTGGGCGGTTTCGCGTCCAACCTCGGGCCGACCGACGGGCGCGAAAGCATCGGGCTTGGCGCGACCTACACGCAGGGCAACATGAAGATCACCGGCGGTGTCAGCTATGTCCGGATCGGCAGCGCGCAGACCACGCTGAACGGCACAACGGCGGCCTCGAACTTCAACAGCAACCACGCGATCGCCTTCGGCGTGAAGGTCGGCTACACGTTCTGATCCGACCGACGCGAGGATCCCGAGGCCCCGCCCGACCGGCGGGGCCTTTTTCGCTGACCCGCAGGATTCGGGTCGCGGCGGCAACCGAGATCGGGCAGAAGCGCGGGCATGACACAGCAACAGACCATCTCTGCCCGCGCCTGGGCCGAACTCTTCCTGCTCGCCATGATCTGGGGCGGGTCGTTCCTGTCGATCCGCGTCGCGCTGGATCAGGTCGGCGTGCTCACCACGGTCGCCTTCCGCGTTCTTGGCGCGCTGCTGGTGCTGGGGGTCTATGTCCTTGCCCGCCGCCTGCCGCTGCCGCGCGACCCGAAGATCTGGCTCGCCTTCCTGGTGCTCGGGCTCTTGAACAACGCGATTCCCTTCACGCTGATCACCTGGGGCGAGGTGCGCATCCCCTCGGGCCTCGCCTCGATCCTGAACGCGGCGACGGCGATCCTGGGCGTGCTGGTGGCCAGCCTCGTCTTTGCCGATGAACGATTGAGCGCGCGCAAGCTGACCGGGGTGGCGCTTGGCTTTCTGGGCGTCATCACGGCGATCGGGCTTGGCGTGCTGGAGGCGTTCGACCTGCATTCGCTGTCGCAATTGGCGGTGCTGGGGGCGGCGACCTCTTACGCCTGCGCCGCCGCCTTTGCGCGGGCGACGATGAAGGGGCTGAAACCGCAGGTGGTTTCGGCCGGGATGCTGCTGGGCTCGGCGCTGATCATGGTGCCGCTGGCGCTGTGGCAGGAAGGCTGGCCGACGTTTCACTACATCTGGCCGGTCTGGGGCGCGGTGCTGTATCTGGCCGTGGTCGCCACGGCGGGGGCCTATCTTCTGTTCTACCGCGTCATCGCGATGGCGGGCGCGGGCAATGCCAGCCTCGTGACGCTGCTGGTCGCCCCCATCGCCATCGTGCTGGGCGCGCTGGTTCTGGGCGAGGCGCTGCCGCCGCGCGCCTATGCCGGGTTCGCCCTGCTGGCGCTGGGGCTGCTGGTGATCGACGGCCGCCTGTTGCGCCGCCTGTGGGCCCCTGCCGAAAAATCTGCGTGATCTTGCCGCCGCTTGGCGCTAACCCATGCGGACGGCATAGGGGGCGGCGCGGCGATGATCTACCAAACGGCACAGGACTGGCGCGCGGCAAAGGCCAAGCGGGTGCTTCTGTTCGGCATGTCCGGGCTGGGCAAGACCCATGTGTCGAACCTGTTGCGCGACAGCGGCGGCTGGTTCCACTACTCGGTCGATTACCGCATCGGCACCCGCTACATGGGCGAGCTGATTGCCGACAACTTCAAGCGCGAGGCGATGAAGGTGCCGCTGCTGCGCGAGCTGCTGATGACCGACTCGGTCTATATCGCGTCCAACATCACCTTCGACAACCTCGCGCCGCTCTCGACTTACCTCGGCAAGCCGGGCGACCCGGCGCGCGGCGGGCTGCCCTTTGCCGAATATCAGCTGCGGCAGGACCAGCACCGCACCGCCGAAATCGCCGCCCTGCTGGACACGCCGCATTTCATCAGCCGCGCGCATGAGCTTTACGGCTACGACAGTTTCGTCTGCGACAGCGGCGGCTCGATCTGCGAGGTGGTGAACCCCGAGGATGCGAATGACCCGGTGCTGACCGCGCTGTCGCAGAACCTGCTGCTGGTCTGGATCGAGGGCAGCGAGGCCAGTACCGCCGACCTGATCCGCCGCTTCGACCGCGCGCCGAAGCCGATCTATTACCAGCCGGAGTTCCTGACCGAAATCTGGGCCCGCTATCTGGACCAGAACGAGATGGCCGAGGCCGATGTGAACCCCGATGCCTTCCTGCGCTGGGGCTATGCGCAGGTGCTGGCGCACCGCCAGCCGCGCTATGCCGCGATGGCGCGGAACTGGGGCGTGACCGTCACCGCCGCCGAGGTGGCGCAGGTCCGCGACGCCGCGGGCCTTGCCGACCTGATCGCCCTTGCCCTTGAGCGGCGCTGACCCCCGCCCTACCTGAGATTGCCCGACCGGAGAGCCTGCAATGCCCATCACCCTGCCCGAAACGCTGCCCGCCTTTGACATCCTCGCCACCGAGGGCGTGATGGTCATGTCGGAAACGCGCGCCGCCCGGCAGGACATCCGGCCGCTGCGCATCGCGCTCTTGAACCTGATGCCGAAGAAGATTCAGACCGAAACGCAGTTCGCCCGCCTGATCGGCGCCACACCGCTGCAGATCGAGCTGACGCTGATCCGGATGACCGAGCATACCTCGAAGAACACCGCGCCCGAGCATATGGACGCTTTCTACCGCACCTTTCAGGAGGTGAAGGGCGAGTATTTCGACGGCCTCATCATCACCGGCGCGCCGATCGAGCATCTGGCCTTCGAGGACGTGACCTATTGGGATGAACTGGTCGAGGTTATGAACTGGACCCAGACCCATGTGCATTCCACCTTCGGCGTCTGCTGGGGCGGCATGGCGATGATCTACCACTTCCACGGCGTGCCCAAGCACCTGTTGCGCCACAAGGCCTTCGGTTGCTTCCGCCACCACGTCACCCAGCCCGCCTCGCCCTATCTGCGCGGCTTTTCCGATGACGTGCTGGTGCCGGTCAGCCGCTGGACGGAAATGCGGCAGGCGGAAATCGACGCAGCGCCGGGGCTGACCACGCTGATCGCCTCGCACGAGGTCGGGCCTTGCCTTGTCGATGACCCCGGCCATCGCGCGCTCTACATCTTCAACCATTTCGAATATGACAACGACACGCTGAAGCAGGAATACGACCGCGACGTGGCCTCGAACACGCCGATCAACGTGCCCGCAAACTACTATCCCGATGACGATCCGTCCAAGCCGCCCTTGAACCGCTGGCGCAGCCACGCACATCTGCTTTATGGCAACTGGATCAACGAGATCTACCAGACAACGCCATATGATCTGAGGGACCTTGGCTGCACTTGAACTTCTCATCGTTGGCGTCACCGCCAGCGTCGCCTCGGCCACCGGCCGGCGCGCCCGGCGGCGCGAGGCGCGCGCCGAGCTGGACTATCCGCCGACCGGCCGCCTGCTGCGGGTGAACGGGCGGCGGGTCCATGCCCATACCGAGGGGACGGGCCCCGATCTGGTGCTGCTGCACGGCGCCAGCGGCAACACGCGCGAATTCACCTTTGGCCTGATCGACCGGCTCAAGCAGGATTTCCGCGTCACCGCCTTCGACCGCCCCGGTCTGGGCTGGTCCGACCCGCTGCCCGAGGGTGGCAGCGACCCGCGCGCACAGGCCCGCGCCCTGCAAGCCGCCGCGCGCCAGATTGGCCTCAACCGGCCGCTGGTGCTGGGCCAAAGCTACGGCGGCGCGGTGGCGCTGGGCTGGGCGCTGACTGCACCCGAGGATACCGCGGGCCTCGTCATCGTCTCGGGCGCCTCCAACCCCTGGCCGGGCGCCCTGGGCGCCTGGTACCGGCTGACCGCGACCCGGCTGGGCAAGCAGGCGGTGATCCCGCTGGTCACCGCCTTCGCCAGCCGCCGCCGCGTCATCTCGACGATCGAGGAGATTTTCGCCCCCGACGCGGCACCGCCCGGCTATGCCGATTACGTCGGCGCACCGCTCAGCCTGCGCCGCGCCACGATGCGTGAAAACGCGCGGCAGGTGAACGAGCTGCTGCCGCACGTCCGCGCGATGGCGCCGCTCTACCCCGGCCTGACGCTGCCGGTGGAAATCATCCACGGCACCGCCGACACCATCGTGCCGCTGGCGGTGCATGCCGAACCGCTGGCGCGCCAGATCCCCGGCGCCACCCTGACCCGGCTGGAGGGTGCGGGCCACATGCCGCACCACACCCACCCCGAGGCGGTGATCGCCGCAATCCACCGCGCCGCCGCCCGCGCCGCATTGCGCCAGCCGCGCCTTTCGCCATACTGACGCGGATGGCAAAGCGAGGCGACGACATGGACCTTCCCTTCAACGGCGCGATCACGCGATACTTCAAGGAAGAGGCCCCCGCCCCGATCCGCAAGGCGGTCGAGAAGGGCGGCGCGGGGTTCATCCCCTCGGCCTCCTATCCCTATGCGGAAGCGATCAACAAGAAGGACTACGCCAGCCAGATGGCGGTGTTGCGGGTCGAACTGGCCAAGCTCGAAGCCCATATCCGCGGCAACGGCACCCGGATCGTGGTGCTGTTCGAGGGCCGCGACGCCGCCGGCAAGGGCGGCACCATCAAGGCGATCACCGAAGACCTGAACCCGCGCACCTGCGCCGTCATCGCGCTGCCGAAACCGACCGAGCGCGAGACCGGCGAGTGGTATTTCCAGCGCTATGTCGAACAGCTGCCCTCGGCCGGGGAAATGACCCTGTTCGACCGCAGCTGGTACAACCGCGGCGTGGTCGAGAAGGTGTTTGGCTTCTGCACCGAACACCAGCGCGAACATTTCTTCAGCCAGTTGCCCAGCTTCGAGGCGATGCTGGTCGAAGAGGGTCTGGTGCTGATCAAGTTCTGGCTGTCGGTCGATCGTGCCGAACAGTTGCAGCGTTTCCTCGACCGCGAAAACGACCCGGTGAAGCAATGGAAGCTCAGCCAGATCGACGTCGACGGGCTGAAGAAATGGGACGACTACACCGCCGCCATCAACGACACGCTGGCCCGCTCGCACCGCCCGGCCGCGCCCTGGTCGGTGGTGCTGTCGGATGACAAGATGCGCGCCCGCATTGCGGTGGCGCAAACCATCCTGCGCCGGGTGGATTACCACGGCAAGGATACGCTGGCGATCGGCGAACCCGACCCCGCCATCTGCGGAGGCCCGGACCTCTTGCATGGCTAAGGCCGGATACCATCACGGCAACCTGCGCCAGGCGCTGGTCGATGCGACGCTGACCCTGATCACCGAAAAGGGCCCGCAAGGCTTCACCCTGTCCGAGGCGGCCAAGGCCGCAGGCGTGACCCCCGCCGCCGTCTACCGCCATTTCGCCGGTCGCGAAGACCTGATCGCCGAGGCAGCGCGGCAGGGCTACGAGATCTTCGCCAGCCTGATGGAATACGCCTACAACGACGGCAAGCCCACGGCGCTGGCGGCATTCGAGGCTACCGGTCGCGCCTATCTGGCCTTCGCGCGGCGCTATCCGGGCCATTACATGGCGATGTTCGAAAGCGGCGTCGCGCTCAATTCCAACCCGGCGCTGGCGGCCGCCGCGATGCGCGCCCGTGGCGTGCTGGAACAGGCGGCGGCGAAGCTTTCCGAACACATCCCGCCGGAAAAGCGGCCACCGCCCTCGATGTTCTCGGCGCATATCTGGGCAATGAGCCACGGCGTGGTCGAGCTGTTCGCGCGCGGCGGCCCCGGCCTGCGCTCGCCCTTCCCGCCCGAGGAACTGCTGGAGGCCGGCATCGGCATCTACCTGCGCGGCCTCGGGCTGTTGCCGCCCGACAGTTAATCCGGTTTCGGATCAGACCGCTCGGTGTGCTTGCGCAGCCGCGACGGCGTGTGGAACTTGCGCACGCGGAACGGGTTCTTGTCGCCCTGGCTGCGGAAGGTCAGCCGGATCGGTGTGCCCGGCATGTCGAAATCGGTCCTGAGCCCGTTCACCAGATAGCGGCGGTAGCTGTCGGGCATGTCCTCGGGGTGCGAGCACATCAGGATGAAGCCTGGCGGCCGGGTCTTCACCTGCGTCGCATAGCGCAGCCGGATGCGGCGCCCGCCGGGGGCCGGCGGCGGATGCGCCTCGGTCATCAGGTTCAGCCACTGGTTCAGCTTCGAGGTGCCGATACGGCGGTTCCAGACCGCATGCGCCTGCAGGATCGCGTCGTGCAGCCGGTCCAGCCCGCGCCCGGTCAGCGCCGAGACGGTAATCAGCGGCGCGCCGCGCAGTTGCGGCAGCAGGCGGTCGAACATCTCTTTCAGCTCGACCAGCTTGCCCTGCTTCTCGTCTTCCAGATCCCACTTGTTCACCGCGATCACCACCGCGCGGCCCTCGGTTTCGGCGAAATCGGCCAGCCGCAGGTCTTGCGTCTCGAACGGAATCTCGACGTCGAGCAGCACCACCACGACCTCGGCGAAGCGCACCGCGCGGATGCCATCGGAGACCGACATCTTCTCCAGCTTTTCCGAGATCTTGGCGCGTTTGCGCATGCCCGCCGTGTCGAAGATCCGCACCGGCGTGCCCATCCAGTCCGACGCGACCGAGATCGCGTCGCGGGTGATCCCGGCCTCGGGGCCGGTCAGCAGCCGGTCTTCGCCGATGATGCGGTTGATCAGCGTCGATTTGCCGGCGTTCGGCCGCCCGATCACCGCGATTTGCAGCGGCCGCCCCTTGGTCGGCACCGGCACCGCGCCTTCGTCATCGCCCTCGGGCACGTCGACATCGACCTCGGGCGCCTCGTCGGGGTCCAGCCTTGCGCGTTCAGCGAAGGCATCCGCCAGCGGTTGCAGCACGCGGTAAAGATCGTCCATGCCCTCGCCGTGCTCGGCCGACAACCGCAGCGGCTCGCCTAGACCGAGGGCGTAGGCTTCGAGGAACCCGGATTCGCCCGCCTTGCCCTCGGCCTTGTTGACGCCAAGGATGACGTGCGCGTTCTTCTTGCGCAGGATCTCGGCAAAGACCTGATCGGTCGCGGTGACACCCTGACGCCCGTCGATCAGGAACAGGCACACATCAGCCAGCCCCACCGCGCGTTCGGTCAGCCGCCGCATCCGGCCTTGCAGGCTGTCGTCGGTGGCGTCTTCCAGCCCCGCGGTGTCGATCACGGTAAAGCGCAGGTCGGCCAGCTTGCCCGCGCCTTCACGCAGATCGCGCGTCACGCCGGGCTGGTCGTCGACCAGCGCCAGCTTGCGGCCGACCAGACGGTTGAACAGCGTCGACTTGCCCACGTTGGGGCGCCCGACGATGGCGAGGGTGAAAGACATGGGCAGGGCTCCGGATCGGCGAAACCGACCCGTTACACCGTTACGCGCCTAGCGGAAAGCGCGAAGTTTGCCATCGCGCGTCACCACGTAAAGCGTGCGCCCCGCCACCACCGGATCGGTCGCCGCCCCGGCGCCCAACTGCACGGCGCCGGTCTGCGCCCCCGAGGCCGGATCGAACATCCGCGCCTGCCCGTCGCTGGAGGTCACGATCAGGTGGTTACCCGCCATGACCGGCCCGTAATGGGCAAAGATGTCGCGGCGGTTCTTGGCCTTTTTCACTGGCACGTAATAGGGCAGCGGCACTTCCCAGATTGGATCGCCGCTCGCCGCATCCAGCCGCACCAGCTTGGCCTGATCCGAGACCAGGAACACCGATCCGCCTTCGGGCCAGACCGGGCTGACCACGCCGCGATCGGACGACCAGATCTTGTCGCCGGTGTTCAGCGACAGCGCCATCACCTTGCCGGACGCGTTGCCGACATAGACGGTATCGCCGACCACCACCGGATCGCCGGTGATGTCGTTCATCGAGGCATAGCCCTGCCCCAGCCGTTCGCCCGCCACCGTGGTCGACCAGACCTGCGAGCCGCCGGGCTTCAGCGCGCCGACCAGTTGCCCCGAGGGGAACGGCAAAAGCGCGAAGCGCGCGCTAAGCGCCGGGCCCGCGCCGCCGGTCACCCCGGCGGCCGAGGTGCTGCCGTCAAGCTGCCAGCGGATCTTGCCATCCTTGGCGTCGATCGCCCAGGCGCTGGAATTGCGCGCCACCACATAGACCACACCGCCCTCGACGGTGGGCGTGCCGGTGACCGGGGCGTGGAAATGCTGGCGCCAGATCACCGCGCCGGTGCCGGGGTCGATCGCCACCAGTTCGCCAAAGCCCGAGGCCACGAACAGCTTGCCGTCGCCGAACGCCAGCCCGCCGCCCGAGGCGTCATCGCTGTGATCGGTCGCGGGCGTCAGGTCCACCGACCACAGCGTGGCCCCGGCGGTCGAGGTCGCGGTGACCTTCGCGCGGCTGTCGAGCGTGAAGATGCGGCCGCCCGCCACCACCGGATCGGCGGTGATCGCGTGGCGCTTGTCATCGCCCTGGCCGATCGGCGCCTCCCAGACGGCGGACAGCGTGGCGCCAAGCGCCGGCTGCGTCATGTGGTGCTGCGCGCCGCCCATGCGTTCGGTCCAGTCGGCATTGGCCACCGGCGCGGGCAGCCGGATCGGCACGGTCCGGTTGGCGGGCGTGTCATTGGGCGAGGCCGCGTCCGGCGTGGCCGCCGCCGCCATCACCTGATTCAACGGCGTGCGCAGATCGAAGCGCGGCCCCTTGAGGATCAGCGGTTTCGGCGCACAGGCCGCGACGGCGCCCAGACAGGCGATTGCTCCCAGCACCCCGATCCGTCTCACGGTCCCAGCCCCTCCTTACAATTCACTCTGGCGTGCAGACCAAGTCCGGCCGGTCAGTTCGCCGCAGGATCGCCACCCAAGGCGACAATCATCGCAGTCGCGCGCCGACGCAAGCCCGGCGTGACGCCCGGCTCTTGCAAGATCGCCTTGAACTGGGTGATCGCCCCGGTTTTGTCGCCCGCCTCGACGGCGATCAGCGCCAGTTGTTCCATCGCCAGCGGGCGATAGGGCCGCCCGGCCTCGGCCAGCGGTTTCAGCGCCGCGGTGCGCGCATCGGCGGCCATCGTGTCGCCCGCCACCACCACCCGCTTCAGCGCGGCAAGGTCGCGGTAGCTTTGCGGCAGGCTGGCATCGGCCGCCACCGCATCCAGCGCGCTGGTTGCGGTCTTGGTGTCGCCCGCCTCGACGGCGGCCCCGGCGGTCAGGAAATCGAGGATCGCGGCGCGGTTGCCCTCGGCGTGCAGCGCCTGCAGCGCCTGACTGCGGGCGACCGGATCGTTCTGCGACAGCGCGGATTGCACCGCATCGCCGAACGCCTGCGCCGCGGCGGCATTCTGCGCCTTGGTATATTCGCGCCAGGCCGCGCCGCCGACGATCAGGATCACCACCAGCAGCGGAATCCAGCCGTATTTGCGGAAGAACGCGAACAGCTTGTCGCGGCGGACCTCTTCGGTCACCTCATCGATGAAACTGTCCGGGTGGCTCATCCGCGTCACTCCTGCCCCGTGGCTCGGCGATCCGGGCCCCTTTGCGATCCGGGCCCGTCTTACACGCAAGCGCGGAGCCTTGCCAAGCCCTGCGGCCCGCCCCCGGCCCGGAAGCGTTTCCGCTTGACCTCGCCCCCGCGCCTGTCAAAACCAGCGCAAAGCCGCGACCGGACGGGATCAGATGAGCACCGCCACCCTTACCATCGACCTTGACGCGATCGCCGCCAACTGGCGCGCGCTCGACCGGCTCAGCGACCACGGCACCCAGACCGCCGCCGTCGTCAAGGCCGATGCCTATGGCCTCGGCGTCGCCCGGGTGGCGCGCGCGCTGGCCCGCGCCGGAGCCCGCCGCTTCTTTGTCGCCGTCGCCGAGGAAGGTGCCGCCCTGCGCGAGGCGCTGGGGCCCGGCCCGCAAATCTGTGTGCTTTCGGGGCATATGGCGGGCGATACCGACATGATCGGCGATCTCGACCTGACGCCGATGCTGAATTCGCTCGACCAGATGACCCGACATCTGGAGGCGCTGCCGGGGCGCCCGTTCGGCATCCAGCTGGACACCGGCATGAACCGGCTGGGGATGGAGCCCGACGAATGGGCCGCCGTCGCCGCCATCGCGCTGGAGGCCGGGCCCGAGTTGCTGATGAGCCACCTCGCCTGCGCCGACGAGCCCGACCACCCGATGAATGCCGAACAACTGGCGACCTTCCACGCGCTGACCGATGGCACCGGCGTGCCGCGCTCGCTGGCGGCGACCGGGGGCATCCTGCTGGGGTCGGCCTATCACTTTGATTTGACCCGCCCCGGCATCGGCCTTTACGGCGGCCTGCCCTTCGCCGAGGCGCAGCCTGCCCTGCGCCTGACGCTGCCGGTGATCCAGACCCGGATGCTGGAGCCGGGCGAAACCGTCGGCTACGGCTGCGCCTGGGCGGCCGAGGCGCCCGCGATGATTGCCACCGTTTCCGGCGGCTATGCCGATGGCCTGTTGCGCAGCCTGTCGGGCCGCGCCGTGCTCTGGGCCGATGACGTGCCCTGCCCGCTGATCGGCCGCGTCTCGATGGACCTGATCACCGTCGATGTCAGCCACCTTGCCGCGCCTCCCAAATCGCTGGACCTGATCGGCCCCGATCAGGGCGTCGATGCGCTGGCCGAACAGGCGGGTACGATCGGGTATGAGATTCTCACCGGCCTCGGTGCGCGCTATGCCCGCCGCTACACCGGGGGCGCGGCGTGATCCTGACGGCCCCCTTTGCCGCCACCGGGCGCGTCACCCTTGCCGCGCTGGCCGCCATCGGCCGCGCCGCCCTCTTTGCGCTGGCGACCGTCAGCCACCTCTTTCGCCCGCCGTTCTACTGGCGCGAATTCGCCATGCAGCTGATCCAGATCGGCTATTTCAGCCTGCCGGTGGTCGGCATGACCGCCTTCTTCACCGGCGGCGCGCTGGCCTTGCAGATCTATTCCGGCGGCGCCCGCTTCAACGCCGAATCCGTGGTGCCCTCGATCGTCGCCATCGGCATGGCGCGTGAGCTTGGGCCGGTGCTCGGGGGCCTGATGGTGGCGGCGCGGGTCGCCAGTTCCATCGCCGCCGAGATCGGCACCATGAAGGTGACCGAGCAGATCGACGCCCTCGTGACGCTGTCGACCAACCCGATGAAATACCTGACCCTGCCGCGCGTGCTGGCGGCGACGCTGGCAGTACCGGTGCTGGTCGGCATCGGCGACGCCATCGGCATCATGGGCGGCTTCGTCGTCGGCGTGAACCGGCTGGGCTTCAACGAGGCCGCGTATCTGAAGAACACCGCCGATTTCCTGCAAACCTGGGATGTCGGCTCGGGCATGATCAAGGGCGCGGTCTTCGGCTTTCTGGTGGCGCTGATGGGCTGCTACTACGGCATGAACTCCGACCGCGGCGCGCAGGGCGTCGGCCGCGCGACCAAGGCCGCCGTGGTCGCGGCTTCGGTGCTGATCCTCGCCTCCAACTACCTGCTGACCGAATTGTTCTTTACCTCATGATCACGCTCACCGATGTGCACAAGGCGTTCGGCGCCAACCGGGTTCTGCAAGGGGTGAACCTCACCATCCCGACGGCGGAAAGCATGGTGATCATCGGCGGCTCCGGCACCGGCAAATCGGTGCTGCTGAAATGCATCCTCGGCCTCGTCCGCCCCGACAGCGGCAGCATCAGCATCGACGGCGAGGATGTGACCAAGACCGACCGCGATGCCTTCCTGGCCCGCTTCGGCATGCTCTTCCAGGGCGGCGCGCTGTTCGACAGCCTCAGCGTCTGGCAGAACGTCGCCTTTCGCCTGCTGCGCGGGGCGCAGAAACTGCCCAAGGCGCAGGCGCGCGAAATCGCCATCGAGAAGCTGCGCCGTGTCGGCCTGAAACCCGAGGTCGCCGATCTTTTTCCAGCCGAGCTGTCGGGCGGCATGCAGAAGCGCGTCGGCCTCGCCCGCGCCATCGCCGCAGCGCCCCAGATCATCTTCTTCGATGAACCCACCACCGGCCTCGACCCGATCATGTCGGGCGTCATCAACGACCTGATCCGCGAAATCGTGGTGGAAATGGGCGTGACCGCGATGACCATCACGCATGACATGACCAGCGTGCGCGCCATCGCCGACCGGGTGGCGATGCTGCATGGCGGCCTGATCCGCTGGACCGGCCCGGTCGCCGGGATGGACGGCTCGGGCGATCCCTACCTCGACCAGTTCATCCACGGCCGCGCCACCGGGCCGATCGAATCGGTGCGCTGACCTTTCAGGAGGCGCCGGAGATGAGCGATATCGGCCTGACGGGCCTGACCCTCTGGGCGCTTGCGCTGGTGGTCGGCTACCCGATCTTCGCCGCCCTGCTGGCGGCCCTGCGCCTGGTTCTCGCGCGGGGCGCGTCGCGTGCGCTGGCCGGCGTTGCGCTGCTTGCGGCGGCGCTTGACCTTGCCACACCGCTGTTCGGCCTGACGCTGGGCGCACCGGGCGCGTGGTGGGCCGACGAGATGGCAGGGGCGGTGGCCAGCTACGGGCAACTCGCCGGGATGCTGCCGATCCTCGTGCCGCTCCTGCTCTCCGGCCTGCTGCCCGGTCGGCGGTTCCGGGGCATCGACCTTGCCCACGGGCTTTCCCTCGCAGGGATCGTGATCCTTTACGGGCTGGGCATATGAGGCGGCTGCCGCTTCTCCTGAGCCTCGTGCTCCTCGTCGCGCTGCCGCTGTCCTGGGCCGCGCCGCTCTTGCGCGCGGGCCTGCTGCCGCTGTTCGGGCTATCGGAGATCTCGGTGCTGACCGGCCTGCAGTCGCTCTGGCACACCGATCGCGCGCTCGCCCTACTGGTCGCGCTGTTCGCCATCGTGGTGCCATGGCTCAAGACGCTGGCGCTGGCGCTGCAATTCGCGGGCTGGCTGCCCGCGCGCCTGCGCCCGGTGCTGCCGGTCCTTGGCAAACTGTCGATGGCCGAGGTCTTCCTGCTCGCGCTTTACATCGTCATCGTGAAGGGTGTCGGCCTCGCCCATGTCGAGACCGCCTGGGGCCTGTGGTTCTTCACCGGCTGCATCCTCGCCTCGCTGGCGCTGTCGTTGATCCCGGCCGCCTCTTCCCGCTGATTTCTTACTGGTGAAAATATCCCGGGGGTCCGGGGGTTGACCCCCGGCCTTGCGCCCCGCCTGCCGCTCGGGCAACAAGGGGCATGGCCAAACCCGCCCCCCAGTTCACCTGCACCGCCTGCGGCGCCGTCCACAAGAAATGGGCCGGGCGCTGCGATGCCTGCGGCGCCTGGAATTCCATCGTGGAAGAGGCGCCGCTGTCGGCCGGGCCCGCCGCGCGGTCGCTGGGTGCCAGCCGGGGCCGCGCCATCCCGCTGGGCACGCTGGCGACGGAAGAGCCGCCACCGCCGCGCACCCTTTCCGGCATGGATGAATTCGACCGCGTGCTGGGCGGCGGCCTCGTGCCCGCCAGCGCCATCCTTGTCGGCGGCGATCCCGGCATCGGCAAATCCACGCTGCTGTTGCAGGCCACCGCCGCCTTTGCCCGCGCGGGGCTGCCCTGCCTTTACATCTCGGGCGAGGAGGCCGCCGCGCAGGTGCGCATGCGCGCGCAGCGTCTTGGCCTGGCCGATGCCCCGGTGCAGCTGGGGGCCGAAACCAACCTGCGCGACATCCTGACCACGCTGGATACCGAACGCCCCGCGTTGGCGGTGATCGACTCGATCCAGACGATGTGGGCCGACAATGTCGAATCCGCCCCCGGCTCGGTCGCGCAGGTCCGTGCCGCCTGTCATGAGTTGGTGACCTTCGCCAAGCGGCGCGGCACCTCGGTGATCCTGGTCGGCCATGTCACCAAGGACGGCCAGATCGCCGGGCCGCGGGTGGTGGAACACATGGTCGATACCGTGCTTTATTTCGAGGGCGAGCGCGGCCACCAGTTCCGCATCCTCCGCGCGGTCAAGAACCGCTTTGGCGCCGCGGACGAGATCGGCGTGTTCGAGATGACCGGCAGCGGGCTGGCGCAGGTCACCAACCCCTCGGCGCTGTTTCTGTCTGAACGCGGGCAATCCACGCCCGGATCGGTGGTCTTTGCCGGCATCGAAGGCACCCGCCCGGTGCTGACCGAGATTCAGGCCCTTGTCGCGCCCTCCACCCTTGGCACGCCGCGCCGCACGGTGGTCGGCCTCGACGGTGGGCGGCTGTCCACCATCCTCGCGGTGCTGGAGGCGCGCTGCGCCATCCCCTTCGCCGGACTCGACGTCTTCCTGAACGTCGCGGGCGGCATGAAGGTCAGCGAACCCGCCGCCGATCTGGCCGTGGCGGCCGCGCTGCTTTCCGCAAGGGAAGATGTGGCACTTCCGCCAGAGTGCGTGGTTTTCGGCGAAATCAGCCTGTCGGGCGCCCTGCGTCCGGTGGGGCAGACCGAAAACAGGTTGAAAGAAGCGCGAAAACTTGGTTTCTCAACGGCAATCGCGCCCTCCCGCTCCAAGATCGGCGGCGGAGAGGGGATGCGGCTGCGCGAGATGCCCGACTTGACGGCGTTCGTGGGCGACATGTTCGGCGCGGGCTAAGCCCGGAGGGAGCTAGGAATGCAGGCGTTCACCATCGTCGACGGGGTCGTGGCCATCGTCATCGTCCTCTCGGCGATTCTGGCCTATTCGCGCGGCTTCGTGCGCGAGGTGCTGGCGATCGCCGGCTGGGTGGTGGCCGCGGTGCTGGCCTATACCTTCGCCCATCAGGCAGAACCGCTGATGAAGGAAATCCCGGTCGTCGGCGAATTCCTGAAAGGCTCGTGCGAATTGTCGATCATCGCCGCCTTCACGGCGGTCTTCGCGGTCGGGCTGATCGTGATGTCGTTCTTCACCCCGCTCTTCGCCTCGGTGGTGCGCCAGTCGGCCGTCGGCGGCGTCGATCAGGGCCTTGGCTTCCTGTTCGGCGTGGCGCGCGGCGTGTTGCTGGTGGCGGTCGCCTTCCTCGTCTACCAGCGCACGATGGGCGCCGAAGCGGTGCCGATGGTGGCCAAAAGCCGCTCGGCCAGCGTGTTCGCGCAGTTCGAGGCCCAGATCAACAAGCAGATCCCCTCTGACGCGCCCAACTGGGTGGTGGCTAAATACGAACATCTCGTGGGCGATTGCGGCGCCCCGGCCGCCGGTGGCGTGAAATCGGCAACCACCCCGCCCGCTGGCAGCACCGCTCCGGCGGCCACGGGCACAACCGGCACGGTCAGCAACTGATCGCCGCGTGACACTTCGGTAACGACGCACTACATGAGGGGCACCGCTCGCCGCCGGGATTCGGAGGATGCCGTCCATGCCCCAATTTCCTCGTCATCCGTTCGATCCGCCGAATGATGATGACAAGCTGCATGAGGAATGCGGCATCTTCGGCGTGATCGGCGTGACCGACGCCGCCAATTTCGTCGCCCTCGGCATGCACGCGCTGCAACATCGTGGCCAGGAGGCGGGTGGCATCGTCACCCATGACCCGCTGACCGGCTTCAATTCGGCCCGCCGCTTTGGCTATGTGCGCGACAATTTCACCAAGGCCGACGTGATGGATACGCTGCCGGGCTCGATCGGCATCGGCCATGTGCGCTATTCCACCGCCGGATCGAAGGGCGCCACCGCGATCCGCGACGTGCAGCCGTTCTTTGGCGAGTTCTCGATGGGCGGCTGCGCCATCGCGCACAACGGCAACCTGACCAACGCCACCGCCCTTCGGCGCGAACTGATCGAGCGCGGCTCGATCTTCCAGTCCTCGTCCGACAGCGAATGCATCATCCACCTGATGGCGCGCTCGATCCAGAAGAACATCCCCGAGCGGATGAAAGACGCGCTGCGCCGGGTCGAGGGCGCCTTTTCCGTGGTCGCCATGACCCGCACCAAGCTGATCGGCGTGCGCGACGCGCTGGGGGTGCGCCCGCTGGTGCTGGGCCGCGTCGGCCCGGTCGGCGCGAATGGCGGCTGGGTGCTGTCGTCGGAAACCTGCGGGCTGGACATCATCGGCGCCGAATTCGTGCGCGAGATCGAGCCCGGCGAAATGGTGGTGATCGAGAACGGCAAGATCGAAAGCTTCCACCCGTTCGAACGCCGGGCCGCACGCTTCTGCATCTTCGAACACGTCTATTTCAGCCGCCCCGATTCCATCCTCGGCGGCCGCTCGGTCTATGAAACCCGCCGCCAGATCGGCGTGGAACTGGCGAAAGAGGCGCCGGTGGATGCCGACCTCGTCTGCCCGGTGCCCGACAGCGGCACCCCGGCGGCGATCGGCTACAGCCAGCAATCCGGCATCCCCTATGCAATGGGGATCATCCGCAACCAGTACATGGGCCGGACCTTCATCGAGCCGACCGAGCAGATCCGCAACATGGGCGTGCGGCTGAAGCTGAACGTCAACCGCGCGCTGATCAAGGGCAAGCGGGTGATCCTGGTCGACGATTCGGTGGTGCGCGGCACAACCTCGGTGAAGATCCGCGAGATGATCCTTGAGGCGGGCGCGGCCGAGGTGCATTTCCGCATCGCCTCGCCGCCGACCGCCTGGCCCTGCTTTTACGGCGTCGACACACCCGAACGCGGCAAGCTGCTGGCCGCCACGATGACCGAAGAGGAAATGCGTGCGTTCATCGGCGTCGACAGCCTGAAGTTCATCAGCCTCGACGGCCTTTATCGCGCCGCGGGCGAGGCGGCGGGCCGTGACCCGAAGGCGCCGCAGTATTGCGATGCCTGCTTCTCGGGCGATTATCCGGTCAGCCCGGCCGACATGATCGAAAAGGGTTTCGCAATGAAGGCGGCGGAATAGTCGCAGCCCCGGCGGGCCGGGCGCGCGGCGGATCGCTTGTCCCCCGGCGCCGGTTCTGGCAGATCGTCGGGGCACCCCCGGCAAAAGGTTCCCGATGTACCGCTTCGCCCTGATCCCCCTCGCCACCCTCGCGCTGGCAGGCCCCGCCGCCGCCGCGCCACCCTCGCTGTGCGCCAAGGGCGAGGCGGTGGCCTTCACCTGCTCCACCGGCAGCCGCCTGCTGTCGGTCTGCGAAACCGAAGGCGGGCGCGGGCTGCAATATCGCTATGGCACCGCAGCAAAAATCGACCTCGCCTACCCGCCCACCGGCACCACCCCGACCGAGGCCTTCCGGTCCGGCACGATGATGTATTCCGGTGGCGGCGGCGCCTGGCTTGGTTTTGCCAATGGCGCCTACAGCTACACCGTCTTCACCGCCATCGGCCGCTGGGGCCCGAACGGCGCGCCGCGCAGCGTGGCGGGCGTCAGCGTCACCAAGGACGGTGCCGACGTCGCCGACATCGCCTGCAAGGGGCCCGACACCAGCGAACTTGGCCCCGACCTTTTCGTGCGCTACGGCCTTGTCACCGACGACCCCGCCGACAGCTTCGACATCCCCGAATCCTTCCTGCCGGACTGACCCGAAAGGCCCCGCCATGACCGACCGTATCGCCCTTGTCACCGGCGCCTCGCGCGGGCTTGGCGCCGCCATCGCCGAGGCGCTGGCCGCCAGTGGCTGGCATGTCGTCGCCGTCGCCCGCACCACCGGCGGGCTGGAGGAACTGGACGACCGCATTCAGGCCGCCGGTGGGCAGGCCACGCTGGCGCCGATGGACATCACCATCGAGGATGCAATGCGCCAGCTTTGCCGCGGCATCTACGACCGCTGGGGCCATGCCGACCTCTGGGTTCACACCGCGATCCATGCCGCGCCGCTGTCACCCGCGGGGCATATCGACGGCAAGGACATGGACCGCTCGATTGCCACCAACGTCAAGGCCACCGCCACCCTGATCGGCATGGTCGAACCGCTGCTGCGCGCCGCCCCGGCGGGCACCGCGCTCTTCCTCGACGATCCCCGCGCCGGGCAGAAGTTCTTCGGCGCCTATGGGGCCACCAAGGCGGCGCAGATCGCGCTGGCCCGCAGCTGGCAGGCGGAAACGCCCTCCACCGGTCCGCGCGTGCTGATCGAGACGCCGGCGCCGATGCCCACCGCCACCCGCGCCCGCTTCTTTCCCGGCGAACCACGCGCCCCGCTGGCCGCCCCAAAGGACGAGGCCACGCGGTTGATCGCCGGGCTCTGAGCCCCAGCCCGTTCTTACTGGCGAAAATATCCTCGCCGAAGGCGCACGCCGCCGCTGGCGATCCCGCCGGGACCATCGCGCAACACCTGGCGCCGATGGCCCTGCAAGCCTTGTTCCGCGCGCCCCGCTCGACTAAGCAAGGTCTGGGCAGCAGGGGTAGCGGATGCGCATTCTCATCACCAACGACGACGGCATCAACGCTCCCGGTCTGGCCGTGCTGCAGGCCATCGCCGAGGATGTGGCGGGCCCCGGCGGCGAGGTCTGGACCGTCGCCCCCGCCTTTGAACAATCCGGCGTCGGCCATTGCATCAGCTACACCCACCCCACCATGATCGCCGAGCTTGGCCCCCGCCGCTTTGCCGCCGAAGGCTCGCCCGCCGATTGCGTGCTGGCCGGGCTGCATGACGTGCTGGGCGACCGGCGGCCCGATCTGGTGCTGTCGGGCGTGAACCGGGGCAACAACGCGGGCGAGAACACGCTTTACTCCGGCACCATCGGCGGCGCGATGGAGGCGGCGTTGCAGGGCCTGCCCGCCATCGCGCTGAGCCAGTTCATGGGCCCGCGCACCGAGGCGCTGGACGATCCCTTCGAGGCCGCGATCCATCACGGCGCGGGCCTTGTCAAACGGCTGCTGGCGCATGGCCATTGGGAGGATCGCGCCTATCGCACCTTCTACAACGTGAACTTTCCGCCCTGCGGCGCCGCCGAGGTGAAGGGCACCCGCGTTACCGCGCAAGGCTTTCGCGACTACACCACCTTTTCGGTCGAGCCGGTGCAGTCGCCCTCGGGTCGGCGGTTCCTGTGGATCAAGGGCGGCGCGCAGCATCTGCCCACCGGCCCCGGCACCGACGTGACCGCCAATGTCGAGGGGTATATCTCGGTCACGCCGATGCGCGCCGACCTGACCGCGCATGACCAGCTGGCCAGCCTGAGGGAGCGGCTGGAATGACCGACACGCCCGAGCGGACGATGCGCTTTCTCTACGCGCTCCGCTCCAAGGGCGTGACGGATGCCCGCGTGCTGGGCGCGATGGAAAAGATCGACCGCGGCGCCTTCGTCAAGGGCCTCTTCGCCGAACGCGCCTACGAGGACATGCCGCTGCCGATCGCCTGCGGCCAGACCATCAGCCAGCCCTCGGTCGTCGGCCTGATGACGCAGGCGCTGGAGGTCGGGCCGCGTGACAAGGTGCTGGAGGTCGGCACCGGGTCGGGCTATCAGGCCGCGATCCTCAGCCAGTTGGCCCGCCGGGTCTATACCGTCGACCGCCACCGCCGCCTTGTGCGCGAGGCCGAAGAGGTGTTTCGCGCGCTCGATCTGACCAATATCACCGCCGTCACCGGCGATGGCAGCTTCGGGCTGCCCGAACAGGCGCCGTTCGATCGCATTCTGGTGACCGCCGCAGCCGAAGACCCGCCGGGGCCCCTCTTGGCTCAATTGCGGATCGGCGGTATCATGGTTCTGCCAGTCGGGCAGTCGGGGGCGGTGCAGACCCTGATCCGGGTCACGCGCGACGACAGCGGGTTCGAATATCACGAACTTCGCCCTGTGCGGTTTGTGCCGCTGGTCGAAGGGCTTGGGCAAGAGTAACCATAGGTCCGGGTCTACCGGACAGGGAATGAGGCAAGGCATGGCACTGAAGCTGACGGCGATCCACCGCAACCTCTTGCTGAGCGTCGGGCTGCTGGCCCTTGCCTCGTGCGGCCAAGTGACCGACTGGGACATGCGTAACGTCAGTGGCGGGTTCAATACCACCGGCGCTGCCGAACGCGCGACGCTGGCCCGGCCCGCGCCCGACGATCGCGGCGTGATCTCCTACCCCGGCTATCAGGTCGTCGTCGCCCGGCGCGGCGATACCGTCGCCAGCATCGCCGCCCGGCTGAACCTGGCCCCCAACGAGCTTGCGCGCTACAACGCCATCGACGTTAACGCGGGCCTGAACGATGGCGAGGTGATCGCCCTGCCCGGCCGCGTTTCCGAACCCTCGCCCGCCACCGGCGCGCCGTTCAGCGGGCCGATCACGCCCGGCGCGAACGACCAGATCGACATCACGACGCTGGCCACCGGCGCCATCGACCGCTCGCAGACCAATGGCGCGGCGCCGACGGCGGGCAATCAGGTCGCCGGCCTCGCCCCGCAACCGTCGCAGCCCAAGGTGGCCGCGACGCAGCCGACCCGGCACAAGGTCGCGCGTGGCGAGACCGCCTATTCGATCGCGCGGCTTTACAACATCCCGGTGCGCGCGCTGGCGGACTGGAACGGCCTTGGCCCCGACCTCTCGGTGCATGAGGGTCAGGTGCTGCTGATCCCAGTCATCGACCCGACCCGCGCCGTTGCGGCACCGGCGGTCACGCCGCCCGGCCAACCCTCGCCCACGCCGGAACCGCCGAGCGCGTCGAAACCGCTGCCGACCACCACGCCACCCGCCGCCAGCGCCGCGACGCCGGTGCCGCCCTCGCCCGACCTAGGCAAGGATCGCACCGCGGCCAGCGCCTCGCGGTTCATCATGCCGGTTGACGGCAAGATCATCCGCCCTTTCTCCAAGAAGGCCGAAGGCATCGACATCGCCGCCGCCGCAGGCAGCGCCGTGGTCGCCTCGGGCGATGGCACGGTGGCGGCGATCACCAAGGATACCGATGGTTTCCCGATCGTGGTGATCCGCCACGACGGCAACCTGCTGTCGGCCTACCAGCGCATCGACGGGGTGACGGTGGCCAAGGGCGACAAGGTGAAACGCGGCCAGAAGATCGCCGTGATCCGCGCGGGCGACCCGGCGTTCCTGCATTTCGTGGTGTCGCAGGGGATCGAGCCGATCGACCCGGCCACGGTGCTGAACTGAGGCGGCCTAGAACCGGACGCCGCGCCGCCCGGCCAGATCGGTGAAATACTGCCAGGCGACGCGGCCCGACCGGGCGCCGCGCGTTGCCTGCCACTCGATCGCCTCGGCGCGCAGGGTGGCATCGTCGATCGCCACGCCGTAGGCGTCGCAATAGCCCCGGATCATTGCCAGGTAATCGTCCTGGTCGCAGGGGTGGAAGCCCAGCCACAGCCCGAACCGGTCGGACAGCGAGACCTTTTCCTCAACCGCCTCGGAGGGGTTGATCGCCGAAGACCGTTCATTCTCGATCATGTCGCGCGGCATCAGGTGGCGGCGGTTCGAGGTGGCGTAGAACACCACATTCTCGGGCCGCCCCTCGATGCCGCCGTCCAGCACCGCCTTCAGGCTTTTGTAGTGTTCGTCATCATGGCTGAACGACAGGTCGTCGCAAAACAGCAGGAAGCGTTCGGCGCGGTCGCGCAGCAGATGCAGCAGGCGGCCGACCGAGGGCAGATCCTCGCGTTGCAGTTCGACCATCTTCAGGGCTGCGCCGGTCGCCCGAACTTCGGCGTGCACCGCTTTGACAAGGCTCGACTTTCCCATCCCGCGCGCGCCCCACAACAGGGCGTTGTTGGCGGGCAGGCCGCGGGCGAATTGCAGCGTGTTTTCCAGCAGGATGTCACGCGCCCGGTTGACGCCGATCAGCAGCGCCAGATCCACCCGGCTGACCTTCGGCACCGGTTCCAGCCGGTCCGGGGCGACGTGCCAGACGAAGGCATCCGCCGCGCCGAAGTCAGGGGCAAGGGCCCTGGGCGGGCTCAGCCGTTCCAGCGCCTCGGCGATCCGGACCAGGGGGTCGACGGTCACTTTTCGGCGTCCTCGTCCTCGTCCCACAGCCCTTCGGCGCGCAGTTCGGCCTCGCGCTTCTTCTCGATCCGGCGGATCAGAATGATCGAGATCTCGTAAAGCCCGTAGACCACCGAGAACAGCAGCAGCTGCGACACCACGTCGGGCGGCGTCACCACGGCGGCCAGCACCAGGATCAGCAGCACCGCATAGCGCCGCGTGCCGACCAGCGCCTTCGACGTGACCAGCCCCGCCTTGCCCATCAGCGTCAGCAGCACCGGCAGCTGAAAGCACAGCCCGAAGGCCACGATGAAGGTGGTGGTCAGCGCAAGATAAGCCTCGATCGAGCCCTGGAAGGTGATGCCCGCCTGCGCCAGCGCGGCGCCGCTGCCATCCGGTGCCAAGGTGCCCGGCGTCGGGCCCGGCTGCTGGAAGCTGAGGAAGAAGCCGAAGGCCATCGGCAGGATCAGGTAATAGGCAAAGGCCGCGCCCAGCAGGAACATCGCCGGCGAGGCCAACAGGAACGGCAGGAACGCCGCGCGTTCCTTCTTGTAAAGGCCGGGGGCGACGAAGCGCCACAGCTGATAGCTGATGATCGGGAACGACAGCACCAGCCCGCCGATCGCCGAGATGCGGATGGCGACGAAGAAACCTTCCTGCAGCTTGATCATCGTCAGGCCACAGGCCTGATGCCGGGCGGCCATCGCGCGGCAGATCGGATGGGTCAGGAAGTTGAAGATCGGGTCAGAGACCGTGTAGCACAGCACCAGCGCCACCATGAAGGCGCTGACCGACCAGATCAGCCGAGTGCGCAACTCGGCCAGATGCTCCATCAGCGGGGCGCCGGATTGGTCGATGTCGTCGGCGCTCATGCGTCATTCTTCCTGGCAGCGGCCTTGGCGCGCGGCTTGGGCGCCGGGGCATCCGCCGCGGCGGCCTTGGGCTTGCGCGGCGCGCGCGGTTTGGGCGCGGCGGCGGCATCGGCGGCCGGTTTCTTGGCCGGTGCGGCACCGTCGGCGGCCTTGGCGCGCGGCTTGCGGGCGGGTTTCGGGGCAGGCTCGGCGGCGGGTTCCGGCGCGTATTCGGCCAGTTCCTCGGGCGTCGGGCGGTTGCGCAGGGCGGCGCGTTCGGCGGCCGCAGCCTCGGCCGCGGCGGCGTTGGCCTTCACCTGTGCCGCAAGTTCGGCGGTGGCGGGGCCCATATCGGCCGGGGCGGCGGCTTCGGCCTCGGCCCCCGGTGTGGCCGTCGCGGCGCGCTTGGCGGCATCCCACGAGTCGATCTTCTTCGACGCGCTCGACAGCGCATCAAGCCCCATCGACTTCACCGAAGTGATGGATTTCAAGTCCTTGGCGATGTCTTCGGCACCCGCCTCGCGGGCGGCCTGTTCCATCGCGCGCTGGAAATCGCGGGCCATGCTGCGCGCCTTGGCCGTGAACTGGCCAAGCGCGTGAAAAAGCTTCGGCAGGTCCTTCGGGCCTACGACGATCAGGGCCACGATCCCGATCAGCATCAGTTCGGACCAGCCGATATCAAACATTCGCGTTCAGCCTGCCTGCATCCGGGTCCGGTCAGACCTTGTCTTTTTCCTTGGCCTTCTCGTCAGCCGCGTCGGCGGCCTCGGCGGCCGGCTTCGAACTGTCGTCGATGCCCTTCTTGAAGGCGGTAATGCCTTTGCCGACTTCACCCATCAGCGAGCTGACCTTGCCCTTGCCAAACAGCACGAGGAAGACAACGGCGATCAGGATGAGGCCGGGAAGCCCGATATTGTTCAACATGTCGATCTCCTCCCTTGGCGCGGCATGCCGCGCGACCCTTGACGTTCATGACATATTGTCTTGAGCGGGCAGATCAAAGCCCCAATCGCGCCCGCCCCCGGATTTTTCCCGGCGCCAGCCTACAGCGTCGCGTTCATCGCGCCACCGTCCAGCAGGATGTTCTGCCCCACGATGAAGCCCGCATGGGTCGAGCAGAGGAAGGCGCACATCGCCCCGAACTCGGCCGCCGTGCCATAGCGCCCGGCCGGAATGGTCGCGGCGCGCCGCTCGGCCGCCACTTCGCGGTTGATGCCCTGCGCCTTGGCCACCCCGGTGTCGAGCGAGATGGCGCGGTCGGTCGCATGGATGCCGGGCAACAGGTTGTTGATCGTCACGCCCTTGCCCGCCACCTGCCGCGCCGTGCCCGCGACAAAGCCGGTCAGCCCGGCCCGCGCCGCGTTCGACAGCCCCAGCTGCGCGATCGGCGACTTCACCGACTGGCTGGTGATGTTCACCACACGGCCCCAGCCGCGCGCCATCATCCCCGGCATCAGCGCCTGCATCAGCGCGATCGGCGTCAGCATGTTGGCATCGAGCGCGCGGATGAAATCCTCGCGGCTCCAGTCGGTCCACATGCCGGGCGGCGGGCCGCCCGCGTTGGTGACCAGAATATCCACCTGCCCGGCCTCGATCAGCACCAGGTCGCGGCCCTCGGGCGTGGTGATGTCGGCGGCCACCGCCGCCACCTGCACGTCATAGGTCGATCGCAGTTCCGCCGCCGTCGCCTCCAGCGCCTCGGCGCCGCGGGCGTTCAGCACGAGGTTGACCCCCGCCGCCGCCAGCGCCTGAGCGCAGCCGCGCCCCAGACCCTTTGACGAGGCCGTCACCAGCGCGCGCCGCCCCTTGATGCCCAGATCCATCTGCATTCCCCTATTCGATGTCCTGCCCCGTGGCTAGCACCGGGGCCCGCGCGGGAAAAGCGCCAATCCCGCCGCTGGCGCCGGATCGGCGCCGGACGGGCAGCCAAACGTTCACCGTTTCGGAACAATCTTGCCAAAACTTTGACGTTTTTGCCCGATACCCAGACCATCGGCGGCATCCCCCTGCGGGGCGCCGCGACCGGAAGGATCAAACGATGGCAGAGCTGACCCCAGACGATGGCCCCGAGGCTTGCGTGCCCGGCTACGCCTGTCAGGTGTTCCCGGCCGCAGCGATCTATGTCACCTCTGGCGCGAACTTCGGCGATGACGTCGGCGATGCCGATGCGGTCTGCGCCGGTGACGTCTATCAGCTTCACCCCGATGCCGAACCGCTGCGGCTGACCATCGCCCCGGCGGCGGGCGATCTTGGCACTGCAGGCCGGGTGCAGATGGTGGCGCCCGGTTCCGGCGTCGGGCAGGCGGGCGACCGGGTCGAGCTTTGCGCGCGGCTGATGCTGATGGCGGGCGCGGGCGACTCGGTGGAGCTTTTGATCCTGCGGCATCAGGCCACGACCGGCGCGGGCGGCCTATATGCCCTGCCGCTGTCGCCGATGGCGCCCAAGACCGATTACACCCTGATCCGCGTCGCCGCCGACCCCGGCGCCGTGCGGCTGTCGGATCTGGTCTGCATCTCGTTCGGGCGCGGCACGATGATCGCGCTGGCCGATGGCCATCAGGTGCCGATCGAGGCGCTGCAACCGGGCGACCGGGTGCTGACCCGCGATCACGGGCCGCAGCCGGTGCGCTGGATCGGCCGCGCCACGCTGCGCGCCGTGGGCAGCTTCGCGCCAGTGGTGATCACGGCGGGCACGCTCAGCAATTCCGGCGACCTGATCGTGGGCCAGCATCACCGGATGTTCCTGTATCAGCGCAACCGCACCCGGCTGCTGCGCACCGCCGAACTGCTGGTGCAGGCCAAGCATCTGGTGGATGACGAACACGTCTTTCTGCGCGAGGGCGGCTTTGTCGATTACTTCAGCCTGATCTTCGACCGGCATGAGATCGTCTATGCCGAGGGGATCCCGGCCGAAAGCCTGATGGTGAACGACGCCACCCTGTCGCACCTGCCCGAGGATCTGGCCGCCGAGGTCAAGGCCCGCTTCCCCGGCCTCAGCCAGAACCAGCACTTCGGCACCGAAGCCGGTCGGCTGGCGCTGGACGAGATCGGCCCGGCGGCGCTGTTCCGCCAAAGCCGGGCGGGTTAGCGCCGCGTTACTTCGTTCCGACGAAGCTCATCTCGGCCACCGCCGTCGTCCCGTTCAGGGTGGCGCCATTGGTTATGCCGGCCAAATTGATCGCCTTCACGCCGGGGTTGCCGTAAATAAGGCCGGCCATCGGCACGCTCGCCGTCAGCGAATTGCCGTCACCGGTCAGCGTGCCCGACCCGGTCGCCGACACCGCATAGGGTGTACCCGCCACCGCGCAGCCGACCACGGCGCCGGTGCAGCCGTTCGAAAGCGTGATCGTACCGGCATAGTTCGCGGGCGAGCCGACCGGATCGCCGGTGGCCGGATCGACATTCACGCCGGTGAAGCCTGTCGCCGATCCGGTGATCGACCCGCTGGCGAAATCCGCGCTCATCGTCGCCGGGGCGACCAGGGCAAGACGGGGATTGGGATCGCTGCTGTAGCCGCCCAGCACGGCGGCATAGCCGTTGAAACTGGCCGTACCGCTGGCGGGCATGTTCGACGGGCTGGTGTGCGTCAGGCCCGGATTGGCTCCGGTCCCGTCGCCCACGACCTGATCGCTCATCGTCGCGAAGGCCTGTGCATTGGCCGTGAAGGCGTCTGTGGGATCCGTCCCGCCACCGCCGCCGCCACAGGCCGACAGCATCGCAAGACCCGCAAGGCAAAGCACCAGTTTCGCAGACATCGCAACCCCCTACCCGGCACCCAAGGTGCGTTACCTGACGCGGCGGCGAAGCCCGTCGCGGGCAGCCTATCCTTAAGGATATGTTAACTCAATGAAGCCTGCGGCCGAAAACCGGCCCACCGCGTAAACACAGCGTTTCCCTTTCGGCGTTCGACCGGAGCGGCTAGGGCGCGAGCCCCACCCCGCCTTGCCCGGCCCCCGCGCCTCGGCTATAGCCGCGCCATGCTGGACAACCGCCCCACCCTGCCGCCCGAAATCGCCCGCCGCCGGACCTTTGCGATCATCTCGCACCCCGACGCCGGGAAAACCACGCTGACCGAAAAGTTCCTGCTGTTCGGCGGCGCGATCCAGATGGCGGGCCAGGTGCGCGCCAAGGGCGAGGCGCGGCGGACCCGGTCCGACTTCATGAAGCTGGAGCAGGAACGCGGCATTTCCGTCTCGGCCTCGGCGATGTCGTTCGACTTCGGGCGCTACCGCTTCAATCTGGTCGATACCCCCGGCCACAGCGACTTTTCCGAGGATACCTATCGCACCCTGACCGCGGTGGACGCGGCGGTGATGGTGATCGACGGCGCCAAGGGGGTGGAAAGCCAGACCCGCAAGCTCTTCGAGGTTTGCCGGTTGCGCGATCTGCCGATCCTGACCTTCTGCAACAAGATGGACCGCGAGGCCCGCGACACCTTCACCATCATCGACGAGATTCAGGAAAACCTGGCCATCGACGTGACCCCGGCAAGCTGGCCGATCGGCGTCGGGCGCGAGTTCGTCGGCTGCTACGACATCCTGCACGACCGGCTGGAACTGATGGACCGCGCCGACCGCAACAAGGTGGCCGAGTCGATCAAGATCAACGGCTTGCACGACCCAAAGCTGGCCGAACACGTGCCCGCCGACCTGCTGGAAACCCTGCGCGAAGAGGTCGAGATGGCGCGCGAGCTGCTGCCCGCCTTCGACCGGCAGGCCTTTCTGGAAGGCCACATGACGCCGATCTGGTTCGGCTCGGCGATCAACTCGTTCGGGGTGAAGGAACTGATGGCGGGCATCGGCGAATACGGGCCGGAACCGCAGCCGCAGCGCGCCGCCGAACGCCAGATCGCGCCCGAGGAAACCACCGTGACCGGCTTCGTGTTCAAGGTGCAGGCCAACATGGACCCCAAGCACCGCGACCGGGTCGCCTTTGTCCGCCTCGCCTCGGGGCATTTCGAGCGCGGCATGAAGCTGCTGCACGTGCGGTCGAAGAAACCGATGGCGGTGACGAACCCGGTGCTGTTTCTCGCCGCCGACCGTGAACTGGCGGAAGAGGCTTGGGCCGGTGACATCATCGGCATTCCGAACCACGGCCAGTTGCGCATCGGCGACGCGCTGACCGAGGGCGAGACGCTGCGCTTTACCGGCATCCCCAGCTTCGCGCCGGAACTGCTGCAATCGGTGCGCGCGATGGACCCGATGAAGGCCAAGCACCTCGACAAGGCACTGATGCAATTCGCCGAGGAAGGCGCCGCCAAGGTGTTCAAGCCGATGATCGGCTCAGGCTTCATCGTGGGCGTGGTCGGCGCGCTTCAATTCGACGTGCTGGCCAGCCGGATCGAGCAGGAATATTCGCTGCCGGTGCGGTTCGAATCCTCGCATTTCACCTCTGCCCGCTGGGTGTCGGGCGACAAGGCGGCGGTGGAGAAGTTCGTGAACGTCAACAAGGGCCACATCGCCACCGACAGCGACGGCGATCTGGTCTACCTGACGCGCCTGCAATGGGACATCGACCGGGTGGGGCGCGATTTTCCGGATGTGAAGCTGACGGCGACGAAAGAGATGATGGTCTGACGCGGCACTTGCGTCCGGCGTGGTGAGCGGGGGTTTCACACCCCCGCACCCCCGTGGAGTATTTCCGCCAGGAAGAATGGGGGCGCGGCCGGGCGCCCCTTAGGCCGCTTCCACCGGATAGGTCCAGACCCGGAAGCCTTTCAGCACATGCGGGCCGAAGGAGTTGATCAGCGGCACATCGGCGGCGTCGCGGCCGCGGGCCACCACGATGCGGCCGATGCGGGGCACGTTGTTGCGCGGATCGAAGGTCCACCAGCGGCCCCCCAAGTAAACCTCCATCCAGGCGGAATAATCCATCGGGCTCAGGATCGGTACGCCGATATCGCCCAGATGGCCGTTCACGTAGCGCGCCGGAATGTTCATGCAGCGGCAGAGCGCGATGGCAAGGTGGGCGTAGTCGCGGCAGACGCCGACACGCTCCTGCCAGCCCTCGTAGGCGGTGCGGGTGGACCGCGCCTGCAGGTAGTCAAAGCGGATGTGGCCTTTGACATAATCGCAGATCGCCTGCACCCGGCCCCAGCCGGGGCTGACGCCGCCGAACCTGTCCCATGCGATCTGGCTCAGCCGGTCGGTTTCGCAATAGCGGCTGCCCATCAGGTAAACCAGGCTATCGTCGGGCAGGTCGGCCACCGGAATCTCTTGCGCCAATGGTTCAGCAACGTCCGGCAAGCCGCTGTTTTCAATCACCCCGTCGCCCCAGAGCGTGAAATCCCCGGCGGGCGCCACAAAACGGCGACAGGTGTTGCCGAACAGGTCGGTATAGGTCCGCATCGGCACCGGCGGCGTGGCGATCACCGTTTCGAGCGCGCGCCGGGCCGGTTCATTCTCGGGGTGGGCGGCGAGCAGGCAGACCATCGGCGTGTCCTGCGGGCAAGTCACGGTAATCTCGTAGCCGTAGCGGATCAGCACCGGTCCCTCTTTCCGCGCCGTGGCGCAATGACCGGAGCCTGCATCAGGCCACAACCCCGCCGACCCGGGGTGATGCTGCATTCCCCGAACCATGCGCTGTGGCGGGCGGCACGGCAACCGGGAAGCGGCGCGGCAACCGGGGTCGCCGCGCCTATCATTCAGCCGATTGTCACTTCCAGCGTCACTTCGGCGCGCAGAAGCTTGGAAATCGGGCAGCCTGCCTCCGCCTGCGCCGCCAGTTCCCTCAGCTTCGCCTCGGGCGCGTCGGCCTTTACCACCGTCGCCAGATGCGCCTTGGTCACCGTCGGGCTGCCTTCGGTCGTGGGGTCCAGCGTGATGGTCGAGGTCGTCGTGATCGAGGCGGGCGTGATCCCGGCCCCGCCCATCAGCGCCGACAGGAACATCGAGTAGCAGGCCGCATGGGCCGCGCCGATCAGTTCCTCGGGGTTGCTGCCGGTCTTGTCCTCGAACCGGGTCGCAAAGCTGAAGGGGATGGCGTTCAATGCCCCGCTTTGCGTGGTGATGCTGCCGCCGCCTTCTTTCAGGCTGCCGGTCCAGATCGCCGATCCGCTCTTGGTGATCATCGTGGTCTCCTTTGCGCGCTTCCTTGCGTCGCGCCGCCGCCCTGGGCCGCCGCGACAGGGCCATTGCAGCACGTCGCCCGGATTGCCGCAACCGCCCGCGGGGTGCCGCCACGGCCGGTCGGCCGGGCCTTGCCGGGCTGCGGGCGGGCCATCCGGTTGTCATCCTTGACCCTTCCTTGCATTTCGGCTAACCCCCTCCCATCTCCTTTTGGAGAGACTCACCCGACGCCGGGGCGCCCGGTAAACAGCGTCCCACTCATCCATGCGGTCCGATGCCGCATTCTTCAGGACGCCAATGACCAAATTTTCCGACCTCGCCCTGGACCCGAGGGTCCTGCAAGCCGTTGCAGATGCCGGCTACGAAACCCCGACCCCGATTCAGGCTCAGGCCATCCCGCACGCGCTTGAAGGCAAGGACGTGCTGGGCATCGCCCAGACCGGCACCGGCAAGACCGCAAGCTTTGTGTTGCCGATGATCACCATGCTGGCCAACGGGCGCGCCCGCGCGCGGATGCCGCGCAGCCTCGTGCTGTGCCCGACGCGCGAACTGGCCGCGCAAGTGGCCGAGAACTTCGAGACCTACACCAAGTATCTGAAGCTGACCAAGGCGCTGCTGATCGGCGGCGTGTCGTTCGGCGAACAGGACAAGCTGATCGACCGTGGCGTCGATGTGCTGATCGCCACCCCCGGCCGCCTGCTCGACCATTTCGAGCGTGGCAAACTGCTGCTGACCGGCGTGCAGATCATGGTGGTGGACGAGGCCGACCGCATGCTCGACATGGGCTTCATCCCGGATATCGAGCGCATCTTCAGCCTGACGCCCTTCACCCGGCAGACCTTCTTCTATTCCGCCACGATGGCGCCGGAAATCGAGCGCATCACCAACGCCTTCCTGCACAGCCCGGCCCGGATCGAGATCGCGCGGCAGGCGACGGCCTCGGAAACCATCGAACAGCAGCTGATCGCGATCAAGCCGACGCGCAAGGATCGCGGCTTTGCCGAAAAGCGCGCCGTGCTGCGCGCGCTGGTCAAGCAAGAGGGCGACGCCTGCACCAACGCGATCATCTTCTGCAACCGCAAGATGGATGTGGACGTGGTCGCCAAGTCGCTGAAACAGCACGGCTTCAACGCCGCGCCGATCCACGGCGATCTGGATCAGTCGGTCCGCACCAAGACGCTGGACGGCTTCCGCGACGGCTCGTTGCACTTGCTGGTGGCGTCCGACGTGGCGGCGCGCGGGCTTGATATTCCGGCGGTCAGCCATGTGTTCAACTTCGACGTGCCGACCCACCCCGAGGATTACGTGCACCGGATCGGCCGCACCGGTCGCGCCGGGCGGGCGGGCAAGGCCTATACGATCGCGGTGCCCGCCGATGACAAATACGTCAGCGCCATCGAAGGGTTGCTGAAGAAACCGATCCCGGCCGGGCCGGTTCCGGAATACGAGGCCAGCGCCGAGCGTGAAGGCGACAGCGGCCGCCGCCCGCGCCCGGAACGCCGCGCGCCGCGCCATGACGCGCCGCCGCGCCCGGTGGCCGACCATCATCAGGTCGCCGCGATGCAGCCGCTGCCCGAGGTCGAGGCCCGCGTGGTCGAAGTGGCCGAAGCCGCGCCCGAGCAGCCGCGCCGCCGCGAGCGTCACACCGAACGGCGTGAAGAACGCCCGGAAGAGCGCCGCAACGAACAGCGCCGCCGCCCCGCC
This sequence comes from Paracoccaceae bacterium, assembly GCA_016124615.1. GTDB lineage: Bacteria > Pseudomonadota > Alphaproteobacteria > Rhodobacterales > Rhodobacteraceae > Solirhodobacter. The sequence continues at coordinate 390,572 of WGNF01000003.1, read as the reverse complement.
GAGTCGCGCCACAACGACGATCGCGTGATGGGGATGGGCGACCACATGCCGGATTTCCTGACCCGCAGTTTCGTGCCGCAGGCCAGCCAGGAATGACAAACGCGCCCCCTCGGGGGCGCGTTTTCCATTCAGCGCCGGGGTGATGGGCCTCAGCCCGCCAGCAGGCGGCTGACGACCACCGTCACCTCGGGCTTCTTGCCGACCTCTTCCATCGCGACCTGACGCACGACGCGGCGCACCGCCTCATCCATCTTGTCGTCATTGGCCAGCAGGCGCGTATCGGCGCGGCCGAGGAATTCCGACAGGTCGGCCTCCACCACCTCGGCCAGCAGCCGCCCGCTGCGGCCGCGCAACGGCAACCCCATCAGTTCCGCCCAGGCGTCGCCAAGCGGTGCCTCGTCCTCGTCCATGATCAGGGTGATCAGCGCGTGGCCGTTCATCGCCATCCGGATGCGGTCGCGGATGACGCCATCCATCGCCCCCACCAGCGCGGTGCCGTCCAGATAGACGCGGCCGGTTTCGATGTATTCGACCACCTCGGGCGTCTCGCCGGTCAGGTCGACCATCATGCCGTTCGTCACCACATCCGAGGCGATGCCCTTCGCCGCCGCCAGCCGCGCGTGTTCGCGCAGGTGGCGATGCTCGCCATGCATCGGGATCAGGATCGCGGGCTTCATCGCCGCATGCACCCGTTCCAGATCGGGCCGGTTGGCATGGCCCGAGACGTGATAGCGCCCGGTCTGGTCATCGACCACGTTCACGCCCATTTCCGAATAGGCGTTGATGATGCGGTTCACGCCGCGTTCGTTGCCGGGGATGGTTTTCGAGGAAAACAGGAACGTGTCGCCCTCTTTCAGCTCGATCCCCAGATACTTGCCGCGCGACAGCTGCGCCGAGGCGGCACGGCGTTCGCCCTGACTACCAGTGACGATCAGCATCAGGTTGCCGCGCGGGATCTCGGCGGCCATTTCCGGCGGCACCGTGGGCGGAAAATCGGTCAGCACGCCGGTTTCGACCGCCGCCGTCACCATCCGCTTCATCGCCCGCCCCATCAGGCAGACCGAGCGGCCCGCCGCCCGCCCGGCCTCGGCCAGCGTCTTTAGCCGCGCCACGTTCGAGGCGAAGGTGGTCGCCACCACCAGCCCCGAAGCGCCTTCCACCAGTTCGCGCAGCGCCGGACCGATCGAGCTTTCGCTGCGGCCCGGATGCGGCGTGAAGACGTTGGTGGAATCGCACACCAGCACCTTCACCCCCTCGCCTTCACCCGCGACCATGTCGCTTTCCTCGGGGTCGTAGGGCTCGCCCACCACCGGGTTCGGGTCCAGCTTGAAATCGCCCGAATGCACGATGCGGCCTACCGGCGTGTCGATGATCAGCGCCGAGCTTTCCGGGATCGAATGCGACACTGGCACGAACTGCACGCGGAACGGCCCGGCCTCGACCACGTCAGGGCGCGGCTCGACCACCGTGATGGCGGTCGCGGGGTGACCCTGATCCTCCATCTTCAGGCGCGCGATGGCGCCGGTGAAGCGGCGGCAGTAAACCTGCGCCTTCAGCCGCGGCCAGAGGTGGCCAAGGGCGCCGACGTGATCCTCGTGCGCATGGGTGATGAAGATCGCCTCGATCCGGTCGGCGCGGTCGGCCAGCCACTTGATGTCGGGCAGGATCAGATCCACCCCCGGCGTGGTTTCGGCCTCGGGGAAGGTCACGCCCAGATCGACGACGATCAGCCGCTCGCGCCCCTCGCGGCCATAGCCGTAGACGTAGCAGTTCATCCCGATCTCCCCCGCGCCACCGAGGGGAAGATAGATCAGGCGTTCGTCGCTCATGCGGTTTCCAGTTCCATGTTGTAGCGGTGGATGACCGTGAGGCCATGAATGGTCAGGTCATCGTCAACCTTGTCGAAGAGCGTAAAGCCCTGATCGAAGAGCGGCGCAAGCCCACCGGTGGCGATCACCCGCATCGGGCGGTCGCGTTCGATGCGGATCTGGCGCACGATGCCCTCGCACAGCCCGATGTAGCCCCAGAAGATGCCCGATTGCATGCAGGCGACGGTGTTGGTGCCGATCGCCGATTGCGGGCGGCTGACGTCGACATGCGGCAGCGCGGCCGCCGCCATGTGCAGCGCCTCGAGCGAAAGGTTCACGCCGGGCGCGATGACGCCGCCGATATAGGCGCCGTCGACATCCACCACGTCAAAGGTGGTGGCGGTGCCGAAATCGACCACGATCAGGTCGCCGCCGTAGCGATCGAAGCTGCCCACCGTGTTCACCAGCCGGTCGGGGCCGACCGTGGTGCCGAAATCGACGCGGGGCGCGACCGGCAAGTGGCATTCGGGCTTGCCCACCACGATCGGGCGGCAATCGTAGTAGCGGTTGCACAGCACACGCAGGTTGAACACCACCCGTGGCACGGTGGAAGAGATGATCGCCTCGGTGATCGTCGCCTCGACCTTGTTCAGCATCATCAGCGACGACAGCCAGACGAAATACTCATCCGCCGTGCGGCGGTGATCGGTGGCGATGCGCCAGGTGGCGCGGAACTCGGCGCCATCCCAGATCGCGAAGACCGTGTTGGTATTGCCGCAGTCGATGGTCAGAAGCATCCCCGCCCCTTTCAGAAAAACACCTCGGCCGCCGGGATCGCCCGAGGGCCGCGCGCGGTTTGCAGCACCAGCGCGCCGCTGTCGTCCACCGTCTCGAAGGTGCCGGTGATGCTGTCGCTGCCGGTGCGCGCGGTGATCGGCTGGCCGATCCGGGCGGCGCGGGCCAGCCATGCGGTGCGGATCGGCGCGAAGCCTTGGGCGGCAAAGATCGCCTCCCACGCCGCGTAGGCCGCGGCGAGGGCGTCCAGGAATTCCTCGGCCGTCACCCGCGCGCCGGTTTCCTCCAGCAGGCTGACCGGGCGCAGCGCGCCGGGTTCGACCTGATCGGCGCCCGGTGCCGCGACAAGGTTGACGCCGATGCCGATCGCCAGATGCGCCACGCCCGCGCCTTGGCCCACGCTTTCCAGCAGGATCCCCGCCACCTTGCCGCCGTTCAGCAGCACGTCATTGGGCCATTTCAGCGCAAACGGCTCGGCCCTGCCGCTGACCGCCACGAAGGCGTCGAAGAGCGCGAGCGAGGCGACGAAGCTGCGCAGCGCCACCACCTCGGGCCGTTCCCGTGGCCGCATCACCAGCGTGGCGGCAAAGTTGCCCTCTGGCATCGACCAAGCGCGGCCGCGGCGGCCGCGGGCGGCCGTCTGGCGATGCGCCATGATCCACGCCGGGCCGCTGAGCGCGGGCGCAAGGCGCGCGGCCTCGGCATTGGTGGAATCGGTCTGGCCAAGAACGTGGCGCGCCACGCCCTCGGGCCAGGTCGCGTCAGTGGACAAGCGCGCCCGCGGCGGCCTGCGCCAGCGCCTCGACCCCGAAGAGGTTGACCACGCCGACGACCATGATCACCGCCGACACCATCAGCGCGGCCCAGGCGACCGGGCGCATGGTGCCCGCGTCGATCCCGGCGCGATCCTCGCCGAAGTACATGTAGTAGACGATGCGCAGATAGTAGAACGCGCCAATCACCGAGGCGATCACCCCCAGCACGGCCAGCCAGGCCATGCCCGCGTTGACCGCCGCCATCAGCACGTAGAACTTCCCGAAGAAGCCGACCATCGGCGGCACCCCCGCGAGCGAGAACATCAAGACCAGAATGGCCAGTGCCTTCAGCGGCTCGCGGCGCGAATACATGCGCAAGCTGGCGATGTCGGTCACCGGCTTGCCGTCTTTTTCCATCGACAGGATGAAGGCGAAGGCGCCGACGTTCATGGTGACATAGATCACCATGTAGATCAGCATCGCCTTGACGCCGCCCGCCGTGCCCGCCGCCAGGCCCATCAGCGCAAAGCCCATGTGGCTGATCGAGGAATAGGCCATCAGGCGTTTGATGTCCTTCTGCCCGATCGCCGCCACGGCGCCCAGATACATCGAAGCCACCGACAACAGCGCGAGGATCTGGCCCCAGTCTTTCGGCGCGCTGCCAAAGGCGCCCTCGGCCAGCCGCGCGATCAGCGCCATCGCGGCGACCTTGGGCGCGGTGGCGAAGAAGGCGGTGACCGGGGTGGGCGAGCCTTCATAGACGTCGGGCGTCCACATGTGGAACGGCACCGCCGAGATTTTGAACGCCAGGCCCGAGAGCAGGAACACCAGACCGAACAGCAGGCCCATCGACATGTCGCCCTGATGCACCGTGGTGATGATGCCGGAAAAGAGCGTGGTGCCGGCAAAGCCGTAGGTCAGCGAGGCGCCGTAAAGCAAGAGGCCCGAGCTGAGCGCGCCCAGCACGAAATACTTCAGGCCCGCTTCCGTCGATTTCACGTTATCGCGGCGCAGCGAGGCCACGACGTAAAGCGCCAGCGATTGCAGTTCCAGCCCCATGTACAGCGCCATCAGGTCGCCCGCCGAGACCATGATCATCATGCCCACCACGGCCAGCGCGATCAGCACCGGATATTCGAACCGCAGCAGGTCGCGCCGGGACATGTAGTCCTGCCCGATCGCCAGCACCGCCGCCGCCGAGACCAGCACCGTCACCTTGGCAAAGCGCGCAAAGGCGTCGTCGATGAACATGCCGCCAAAGGCGGTGCGGCTGCCGCTGGAGGTGCCGATCCACAGCGCCACCAGCACGAAGACCGCCGCCGTCGCCCAGAGGACCAGCGAGGCCGCCTTGTCCTTGCCCGAGTAGACGCCGAACAGCAGCGCCGCCATCGCATAGATCGCGATCAGGACTTCCGGCAGCGCAGTGGAAAAATCGCCAGGGTTCATGCCTTCGGTCCTTCAGTTCTGCGCCAGTTGCGTGGCTTGCATCAGCGCCGGGGCTTGCGCCACCTGCGTATCGTAGTGCTGCACGAGGGCCGCCACCGAGGGGCCGACGATATCGGTCACCGAGCTGGGGTAGAGGCCCAGGAACAGCGACATCGCGACCAGCGGGGCAAAGATGATCTGTTCGCGCAGGTCCATGTCGGTGATCGTCTTCAGCGTCTCTTTCACCAGATCGCCAAGCGCCACCCGGCGGTAAAGCCAGAGCGCGTAGGAGGCCGACAGGATCACCCCGGTCGTCGCCACCGCCGCCACCCAGGTGTTGACCTGGAAGACGCCCATCAGCGTCAGGAATTCCCCGACGAAGCCGCTGGTGCCCGGCAGCCCGACGTTGGCCATCGTGAAGAACATGAAGACCAGCGCATAGATCGGCATCCGGTTCACGAGGCCGCCATAGGCGTCGATGTCGCGCGTGTGCATGCGGTCGTAGATCACCCCGACGCACAGGAAGAGCGCCCCCGACACGAAGCCGTGCGACAGCATCTGGAAGATCGCGCCGTCGATGCCCTGCTGGTTCGCCGCGAACAGGCCCATCGTGACAAAGCCCATATGCGCGACCGAGGAATAGGCGATCAGCTTCTTCATGTCCTGCTGCACCAGCGCGACAAGGCTGGTGTAGACGATGGCGATCGCCGACAGCCAGAGCACGAAGGGCCCCATCAGGTGGCTCGCCACCGGGAACATCGGCAGGCTGAAGCGCAGGAAGCCGTAGCCGCCCATCTTCAACAGGATCGCCGCCAGCACCACCGACCCGGCGGTGGGCGCCTGCACGTGCGCATCGGGCAGCCAGGTATGGACCGGCCACATCGGCATCTTCACCGCGAAGCTGGCGAAGAAGGCCAGCCACAGCAGCGTCTGCACCCCGCCCGCGATCTGCCAGCCCGCAAGGTTCAGCGGCCCGGCGCTGAACTGGAACGCCAGCAGCGTCGGAATGTCGGTGGTGCCCGCCTGCACATACATCGCGATCATCGCGACCAGCATCAGCACCGAGCCGAGGAAGGTATAAAGGAAGAACTTGAACGAGGCATAGATGCGGTCCTTGCCGCCCCAGATGCCGATGATCAGGAACATCGGGATCAGACCGGCCTCGAAGAACAGGTAGAACAGCACAAGGTCCAGCGCCACGAAGACGCCGATCATCAGGCTTTCCAGCACGAGGAAGGCGATCATGTATTCCTTGACCCGCACATCCACCTTCCAGCAGGCGGCGATGGTCAGCGGCATCAGCGCGGTGGTCAGCAGCACGAACAGCACCGACAGGCCATCCACGCCCAGCTTGTAGTGCAGGCCCAGAATCCACGGCCGGTCCTCGACGAACTGGAAGCCGGGCGCGTGCGGGTCGAACCCGGTCAGCAGCAGCAGCGACACGAGGAACGTCAGCACCGTCGCCGCCAGCGCCAGCCATTTGGCGTTGCGGGCCGCGGCCTCATCCCCGCCGCGCAGGAACAGCGCCAGGATCAGCGCCGCCAGCAGCGGCGTAAAGGTGATGATGGAAAGCAGGTTGCCCATCAGTGCGCCCCTCCGGTCAGTGTCATCCAGGTCATCAGAATACCGATCCCGATCACCATCGCGAAGGCGTAGTGGAACAGATAGCCCGATTGGGCGCGGCCCGCGAGCCGGGTGAACCAGGGCACGATGCCCATCGCCACGCCGTTGATGGTGCCGTCAATCACCTCGCCATCGCCCTTCTTCCACAGGAAGCGGCCGATCCCCAGCGCGGGCTTCACGAAGACCGCGTCATAGATCTCGTCGAAGTACCATTTGTTCAGCAGGAAGAGGTACAGCGGCTTGTTCGCCTCGGCCAGCTTCGCCGGCAGCTCGGGGCTGCGGATATACATCTTCCACGCCACGCCGAAGCCCAGCAGCATCGCGATGAACGGCGACAGGCTGACCCACATCGGGCCTTCATGCGCGTGTTCGATCACGTGGTTGTCCGGCCCCATGAAGATCGCGCCCTGCCCCGGCACCGTGGCATGGTCGCCAAGCGCGAAGAAGTGCGACATGATCGTTTCCGACCCGAAGAAGCTGTTGTACCAGATCATCCCGCCAAAGGTCGCGCCGACCGCCAGCACCCCCAGCGGGATCAACATGTTCAGCGGGCTTTCATGGGCGTGGTCGTGGGCATGGTGGTCGCCCTTCGGCTCGCCGTAGAAGGTCATGAACATCAGCCGCCAGCTGTAGAAGGCGGTGAAGGCGGCGGCGATCACCAAGAGCCAGAAGGCATACATCGAGCCGCTGGCATAGGTGCTTTCGATGATCGCATCCTTCGACAGGAACCCGGCAAAACCGATCGGCAGGCCGACGATTTCCTTCGAGAACGGGATGCCGACGCCGGTGATGGCCAGCGTGCCGATCATCATCGCCCAGAAGGTCAGCGGGATTTTCTTCCGCAGGCCGCCATAGTTGCGCATGTCCTGTTCGTGGTGCATCGCGGTGATGACCGAGCCCGCGCCAAGGAACAGCATCGCCTTGAAGAAGGCATGCGTCAGCAGGTGGAACATCGCGACGCCATAGACGCCCGACCCGGCGGCGGCGAACATGTAGCCCAGCTGCGAGCAGGTCGAATAGGCGATGACGCGCTTGATGTCGTTCTGCACCAGACCGACGGTGGCGGCAAAGAACGCGGTCGAGGCGCCCATGACCAGCACCAGGGTGCGGGCATGCGGGGCGAATTCGTAAAGCGGCGACATCCGGCAGACCAGGAACACCCCGGCGGTGACCATCGTCGCGGCGTGGATCAGCGCGGAAACCGGCGTCGGGCCTTCCATCGCGTCGGGCAGCCAGGTGTGCAGGAACAACTGCGCCGACTTGCCCGAGGCGCCGATGAACAACAGCACACCGACCAGATCGGCCGCGTTCCACTGCGTCCACAGGAACGTCAGGTTGGTCGTGGCCAGCGTCGGCACCTTTGTGAAGATGGTGTCGAAGTCGATCGAGTCGACCAGAAAGAACAGCGCGAAGATGCCAAGGGCAAAGCCGAAGTCGCCGACCCGGTTGACCACGAAGGCCTTGATCGCGGCGGCATTGGCGCTGGGTTTCTTGTAGTAGAAGCCGATCAGCAGGTAGGACGCGACGCCCACCCCTTCCCAGCCGAAGAACATCTGCACCAGATTGTCGGCCGTCACCAGCGCCAGCATGGTGAAGGTGAAGAACGAGAGATAGGCGAAGAAGCGCGCCTTGTAGGGCTGATCCTCGGTCCAGTTCTCGTCATGCGCCATGTAGCCAAGGCTGTAGAGGTGCACCAGCGACGACACCGTGGTGACCACGATCAGCATGATCGCCGTCAGCCGGTCGAGCCGGATCGCCCAGAAGGTATCGAGGCTGCCCGACGAGATGTAGCGCATGATCTCGATGTGCTGCGTGGTTCCGTCGAAGGTCAGGAACACCACCCAGGACAGAAGGCAGGCAAGGAACAGCAGGCCCGTCGTCAGGTACTGCGCGGGCTTCTCGCCGATCGCCTTCCAGAAGAAGCCACCGATCAGGGCCCCGACGAGCGGCGCAAAAAGGATGATCTCAAGCATGCGCCTCAGCCCTTCATCACGTTGACGTCTTCGACGTCGATGGTTCCGCGGGTCCGGAAGAAGCTGACCAGGATCGCCAGCCCGATCGCCGCCTCGGCCGCCGCGACGGTCAGCACGAACATGGTGAACACCTGCCCCACAAGGTCATGCGCGAAGCTGGAGAAGGCGACGAGGTTGATGTTGACGGCCAGCAGCATCAGCTCGATCGACATCAGGATGACGATCACGTTCTTTCGGTTCAGGAAGATGCCGAAGATGCCGATGACGAACAGAAACGCCGCCACGACAAGGTAATGTGTCAATCCGATCATTCGCGTCCCTCCGGGCCTTGCACCCGTTGCTTTCCGTCTGTCACCCCCGCGCAAGCGGGGGCCTCTGCGTCACATCCTGCCGGTCCGGCGATCCCCGCTGGCGCGGGGATGACGAGGGCTAGAGGCCCTGCCCCGGCTTCACATCCATCAGTTCCATCGCCTTGGCCGGGTCGCGCCACATCTGCGCCAGCACGTTTTGCCGCTTCACGTCCTTGCGGCGGCGCATGGTCAGCACGATCGCCCCGATCATCGCGACCAGCAGGATCAGGCCCGCGATCATGAACAGGAACACGTATTTGTCGTACAAGAGCATCCCCAGCGCCTTGGTGTTCTGCACCTGCGCCACATCCGGCGTCACCGCCGCGCGCAGCCCCTCGGCCGCGTCAGAGGCGTGCCAGACGCCGACCACCATGAAGAATTCCATCAGCAGCACGACGCCGATCAGCAGACCCAGCGGCATGTACTTCGCCATCTCGGCCTTCAGTTCCGAGAAGTCGACATCCAGCATCATCACCACGAACAGGAACAGCACCGCGACCGCGCCGACGTAGACGATGATCAAGAGCATCGCCACGAACTCGGCCCCCATCAGCACGAAAAGCCCCGCCGACGACAGGAAGGCGAGGATCAGCCACAGGACCGAGTGCACCGGGTTCCTGGCCGTGACGACAAAGACCCCCGCGGCTACCGCCGTGATCGAGAAAAGATAGAAGGCAAATGCCGCGACAGTCATTCGCTGTCCTCCCCGGTTCCGCCAAAGACGCCCTGAGCGATCTCCAGCGCCTTTGTCATGGCGGGCAGGCCGCCGAATATGCTCATCTGCGAGATCACTTCGGCAATCTCGCGCTTGGTGGCCCCGGCCTCCAGCGCATGCCGGATGGTCATGCGGATCTGCGGCTCGGCCTGCGCGCCCAAGACCGTCAGCGCGGCCAGCGTGACCAAGAGCCGGGTCTTGGCATCAAGCCCTTCCTTGTTGAAGGTCTTGCCGAACCACATTTCCATCATGTCCTTGGTCATGGTCGGAAACAGGCTGTCGAAGCCCTTCACCTGCATGTTTTCCAGCGCCGGGTTGAAGGCGCGGACCATGTCCTGGCCCTGCTCCACCATCGCCTTGAACAGTTTGGTGAAATCCTCGGTCATCTGTAGGGCGCATCCACGGCGAGGTTGCGGGCGATCTCGGCTTCCCAGCGGTCGCCGTTGTCCAGCAGCTTGGCCTTGTCGAAATACAGCTCTTCCCGGCTTTCGGCGGCGAATTCGAAGTTCGGGCCCTCGACGATGGCATCGACCGGGCAGGCTTCCTGACAGAAGCCGCAGTAGATGCACTTGGTCATGTCGATGTCATAGCGCGTGGTGCGGCGGCTGCCGTCATCGCGGGGTTCCGCGTCGATGGTGATCGCCTGCGCCGGGCAGATCGCCTCGCAGAGCTTGCAGGCGATGCAGCGTTCCTCGCCACTGGGATAGCGGCGCAGCGCGTGTTCGCCGCGGAACCGGGGCGACAGCGGCCCCTTTTCATGCGGGTAGTTCAGCGTCGCCTTGGGCGCGAGGAAGTACTTCATGCCAAGGTCGAAGCCCTTGATGAAATCCGTCAGGAAGAAGTATTTGACGGCGCGGTTGATGTCGATGCCCATCTCAGCCTCCCACCGTGTAGCGGGCCCAGAGCCCCCAGAGCACGTCGTATTTCGCCAGGAACGCCACGATCACCACCCAGCCGAGGCTCATCGGCAGGAACACCTTCCAGCCGATCCGCATCAACTGGTCGTAGCGGTAGCGCGGCACGATCGCCTTCACCATCGCGAACATGAAGAAGAAGAATGACATCTTGCCGACCATCCAGAGCACGCCATCCGGCAGGCCGGGGATCGGGCTGAGCCAGCCGCCGAAGAACAGCAGGCTGATCAGCGCGCACATCAGGAAGATCGCGATGTATTCGCCAGCCATGAACAAAAGGTAGGGCGTCGAGGAATATTCGACCATGAACCCCGCGACCAGTTCCGATTCCGCCTCGGGCAGGTCGAACGGCGGGCGGTTGGTTTCGGCCAGCGCCGAGATGAAGAACAGCGCCACCATCGGCAGATGCGGCAGCCAGTACCAGTTCAAGAGCCCCAGATGGCCCTTCTGCGCGTTCACGATATCGCCGAAGTTCATCGAGCCGGTCGAGATGATGATGCCGATGATGATCAGGCCCAGCGACACCTCGTAGGAAATCATCTGCGCGGCCGAACGCAGCGACCCCAGGAACGGGTATTTCGAGTTCGAGGCCCAGCCGCCCATGATGACGCCGTAAACCTCGAGCGAGGACACCGCGAAGACAAAGAGGATCGCCACGTTGATGTCGCTGAGCACCCAGCCCTGCGCGAACGGGATCACCGCCCAGGCCAGCACCGCCAGCACGAAGGACAGCATCGGGGCGAGGAAGAACACCGCCTTGTCGGCGCCCGCCGGCACGACGATTTCCTTGACCACGTATTTCAGCGCGTCGGCCACCGATTGCAGCAGGCCGAAGGCGCCCACCACGTTCGGGCCGCGCCGCATCTGCACGGCGGCCCAGATCTTGCGGTCGCCATAGACGAGGAACAGCAGCGAGATCATCACGAAGGCGATGATCAGAAGGCCCTGCAAGGCGATCAGGATCGCCGTTCCAAGCCCCGTTTGCAGAAAGTCAGCCATTGTGCCTCATCCTCTGTCCGCCCGTCCCTGCGCCGTCCATCTTCAGACCGCCCGCCTTCAGACCGTCGGTATTCCCTGCATTGCGCAATCGCGCACCGTCACCTCGGCGTCGATCGTCATCAGCCCGCGGGGCAGCGCAGCCGAGATGGTGTAAACCGCATCCCCGCGCCAAACGCCACCCTCTTGCGCCACATTCGTCCGCACGTGGCGGGCAAATCCGAAGCCGCGGATCAGCGCATATTGCGCCGCCGCGCAGCGCGCGTAGGCCTCGACATCCGCCCCGTTGCGCGCGTCCTTCATCGACACCACGAAATCCACCAGATCGCCATCCAGCAGCACCGTCTTGATGCCCAGATAGGTCGGGTGAAAATCGCCCTGCCCCGCCACCTGCGACGGCGTATTCGCGCAGCCGCCCAGCACCGTCAAGGCGGACAGTCCGATCGCGCAAAGGCCGCGGCAGAGGCGCATTCCCGGTCACTCCGCCGCCATCGGTTGGGCCTGCCGCGCGGCCTGCGCCCGCGACAGTTCGGCCATCAGCCCCGACGCCCGCGCAATCGGGTTGGTCAGGTAGAAGTCTTTCACCGCATTGCGGAAATCAGCCTTGGCGGGCGCGCGCACCGCCAGCGGCACCCAGACGTTTTCCGGCACCAGGTCGATGCCCGCCAGATGCGGATGCGCGGCGATCAGCGCGCGGCGCAGGTCCGACAGGCTGTCCCACGGCTGGGTCTGGCCCAGTTCGGCCGACAGCGCCCGCAGGATCGCCCAGTTTTCCTTTGCCGCGCCCGGCGGGAAGCCGGCGCGCAGCGCCAGTTGCGGCCGCCCCTCGGTGTTCACGAACAGCCCGGTTTCCTCGGTATAGGCGGCGCCCGGCAGCACCACGTCGGCGCGGTGCGCGCCACGGTCGCCGTGGCTGCCCTGATAGATCACAAAGGGCCCGGCGGCGATGTCGACCTCGTCGGCGCCAAGGTTATAGACCACCTCGGCCCCGTCGAGCGCGGCGGGCAGGCCACCCTCGGTCACCGCGCCCACGTCCATCGCGCCAACGCGCCCGGCAGCGGTGTGCAGCACCAGGAATTTCGATGCCGTGTTTTCCGCCAGCTTCATCGCCAGCGCCAGCACCGCCTCGCCATCGGCCTCGTTGATCGCGCCCTGACCGACGATGACGATGGTCCGCTTGGCCTTGGTCTCGTCGCTGATGTCCATCGCGACGAGCTTCTCCAGCGCCGCCCGGTCGGTGCCGACATGCGCATAGTCATAGGTCAGATCGACCGCCGCGCCGACCAGCCCGACCTTGGCGCCCGCAGACCAGGCCTTGCGGATGCGGGCGTTCAGCACCGGCGCCTCGTCGCGCGGGTTGGTGCCGATCAGCTGGATCATTTCCGCCGTGTCGATATCCTCGATCCGCGCCGTGCCGACATAGGCCCCACGGTTGCCGATCGGCAGCCGGGCGCCATCGGTGCGGCACTCGACATGGCCACCGAGGCTCTCGATCAGGTTCTTCAGCGCGAACGCCGCCTCGACCGGGGCCAGATCTCCGACCAGCCCGGCCACCTTCTTGCCCTTCATCGCCGTGGCAACCGCGGCCAGCGCCTCACCCCAGCCCGCCTTGCGCAGCTTGCCGTTCTCGCGGATGTAGGGCGTATCCAGCCGCTGCCGCCGCAGCCCGTCCCAGACAAAGCGGGTCTTGTCGCTGATCCACTCTTCATTCACGCCGTCGTTGTTGCGCGGGATGATGCGCATCACTTCGCGGCCCTTGGTATCCACCCGGATGTTGCTGCCAAGCGCGTCCATCACGTCGATGGTCTCGGTCTTGGTCAGTTCCCACGGCCGCGCGGTGAAGGCATAGGGCTTCGAGGTCAGCGCGCCGACCGGGCAAAGGTCGATGATGTTGCCCTGCAGGTTCGAATCGAGCGTCTGGTTCAGGTAGCTGGTGATCTCGGCATCCTCGCCGCGCCCGGTCTGGCCCATCTGGGTGATCCCGGCGACTTCCGAGGTGAAGCGCACGCAGCGGGTGCAGCTGATGCAGCGCGTCATCGCGGTGGCGACCAGCGGCCCGAGGTCCAGATCCTCGCTGGCCCGCTTCGGTTCGCGGTAGCGGCTGAAGTCCACGCCGTAAGCCATTGCCTGATCTTGCAAATCGCACTCGCCACCCTGATCGCAGATCGGGCAGTCCAGCGGGTGGTTGATCAGCAGGAACTCCATCACCCCCTCGCGGGCGCGGCGCACCATCGGCGTGTTGGTCTTCACCACCGGCGGCTCGCCGTTCGGGCCGGGGCGGAGGTCGCGCACCTGCATGGCACAGGATGCCGCGGGCTTCGGGGGGCCGCCCTGCACCTCGACCAGACACATGCGGCAATTGCCCGCGATCGTCAGCCGCTCGTGGTAGCAAAAGCGCGGGATTTCCACCCCGGCGACTTCCGCCGCCTGGATCAGCGTCATCGCGCCCTCGACCTCGACCACGATGCCGTCGATGCTGATTTTCTTCAGGTCAGCCATATGAAAAGCCCTTCGCCTGGGTGCGCAGCGACAATGGCCGCGCGCCGCGTTCTTGCAATCAAAGTCCGGATGCGCCGCGGGGGGATCATGCCGCCCCCCTTTCCGTGGTCTGCGGGGTCGCGCCGCCAGCCTCGACGCGGCAATAGATCTCGGCGGGCGCCGAGTCGAAATACTTCAGCAGCGCCGGGCAGAGCCAACCGGCCGCCTCGGTCCCGTCCAGGCGATACCAGTTGCCCTCGTATTCTTCGCTCACCCAGACCAGCTTCGCGTCATACCCCGGGAAAGGGCCAGGCGAGAAGATCAGCTTGAAACCCTGTTCGGCATCCGCGATCCGGCCGGTGAATTGCTCGATGATCTCCGGTATCCCGAAGACGAACGGCTCGCGCAGCAGGCCGCGACCCGCGTCATCGAAAGCCCAGATGCCTTCGGTCTTGTAGGGAAAGATGACGTTCATCGCGTTCAACAGTCCTACTCCGCCGCCACCGAATTGCAGGCCCGGCTACGCCACAGCGTCGCCTCCTTCAACTGCGCCCAGCCGAAAGCATGGTCGCTCGGTCCGTGTCGCCTGAGATGCTCCAGCCGCGCCAGCGCCTCGTCGAGCGTCGGCCGATGCCCGGCAGGCACCCACCACATCACGAAATGCTGGTCGCCCAGCACCTCGAACCATTCGGCACGGCGTTCGTAGAACTGCCGGTGCACGGTGTTCCAGACGAACTGTTCCAGCGTCTCCACGCTTTCCCAGACCGTCAGGTTCGAGACATACTGCGGATCGCCGCCGATCTTGGCCTCGGTATTGCCGGTGCCGGGCTCGCCCGACCCTTCCATCATCCAGACAAAGCCCGGCATCCGCTTGCCCATGCCGTTGATCCGGTCCAGCGCCGCCATGAACTCGGCCACGCGCGGGTCATCGGTCGGCGCCAAGAGGCGCCCGACGTTCAGTTCCGCAAGGTGGAGGCCCGGCCCGGTCATGCTCACTCCGCCGCCATCGCGCCCATGCGCCCGGTCTTGTGGGCCTTGATGCGGTCCTCGATTTCCTCGCGGTACTGCCGGATCAGGCCCTGGATCGGCCAGGCGGCCGCGTCGCCAAGGGCGCAGATCGTGTGGCCCTCGACCTGCTTGGTCACCTGTTGCAGCATGTCGATTTCTTCGATCTCGGCCTCGCCCTTCACCAGACGGTCCATGACCCGCATCATCCAGCCGGTGCCTTCGCGGCAGGGCGTGCACTGGCCGCAGCTTTCGTGCTTGTAGAACTTCGAAAGCCGCCAGATCGCCTTGATGATGTCGGTCGATTGATCCATCACGATGACAGCGGCCGTGCCGAGGCCGGATTTCTTCTCGCGCAGCCAGTCGAAATCCATGATCGCGTCGTCGCATTCCTCGGCGCGCAGCAGTTGCACCGAAGAGCCGCCGGGGATCACCGCCTTCAGGTTCTTCCAGCCGCCGCGCACGCCGCCGCAGTGCTTTTCCAGCAGTTCCTGCAACGGGATCGACATCGCTTCCTCGACCACGCAGGGGTTGTTGACGTGGCCCGAGATCGCGAAGAGCTTGGTGCCCGCGTTGTTCGGGCGGCCAAAGCCCGCGAACCACTCCGGCCCGCGCCGCAGGATGGTCGGCACGACGGCGATGGATTCGACGTTGTTCACCGTGGTCGGGCAGCCGTAAAGCCCCGAGGCGGCGGGGAACGGCGGCTTCATGCGCGGCATGCCCTTCTTGCCCTCAAGGCTTTCCAGCATCGCGGTTTCCTCGCCGCAGATGTAGGCGCCCGCGCCGTGGTGCAGATATAGATCGAAATCCCAGCCCGAGCCCGAGGCATTCTTGCCGATCAGTCCGGCGTCATACGCCTCGTCGATGGCGCGTTGCAGCGCCTCGCGTTCGCGGATGTATTCGCCGCGGATGTAGATGTAGGCGGCATGGGCCCCCATCGCAAAGCTGGCGATCAGCGCGCCCTCGACCAGCGTATGCGGGTCGTGGCGCATGATCTCGCGGTCCTTGCAGGTGCCCGGTTCCGACTCGTCGGCGTTGATCGTCAGGTAGCAGGGCCGCCCGTCGGACTGCTTGGGCATGAACGACCATTTCAGCCCGGTCGGGAAGCCCGCACCACCACGGCCGCGCAGGCCGCTGGCCTTGATCTGGTCCACCAGCGCGTCACGCCCGCGGGCAAGGATGTCCTTGGTGCCGTCCCAGTGGCCACGCTTGCGCGCGCCCGCAAGGCTGCGGTCGTGCATCCCGTAGATGTTGGTGAAGATACGATCCTGATCGGTCAGCATGTCGGTTCCTCAATTTCCCTGGCGGCGGCGCCAGACACGCCAGGTCACGACCAGCGCCCAGACAAAAGCGGCGAGCGCCGCGAAGTCGAGCAGAAAGGCATAACGGGCGTCGATGCCCAGCCTTCCGCCCAGAAAGTTGCCCGCGACCCACAGGATGCCCGTCGCCGCGATCACGATCGCCGCAAGCTTTGCCTGGCCTGCGAGGTGCGCGTCCTCGGCTGGGGTCGGTTTGCGGGTCATCGGCTCAGTACACCCCGCCCTTGTCGACACGTTTCGAAAATTCGGTGTCTTCGCCAGCGGCCAGCAGTTTCGCCTGCGCAACCCAGTCGTCGCGCGTCACGCGGCCCTTGAAGCCTTCGAGGTTGTCATCCATCCAGGCGACCTCGGCCGCCGTCCAGCCCGCGATCTGGTCGAAGTGCCAGATGCCCAGAGTGTTGCAGAGCGCCGCGAGCTTGGGGCCGATGCCCTTGATCCGCTTCAGATCGTCCGCCCCACCTTCGCGCGCCGCCGCCAGCGCCGCCGGGCGGGCCGCATCAGTGGGGGCAGCAGGCGGAGCAGCGACGGCGGGGGCCGGAGCCACCGGGGCCGCAGCCTTGGCGGGCGCAGGTGCCACCGCAACCGCCGCATCCTTGCCCAGCCAGGGGGCCGTCAGCGGCACCTCGGTGCCGTCGATGCGCTTCAGCGTATCGGCCATGTCCACGGCGGCCTGTGCGCTGGCGTTGTGCGGCGCGCGGCCTGCGGCGTGGTCCTTCAGGCTGGTCAGCCCCGACAGCGGCTCAGCGGCATAGCGGCCGTTCTGCGGGCCCGGCACCGGCACGCGACCGGCGGCCATTTCCTCCAGCAGCTTTTCAAAGCCTTCGGCGGTCAGGTCTTCGTAGTAATCCTTGCCGATCTGCGCCATCGGCGCGTTCGCGCAGGCGCCAAGACATTCGACCTCTTCCCACGAGAACTTGCCATCGGCCGACAGCATATGCGGCCGGGCGGCGATCTTCGACTTGCAGACCGCGATCAGGTCTTCGGACCCGCAGAGCATGCAGGACAGCGTGCCGCAAATCTGCACATGCGCGACCGATCCGACCGGTTCCAGCTGGAACATGAAGTAGAAGGTCGCCACCTCCAGCGCGCGGATATAGGCCATGCCCAGCATGTCGGCGATGCTCTCGATCGCCGGACGGCTGAGCCAGCCTTCCTGTTCCTGCGCGCGCCACAACAGCGGGATGATCGCCGAAGCCTGCCGACCGGGCGGGTATTTCGTGATCTGCGTCTCGGCCCAGGCCTGGTTGGCGGGGCTGAAGGCAAAGCTTTCGGGTTGGTGGGCGGCGAGGCGACGTAGCATCAGGAAGCTGCTCCGGTCTGGAAAAGGGCGGCGAGGGCAACGGCGCAGACAAGCGCGGCGGCGATCCCGGCGATCAGGTGTTTCACGATGGCATGGCCGCCCTGAAGGTAAATCCAGGCATCGGCAAAGGCCATGAAGGCGAACACCGCGAACAGGAAGGCGATCACCTTCAGATCACGGTACAGCGTGGCGGCAACGGCCAGCGCCGTGAAGGCCACATAGCGGTCGGCCATTACCTTGGGCAGGTCGGCCAGCCGGTGGGTGGTCTGCGCCATGCCCTTGGCGGGGTCGCGCAGGAACGTCAGCGCCAGCATCCCGGTCACCAGGATGCCGAGCGCGGAAAGGGCGGTGGCGAGGGTCGCAAGGCTCATCACGAACACGACCCCGTCTTGAGGCGCAGGGTATGGCCCTCGCCCTGCACGGCGCGGCCGTCAGCCTCCAGCACCTGCACGACACCGGCGGCAACATCGGGCGTCAGCCCCGCCGCCTGCAGCACCGCGGCCTGGTTGGCATCCGTCACCATGCAGCCCGCCGCCGTCATCGCCGCGATCAGCGCGTCGATCTCGGCCGGGCGCGGCCCGCCCTCGGCCAGCGCGGGCAAGGCGGCAAGGGCCAGCCCGGTCGCCAGAAGGGCGGCGTGCAGCTTCACCGGTCGATCTCCCCGAACACCACGTCGAGCGAGCCGATGATGGCCGCCACGTCGGCCAGAAGGTGCCCCGAGGCGATGAAGTCCATCGCCTGCAGGTGCAGGAACCCCGGCGCGCGGATCTTGGCGCGGTAGGGCTTGTTGCTGCCGTCGGCGACCAGATAGACGCCGAACTCGCCCTTGGGCGCCTCGATCGGGCAATAAACCTCGCCCGCCGGAACGTGGAAGCCTTCGGTGTAAAGCTTGAAGTGGTGGATGAGCGCCTCCATCGAGGTCTTCATCTCGGCGCGTTTCGGCGGCGTGATCTTGCCGCGCGCCAGCACGTCGCCCGGTTCCTTGCGCAGCTTGGCCAGCGCCTGCCGGATGATGTGGGTCGATTGCCGCATCTCTTCCATCCGGCACAGGTAGCGGTCGAAGCAGTCGCCGTTCTTGCCGACCGGCACCTTGAACTCGAACTCGTCATAGCATTCGTAGGGCTGGCTGCGGCGCAGGTCCCAGGCGAGGCCCGAGCCGCGCACCATCACGCCCGAGAAGCCCCACAGCTGGATGTCTTCCTCGGTCACGACGCCGATATCGACGTTGCGCTGCTTGAAGATGCGGTTTTCGGTCAACAGGCCGTCGATGTCGTCCAGCACCTTCGGGAACTCGATCGCCCACTGGTCGATATCCTCGATCAGCTCGGGCGGCAGATCCTGATGCACCCCGCCGGGGCGGAAATAGGCGGCGTGCAGCCGCGCCCCGCAGGCCCGTTCGTAGAACACCATCAGCTTTTCACGCTCTTCGAAGCCCCAGAGCGGCGGCGTCAGCGCGCCGACGTCCATCGCCTGCGTGGTGACGTTCAGCAGGTGGTTCAGGATGCGGCCGATTTCCGAATAAAGCACCCGGATCAGGCTGGCGCGGCGTGGCACCACGACCCCGGTCAGCTTCTCGATCGACAGGCACCAGGCATGTTCCTGGTTCATCGGCGCCACATAGTCGAGGCGGTCGAAATACGGCAGGTTTTGCAGGTAGGTCCGCGATTCCATCAGCTTTTCGGTGCCGCGGTGCAGCAGCCCGATATGCGGGTCGCAGCGTTCCACGATCTCGCCGTCAAGCTCCAGCACCAGCCGCAAAACGCCATGCGCCGCCGGGTGTTGCGGCCCGAAGTTGATGTTGAAGTTGCGAATCCGCTGCTCGCCGGTCTGCGCGTCGTCGAACTTGCCGTCCATCATTTCTGCCCTCCGGCCGCGTCGATCTTGTCCTTGAAGGCGATCACCCACAGCAGGATCAGCGCGCCCAGCGGGATGATCGCCACGATGGCCACCCAGTTCGGCAGGCCGTAGCGCGGCAGCAGCCGCCAGAACGGCACCACCAGCAGCGCCGCCATCACGATCAGCCCGATCAGCCCGAACCCCGGCATGCCGTAGTGCCCCATCATTTCGGTGCCCCTGCCTTCTGGTCGCCGGGAAGGATGTATTCGGCCCCTTCCCACGGGCTCATGAAGTCGAACTGCCGGTATTCCTGCACCAGATTCACCGGTTCATAGACAACGCGCTTCTGCGCCTCGTCATAGCGAACCTCGACAAAGCCGGTGGTGGGGAAGTCCTTGCGCAGCGGATGGCCGCGAAAGCCGTAGTCGGTCAGGATGCGGCGCAGGTCGGGATGGCCCGAGAAGAGGATGCCGAACATGTCGAACACCTCACGCTCGAACCAGTTGGCCGAGGGATGCACCGGGATCGCCGAGGGCACGATATCCTGCTCGCCCACCGCGACCTTCAGCCGGATGCGGTGGTTCTGATACATCGACAGCAGGTGATAGACCACCTCGAAGCGTTTCACCTGCTCGGGCCGGTCGATCGCGGTAATGTCGACCAGCGTCGAGAAGCGGCAGCCGCGGTCGGTCTTCAGATAGTCCAGCAGATCCGGGATCGTGTCGAGGTTGGCCTGCATCGTCAGCTCGCCGAAGGCGACCTCAAACGCGCTGACCATCTGCGGGCGCGCCGCCAGAATCTGGGCGCCAAGCTCTTGCAGGGCTTCGGACATGCGCGCCTCCTTTAGCGGGTCAGGGTGCCGGTGCGGCGGATTTTCCGCTGCAATTGCAGGATGCCGTACAACAGCGCCTCGGCCGTGGGCGGGCAGCCCGGCACGTAGATGTCGACCGGAACGACCCGGTCGCAGCCCCGCACCACCGAGTAGCTGTAGTGATAGTAGCCGCCGCCATTCGCGCAGGAGCCCATGCTGATCACGTAGCGCGGTTCCGGCATCTGGTCGTAGACCTTGCGCAGCGCCGGGGCCATCTTGTTGGTCAGCGTCCCGGCGACGATCATCACGTCGGACTGGCGCGGGCTGGCGCGGGGGGCAAAGCCGAAGCGTTCCGCATCATAGCGCGGCATCGCGACGTGCATCATCTCGACCGCGCAGCAGGCCAGCCCGAAGGTCATCCAGTGCAGCGACCCGATGCGGGCCCAGTTGATGATGTCCTCGGTCGAGGTCAGCAGGAACCCCTTGTCCTGCAACTCGGCGTTCAGCGCCTGGGCCGCAACGTCAAGGTCGGCACCGGCCGTGTTGGCGGACGTGCTCACTCCCATTCCAGCGCTCCCTTTTTCCATTCGTAGACAAAGCCGATCGTGAGGATGCCAAGGAACACCATCATCGACCAGAACGCCACCATGCTCAGCGCGCCGAAGGCGACCGCCCAGGGGAACAGGAACGCCACCTCAAGGTCGAAGATGATGAACAGGATCGAGACGAGGTAGAACCGCACGTCGAACTTCATCCGGGCGTCGTCGAAGGCGTTGAAGCCGCATTCGTAGGCGGAAACCTTCTCGGGGTCGGGGTTGCGCACCGCGATCACCACGGCGGCGAGGATCAGCACAAGGCCGAGCGCGGTCGCCATCGCCAGGAAGATCAGAATGGGAAGGTACTCTCGCAGCAGATGGTCCACGGTCGGCTCCTTCGGCTCCGCGTCTGACGCGCGGTGATGTTTGCTGGGCCCCGTTTACTCCGGCACCCCGGCGCGGTCAACCGAAGGCCGGTGCAAAAGCCCCCTTGCGACATTGGGCATCAACGCTTTGCATACAAATGTGTGCAGCAAAGGTAGCGGAAACGCCGCATTGCGGCGAGGCCGGGCGGCCGGGACGCGACTCAGCCCGCCCAGTCGGGCTTGCGGCGCGCGAAGAAGGCGGCGATGCCTTCGGCCGCCTCGGGGCTGTCCCAGCGCGCGATCAGGGCGTCGATGGTGTGCTCGACCACGGCGGCGTCGATCGGCGGCCCCAGATGGCGCAAGAGCCGCTTGGCATCGGCCACGGCCCCCGGCGCGCAGGCAAGGTAGGGCGCGACCTCGGCCGCCACCGCCGCATCCAGCGCCTCTGGCGGCACGGCGCGGGCCAGAAGGCCCAGCGTCACCGCCTCTTCCGCCTCGAAGAGCCGCGCCGACATGAAGATGCGCCGCGCCATCGCCTCGCCCATGCGAGCCACGACATAGGGGCCGATGGTGGCCGGGATCAGCCCCAGCCGGGTTTCCGTCAGCCCGAAGCGCGCGCCGGTGACCCCCACCGCCACGTCGCAGACCGCCATCAGCCCGATGCCGCCGCCAAAGGCCTGGCCCTGCACCCGCCCGATCAGCGGCTTCGGCAGCGTGTTCAGCGCGCCCAGCATCCCTGCCAGCCGCCCCGCCTCGCGCCGCCGCCCGGCGGTGTCGGCGTCGCGCTGCGCCTGCATCCAGCCCAGATCGCCGCCAGCGCAAAAACTGGCCCCTGCCCCGGTCAGCACCACCACCCGCACCGCCGGATCGGCGCCCAGCCGCGCCGCCGCATCGGTCAGTTCATCCATCATCGCGGCGTTCAGGGCGTTGTGCTTGTCCTCGCGCGCCAGCGTCAGCGTGGCAACGCCGCGCCCGTCGACCGCGATCCTGATCGTCTCGTCCATCGTCATCCTCCCCGCAAGCCGCGCGCCAGTTCGGCGGCGCGGGCCAGCACATCCGCATCCAGCCCGGTCGCCAGCCCCAGCGCCGCCAGCCGCGCCGCCACCGCTTCGGTCGCCACGTTGCCGGGCGCGCCGGGCGCATAGGGGCAACCGCCAAGCCCCCCCACCGCCGCATCGAAGACCCGCAGCCCCAGCACCAGCGACGCCTCGATATTGGCCAGCGCCTGCCCGCCGGTGTCGTGGTAATGCCCGGCCAGCCGGTCGGCGGGCAGTTCATCCAGCGCCGCCCGCAGCATCGCCGCGATGGTGCCGGGCCGCCCCTGCCCGATGGTGTCGCCCAGACTGACCTCGTAACAGCCCAGATCGCGCAGCGCCGCCACGACGCGCGCCACGGCTGCGGGCGGCGTCGGCCCGTCGAAGGGGCAATCGGTCACGCAAGAGACATAGCCCCGCAGCGGCATCCCGTCGGCCTGCGCCGCCGCCGCCACCGGGGCAAAGCGCGTCAGGCTTTCGGCGATGGTGCAATTCAGGTTGGCGCGCGAGAACCCTTCCGAGGCCGAGGCGAAGATCGCCACCTCATCCGCCCGCGCCGCCCGTGCCGCCGTGTAGCCCTGCATGTTCGGCACCAGCGCCGCATAGCGCACCCCGGCCGCGCGGGTAATGCCCGCCAGCACCGCGCCGCTGTCGGCCATCTGCGGCACCCATTTCGGGCTGACGAAACTCGCCACCTCGATGCGGCGGAACCCGGCCTGCGACAGCGTGTCGATCAGCGCGATCTTCGCGGCCGTGGGGATCGCGCGCGCCTCGTTCTGCAAGCCGTCGCGCGGGCCAACCTCAAAGATCTCGACCGTCTCAGGCATCGGGGGCCTCATAGAAATCGCGGGTGTAAATCTCAGCCCGGCCATCGCGCGCTACTGCCCGCCGGAACGCGGGCCGCGCCGCGATGCGGTCCAGCCAGCCCGCCAGCGCGGGCATCGCATCGAGACGGACAAACCGGCCGCCGATCAACGCCGAGTAGCCCATCGCCACATCGACCGCCGAAAACCCCGAAGGCAGCAGCCAGTCGCGGCCCCGCAGCGCGCAATCGGCCACCGCCAGCACCTTTTCCAGCCGCTTCGCCTCCAGCCGCATCACCGTCGGGCTGCGCATCCAGGCCTCGCGCAGCACGATATGCTGCTGGGTCAGCGCCGCGATATGCTGCCCGGCGGTTTCCGAGAAATGCAGCCATTCCAGCCAGTCGCCCCGCTCGGCCTCGCCCGGCGCGCGGCCCAGTTGCCCGCGCGTTTCGCACAGCCATTCGATGATCGCGCCGCTTTCGAACAGCACGCGGCCGTCAACCTCCAGCGCCGGAACCCGCCCGGCGGGCGACAGCGCAAGGTAATCCGGCGCGCGCAGCGACTTGTCGAAGAACGAATGCGGCACGACCTCGAAGCTTTCGCCCAGCTCCTCCAGCAGCCACAGGATGCGAAAGCTGCGCGCCTGCGGGACGTGGTGCAACCGGATCATTCCGCCGCCTCCAGCCGCACCAGCGCCGCGCCCGCCTCGACCTGCGCGCCGGGGGCCACCAGCACCTCGGCCACCACGCCGTCACGGGCGGCCACCAGCGTGTGTTCCATCTTCATCGCCTCCAGCACCGCCAGCCGGTCGCCGCGCGCCACCGCCTGCCCGGCACCGACAAAGACCGCCTTCACCAGCCCCGGCATCGGCGACAGCGTGATATCGGCCCCTGCCCCGGCGGTACTGTCGCGCGCCAGCGGATCGGGGATGTCGAAGCTCCACGCCGCGCCGTCGAACACCACCACCTGCCCCGGCAGCAGCGCCGCCCGGTCGGGCGCCTTGGCGCCGTCGATCCACCAGCCGCCGCGCCGTTCGGCAAGGCTGTCGCTGCCGTCGAGCGTCAGGCGCACCCGGTCCGGCGCCTCGACGTGGATCACCGCCTCGCAGGGCTCGCCGCCCCGGATCAGCGCAACGCGGCGCGGCAGCGGCGCCCAGAGCGTGAAGCCGGTCGCCGGGGGCACGCGCTCCCACAGCCCCGCCGCCGCCAGCACGGCCGCGACGGTGACACCGCGCGACGCGGCGGGAACGGTGGTCAGCGCCGCCAGATCGCGCTCGATCAGCCCGGTATCCACCTCGCCGCGCCCGAACCCCGCATGGCCCGCCAGCGCACCCAGAAAGCCGAGGTTGGTCACCGTCCCGGCCACCTCGGTCCGCGCCAGCGCGCGCGCCAGTTGGCGCAGCGCCACCGCGCGGGTCGGGCCGTGCACCACCAGCTTGGCGATCATCGGGTCGTACCAGGGGCTGATCGCGTCGCCCTCGCGCACCCCGGTTTCGACCCGGCAGCCATCGGCAAAGCGCAGATGCGTCAGCCGCCCGGTGGCAGGCAGGAACCCGGCGGGCACATCCTCGGCATAAAGCCGCGCCTCGAAGGCGTGGCCGGTGATCGTCAGATCCTCCTGTCGACAGGGCAGCCGCTCGCCCGCGGCGACGCGCAGCTGCCATTCGACCAGATCGACGCCGGTGATCGCCTCGGTCACCGGATGTTCCACCTGCAACCTTGTGTTCATCTCCATGAACCAGAACCGGTCGGGCCGCAGCCCGTCGGAGCCGTCGACGATGAACTCGATCGTGCCCGCCCCGCGGTAGCCGATGGCGCGCGCCGCCTTCACCGCCGCCTCGCCCATCGCGGCGCGCATCTCGGCCGTCATGCCGGGGGCCGGGGCCTCCTCGATCACCTTCTGGTGGCGGCGCTGCAGGCTGCAGTCGCGTTCATAAAGATGCACGGCATCCTGACCGTCACCGAACACCTGCACCTCGATATGGCGCGGCGAGAGCACGAATTTCTCGATCAGCACGGCGTCGTTGCCAAAGGCCCCGCGCGCCTCGCCCCGCGCGCTGTCCAGCGCCGCCGCGAAGCCCGAAGGGTGCAGCACCTTGCGCATGCCCTTGCCGCCACCGCCCGCCACCGCCTTGATCAGCACCGGATAGCCCACCGCATCGGCCGCCCCGGCCAGATGGTCCGCGTCCTGATTGTCGCCGTGGTAGCCCGGCACCACCGGGACGCCCGCCGACGCCATCAGCCGCTTGGCCGCATCCTTCAGCCCCATCGCCCGGATCGCGGCGGCCGAGGGGCCGATGAAGACCAGCCCCGCCGCCTCGACCGCGTCGACGAAGTCGGGGTTCTCGCTGAGAAAGCCGTAGCCCGGATGGATCGCCTGCGCGCCGGTGGCCAGCGCCGCCGCGATGATCCGGTCGGCGCGCAGGTAGCTGTCGGAGGGTGCCGGGCCGCCGATATGCACCGCCTCATCCGCCATCGCCACGTGACGGGCATCGCGGTCGGCGTCGGAATAGACCGCCACCGTTGCCACGCCAAGGCGGCGGCAGGTGTCGATGACCCGGGCTGCAATCTCGCCGCGATTGGCGATCAGGATTTTCGCGAACATTGGTCGCTCCTTGAGGCCGGCGTCGGAGCCGGGGGCTGCCTGCCCCCGGACCCCCGGGGATATTTGCGCCAGCAAGAAAGCAGCTTTCACGTTGGCCCAATTATCCCCGCCGGAGGCGAGGGGTTACATGCGGAACACGCCGAAGCGTGTCGGTTCAATCGGCGCGTTCAGCGCTGCTGAAAGGCTGAGCGAGAGTACGGCGCGGGTCTTGCGCGGGTCCACGATGCCATCGTCCCAGAGCCGGGCGGAGGCGTAGAGCGGGTCGGACTGGCGGTCGAACATCTCGACGGTGGGGCGCTTGAATTCGGCCTCGTCCTCGGCCGACCACTGGCCGCCGGTGCGCTCGATCCCCTCGCGCTTCACGGTGGCCAGCACCCCCGCCGCCTGTTCGCCACCCATCACCGAGATGCGGCTGTTCGGCCAAGTCCAGAGAAAGCGCGGCGAATAGGCCCGCCCCGCCATGCCGTAGTTGCCCGCGCCGAAGCTGCCGCCGACCAGCACGGTGATTTTCGGCACATTCGTGCTGGCGACGGCGGTCACCATCTTGGCACCGTGCCGCGCGATGCCCTCGTTTTCGTATTTGCGGCCGACCATGAAGCCGGTGATGTTCTGCAGGAAGATCAGCGGGATGCCGCGCTGGCTGCAAAGCTCGATGAAATGCGCGCCTTTGACGGCGGCCTCGGAGAACAGCACGCCGTTGTTGGCGACGATCCCGACCGGGCAACCCTCGATATGGGCGAAGCCGGTGACGAGGGTTTCGCCGAAGCGCGCCTTGAACTCGTCAAGACGGGAGCCGTCGGTGATCCGGGCGATCACCTCGCGGATGTCGTAAGGCGTGCGCAGGTCGGGCGGCACGAGGCCGAGGATCTCCTCGGGGTCGAAGGCGGGCGGCTCGGGCGATTGCCACTGCACGGGGACGGGCTTCGCGCGGTTCAGCTGCGCGATCGCGCGGCGGGCCAGCGCCAGGGCATGGCCGTCATCCTCGGCAAGGTAATCGGCGACGCCGGAAAGCCGGGTGTGCACATCGCCGCCGCCAAGGTCTTCGGCCGTCACCACCTCGCCCGTCGCGGCCTTCACCAAGGGCGGCCCGGCAAGGAAGATGGTGCCCTGCCCCTTCACGATGATGGTGACATCCGACATCGCGGGCACATAGGCGCCGCCAGCGGTGCAGGAGCCCATGACAACGGCGATCTGCGGAATGCCCGCGGCACTCATCCGGGCCTGGTTGTAGAAGATGCGGCCGAAATGGTCGCGGTCGGGGAAAACCTCGTCCTGGTTGGGCAGGTTGGCGCCGCCGGAGTCGACCAGATAGACGCAGGGCAGCGCGCATTCCGCCGCGATCTCCTGCGCGCGCAGGTGTTTCTTCACCGTCATCGGGTAATAGGTGCCGCCCTTCACGGTGGCGTCGTTGCAGACCACCATGACCTCTTGCCCCTGCACCCGGCCGATGCCGGTGATCAGCCCCGCGCCCGGCGCAGCACCATCGTAAAGGCCGTGCGCCGCGGTGGCGCCGATTTCGAGAAAGGGCGAGCCTGCGTCCAACAGCCCCGCCACCCGCTCGCGCGGCGGCAGCTTGCCGCGGGCGGCATGGCGGGCCAGCGCCTTTTCGCCGCCGCCCGCCGCCGCCAGCGCGGCGGCCTCGGCGGCGCGGGCCAGCAGCGCCAGATGCGCGGCGCGGTTGGCGCGGAAGGTCTCGCCGCCGGTCAGAACATGGCTGGTCAGGCGCATCGGGCCGCTCCTGGGACTGCGGCGCGGCGCCGCAGCCCCGCGCGCGAAAACTTGATGTGTGTCAATGTCCTGCCCTTTCGGTGGGCAGATGGTCCGGCCGTGTATAACACGAGGGACCAATCATGAAATCCACACTCTCCGCCCTGTCCGTTCTCGCGGTACTGAGCATGGCCGCGCCGGCCGTGGCCGACAGCTTTGCCGCCGGCACCCTGACCTTCGGGATCGGCGTGGCGACGGTGAACCCGAAATCCGACAACGGCACGTTGGCCGTCGGCGGCAAGGTCAACATCGGCAATTCGGTGCGCCCGACGATCACCGCCGAATACTTCCTGCGCGACAACCTCGGGCTTGAGGTGCTGGCCGCCCTGCCCTTCAAGCACTCGATCAACATCGCCGGTGTGGGTTATGCGGGCTCGACCATGCAGCTGCCGCCGGTGATCTCGGTGCAGTACCACTTCGCCAATGCCAGCAAGATCACGCCCTTCGTCGGCGCGGGCCTGAACTACACCTGGTTCTTCAACGAGAAGTCGCCGCTGGGCAGCCTGAAGCTGGGCAATTCCTTCGGGCTGGCGGTGCATGCGGGCCTCGACTACCGGCTGAGCGACCGCGGCTGGCTGCGCGCCGACGTGCGCTGGGCCGACATCCACAGCAACGTCAAGCTGAACGGCGCCGCGCTGGGCAAGGTGGCGGTGAACCCGACGGTGTTCGGCGTGTCCTACGTCATGAAGTTCTAGGCGACCTTCCCGGCCGGGGCGGTCCGCCGCCCCGGCTGTTTCCCGCCCGCTCACCCCGCCGCCCCCATCAACTCGCGGCCGATCAGCATCCGCCGGATCTCGCTGGTGCCCGCGCCGATCTCCATCAGCTTGGCGTCGCGGAAAAGGCGGCTGACCGCCGAGTCGTTCAGGAATCCGGCGCCGCCGAGCGCCTGCACCGCCTGATGCGCCTGCGCCATCCCCTGTTCGCTGCAATAGAGCACGCAGGCCGCCGCGTCCTGCCGCGTCACGTCGCCCCGGTCGCAGGCCCGCGCCACCTCGTAAAGATAGGCGCGTGCGGTGTTCATCGCGGTGTACATGTCGGCGATCTTGCCCTGCATCAGCTGGAAATCCCCGATGCGCTGGCCGAACTGCTTGCGCTCGCGCAGGTAGGGCATCACCTCGTCGAGGCAGGCCGCCATGATGCCAGTGCCGATGCCCGACAGCACCACGCGTTCATAGTCGAGCCCCGACATCAGCACGCGGACGCCCTTGCCCTCGAGCCCCAGCACATTCTCGAACGGCACTTCGGCGTTTTCGAAGATCAGCTCGCCGGTGTTCGAGCCGCGCATCCCCAGCTTGTCGAAATGCGGGCCCTGGGTGAAACCCTTCACCCCCTTCTCGATCAGGAAGGCGGTGATGCCCTTCGATCCGGCCTCGGGGTCGGTCTTGGCATAGACCACCAGCACATCGGCATCCGGCCCGTTGGTGATCCAGTATTTCGAGCCGTTCAGCACATAGTAGCCGTTGCGCTTTTCGGCGCGCAGCTTCATCCCCACCACGTCCGACCCGGCCGAGGTTTCCGACATCGCCAGCGCGCCGACATGTTCACCCGAGACGAGCCGCGGCAGGTATTTGCGCTTCTGTTCCACCGTGCCGTTCAGGTTGATCTGGTTCACGCAGAGGTTCGAATGCGCCCCGTAGCTGAGCGAGACCGAGGCCGAGGCCCGCGCCACCTCCTCTACCGCCACCGCATGGGCGAGATAGCCCAGCCCGGCACCGCCGAACTCTTCCGGCACGGTCACGCCCAGCAGGCCAAGATCGCCCATCTCGCGCCACAGCTCGGGTGGAAAGCAGTTGGTGCGGTCGATCGCGGCGGCCATCGGCTTGACCCGCTTCTGCGCCCAGGCATGAACCGTCTCGCGCAGCGCGGCGATATCCTCGCCCAAGTCGAATCGCATCGACGCGGTGAACATGGCACCCCTCCCCGGATTATTTGAACGCGTGTTCAATTGTGCCGATGCGCGCGAGTCGCGTCAAGCCGGACGAAGACGCCGGTCAGACGCCTTTCTGGAACACCGCGCCAACCTCGGCCCGGATGATCCGGGCGATCAGCGCGCAATCCTCAAGCGAGAAGGTCAACGGCAGCCGCATGTCCAGCAGGCCCGCCAGCACCCGGTCGGTCTGCGGCAGGCTTTGCGGCGGCACATAGCGCCAGCTGTCATAGCGCGAGGTGAAGGCGACCGGATCGGCCGCGCCGAACCATTTCAGCTCTACCCCCCGCACACCGCAGCGGGCCACCAGATCCTGCACCGCCGCGGGGTTCCAGCCCGCCAGCCGGAACTGAAACGACGAGCCGACAAAGCTTTCCTCGGCCGGACGTTCGATCAGCGTCAGGCCGGGCAGATCGCGCAGCCCCGCCTCGACTGCCCGGTAGCGATCCGTCCATGCGGCGCATTGCGCGCCAAGGCGGCGCAGTTGCGGGCGCAGGATCGCCGCGCGCAGATTGTCCATCCGGCCAGAGATGTTGGGCGTGTCCCATTTCACCGCCTCGAACGCCTCGGGCGGCGGCGCCGCGCGGTGGCGGGCGTAAAGCATGTACGACCCCGACAGGATGATCGCCCGCGCCATCACCTGCGGATCGTCCGAAACCAGAAACCCGCCCTCGCCCGAGTTCAGGTGCTTGTAGGTCTGCGTCGAATAACAGCCGATCCGGCCATGCCGCCCCGAGGGCACACCGCGCCACGCAGCGCCCATCGTATGGGCGCAATCCTCGATCACCGTCACCCCGGCGGCGTCGCAGATCGCCATCAGCCGGTCCATATCGCACAGATGCCCGCGCATGTGGCTGAGCATCAGCACCCGCGCACCGCTGGCCGCGACCTGTTCGGCAAGATCGTCAAGGTCGATGGTCAGATCGTCGGTGACCTCGACGAACAGCGGCACCGCGCCAAGGCTGGCGATCGCCCCCGGCACCGGCGCCAGCGTGAAGGCGTTGGTCAGCACCTTGTCGCCCGCCTGCACCCCGACGGCGCGCAGCGCGCACCCCAGCGCATAGCCGCCCGAAGCGACGGCAAGGCAGTATTTCGCCCCCATCGCGGCGGCAAATTCCTCTTCCAGCAGCGCCGCCTCGGCGATCTCGCCGGGCAGGGTGTTGTAGCGGTGCAGCCGCCCGTGCCGCAGCACCGCCACGGCGGCCTCGATGCCCGCTTCGGGGATCGGCTCTTGCTGGGTGAAGCTGCCGGTGAAAACCTCGGGCAGGATATAGGCCATCGACGTCCTCCGGGACTCAGGCGGGCAAAAGCGCCTCGGCAATGTCGAAGAGCGCGTCATAGTCGTCAAGCAGCGCCTCGGGGGCCAGACGTGCGACACCCTGCCCCTCGGGCCCGAAGGTGACCAGCACCGAGGGCACGCCCGCCCGCCGCGCCGTCTGGCGGTCGGTGTCGGTGTCGCCCAGCAGGATCGACCGGTCCAGCCGCCCGCCAGCCCGCCGCACGGTTTCCGCCAGCGGCGCCGGGTCGGGCTTGCGCACCGGCAGCGTGTCGGCGCCGATCAGCGCGTCGAATGCCTCGCGGATGCCCAGCCGTTCCACCAGCGTTTTCGCCAGCGCCTCGGGCTTGTTGGTGCAGATGCCGGTGCGCCAGCCCGCCACCTTCAGCCGCGCCACCGCCGCCATCGCGCCGGGGTAAAGCCGGGTTTCGCGGTCGATCACCTCGGCATAGGCGGCCAGCAGCAGCGGGTATTGCGCATCCACCATCGCCTCGGTCCAGACCTCGCCCAGCCGGGTGAAGCCCAGCCGCAGCATCGCCCGGCCGCCGTGGAACGCGGTCAGCGCATCCGCGCCGGGCGCCAGCAGATCGCCGTGGCCAAGGCCGCGGAAACAGGCATTGGCCGCCGCGATCAGATCGGCGGATGTATCGGCCAGCGTGCCGTCGAGATCGAAAACCATCGTGCGCATCGGATTCCCCCGGCCGCACCTTGCGGGGGCGACCGGCGACATGCAACACGCTGTAAGGACATTTGATCGCCCCCGCCCTTGTGACAGGGCCCGCATCCGGTAGAACCCGTTCAGACCAACCGAAAGAGCAGGCCCATGCCCATTTCCCTCATCATCCTTGCCGCCGGACAGGGCACGCGGATGAACTCCGATCTGCCGAAGGTGCTGCACAAGGTGGCAGGCGCGCCGCTGCTGGTCCATGCGATGGCGGCCGGGGCCGCGCTGGCGCCCGACCGCACCGTGGTGGTGGCCGGGCACGAGGCCGAACAGGTGCGCGCCGCTACGCTGGCGCAGGATGAAACCGCGCTGGTCGTGGTGCAAGAGGAACAACTGGGCACCGCCCATGCGGTGGCGCAGGCGGCGCCCGCGCTGGCGGGGGCGAGTGGCGATGCCATCGTGCTTTACGGCGATACCCCCTTCATCCACGCCGATACGCTTGCCGCGATGATCGCCGCCCGCGCCCGCCATGCGGTGGTGGTGCTTGGCTTTCAGGCGCAGGATCCGGGCCGCTACGGGCGGCTGGTGACGCAGGGCGAGATGCTGGAACGGATCGTCGAGTTCAAGGACGCATCGCCCGAAGAACGCGCCATAACCCTTTGCAACAGCGGCGTGATCTGCGCCGACGTGCAGCTTTTGCTGACCCTGGTCGCGGCCGTCGGCAACGCCAATGCCGCCGGCGAATACTACCTGACCGACATCGTCGCCCTCGCCCGTGCGCGCGGGCTTTCGGCGGGTGTCGTGCTCTGCCCCGAGGCCGAAACGATGGGCGTGAACACCCGCGCCCAGCTGGCCGGGGCCGAGGCGGCCTTTCAGGCCCGCGCCCGCGCCGAGGCGCTGGAGAATGGCGTCACCCTGACCGCGCCGGAAACCGTGTTCTTCGCCCTCGACACCGTCGTGGGCCGCGACGCCATCATCGGCCCGCATGTCGTCTTCGGCCCCGGCGTGACGGTGGAATCCGGCGCCGAAATCCGCGCCTACTGCCATCTGGAGGGCTGCCACATCAGCCGTGGCGCCACCGTCGGCCCCTTCGCCCGCCTGCGCACCGGCGCCGAACTGGCCGAAGATGTGCACGTCGGCAACTTCGTCGAGATCAAGAATGCCATCCTCGACGAGGGCGTGAAGGTCGGCCACCTGACCTACCTCGGCGACGCACATGTGGGCGAGCACACCAACATCGGCGCGGGCACCATCACCTGCAACTACGATGGCGTCTTCAAGCACCATACCGAGATCGGCGCCAACGCCTTCATCGGCTCGGATACGATGCTGGTCGCCCCGGTCCGCATCGGCACCGGCGCGATGACCGCCACGGGATCGGTGATCACCCGCGACGTGCCCGATGACGCGCTTGCCATCGCACGCGAACAGCAGGTGATAAAGCCCGGCTTTTCCAGGAAATTCTTTGACAGATTGAAAGCGGCGAAGGCCGCGAAGGGAAGATAGTTCGATGTGCGGCATTGTTGGCGTTCTGGGCAACCACGAGGTTGCGCCCCTGATCCTCGAGGCGCTGAAACGGCTCGAATACCGCGGCTATGACAGCGCGGGCATCGCCACGGTGAACGCCGGGCGGCTGGACCGGCGCCGCGCGGTGGGCAAACTTGTGCATCTGTCGGACCTTCTGGTCCACGAGCCGCTGCCGGGCCGCGCCGGGATCGGCCACACCCGCTGGGCCACGCATGGTGCGGCGACGGTGAAGAACGCCCACCCGCACCGGGCGGGCAAGGTCGCCGTAGTGCATAACGGCATCATCGAGAACTTCCACGAATTGCGCGCCGAGCTGAGCGCCAAGGGCGCCGTCTTCGAATCCGAGACCGATACCGAGACCGTCGCCATGCTGGCCGCGCTGTTCATGGCCGAGGGGCTCGATGCCCGCACCGCTGCCGTTCGCACGCTGGGCCGGCTGAAGGGCGCCTTCGCGCTGCTGTTCCTGTTCGACGGCGAGGATGACCTGATGATCGCCGCCCGCAAGGGCTCGCCGCTGGCGATCGGCCACGGCGATGGCGAGATGTTCGTGGGCTCCGACGCGATCGCGCTGGCGCCGATGACCGACCGCATCACCTATCTGGAGGAAGGCGATTACGCCTTCGTCACCCGCGCGGGCGCCCAGATCTTCGATGCCGCCGGGCACCGCGCAAACCGCGCCACCGTCTTGATTCAACTCGATTCCACCCGGATCGAGAAGGGCGGCTACAAGCATTTCATGGCCAAGGAAATCGCCGAGCAGCCGGTGGTGATCGCCGGGGCGTTGACGCATTACCTGTCGGCCGAGGGCGACCGGCTGGCGCTGCCCGAGGCGGTCGATTTCAGCAGCGTGGACCGGGTCACGATGGTGGCCTGCGGCACCGCCTCTTATGCCTGCCACGTCGCGAAATACTGGTTCGAGCAGATCGCGGGCCTGCCCGTCGATGTTGATATCGCCAGCGAGTTCCGCTACCGCGAGCCGCCGCTGTCACCCACCTCCTGGGCGGTTTTCGTCAGCCAGTCGGGCGAAACCGCCGACACGCTGGCCGCGCTGCGCTATGCGCGCGACAAGGTTGGCAAGATCGTCTCGGTCGTGAACGTGCAGACCTCGTCGATCGCCCGCGAAAGCGATCT
The DNA here is from genome assembly GCA_016124615.1 of Paracoccaceae bacterium. GTDB lineage: Bacteria > Pseudomonadota > Alphaproteobacteria > Rhodobacterales > Rhodobacteraceae > Solirhodobacter. Next base: position 356,835 of record WGNF01000003.1, on the reverse strand, counting down.
GGCGCTGCCGATTCTGGCCGGGGTCGAGGTTGGCGTGGCCTCCACCAAGGCGTTCACCTGCCAGTTGACGGTGCTGGCGCTGTTGGCGCTGAAAGCCGCGCAGGATCGCGGGCGGCTCAGCCCCGCGACGCTGGCCGGGCACCTTGCCGCCCTGCGCAGCCTGCCGGGGCTGATGAACCACGTTCAGGGCCTGAACGCCGAGATTGCCGCCATCGCGGGCAAGCTGGCCGAAGCGCAGGACATCCTGTTCCTGGGCCGCGGCGCGATGTTCCCGCTGGCGCTGGAAGGCGCTTTAAAACTCAAGGAAATCAGCTATATACACGCTGAAGGTTATGCATCAGGTGAACTCAAGCACGGCCCCATTGCGCTGATCGACCGGCAGGTGCCGGTGATCGTGCTGGCACCGCGCGACCATCTGTTCGACAAGACCGTGTCGAACATGCAAGAGGTGATGGCGCGGCAGGGCAAGGTGATCCTGATCTCGGACGCGGCCGGGGTGGCGGCGGCGGGCGATGGGGTCTGGACCGCGCTGACGATGCCGCAGGTCGATCCGATGTTCGCGCCGATCCTGTACGCGGTGCCGGCACAGCTGCTGGCCTATCACACCGCCATCGCCAAGGGCACCGATGTGGACCAGCCGCGCAACCTTGCCAAATCCGTGACGGTGGAATGATGGGAAAACGCTACGACGCCCTGCAGGACGACCAGATCCGCTTCATCGCCGACCAGCACATCTATTTCACCGGCTCCGCCGCGCCGGATGGCCGCGTGAACATCTCGCCGAAAGGCATGGATTCGCTTCGGGTTTTGTCGCCCGGCCGGATCCTCTGGCTGAACCTGACCGGCTCTGGCAACGAGACCGCCGCGCATCTGCGCGAAAGCCCGCGCATGACGCTGATGTGGTGCAGCTTCACCCAGCGCCCGGTGATCCTGCGCGCCTTCGGCACTGCCAGCGTGACGCATCATGGCGAACCGGGCTGGGCCGGGCTGGCCGCCCATTTCCCCGCCACCCCCGGCGCGCGGCAGATCTTCGATCTGGCCATCGACCTCGTGCAGACCTCCTGCGGCTATGCGGTGCCGTTCATGGAGTTTCGTGAAGATCGCCCGGTGCTGGCGACCTGGGCCGCGCAGAAAGGCCCCGACGGGCTGGCCGATTACTGGGCCGAGCGAAACGCGACCTCGCTCGACGGCAAGCCCACCGGCATCGACGCGGCGCAGCCGTGACGCCCGCCGACGCCCTCGACCAGTTGCGCGCGGCGGGGGATCCGGCGCGCGCAGTGGGTGCCGCCGCCTACCACAAGGCGCCGCGCGTCTACCTTGGCGTGACGGTGCCGGTGATCACCGAGATGGCGAAGGGCTGGCGCGACACGCTCGACGTCGAGGCCCGCGTGGCGCTGGCCGCGGCGCTCTGGGCCAGCGACATCCACGAGGCGAAGGTGGCCGCCGCCAAGCTGCTGACCCAGGCCCGCCTGCGCCCCGATGATGCCGCCTGGGCACTGATCGCAAGCTGGGCGCCCGGCTTCGACGGCTGGGCCACCGCCGATCAGGCCTGCGACGCGGGTGGCCGCCGCCTTGTCGCCGACCCCGGCCGCATCGACGAAGTCGAGACCTGGACCACCCATCCCAACATGTGGACCCGCCGCGCCGCGCTGGTCATCACCCTGCCCTGGACCAAGCTCGCCTTCCCCAAGCCCGAGGACGAGGCGATCCGCACCCGCGTGCTGGGCTGGGCCGCCGCTTATGTCGCCGACCGCGACTGGTTCATCCAGAAGGCCGTGGCCTGGTGGCTGCGCGATCTGTCAAAACACGCGCCCGACCGCACCGCCGCCTTCCTCGCCGCGCACGGTCACGCGATGAAGCCCTTCGCCCGCAAGGAAGCCGGGAAATACCTGTGACGCAAATACGACGTCAGTCGCCTTGCCGCCGCCCCGTCGGGCGACTAGATTCCCCTTATGACCGCGCCCCTGATCGACCCATTCGCCCGCGCCATCACCTACCTTCGGGTCTCGGTGACCGACCGCTGCGATTTCCGCTGCGTCTATTGCATGACGGAACACATGCAGTTCCTGCCCAAGGCCGAACTGCTGACGCTGGAAGAGCTTGACCGGCTCTGTTCCGCCTTCGTCGGCCTCGGCGTGGAAAAGCTGCGCATCACCGGCGGCGAGCCCCTGGTGCGGCGCGGCATCATGACCTTCTTCCGCGCCATGTCGCGCCACCTTGTCACCGGCGACCTGAAAGAACTGACGCTGACCACCAACGGCTCGCAACTGGCCAAATACGCGACCGAACTGGCCGATTGCGGCGTGAAGCGTGTCAACGTCTCGGTCGATACGCTCGATGCGGCAAAATTCGCCCGCATCACCCGCTGGGGTCGCCTGCCGCAGGTGCTGGATGGCATCGCCGCCGCCAAGGCCGCCGGGCTGAAGGTCAAGATCAACGCCGTCGCGCTTAAAGGCGTGAACGAGGATGAGCTGTTCACCCTTGTCGAGTGGTGCGCCGCCGGGGGCCACGACCTGACCTTTATCGAGGTCATGCCGATGGGCGACATGGAGGGCGAGGACCGGCTGGATCAGTACTGGCCGCTCAGCGACCTGCAGGCGCAACTGACCACGCGCTACACCCTCACCGACCTGCCCGACCGCACCGGCGGCCCCGCCCGCTATCTGCGGCTGGCCGAAACCGGGCAGCGCGTTGGCCTGATCACGCCGCTGACGCATAACTTCTGCGAAAGCTGCAACCGCGTCCGGCTGACCTGCACCGGCGAGCTTTACATGTGCCTCGGTCAGGAAGACATGGCCGACCTGCGCGCGCCCCTGCGCGCCAGCCCGGATGATGCCGCCCTGCGCGCCGCCATCCGCAATGCCATCGCGCACAAGCCCAAGGGCCACGACTTCGACTATTCGCGCCAGACCGTCGCCGGGCAAATGACCCGCCATATGAGCCACACCGGCGGCTAAGCCGACGCGGCGCTTGCGAGCCCGCCACGAGGCGCATAGAGTTGGGGCCTGCACACCGGAGCGCCCACAACATGTTGCTTTAGCGCCTTCCCGCATTCGTCGCCGAAAACTACGAATGCCACGAATGGAAGCACGCGAGCGCGATTCTGTGCCATGACTTCCCGTCCGAATGGGCCGACATCCTCGACCTGCTGGCCGCCTTCCGGCTGCGAAAGTCCTGGATCGTCGCCGGTGGCGGCAACAAGACCCGGCTGGCTGCCTCGATCGACGACTTCCTTTCCACCCGCGGATGGGTCGAAAAACAGTTCCAGACCGCGATCGAGGTCGACGGCCGCCGCCTCGACTCGCCCACCCACAAGGTCGACTGCGTGAAGAACCGCGTCGCGCTTGAAATCGAATGGAACAACAAGGATCCGTTCTTCGACCGCGACCTGAACAACTTCCGCCTGCTGTTCGAGCTGCGCGCGGTCAGCGTCGGCGTGATCATCACCCGGTCCGACGAATTGCAGGACATCTTCAACGCGCTCGGGCGGGGGTCGTCCTACGGCAACTCGACCACGCATATGTCGAAACTGCTGTCGCGCATCGAGGGCGGCGGCGGGGCGGGTTGCCCGCTGCTCGTGTTCGGAATACGCAAGTCGCTTTATGTGGAGGACGTGCCATGACGACAGCCGCCGACGATCTGCTCGCCAAGGCGGGGTCTGCGCGGTTTCGCACCGTGCTGGCCGACCCGCCGTGGCAATTCCAGAACCGCACCGGAAAGATGGCGCCGGAACACCGGCGCCTGTCGCGCTATCCCACCATGACCCTGCGCGACATCTGCGACCTGCCGGTCGAGGCGATCGTGGCCGAGACCGCGCATCTTTACCTCTGGGTGCCCAACGCGCTGCTGCCCGAGGGGTTGAAAGTGATGGAAAACTGGGGGTTCACCTACAAAAGCAACATCATCTGGTACAAGATCCGCAAGGATGGCGGGCCAGACCGGCGCGGCGTCGGGTTCTATTTCCGCAACGTGACGGAAGTGCTGCTGTTCGGCGTGCGCGGCAAGAACGCGCGAACCGAGCAACTTGGCCGGACGCAGGAAAACATCATCTCGTCGCAAAAGCGCGAGCATAGCCGCAAGCCGGATGAGCAATACGCGCTGATCGAAGGCTGCAGCCAGGCCCCGCGCATCGAGCTTTTCGCGCGCGGGCCGCGGCTGGGCTGGACGGTCTGGGGCAACCAGGCCGACGATTACACGCCGACCTGGGACACTTACGCCAACCACTCGCAAGCCGAGGTGGTCGCCCTGCGGAAAAAGGCGCCCTAGGCGCCTTATGCCTTACGCCGCCGGCATCCGGTCTTCGACCATCCCGGCGTACCAGCTCGACCCGAACGGAATCGCGTTGTCGTCGAAGTTGTAGGCGGGGTGGTGCACCATCGCGGTGTCGCCGTTGCCCAGGAAGATATAGGCCCCCGGCCGCGCGTTCAGCATGAAGCTGAAATCCTCGGCCCCCATCAGGGGCGCCATGCCGGTATCGACACGGCCCGACACGCGCTGCGCCACTTCGGCGGCGTAGTCGGTGTTTTCCGGCGCGTTCATCGTCACCGGATAGCCGCGCTGGTAATCGCACTCGGCGGTCGCGCCAAAGGTGGCGGCGGTGCCCGCCACGATCGCCTTGATCCGCTCTTCGACATAATCCTGCACGGCGGGGTCCATCGTGCGCACGGTGCCGCGCAACAGCACCGTCTGCGGGATCACGTTGAACGCCTCGCTTTCGGTGCGGAAGGTGCAGACCGAGACCACGACCTGCTTCAGCGGATCCACGTTGCGGCTGGCGATGGATTGCAGCGCGATCACCATATGGGCCGCGACCAGCGTGGTGTCGATGCAGTCGTGGGGCTTGGCGGCATGGCCGCCCTTGCCGGTCACCGTCACCTCGAACTGATCCGCCGCCGCCATCATCGCGCCGGGCCGGATCGCGAACTGGCCGACCGGGATGCCCGGCATGTTGTGCATGCCATAGACTTCCTGGATGCCGAAGCGGTCCATCATGCCGTCGTTCACCATCTCGCGCCCGCCGCCGCCGCCCTCTTCGGCGGGCTGGAAGATCACCACGGCACGGCCGTCGAAATTCCGTGTCTCGGCCAAGTATTTAGCCGCGCCCAAAAGCATCGCGGTATGGCCGTCATGGCCGCAGGCGTGCATCCTGCCCGGCACTTTCGAGGCATAGTCGAGCCCCGTCGCCTCCTTGATCGGCAGCGCATCCATGTCGGCCCTGAGGCCGATCACCCGCCCGGCGCTGTCGGTCTTGCCGTGGATCACCCCCACCACGCCGGTGCGCCCGATGCCTTCGACCACCTCGTCGCAGCCGAATTCGCGCAGCTTCGCCGCCACCAGCGCCGCCGTGCGGTGCACCTCGAACAGCAGTTCCGGGTTCTCATGGATATCGCGCCGCCATTCGGTGATTTCCGGCAGCAGTTCGGCGAAGCGGTTCTTGACTGGCATGATGATCTCCCCTCGGCCGGTCCCCCCGGCGCAATGATGCATCAGCGTCGCGCAATTCCCGCAGGCCCGCAACCCCGCCCCCGGCCGATTTCTGCCGTTCGAAAAGATCGCCGGGGGTGACCGCGCCGCCGCCGCAGAGGGGGCAGACGGCCCCCTGCTACAAGGACGGCCCGCCCGCGATCCGGCTGCCATCGGTGAATCGGCCGAAGCGGAATCGCGTCAGGTCGTGCCCCACCGGATGCCCGGTCACCAGATCGGCCACCACGCGCCCCATCGCCGGGCCGATGCCAAAGCCGTGCCCGCTCATCCCGGTCGCCACCACCAGCCCGGCAAGGCCCGGCACGTGGTCCACCACCGGCACCACATCGGGCATGGTGTCGATCATCCCGGCCCAGGCGCTGGTGATCTGTGGTCGGCCAAGCGCCGGGAAGGCCTGCGCAAAGAGGTCCTGCACCTTCGCCAGCGCCCCCATGCTCGGGCGCGGGTCGAGCACGCGCATCGCCTCGAACGGCGAGGCGGCATCGAACGACCAGCGCCGCGGCGTGGCCCAGGCGTCGGGGTAGCCCGCGGGAGCCATCGGCCGGTAGCGCTGGCCAAAGGGGTCCTTCATCACCTCGGGCAGGAAGGCGCGCAGGTTGCGGAAGGCGTCGGGGCCGATGAAGAATTCGTGAAAATCCCCCGGCGCGATCGAATAGCCGCCGTCGAGCCTGCGGCGGAAGGCGAAATAGCCATCGGTCGCGGCACCGGCGAAAATCTCGGGCATCGGTGCGGTCTGCGCCACCGACGACAGCACCGACAGCTGCGGGATCGCGGCCCCGTGCCGCCGCAGGAACAGCGACGACCACGCACCGCCCGCCAGCACCACCGCATCGCAGGCGACCCGGCCCTTTTCGGTCACCACGCCCGCGACCCGGCCCGCCGCAAGGTCAAGCCCGCGCACCGCGCAATCTTCCAGCACCGTCACGCCCATCCGCGCCGCCGCCGCCGCAAGCGCGGGCACCGCCACCCAGGGCTCTGCCCGCCCGTCGCTGGCGGTCCAGAGCCCGCCCCTGAGCCCGTTCGGCCAGTGATCCGCGGCGCCTTGCAGCATCGCCCGCACCTCGGCCGCGCTCAGCAACCGGGTATCGAGCTGGTGCAGCCGCGCCAGCGCCATGAACGCCTCGTGGTCGGCCTGATCCTGTTCGGTGTTGGCGATATAAAGCACGCCGCTGCGGCGGAAGCCGAGGTCCGCTTCGGCCTCGGCCGTCAGCCCGTCCCACATGCCCGAGGCTTCGATCATGATCGGCAGTTCGGCCGCGTCGCGGCCCTGCTGGCGCACCCAGCCCCAGTTGCGGCTGGATTGTTCGCCCGCCACCCGGCCCTTTTCGCACAGCACCACCGAAAGCCCGCGTTTGCGCAGGTGCCACGCGGTCATCACGCCGATCACACCGGCGCCGATCACCACCACATCCGCCTTTGCGGGCAGCGGTGCAGCAAACCGCACCGGCGAGGCCATCGAAATCGGAAAAGCCATCGCTCAGCCCGCCAGATACGCGACAAGGCGGCGCATGAAGGCCTGCCCGGCCTCGAACTGCGCCACGCTCAGCCATTCGTCGGGCTGGTGCGCCTGCGCGATGTCGCCCGGCCCGCAGACCACGGCGGAATAGCCTTCGGCCTGGAACTGCCCGGCCTCGGTGCCATAGCTGACGACATGGCTGCCGTTGTCGCCGGTCAGGCGGCGCGCCAAAGCCTCGGCCGCGCCATTGGTTTCAGGTTCCAGAGGCGGCACGAAGAATCGCTGATCCAGGTCAATGCCCGCCTCGGGGCGCACCGCCTTCATGCCGGCCTCGACCTCGGCCACCTTGGCACGGTAGGCGGCCTCGCAATCGGCCATCTCGTCGCCCGGCACCACGCGGAAATCGAGCGAAAAGCGGCAATCCTTCGCGGTGATGTTGTGCGCGGTGCCGCCTTCGACCTTGCCGACATGCACCGTCGTCCACGGCGGCTCGAACATCGCGGCCACCGGGCCTGGCGTCTTGGCGCGGTTCGCGGCGTTCTGCTGGTTCGCCCAGTCGATCAGCCTGGCGCCTTCGAGAATCGCCGAAACGCCGGTGTGCAGGATCGAGGAATGCACCTCGAAGCCGCGCACATGGGTGGCAAAGCCGATGCCGCCCTTGTGGCCGTTCACCGCCGTCATCATCGACGGCTCGCCCACGATCACCGCCGCCGCTTTCGGCAGCGTCTTCACCATGTCGGCGATCATCGGCGGCGCGCCGGTGCAGCCGACCTCTTCGTCATAGCTTAGCGCGATCTGCAGCGGCCGTTTCACCCCCGCCTCCAGCGCCAGCGGCACCGCCCAAAGCGCCAGCGCGTCGAATCCCTTCATGTCGCAGGTGCCGCGGCCGTAAAGCCTGCCGCCGCGTTCCACCACCGTGAACGGGTCCGACGACCAGTCCTGCCCGTCGATCGGCACCACGTCGGTATGGCCCGACAGCACCACGCCCCCGGCGACCATCGGGCCGACGTTGGCGTAGAGCGCGGCCTTGGTGCGGTCGTCGTTCCAGACCCGATGCGCGGTCACGCCCCAACTGGCCAGATAATCTTCGACCCAGTCGATCAGCGCCAGGTTGCTGTCGCGACTCACCGTTGGGAATGCAACGAGGCGGTCGAGAATCTCACGCGCCGTCAATCGTTTGCCCATGATCTTCTCCCGCTGCGGACATTTTCGGCAAGGTGTCGCCCGATCTGCGTAACGTCAAGGCCACGCAACCGTGGATTTCCGCAATAGGGTTACGTCAGGTCCGATCTTGCCGAAACCGTATTGCCGTGCCGAAAAAAATGGCTAAGAGTTTGGAACAATCAGCGGACGGGAAGCGACCTGGACCGCAAAAACAAAAGAATAATAACCGCTTGGGGAGCGTCATATGCCCGATGGGGCACTGCCCGTCCTGGACGTCCGGGGGCTCAAGACCGTATTCCGCACACGTGGCGGAGAGGTTCACGCCGTCAACACCGTCAGTTTTGACCTGAAACCCGGCGAGCTTCTTGGCGTCGTCGGGGAAAGCGGCTCTGGCAAGTCCGTCACCATGATGTCGTTGATCCGGCTGCTGCCGTCGCCACCCGCCGATGTGCGTGGCGGTCAGGTGCTGTTCGACGGCACCGACCTGCTGACCTGCAGCGATCAGCGTCTGCGCGACATTCGCGGCGGCAAGATCGGGTTCATCTTTCAGGACCCGATGACCAGCCTGAACCCGGTGTTCACCGTCGGCTTTCAGATCATGGAACCGCTGCGCCGCCACATGGGCCTGAACAAGGCACAAGCGGCAAAGCGCGCGGCCGAACTGCTGGAGCTTGTCGGCATCCCCGATGCGCGGCAGCGGCTGAAGGATTATCCGCACCAGTTTTCCGGCGGCATGCGTCAGCGCGTGATGATCGCCATCGCGTTGGCCTGCGACCCGCAGGTGCTGATCGCCGACGAACCCACCACCGCGCTGGACGTGACGATTCAGGCGCAGATTCTGGAACTGGTAAAGGAACTGCGCCAGAAGCTGGGCATGGCGATCATCTGGATCACCCATGATCTGGGCGTGATCGCGGGCATCGCCGACCGGGTGATGGTGATGTATGGCGGCCAGATCGTCGAACAGGCCCCGGTGAAAGAGCTGTTCCGCAACCCGCAGCACCCCTATACCCGCGCGCTGCTGAAAACCGTGCCCGGCGTGCTGGGCGAACGGCCCGAGAAGCTGAACGTGATCGAGGGGCAACCGCCGATCCTTATGTCAGAGCCGTCGTTCTGCGCCTTCCGCGACCGTTGCGCCTATGCCTTCGACCGCTGTGGCCACGAAAACCCGGCGCGCGTGCCGATCGGCGCGGGCCATGATGTCGCCTGTCTGCGGGCCCCTGTTACCGGAGGGTCCCGCGATGCTTGACGCCACCCCGAAAGCCGCAGCCAAGACGCTGGTCTCTGTCCGCGGGCTGAAGATGTATTTCCCGATCCACACCGGCCTTCTGCGTCGCCACACCGGCGACGTGAAGGCGGTGGACGACATCAGCTTCGACATCCTCGAAGGCGAAACGCTGGGTCTGGTGGGTGAAAGCGGCTGCGGCAAATCCACCGCCGGGCGCGCGCTGATCCGGCTATACGACATCACCGGCGGGTCCGTGAAGATCAACGGGGTCGAGATCGGGCAGGCCGAACAATCCGTCCTGCGGCCGATGCGGCCGACGATGCAGATGGTGTTTCAGGACCCGCAAGCCAGCCTGAATCCCCGCATGACGCTGGCCTCGATCATCGGCGAGCCGCTGGAAGAGCACACCAAGCTGAGCAAGGTGGAAAAGCTGGCGCGGATTTACGAGCTGATGGATGCCGTCGGGCTCAACCGCACGTTTGCCAACCGCTATCCGCACGAGTTTTCGGGCGGCCAGCGGCAGCGCATCGGCATTGCCCGCGCGCTGGCGCTGAACCCCAAGTTCATCGTCTGCGACGAACCCATCGCGGCGCTCGACGTCTCGATTCAGGCGCAGGTGGTGAACCTTCTGGAAGAGTTGCAGGACCGTCTGGGCCTGACCTACCTGTTCATCAGCCACGACCTGTCGATGGTGCGCCACATCGCCGACCGGGTCGCGGTGATGTATCTGGGCAAGGTGGTCGAACTCAGCCCGCGCGACGAGATCTACGCCGATCCGCTGCACCCCTATACCGAGGCGCTGCTGTCGGCGGTGCCGGAACCCGACCCCTCGCTGGAAAACACCCGCGAGCGGATCATCCTGAAGGGCGACGTTCCCTCGCCGGCGAATCCGCCGGACGGCTGCAACTTTTGCACCCGCTGCCCGAAAGTGATGGACATCTGCCGCAAGGTGGAGCCCCAATTCATCGAGGTGATGCCCGGCCGCTTCGTGGCCTGTCACCTGCATGGCCAGACCAACCAGACGACCAACCAGAAACCCGCCGGATGAACCGGCGGTTCCGAGGCAACCCGGAGCACGACCAACATGGAGAGGACGTATGAAGCTTAAATCATTCCTGATGGGCGCGGTGGCTGCGCTTGCCGCAGCACCGGCCTTCGCCGGGCGCGGCAGCGACGGCCAGCTGAACCTGATCTACTGGCAAGCGCCGTCGATCCTGAACCCCTACCTGTCGAGCGGCACCAAGGACCTCGAGTCCTCGTCGATCGTGATCGAGCCGCTGGCCCGCTACAACCCCGATGGCGCGCTGGTGCCCTACCTCGCCGCCGACATCCCGACAGTCGCCAACGGCGGCGTTGCGGCCGACCTGAAGTCGATCACCTGGAAGCTGAAGCCCGGCCTGAAATGGTCGGACGGTTCCGACGTGACCGCCGATGACGTGGTGTTCACCGGCCAGTACTGCATGGACCCGGCGGGCGGCTGCGCGCAGCTGTCGCACTTCGAAGGCGTCGACAAGGTCGAAGCCGTCGACCCGATGACGGTCAAGATCAGCTTCAAAGAGCCGATGCCGAACCCCTACGGCCCGTTCGTGTCGTATGAATCGCCGATCCTGCAGAAAAAGCAGTTCGCCGACTGCCTTGGCGCCAAGGCGCCGACCTGCACCGCGGCCAACTTCGGCCCGATCGGCACCGGCCCGTTCGTCGTGACGAACTTCAAGCCGAACGACGTGATCCAGCTGAAGGCCAACGACAACTACCGCGACCCGTCGAAGCCGGCCTTTGCGACGGTGAACTTCAAGGGTGGCGGCGATGCCGCGGCCGCCGCGCGTGCGGTGTTCCAGACCGGCGAATACGATTACGCCTGGAACCTGCAACTGTCGCCCGACGTGCTGAAGGGCATGACCGGCGCGGATTCCAAGGGCAAGGTCGTCGTTGCCTTCGGCAGCCTCGTCGAGCGGCTTGAAATGAACATGACCGACGCCTCGCCGAGCCTGCCCGAGGGCGAACGCTCGACCGCGAAGCACCCGAACCCGATCCTGTCGGACCCGAAGGTCCGGGCCGCGCTGTCGATGGCGATCGACCGTGACCTGCTGGTGCAAGTTGGCTACGGCCAGGCCGGCAAACCGACCTGCAACCTGGTGCCCGCGCCCGTCGCCTATGCGTCGGACAACACCGGCTGCCTGAAGCAGGACGTCGAAGGCGCCAAGAAGCTGCTGGATGAAGCGGGCTGGAAAGTCGGCCCCGATGGCATCCGCGTGAAAGACGGCAAGAAGCTGAGCCTGACCTACCAGACCTCGACCAACGCCGTTCGTCAGGACTTCCAGTCGCTGATCAAGCAGTGGTGGAACTCCATCGGGGTTGATACCCAGCTGAAGAACATCGACGCCTCGGTCTACTTCGGTGGCGATCCGGGTTCGCCCGACACGTTCCAGAAGTTCTACGCGGACGTGGAAATGTACGCCAACAACTTCACCGGCACCGACCCGCAGACCTACCTGGCCATGTATACCTGCGCCAAGGCGCCGAAGCCGGAAGATCAGTGGCAGGGCGAGAACATCAACCGCTACTGCGACCCGGCCTATGACAAGCTGGTGGCCGAACTCGGCGCGACGGCCGACCTTGCCAAGCGCGGCGAGATCGCCAAGACGCTGAACGACATGCTGACCAAGGACACGAACACCATCGTGCCGCTGGTCTGGCGCGGCACCACCTCGGGCGTGTCCAACTCGATCGCAGGCGAGCAGATCAACGCCTGGGACAGCGAGCTGTGGAACATCGCCGACTGGTCGCGCAAGAAGTGATCTGAACCTCGCGCCGTCCCTGCCTTCACGCGGGGGCGGCGCATCTCTTCCAGACTGCCCAGCCGAGGCACCCTCCCCATGCTCACCTATACGATCCGAAGGCTGATCCTCGCGATCCCGGTGCTTCTGCTGATCAGCCTGATCATCTTCATGCTGCTCAAGCTGGCGCCCGGCGACCCGATGGCCCAGATGCCGCTGACCGTGCCGCCCGAGGTCAAGGCCAAGATGCGTGCCGCGCTTGGCGCCGACAAACCGCTGCTGGTGCAATACCTGCTGTGGCTCAAGCAGTTCTTTGTTGTCGAGCCGCTGCACATCATCGGCAACATGACCGGCTACGACCTGGCCGGCAACGCGCAGCGCGTGATTTCCTGGCAGACCCGCAGCCCGGTCGCCGACATCATCGCGCAGCGCCTGCCGCAGACGCTGACCGTGGTCGGCATGTCCTACCTGATCGGGGTCGCCATCGCGCTGCCGATCGGCATCCTGTCGGCCTACCGGCAGTACAGCTGGTTCGACCAGATCGGCACCTTCGTGTCGATGGTCGGCTACTCGGTGCCGACCTTCTTCACCGGCGTGCTGCTGATCGTGATCTTCTCGGTCGATCTGGGCTGGTTCCCGTCGATCTACGACACTACGCTGAAGGTGGTGGACTGGGCCAGCTTCCTGAAACAGGTGCGCCAGATGGCGATGCCGGTCACGGTGCTCGCGCTTTACAACGCCGCGCAGATCAGCCGCTTCATGCGCGCCTCGATGCTGGACAACCTGGGGCAGGATTACGTTCGCACCGCCCGCGCCAAGGGCATGGGCGAACGGGTGGTGGTGCTGACCCATGTGCTCCGGAACTCGCTGATCCCGGTCGTCACCGTCATCGCGCTGGGGGTGCCGCAAATCTTCGGCGGCGCCATCATCACCGAGCAGGTGTTCAAGGTGAACGGCCTCGGCCAGTTGCTGATCACCGCGATCTATGCCGACGATCTGCCGATGGTGCAGACGCTGACCTTCATCTTCGCCGTGCTGATCGTGCTGTTCAACCTGATCGCCGACATCCTTTACGGCATCCTTGATCCGAGGATCCGCTATGACTGACATCCCCGTGAAGCCCGCCGATCTGGCCAAGGTGCTGCGCCCGCCGCGCAGCCAGTGGCGCGATGTGTGGGATCAGTTCAAGACCCACAAGGGCGCGCTGGTGGGCTTTGGCGTGTTCATCTTCATCATCGCCTTCGTGCTGCTGGGCCCGATCGTCTGGCGCATCAGCCCGACCTACATCAACCCGAACGTGGTCGAGATGATCAAGACCCGCAACCTCGGCCCGACCTGGGATCACCCGCTCGGCACCGACCAGCTGGGCCGCGACATGCTGGCCCGCATGATGGCGGGCGGCAAGGTCTCGATCGCGGTGGGCCTGACGGCGATGTCGCTGTCGATCTTCCTCGGCACGCTGGTCGGGGTGCTGGCGGGCTACTTCCGCCGCCTCGACGGCATCCTGATGCGTCTGACCGACCTGTTCCTGGCGCTGCCGCTGCTGCCGCTGCTGCTGGTGATGGTGATGCTGTTCCGCGACGCGCTGGCCTCGCGGCTGGGGGTCGAGACGGGGACGTTCCTGCTGATCGTCGGCGCCATCGGCGTGACCAGCTGGATGCAATGCGCCCGCATCGTGCGCGGCGAGGTGCTGGCGCTGAAGGAACGCGAATTCGTGCTGGCCGCCCGGTCCATCGGCACGCCGCCGCGCCGGATGATCCTGCGCCACATCCTGCCCAACGTGATGAGCCCGATCATGGTCGCCGCCACCCTTGGCATCGCCAACGCGATCATAACCGAATCCGCGCTCAGCTTCCTCGGCCTCGGCTTCCCGCCGGACTTCCCGACCTGGGGGCGGCTGTTGTTCGACGCGGTGGATTACCTGCAGGAATACCCGATCCGGGTGATCTGGCCGGGCATCGCGATCTCGCTGACCGTGCTGAGCGTGAACTACATCGGCGACGGGTTGCGCGACGCGCTGGACCCGCGCATCCGGGGCCGCTGAACCGGGGCGATCTGCGACCGGGCGCGGCTCTCTGGGCCGCGCCCTTTTTCATGCGGCCCTTGCGGCACCGCAACGTGATCGCTATATTCCGATCACGTGATCGGATTGTCTTGGGGGTCATCATGTCTGCCACAGCCGAACCAGCCGCCCTGTCGGAAACCCGGCGGATCATCGACTTTCTCGGCCTGGACGGGCTCCTGGTGCGCGACCGTGTTGCCCTGGCCAGTCAGGTCGCGCGCGGCCTGCCCGCCGCCACCGCCGACGCCGTGCGCGAAACGCTGGGGCCGAAGGCTTTCTTTCAGATCCTGCCCGAGGCGACCTATCGCCGCGTCAAGCGTCAGGCCAAGCCCCTGACCCGCGAGACCAGCGAGAAGCTTTACGAATTCGGCCGCGTCTATGAACTCGCGCTGCGCCTGTACAAGGGCGACCGTGCCCGCACGATGGGCTTTCTGGGCCGGGCACATGCCATGCTGGGCGGCGAAAGCCCGATCGCGCTGGCGACCTCCAGCTCGGCGGGCGCCGATGCGGTGATCGACCTGCTGAACCGGGCCGACGCGGGATTCGCCGCCTGATGACCCACCGACGGCTCGCCGCCGCGATGACCGCCTGGCGGATCGGCGATGCCGGCGGCCGCTTCCCGATCTGGAGCGATGCGGGCGCGCGCCAGTTCGGCGGGCGCTGGCACGAGGCGGGCGACCCGGTGATCTACGCCGCGGAACACTACGCGACCGCGATGCTGGAAAAGCTGGCGCATTTTTCCGGCCAGCTGCCGACCGACCAGCACAAGATCGAGATCACGATCCCGGCGGGCGTCAGCTATGAGGTGTTCGCCGATCATCAGGCCCCGGACTGGCGCGCGCCCGACAGCCCCGGCGCGCAGCACTTCGGGCATCTCTGGGTCGAACAGGCCCGCTCGGCCATCCTGATCGTGCCAAGCGCCATCGCGCCGGTGGAACGCAACATCGTCTTCAACACGCAGCACGCCGATTTCGGTGGCATCCGCGCCGGGCTGGAAACCCCGGTCTGGTGGGATGGGCGGCTTTTCGGCGGCTAGTGCAGCCGCGCCCGCATCCGGCGCAGCGCGACCCACATCGCCAGCACCACCACCGGCGTCAGGATGGCGGCGGTTTGCTCGTGCGTCATGTGCCACAACTCGGTCAGCGGCCCCACCACATAGCTGGCAAGGTTCACTGCGTAATAGCTGATCGCCACCACCGAAAGCCCCTCGACCGTGTGTTGCAGGCGCAGTTGCAGATCGGCGCGGCGGTCCATGCTTTGCAGCAGCAACTGGCTTTGATGGGTGCGGTCCACATCGACGCGGGTGCGCAGCAGCTCGCCCGCCCGCTCGGCCCGTTCGGCCATCTGTTGCAGCCGCCGCTCGGCCGATTTCACCGTGCGCATGGCGGGGTCATAGCGGCGCATCATGAACTCGGCAAAGGTCTGGCGGCCCTGAAACCGCTCTTCGCGCAGCACCTCGATGCGCTGACCCACGATCGCCTCATAAGCGCCGGTGGCGCCAAAGCGAAAGCTGGTCTGCACCGCCACCGTCTCCAGTTCCGCCGAAACCGCCAGCAGCTGGTGCAAGGTATGTTCCGGGCTGCCGGAATCCGAGGTCAGCTCCGCCACCAGCGCGGTCAGCTGCGGGTCGAGCGCGTTCAGCCGCTGGGTCAGCTGCCGCGCCCGGCCAAGGCCCAGCATCGACATCGCCTTGTAGGTCTCGATCTCGCACAGCCGCTGCACCACCCGGCCGATCCGGCGCGGGCTGGTATCGGGGCGCACGAAGACGGCAAAGCGCATATGCCCGGCCGGGTCGATGCGAAAGTCGCTGGCCACCACGGCGGCACGGTCCAGCACCCAGGCACAGGCGAGGCTTTCGGGCACGAACCACTGGTTGAATTGCGCGCTGAGGCTGGCCGGATCCTCGGGCAGCAGATCGACCCGGATCAGCGCCGAAACCAGCCGCTTGCCAGGGGCCTGTTCGATCCAGTCGGTCGGGAACACTTCCGCCTCGGCCGGGTCGAAGGCGCGCGCGCCAAGGCCGGGGCAGAAGGCGGAAAACGTGACGAACTCGGCGTGGCTTTCCCACTTCAGCGCATCGCGCCCGATCGGGCCCGAATAATGCGTCGCCTCCGGTTCGGGGCGCGGCGCCCCGGCCCGGTCGAGCAGCGCGCCCAGATGGTCGAAGTCGCGCGTGCGGTCGCGGTTCACCGCGTCCTTGGGCTCCTTGAACGCGACATAGACCGCATGGCACGGCGCCTCGATCGACGGAAACGGGCGGGCGTGCAGCTCGTTCGCGATGGCATAGCGCAGCGGGTGGTCTTCGATCGGGCTCATCGGCGCGTCCTTGTGGTCTGCGCCAAGACTAATGCCAAACCGCGCCCGCGCAAGCCAGTCAGGTCAGGCCCGGTAATGCAGCGTCACGACGGTGGCGATCGCCAGGAACATCATCACGGCAGGGATGATCGCCAGGCTCAGGCCCAGCCGCTTGTTGCGCGGCGTGACGATCAGCCACAACTCCTCGGCGGTTTCAGGCAGCATCAGCGCGGCCGAATTCGAGCCGGTAAAGTTCATCGCCCGCGCATAGGCACGCACCTCGGCGGCGTTCCAGCGCACGAAGACCAGAATGAAGGTCATCAGGTAGATCATGCTGACCCAGGCCCAGTTGACGAACCCGCCCGTCGCCTCGTCATCCAGCGGGCTGAACCCGGCGATGCGGGGGCCGGCGGGGTAGACCGCGTAGAACAGCACCGGCTTCACCGTCAGCGCGACGCCCAGCACAACCATCACCAGCGTGGTCGAGATCAGCATGATGACGCGCGGCCCATAACGCGTGCCGCCCAGATCGGGGTCGCGCGCATCGAAAAGCACGCCGAAGAAGAGGCAACCCACCGCCAGTTCGCTGGCCCGTTCGGCAAAACCCGCCAGCGCATGGGCCACCGCCGCGTCCTGCGTTTGCGGCAGGATCCAGAAGATGAAGATCGCGATGTTCAGCGCCCCGGCCACCAGCGGCGTCGCCAAAAGCCCGCCCAGCCGGTTCAGCGCCGGATCGCGCCAGAGCCGGGCAAAGACGCCACGCCGCAGCACCTTGGGCATCCCGGTGTAGATCAGCCGCTGCGGGCGGCTGACAAAGATCGCCAGCGGCGCGATCACCCGCAAAATCGCGCCCTGCACCTGATGCAGCCAGGCCGCTTCGCGCGCCAGGGCCGCGAGCGGTGACACCATCGCGATCAGGATCAGGAACAGCCCGCCCAGAAACAGCATCGGCCGCCAGTCGGCCAGCTCGCCCCGGCGGGCATACTGGCGCACGGCGCCGCGGATGTAGGCCCAGGCCAGCGCCGCCAGAACCAGCACGCTGACCGGGTCGGGGGTCCAGGCCGTCAGGATCGTTGCACCGGCGGGCGTCATGCAGTCCCCTTTGCTGGGCGCGGGCGTGTGCCGGGCGTTCTAGCCGCAGGGCCGCGCGGCTTCAACGCCCGGCCCCGCACGTTGGCGTGACGCCCTTGGGTCACGCGATCTTCGGCAGCAACTCGTCCAGCGACTTCTTGGCGTCGCCGTAGAACATCCGCGTGTTTTCCTTGTAGAACAGCGGGTTCTCGATGCCGGAATAGCCGGTGCCCTGCCCCCGTTTCATCACGATGACCTGCTTGGCCTTCCAGACCTCCAGCACCGGCATCCCGGCGATCGGGCTGTTGGGGTCTTCCTCGGCGGCCGGGTTCACGATGTCATTCGAGCCGATGACGATGGCGACGTCAGTATTGGGGAAATCGTCGTTGATCTCGTCCATCTCCAGCACGATGTCATAGGGCACCTTCGCCTCGGCCAGCAGCACGTTCATGTGGCCGGGCAGGCGCCCGGCGACCGGGTGGATGCCGAAGCGCACATTCTTGCCCGCCGCCCGCAGCTTGCGCGTCAGCTCGCTGACCGCCTGCTGCGCCTGCGCCACCGCCATGCCGTAGCCCGGCACGATGATGACGCTGTCGGCGTCGTTCAGTGCTGCGGCCACGCCGTCGCTGTCGATCGCCACCATCTCGCCCGAGATCTCCATCGCCGGGCCGGTGGTGCCGCCGAAGCCGCCGAGGATCACCGAGATGAACGACCGGTTCATCGCCTTGCACATGATGTAGCTGAGGATCGCACCCGAGGAACCGACCAGCGCGCCGGTGACGATCAGAAGGTCGTTGCCCAACGTGAAGCCGATCGCCGCCGCGGCCCAACCCGAATAGCTGTTCAGCATCGACACCACGACCGGCATGTCGGCGCCGCCGATGCCCATGATCAGGTGCCAGCCGATGAAGCCTGCGATCACCGTCATCAGCAAGAGCGACCACATCGACCCGGTGGCGTAGAACACGAACAGCAGGATCACCGAGGCCGCCAGCGCCGTGGCGTTGATCATATGGCCGCCCGGCAGCTTTTTCGGCTTGCCGTCGATCTTGCCCGCCAGCTTGCCGAACGCGACGACCGAGCCGGTGAAGGTGATCGCGCCGATGAAGACGCCCAGGAACAGTTCCACCTTCAGCATGGAAAGTTCCACCGCGTCCTTTGCCGCCACCTTGGCCGCGAAGCCGGTGAACTGCGCCAGATCGCCATGCGCCAGCAGCGCCGGCAACACGCGGCCCAGTTCCAGATCGGCGTTCAGGCCAATGAACACGGCGGCGAGACCGACAAACGAATGCAGCGCCGCCACCAGTTGCGGCATCTGCGTCATCTCGACCTTGCTGGCCACATAGGTGCCGACGGCGGCGCCGATGGCGACCATCAGGACGATCAGGAACTCATGCCCGATGCCCGGCCCGATCACGGTGGCCAGCACCGCCAACGCCATGCCGGTAATGCCGTACCAGACCGCGCGCTTGGCGCTTTCCTGCCCCGACAGGCCGCCGAGCGACAGGATGAAGAGGATGGCCGCCGCGATATAGGCGGCTGAAACGATTCCGATGCTCATCTGTGCGCCCTCACGACTTCTGGAACATGGCGAGCATCCGGCGCGTGACCAGGAAGCCGCCCACGATGTTGATCGAGGCGATCAGCACCGCCACCGAGGCCAGCACCACCACCAGCCCCGAACCGGACCCGATCTGCAACAGCGCGCCCAGGATGATGATGCCCGAGATTGCGTTGGTCACCGCCATCAGCGGCGTGTGCAGCGCGTGGCTGACGTTCCAGATCACCTGGAAGCCGACGAAACAGGCCAGCGCGAAGACGATGAAGTGGCTCATGAAATCGGCCGGGGCCACGGCGCCGATCAGCAGCATCACCAGCGTGCCCACCGCCAGCAGCGTCACCTGGCTTTTCGTCGCCTGCTGGAAGGCGGCCTTTTCGGCGGCGCGCTTTTCCTCGGGCGTCAGTTCCTTCGCCTTCGGCTTCGGCTTGGCGGCGGCGATGGCGGCGATCTTCGGCGGCGGCGGCGGGAAGGTGATCGCGCCCTGATAGGTCACGGTCGCGCCGCGGATCACGTCATCCTCCATGTTGTGAACCACGACGCCATCCTTGCCCGGCGTCAGGTCCGTCAGCATGTGGCGGATGTTGTTGGAATATAGCGTGCTGGCCTGCGCCGCCATCCGGCTGGGGAAGTCGGTGTAGCCGACCACGGTAACGCCGTTGTCGCTGACGATCTTCTGGTCGGGGATGGTCAGGTCGCAGTTGCCGCCGCGTTCGGCGGCAAGGTCGACCACGACCGAGCCCGGCTTCATCGCCTTGACCATATCCTCCAGCCACAGCTTGGGTGCCGGGCGGCCGGGGATCAGCGCCGTGGTGATGACGATATCCATATCCGGCGCCAGTTCGCGGAACTTGGCCAGCTGCTTTTCGCGGAATTCGGGCGACGAGGGCGCGGCATAGCCGCCGGTGGCGGCGCCGTCCTGCGTCGGCTCGAACTCCAGATAGACGAAGTTCGCACCCATCGATTCAATCTGTTCGGCCACTTCCGGGCGCACGTCGAAGGCGTAGGTGATCGCGCCAAGGCTGGTGGCGGTGCCGATGGCGGCCAGACCCGCCACACCGGCGCCGACGATCAGCACCTTGGCCGGCGGCACCTTGCCCGCCGCCGTTACCTGGCCGGTAAAGAAGCGGCCGAAGTTGTTGGCCGCCTCGATCACCGCGCGGTAGCCCGCGATATTCGCCATCGAGCTGAGCGCGTCCATCTTCTGCGCGCGGCTGATGCGCGGCACCATGTCCATCGCGATGACGTTGGCGCCGCGGCCCTTGCAGGTTTCCAGCAGCTCGGCGTTCTGCGCCGGGTAGAAGAAGGAAATCAGTGTCTGCCCGTCACGCAGGCGCTTGGCCTCGACATCTTCGGGGCCGCGCACCTTCACCACGACATCGGCGGCCTTGAACAGCGCCGCGGCGGTCTTGACCACCTCGACGCCGACGGCCTCGTAGGCGGCATCGGCAAAGCCGGCGGCGGCGCCCGCCCCGGTCTCGATCACGCAGTCGTAGCCGAGCTTTTTCAGTTGCACGGCCGAGTCCGGCGTCATCGCGACGCGCGCCTCGCCCGCAAAGATTTCCTTCGGTGCCCCGATCTTCACGCCGTGCCCTCCCTCGATGTTCATCCGCCGCTCAGGCCAAAAGCGACGTTCGGGTTTCTAAACGCGGCACCCGGCTTTCACAAGCGCGAGAGAGGTTGATCGGCATTTCAACCGGCATTTTCTTGCGCCCTGCGCGAATTTGGTCGCCCTTGGTCGCACTTGCCCCGACTCGACCGACAAGCGTAGCCTTGACCCTCGGGATAAGGCGGCAACGGCGGGGAGGTCGGGATGCGCGAACGGGTGGGCTTGGGTTACGATGCGGCTTATGCGGCGTTTCGGCTGGAAGAGGTCGAGGCGCGGCTGCACGGCAGCCTGTCGGGCGGGCTGAATGCCTGCGTCGAATGCTGCGACCGTCACGCCACCCCCGACCATGTCGCGCTGGAGTGGGAGAACGCCAAGGGCGAGCGCGAGACCTACAGCTTTGCCCAGTTGCGCGACCTGTCGGCCCGCTTCGCCGGGATGCTGGCGGCAGCGGGGATCGGGCCGGGCGATGTGGTGGCGGGGCTTCTGCCGCGCATCCCCGATCTGGTGGTCACGATCCTCGGCACCTGGCGGGCGGGGGCGGTCTATCAGCCGCTGTTCACCGCCTTCGGCCCGGCGGCGATTGCGCATCGGTTGCAGACCAGCGCCGCCAAATTGGTGGTGACCGACGCCGCCAACCGCGCCAAGCTCGACGGGCTGGCGGCGGCGCCTTGCATCGCCGTGGCCCGCGGCGGCGCGCGGCCGGGCGACCTTGATCTGGGCGCCGAACTGGCGCGCCACCCCGCCGATTTCGCCCCGGTGCTGCGCGCGGCCGATGACCTGATGATGCTGATGTCCACCTCGGGCACCACCGGCAATCCCAAGGGCGTTCCGGTGCCGTTGCGCGCGCTGGCGGCCTTCGAGGTCTACATGCGCACCGCCATCGACTTGGCGCCATCGGACCGGTTCTGGAACATTGCCGACCCCGGCTGGGCCTACGGGCTTTACTACACCATCACCGGCCCGCTGCTGCTGGGCCATGCCACCACGCTTTACGACGGCCCGTTCAGCGTCGAGAGCACCTATCGCATCATCCGCAGCCACGGCATCACCAACCTCGCCGGGGCGCCCACCGCCTACCGGCTGATGATCGCGGCGGGCGCAGGCGCGGCGGCGGGGGTGAAGGGGCAGCTGCGCGCCGTCAGCAGCGCGGGCGAACCGCTGAACCCCGAGGTGATCCGTTGGTTCGCCGAACATCTGGATGTGCCGATCCACGACCATTACGGCCAGACCGAACTGGGCATGGTGGTGAACAACCATCACGGGCTGGATCATCCGGTGCGGCCCGGCACCGCCGGAGTGGCGATGCCCGGCTACCGCGTCGCTGTGCTGGGGCCGGACGGGCAGGAACTGCCCCCCGGCGTGCCCGGCGTGCTGGCCATCGACATGGCGAACTCGCCGCTTCTGTGGTTTCCCGGCTACCTCGGCCAGCCGGAAAAGGCGATCGAGAACGGCTATTACCTGACCGGCGACACGGTGGAACTGGACCCCGCGGGGTATATCAGCTTCGTCGGCCGCAACGACGACGTGATCACCTCGGCCGGCTACCGGATCGGCCCGTTCGAGGTGGAAAGCGCGCTGATCGAACACCCGGCGGTGGCCGAATCCGCCGTCATCGGCAAGCCCGACCCCGAGCGGACCGAGATCGTGAAGGCCTTCGTGGTGCTGAAGGCCGGGCACGACGCCAGCGACGACCTTGCCGAGGCACTGGCCCAGCACGTCAAACGCCGTCTCTCGGCCCACGCCTACCCGCGCGAGGTGGTTTTCGTCACCGACCTGCCGAAAACGCCCAGCGGCAAGATCCAGCGCTTCCTGCTGCGCAACGCGGAAAAGGGGTAGGCGGTCGGGGCCGCCGTCTTCCACGCGGGAACTGCACGGTTTCTTGCGGCCCGCCGTTCAATGGCATAATATGCCAGCAGGATCATCTCGGGGGCAGGCCGTGGGTACGCGCAACGTCGTTCTGACCGACGAACAGGACAGGTTCATCCACGCGCTCGTCGCCTCCGGTCGTTTCCAGAACGCCAGCGAGGCGCTGCGGGCGGGCCTTCGCCTGCTGGAAGCCGAGGAAAGCCAGACCCTTGCGCTGCGTGAGCGGCTGAAGGCCGGGCTGGCCGAGGCGCGGGCAGGCGACCGCGCGCCGGGCAGTGGCGCCGATGCCGTCCGCGCAGCCTTCGCGGCGGCCCGGCATCAGCGCGCCACCTCGTGAAGCGCTGGCGGCTGACGCCACGGGCGCAGGCCAGCCTGATCGACATCGCGCTGTGGACGCTGGACACCTTCGGGCCAGTTCAGGCGGATCGCTACGAGGCCGAGGTGCTCGACCGCTGCACCGCCATTGCCGAAGGCCGGGCCGCAACGCAGGATTGCGCGCTTCTGGCCGGGGAAGCCAAGGGCTCCGGCCTGCGGTTCGCGCGGGCCGGAGAGCATTTCGTGCTGTTCCTCGACATGGGCGAAGAGATCGTGATCGTCGATGTCCTGCACGCCCGCACCGACCTGCCCAGCCGGATCGCCGCCTTGCGGATGCTGCCGGGCGACTGACGGGCCGCCGGGGACAGAGCCTTTTCACCAGCCCGCGAGATTGCGAACCACCAGCACCGAACCAGCGCGGGTGACGCGCTCCAGCTCGGTGAGCCCGATCCACGCGAGGGCCAAAGACTCGCCGTTGCCCGGCACAGGCAGGGCGCTATCGGATTCGAACAGAAACCGGATGTCGTAGTGCAGATGCTCCGGTTCGGCGCCGCGGGCGGGAATGGAGTGAACATCGATGTCAAAGACCCGCGGCGACAGCAGCCGGATATCGGTCAGGCCGGTCTCCTCGGCCACCTCGCGCGCCGCCACGGCGCGGACATCGGGGTTGCCGTCGCAATGCCCGCCGGGCTGAAGCCAGCGGTCGAGTTTGCGGTGATGCATCAGCAGGGTCATCGTCCGGTCGGGCGAGACCACGAAGCCGGAGGCGGTGACATGGCCGATACCGGCGTCACGCGCAAATCCCCGCAGACCATGCGCGGCCACAAAGCGGGCGGTCGTTCGGGCGGCCCCGTCGCCGCGGCAGTCATGTGGCGTGAATGTCCCGACGAAAGGGATTTCCACAGCAGCAAATTCGGCCATCACGGGTTGGCCCCCTACCGTCGATCCGGCAGCACGCAGAGCATCTCGTAAAGCAGGTTCGCCCCCACCAGCGCGGTATTGCCCGAGGGGTCGTAGGGCGGCGAGACCTCCACCAGATCGCAGCCGACGAGGTTCAGCCCGGCGCAGCCGCGCACAATCTCCAGCGCCTGCCAGATCGTCAGGCCGCCGACCTCCACCGTGCCGGTGCCGGGGGCGAAGGCGGGGTCGAGGCTGTCGATGTCATAGGTCAGGTAACAGGGCGCGTCGCCGATCTTTGCCCGCACCTCTGCCATCAGCGGCGCCAGCGATTTGTTCCAGCACGCCTCGGCCTGCACCACGGTCCAGCCCTGCTGGCGGCCCCAGTCGAAGTCGTCGGGGCTGTAGCCGGTGCCGCGCAGGCCGATCTGGAACACCTTGTCGTTGATCAGGCAGCCGTCTTCCCACGCCCGGCGGAAGGGGCAGCCGTGGGCAACGGTCTCGCCGAACATGGTGTCGTTGATGTCGGCGTGGGCGTCGATGTGGATCAGCGCCACCGGGCCGTGCACCTTCTTCATCGCGCGCAGGATCGGCCAGGTCAGCGTATGGTCGCCCCCCAGCGTCAGCGGGATCGCGCCGTGGGCCAGCACGCCGTCGTAGAAGGCGGTGATGATGTCCACCGATTTCTTCAGATCGAACGTGTTGATCGGCACGTCGCCGATATCGGCCACCTGCATCCGTTCGAACGGGGCGGCGCCGGTGGCCATGTTGTAGGGCCGCAGCATCCGGCTTTCGTCGCGGATCTGGCGCGGGCCCAGCCGGGTGCCGGGGCGGTTCGAGGTGCCGATATCCATCGGAATGCCGACGAAGCAGGCATCCAGCCCCGCGGCGGTGGGCTGCACCGGCAGCCGCATCATCGTGGCCGGTCCGCCAAAGCGCGGCATCTCGTTGCCGCCCAGCGGCTGGTTGTACGGGCTCATCGCATCCTCCTCAGCCCCGGTCGGCCAGCACGGCCTCGGCGTGCATCAGGCCCAGCACCTCGCGCTTCAGCGCCATGAAGGGCGCCGAGGTGAGGGTGTCGATCCCGCGCGGGCGGGGAATGTCGATCGGGATCGACTTCTTGATCCGCCCCGGCCGCGCCGTCATCACATGTACCACATCGCCAAGGAAAATCGCCTCGTCGATGTCATGGGTGATGAACAGCACGGTCTTGCGGTGGGTCTGCCAGATCGTCAGCAGCAGTTCCTGCATCAGCTGCCGGGTCTGGCTGTCGAGCGCGCCGAAGGGTTCATCCATCAGCAGGATCTTGGGGTCGTTGGCCAAGGCACGGGCCAGCGCCACGCGCTGCCGCATGCCGCCCGACAGTTCCTTGGGGTAGGACCGCTCGAACCCCTTCAACCCGACGGCGGCGATCAGCTCGTCGGCGATGCGGCCACAGTCGGCGGCGGGCAGGCCCTTCAGCTTGGGCCCGAACATGATGTTGTCGCGCACATGCAGCCACGGGAACAGCGTGTAGCTTTGAAACACCATCCCGCGCTCGGCCGATGGCCCCTCGATCGGCTTGCCGTCCAGCAGCATGGTGCCGGACGATGGCTCATGCAGCCCCGCCACCAGCCGCAACAGCGTGGACTTGCCGCAGCCCGAGGGCCCGACGATGACCGAGAACATGTTGTCGGCCACCGTCAGCGACACGGTATCCAGCGCCAGCACCTGCGGCTTGTTCTTGGGGGTGAAGCGGACGGTAACGTCCGTCAGGTCAAGATGGGGCATCGCTCAGAACTCCGCCGACCACGGCAACAGGCGGCGCCGCAGCACCTTGAAGATCGTGTCGGTGATCAGCCCCAGGATACCGATGGTAAAGACGCCGAGCAGGATCACATCGGTGAAGAGCCCCCGCATCGCGTTCAGGATCATGTAGCCAAGGCCCGAATTGGCGGCGACGAGTTCTGCCACCACAAGGTAGGTCCAGGCCCAGCCCATCGTGACGCGCAGATTGTCCATCACGCCGGGCATGCAGGCGGGCAAGAGCACCCGCCAGATCACCTGCCGCTTGGTGGCGCCCAGCGTATAGGAACAGTCGATCAGGTCTTTCGACACCCCGCGCGAGACGTCGGAGATCAGGATCAGTTGCTGAAAGAAGGTGCCGAGGAAGATCACCCAGACCTTCTGTTCCAGCCCGATCCCGACCCAGAGGATCAGCAGCGGGATCAGCGCCGACACCGGGATGTAGCGCATGAAGCCGGTAATCGGCTCCACCACCGCCTCGACCACCTTGAAGCTGCCCATCAGGATGCCCAGCGGCACCGACAGCAGCGAGGCGAACAGAAAGCCGAGCAGGATCACCGACAGGCTCGCCTCGGTGTTGTCCAGCAGCGTGCCGTTGCCGATCCGCTTCACCGCGGCTTCGGCCACCAGATGCGGCGCGGCGAGAAAGTCGGGGGGCGTCAGCCCCCCGTAGGTCAGCAGGCACCAGAGCGCGAAGATGACCCCCACCGAGGCGAGGCCGAGGCCGATGTAAAGCGGCCGCGGAATCTCGACCTTCGGCGCGAAGTAGGACCGGGTTGCCATGATGCCTGCCTCTGGTCGCTTATTGCACGATGCCGAAAGCGATCATGTCGGCGGGCTTCAGGTCGAGGTTGAACAGCCCGCCCTCCTTGCCCAGCTCCAGCGCGTTGCCGATGGTGGTGGTGATCCCGCCCGGCGCGGCGGCGGTGCCGATGAACGCCTTGTTCATCGCGTCATCGTAGAACACGATGCCGGACCGCGTGTCCTTGAACACCGCCGGATCATCCAGCCAGCCGCCGACGCCCTTGGCCATGATCGCGTCGGCCTCGGCCTCGTTCGCCTTCTGCCAGTCGACCGCCTTCACCCAGGCACGGTAGAGCGCCTTCAACTCGTCCGGGTTGGCCTTCACCGTCGCATCGCTGGCCACCAGCACGTCGGTGATCAGGCCCGGCGTGGTCGAGCTGTCGATCAGGAGCTTGCTGTGCGGCGCCATCTTGCCACGGGTCAGCCACGGCTCCCACGTCACGGCGGCATCGACGCGGCCGGCGACGAAGGCGGCACCGGCATCGCCCGCCGTCATGTTCTGGGTCTTCACGTCCGACAGCTTCAGCCCGACGTTCTTCAGCAGCACGCTGAGGAAGAACTGCGACACCGACCCCTCTGCATAGGCGACGGTCTTGCCCTTCAGGTCGGCGACCGACGTGATGGTATCCTTCGCGACGATGCCGTCGCCGCCCTTGCTGTCATCCAGCGCGAAGACGTAATCCAGCGGATGATCGGGCGAGTAGAAGTTCAGCACGGTGTCGATGGTGGTCACCGCCAGGTCGAGCCGACCCGCCATCAGCGCGGGCATCCGGGTCTTGACGTCTTCCATCTTCACCAGATCGACGTCGAGGCCCTCTTCTTTGAAGAAGCCCTTGTCCTGCGCGATGTAGAGCGGGCCGTAGCCGACCCAGGTCGAAAGCCCGATGCTGAGCTTGGCCGCCTGCGCGAAAGGCGCGCTGGCCAGAACCAGAGCAGCGCCAAGCGCGAAGCCGCGGAGCGGGTTGGTAGTCATTGCAAACTCTCCTGTTGTCGAGGTCTCGTTTCGTTGACGGGCTTGCCGTGGCGGGCCCGTTCCGCCGGGGAACCGGCCTGCGCCGATCCCGATCCTGACCGTGAGCCTAGAAGCGTTCCGATTGGGGCACAACGGCCCGTGATCGGGCCGCGGCTTCCGCCCTGCCCCGGATGCGGCCGCCGCCCGCATTGCCCAAGGCTTCGGCAGCGCGCCCAAAAGGCAGGCGGCGGCAGCGCAAGGGCCGGGGCTGGCCAACGGCCGGGGCGCTGCCTAAACTCGGCGCGCCGCGAACCCGGAGGATGACCACCCGCGATGCCGCTGCCTGCTCGCCTCTATCCGGGCCGCGCCGCCGCGCTGGCGCTTTACCTGCTGGCGGTGCTGGTCTTTGCCACCGCCGTCGGCTGGTACGCGCTGCGCGACGGGATGGCGCGGCTGTCGGAACGCGCCGATGCCGATCTGTCGCTGGCGGCGGACCAGCTGACCGGGCAACTGGAACGCTTTCGCGAACTGGCGGTGCTGCTGACCGACCATCCGGTGCTGGCGCCGCTGGCCGAAACCGGCACCGGCGACGCGGTGGCCGCCGATGCGCTGCTGCTGAAAGAGGCCGACCGCACCGGGTCGGAGGAGATCCTACTGCTGGACCGCAACGGCACGGTGATCGCCAGTTCGCGCGGCAGCGACGTGGGGCGCACCGACGATGCGCAACAGGGCTATTTCCAAAGTGCGATGCACGGCACGCTGGGCTTTTCCCACGCGGTCGAGGGCGACGGCGCCACCCGCGTCTTCATCTACGCTGCGCCGGTTTTCAGCGCGACGGGGCCGGTGGCGGGGGCGGTGGTCGTGCGCCTTGCCGCCGACCGGATCGAGGCGCCCAGCCGGGGCGATGCGCAAAGCGTCTTCTTCTCCGACGCGGGCGGGGTGGTGTTCGTCACCAACCGCAGCGAGCTGTTGTTTGGCGCCCGCACCAGCCTGGCCGACCCCGGCCCCGGCCTCGGCTATCCGGACGGGCTGATCCACGCCTTCCCGGCGCTGACGGCCTGGCATGTCTTTGGCCGCGACCTGTGGTCGATCGACGGCGGGCCCTACCTGCCGTGGCTGGCGCTGCATCTGACCAAGCCGCTGCCGGTCGTCGCGATGCGGGGCGAAATCCTTGTCGACGCGCTGCCGACACTGCAGGTCGCGGGGTTGCAGGCGGCGGTGGCGGCGGCGCTGTGCCTGATCTTCGGCGCGATCCTGCTGGTGGTGGGCGAACGCCGCCGCGCGCTGGCGCTCAGGCTGGCGACCGAGGCCCGGCTGACCGCGCAGCTGGAACGCCGGGTCGGCGAGCGCACGCAGGAACTTTCCGACGCGGTTCACCGCCTGCAACGCGAGGTCGGCGAGCGGATGGAGGCCGAGGCGGCGCTGAAAACTGCGCAGGCGGAACTGCTGCGCGCGGGCAAGCTGTCGGCGCTGGGGCAGATGTCGGCAGGGATCAGTCACGAGTTGAACCAGCCGCTGATGGCGATCCGGTCCTATGCCGAAAACGGCGCCGCCTTTCTGGCGCGCGGGCGGCCTGAAACGGCGGCGCAGAACCTGACCCGGATCGGCGATCTGGCCGAGCGCATGGGCCGCATCATCCGCAACCTGCGCGCCTTCGCCCGGCAAGAGGTCGAGGGGATCGCCAATGTCGATCTTTGTGCCGTCGTCGCCGCCGCGCTGGAAATGACCGAACCGCGCCTGCGGCAAGAGGATGTGACGCTGGACTTCGCCGCACCCGCCGCCCCGGTGTGGGTGCGCGGCGGCGAGGTGCGGCTGCAACAGGTGGTGCTGAACATCCTGGCCAACGCGCTCGACGCGATGGCCGGGCAGGACGACCGCCACCTGAGCTTGCGCATCCTGCCGGGCGATCCGGTGCGGCTGACCTGCCGCGACTCTGGCCCCGGCATCGCCGAACCGGACCGGGTGTTCGACCCGTTCTACACCACCAAAGAGGTCGGGCAGGCCGAGGGCATGGGCCTTGGCCTTGCGATTTCCGACCGCATCATCCAGAGCTTCGGCGGCCGCATCCTGGCCCGAAACCCCGACGGCGGCGGCGCCGAGTTCACCGTTGAACTGATCGCCGCCGCCCCCAGCGAGGCCGCCGCATGATCAACACCGTGCTTCTGGTCGATGACGACCGTGCCGTGCGCGAGGCTTTGGGGCAGACGCTGGAACTGGCCGACCTGCGCCCGATCCTGTGCGGCAGCTACATCGAGGCCAAGGACCATATCGCCGCCGCCTTCCCCGGCGTCGTCGTCACCGATATCCGGATGCCGGGCAAGGACGGCTTTGCCCTGTTGACCCACGCCCGCGCGCTTGACCCCGATCTGCCGGTGATCCTGCTGACCGGCGAGGGCGACATTCCGATGGCGGTGCGCGGCATCGCGGCGGGGGCCTTCGACTTTCTCGAAAAGCCCTGCGCCCCCGCCGACCTGCTGGCGGTGATCGACAAGGCGCTGAAAACCCGCGCGCTGGTGCTGGAGAACCGCAACCTGAAGCGGCAGTTGCAATCGGGCGATGCGGCGGCGCGGATGATCTTTGGCCGCTCGCGGCTGTCGGAGGAGCTGCGCGACCGCATCCGCGCGGTGGCCCGCGCCGCGGCCGAGGTGCTGATCACCGGCGAG
Organism: Paracoccaceae bacterium; assembly: GCA_016124615.1. GTDB lineage: Bacteria > Pseudomonadota > Alphaproteobacteria > Rhodobacterales > Rhodobacteraceae > Solirhodobacter. The sequence goes on along the minus strand of WGNF01000003.1, from coordinate 326,849 downwards.
CCGGGCACCGGCATCCCCAAGGTGGCCGAGGTGATCCACCTGATGTCGGGCGCCGCCGCGCTGCCGTTCCAGAAACTCGCCGGCCCGACCGCCACGCCCGAGGTGCTGGCCGACCTCTTCGCCCGCGCCGAGGGCGGCACGATCTTCATCGACGAGGTGTCGGGCATCGGCCCGGCGGCGCAGTTCGCGCTGCTGGACCTGCTTGACGGCGGCGGCAGCGCGCGGGTGATCGCGGGCACCTACCGCGATCTGGCGGCCGAGGCGCAGGCGGGCCGGTTTCACGCCGACCTGTACTACAAGCTCGACGCGATGCGGCTGCGGGTTCCCGCCCTGCGCGAACGGCCCGAGGATATTCCGGTGATGTTTCGCCACTACCTTGCGCAGGCCTGCGAACAGGCGGCGCTGCCGGAGCCCGACATCACCCCCGCCGTGGTCGCGCGGCTGATGGCGCAGGACTGGCCGGGCAACGCGCGCGGGCTGATGAACGCGGCGATGCGGTTCGCGATGGGCCTGCCGGAAGGCGACGAGGACGCGGGCACCGGCCTTGCCGAACAGATGGCGCGGGTCGAACGATCCTTGCTGGAGGATGCGTTGCGCCGACAGGGCGGCAATGCCACGCTGGCCGCGCAGGCGCTGCGGCTGCCGCGCAAGACCTTCTATGACAAGCTGGCCCGGCACGGGATTCGACCCGAGGATTACCGCGCCTGACCCTGTGCGACGCCCCGCCCGATGGCGCAAACATCTGTGCGGGATGTCGCACACGGGAATTTGTGCCGCTTCGAGTGCCGCCTTTCAACCATCTGATCCCGAACGATTTTCCGCCTCCCAGACCCGTCGATGACATTTTCGTTGCGCTACGGGACGGAAGGGCCATCCTTTATCCCCAAGACCGGGGCCTACCCCGGCATGGGTTTTGCCTTGGGAGGGGGAACGGATGAAGGCTCTGGCCGCGGCCCTAGCGCTGACGCTGATGTCGGCCCTGCCCGCGCTGGCGGAGGTCTGCACCCCATCCGACATCGTGATCAAATTCGCCACCGTGGTCAGCGCGACCGACAACCCCAAGGGCATCGCCGCGCAGATCTTCGCCGACCGGGTGAACGCCGAAATGGCGGGCAAGGTCTGCGTCATCGTCTACCCCGACTCGACGCTTTACGACGATGACACCGTGCTGCAGGCGATGTTGCAGGGCGACGTGCAGATGGCGGCGCCGTCGCTGTCGAAGTTCGAGGCCTTCACCAAGGTCTTTCGCCTCTTCGATCTGCCGTTCCTGTTTCCCGACGTCGCCGCCGTCGATGCCTTCGAGACTGCCCCGGCCGGCGAGCGCATGAAATCCGCCATGACCGCGCGCGGGCTGGAGGGGCTGGAGTTCTGGCATTCCGGGATGAAGCAATTCTCGGCCAATCGCCCGCTGCTGCGGCCCGAGGATGCAACGGGGCTGAAGTTCCGCATCCAGCCCTCGGCGGTGATCGCCTCGGAAATTCGCGCGCTGCGGGCGCAGCCGCAGTCGATCGCCTTTTCCGATGTCTATGACGCGCTGCGCACCGGCGTGGTGGACGGGCAGGAAAACACCTGGTCGAACATCTATGCGCAAAAGCTTTACGCCGTGCAGGACGGCATCACCGAGACCAACCACGGCGTGCTGGAATATCTGGTGGTGACCTCGGTCGATTTCCTGAAAAGCCTGCCGCCCGACACCCGCGCGCAACTGCTGGCCATCCTGCATGGGGTGACGGTGGAACGGAACGCGGCGGTGACGGCGGTCGAGGCGAAATCGCGCGCCGCGATCCTGGCTGCGGGCGGCCATATCCGCACCCTGACACCCGAGGAACGGGCGCAATGGGTCGCGGCGATGCAGCCGGTCTGGGCCGAATTCCGCGCCGACGTGGGGCCCGACAACATCGAGGCGGCGCAGGCCGCCGGGCGCCGCCCAACCAACGACGCGGGAACCGGCGGCTGACCCCGCCCTGCCCCGCACCTGACGAAACGACCATCGAACGGAGGAGAACCACATGAACCATCGTATAACCCTGACCAGCGCCGTGGCGCTGTTTGCGGCCTCGGCGCTCTGGGCCGGGACCGCGACCGCCGAGGACGTCATCACGCTGGGCGCGTCCGTCCAGCTGACCGGCACCAATGCCAACACCGGGCGCTACTATCGCGACGCCTACCAGCTGACGATCGACAAGATCAACGCCGCGGGCGGCGTGAAGGTCGGCGACAAAAGCTACATGCTGAAGCTCGACCTGCTGGACAACCAGTCCGACGTGAACCTCAGCGTGCGCCAATACGTGCAGCTTGTCAGCGCCGACAAGGTGAACTTCCTGCTCGGGCCATTCGCCTCGAACTTCGCGCTGTCGGATAGCTCGGTGGCCGAGAAGTACCAGATCCCGATGGTGCAGGGTGGCGGCGCCTCGACCCAGATCTATACCCGCGGCTACAAATACGTCTTCGGCACCCTGCCCCCGGCGGATGACTACTATGCCTCGACCATCGAGATGATGGGCAAGCTCGACCCGGCGCCGAAGACGGTGGCACTGGTCGCCGCCGACGACAGCTTTGACGTGTCGGTGGCCAAGGGCACGCGCGCGCATCTGAAAGACGCGGGCATGACGGTCGCGGTGGACGAAACCTACCGCGAGGGGTCCAGCGACTTCTCGTCGATCCTGACCCAGGTGAAGGCGGCGAATGTCGATGCGATCCTCTGGACCGGGCATGAAACCGAGGCGCTGAACTTCATCCGCCAGATGAAGGGCCTGAACGTCAGCCCGACCGGCCTGTCGGCCTTCACCGTGGGCGTGCCCACCGCCGACTTCCGCAAGGCGCTGGGGGACGATGCCAACTATGCGTTCGGCATGACCTCGTGGCTGCCCGACGCCAGCCTGAAAGACAAGTGGTTCGGCGACGCCGCGCAATTCGCGACCGAGTTCACGGCGAAATACAACTACGCCCCGGACTATCACGCGGCCTCGGGCGCGGCGGATGTGGAAACCTTCGTGGAGGCGATCGAGAAGGCCGGCACGCTCGACCCGGCCAAGGTGCGCGACGCGATCGCGGGCATCGGCTTCGACAGCCTCTATGCCCACGTCAAATATGGCGACAACGGCCAGATCGTGCTGCCGCAGGTGGTGGTGCAGATCCAGAAGGGCGACATGGTGCCGGTCTACACCACCGACTTCATCAACAAGGCGATGTACCCGGTTCCGGCCTGGGACAAGCGCTGATCTGACCTGATCGGGCGCGCCACTTCCGGCGCGCCCGGACTTAACCGGAGGAACGGGCCTTGGTTCTCGCTCAAATCCTGCTGAACGGCATCTTGCTGGGCGGCCTTTACGGCCTGATGGCGCTTGGCATGGCGCTGGTCTGGGGTGTGTTGAACATCGTCAACCTGGCGCATGGCGCGCTGATCATGCTGGGCGGCTATGTCGTCTACTATCTGTTCACATTGGGCGGGATCGACCCGTTCCTGGCACTGCCGATCGCGATGGTGGTGATGTTCTGCGCGGGCTTTGCGCTGCAATGGGGCCTTTTGAACCTCGTCGTGCGCTCGAAGATGCTGAACACCCTGCTGATCACCTTCGGGCTGGACGTTGTGTTGACCTTCACCGCGCAACTCTTGTTCTCGGCCGACTTCCGCACCATCAACCCAAGCTATGCGGGGTCGAACTTTCCGCTGTTCGGGCTGACCGTGCCGATCGTGCGGCTGGCCGCCTTCGGCGTCGCCGTGGCGCTGGCCGCCGCACTCTGGTTCGTGCTGAACCGGATGCCGCTGGGCCGCGCGATCCGCGCCACCGCGCAGAACCTTGTCGCGGCACGGCTTTACGGGGTGAACCCGCGGGTGCTTTACGCGGTGACCTTCGGCATCGGCACCGCGCTGGCGGGGGCCGCAGGCGGGCTTTACGGCATGATTTCCAACCTGACGCCCTATATCGGCGCCAGCCTGACCGCCAAAAGCTTCGTGATCGCCATTATCGGCGGCCTCGCGAACCCGTTCAACGTGATCCTGGGCGGCATCTTCGTGGGCGTGGCAGAGTCGCTGACCGCGCTTTACCTGGGGCCGACCTATACCGACGTGATCAGCTTCGGCCTGTTGGTCGTGGTGCTGGTCTTGCGTCCCAAACGTGCCGTGAGGGCTGCATGATGAAACGCTGGACCCTGATCGTCGCCGTCATTGTTGCGGTGGCGCTGGCCTTCGTGCCGCTCGTCGGCAGTGACACCATGATCCAGTTCGGGATCAACGCGCTCTTGCTGGCCACGCTGGCGCAAAGCTGGAACATCCTTGGCGGCTTCGGCGGCTATGTGTCCTTCGGGAACTCGGTGTTCTACGGGCTGGGCACCTATGGCACCGCCATCGCGATGACGAACTACAACCTGCCGTTCGGCGTCGGCCTTGTCGTCGGCGTCATCCTTGCGATGATCGGCGCCGCACTGGTCGGCCTGCCGATCCTGCGGCTGCGCGGGCCCTATTTCGCCATCGCCACGCTGGGGCTGAACGGCGCGATGATGGCGATCTTCTCGAACCTGCCGATTGCGGGCAGCAACATCGGCCTTGTGCTGCCGCTGACCCGCAACGACACGATGTTCTACGAACTCGCCCTCGGCCTCCTGGCGGCCTGCACGCTGACCGTGCTGTGGATCAGCCGCTCGCGCTACGGCATGGGCCTGATCGCGATCCGCGAGGATGAGGATGCGGCCGGAACGATGGGGGTCAATGCCACGCTTTACAAGGTGTCGGCGCTGATCCTCGCCTCGATCTTCACCGCCGTGGCCGGGGGCATCCACGCCTACTGGTCCACCTTCGTCGATCCGGCCAGCGCGTTCGACAGCACCCTTAACGTGCGCATGGTGATCATGTGCGTTTTCGGCGGCCCCGGCACCGTCTTCGGCCCGGTGATCGGTTCCTTCGTGCTGTCCACCGTCTACGAGGTGCTGGCCGCGCAAATCTCGACCGCCGCCGCGCTGCTCTTTGGCTTCGTCATCGTGCTGGCCGTGGTGTTCATGCCGCGCGGGCTGGCCGACGTGGTGAAGGGCGGCAAGGGCCTGTCGTGGCGCTACTTCATCCGCAACATCCGGGAGAACCGGCTATGACCGCCGCAGCCGCCACCACCCCCGCCCCGCGCACCGTCATCGAGGCGCGCGCGCTGACCAAGCGGTTTCAGGGCCTCGTTTCGGTCGATGCCGTCAGCTTCGCGATCGCCGAGAACGAGACGCTGGGCGTGATCGGCCCGAACGGCGCCGGAAAGACCACGCTGGTCAACATGATCAGCGGCACCCTCACCCCGACCGAGGGCGAGGTGATCTTCGAGGGCCGCAACATCAACGACGTGCCCGCCTTCCGCCGCGCCCATCTGGGCATCGCGCGCACGTTTCAGGTGATGAAGCCGTTCCACGGCATGACCGTGCTGGAAAACGTCGCCGTCGGCGCCCTCTTCGGCCGCGACGGCGGTGAAAAGTCGATGGCCAAGGCGCGCGAGACGGCGCGCGAGTGGCTGGAGTTCACCGGCCTTGGCAGGAAGATCGACCTTGGCGCGGATTCGCTCGGCGGCCCCGACCGCAAGCGGCTGGAGTTTGCCAAGGCGCTGGCGATGAAGCCGCGCCTGCTGCTGCTGGACGAGGTGATGGCGGGCCTGAACCCGGTCGAGGTCGACGAAGTTGTCGAGCTGATCAAGACGATCCGCGGCCAAGGCATGGCGATGCTGGTGATCGAACATGTGGTGAAGGCGATCCGCAGCCTGTCGGACCGGGTGATGGTGCTGCACCACGGCCAGAAGATCGCCGATGACGACCCCGCGACCGTGCTGGAAGACCCCCGCGTGATCGAGGCCTATCTGGGAAAGCGACGGACATGACCGAACCCCTGCTGAACATTCAGAACCTGACCGCGGGCTACGGCGCCGTGCCGGTGCTGTTCGACCTGACGCTGAGCGTGAACGCGGGCGAGATCGTGGCGATGGTCGGCTCCAACGGCGCCGGGAAAACCACGCTGCTGCGCGCGATTTCACGCGTGATCCCGGCCAAGGGCACGCTGCGCTTCATGGGTGAAGACCTTGGCCCGCTGCCACCCGAGGGTGCCTTTACGCGCGGCCTCGTGCAGGTGCCCGAGGGGCGGCAGCTCTTTCACCACATGACGGTGGAGGAGAACCTGGCGATGGGCGCGCATCTGCGCCGCGACCCCGGTGTGGCGGCCAGCTTCGAGCGGGTCTATTCCCTCTTTCCCAAGTTGAAGGAGCGCCGCAAGCAACTGGCCGGCAACATGTCGGGCGGCGAGCAGCAGATGTGCGCGATGGGCCGCGCGCTGATGGCGAACCCGAAGCTGCTGATGATCGACGAGATGAGCCTTGGCCTTGCCCCGGTGATCGTCGACGACCTTCTGGCGATCCTGGTCGACATCCGCGCCGCGGGCATTCCGGTGCTGCTGGTGGAACAGGACGTGTTTGCCGCCTTCAGCGTGGCCGACCGCGCCTATGTGATGGAAACCGGCCGGGTTGTGCGTGAAGGCGCGGTAGCCGACCTGAAGAACGACCCCGCCGTGGTCGATGCCTATCTGGGTGTCGCCGACTGAGGCGGGCGGCGCCTTGCCCGCACGGGCGGGGCGCTGTTAGATCGCGGCCATGAGCCGAGCTTGCCCCGCCCGAGAATCGATGGAGCCCCGCGCGTGAGCCGCCGGGCGCCGCTGCTGGAGCGGATGACCGGGCACCTCTTGCACGCGCTTGACCATGCGCGGCTGTCGGACGATCTGACCGCGCGCGGCGGGTTCCTGCAGGCGCTCGACCCGCGGGTGAAGCTGGGCGGCCTGCTGGGGCTGGCGGTGACGGTGACCGCGGTGCACCGGCTGACGGCACTGGCGGGGTTGTTTCTTGCGGCGGTGCTGCTCGCCCTCGCCTCGCGGCTGCCGGTGGGGCGGGCGCTGGGGCCGCTATGGCTGGGCATCCTGATCTTTTCCGGCGCCATCGCCCTGCCCGCCCCCCTGCTGACCCCCGGCGACGTGGTGGCGCATCTGCCGCTGACCGGCTGGCCGATCACGGCGCAGGGGCTGCGCAGCGCGGCTTTCCTGATCGGGCGGGCGGAAACGGCGGCCACCTTCACCACGCTGCTGATCCTGACCACGCCCTGGCCGCATGTGCTGAAGGCGATGCGCGCACTCGGCGTGCCGGTGGTGGTGGTCGCGATCTTCGGCATGACGCATCGCTACATCTTCCTGTTCCTGCAAGCGGCGGCGCAGATGTTCGAGGCGCGCCGCAGCCGGATGGTCGGCCGCCTGACCCCGCGCGAGGGGCGCAGGCTGGCGGTGGCCACCGCGGGCGCGCTGCTGGGGCGCGCCATCGAGACCGGAAATGAGGTGCATCTGGCGATGATCTCGCGCGGCTACCGGGGCGAGCCCCGGCTGATGCAGGATTTCCCCACCCGCCCGCGCGACTGGGCGGCGCTGGCGGGCGCCGGGTCGCTGGCGGCGCTGGCGCTGTTCGGGGGGGCCTGAGATGGTCGGTTTCGCCCCGCCGGTGTTCCAGATGGCCGATGTCCATTACGCCTATCATGGCATCCCGGCGCTGACCGGGCTGACGCTGGCGATCCCGCGCGGGCAGCGGGTGGCGCTGCTGGGGGCCAACGGGTCCGGCAAGTCCACGCTGTTGCGGCTGCTCGACGGGCTCTACTTCGCCCAAAGCGGCCGGGTCGCGGCCTTCGGGCAGATGTTGACCGAGGCGGCGTTGCAGGACGAGGACACCGCCATCGCCTTTCGCCGCCGCGTCGGTCTGGTGTTCCAGAACCCCGATGTGCAGCTTTTCAACCCGACCGTGCTGGACGAGGTCGCCTTTGGCCCGCTGCAAATGGGCTGGCCGCGCGACGAAGTGATGACCCGCGTCGCCCGCGCGCTGGAGGAATTCGGCCTGACCGCACTGAAGGACCGCCCGCCGCATCGCCTGTCGGGCGGCGAGAAGAAGCGGGTGGCGCTGGCCTCGGTGCTGGTGCTGGAACCCGAGGCGCTGCTGCTGGACGAACCCACCGCCGCGCTTGACCCCAAGAGCGCGTCGGACATGGTGGATTTCCTTATCCGCTGTCAGGGCACCGGGCGCACGGTGATCACGGCGACGCATGACCTCGACATCGTAGCCGACATCGCCGACCTTTGCGTGGTGATGAAGGCGGGCCGGGTGGTGGCCCAGGGCGCGCCGCGCGCCATCCTGAACGACGCCGCCCTGATGACCGACGCGCATCTGGCCCACACGCACCTGCACATCCACCACGGCCACATGCACCACAGCCACCACCATCTGCACAGCGACACCGAAGACCCGCCGGGCTGACGCTGCGGAAAAACGGGGCGCGGCGGTTCATCCGCCCGCGCCCCGAGGTGGCTCAACTACATCCGCTGGTTCCGCCGCAGGTGTTGCACTTCATGCAGGTGCCGTTGCGCACCAGCGTGTAGTTGCCGCACTCGCCGCAGGGGTCGCCCTCGTAGCCCTGCATCTTGGCCTTCACGCGGGCGTCGATCGTCACCGTGCCGGAGGCCAGCGCGGTAGCGCCGTAGCTGGCGCCTGACACCACGCCGGGCATCAGTGCGTTCAGCGCGGCGACCGGATCGCCCGCCATGCCGCCCTGCAACACCACCAGTTCCTGCGGCAGCCGCTTGCGCAGATACCCGGTGGAGCTGATCTGGCGCAGCACTTCCAGGCTGCGGCTTGCCGCGGTCTCGGACGGTTCGGCGACGTTCGGGCGCGGGCTCTCGTTCTCACCGCCGCCCAGATCGTCAAAGCTGGCGCCGACCGGCTTCACATGGGCCAGATCGGTGCGGTCAAGGTAGCTGACCGCCAGTTCGCGGAAGATGTAATCGAGGATCGAGGTGGCGTTCTTGATCGTCTCGTTGCCCTGCACCATGCCCGCAGGCTCGAACTTGGTGAAGGTGAAGGCATCGACGAATTCTTCAAGCGGAACACCGTATTGCAGGCCGACGCTCACCGCGATTGCGAAGTTGTTCATCATCGCGCGGAAGCCCGCGCCTTCCTTGTGCATGTCGATGAAGATCTCGCCCAGCGTGCCGTCCTTGTATTCACCGGTGCGCAGATAGACCTTGTGGCCGCCGACGATGGCCTTTTGCGTATAGCCCTTGCGGCGTTCGGGCAGCTTTTCGCGGTGGCTGCGCACGATTTCCTTGACGATGATCTTCTCGACGATCTTTTCGGCGATCACCTGCGCCTTTTCCATCGGGCTGCCGGTGGCGAGGATCTCTTCGGCCTCCTCGTCATCCTCGACCAGGGCCGAAGCCAGCGGCTGGCTCAGCTTGGACCCGTCGCGGTAGAGCGCGTTGGCCTTGATGCCCAGCGAGTGGCTGAGGTCGTAGGCCGACAGGCAATCCTCGATCGTGGCGGTATTGGCCATGTTGATCGTCTTGGAAATCGCGCCCGAGATGAAGGACTGCGCCGCCGCCATCATGCGGATGTGGCTTTCGACGCCCAGATACCGCTTGCCCTTCTTGCCGCAGGGGTTGGCGCAGTCGAACACCACATAGTGTTCCGGCTTCAGGAACGGCGCGCCTTCCAGCGTCATCGTGCCACAAACATGGTCGTTCGCGGCGTCGATCTGCGCCTTGGTGAAGCCAAGGTGGCGAAGCAGTTCAAACGTCGGGTCGGCCAGCTTTTCGGCAGGAATGCCAAGGGTTTCGCGGCAGAAGCTTTCACCCAGCGTCCACTGGTTGAAGACAAAGCGGATGTCGAAGGCCGAGGGCAGCGCGGCCTCGATCTTCTCGATTTCCGCGGCGCCGAAGCCGTGGCCGATCAGCGAGGTGTGGTTGATGCCGGGGCAGTTGCCAAGGCTGCCGTGACCGACGGCATAGGCGATCATTTCCTCGATCTGCGCCGGGCGGTAGCCGAGCGAGTCGAGCGCGGCGGGCACCGAGCGGTTGATGATCTTGAAGTAGCCGCCCCCGGCCAGCTTCTTGAACTTCACCAGCGCAAAGTCGGGCTCGATCCCGGTGGTGTCGCAATCCATCACCAGCCCGATGGTGCCGGTCGGCGCGATCACCGTGGTCTGGGCGTTGCGGAAACCATGCTTTTCGCCCAGGCTCAGCGCCTCGTCCCACGCCGATTTTGCAAGCGCGACAAGGGTTTGATCCGGGCAGTTCGCGTGGTCAAGGGCGACCGGGTTGACCGCCAGCGCCTCATACCCCGTGGTCTTGCCCCAGGCGGCGGCGCGGTGGTTGCGGATCACCCGCAGCATGTGGGCGGCGTTGCGGGCATGGCCCGGGAAGGCCCCCAGCTCGCCCGCCATCTCGGCCGAGGTGGCATAGGCGACGCCGGTCATCACCGCCGTCAGCGCGCCGCACAGCGCCCGGCCCTCGGCCGAGTCGTAGCCAAGGCCCATCGTCATCAAGAGCCCGCCGATGTTGGCATAGCCCAACCCAAGGGTGCGGAAGTCGTAGCTGAGCTGCGCGATTTCCTTCGAGGGGAACTGCGCCATCGTCACCGAAATTTCCAGCGTGATCGTCCAGAGCCGGGTGGCGTGCACATAGCCCTCGGCGTCGAACACGCCGTCATGCTGGAACGTCAGCAGGTTCATCGAGGCGAGGTTGCAGGCCGTGTCGTCAAGGAACATGTATTCCGAGCAGGGGTTCGAGCCCCGGATCGCGCCATCCTCCGGGCAGGTGTGCCAGGCGTTGACGGTATCGTGGAACTGGATGCCCGGATCGGCGCAGGCCCAGGCGGCGTGGCCGATCTGCTGCCACAACTCGCGCGCCTTCACGCTTTTGGCCACCTTGCCGTCGGTGCGGCGGATCAGTTCCCAGGCGGCATCGTCCTTCACCGCCTTCAGGAAAGCATCCGTCACCCGCACCGAGTTGTTGGAGTTCTGGCCCGACACCGTCATGTAGGCTTCCGAATCCCAGTCGGTGTCGTAGGTCGGGAACTCGATGGACCCGAAGCCCTGCGCGGCATAATCCAGCACGCGCTTGACGTAGGTTTCCGGGATCATCGCCTTCTTGGCGGCGCGGATCGCCGCCTTCAGCGCGGTGTTCTTGGCCGGGTCGGCGGCGTCGGCGGCAAGACCGTCCCACTGGCCGATGGCGGCAAAGATTTCGTTCAGGCCCCGCTCATGCGCTTTCGAACCGGCGACGAGGCTGGCCACCTTCTGTTCCTCGATGACCTTCCAGTTGATGAAGGCCTCGATGTCGGGGTGATCCATGTCGCAGATCACCATCTTGGCGGCGCGCCGCGTGGTGCCACCCGACTTGATCGCGCCAGCCGCGCGGTCGCCGATCTTCAGGAACCCCATCAGCCCCGACGACTTGCCGCCACCCGACAGTTTCTCACCCTCGCCGCGCAGGCTGGAGAAGTTGGTTCCGGTGCCCGAGCCGTATTTGAACAGGCGCGCCTCGCGCACCCACAGGTCCATGATGCCGCCGTCGCCGACCAGATCATCCTTCACCGACTGGATGAAGCAGGCATGCGGCTGCGGGTGTTCATAGGCAGAGTCGGATTTAGTCAGCTTGCCGGTCTTGTGGTCGACGTAATAGTGGCCCTGGCTCGGGCCGTCGATGCCATAGGCCCAGTGCAGGCCGGTGTTGAACCACTGGGGCGAGTTCGGCGCGGCCATCTGGCGGGCCAGCATCACCCGCATCTCGTCATAATAGGCGCGGGCGTCGGCTTCGGTGGTGAAATAGCCGCCCTTCCAGCCCCAATAGGCCCAGGCCCCGGCCAGACGGTCGAACACCTGCTTGGCCGAGCTTTCGCCGCCAAAGCGTTGATCTTGCGGCAGCTTCGCCAACGCCTCTTCATCCGGGACCGACCGCCACAGGAAGGCGGGCACATCCTTTTCGCGCACCCGCTTCAGCGCGGCGGGCACCCCCGCCTTGCGGAAATACTTCTGCGCCAGCACGTCAGAGGCAACCTGGCTCCAGCCCTCGGGCACCTCGACGGCCTCGTTGCGAAAGACCACCTTGCCGTCGGGGTTGCGGATCTCCGACAGGGTCGTGCAGAACGTCAGGCCGGCATAGGCGTCGGCTTCGGCGGTGGTGAATTTGCGCTCGATCTTCATGGTCTCTGCCCCGTGTTCCGGACTTGAAGGGTCCAGTGTTTCTGTGCCGACCGACCACCACAGGACGTGAACAGGCAGGGCCGCGCCGCTTGGGCGCCACCGATCGCGGCTTCGCGGCCGCCTTGCGTGTCTGATCTCTGCCTTGGGCGTCGGGCCACTATATGTTGTGGCCTCGCCGACTACCCATACAACCTGACGCAAATCGCGGGGGTCGGTCAACCGAGAAATTTCACTTGGAGGGCGATTTTTGCGGTTGACCAAAGGCCAGTTTGCGATGCGGTCTGATTCACTTTCGTGACAATCGCGGATCGGCCGTGGAAATCCCCGTGATGCCACAGGAAGTTATCCACAGGCCTTGAGCGCGCGCCTTAACTGCGGCGCGTCGGAAGGCGAGCGGCGGGCGTGACCCGATCGCCACGCCCGCCGCGCAATTTCCGCAAAATCAGGGGCTTGCCTTATTCCAGCGCAGAGGCGGCGGCCACCGCGCTCAGCTTCACCTTGGGCTTGCGCAGCATCACAGCCAGCGGAATCGCGCAAAGCGTGACGATCATCATCATCTTGAAGTCGTCGACATAAGACACCATCAGCGCCTGCAGGTTCACCAGCCCGTCAAGTTCCTTCAACAGCAGCGGATTGCCCGCCGCCGCCGCGGGCGAAAAGCCCTGCAGCACCGGGTTGTAGGGGTTCAGCGCCACCGACATCTCGGCGTGGTTCACCTGAACGTTGCGCGTCAGCACCACCGACACCACCGAGATGCCGATCGACGAGCCGATGTTGCGCACCAGCGTGAAAAGGCTGGTCGCGTCGCCCCGGAACCGCGCCGCGATGGTCGAGAAGGCCACCGTCGACAGCGGCACGAACACCAGCCCCATGCCAAGGCCCTGCACGATGCCCGACACGATCACCGGCATGCTGTCCATCTGCGGCGTGAAGCCCGACATCGTGTAGAACGAGGCCGAGGTCAGCAAGAGCCCGACGATCACCAGATAGCGCGCGTCGACCTTCTGCACGAGGCGGCCGACCGTCAGCATCGAGATCATGGTGCCGATGCCGCGTGGCCCCATCACAAGGCCCGTCGTCGTCTCGGGATAGCCGAACACCACCGACAGCATCGGCGGCAACAGCGCCAGCGCCGAGAACAGCACGAGGCCGATGACGAAGCCGAACAGGGTGCCGGTGACAAAGTTGCGGTCGGTGAAGATATGCGGGTCGATGAACGGCTGTTTCGAGGTCAGGATATGCACGACGAAGACCCAGAACCCGGTGATCATCAGCCCCAGTTCCACCCAGGTCTCGACCGAGTTGAACCAGTCGTTTCCGGCGCCACGATCCAGCAGCAGTTGCAGCGCGCCAACGCCCAGCGACAGCATCGCGAAGCCGAAGAAGTCGAAGTTGCGCACCCGCCGCACCGTTTCGGGCAGGAACGCCGCCGAGCCGAGCGCGGCGATGATGCCGATCGGCAGGTTGATGAAGAACACGTAGCGCCAGTTGTAATTCTCGGTCAGCCAGCCGCCCAGCGTCGGGCCGATGATCGGGCCGACCATGATGCCCGCCCCCCACAGCGCCATCGCCTGCCCGAATTTCTCGGGCGGGTTGATGTCCAGCAGGATGGTTTGCGACAGCGGCACGATGGCGGCGCCAAAGACGCCCTGCAACAGCCGGAACCCGACCATCGCCGTGATGCTCCACGCCAGTCCGCACAGCATCGAGGCGGCGACGAAGCCGACGATGCAGGCCACAAACACTTCCTTGCGCCCGTAGGTGTCCGACAGCCAGCCGGTGACCGGCGTCATGATCGCGGCGGCGACGATATAAGACGTCAGCACCCAGGTGATGGTGTCCTGGCTCGCGCCAAGATCGCCCGTCATCGAGGGCAGCGCCACGTTGGCAATCGTGGTGTCCAGCACCTGCATGATGGTGGCGGCCATGATCACGAAGGTGATCAGGCCGCGGTGCTGCACCTTTTCGGCGGCACCGGAGGGGGCGGCATGGCTCATGGTCTGGCCTTACGGGTTGACGAAGGCGGCCGGCAACAGGTCGCTCAGGTGGCGGATGCGGCCGGTGTCGACCGACACGTCGGCGCTCATCCCCGAATGCAGCGGCGGGGTGCCCGCGCCAAGGTCGAGGGCGATGCGAACCGGGATGCGCTGGGTCACCTTGACCCAGTTGCCGGTGGCGTTCTCGGCCGGGATCAGCGCGAATTCCGCCCCCGTCCCGGCACCGATCGCCTCGACCTTGCCGGTGAAGCTGCGGCCCGGATAGAGGTCGAACGCCACCGTCACGGCTTGGCCCGGCTGCACATGGGTCAGCTGGTTTTCCTTGAAGTCGGCCTCGACCCAGACATCGCTGGTCTCGACCAGCGTGAACACCGGGGTGCCCGCCACGACATATTGGCCCGGCTTGAACGAATCCGCCTGATAGACGATCCCGTCCGCCGGGGCGCGCAGCGTCGACTGGTCAAGGTTGAACTGCGCCGTGTCGCGCGCGGCCAGCGCGGCCTGCACGGTCGGGTGGTCGTCGGTCACGATGTCGGGCTTGCCGCCAAGCGCCGCCAGCGCGTTGATGACCTGCTGCTTGGCGGTTTCCAGCTGCCCGCGGGCGATGACGGCGGCGTGGCGCGCGTCATCCACCGCCGTGGTGGCGGCGACGCCCTTGTTGGCCAGCGCCTCTTGCCGGGTCAGCTCGCTGTCGAGGTAGGTAACCTGATCCTCGGCCACATGCTGCTGCGTGACGGCCGAGGCATAGGCGACCTTCATCTGCTCGACATTCAGCCGAGCCCCGGCCAGCGCCGCATTCGCCGCCGCCAGCGCCAGCTTGAACGGCGCCGGATCGACCTGGAACAGCAGGTCGCCCTTCTTGACCGGCTGATTGTCGGTAAAGCCGATCTGCGTCACCAGCCCGGTGGCATTCGACGAAATCGCAACGCGCGGCTGATGCAGGTTGGCGTCCTGGGTTTCCTCGTAGCGCCCGCCGGCCAGCCAGAACCAGCCGCCGACCACCACCATCGCCAGCGGCACGACGCCCATCAGCACCGAGCGGTTGATGCGCCGCTTGGGCCGCGCAGTTTCCCCGACAACGGCGGTGGCGGCACCCGATTTGACCTGGTTCTCAGCGTTCATTGTATTTCCTCTTTGGCCCGGAGCGCGCCGCACTCGGCGATCTTCGCATCCGACAAATTGTTAAGAACCACCGTCAGGCTGGCGATCAGCGCCTGGCGTTCCGGCTGGCTCAGCCCCGCCATCGCCTCGTCATAGACCGAGGCCGCGACGCTGCGGATATCGGCCAGCGCCTCCAGCGTGCGGGCGGTCGGCACCACGACGCGGATGCGGCGGTCATTGGGGTCGGGCTGACGGGCGACCCAGCCCGCTTCCTCCATCCGCGTGACCAGCCGCGAGACCGAGATCGGCTCGATCTCCATCAGCTCGGCCAGCCGCGCCTGCGTTGCGCGCCCCTCTTTCGAGAGCCGCGTCAACAGCCGCCATTGCGCCGAGGACAACCCCAGCGAACGGCCATGCGCCTCGAACCGCGCGCGCAAAAGGCGCGCCGAATCGTGCAAAAGCAGGCCGAATCTTTCGATACCTTCGTTTTTCATGAGCATGACATATAATGAGCATGCTTAGGTATCAAGATGCAGACCACACTGCATGGCAGCCTTGCGTGCCACACATGCCGCGATTTTGATCGGGTCAGATCAGGATCAGTACTTGCCGCCGGTGCCGCCGCTGGAACGACCGCCGCCAGGGCTGTCGTGCTCGCCACCGTGGTCGGGGGTGTCGGGCGGCGCCGCGAACGTCGTGCCCGAACCGCCGCCGACCGTCGCGATGATGTAGCCCTTGCCGCCGTCCGGATAGATGATCGTGATGATGAAGGGCTTGCCGTCCGGATAATGGATCGGTGCGACGGTGTGCGACCGGGTCGGGTTGATCACCTGTTGCAGCTTGGCCGGTTTCGAGGCGTTGAACTCGAACGGTTCCTGCAGATGCGCGGTATCCGCAACCTCCAGCGTATAGCGGCCCTTCGGCAGTTCCGGCAGCCGCAGCCTGCCCTCGGCGTCGGGCAACATATGCGCGGTGACCCTGTGCGCAGGATAGCTGCGGATGACGATATCAAGCCCCGGCCCCTGACCGGTGTCGGCCCAAACCCCTGTTGCCAGACAGATCGCGGCCACGCCTGCGGCCAAAAACGAGCGGAATGCGGTCATCGTGACCTCCAAAATCATTGTGAGCGAATAGTGCAAGTTTGCGCCACTCTGCGCCGAAATCAATGTTTTCGTGATCTGATGGGCGGAAACCCGTCAAGGGTCGGAATGGCGGATTTGGTCGGAGTGGAGGGATTCGAACCCCCGACATCCTGCTCCCAAAGCAGGCGCGCTACCAGACTGCGCTACACTCCGCTGCGCTCTCTCTAGCCGCTCGGGCGGGCCGCGAAAAGGGCTAAGGCGCGCCGCAGGGCCAGATCGCGCCGGCCTGCGGTACCTCGGGGCTGCGCATCGCGGCGCCCGGCGCGATGCCCAGTTTGCCCGCCAACCCGGCGTTGATCTCGACCACGAATTCCACGCCACGGCCGCCGTCGATGATGCTGAGGTCTTCGGGCCGGGCGTTCGCCTTCACCCGTGTCACCTGTCCCGCCGGATCGACGAAGATCATGTCGAGCGGAATCAGCGTGTCCTTCATCCAGAATTGCGCATGGGTCGGCCCGTCGAACACGAAAAGCATCCCCGCTGAGGCGGGCATCGCGCTGCGGTTCATCAGGCCAAGCTCGCGCTCCGCCTCGGTCCGGGCGACGTCGACGGTGAAGCGCGCCGCCCCGCCGGGGCCGCGGAATTCAACCTGATCGTCACGGCAATCGGCCAGCGCAGAACCGGCAAGCGCCGCCAGCAGGGCGGCCAGCGCGAACGGTTTCACCCCGCCCGCTCCCGCGCGGCCGCTTCCCATGACGCGACCTGGGTCGCCATCTTGCCGCGCTTGCCCTCGACGATGCGCAGGCAGACCGCCTCGCCCGGTTGCAGGTCGGCAAAACCCGACATGCGCAGCACCTCGATATGGATGAACACATCCTCCGAAGCGCCGAACACATTGGCAAAGCCGAAGCCCTTGACCTTGTCGAACCACTTCACCCGCGCCGGTTGCAGCGGCTGCGTGCTGGGATCGGGCGGCTGATTTTCGCCGTGATCGTCCGGCATCGTCAGCGTCACCCCTTCCGGCGGCGCGATCGAGATCACCTCGACCGCCTGGGCCCCGCGTTGGGTCTGCTGGACGCTGACCGTGATCACCGCGCCATCCGCCACCGAGCCCTGCCCGTAATTGCGCAGAACGTTGGCGTGCAACAGGATATCAGAGCCGCCGTCGTCGGCGACGATGAAGCCGAACCCTTTGGTAACATCGAACCATTTCACGCGCCCATGCACTATGTGCGTGGTTTTGTCTTCCTCACTCATCGCAGCATTCGCTTCCCCAAACGACATTTGCACGTGCAGACTTGCTGCTATCAGCCGGGGAATTTCAAGCCCAAATCGGTAACCGTGAACGCGCGCTGCATTTCACGAAGCGCGAAATTCAGGGGTTGAGGCGACGAATTTCCCAAGTCGCATCCATTGTTTCCCGGCGCCACTGGAACCGGTCATGCAACCGGAAGGCTCCATCGGCCCAGAACTCGATCTCCAGCGGACGAAGCCGGAATCCGCCCCAGAATGGCGGCCGCGGCGGGTTCGTCCCTTTCGCCGCGGTGACCTTCGCAACCTCGGCCATCAGCGCCGTGCGCGAGGCCAGCGGCTGCGATTGCGCCGAGGCCCAGGCCCCCAGCCGACTGCGCATCGAGCGCGAGGCATAGTAGGCATCAGCCTGCGGCCCGTCCTCGCGCTCGGTCATGCCGCGCACCCGGATCTGGCGGCGCAGCGATTTCCAGTGCAGCACAAAGGCGGCCTTGCCCGCGCCCTCGATCTCGCGCGCCTTGGCGCTGCCGTAGTTGGTGTAGAACACGAAGGCATCGGGCTCGATCTCTTTCAACAGCACCATCCGCACGTTCGGCAACCCCGCCGCGTCGACCGTCGCCAGCGCGATGGCGTTCGCGTCGTTCGGCTCGACCGGCTCGGCCTCGGCCAGCCAGGCGGCGGCGATCGCGAACGGGTCGTTACCTGCGAAAATACCACTTCTGTCGGCCATCCGACACGCTCCTTTTGCTTGCAGCGCTGGAATTGCGCGTTTCGTGGCCGGGCGCAAGCCATCGGCCACCCTTGATGCGCCGTGCATCATCGCCTACACGGAAGCTCATCGATGAGAAGGCGGGCGAGGAATACCCATGTCAACACGATTGATGGACGGCAAACGCGGCCTGATCATGGGCCTTGCCAACGACAAATCCATTGCCTGGGGCATCGCCCGCGCCTGCGCCGAAGCCGGTGCAGAACTGGCCTTTTCCTATCAGGGCGAGCCCTTCAAGAAGCGCGTCGAACCGCTGCTGGCACAGATCGGCGCGACCGAGATGATCGAGTGCGACGTCGCTGACGAAGCCTCGCTCGACGCACTGTTCGCGCATATCAAAGAGGTCTGGGGGCAGCTCGATTTCGTCGTGCACGCCATCGGCTTCAGCGACAAGAACGAGTTGCGCGGCCGCTATGTCGATACCACGCCACAGAATTTCCGCATGACGATGGATGTGTCGGTCTATTCCTTCACCGCCATCTGCCAGCGCGCCGCGGCCCTGATGACCGAGGGCGGCAGCCTGCTGACGCTGACCTACTACGGCGCCGAAAAGGTGATGCCGCACTACAACGTGATGGGCGTCGCCAAGGCCGCGCTGGAGGCGTCGGTGCGCTACCTTGCCGAAGACCTCGGCAAGGACGGCATCCGCGTCAACGCGATTTCCGCCGGCACGATCAAGACGCTGGCGGCCTCGGGCATCGGCGATTTCCGCTACATCCTGAAGTGGAACGAGCTGAACTCGCCGCTGCGCCGCACCGTGACGCAGGAAGAGGTCGGAAAATCCGCGCTTTACCTGCTGTCCGATCTGGGCTCGGCCGTCACCGGCGAGGTCCACCACGTCGACGCGGGCTATCACGTTGTCGGCATGAAGGCGGTCGATGCGCCCGACATCGACGCCGTCACCGGCCGCAATGGAAACGGCAAGGGAGAGGGGCAATGACCGACCGCCTGCCGCATGAGAAGGGTTTCCACGTCAGCTGGGACCAGATCCACCGTGACAGCCGCGCCCTGGCCTGGCGGCTGGACCGGCACGGCCCCGATGATGGCGCCTGGCGGGCGGTTGTGGCGATCACCCGCGGCGGCATGGCCCCGGCGATGATCGTGGCGCGCGAGCTGGACATCCGCACCGTCGACACGATTTCGGTCAAGTCCTACGACCACCAGCACCAGACCCAGCCCCGCATCATCAAGGCGCCGCAACCCGAGATCATGGGAACCGACGGCACCGGCGTTCTGGTGGTCGACGATCTGGTGGATACCGGCAAGACGCTGGAGCTGGTGCGCGCGCTCTATCCCAAGGCGCATTTCGCCACCGTTTACGCCAAGCCCTCGGGTCGGCCGATGGTGGATACCTACATCACCGAAGTCAGCCAGGACACGTGGATCTTCTTCCCGTGGGACATGGCGCTGCAATACGTGGAACCCTACCGCGGCAAGGACTGAGGCAGCCGCCATGACACCCCCGCCCGAAAGCCGGCGATCGCGGCTGTTGCACGACTCCTATCTGGTCGGGCTGACGGTGCAGGGGCTGATCGGGGCCGGGCAGCTGTTCTTCGCCACCGTGCTGCAGATCGCGATCTGGGCCGGGTGGCTGGAGCCGCTGGCCCATTTCACCGGGCATCTGCTGGAACGGCGCGCGGCGGACCCGATGGCCGACTGGCTGATGGCGACCGCGCATGATCTGTCGGTCGGCAGCGACATGTTCTGGTCGATCTACCTGTTCGGGCATGGCGTGCTGAACCTTGGCGTCGTGATCGCGCTGCTGGCGAAGAAACGCTGGGCGCATCCGGCCTCGATGATCGTGCTGGCGGGGTTCGTCGGCTACCAGATGTACCGCTATACGCTGTCGCATTCGCTGGTGATGATCGCGCTGTCGGCCTTTGACGTGGTGGTGATCTCGCTGGTCTGGCGCGAGTATCGCCAGTTGCAGCGGGCGCGGCGCGGCTGAGTATTTCTGCCAGCAAGAAATGGGGCGCGGGCTCTTTCCGCCGCCGGAGGGCGCTGCTAGCTTCGCCGCGAGATTAACCGCGAGGCCCCGATGATCCGTCCGCTGAACCCCCGCATGGCCGCCACCTTCCCGCCGCCGGTGATGGAGGCGCGGCGCTGGCTTGACGGGGTCGTCTTTCCCGCCGACCGGCCGCTGATCAACGTCAGCCAGGCCGCGCCGGTGCAGGCGCCGCCGCTGCCGCTGCGGCAGGCGATCGCCGAGGCCGCGCTGCACGACGACGCGGCGCATCTTTATGGCCCGGTGCTGGGGCTGCCGGAATTGCGCGCCGAACTGGCCGGCCAGTGGTCGGCGGCCTATGGCGGCGAAATCGCGGCAGATCAGGTTGCCATCACGCAGGGCTGCAATCAGGCGTTCTGCGCGATCATGGCGACGCTGGCGGGCGAAGGCGACGCGGTGATCCTGCCGACGCCGTGGTACTTCAATCACAAGATGTGGCTGGACATGGCGGGGGTCGCGGCGGTGCCGCTGCCGACCGGCGAAAGCCTGATCCCCGACCCCGAGGCCGCCGCGGCGCTGATCGGCCCGGCGACGCGGGCGATCGTGCTGGTCAGCCCCAACAACCCCGGCGGCGTGGAATACCCGGCCGAGGTGCTGCGGGCGTTCTACGATCTCTGCCGGGCGCGCGGACTGGCGCTGATCGTGGATGAAACCTACCGCGATTTCGACAGCCGCAGCGGGCGCCCGCACGACCTGTTCGCCGATC
Organism: Paracoccaceae bacterium; assembly: GCA_016124615.1. Lineage (GTDB taxonomy): Bacteria > Pseudomonadota > Alphaproteobacteria > Rhodobacterales > Rhodobacteraceae > Solirhodobacter. The sequence goes on along the minus strand of WGNF01000003.1, from coordinate 305,917 downwards.
CGGACTGGGATGACACGCTGATCCACCTTTACTCGTTCTCGAAAGCCTACCGGCTGACCGGGCACCGCGTCGGCGCCGCGGTGGCCAGCGTGGCGCGGCTGGCCGAGGTGGAGAAGTTCCTCGACACCGTCGCGATCTGCCCCAACCAGCTGGGCCAGCGCGCGGCGCTGTGGGGGATGCAGAACCTGGGCCAGTGGCTGGCGGGCGAGCGGGCCGAGATCCTGGACCGCCGCGCCGCCATCGTCGAGGGCTTCCCCCGCCTGCCCGACTGGCGGCTGTTGGGCTGCGGCGCCTATTTCGCCTATGTCGAGCATCCGTTCGCGCTGGCCTCGGACGAACTGGCCAGGCGGCTGGTGCCCGATGCGGGCGTGCTGATGTTGCCCGGCACCATGTTCCAGCCCGAAGGCGCGGCAGCTGGCGCGCGCCAGCTGCGCATCGCCTTCGCCAATATCGACCGCGCCGGCATCGGCGAGCTCTTCGACCGGCTTTGCGGCTTCACGATCTGACGACTTGCCCGCCCCGGCCGGACACCTTACACACGCAGCCGCAGACGGCGTAGGGCGGAGAACAGGATGAGAAGCGAAGGCGGCATGAAGGTCATGGCCTGGGTAATGCTGGCCGCGGTGGTCTTCGGCCTCGGCGGCTACGGGGTGACCAACTTCGGCGGCAGCGTGACCTCGATCGGCACGGTCGGCGATCAGGAGGTCAGCAACAGCGACTATCTGCGCGCCCTGCAGCAGGAACTGGACAGCTACCGCGCCCAGTTGGGCCAGACCTTCACCGCCGAACAGGCGTTGCAGATCGGCATGGATGCCAGCGTGCGCCAGCGGCTGATCACCACCGCCGCGCTGGACAGCGAAGATGACCGCCTCGGCATCTCGGTCGGCAATGCCGCGTTGCGCGCCGCCATCGAGGCGATGCCCGCCTTCAAGGGCCCCGACGGCAAGTTCAGCAAGGACACCTACGCCTTTACCCTGCGCCAGAACGGCCTGACCGTGCCGGGCTTCGAGGCGAAGATGCGCATCGAACAGACCCGCACGCTGTTGCAGCAGGCGCTGACCGGCGCGGTTCCGGCGCCGAAGGTGTTTGTCGACACGCTGGTGGCCTATGCGGGCGAGCGGCGCGGCTTCACCCTGCTGAAGATCGGCGCGGCCGACTTGCCGACGCCCGTCGCGGCACCCACCGACGCGGAGTTGCAGGCCTATTACGACGCGCACAAGGCCGATTTTACCGCCCCCGACGCCAAGATCATCACCTATGCCGCACTGACGCCCGAGATGGAGGCCGCCAAGGTCACCATCGACGACAAAACGCTGCAAGACCTTTACGCCGAAAAGAAATCGCAGTTCGTCACGCCGGAAAAGCGGCTGGTGGAACGGCTGGTCTACCCGACCGAGGCCGACGCGCAGGCCGCCAAGGCCGCGCTTGACGCCGGCACCAAGACGTTCGAGCAACTGGTGGCCGATCGCGGCCTGCAGATGAACGATGTCGACATGGGCGACGTCACGCAGGACGGGCTGAGCAAGGACGCGGGCGCCGCCGTCTTTGCGCTGACCGCGCCGGGGGTGACCGGGCCGGTGAATTCCGCGCTCGGGCCTGCACTCTTCCGCATGAACGGCATCATCGCGGCGCAGACGACAGGCTTCGATCAGGCCAAGGACCAGCTGGCGCAGGGCCTGAAGGACGAAAAGGCCCGGCAAATGATCTCGGATCAGGTCGAGGCGATCAACGACAAGCTGGCCGGTGGCGCGACGCTGGAAGACCTTGCCAAGGAAACCGACATGCAGATCGGCCAGCTGGATTTCACCCCCGGCGACAGCGCGGGCATGGCCGCCTACCCGGCCTTCCGCGATGCCGCCGCCGCGGCGAAAGACGGCGACTTTCCGCAGCTGATCCAGCTGAAGGACGGCGGCATCGCCGCGCTTCGGCTTGACAAGATCCGCCCGGCCGCGCTGATCCCCTATGACAAGGTCGCCGACAAGGTGAAGGCGGGCTGGACCGCCGAGGCCACCGCCAAGGCGCTGGTCGCCCGCGCCACCGAGATCGCCGCGGCGGTCAAGGGCGGCGCCGACATCGCCAGCTTTGGCAGCCCGGAAACCGAGGCGCCGATGACGCGCCAGGACGTGATCGAGGGTACGCCGCAGGGCCTTGTGCCCGCCGTCTTCAAGCTGGCGGCCAGCGGCGATCTGGGCTCGATGCAAGAGGGCGACGCGGGCTATGTCTACCGGCTTGACAGCATCGCCGCGCCGAAGGCCGACGACCCCGACGTGGTGAAGATGCGCCAGCAGTTCGCGGGCGACGTGACGCAGGGCATCACGCAGGACAGCTTTGACATGTTTGCCACCGCGCTGGTGGCCGATACCAAGGTGTCGATCGACAAGATGGCGGTCGCCGCCGTCAACGCGCAGTTCCACTGACCCGAAGGGCTTTGCCGTGCCGCTGATCCCCGCATATGACACGTTCGAGGCGGGTTGGGCCGCCGGGCGCAATCAGGTCGTCTACACCCGGCTGGCCGCCGATCTGGATACGCCGGTCAGCCTGATGCTGAAACTGGCCGAGGCGCGCAAGGACAGCTTCATGCTGGAAAGCGTCACCGGCGGCGAGGTGCGCGGGCGCTATTCGGTGGTGGGGATGAAGCCCGACCTGATCTGGGATTGCCACGGCACCGACAGCCGCATCAACCGGCAGGCCCGGTTCGACGCCGACCGGTTTGAAACCCTGCCCGGCCACCCGCTGGATACGCTGCGCGCCCTGCTGGCGGAAAGCCGGATCGAGATGCCGGACGACCTGCCCGCCATCGCGGCCGGGCTGTTCGGCTACCTCGGCTATGACATGATCCGGCTGGTCGAACACCTGCCGCACGTGAACCCCGACCCGCTGGGCCTGCCCGATGCGGTGATGCTGCGCCCCTCGGTCATCGCGGTGCTGGATGGCGTGAAGGGCGAGGTGACGGTGGTTTCGCCAGCCTGGGTCGCCTCTGGCCTGTCGGCGCGGGCGGCCTATGCGCAGGCGGCCGAACGGGTGATGGATGCGGTCCGCGATCTGGAACGCGCGGCGGCATCGGAAACGCGCAATCTGGGCCAGGCGGCACCGGTCGGGGCGCCCGCCTCGAACTTCACCAAGGCCGAATACATGGCGGCGGTCGAGGTGGCGAAGGATTACATCCGCGCGGGCGACATCTTTCAGGTCGTGCCCTCGCAGCGGTGGAGCCAGGATTTCGCGCTGCCGCCCTTCGCGCTGTACCGCAGCCTGCGCCGCACCAACCCCTCGCCCTTCATGTTCTTCTTCAACTTCGGCCCGTTCCAGGTGATCGGCGCCAGCCCCGAGATTCTCGTGCGACTGCGCGATGGCGAGGTGACGGTGCGCCCGATCGCCGGAACCCGCCCCCGCGGCGCCACCCCCGAAGAGGATCGCGCGCTGGAGGCCGACCTGCTGGCCGACCCCAAGGAACGCGCCGAACACCTGATGCTGCTGGATCTGGGCCGCAACGACGTGGGCCGGGTCGCCAAGGTAGGCAGCGTCCACCCGACCGAGAAGTTCATCGTGGAGCGCTACAGCCACGTCATGCACATCGTGTCGAACGTCGTCGGCCAGATCGCCGAGGGGCAGGATGCGCTGTCGGCGCTGCTGGCCGGGATGCCCGCTGGCACCGTTTCCGGCGCGCCCAAGGTGCGCGCGATGCAGATCATCGACGAGCTGGAGCCGGAAAAGCGCGGCGTCTATGGCGGCGGCGTCGGCTATTTCGCCGCGAACGGCGAGATGGATATGTGCATCGCCCTGCGCACCGCCGTGCTGAAGGATGAAAAGCTCTACATTCAGGCCGGGGGCGGCGTCGTCTATGACAGCAACCCCGAGGCCGAATGGCAGGAGACCGTGAACAAATCGCGCGCCATCCGCCGCGCCGCCGAGGATGCCGGGATGTTCGTCAGCCGCGGCAACGGCTGACCGGGGTCAGTTCCCCATCACCGCCGTCACCGGCACCAGCGCCACCTGCCCCCCGCGCGGCCCCTTCAGCCATTCCGCCAGCAGCGCCAGCGTATCGGCCGAGGCCGTGGCCACCACGGTGGCGCCGCCCTGCTGCGCCGCGTCGAAGGCCGCCCGGTCCAGCGCGCGGGTCATCGCCTCGGGCGTGCCCTCCAGCGTGGCAAAGACCTGCGTGGCGGGCACGTGGTTGGTGCCCGCAAGCTGCGCCGCGGCGTTCAGCCCGCGCTGATAGGTCACCATGCCATAGCCGCCATCCGAGAGGATCCCCACCACCCGCTGCGCCATCATGCGGTTGTCCTGAAACCCGCCACCGGCAAGGTCGATCACCCCCACCGCCTCGGGCGCGGTGCGGAAATAGGCGGCGAAGGTCTGCGCCAGATCCGAGGGCGTCGAGAGTTTCGGGATCGCGGTCGCCAGCACCAGCACCTCATGCCCGCCATCGCGGTAGGTGCGGGCGGCATCCTCGGCCGTCTGTGCCGTGGGATCGACGGCAAAGCTGACCGGCAGCACGCTCGATGCCAGCGCGCGGCGGTCATCGCTGGCCGAACCGTCGTCGATCAGGATCACCGCCAGCGCGGGCTTGGCCTCGGGGTTCTCGGCCGCCACGGCATAGCGGCGCACCGGCGGATCGACCTGCGGCACCGGCGCGGCATTGTCGGTCAGCGGGGTGGCGACGGCGCCCGGCAGGGTTTCGGCAGGCGCTGCGCCGCCGACCTGCGGCAGCCGGTTCACCTTCACCCCCGGCACCGGCTTCAGCCCGATGATCTGCGGATGCGACGGGTCGAGCAGTTCCACCGTCTTCGGCACGGCGGCTGCGGCCTCGGGCAGCGGCGGCGCGGGCGGCAAAGCGGCGACGATCGTTTCGGGCGCGGCCTCGGGTGCCGGGCCGGGCAAGGGCTGATCCGGCGTGGTCCCGGTCTGCGGGGCGGCGGGCATCGGCGCCAGCGCGGGCGGCGCGGCCTCGGCGACGGCAGCACCGGGGGGCGACGGCATCGCCCCGGCGGCGGGCTGCGGCGCGCCCTTGTCCTCGGCCCCGACGGCGTCGGGTTGCGGCGCCGCCACCATGCCCGGCGCCGGGGCGGCCGGGGCAAGGCCCGCACCCTGCGGCGCCAGCATCGGTGCCGCCTCGCCCGTCGGCGCGGCGGGGGCGTCGGGCGCCGGGGCGGGCGGGGTCGCCAGCGTCGCCGGGGCCGAGGGCGTGCCCGGCAGCGCCGCGCGGGCCTCGGGCGCGGTCAGCGCGGGCGGCGAGGCCCCGCCCGGCGGCGGCGTCGCGCCAAGATCGGCCAGCGATGGCACCGCGGCAGCCGAAACGTCGGGCGCCGCACCGGCCGCGGGGGCCGCCGGAACCGCCAGCGCGGCGGGCGTGGCCTCTGCCCCCGGCTGGGGCGCGCTGGCTTCGGGCGTGGCAACCACGGGGGCCGGGCCATTGGCCGGGCTGGCATCGGCGGGCGCGGCAGGCGCCACCGGCGCGGCGCCGGTTGCCGTCACCGCCCCCGGCGCACCGGGCGCCGTGGTGACGGCCGGAGCCAGCCGCACACCCGGCGGTGGAAACAGCACAGAGACCAGCGAGAAAGCCACGACCGAGGTCAGAAGGCCCGCGACGCCCCCAGAGATCACTCCCCTGCCCACTACGATCCTCCCCGGCCGATGCCTGCCCCTGCCCGTCCGCGCGCCGCATGGGGCGTTGCCCGCCCTTGACCCCGGCGCGCGGCTCTGCCCATGTATAGCCCGACATTCCGCGGGGTTCACCCCCTAACGCACCCCTGCGCCGAGGACCGCCGAGCATGATCCTGTTGATCGACAACTACGACAGTTTTACCTACAACCTCGTCCATTATCTGGGCGAGCTGGGCGCCGATGTCGTGGTGCGCCGCAACGACGCGCTGGAGGTGCAAGAGGCGATGGCCCTGCGCCCGGCGGGCATCGTGCTGTCGCCCGGCCCCTGCGATCCGGCGCAGGCGGGCATCTGCCTGCCCCTGACCGCGGCCGCCGCGCAGGCGGGCGTGCCGCTGCTGGGCGTCTGCCTTGGCCATCAGACCATCGGCCAGGCCTTTGGCGGCCGCGTCGTGCGCTGCCACGAGATCGTGCACGGCAAGATGGGGCTGATCCACCACAGCGGCATCGGCGTCTTCGCGGGCCTGCCCTCGCCGTTCCACGCCACCCGCTATCACAGCCTGATTGTCGAACGCGCCAGCCTGCCCGCCTGCCTTGAGGTGACCGCATGGCTGGAGGATGGCACCATCATGGGCCTGCGCCACCGCGAAAAGCCGATCGAGGGGGTGCAGTTCCACCCCGAAAGCATCGCCTCGGAACACGGTCACAAGCTGCTGGAAAACTTCCTCGACATGACCCGGGTGTTGGCATGAGCGATGCGCTGAAGCCGCTGATCGCCGCCGCCGCCGACCGCCCGCTGACCCGCGCCGAGGCGACCCGCGCGTTCGAGATCCTGTTTGCGGGCGACGCGACCCCCGCGCAGATGGGCGGCCTCTTGATGGCGCTACGCACCCGCGGCGAGACGGTCGATGAATACGCCGCCGCCGCCAGCGTCATGCGCGCGCATTGCCACAAGGTGCGCGCGCCGGACGGCGCGATCGACATCGTCGGCACCGGCGGCGACGGCAAGGGCACGCTGAACATCTCGACCGCTGCCGCCTTCGTGGTGGCGGGGGCGGGCGTCATCGTGGCCAAGCACGGCAACCGCAACCTCAGCTCGAAATCCGGCGCGGCGGATGCGCTGACCGAAATGGGCATCACCGTCATGGTCGGCCCCGAGGTGGTGGAAAAGGCGCTGGCCGAGGCCGGGATCGGCTTCATGATGGCGCCGATGCACCACCCGGCGATGCGCCATGTCGGCCCGGTCCGGGTCGAGCTGGGCACGCGGACGCTCTTCAACATCCTCGGCCCGCTGACCAACCCGGCCGGGGTGAAACGCCAGTTGACCGGCGCCTTCACCGAAAAGCTGATCCGCCCGATGGCGGAAACCCTCGCCGTGCTTGGCGCCGAACGCGCCTGGCTGGTGCATGGTGGTGACGGCACGGACGAGCTGTCGATTGCCGCGCCCAGCAAGGTTGCCGCCCTCGACGCCGGGCAGATCACCGAATTCACCGTGACGCCGGAGGATGCGGGCCTGCCCCGCCACCCGTTCGAGGCGATCCTCGGAGGATCGCCCGCCCACAACGCCGCCGCCTTCCGCGCGCTGCTGGAGGGCGTCGACAGCGCCTACCGCGATGCGGTCCTGTTGAACGCCGCCGCCGCGCTGATCGTGGCGGGCCGCGCCGCCACCCTGCCCGAAGGCGTCGCCCTCGCCCGCGCCAGTATCGACAGCGGCGCCGCCAAGGCCCGGGTCGAGGCCCTCGCGCGGGCGACGAAACCGGCCTGATCCGTTCTTCCGCTCAGAATTGGCGGGCGGGCAGCCCCCGCTTCCCTTCCGGCGCCTGTCGCGCTACCTCTGGGGCATGAGCACCATACTCGATCGCATCAAGACCTATAAACTCGACGAGATCGCCGCCGCCAAGGCGGCCCGTCCGCTCGCCGATGTCGAAGCCGCGGCCGCCGAGGCCGCCGCCCCGCGCGGCTTTCGCGCGGCGCTGCAACAGGCCTCGCAACACGGCTACGGCCTGATTGCCGAGGTGAAGAAGGCCAGCCCTTCCAAGGGCTTGATCCGCGCCGATTTCGACCCGCCCGCCTTGGCGCGCGCCTATGAAGAGGGTGGCGCCGCCTGCCTTTCGGTGCTGACCGATGCACCCTCGTTTCAGGGCGCGCCGGAATATCTGACCGCCGCCCGCGCCGCCACCCAGCTGCCCGCGCTGCGCAAGGATTTCCTCTACGACCCCTATCAGGTCGCCGAGGCCCGCGCCTGGGGCGCCGATTGCATCCTGATCATCATGGCCAGCGTCTCTGACGCGCAGGCCGCCGAACTGGAAGCCGCCGCCGAAGCCTGGCACATGGACGTGCTGATCGAGGTGCATGACGAGGCCGAACTGGACCGCGCAGCCCGCCTTGCCTCGCCGCTGATCGGCATCAACAACCGCAACCTGCACACGTTCGAGGTCAGCCTCGACACCACCCGTCGTCTGGCCCGGATGGCACCCGAAGGCGCGGTGCTGGTGTCGGAAAGCGGGCTGACCACGCCCGAAGACCTCGCCGACCTCGCCCGCTACGGCGTGCGCGCCTTCCTGATCGGCGAAAGCCTGATGCGGCAGGCCGATGTGGCGCAGGCGACGCGCGATCTGCTGGCGAATCCGCTGGTGACGCAGGGGGGCCTGTGATGCTGACCCATTTCGACGCCGAGGGCCGCGCGCATATGGTCGATGTCTCGGGCAAGCCGATCACCGACCGCCTCGCCGTGGCCACCGGCGCGGTGAAGATGCGCCCCGAAACGCTGGCGCAGATCACCGCGGGCACCGCCAAGAAGGGCGATGTGCTGGGCGTGGCGCGGCTGGCGGGCATCATGGGCGCCAAGAAAACGTCGGACCTGATCCCGCTGTGCCACCCGCTGCCGATCACCCGCGTCGCGCTGGATCTGGAACCCGACGCCGCCCTGCCCGGTGTGCGGATCACCGCGACCGTCAAGACCTCCGGCCAGACCGGGGTCGAGATGGAGGCGCTGACCGCCGTCACCATCGCCGCGCTGACCGTCTACGACATGCTGAAGGCGGTCGAGAAGGGGATGGAGATCACCGGCATCCGCCTCATGCGCAAGGATGGCGGCAAGTCCGGCGCCTTCGAGGCCGCACCGTGATCAGCGTCGAAGAGGCGCTTGACCGGGTCTTTGCCCTCGTTACGCCCCTGGGCGCCGAACCGGTGCCGCTGGCCGAGGCAAACGGCCGCGTGCTGGCCGCAGACGTCGCCGCCGCGCGCGCGCAACCGCCCTTCGACGCCTCGGCGATGGACGGCTACGCCATCCGCGGCCTGAGCGCGGGCCCCGGCGCCCGCTTTCGCGTGATCGGCGAGGCGGGGGCGGGCCATGCCTTCAGCGGCCGCATCGGCCCCGGCGAGGCGCTGCGCATCTTCACCGGCGCGCCGATGCCCGACGGCGCCGACCGCGTGGTGATCCAGGAAGACGTTTCGCGCGACGGCGACAGCATCGTGCTGGGCGACAAGCTCGACAGCGGCACCAACATCCGCCCCTGCGGCGGCGATTTTCCGGCCGGGTTCCGCATGACGGCGCCGCGCCGCCTGCGCCCGCATGATCTGGCGCTGCTGGCCTCGATGAACGTGCCCCTCGTGCCGGTGACGCGGCGCCCGGTGGTGGCGCTGATCGCCACCGGCGACGAGTTGGTGATGCCCGGCGAAAACCCGCGCCCCGACCAGATCATCGCCTCCAACACCTTCGCGCTGAAGGCGCTGGTCGAGGCCGAGGGCGGGCAGGCCCGCATGCTGCCGATCGCCCGCGATACCGAGGCGGAGCTGGCGCAGGTGCTGGGCATGGCGGCGGGTGCCGATCTGATCGTGACGGTCGGCGGCGCCTCGGTCGGCGATCACGATCTGGTCGGCAAGGTGGCGGGCGACCTCGGGATGGAACGCGCGTTCTACAAGATCGCGATGCGGCCCGGCAAGCCACTGATGGCCGGGCGGCTGGGCGACGCGGCAATGCTGGGGCTGCCGGGAAACCCTGTCTCTGCCATCGTTTGCGCGCATCTCTTCATGTTGCCCATGCTGCGCGCGATGCTGGGCCTTGGCACCGAAGCGCCGCCGCGCGCCCGCGCCGTGCTGGCCGCCGATGTCGGCCCCACCGGCCCGCGTATGCATTTCATGCGCGCCCGGCTGACCCCCGGCGACGACCTGCCGCGCATCACCCCGTTCGACCGTCAGGACAGCTCGCTCTTGGGCGTGCTCAGCGCCGCCGATGCCCTGCTGATCCGGCCGCTGGGCGACATCGCCCGCCCGGCCGGAACCGAAGTCGCCTATCTTCCGCTCTGACCGATGCTTGACACAAACCGGGAACACGGGTAGAACAATGGCCGAACGCCTGACGCAGCCAGGATCGGAGCCCGCCGGATGCTGACCCGCAAGCAGTTGGAACTGCTCGATTTTATCAATACCCGGATGCAGCGCGACGGGGTGCCCCCCTCGTTCGACGAGATGAAGGACGCTCTCGACCTGCGGTCGAAGTCCGGCATCCACCGGCTGATCACGGCGCTGGAGGAACGCGGCTTCATCCGCCGCCTTGCGCACCGCGCCCGCGCCCTTGAAATCGTCAAACTGCCCGATGCGATGGCCCGCGAAGGGTTCAGCCCGCGCGTGATCGCGGGGGATCGCCCCGACCGCCCGGCCGCGGCGATTCCGGTCGAACCCATCGACGCGCTGGAACTGCCGGTGATGGGCCGCATCGCCGCCGGGACGCCGATCGAGGCGATACAGGACATTTCGCACCACATCGCGGTGCCCGGCTCGATGCTGTCGGGCAGCGGGCAGCACTACGCGCTGGAGGTGAAGGGCGATTCGATGATCGAGGCCGGGATCAACGACGGCGACATCGTGGTGATCCGCGAACAATCCTCGGCCGAGAATGGCGATATCGTCGTGGCGCTGGTCGACGATGCCGAAGCGACGCTGAAACGGTTCCGCCGCAAGGGCTCGATGATCGCGCTCGAAGCCGCCAACCCGGCCTATGAAACCCGCCTGCTGCCCGACTCGCGGGTGAAGGTGCAGGGGCGGCTGGTCGGGCTGATCCGCAGCTACTAGGGGTCCGCGCCGCCCTACCCGCCAGCCCGCGGAAAGGTCTCGCCCGACACCCCCGATGTGATCACCGGCGCCGGTCCTGTCGGCAGCGGCGGCAGCGCCAGCGGGCGGACCGGGTAGCGATGCCCCGCGCGGGTCCAGGGCCGGTCGCCCTGCACCGCCCGCGCGCTGCGAAAGACGAGCACACCGCCCGCAACCTGCACCGCGATCGCGCCGCTACGGCGCAGCGCCTTCAGGTCGATCACCCGGCAGCCTGGCGGCCGGGGCCCGTCGAGCGCGACGTTCAGGATCACGATCCGCGCCTCGGCGCAGGCCCCCGGTAGCGCGGCCGCGGCGCCCTTGCCCGCCAGCATCAGCCCCGGCACCCCGGCCAGCGTGAAGGCGCGCCGATCACGCGGCCCGCTGAACCCAGGCCGCGCCGCCACCGCCTCGGGCGCCGCAGCGTCGGCATCGGCCAGCAGCCAGGCGCGGGCGGCGAAGCCGTCGCCGGTCGCCTTCGACAGCGCCCGCCCCGCTGGCGTCATCAGCCCGGCCAGACCGCCAGACTCGGCCAGCAACAGCGGCGGCCGTGCCGCCGTGGCCCACAGCGCCAGCGCGACGATCACCGGCAGCGCCCCGGCCCACCGCGCCCGCCCCTGCCACAGGATCAGCCACAGCGCGCCGAGCACCATCAGCGGCAACACCCAGGGCGGCGGCTGCACAACCGGAATCACCGCGCCGTCAAGCGCCGCGACCCGGTCGGCCACCGCGATCATCCAGCGCGCGCCCCAGCCCACCAGCCATAGCGCGGGCGCCTCCAGCCCGACCAGCGACAGCAGGCCCGCGATCACCACGCCCGGCATGATCAGCATGCCCATCACCGGCATCGTCAGCAGGTTGGCCAGCAGCCCGTAGGACGACATCCGCCCGAAATAGGCCGCGCTCAGCGGCGCCGTCGCCGCCCCCGCGACGAAGGATGACAAGAGCAGCGTCAACACCGGCGCGGCCCAGCGGGGCGGATGCCAGAGCCGCCCGCGCAGGGTGCTGAGCACACCGAAGGTGGCCACCAGCGCGACGGTGGCGGAATAGGACATCTGGAACCCGGCCTGAATCAGGCTTTCGGGCTGCATCAGCAGAACGATCACCGCCGAGATCGCGACCGAGCGCAGCGAGATGGCGCGACGGTCGAGGATGACGCCGATCATCACCACCCCCGCCATCACGAATGATCGTTCGGTTGCCACCGCCGCCCCCGACAGCATCAGATAGAACGCCGCCGCCAGCAGCCCCAGCCCGGCCGCGATCTTCTTCACCGGCAGCCGCAGTGCCAGCGGCGGGATCAGCGCCAGCCCGTAGCGCAGCATGGCAAAGACAAAGCCGGTGACCAGCGCCATGTGCAGGCCCGAGATCGACAGCACATGGGCAAGGTTGGCCGCGCGCAGGGCCCGCAGCCGCGGCTGGCTGAGGCCCGACACGTCATTGGTCAGGATCGCCGCGACGAAGCCGCCCGCATCGCCCGGAATGCGCGCCCGCACCGCGACGGAAATCCGCTGCCGCAACCGGTTGAAGAAAAGCGCCCCCGCCCCCGGCTCGGCCGGGGCGGCGACCAGCAGCGGCAGCCGGGTGTAGCCGATCGCCCCCAGCCGCTGGAACCAGGCGAGGCGCTGGAAATCGAAGCCCCCCGGCTCTGACGGGCCGCCCGGCGGGCCAAGAAAGGCGGTCGTCATCACCCGTGTGCCCGGCTCGGGCGCGGGAACAGGCTCCGGCCCGTCCAGCGACAGCCGGATGCGGGCGGGCGTTTCGCCGGGCGCGACCCGCGACAGCACCACGGCGTCGAGGGTCAGCCGCATATGTTCCGACGCGGAGCGATCGACCCGCAGCACCCGCCCCTCCACCGGGCCGTAGTAGGAAAACGGCAGCACCGGCGCCGCCACCGCCGCGCTGCGCAGGAACCCCGCCAGCAGGCCGAGGGCGATCATCGCCAGCGCCGTCGCCACCGGCTGCCAGCGTTCGGGGCCGCGCTGGCCAAGCCCCGCGGCGATCACCGCCAAAGCTGCCAGCGCGCCCGCCTGCGGCCCCGTCGGTTCCACCGGCAGCGCGAAATAGGCGCCAATGCCCAGGCCAAGGCAGACCGGCACCCAGGGCAGCAGCGCACCCCGCTGGGCCGCGAGGCTGTCGAGCGGATGCGGCAGCCGGATCATCCCATCCTCTCACCCTTGTCCTCATGGGCCCGATTGCCTAGACAAGCGCCAAGCTAATACCGCTCAGGTTTCCGAAAGGTTAATCGTCATGCTTTCCACCGGTGGCGATCCGTCCCGTGCCGCAGATCGTCCCGTGGTGACGCGATTCGCGCCCTCGCCGACCGGCTATCTGCACATCGGCGGCGCCCGCACGGCACTGTTCAACTGGCTTTACGCGCGGGGCCGCGGCGGCCGCTTCCTGCTGCGGATCGAGGATACCGACCGCGAACGCTCCACCCCCGAGGCGACGGCAGCGATTCTGCGCGGGTTGACCTGGCTGGGGCTCGACTGGGATGGCGAGGCGGTCAGCCAGTTCGACCGCAAGGACCGCCATGCCGAGGTCGCGCGCGCGATGCTTGCGCGAGGATCGGCCTACAAGTGCTTTTCTACGCAGGAAGAAATCGAAGCCTACCGCGAGGCCGCGCGGGCCGAGGGGCGATCGACCCTGTTCCACAGCCCCTGGCGCGAGGCCGATCCGGCGACCTTTCCCGATGCACCCTACGTGATCCGCATGAAGGCGCCACGCGACGGCGAGACGGTGATTCAGGATGCCGTCCAGGGCGCGGTGACGATCCGCAACGACCAGTTGGATGACATGGTTTGTTTACGCTCGGATGGTACGCCGACCTACATGCTTGCCGTCGTCGTCGATGACCATGACATGGGCGTCACCCACGTGATCCGGGGCGATGACCACCTGAACAACGCCGCGCGGCAGACGATGGTCTATCGCGCGATGGAATGGGATGTGCCGGTCTGGGCGCATATCCCGCTGATCCACGGGCCGGATGGCAAGAAGCTGTCGAAACGGCACGGCGCCGTTGGTCTGGAAGAATATCAGGCGATGGGCTACCCCGCCGCCGGGATGCGCAACTACCTCGCCCGCCTCGGCTGGAGCCATGGCGATGACGAATTCTTCAGCTCGGAACAGGCGAAATCCTGGTTCGATCTGTCCGGAATCGGGCGGGCACCGGCCCGGCTCGACTTCAAGAAGCTGGAAAACCTCTGTGGCCAGCACATCGCGGCCACGGATGATGCCGCACTGCTGCATGAGATCGAGGCTTATCTGGCCGCCGCCGAACGGCCGGCCCTGTCAGGGACGCAGCAGGATGGCCTGCTTCGGGCCATGTACTGCCTGAAGGATCGCGCGAAGACATTCGTGGAGCTGATTGAAAAGGCTCACTTTGCCCTGACGGATCGGCCGGTTCTGCGGGATGAGGCGGCGCAACGGGCGCTCGATCCGGTATCCCGTGGTATACTGGCGGAATTGACGCCGCAGCTGCAAAGTGCTAGCTGGGATCGGGACAGGCTGGAGGCAATCATCGCCGACGTGGCCGGGGCGCATGGCTTGGGCCTTGGCAAGATCGCGGGGCCGCTGCGGGCGGCTCTGGCGGGGCGATCGGTTTCTCCCAGCGTCTTCGACATGATGCTTGTTCTGGGGCGCGAGGAAACCATCGCGCGGCTGAACGGAGCGGCGGGGTAAGGCTGTCACGGCCCTGCCTCGCATCGTCTGATCCACCGCCGCGCGCAAGGTCCGCGCCCCGGCGTTCATTGAGAGGGATGAAGATGCCTGAGAGCAAGATGACCGCCACGCTGACCTTCGACAACAAGTCGATCCAATTGCCGATGCATTCGCCGAGCGTCGGGCCCGACGTCATCGACATCCGCAAGCTTTACGCGGAAGGTGACGTGTTCACCTACGATCCCGGCTTCACCTCCACCGCGGCCTGCGAATCGGCGATCACCTACATCGACGGCGACAAGGGCGAGCTGCTCTATCGCGGCTATCCGATCGAGCAACTCGCTGAAAAGTCGAGCTATCTCGAAGTCTGCAACCTGCTGCTCTACGGTGAGCTGCCGACCGAAACCCAGCTGCGCGATTTTGTGGTGCGGGTCACCATGCACACGATGGTGCACGAGCAGATGCACTATTTCTTCCGCGGTTTCCGGCGTGACAGCCACCCGATGGCGACGATGGTCGGCGTCGTCGGCGCGATGTCGGCCTTCTACCACGACAGCCTCGACATCAACGACGAATGGCAGCGCGAGGTTGCGGCGATCCGCCTGATCGCCAAGACCCCGACGATCGCGGCGATGGCCTATAAATATTCGATCGGCCAGCCCTTCGTTTACCCGCGCAACGACCTCAGCTATGCGGCGAACTTCCTGCACATGTGCTTCTCGGTTCCGGCCGAGCCCTACCATGTGAACCCGATCCTCGCCAAGGCGATGGACCGCATCTTCACCCTGCACGCCGACCATGAACAGAACGCCTCGACCTCCACCGTGCGTCTGGCCGGTTCGTCGGGCGCCAACCCCTTCGCCTGCATCGCGGCCGGCATCGCCTGCCTCTGGGGCCCGGCCCACGGCGGCGCCAACCAGGCCTGCCTGGAAATGCTGCGCGAGATCGGCACCGTCGACCGCATCCCGGAATACATCGCCCGCGCCAAGGACAAGAACGATCCGTTCCGCCTGATGGGCTTTGGCCACCGGGTCTACAAGAACTTCGACCCGCGCGCCAAGGTGATGAAGGAATCGGCCGACGAGGTGCTGGACCTGCTGGGCATCCACAACAACGAAACGCTGAAGGTCGCGAAAGAGCTGGAGCGGATCGCGCTGGAGGATGAGTATTTCGTCTCGAAGAAGCTCTATCCCAACGTCGATTTCTACTCGGGCATCATCCTCGAGGCGATGGGCTTCCCCACCTCGATGTTCACGCCGATCTTTGCGCTGTCGCGCACGGTGGGCTGGATCGCGCAGTGGAAAGAGATGATCGCCGACAAGGACCAGAAGATCGGCCGCCCGCGTCAGCTGTACGTCGGCGCGACGCAGCGCGATTATGTCGATATCGCCAAACGCTGAAGCCGTCGCGGGGGGCCGATCGGCCCCCTGCCCGGCCTTTGCCGTCAGTCCGCCAGCGCCAGCAGGTCCGCGCGCAGGCGGGCAAGGTCGGGCACCGGCTGGCCGGTGAAAATCTCGAACGCATCGACGCCCTGGTGGAAGAACAGCTCCCACCCGCTCAGCACATCGACACCGGCGGCGGCGGCTTCGGTCAGGAACCGGGTTTCCGCCGGGGTATAGACCGCATCGAAGGCCCAGCCCCGGCCGGGCCAGAGCGGCGCGGGCACCGGGGTGCCGTCGTACCCGACCATGCCGACCGGCGTCGCGTTCACCACGCCATCGGCACCGTCGAGCGCCGAATCCACCGTCGCATGGGCGCTGACGCGGCAGTCGAGCGCCGCCGTCAGGGCGGCGACCTTGGCCGCGTCGCGGTCGACCAGCCGCAGTTCTTCCACCCCCAGCCGCGCCAGCGCGAAGGCGATGGCCCGCCCGACGCCGCCCGCGCCGATCAGCGCCACCCGCCCCGGCGCGCGGTCGCCGAACCGGGCGCGATAGGCGGCGACAAAGCCGGAGTAGTCGGTGTTGAAGCCGCGCGGCCCGCCCGGCGCGAACACCACCGTGTTCACCGCGCCCAGACGGCGCACCCCCGGATCGTCAATCGCAAGGCGCGCCACCACCGCCTCCTTGAACGGATAGGTGACGTTGACGCCGCGATAGCCGGTCGCCGCACAATGATCGAGCACGGCCTCGAAGCCCATCCCCATCTCGGCCGGGATCAGCAGGTCATAGCTGACATCAAGCCCGGCCAGCCGCCCGGCGATGCGATGCAGCGCGGGCGAGCGTGAGGCGCGGATATTGCCGCCAATCAGGCCAAGCCGCACGCGGGTCGGGGAAGCGTCGGACATGGGTCAGCCCTTGTAGCCAAATTGATGCGGCAGCCACAGCACGATTTCCGGCTGCACGATCATCACCAGCAGCGCCAGCACCAGCACGCCGACGAAAATCCAGACCTCGCGGATCATGTCTTTCAGCGGGATGCCGGTGATGCCGTTCAGCACGAACAGCACGATGCCATAGGGCGGCGTGATCAGCCCGATCATGCAGTTCACCACGATGATGACGCCGAAATAGACAAGGTCGATCCCCATCACATGGCAGGCCGGAATGAACAGCGGCACAATCACCAGGATGATCGTCGAGGCGTCCAGCAGGCAGCCCAGCAGCAGCACCAGCGCATTGACCACCAGCATGAAGGCGACCGGCCCCACATGCAGCGCGTCGATGAACCCGGCGACCTTGGTCGGGATATTCTCGGACGCGACGATGTAGTTGAAGATCAGCGCCCCGCCGATCACCAGCCCGACCGAGGCGGAAGAAGCCGCCGAGCCGCGCATGATCTCGTAAAACCCGCGCCAGCTGAGCGCGCGGTAGAACACCGCCGCCAGGATCAGCGCGTAGAACGCCGCCACCGCCGCCGCCTCGGTCGGCGTGGTGACGCCACCGTAGATGCCGTAGAGCAGGATCGCCGGCATCAGCAGCGCGGGCACCGCGTTCACCGTCAGCTTGGGCAGTTCGGCCAGCGGCACCGGCTCGTCCAGCCCGAAGCCACGGCGTTTGGCGGCCCACCAGTTCATCGCCATCAGCATGACGCCCATGAACAGGCCCGGAATGATCCCGGCCATGAACAGCGCGCCGATCGAGGCGCCGGAAATCAGCGAATACATCACCATCGGGATCGAGGGCGGAATGATCGGCCCGATCGTCGAGGCCGCCGCCGTGATCGCCGCCGCATAGGCGGGCGGATAGCGGCCGTCCTTGCGCATCATGTCGATGATGACCTTGCCAAGCCCCGCTGCATCCGCCACCGCCGAGCCCGACATGCCGGCAAAGATGATGTTGGCGACCACGTTCACCAGCCCCAGCCCGCCGCGGAACCGGCCGACCAGCGCCACGCAGAACTTCAGCAGCCGGTCGCTGATGGTGCCCGCGTTCATGATGTTGGCCGCCACGATGAACAGCGGCACCGCCAGCAGGATGAAGTTGTCGTAAAGCCCGTAGACCATCTGTTCGGCAGGCAGCGACAGATCCTGATGCGCAAAGCTGACATAGCCGATGGCCGACAGGATCATCGCGAAGGCAATGGGCATCCCCAGCGCAGCCAGCAACAGCAGGATGGCAAGGCAGGCGGCGAAGGCAAAGCTCATTGCAGGTGCACCTCTTCACCCTCGATCAGGGCATCATGACCGGGAAAGACCGCATCGGGCGATCCGCCGCGGATCAGCGCGATGGCGCGCACCGCGTAGCGCAGCATCATCAGGATCAGGAACACCCCGTAGATCGAGAACACGTAGCCCAGCGGGATCGACATCGTCGGGCTGCGCTGGATCATGTAGAAGCTGACGAAACCCCAGGTGTCGATCGCCGACCACGCCATGCCGCCGACGATGGCCAGCGCCGAGATCAGCGCAAAGACCCGCCGCCGCGGCAGCCCGCCCATCAGGTAAAGCGTGTCGAACTTGATGTGGTCGCGGTCGTCCAGGCAGAAGGCCCCGACCCAGAACACGATCCAGAGCCAGAGGGTCGAGCACAGTTCCTGCGTCCAACCGATCGGGAACGGCAGCACATAGCGCGCGAAGATCTGCAGAAGGAAGGTTGCGAACATGGCGGTGAGCATTGCCACCGCCACGTTCTCGGCCCTCGCCCGCAGCCACAGAAGCAGACGCATCATGGCCGCCGCCCGCTCAGAGCGCGTTGACCTGATCGACCATGCCCTTCGGCCAGCTCTTCGAGAAGTCAGAGCTGAGGTAGGCGGCCTGCACATGCTTGCGGAAGGCGTCGACGTCGGGTTCGTAGACGTCCAGCCCCTGATCCTTGAAGAACTGCGCCAGATCGCTTTCCAGCTTCAGCTGCGCCTGCCGGGCGCTATCGCTGGCGTCGTCGGCGGCCTTTTGCAGCGTGGCCTGATCGGCCGGGCTCAGCTTGTCCCACAGCTTTTTCGAGAAGGCGATGTAGTTCTGGTCGCACAGGTGCGAGGTCATGCAGATCTGCTTGGTGACCTCGTAGAACTTCGAGTCCTTGTCGGTCGGCAGCGGGTTGTCCTGGCCGTCGATGGCGCCGGTCTGCAGCGCGGTATAAACCTCGGTGAAGGCAACCGGCACCGGGTTCGCCCCCAGCGCGCTGCCCAGGAACTGCCACGCCTCGGTGCCCGGCATCCGCAGCTTCATGCCCTTCAGGTCGTCCGGCGTCTTCACGTCAAGCTGCGCGCGGCTCTGGCGCAGGTTCAACTGGCGGCGGCCGAGGTACATGACCGACAGCAGCTTCACCCCCAGCTTGTCTTCGACGCCCTTCTTCATCGCGTCCATGAACGGCGCGTTGAACACCTTCACCTGATGCGCGGCATCCTTCAGCAGGTAGCCCGCGGTAAAGATCGACCAGTCCGGAATGATCTGCGCCAGTTCCTGCGCCGAGGTCACCGACATGTCGAGGTTGCCGCGCGCGATGGCGGCCAGCTCGGTGCCCTGCTTGAACAGCGTGGCGTTCCAGTGCGGCTCGAACGTGGCGAAACCGGCGATGGCGGGGCCAAAGATGTCGGTCAGCGCGACGGCGCGCTGGTCGGTCGGCGTCATCGGGCCCGACATGCGGATGGTCGGCTTGTCCTGGGCAAAGCTGGCGCGGGTCGCGGCGACGAATGCGCCCGCGGCAGTCGCGGCCAGCAGGGTGCGGCGGCTGATGGTCGTGGTCATGGCGGTCTCCTCCCAGAGAATGGATGCGCGGACGCGGTTCCTCCGCTGCCCTCATCGACTGTTACATCGCACAGGTTGCAAATCGAGTCTAGCTATAATCGATTATCGGCAGTATGAATGATGAAACATGTTATCTATGCTTCTTCGCAATCCCCTTGCGCTGCCCGGTGACACTGGCACCCTGCCCGCAACCCTCGTTCAGCCGAATCGTTCGCATGGCCCCGCCCTCGTCCGCACTTCCCGCCCCCGATCCGCGCAAGGCGACGATTGCCAGCCGCGTGGCGGCGCAGTTGCGCGGTGAAATCCTGTCCGGCGCGCTGGCGCCCGGCGCCAAGGTGAACCTTGACCGGCTGCGCGAGCGGCTGGACGTGTCGCTGGCCCCGGTGCGCGAAGCGATGACCCGGCTGCTGGCCGAGGGGCTGGTGGAGCTGGAGGATCAGCGCGGCTACCACGTCGCCCCGGTGTCGCGCGCCAACCTTGACGAGGTGATCCGGCTGCGCGCCGAACTGGAACCGCTTGCGCTGGGTCTGGCGATCGAGCGCGGCACCATCGAGTGGGAAGGCGCGGTCATGGCCGCGCTGCACCGGCTGACCCGCACGCCGCGCGCCGGGGCCGACAGCGCCAGCACCGATGCGTGGGAAGCGGCCCATGCCCGCTTTCACCTTGCGCTGATCGAGGGCTGCGGAATGCCGATGCTGATCGGCTTCTGCCAGCGCCTGCACCTGCTGGACGAACGCTACCACCGCCTGCCGCACCCCGCCGGGCGCGCCGACCGCGACGCGGCGACCGACCATGCCGCCCTCGCCGCCGCCACCACCGCCCGGCACAGCGCCGAGGCCGTCGCCCTGCTGGCCAGCCATATCGCGCAATCCGGGGCCGAACTGCGCGACGCCCTCGCGGCAACCCTGCCCGACCTGAACCGCCCCTGAGGAGAGCCCATGAAACCGACCGTCTTCATCCTGAACGGCCCCAACCTGAACCTGCTGGGCAAACGCCAGCCCGAGATCTACGGCCACGAAACCCTTGCCGATATCGAGGCCGATGTGCGCGCGCTGGCTGGCGAGCTGGGTCTGGCGATCCGCTTCCACCAGTCGAACCGCGAATACGAGATCATCGACTGGGTGCATGAGGCGCGCGAGGCCGCCGCCGCGATCATCATCAACCCCGGCGCCTTCACCCATACCTCGGTCGCCATCCTCGACGCGCTGAACACCTTCGAGGGGCCGGTGCTGGAGGTCCATATCTCCAACGTCCACAAGCGCGAGGCGTTCCGCCATCACTCCTACGTCTCGCTGCGGGCCGAGGGCGTCATCGCGGGCTTCGGCACCCAGGGCTACAGCCTCGCGCTGCGCCGCGCCGCGCGGCTTGTGACCGAGGCATAGGATGACGCCCGCGCTCGCCGTCGCCGGGGCCGGGTTGATCGGCCGTCGCCATGTCGCGGCGATCGCCGCTTCTGGCGCGGCACGGCTGCACGCGGTGGTGGATCCGGCGCCCGAGGCGCGCGACTGGGCCGAGGCGCAGGGCGCGCGCTGGTTCCCCACGCTGGAGGCGATGATCGCCGCCGACCGGCCGGATGGCGTGATCCTCGCCACGCCGAACGCGCTGCACGCGGGCGGCGCGATGGCCTGCATCGCCGCCGGTCTGCCGGTGCTGGTGGAAAAGCCGATCACCACCGATGTCGCCGCGGCCCGCGCGATGGTCATGGCGGCCGCTGCGGCGGGCGTACCGCTTGCCGTCGGCCACCACCGCCGCCACAACCCGCTGATCGCCGCGGCGAAAGCGACGATCGACGCGGGCAGGCTGGGCCGCATCGTGGCGGTGCAGGCGATGTTCTGGGCGGCGAAGCCCGACGATTATTTCGACGTCGCATGGCGGCGCGAACCAGGCGCCGGGCCGGTCTTTGTCAACCTGATCCACGATGTCGACCTGCTGCGCCATCTGTGCGGCGAGATCACATCGGTCCGCGCACTGACCACGAACGCGGTACGCGGCAACCCGGTCGAGGAAACCGCCGCGATCCTGTTCACCTTCGCCAGCGGCGCGCTTGGCACCGCGAGCGTTTCCGACACCATCGTGTCGCCGTGGAGCTGGGAGCTGACGGCGCGCGAGAACCCGGCCTATCCCGCGACCGATGCCGCCTGCTACCGGATCGGCGGCACCGAGGGGTCGCTGGAACTGCCGGGGCTGACGCGCTGGCACGATGGCGGCGCGCGCAACTGGTGGGCGCCGCTGTCGGCCACCCGCACGCCCTTTGGCCTCGACGATCCGCTGATCCTGCAAATCCGCCAGTTCGCCCGCGTCGTGCAAGGGCTGGAACCGCCGCTGGTGCCCGGCCACGAGGGGCTGGCGACGCTCGCCGTGATCGCGGCGATCCACCGTTCGGCGGCATCGGGCGGCGATCCGATGCAACCCGATCCCGCAACCCCCTGACCCACCCCGAGGAGACCGCCATGCAGCTACCCGTCAACACCTTCAAGAAAGCCATCGCCGAGGGCCGCCAGCAGATCGGCCTCTGGGTCACGCTGCCCTCGGCCTTCACCGCCGAGGCGCTGGCCACCTGCGGCTACGACTGGCTCTTGTTCGATACCGAACACGCCATCGGCGACCCGATCTCGGTCTTCGAACAGCTGCAGGCGGCGGCGCCCTATCCGGTGCAATCGGTCGTGCGCCCCTCGGCCAACGACCCGGCGCTGATCAAGCGCATCCTGGATGCGGGCGCCCAGTCGCTGATCGTGCCTTACGTGCAGACGGTCGAGGAAGCCGAGGCCGCCGTGGCCGCCGTGCGCTATGCGCCGCAGGGGATGCGCGGCGTGGCAGGCATCACCCGGGCCACGCGCTATGGCATCGTGGAAAACTACACCCAGAACGCCAACCGCGAGATCTGCCTGATCGTGCAATGCGAAACCGCCGCCACGCTGGACCGGATCGAGGATATCGCGGCGGTCGATGGCGTCGATGGCATCTTCATCGGCCCGGCCGATCTGGCCGCGACGATGGGCCATCCCGGCAACCCCGGCCACCCCGAGGTTGTGACCGCCATCGAAGACGCGATCCGCCGCATCCGCAAGGCCGGCAAACCGGCGGGCATCCTGACGCTCGACCCGGCCTTTGTGCGCACCTGCATGAGCATCGGCACCGTCTTTACCGCCGTCGATGTCGATGCCGCGATCCTGCTGCGCCACGCCAAGCGCATCGCGGCAGAGTTCAAGGCGCTGATCTGACCGCTACGCCCGCGGCATTCCCGTCGGCCGCATCCCGCGCTTCTGCGCGGCGATGCGGAACGGCGCGTTGACGGCGCCATAGCCGCGATAGCCGCCGCGCCGCTGCACGATCTCGAAGAAAAACCCCTCGCCCCAGGTCCGGCTGTAAAGCTGGAAGAATTCGCCGGTCTCGTCGCGGTCATAAAGGATGTTGGCCGCCCGCAGCCGCGTGACCAGTTCGGCGTCAAGCCCAAGGCGGGCCCCGAGGTCGGCATAGTAGTTCGGCGAAATCGCCAGCGTTTCGAACCCGTTGGCAGCCAAAGCTGCGGCACTGGAAAAGATGTCGTCAGTGGTGAAGGCGATATGCTGCACCGCCGAGCCGAAGCTTTCCGCCAGAAAATGGCCCGCCAGCGTGCGGGTGTTTTCCGCCCCGTTCAGCGTGACGCGAAAACCGCCATCGGGGCTTTCAATAGCCTGACTGCGCACAAGGCCCGCGGGATCGACCACATCCACCATCGGCGTCTTCGCGGTTTCGAAGATGGTGGTGTAGAACAACAGCCACGTCAGCATTTCCTCGTAGCGCATCGACTGCGCGATATGGTCGATGCGGCACAGGCCGACCCCGGTTCCCGGCGCGGCGGGCAGCGGGGTGAACTCGATCTCCCACACCCGGGCAAGGTCGGTCTTGGCGTCAAGGAAATGCAGGACCGAGCCGCCGATGCCCCGGATCGCCGGAATCGCCAGCTGCCCCGGCGCCAGCGGCTGCGCGAACATGTCGGCGCCAAGGCCACGGGCGCGTTCGGCGGTGGCGGCGGCATCGGCGACGGCAAGGCCGATATCGCAGACATTGGTGCCGTGCAGCACGTAAGAGGCGTGGGCAAAGCCGTCGGTTTCGGTGTTCACGACCAGATGGATCGCCCCTTGCGTCCACAGGTCGACCGCTTTCGAGACATGCCGCCCCGAGCGGCTGAACCCCAGCGCCGTCAGCATCGCGCCCAGCGTTGCGGCCTCGGTGCCCTCGCTGGCGAATTCGATGAATTCGACGCCGGTCACCGCCACCCGGTCCGCCATCTCCGGCACCGACAGCGCCGCCGCCGGTTCCTGCCGCTTCACCCGGTCGGCCAGCGCCAGCAGCGAGCGGCGACCATCGACGGCGATGGAACGGGCCGAGGCGCCGCGGAACTGGTCGTTGAAGATCTCAAGGCTCAGCACGCCGTCATAGCCGGTCGCCGCCACCGCGCGCATGAAGCCGGTCACGTCCAGATCGCCCTGCCCCGGCATGTTGCGGAAGTGGCGCGACCAGTAGAGCAGGTCCATGTCGATCTTCGGCGCATCGGCCAGCTGCACGAAAAAGATACGGTCGGCCGGAATGCGGCGGATCGTGTCGGGGTCGATCTTGCGCGCGAGCGTGTGGAAACTGTCAAGGATCAGGCCGACGTTGGGGTGATTGGCGCGCCGCACCACCTCCCACGCGTCGCGGTGGTCGTTGATGTGGCGGCCCCAGGCCAGCGCCTCGAACCCGATGCGGATGCCGCGCGCGGCGGCCCGTTCGCCCAGCTCGCGGAAATCGTCGGCGGCCCGGTCGATGCCGCCAAGCGCCTCTGGCGAGACGTTGGAACAGACCAGCACCAGATCGGTGCCCAGTTCGCCCATCAGGTCGAACTTGCGCTCGGCCCGCTCGAACGCCCGCGCCCGCGCCGCGCCGGGCATCCCCTCGAAATCGCGGAACGGCTGGAACAGCGAAATCTCCAGCCCGGCGTCGCGCACCATCGCGCCCACCTCGCGCGGGCTGGCGTCGAAGGCGACGAAATCGGTCTCGAAGATCTCGATCCCGTCAAAGCCCGCGGCGGCGATGGCGATCAGCTTGTCGCGCAGGTCGCCCGACAGCGACACGGTGGCGATAGAGGTTTTCATGGGCGTCTCCCGGACGGATCGATGATTGCGGCGGCATCGGGCCACAGCTTGCGCGCGGCCCTCGCTTTCGGACCCAAGCTCGGCTATCAAGGGCAACATATCATGTGACGAAACCGAAAAGGAATGAGATTATCATGAATCTCATTGACGCAAGGCCGACAGTCGCCGAAGGGGTCCACACCCAGATCCGGCGCGACATCATCTTCGGGCGGCTGAAACCGTCAGAGAAGCTGAAGCTGGAAGGGCTGCGCACCCGCTACGGCGTTTCGGTCTCGACCCTGCGTGAAACGCTGACCCGGCTGGCCGCCGAAGGTTTCGTGCTGGCCGAAGGGCAGCGCGGCTTCGAGGTGGCGCCGGTTTCGGCCGCCAACCTGCGCGAAATCGCGACGCTGCGCAGCCTGCTGGAACGCCACGCGCTGGCGCTGTCCTTCGCGGCGGGCGGCATCGACTGGGAGGCCGGCGTGGTCGCCGCCCATCACAAGCTGCACCAGATGGAACTGCGGATGATGGCGGGCGACCATTCGGTGAAAGAGGAATGGAAGCGTTACGACTGGGAATTTCACCGCGCGCTGATCGCCGCCTGCGGCTCGGGCGAGCTGGTGGCGGTGCATTCCTCGGTGTTCGACAAATACCTGCGCTATCAGATGCTGGTGCTGACCTACCGCGGCGAAACGGCCGCGCGCGAACATCGCGACCTGCTGCAAGCGGCGCTGGCGCGCGACGCCGCCCGCGCGCAGGACATCCTTGCCGAACATATTGATGGCGGCGTGCGCCACTGCCTCGCCGCCGGGATATTGCCCGGCGCCTGAGGCGGGCGCCGCTAGACATCGACCGGAAAAACCAGCCCGTCGAACAGCTTGCGCGCCGTTCGCAAGGTGCCCGCCGCGCGCACCTCGCCGCCGGGGCCAAGGTCAAGGAACACCTCGGCCGCGCCGGTCGGGTGTTCGATCCGGAACCGCCCGCCCTCGGGCCGCACCGCCAACGCCTGCGCCGGGCCCTCTGGCAGCAGGCAGGCCGTCGCCACGCTGACCGCCGCGAAAACCCCGATCGTGGCATGGCAGCGGTGCGGGATGAAACTGCGGGTGCTGATCGCCCCCCCGGTGACCGGCGCCGAGACCAGCGTCATCTTCGGCACCGACTTTTCGGCCACCTCGCCAAGCGCCATCAGCGGCCCCGCCTGCAGGCGGATCGCCTCCAGCCGCGCCTTCAGGCCCGCGTCCGCCTCCAGCTCTTCGCGGCTTTCTTGCCCGGTCAGGCCGAAATCCGACGCCCGCATCACCACGCAGGGCATGCCGTTGTCGATCAGCGTGCAATCCACCCCGTCGATCACATCGACCGCCCGGCCCGATGGCAGCAGCGCGCCGCACATCGACCCGGCGGTGTTGGTGAACATCAGCGGCACCGCCGCATGGCCGCCCGGCACCCCGTCGATCATCGTGGCGCCGCGATAGCTGACATGGCCGCCCGGCGTCTGGATCCGCGCCACCGCCACCTCGCCGGTGTTCAGCAGGTGGATGCGCACCGGCGTTTCGCCATCCTCGGCCGCGACCAGCCCGCGCTCGATCGCCGCCGGGCCGACCCCGGCCAGAATGTTGCCGCAGCCCTGCGCATCCGACACCAGCGGCTTGTCGACGAAGACCTGCAGGAACAGGTAATCCACATCCGCATCCGGGCGCGACGAGGGCGACAGCACCGCCACCTTCGAGGTCAGCGGATCGGCGCCGCCGATGCCGTCGATCTGGCGCGGATCGGGCGAGCCCATCACCCGCAGCAGCAGCGCGTCGCGCGCGGCCGGGTCGGCGGGCAGGTCGTCCTTCAGAAAATAGGCGCCTTTCGAGGTGCCGCCGCGCATCCACAGACAGCGGATGCCCGCGGTCATGGCGCGCCCCGGCCCGCCCGCTGCGGTGCGTTTGCGGTGCCAGATCGGTGCGAAAGCGGTGTATAAGTTTCAGACATAGCGCAGCCCCTTCGCCGCCAGCGCCCCGCGCATGTCGTACATGTCCAGCCCCAGTTCGCCCGCCGCCAGCCGCTTGCGTTTGGCCTCTTCGTTGGCCAGCCGCGCCTCGGCCGCCGCCAGCACTTCGGCCGCCTCGGCCACCTTCACCACGCAGACGCCATCGTCATCCGCCACGATCACGTCGCCCGCCTCGATCGTCTGCCCGCCGCAGACCACCGTCACGTTGACCGAGCCCAGCGTCGCCTTCACCGTGCCCTGGGCCGAGATTGCCCGCGACCAGACCGGAAACCCCATCGCCGTCAGGTCGCGCACGTCGCGCACGCCCGCGTCGATGATCAGCCCCCGGCTGCCCCGCGCCATCGCCGAGGTGGCCAGCAGGTCGCCGAAATAGCCATCGGTGCAGGGGCTGGTGGGGGCCAGCACCAGAACGTCGCCCGGGCGCACCTGTTCCATCGCCACGTGCAGCATCCAGTTGTCGCCGGGCGGCGCGCTGATCGTGATCGCCGATCCGGCGATCTGCGCCCCGGCCCAGATCGGCCGCAGGTGGCTGGCAAGGCAGCCGCACCGCCCCTGCGCCTCGTGGACCGTGGCTACCCCCGCCCGCGCCAGCCCGTCGATCACCGCCGCCTCGGCGCGCGGAATGTTCTGCACCACAACAGCCATTCTAGTGGTCCTTCTGCACCGGCGGTGTGCCGTGGGTATGGAAGGTCTCGATCGTCTTCAGTCCCCAGGCCTGCCCCTTCTTGCGGTCGGCCTCGGTCCAGACCACCGGCTGCCAATCCGGCGCAAGGATCAGCCGGGCGCCGGAATTGGCCAGTTCGACCCGGTTGCCCGCAGGCTCCCAGACATAGAGGAAGAAGGTGCCCTGAATGGCGTGCTTGTGCGGCCCGGTCTCGATATGGATGCCGTTTTCAAGGAAGATGTCGGCCGCCCGCAGGATATCCTCGCGGGTGTCGGTGGCATAGGTGATGTGGTGGAACCGCCCCACCCCGCCGCCATGTTCCTCGGTGCAGGCAAGATCGTAGGTCTTGTTGTTCACCGTGAACCAGCAACCGCCAAGGCGGCCGTTGTCCAGCTGGATCATCTCGGTCACGCGCGAACCCAGACAGGTTTCCATGAACCGCCGGAACTCGGTCACATCCGCCGACAGCAGGTTCAGGTGGTCCAGCCGCCGCGGGCAGGCACCCTGCCCGTGATAGCGGCTGGCCAGGTTCTTCAGCGCCGGGCGGTCGGCGTCAGTCGGCTGATAGCGGACCGTATCGTAATAGATTTCAAAGACATGGCCGAAGGGGTCGGCAAACCTGAAGGCCCGGCCGTGGCCCATGTCGCCGTCGTTCCAGCCGATCACCTCATATCCGCTGGCCGCGATCGCCGCCACCCGCCGCGCAAGCGCCGCAGGCGATTCCGCGCGATAGGCGATATGGCCGACGCCGGTCGTGTGGTGGCGCGTCAGCTTCAGCGTGTGAAACTCGTAATCGTCCCAGGCCCGCAGATAGGCCGAGGTTTCATCCTCGCCCGACAGCGTCAGCCCATAGACGCGGGTGAAGAAATCGAGGCTTTCCGCGTATTTGTCGGTGTAGACCTCGACATGCGCCAGATGCGCCAGATCGTGACAGGGTTCCATCACAGTTCATCCACCGTGCGCGGAAAGACTGACTGAAAGCCCTCCGCATATTTCGAGGCGCGCCCGCCCGACTGGCCGCCAGAGTTGCGCTGGAAATGGTTGGCGCGGTTCTGCGCCACGCGGGTGTAGAACTCCCACAGGTGTTCCTGCCCCTCCATGCATTCGATGGCGGCGCGCTTCTTGTCCCACACCGGGGTGATGTCGAGGAAGGTATCGGGCTTCCAGCCCATCTGCTCGGTCTGGTGCGGCTCGAACAGGTAAAGCTGCGGCGCGCCCAGCACCTTCTGGCCGGGGTTGTGGCCCCAGGCCTGCGCGATCATCCGGCATTCCAGCGCCACCTGCGTCGCATACATGTGGTCGGTGTTGTAGGGGTCGTACTGGCTGTGGCTGAGCATGAAGGAAGGCTGCACGTCGCGGATCACGTCGACCAGCCGGAACTTGTCATCCTGCGTCAGGTGCAGCGGGTAATCGCCCAGATCGAAGCTGATCAGGTCATGCACCCCCAGCGCCGCCGCCGCCTTTTCCGCCTCGGCCCGCCGCGCGGCCTTCACCGCCTCCAGCGTCATGCCCGGCTGCTTCCACAGCTTGGCGCTTTCGCCGCGCTCGCCGAACGACAGGCACACCACCGTCACCCGGTATCCCATCGCCGCATGCAGCGCGATCGCGCCGCCACAACGCCACACGAAATCGGCGGCATGCGCGCTGATCACCAGCGCGGTCTTCGGCTCGGTCATGGCTGTCCTCCTCAGGTCTTGCCCAAGATGTCGCGCCAATACGGGCCAAAGCCAATTCGAAACCCCGTCCCGCCCCATAAGCGCAGGCTATAGGGGCTATCCCGGCCCCGATCCGCATGGCAAACTCCCCCCACGGAGGCACCATGAACACCATTGAAAACACAGGCGAACGCATCGCCCTTGTCGGCTTTGGCGAGGCTGCGGGCGCGTTTCTGGACGGCTGGGGGCTGGGCGGCAGCGGCCGCGTTACGACTTATGACATCGCCATCGACGACCCCGCCGGGGCGGTGGCGCTGAAGGATCGCGCCGCGCGGGCCGGGGTGCCCTGCGTGCCCCGGATCACCGAGGCGCTGGCCGGGGCCGGGCTGGTCTTCAGCCTCGTGACCGCCGATCAGGCGCTGGTGGCGGCCACGGCGGCGGCGCCGCACCTTGCCCCCGGCGCCCTGTGGTTCGACTGCAATTCCTGCGCGCCCGGCACCAAGCGCGCCGCGGCCGCGGTGATCGCGGGCGGCGGCGGTCGCTATGTCGACGTTGCGGTGATGGCGCCGGTGCATCCCAAGCGGCACCTGACGCCGCTGCTGATCTCTGGCCCCGCGGTCGAAGCCGGGGCGGCAGCGCTGCGCGGGCTTGGCATGCGCCCCGACATTGCCGGCGACACGGTCGGCGCGGCATCGGCGATCAAGATGATGCGCTCGGTCATGGTGAAGGGCATCGAGGCGCTGACCGCCGAATGCCTGCTGGCGGCGCGGGCGGCAGGGGTGGAACAGGCCGTGTTGGCCTCGTTGCAGGCCAGCGATCCGGGCAGCGACTGGGCGGCGCGGGCGGCCTACAATCTGGAACGGATGATGGTGCACGGCCAGCGCCGCGCCGCCGAGATGCGCGAGGTTGCCGCCACGCTGCGCGAGCTTGGCCTGCCCGACCGGATGGCCGCCGCCACCGCCATCTGGCAGGACGAAATCGGCCAGCTGCATCTGGATGGCGGTGCGCCCCGGCTACCCGAGCGGGCCGACCGCATCCTTGCCGCGCGGCGACCGGGATGAGGTATAACCTTCGCCACCTGCGCGTCTTTCTGGCCGTCGTCGATTACGGCTCGGTCACCAGGGCCGCCACCGATTGTTATGTGTCGCAGCCCGCCGTGACCCAGACCATCGCCAAGCTTGAGGCTGAAACCGGGGTCGCGCTGTTCACCCGCAGCCCGCAGGGGCTGTTCGTCACCGGGCCGGGCCGCGTGCTGGCGGATCGGGTCCGCCGCGCCTTTGCGCTGCTCGATCCGGTGCTGGGCGACCTGTCGCCCCGGCTGACGCGGATGGCGACGTCGGCGCAGCTGCAGGCGCTGATCGCGGTGCGCGAGGCGGAAAACTTCACGCTGGCGGCGCGGCGCATGGGGCTGGCGCAGCCCACCGTCCACCGCGCCGTCAACCAGCTGGAACAGGAAGCCGCGCGGCCGCTGTTCGAGCGCACGTCCTACGGCATGGTGGCGACCCGCCCGGCGCAGGCGCTGGCGCAGGCGGCGCGGCTGGCCTTCGCCGAACTGGATCAGGCCGAGGCCGATCTGGCCGAAGCCACCGGCCGCGAGGTGGGCCGCATCGTGGTCGGCGCGATGCCGCTGTCACGCTCGCATATCCTGCCCAACGCCATCGTGCAGTTCCGCAAAAGCCGCCCGCATCTGCCGATCCGCGTGCTCGACGGCCCCTATGCCGACCTGCTGGCCGGGCTTCGGCGCGGCGAGATCGACATGCTGGTGGGGGCGATCCGCGACCCCGCGCCGATCGGCGATGTCGTGCAGCATGTGCTGTTCCACGACGCGCTGGTGCTGGTGGCCGGGCGCGACCATCCGATCCGGGCAGAGGGCGCGATCACGCTGGACGACCTTGCCCGTTATCCTTGGGTCGTCAGCGTTCAGGGCACGCCGTCGCGGGCGCATTTCGACCGGCTGTTCGCGCCGCTTGGCGCGCGGGCGCCGCACAGCATCGTCGAGTCCGGCTCGCTGATCCTGATGCGCCAGCTGTTGCAGACCAGCCAGCACCTTGGCTGCATCTCGCGGCTGCAGGCCGAGGCCGAGATTGCCGAGGGGCGGCTGGCCGTGCTGCCGTTCGATCTGTCGCACACCATGCGCCCGATCGGACTGACCCTGCGCGCGGGCTGGCGCCCGACAGCGGCGCAGCGGCTGTTTCTGACCCATCTGGGCATGGTTTCTGACGAGGCTGCCGCGCCCCGCCCCACCGGGTTGGCCGCCGCCCCGCGTCAGACCGAGATGCGGCGGCGCAGGTCATCCTCCAGCGGGCCGCGCATGTCGGCGCCGGTGCCCGACAGCCCCACCTCGCCGCGGTCCATCACATAGAACCGGTCGGCAAGGTCGCGGGCAAAGTCGAAATACTGTTCCACCAGCAGGATCGCCAGCCCGCCCCGGTCACGCAGCCAGGCGATGGCCCGGCCGATATCCTTGATGATCGAGGGTTGAATGCCCTCGGTCGGCTCGTCCAGCACCAGAAGCCGCGGCCCCATCACCATCGCGCGCCCGATGGCCAGCTGCTGTTGCTGGCCGCCCGACAGGTCGCCGCCGCGGCGGCCCAGCATGTCCTTCAAGACCGGGAACAGCTCGAACACCTCATCGGGTATCCGGCGCCCGCCGCGCGGCAGCAGGGCAAAGCCGGTTTCAAGGTTCTCGCGCACCGTCAGCAGCGGAAAGATCTCGCGCCCCTGCGGCACATAGGCGATGCCGCGCGCGGCCCGGTCGGCCGATGACAGCCGCGAGATGTCGGCGCCCTCCCACCGGATCGCGCCGCCCGAGATCGGATGCCGCCCCACCACCGCCCGCAGCAATGAACTTTTGCCGACCCCGTTGCGGCCCAGAACGGTCGTCACCTCGCCCTCGACCACCGCGCAAGACACGCCTTTCAGCGCCTGTGCCGCGCCGTAGTGCAGGTTGATCGCGTCGATTTCCAGCATCTCAGCGCCCCAGATAAACTTCGATGACTTCGGGCATCGCGCTGACCGTTTCCAGCCGCCCCTCGGCCAGCACGCTGCCCTGATGCAGCACCGTCACCTTGCAGTCGAGCGCGCGGACGAATTCCATGTCATGTTCCACCACGATCACCGACCGCTCGCCGGCGATCGACTTCAGCAGGTCCGCCGTCCACATCGTTTCGGCATCGGTCATCCCGGCGGCGGGCTCGTCGATCAGCAGAAGCTGCGGATCCTGCGCCAGCAGCATGCCGATTTCGAGCCATTGTTTCTGGCCGTGGCTCAGGCTTCCCGCCATCCAGTCGCGCAGGTTGCCAAGCCGGATCAGGCCCAGAAGCTCGTCGATCCGCGCCGTTTCGGCCGCTGTGGTGCGGTGGAACAGCGTCGCCCAGGGCGAGCGGTCGGCCTTCAGCGCAAGGGCAAGGTTATCCTCGACCGTGTGGCTTTCGAACACCGTCGGCTTCTGGAACTTGCGCCCGATCCCCAGCCGCGCGGTGTCGGCCTCGTCCAGTTTCGTCAGGTCCACCGACTGTTCCCACAGCACCTGCCCGGTGTCGGGCCGGGTCTTGCCGGTGATGATGTCCATCATCGTGGTCTTGCCCGCGCCGTTCGGGCCGATCACCGCGCGCAGCTCGCCCTTGTCGATCACCAGCGACAGGTTGTTGATCGCCTTGAAGCCGTCAAAGGCGCGGCTGACGCCGTCGAGGTACAGCTGCGGCAGGGCCTCGGTCGGCAGCCCGCCGATCGGATGTGGCGCGCTCATGCCTCACGCTCCGCCGGTTCGGGGGCGCGGCGGGTTCGGGCCAGCCCACCCTCCAGCGCGCCCAGAACGCCGGTCGGCAGCCCGATGGTGACCAGCACGAACATCGCGCCAAGCGCGAACAGCCAGACCTCGGGCAGCCAGCCGGTCAGCAGCGTCTTGGCCAGCGCGACAAGGATCGCCCCCAAAGCGGCGCCGACCAGCGTGCCGCGCCCGCCCAGCGCCACCCAGATCACGATCTCGATCGAGTTTGCCGGGCTGAATTCAGACGGGTTGATGATGCCCACCTGCGGCACGTAAAGCGCGCCCGCCACCCCCGCCATCATCGCCGAGACGGTGAAGATGAACAGCTTGTAATGCTCGACCCGGTAGCCCAGGAACCGGGTCCGGCTTTCGGCGTCGCGCAGGCAGACCAGCACCTTGCCCAGCCGCGACACGGTGATCGCGCGGGCCAGCAGCAGCCCGGCCGCCAGCGCCACCGCCGACAGCACCATCAGCCCCACCTTGGTGCCGCCGCCGCCCAGATCGTAGCCCAGCACATCCTTGAAGTCGGTCAGCCCGTTGTTGCCGCCAAACCCCATCTCGTTGCGGAAGAAGGCCAGCATCAGCGCATAGGTCATCGCCTGCGTGATGATCGACAGATAGACCCCGGCAACGCGGCTGCGGAAGGTGAACCAGCCGAACACGAAGGCCAGCGCCCCCGGCACCAGCAGCACCATCGACGCCGCGAACCAGAAATGATCGAACCCCCACCAGTACCACGGCAGCTGTTTCCAGCCGATGAAGACCATGAAGTCGGGCAGCGTCGGGTTGGCATAGACGCCGCGGTCGCCGATCTCTCGCATCAGGTACATGCCCATCGCGTAGCCGCCGAGCGCGAAGAAGGCGCCGTGGCCCAGCGAAAGGATGCCGCAAAAGCCCCAGACAAGGTCGAGCGCGACCGCCAGCAAGGCATAACAGAGGTACTTGCCGATCAGCGCAACAAGGTAGGTCGGCACCGGCTGGCCCGCCAGCCAGAGGTTGCCCGCGGGCACCACGACGACAAGGACGAAAAGCCCGGCAAGGAAGATCCCAAGGCGACGGTCGATCAGCATGTCACGCCTCCACCGACCGGCCCTTCACCGCAAAAAGGCCGCGCGGGCGCTTCTGGATGAAGAGGATGATGCCGACGAGGATCAGGATCTTGCCCAGCACCGCGCCCGCGAAGGGTTCGAGGAACTTGTTGGCGACGCCCAGCGAAAAGGCTCCGGCCAGCGTGCCCCAGATGTTACCCGCCCCGCCGAAGACCACGACCATGAAACTGTCGACGATATAGCCCTGCCCCAGGTTCGGGCTGACATTGTCGATCTGGCTCAGCGCCACGCCCGCCAGCCCGGCGATGCCCGCGCCAAGGCCGAAGGTCAGCGCATCCACCCGCCCGGTGCGGATGCCCATGTTGGCCGCCATCGCCCGGTTCTGCGTCACCGCCCGCATCTGCAACCCGATCGGCGTGCGCTTCAGCACCGCCAGCAGCACCGCGAACACCGCCAGCGCGAAGATCAGGATCCAGAGCCGGTTCCAGGTGATCTGCAACTGGCCCAGCGTGAAGGCGCCCGACATCCAGCCGGGGTTGCCCACCTCGCGGTTGTCGGGGCCAAAGATCGTGCGCACCGCCTGTTGCAGGATCAGGCTGACGCCCCAGGTCGCCAGCAGCGTTTCCAGCGGTCGGCCGTAAAGGTGGCGCACGATGCCACGCTCGATCGCTACGCCGACCGCGCCCGCCACGACGAAGGCGACCGGCGCCGCGATCACCAGCGACCAGTCGAACAGGCCGGGCGCATGAAGCCGGATCACCTGCTGGACGGCAAAGGTCGAGTAGGCGCCCAGCATGACCAGCTCGCCATGCGCCATGTTGATCACCCCCATCACGCCGAAGGTGATCGCAAGCCCCACCGCCGCCAGCAGCAGCACCGAGCCCAGCGACAGCCCGAACCAGACATTCTGCGCCAGCCCCCACAGCCGCTGCGTTTCGGCGATCGAGGCGAGCGCGGATTTGACCGCCTGCGCAATCTCGGGGTTCTGCGCCCCGGCAAGCGGGGCAAGCGCGGCAATCGCCGCATCGTCGCCCCGCGCGGCCAGCAGCTTGATCGCGGCCAGCTGATCGGCGGCGGGCGCGTCGGATTTCAGCACCGCCGCCGCGCGCGCCTCGGCCAGCAGCGCCTTCACCGCCGGATCGGTCTCGGCCGCCAGCGCGCTGTCCACCGCGTCGATCTGGTCGGGGTCGGCGGCGCGCAGCGCCTCGCGCGCCGCGGCAAGGCGCTTGGCCGGGTCGGGGTCGCGCAGCGTCAGCACGCCGATGGCAGTGCGCACGGCGCGGCGCACGGCGTTGTTCACCTTCACCCGGTCAAGCTGATCGGCGGCCGGGGTGCCCTTGTCGGTGCCGTCAACGGCGGCCTTCGCCGCGCCCTTGTCATCGACGATCACCACGGTGCCGTCGGGCATCACCTTCAGGTCGTCGGCCGCCAGCGCGTTCAGCACCGCCAGCGCGCGCGGGTCGCCGGACTGGGCCAGATCGTCGACCACCTTGGCCCGGTCGGAATAGCTGCCCGCAGGCAAGGCCGCGACCAGCGCCCCGAAATCCGCCGCACCGGCGGCAGTGCCGCCAACCAGTGCCAGAAGCACCAGAGCGGCGCGCAGCAAGAACCTCATCCCTCGGTCTCCTGTCTCTCACGGGGCCAGAATGTCCGGCAAGGGGGCGCAGAGATGCCGCGCCCCCGGTTTTCAGCGTCAGTTGGTGGCGCCAAGACAGGTGTTCTTGACCTTGTCATAGTTGCCGCAGTTCAGCTTCACCCAGTCGGAAACGAGGTCTTTCGATTCCGGCAGATAGGGCGACCACGGCTCGCCGGGGATCAGGCCCTTGGTCTGCCAGACCACGTCGAACTGGCCGTTGTCCTGAATCTCGCCGATGTAGACCGGCTTGGTGATGTGGTGGTTCGGCAGCATTTCCGACATGCCGCCGGTCAGGTTCGGCGCCTGGGTGCCCGGCAGCGCCGCGATCACCTTGTCGGGGTCGGTGGTGCCCGCCTTCTCGACCGCCTTCACCCACATGTTGAAGCCGATGTAGGCGGCTTCCATCGGGTCGTTGGTCACGCGCTTGTCGTTGCCGGTGAACTTGTGCCAGGCGTCGATGAACGCCTTGTTTTCCGGCGTGTCGATCGATTCAAAGTAGTTCCACGCCGCAAGGTGGCCGACCAGCGGCTTGGGGTCCAGACCGGCAAGCTCTTCTTCGCCGACCGAGAAGGCGACCACGGGGATGTCTTCCGCCTTCACGCCCTGGTTGCCCAGTTCCTTGTAGAACGGCACGTTGGCGTCACCGTTGACGGTGGACACCACCGCCGTCTTCTTGCCGGCCGAGCCGAAGGCCTTGATCTTGCTGACCTCGGTCTGCCAGTCGGAAAAGCCGAAGGGGGTGTAGTTGATCATGATGTCATCGGGCGACACGCCCTTGGACAGCAGATACGCCTCGAGGATCTTGTTGGTGGTGCGCGGATAGACGTAGTCGGTGCCTTCCAGCACCCAGCGTTTCACCGAACCGCCGTCCTTGCTCATCAGATAGTCCACCGCCGGGATCGCCTGCTGGTTCGGCGCGGCGCCGGTGTAGAACACGTTGCGCTCGGATTCCTGGCCCTCGTACTGGACCGGGTAGAACAGGATCGAGTCGAGTTCCTTGAACACCGGCAGCACCGACTTGCGGCTGACCGAGGTCCAGCAGCCGAACACCGCGGCGACGTGATCCTGGCTGATCAGCTCGCGCGCCTTTTCGGCGAACAGCGGCCAGTTCGATGCCGGGTCCACCACCACCGGTTCCAGTTTCTTGCCCAGCAGGCCGCCCTTGGCGTTCTGCTCGGCGATCAGCATCAGCATCGCGTCTTTCAGCGTGGTTTCCGAAATGGCCATCGTGCCCGACAGCGAGTGCAGGATGCCCACCTTGATCGTGTCGTCGTCGGCCTGCGCCGACGGCGCGGCCAGAAGGGTCGCCAGACCCGCCGCCGCAAAGAGGTTTCGAGCGAAGTTCAAATCCATTCTCCCGTTGTGTGTTGTTGTGCAGATTATTGGGCGGGCGCGTCATTCCGGGCGCCGATCCCGCCGCCAAATCCGGCGGCAAGGGTCGGCGCGACGCGGCAGCCGCAGCGACTGGCTTCATCGTGATGTCCGGCGCCCTGGCCCTTCCCAGGCCGTCGCGCCGCACAAGTCCCTCGTTGCGGGCTGGGCCCCTTGCCCGCCCTCTGACGATTCTGCATTGCAGCACAGGCGACAATGCCCGCCGCATGGCCCGGCGGCGTTCACCGCAAGATGCCCAAAGTTTACGCAGCTTCCAGCCGCCACGCTGCCGTTGCTGGCTTTCGACGGATCAGAGATGTCGCATTTCGCGAATGCCGAAACGCCGTGCAGCGGCGAGTCTCATGCCCGATTTTCGACGTCCTCGGCTTTTCCGGCAGGCGAACCGCCGGGTCTCACCCTCTTTTGAAGACGGCAGTCTTGGAACTGCGGCGGCCGGACGCTATCGCCGTGACAGGTGCAAATTCAAAAGGCAGCGTCCCATTGTCCAATTCCAAATCCGGACTTGAATCCATCAGCCCGATCGTTCTGTCGGTCCTGCGCGTCGTCACCGCGTTGCTGTTCATCGAGCATGGCACCATGAAGCTGCTCGATTTCCCCGCCTCCGGGCATCCCGGCCCGGCGCTGTTTTCGCTGTTCGGGCTGGCGGGGATGCTGGAACTGATCGGCGGCACGCTGGTCGCGCTGGGGCTTTATACCCGCATCGCCGCCTTCATCCTGTCGGGCGAAATGGCCGTCGCCTATTTCATGGCGCACTTCCCGCACAGCTTCTTTCCGACCCTGAACGGTGGCGAGGCGGCGGTGCTGTTCTGCTTCGTGTTCCTCTACCTCTCGGTCGCCGGGGCAGGCAGCCTGAGCTTCGACGCCGTTCGCGCGAAACGCTGACACCCCCCCGATTTGCAACGCCGCGCCGGTCTGAACGACGGGCGCGGCGTTGTCATGCGCGCCGACCGGGCCAGCCGCCCCGCTTATCGGCCGTTTTCACCCTGACCCGCCGGGAATGCGCCGCAATTCCGACCCTAGATTGTGTTCGCTGCGCAACTTCTCAAATTTAATGACAAATTTCTAATCAGAATGATAATAATACTTCTGTCAGTGGCAGGTGACGCAGGGTAGGATCCAGCAAAGTCAAAAAGACGACAGCGGTAGGGCAGTGTGACGGTGGGCAAGACATGCGAACTGTAGCGCGAGGCGATGGCCGACCGGCGGCCTTGCGAATTGGCATTGGCCTCGGCCTTTTGCTGTCGCTTCAGGCCTGCGGCGACATCGCCCCGCCGGGTGGCGTTTCGTTGACCACGGCGCAGCAGACGACGCAATACACGCTGGTTGCGGACAGTCAGACCCTGATCCACGTGCCCGACGCGCTGTTGACCATGCAACGCGCGCTGCCGGACGAGACCGAGCAGAAGATCGCGCTGCCGAACGAGACGGCGGTGAAGGGCGACAACTTCGTGTTGCTGATGGCGCGGGCCCCGGTGATGGGATTGCAGCCGAAGTTTCAGGTGGATGAGCTGCTGCAACTGGCCGGCGGCGCGCCCTACCCGTTCGACGGCGCATCCTTTTCCGGCCTGACCACCAAGACCGATGCGATGGGCCCCTATTTCTGGCTCGACAAGCGGTTCGGCGTGAACACGGTCTGCGTGCTGGCGATCCGCCGTGCCGATCTGGGCAGCCGCATCCTGCCGTCGGGCACCTATGCGCTGGACGTGCTGATGCGCAACTGCGTCGACGGGCCGGTTGAAAAGGCGCTGGCGCCGATCGGCGCCGACAGCATCGCCTATTATCCGGGAACCGACGCGGGCCAGCGCCGCACCGGCAACCTGAACCTGTCGCCACTCGCGGCCCCCCAGCCATGACGCCGGGGCGGAACATGGAGGCTTGCCGATGAGCCGGAGCGGGACCAGACGGGGCGGGCTGCGCCCCCTGCATTTCGCGGTCCTGCTGCTGTGGGTGCTGCTGATCGTGCCCTTCGCCTTTCTGGCCTCGGTGCCGACGTCGGACGATGCGCAGGGCATCCTTGGCATCATGGCGGTGCTGGTGATCATCCTGCTGAAACCCTTCGCCGAGCATATCATGGCCCGGCTGGCGCTGCTGGCCACCGCAAGCGTGGTGGTGATGCGCTACTGGGCCTGGCGGGTCACCGAAACGCTGCCGTCGATCGACCATCCGGTATCGTTCGGGATCGCGCTGATCCTGTTCGCGGTTGAAACCTACGCGATCCTCGTGTTCTTCCTGAACGCCTTCCTGACCGCCGACCCCACCGACCGCCAGCTGCCCGCCAAGGTCGACCCGCAGGATCTGCCCACCGTGGACGTGCTGGTCCCGTCCTACAACGAGCCGTCAGAGATGCTCAGCGTCACGCTGGCGGCCGCGAAGAACATGATCTACCCGCCCAAGCTGCGCACCGTGGTGCTGTGCGACGATGGCGGCACCGATCAGCGCTGCAACTCGCCGGATGCGGATCTCGCGCAGCGGTCGCAGGCGCGGCGGGCGGAACTGCAGGCGCTGTGCCGCGATCTGGGTGTCACCTACGCGACGCGGGCGCGCAACGTCAGCGCCAAGGCGGGCAACATGTCATCGGCGCTGGAACGCCTGAACGGCGATCTGGTGGTGGTGTTCGACGCCGACCACGTGCCCAGCCGCGATTTTCTGGCCCGCACGGTGGGCTATTTCGTCGAAGACCCCCAGCTGTTCCTGGTCCA
This sequence comes from Paracoccaceae bacterium, assembly GCA_016124615.1. Lineage (GTDB taxonomy): Bacteria > Pseudomonadota > Alphaproteobacteria > Rhodobacterales > Rhodobacteraceae > Solirhodobacter. The sequence goes on along the minus strand of WGNF01000003.1, from coordinate 266,493 downwards.
GACGCCGCACTTCTTCATCAACAAGGACCCGATCGAGCGCAACATCGGCTTCCGCGAGGATTGCCCGGCCGAGAACGAGATGTTCTACAACCTGATCCACCGCGGGCTGGATCGCTGGGGCGGCGCGTTCTTCTGCGGCTCGGCGGCGGTGCTGCGGCGCCGGGCGCTGGACAGCGTCGGCGGCTTTGCCGGCGAGACGATCACCGAGGATGCCGAAACCGCGCTGGAGATTCACTCCAAGGGCTGGAAAAGCCTTTATCTAAACCGCGCGATGATCGCCGGGCTGCAACCGGAAACCTTTGCCTCGTTCATCCAGCAGCGCGGCCGCTGGGCCTCGGGGATGATGCAGATGCTGCTGCTGAAAAACCCGCTGTTCCGCCGCGGGCTGCGGCTGCCGCAGCGGCTGTGCTACATCAACTCGATGAGCTTCTGGTTCTTCCCGCTGATCCGGATGACCTTCCTGCTGGCGCCGCTGATCTACCTGTTCTTCGGCATCCAGATGTTCGTGTCGACCTCGAACGAAGTGCTGGTCTACATGGTCTTCTACATGATGACGAGCTTTCTGGTGCAAAGCGCGCTGTTTTCCCGCGACCGATGGCCACTGATCTCTGAAATCTACGAGGTGGCGCAGGCGCCCTATCTGGCCGGGGCGGTGATCCGCACGGTGATCCGGCCACGCTCGGCCAAGTTCAACGTGACCGCCAAGGATGAAACGCTGTCGGAAGACTACATCTCGCCGATCTACGGGCCGCTGCTGACGCTGTTTTTGCTGCTGCTGGCCGGGGTTGTGGCGCTGGTGCTGCGCTGGGTGGCGTTTCCGGGCGACCGGTCGGTGCTGCTGGTCGTCGGCGGCTGGGCGGTCTTCAACTTCCTGCTGGTCGCCCTGTCGCTGCGCGCGGTGTCGGAAAAACAGCAACGCCGCGCCGCGCCCCGGGTCGAGATGAAGATGCCCGGCGAGGCGCGGCTGGAATCCGGCGCAGGCACGGTGTTTCCGGTCACGATCATCGACGGCTCGACCAGCGGCGCGCGGCTGCTGGCGCGGCTTCCCGCCACGCAAGAGGTTCGCGCCCCGATCAAGCCGGGCGACATCATCTATTTCAAACCGCAATTCGCCGACGCCGCCCATCTGGCGCGCGACGTGCGCTGTCAGGTCCGGTCCGCCGTGCCAGAGGCGGGCGGCGTGCTGCTGGGGGTGCTGTTCGATCAGAACCAGTCGATCGCGGTGCGCGAAACCGTGGCCTATCTGATCTTCGGCGAAAGCGACAACTGGCGGCGCATCCGCCAGGCCTCGCAAAAGCGCCGCGGGATGCTGGCGGGGCTAAGCTATGTGATCTGGCTGGCGGTGTCGCTGCTGCCCGCGACGCTGCGCGATTTCCTGCGCGAACCGGCACGGCGGCGGACGGCGGCCCCGGCGGCGGCCAAGCCCGCGCACCTTCTGGCCTTCGGGCGCGACTTCAGCCGGGATACCGACGCGCCACCGGGCGAGATCGGCTTGCAGGAGCAACTGGGCATGAGCATCGACCCCGACCTCGGGCGGCCATCCTGATGGCGGGCAAGGGCGCCATGACCGCGGGGCCCCGGCTTTGGCTGTGGGCGATCTGCTTGGGCGGCGCGCTGCTGGCCGGGCCGGTCGCGGGTCAGGACGCCACCGGCCCCACGCCCGGCGACAGCTCGCCCCTGATCGTGATCCCGCCGCTGGACACCGGCCCCGCCGCCACCGCCGCGCCGGTGACCGGTGCCCCCACCATTGAGCCATCGGTGATCGAGCGCGACGCGCAGGGCCCCGCCGCCGCCCCTGCCCCGCCCGCGACATGGTCGATCCCGCTGTCGCCGGTGGACCCGACGCTGTGGACCAAGGACGGCATCCTGCGGCTGACCGGAACCGAGACCGAGGTGGCGCTGCGCCTGTTCCTGCCCGCGGGCGTGAACGGCGATCATCTGGTGCTCAGCTACCGGTCCAGCATCGACCTGCTGCCCGATGGCTCGCGCGTCGATGTGCTGGTCAACGGCACCGCGGCGGGCAGCTTTTCACCGGATCAGTTCAGCGGCTTTGCGCCGAAAACGATCGACCTGTCGGCACATCCGCTGCAGCCGGGCGAAAACATCGTGACGCTGCAGGTCTCGCAGCGCCACCGCATCTATTGCGGCCCCAGCGCCAGCTTCGCCGTCTGGACCGAGATTGACCTGCCGCACAGCGGCGTCCGTCTGGCCGAAGGGTCGCTGCAACCCGGCGCCGACAGTTTCCTTGCCGCCCTGAGCGCGGCGCGCGGGCCCATCGACGTGACGATGGCACCGCTGGCCGCGGATCCGAACGGCCCGGCAACGATGCGGGCGCTGCTGGGCGTGCTGAGCACGGCGGTCGGCGATGTGCCGGTGCCGATGCGTGTCGCCAGCCCCTATTCGGTGGCAGGCCCCAACCCGGCGCGGGTGCGCATCAGCATCCGGGCCGCCGACCATGATGAAACCACGTTCCGGGTCGGCGGTGACGGCGCGCTGGTCTTGATCGTGCAGCACCGGGCCGATGCGGTGCCCGACCTGTCGGCGCTGGCGAAGGAAATCGCGGCCGAGGCCGGGGCCAGACCCATGACCGCGCCGGAACTGCCGGGCGCGAAGCAGCTGGTTCCCGGCCGCGTCACCCGGCTTTCGGCGCTTGGCTTTCACACCGTGACGACGCGGTCCTACTACCTGCGGCGCGATGCGGCGTTCCGGCTGCCCGGCGACTGGCTCGACCTTGCCTCGCAAAAGGCGCTGCTGACGCTGAACTATGGCTTTGCGGCGGGGCTGCCCAAGGGCGGGCTGATGCTGGTCAAGGTGAACGGGCAGACGGTGCAGTTGCTGCCGCTGGATCGCGGCCCCGCCGGCGTGCGGCCACCGCTGAAAGTGCCCTTTCTGGCCCGGCTTCTGCACCCCGACCAGAATGCGATCACCTTCGAGATCATCATTCCGGGCGATCCGCCGGATCAGCCCTGCCCGATCCGCAAGGATCCGATGGTGACGATCCTCGACACCACCACCCTCTTCGTGCCGCCGACGCCCCGGATGGTGCTGCCCAATCTGGCAACCCCGCTGTCGACGATCGGCGGCGACGCGGTCAGCTTTGACGGCCAGCCCGACGGGCGTGCCGACCCCTCGCTGCCGTTCTCGGCGCTGTTGCAGCCGCTGGCGCAGGGCGGCGCGGGCACGGCGCATCTGCATGTGGTGGACCTGCGCGACATGTCGCGGGTGCCGCTGGGCGACGAGGGGATTTCCACGCGCTCGCTGGAAGGGTTGCTGCTGCCGCCGGTAGCCAAGCTTCCGGTGGCCGATGCGGCGACCGATACCACCGCAGACGATCAGGCGCCGCCCGAACAGCCCGGATGGCTGCAGGGCCTGATCGACGGCCTGCCGCCGCTGAACCTCAGCGCGCGGGCCTCTGCCCTGTGGGACTACGTCCAGCGGCTGGGTCGGCGGTCTGGCGACGGGCCGCTGGCCAGCTGGCTTGCGGCGCGCAACGGGCAGGCTGTACTGCTGGACCTTGACCCCGCCCATCGCGACGATCTGTGGCTGGTGCTGGCGCCCGGCGCCGACCCCTGGACGGTAGCGCAGGCGGTGCAAAGCGGGCGGCTGTCATCGGCCGGGCCGCGCGATCAGGTGGCGGTCCTGAAGGCCGATGGCACCTGGGACAGTTGGCAATCCGGAAATATCTGGCCGATCCTGGTCGAGCCGCTGACGATCCAGAACCTGCGCCTTGTGCTGGGCAACCTGATTTCCTGGGCCCCCTTGATCCTTGTCATCGCCATGCTGGGGCTGGCGTGGATATCAAGCCTGATCGCGCTGTTCTTCGTCTTGTCGACCCGAGGGAGACACAATTGATGTTGCGCCGGACATTCCTAGAGCTTGGTGCCGGTGTGCTGGCCGCCGCGACCCTCGCGGGCCGAGCCCTTGCGCAAAGCGCCGCTCCGGCGCCGATCGGGCCGGATCACCCGCTGCAAGCCGCCTGGACCGCGTGGAAGGCCGCCTATCTGGACAAGTCGGGCCGCGTCGTGGACGGGCCGCAACAATCCGCCAGCCATTCCGAGGGTCAGGGCTATGGCCTTTATCTGGCGATGAGCTTCGGCGATGCGACCGTGTTCGACCTGATCCGCCGCTGGACCGAAAAGAACCTGGCCGGGCGGCGCAGCGACGCGCTTCTGGCCTGGCGCTGGCTGCCCGGCGGCGCGGTCAAGGTCTCGGATACCAACAACGCGACCGATGGCGATCTGTTCTACGCCTGGGCCCTGCTGCGCGGCGCCGAGGTGTTCGGCCAGCCCGACTATCGCAAGCGGGCGCTGGCGATCACCAACGATATCGTTGCCGGTTGCGTGGTGCCGCATCCCGACGGCTCTGGTCGGCTGCTGCTGCGGCCGGGGGTCGGCGGTTTCGATGCCACCGACGGCGTGATCCTGAATCCGTCCTACTACATGCCCCGCGCCATGCGCGAGCTTGCGGTGGCGTCGGGCCGCGACGAGCTGCGGCGATGCGCCGAGGATGGCCAGCACCTGATGGATCAGATGTCCGCCACCGGGCTGGTGCCCGACTGGGCCGAGGTGACGTCGGGGGGATGGCAACCGGCGGTCGGCCTGTCGGCCGCCTGCGGCTATGATGCGATGCGGGTGCCGTTCTTCCTGCTCTGGTCCGGCGCCAGCGGCTCGGCCACGGTGAAACGCTTCCATCAGACCTATCGCCGGTCCGAGGCCGTGGTGCCGCCGACCAGCGCCGTGACCGTCTTCGACACGGCGACCGGCGCGGTGACGCAGACCAGCCCCGATGCCGGTTTCCGCGCCATTCCGGCGCTGATTGATTGCGCCCTGTCGGATCAGCCCGGCTCGGCCATTCCGCCCTTCACCACCCAGCAACCCTACTATCCCGCGACGCTGCATCTGCTGACTCTGGTCGTGCAGGTCGAAAGCTTCCCCGCCTGTGTGCCGATATGAAACATATGATGACCCAGCCGAAGCCCCGCCGCCCCGCCCTGCCGAAAGGCGCATTCGCCCTGGCGCTGATCTGCAGCGTCGGCGCCGTCACGCCCGGCTATGCCGACAGCGTGCCGGGGCCGCAGGATCTGCAGGCGCTGACCTACTACCTCGACCATAACGACAGCGCCGCCGCGCAGGCCGAGTTGCGGCGGCTGCGGGCCGCCTTCCCCGACTGGCAGGTGCCAAGCGACCTGTCGACGCTGAAGCAAAGCCAGCCGACGACCGAGGTCGACGACATCTACCGCCTGATCGCCCGGCATGATCTGACCGGCGCGCAGGCGGCGCTGGCCAAGACGCAGCAGAAATACCCGTCATGGACGCCGCCGGACGACCTGACGCGCCTGCTTGCCACCGCCGAGGCGCAGCAAGCCTTCGACAAGGCGGTGACCGACGGGGCGGCGCAGACCGCGATCGCCATCGCGCACAACAACCAGCCGCTGCTGCAATGCGACCGGGTGAACAACGCCTGGGAACTGGCCGACATGTACAAAAGCGTCAACGACTCCGGCGCGGCGGTGCAGACCTACCGGGCCGTGGTCGGCGCCTGCACCGATATCGCGCAGATCACCGCGACGCTGCAAAAGGCGGATTCCGTCGCGACACCGGCGCAGATGACCGATCTGTTCGACCTTGCCCGCAAACGGTTCGCGGGCGATGCGCCGGGCCTGACCACGCTGCAAGGCCAGCTTGCGGCCGGGCATGGCGGCACTGCTGTGGCCGCGACCCCGCCGAAAGCCACGACGCCCGCCGCCAAGGTCGCGACCGCGGCGCCACCCGTGGCGCCTGCCCCCGCGACGGCACCGGTGGCCGCGATGCCCCGACCGGCCACGCCCCGGCAGGCCATCGCCGCGCATGGCGACGGGCGTCTGGTGCAGGTGCGGGCGGCCGCCAAGCAGGGCGACTGGGCCAGCTGCATCTATCTGTCGAACGGGCCGCGCTCGCTGGATATCCTTTACGAACGCGGCTGGTGCGCCTTCAACCTCGACCGCCCGATGGAGGCGCTGGCCGCCTTCCGGCAGGCCGATCGCGGCGGGCTGGGCGGCACCATTCAGCGCGACGCCCGGTTCGGCATGGCGCTGTCGTTCCTGAAGATGAACATGACCGAAGAGGCCGCGCGGATCGCGGCGGTGACCGAGTTGACGCTGGACCAGCGGACCCAGGTGGAATCGACCATCCTCGACCAGCGCGGCACGCGGGCCTACAATCTTGGCGAGTATCCGCAGGCGATCGCCTATTTCAACGGGCTGGAGAAGCTGAGCGGTCTGCGCCGCGATCTGGCGATCCTGCGGGCCTATGCCTACCTGAACTCTGGCAACCGGCTGGAGGCGTATCGGCAATTCACCACGCTGAACGACCAGCTGGTGACGCCGGAAACCCGCGCCGGGTTGCGGGCCAGTTCCGGCGACTGACGGAAGGCGGGCCTCAGGCCGCGTCGGCGGTGGCTTCGAATTCCAGCCGGTTGCGGCCGCGCGCCTTGGCAAGGTAAAGCGCGCGGTCGGCGGCCTTCAGCGCATCGTCGATCCGGGTCGCGCGGAGCTTGCGCGCGGCGCCGACGCTGACCGTCACCACGATGTCCATGCCCTCGACAACGATATGGGTGCCCTCGATGGTCCGGCGCAGCCGTTCGCCGATCTCGCGGCCGGTATCCTCGGACACGTCGTTCAGGAAGATCACGAATTCCTCGCCGCCAAAGCGGCTGACCAGATCATCGGGCCGCACCGCGCCGATCAGCACGGCCGACACATGCTTCAGCACGGCATCGCCGACGAAATGGCCATAGGTATCGTTCACCCGCTTGAAATGGTCGATGTCGATCATCAGCGTCACGCCAACCACCGACCCCGCCGCCCCCATCGCGTCCATCCGGTTGAAGAAGAACTCGCGGGTCGAGGTCTTGGTCAGGTGGTCGCGGTTCACAAGCTGGCTGAGCGCCGCACCGGCGTCATGCAGCGCCTTCAGCTTGGTTCCGACGAAGTAAGAGATCGGCAGCGCGATGAGGATCGCGATCGAGGTGCCGGGGATGATCGTGTCGTGGAACACCGCCGGTGTCAGCAGCACGAAGTTTCCGACATTGGCCACGACGACCGCGATCACGGTGATCACGCCGACGAACATCCATACGCGCTCTTTGGTGGTTATGTTCACGTCCGGTTCCCTCTGTCGTCGCATTCATCACAGCGCGGCCGGACGATACAATCACTACAGTCGCTCTTTGCCGAAACTGGCACGTCAGCGCCAGATAGGCTGTCGACCGCAACTTGCAACGGGGGCCACGAAAGTGACGGGGCCGCGCCGAGGGTCCGCGATTTGCTGCTCTAACAGGTTTTCTGCATTGAGTTTTTTCTACCCGCAAATCTGGGCATCTTGTAGGCAATTGTTTATCATAATGACAATTCGATGTGATGCGGCATCCGGGCAACAGTGCGGCCAAAACCAGGCGATTGTCGCTTGGAAAGCACAGATCGCGTGGGAAGAGCGCCGTCTAAGCGCGCTGAATCGCTGGCGTCTTCGGCAATCAGTTTGATCTGCGCCAGCTGCGGTGGCGCCACCCCGCCCGCCACCGCCCCGCAACGACGCCGCCGCGGCGGGCCCGACAGGGCATTGCAAAAATCACAATCCCGCTATGCACCCGGCCCAGCGGCACCGGCCCGCCGCCCTAAAAGAATCGATCCTCGAAAAGCTCGACTTCCATCGCCGAACCGAACAGGCGGCCCTGCCCGATCGGGCAGCCCTGCGCCATCAGCCAGTCGCGCTGTTCATCGCGTTCGACCCCCTCGGCGACGATCTCCAGCCCCAGGGCCTTGCCCAGCGACAGGATGGCCCGCACGATGGCGTCGCTGCTGGCGTCGCCGCGCCCGACCGAGGTGATGAAGCTGCGGTCGATCTTCAATTCCGACAGCGGCAGCAGCTGCATGTAGGCCAGCGAGGAATAGCCGGTGCCGAAATCGTCCAGCGAGGTGCGGAAGCCCGCCCGCCGCAGGATGGTGATGTTTTCCACCGTCGCGGCAACGTTCTGCATCAGGCTGGTTTCGGTAATCTCGATCTGCACTTCCGAGGGCTGGATCCGGTAGGTGCCGAACACGCTCATCAGCACTTTCGCGAAACCTTCGCCTTGCAGGCTCTGGGCCGACAGGTTGAACGACACCGGCACCCCGCGCGCCAGCCTGCGCCAGCGCCGCAGCAATTCGCCCAGCATCGCGACCACCTTCAGGTCGATGGTGCGGATCAGCCCCGCGGCCTCGGCCAGCGGAATGAATTCCTCGGGCGAAACGTCGCCCAGCACCGGGTCGCGCCAGCGCAGCAACGCCTCGGCCCCGACCGCCCGTGTCGGGTTGTCCAGTGCAACCTTGGGCTGCAAAACAAGGCGGAAATGGTCGTGCCGCAACCCGCGGCGCAGGGCCTGGGTCACGGCGATTCGGCGTGACATTTCATGCCGCATGAACGGCGTGAAGATCGCGAACCGGTTGCGCCCGGCAGCCTTGGCCCGGTCCATCGCCATATCCGCATTCTGCAGGATGGTGCTCGAGTCGATGCCATCGGCGGGGTAATAGGTGATGCCAAGGCTGGCGGTCAGATAGATCGTCTGGCCCAGCAGGTTGAACGGCTGACGCAAGACCTCAAAGATGCGGTCGACCGTCTCCATCGCCGCTTCCTGGCTGATCCCGTCGCGCAGCAGCACGGCGAATTCGTCACCGGCCTGACGGGCAACGACATCGCCCGCCCGCACCGTGGCGCGCAGGCGCGTGGCCAGCGCCTGAATCGCGTGATCGCCCGCTTCGCTGCCAAGGCTGTCGTTGATGTTCTTGAAATTGTCGAGGTCCATGTAGATCAGGGCGCCGGATTCGCCCTTGGTCTCGGCAAGGTGAAGCGCCTCGATCACGATCTTTTCAAGCCCCGCCCGGTTCGGCAGCCCGGTCATGGCGTCATGGACGGCGGCAAACCGCGCCTGTTCGGCCGCCTTGCGGATCGTTTCGGCCTGCTCGCAAGGCTCTGTCATGTCGGAGATGATGCAGACGACGCGGGCCTCGTTTCCGGGGTGGCTGATCGGGCTGGCGTTGATCGACAGCACGCGGCGGCGACCATCCGGCCAGCGCATCACATAGCGTACGTCGCGCACCGAGATGCCTGAGGTCAGCACCTGCTGCACCGGCCGTTCCTCGATCCCGAACGGCGTGCCGTCGAGGGTTTCCACCGTCCAGTCGTGATCGGTGAACAGCCGCCCGACAATCTGGTCGCGCGGCATTTCAAAGATCGTGCAGGCTTCGGAATTGGCCATGATGACGCGGCCGCGCTGGTCGAGCGTGATGATGCCAGAGATGCTGGTGTCGATCATCTGGGCCAGAAAGTCGCGTTCCGCATGCAGCGCGCCTTCAAGCTCTTTCAGGTCGGTGATGACGGTTTCGACCGATACATAGCCGAAGGGCTGGCCCTTGGCATCGACCAGCGGATGGATGTTGAAGTTGATCCAGTAGGGCTGGCCGTGGCGGTCCTGATTGAGGATCTCGCCGCGGAAATGGCGGCGATGGGCGATCGCCTCGCGCACCTGCACCGCGACCACCGGATCGCAGTCGGGGCTGCGCACGATCTCGGCCAGCAGCGCGCCGCGAACCTCGTCCAGCCGGTAGCCGGTCTGCGCCTCGAACGCGCCGTTGACCCAGACGATCCGCTGATCCATGTCGACGATGGCGACAAGGTTCGTGGTCAGTTCGACCACCACCCCAAGATCGACCATCCCCGGCGGTTGGGCAGACAGACCTGGCACCAAGGCTGTTTCAGGCTTCATCACGGCGCTTTCATCGACTTCGTATGTCAGGTTCGAGGGCGTGGCAGGGCTGACCGGGGAAGCTTGCGAGTGGATATTGCGGGTCGTCAAGATGACAAGGCCAAGCGGGGCCGAAAAAACGACCCTAGGTATAGTTTTCGGCCCCGCGCGGCAAGAGCCAATTCAGAACAAATCGAAATGCATCGGGGCGGCGCGCACATTTGCGACATCCGCCCGGAATTTCGGGGTGAGTTGGGAAGTATTGCGGATCATGCGGCAAAGCTGCCGCATGATCCGGCCTGTCGGTTTAGTCCAGCATCTTGTCGTGGCCGTCCGCGACGCCCTTGACCCAATAGCCCGCGGCTTTCAGCCAGCCGCGCGGGTGATTGCGCCGGGTCAGGAAATGATCCCGCGCCGCCCGCGCAACCCCGGCTTCGGCGGCGATCCAGATGAACCCGCGGCCCTCGGGCAGTTGCAACCGTTCCAGCGCCGCGATCACCGGCGCGGGGTCGGCCACCGCCGCCGCCGGGCGATGCAGCCACAGCGCCGTCAGCTCGGCCGCTGTGTCGAACCGCTGCTCTTCTTCGGCGGCGGTCACAAGGCCGAGGCTGGTCACCCGGGTTCCCGCCGGAAGTTCCTCGATCCGCCGCCCCAGCGCGGGCAAGGCGGTTTCATCGCCGATCAGCAGCCACCAGTCGAAGGCTGCCGTCACCACCGCCGACCCGCGCGGCCCGCCGATCTGCAAACGGTCGCCGGGCTTGGCTGCCAGCGCCCATTGCGTGGCAGCCCCCGCCTCGTGCAGGGCGAAGTCGATGGTCAGCCGCCGCGCCGCAGCGTCGAAGGCGCGCGGCGTGTAGTCGCGCATCTCGGGCTGGTCCCCGGCGCCCGGAACGATCAGTTTGACATGGTCGTCAGGCGAGAGGCTGGTGAAATCGGCCAGATCCTCGCCCCCGAACACGATCCGCAGCATGTTCGGGGTGATCCGTGTCGCGCTCAGCACCGTCAGGGTCCGGCGTTTCACCTCATGCCGGTGGCGGGTGATGACCGGGTCCATGCCCTCTCGCGCGGCCAGACCCGACAGGTCCGGCACCGGCAGGCCCGCAGCATCGCCCCGCATCAGCTTTCCCCGATGCGGCGCGCGGCGTCGCGCAGGATGTCGGCGATGGCGCTCAGGCTGTCGGCGTCGGCTGTGTCCTGCCCCAGCCGCGCCCGCAGCGCAGTTTTCAGCGCGTCCATCGCCTCAGCCACAGCCTGCGGCGCGTGACGCGGGCGGCCCTGCGGCCCGGTGCGGTTCAGCACATCATCCACCGCCGCGCGGTTCGCGGTGACGAAAGCCTCGCCTTCGGGCGTGATGCGGCAAATCTTGCGCCCGCCCTCGCCCGGTTCAATCGCCGCGTAGCCCATATCTTCCAGCCAGGCGAGCGTCGGATAGATCACCCCCGGGCTGGGGCTGTAGCTGCCCGCCATCCGCTCTTCGATCAGCTTGATCAACTCATAGCCGTGGCTCGGCCGCTCGGCGATCATCGCCAGCAGCAACAGCCGCAATTCGCCATAGTCGAAAAGGCGGCCGCCGCGGCCGCGATGGCCGTGGCCATGCCCCCGCCCTTTGCCCATGCCCATGCCGTGTTCGCCGCGATGGCCCCAATCCTCGGGGGCATCGTGGTGTCGTCTTGTGTGTATGCAATGTTTCATGCGACCGATATAGGTCAAGATATATCGGCATTCAAGATATATCGTGACTAAAGATATATCTGAATTTCCACCTCACCGCCGCTTGCCGCGCCCGCCGGTCTTGCCACCGGGCCGAACCGGGGCCGGGGTGTTGCTGCGGTTCTCGTCGTGCAGCTTGCGCCAGCGCGCCAGCCGCTCAGGGTCCAGCGCGCCCGAGGCGACCGCCGCCTGCACCGCGCAGCCCGGTTCATGCGCATGGGTGCAGTCGCGAAAGCGGCAGAGCGGCGCCAGTTCGGTGATCTCGGCAAACAGCGCCTCGATGCCAAAGGCGACGTCGCTGACATGCAGCGTGCGCATCCCCGGCGTGTCGATCACCCAGCCGCCACCGCTGATCGCGTGCAGCGACCGCGCCGTGGTGGTGTGGCGGCCCTTGGCGTCATCCTCGCGGATAGCGCCGGTTTCCTGCGGCACCCCCTGCCCCTCGCCCGCCAGCGTGTTCAGCAGCGTCGATTTTCCCACCCCGGATGACCCGACCAGCGCCACCGTCTGCCCGGCACCGCACCAGGGCGCCAGCACCGCCGCCGCCGCGGGGCTCTTGGCGTTCAGGGTCACGACGGCAAGACCGCGTTGCAGCGCCGCCGCCTGCGCCACGTAGTCCTGCGCATCCGCGATGGCATCGACCTTGGTCAGCACGATCACCGGGAAGGCGCCCGCCTCGTTCGCCAGCGCCAGATACCGTTCCAGCCGCGCCGGATTGAAATCGGCGTTGCAGGAGGTGACGATGAACAGCGTGTCGATATTGGCCGCGATCAGCTGCGGCACATGCGCCCCGGCGGTGTGGCGTTCCAGCAGCGTGCGACGGTCCAGCCGCCGGTGCAACAGATGCGTATAGGGGTCGGCCAGCACCCAGTCGCCAACGGCGAAATCGGTGGTCTTGGCGTGAACCGGCAGGGTCAGGCGAAGCGTGTCCCCCTGAAACAGCGCCGTCAGCCGGGCGCGGTGGACGGTGGCAATCCGCATCGGCGCCAGCGCGGCCTCTTGCGGCGTGACCTGATCGGCGAAGAACGCCGACCAGCCCAGATCGGCGTTGCCGCCATCACCCATCGGCGCGGTCACGCATCGGCATCCATATCCCAGCCGTCGGGGTAGAAATCGTGGCGCAGCGCAATCTCTGTTGCCGCGCGTTCCTGCGCCCAGATCGCCTCGGGCGTCACCGGCATCGGGCCGAAACTGGCCACCAGCGTCTCGCCATCCTCCAGCCGCCGGGTCGCGAATCCCTTGGCCTTCAGCGCGGTCTCGAACGCGGCCCAGTTGGCGTCGGTCTCCTCGACGAAGAAGATGAAATCCACCACCGCCGTTTTGGGCAGGCCCGCCCCGGCCTCGGCGAAGGTGTCGAAGGTTTCCCGGCGTTGGGCGTCGTAGTCATGCGTCATGGGGCCTCCGCGTCGCGCTGGCGGTGTTGACGCCGGGTACCACCGCAACCCCGCGCGCGCCAGCCTGATCTTTGCGCCGCGGTGGATGCGCCATCAAGGCTTTTGCTTTGGCGGCCAATCTTCTGCATCCTGTGATCGGGCGGCGGTTTCGCAACCGAGTCCGCCGGGGTCAGGGATGATGGGCTAAGATGCGCAAGGCAACGTTTTCCCGCCGCGAGTTGATGGCGCGGCTGGCGGCCCTGTCGGTGCTCGGCATCCGCCTGACCGACCCGCGCCGCGCGGCGGCAGCAACGACGAAAGGGGCTTTGGCGCGCATGAAGGCCCGGTATTTCCGCTTTGCCACCGCCCCGTTCCCCTATGACGGCGAGCGGCCCGACACCGGCGAGCAATTTCTGGATGTCCGCGGTCCGGGCGGGCGCCGGGGCCACAACTCGCCCCGCGGCGGCACCTATTACGCCGACAGCACCTATTCCGATTCCCGCGTGCTGGTGGCGCTGCCGGGCGGGTTCGACCTGCACAAGAAGGCGGCGATCGTGGTGTTCTTCCACGGCAATCAGGCCATTCTGGACCGCGACGTGGTGCAGCGTCAGCGCGTGCTGGATCAGTTGCAGGCCTCCCGCCTCAACGCGGCGCTGGTCGCGCCGCAGTTCGCCGTCGATGCGCTCGATTCCAGCGCCGGCCGGTTCTGGCAACCCGACGCCTTCGCGCGCTTCATGGCCGAAGCGGCCGCAGCGCTGGCCGAAGTCTGGGGGGCACCAGCGGCGCGTGCCAGTTTCGCCCGGCTGCCGATCATTCTGGTCGCGTTCAGCGGCGGCTACTACCCGGCGGCCTATGTGCTGAAACTGGGCGGCGAGGGGCGGCGCATCACCGGGCTGGTGCTGCTGGACGCGCTCTTTGGCGAAAACGACAGCTTTGCCGACTGGATCGAAAACCACCACCGGTCGGCCTTCTTCTTTTCCGCCTATACCGAGGCGGCGGCGCCGGAAAACACCGCCCTGCGGCAGCAGTTGAAGGCCGAAGGGATCGCCAGTTCCACCACCCGCCCGCGCGCGCTGGAGCCGGGCGGGATCACGTTCCTTTCCTCGCCGGGGCTGGAGCATCGCGACTATGTCACCAAGGCCTGGGTCGATGACCCGCTGACCTGGGTCTTCGACCGCATCCCCGGCCTGACGCGGTAGCGGGCCCTTAACGCCCGGTGAAGCGGGCGGGGCGCTTTTCGACGAAGGCGGCGACGCCCTCGCGGAAATCTTCGGTGCGCCCGCAGGCGGCCTGCAGAAGCGCCTCGACCGCCAGTTGATCGTGCAACCCGTTGGCCGGGCTCGCCCGCAGCGCCGCCTTGAGGTGGCCATAGGCCGCCGTCGGCCCCGCGGCCAGCGCCGCCGCACGGGCCTGCCAATGGGCGGCAAAGGCGTCATCGGCCAGCGCCTCCCAGATCATGCCCCAATCGGCGGCCTGCCGCGCCGGGATGCGGTCGGCGAACAGCATCGCCCCCATCGCGCGGGCCAGCCCCACCTGACGCGGCAGGAACCAGGTGCCGCCCGCATCCGGGATCAGGCCGATCCGGCTGAACGCCTGCACGAAGCTGGCGCTTTCCGCCGCGATCACCACGTCGCAGGCCAGCGCAAGGTTCGCCCCCGCCCCCGCCGCGACACCGTTCACCGCCGCGATCACCGGCAGCGGGCAATCGACGATGGCGTGCAGCATCGGTTCGTATTCCTCGCGCAGCACCCGTTCCAGATCGAGCGGGCCGCCGCCGGTATCGGCCAGATCCTGACCCGAGCAGAAGCCTCGCCCCGCCCCGGTCAGCACCAGCACCCGCGCGCCCTGATCCGGGGCGGCGAGTACGGCGGCGGTGATCTCGGCCCGCATCGCCGTGTTCAGCGCGTTCATCACCTCGGGGCGGTTCAGCGTCAGCACGCCGACGCCGCCCGCAAGCGCATAGGTTATGGTCTGAGTGGTCACGCCCGCGTCTCCTGTCCGGTCACCGGCGCAGCATAGGGCGGGAACGCGCGGGCGGCAAAGCCCGACGGCGCGTCACTCTTTCAGGATTTGCGCCAGCCGCGCCTCATCCTCGGCCGACAGCGGGGCGGCGGCGTCGCCCTGCCCCTTGCGCCGCCGCAGGTAAAGCCCGACCAGCCCCAGCCCGAACAGCAGCATCACCGGGCCGGAAGACCACAGGATCAGGTTGGCGCCGCCGGTGGTCGGCTTCAGCAGCACGAACTCGCCGTAGCGGTTCACCAGATACTGCACCACCTGCGCATCGGTATCGCCCGCCAGCAGCCGCTGGCGCACCAGCACACGCAGGTCATGCGCCAGCGAGGCATCGGAATCGTCGATCGACTCATTGCGGCAGACCAGACAGCGCAACCCTTCCGAGATGTGGCGGGCCCGTGCCTCCAGGCCCGGGTCTTTCAGCATCTCGTCGGGCTGCACCGCTTGTGTCGCCAGCGGCGCCAGCAGCAGCGCCAGAATCAGGGCCAGCCGTTTCATTCCGCCGCCACCTGCGCCGTGGCGGCCCGCCGCGCGCCCACCGCGATGCGATAGCGCCGGTCGGTCAGGCTCAGCACGCCACCCGCCGCCATGATCAGGCAGCCGATCCAGATCCAGTCGGCGAAGGGCTTGATGTAGCTGCGCACCGCATAGCCGCCGTTATCCTGCGGATCGCCGACGACAAGGTAGATGTCGCGCATCACCCCGCGTGAAATGGCGGCGTTGGTGGTCGGCATTCCGGCGATCGGGTAGAACCGTTTTTCGGGATGCAGCACCGCCACCGTGGCCCCGGCGCGCGTCACCGTCATGTCGGCCACCGTCGCCTCGTAGTTCGGCCCCGGCGCCTTGCGCACCGCGTTCAGCGTCACCGTATAGGCGCCGACCGGGAAGCTTTCGCCAACCTTGGCGATGCGAATATCCTCGGTCTGCCAGGCCAGCACGCCGCAGATGCCGAAGATCGCGATGCCCAGCCCGGCATGGGCCGTGGTGCGGCCCCAGTCGGCGCGCGGCAGGCGCATCAGGCGGCCCAGCCGGTTGCCCACCGCGCCGCGCCCGGTGCGCGTCATCAGGTCCACGGCCGCCCCGGCCACCAGCCAGGTGCCAAGCGCCAGCCCCACCGGCCCCAGCGCCGAACGCCCCGATTGCATCGCCCAGGCCAGCGCCCCCAGTGCCAGCGCCAGCACCGCCCCCGCCAGCAGCGGCCGCGCGGTGCGGGCAAGGCTGCCGCGTTTCCACGGCATCAGCGTGCCGAACGGCATGATCAGCGCCAGCGCGATCAGGAACGGCGGAAAGGCCAGATCGAAGAACGGCGGGCCGACCGAAAGCTTGCGGTTGAAGGCCAGTTCCGCCACCAGCGGCCAGATCGTGCCGATGAAGACCACGAAGGCCGAAACCGCCAGCAGCACGTTGTTCAAGACCAGCGCGGTTTCGCGGCTGACAGTGGAAAATACCCCCTTCGCCTCCATCGCCCCCGCCCGCGCGGCGTACAGCATCAGCGCCCCGCCCATGAAAAGGCCAAGGATGACAAGGATGAACACCCCCCGCCGCGGGTCGTTGGCAAAGGCATGCACCGAGGTGATGACGCCCGAACGCACGAGGAAGGTGCCGATCAGCGAAAAGCCGAAGGCGAGGATGGCCAGGAGGATGGTCCAGCTTTTCAGCGCCTCGCGTTTTTCCACCACGATGGCGGAATGCAGCAGCGCCGCCGCAAAGAGCCAGGGCATCAGCGAGGCATTTTCCACCGGATCCCAGAACCAGAACCCGCCCCAGCCCAGCACATAATAGCTCCACCACGATCCCAGTGCGATGCCGATGGTCAGGAACACCCAGGCCGCCAGCGTCCAGGGCCGCACCCAGCGCGCCCAGGCGGCATCCACCCGCCCCTCGATCAGCGCGGCGACGGCGAAGCTGAACGCCATCGAAAGCCCGACATAGCCGAGGTAGAGGAACGGCGGATGGAAGGCCAATCCGGGGTCTTGCAGCAACGGGTTCATGCCCTGCCCGTTCAGCGGCGGCTGCGCCAGCCGCAGGAACGGGTTCGAGGTGAAGAGGATGAAGATGTAGAACGCGACCCCGATCGAGGCCTGCACCGCCAGCACCCGCGCCCGCAGCCGCGGCGGCAGGTTGCCGCCAAACACCGAGGCCATCGCCCCGAACAGCGACAGGATCAGCACCCAGAGCAGCATCGAGCCCTCGTGGTTGCCCCAGGTTCCGGCGATCTTGTACAGCAACGGCTTCAGCGTATGCGAGTTGTCGACCACCAGACGCAGGCTGAAATCGTCGGTCACGAAGGCCCACATCAGCGCGCCAAAGGAAAACGCGACCAGAATGAACTGGGTCGTCGCGGCGGGGTCGGCCACCGCCATCCAGCCCGGCCAGCCCTTCTGCGCGCCGACCAGCGGCACCACCATCTGGATCAGGGCGACCGCGAGGGCCAGGATGAGGGCGAAATGTCCGAGTTCTGTGATCATGGCGGGATCATAGGCGGCTTCGCAGGCACCGCCAATGGTCCTGTGCGCCAATGTCGCGGCGCCCGCGTCACAATCGCGGGCGCCGCCTTTGGGCTGGGCGTAGACATGGACCCCGGCGATCAGACCGGCGCCAGCAGCCTACTCCAGACCCGACGCGCCATTGCCCCACCGGGTTGTGTTCGGCTCGCTGCCAGCAGACCCTGGTCGAAATCGACCCAGACTGGACGCCCAGGTATCGGAAGGGCGTCCAGTCTGATGACAGAGCCTTCACGCGGCTTCGGTAATGAACCACCTACTACCGCGTGAAGAATCCGCACCGCTTTTGGTCAAGAGCAAGGGCTCTCTCCGTCCGGCAGTGCGGCTCGGCCGTCTCAGAAAGCAGTCAGAACCGCCGTCGAGATTGCGCTGTGGGTCGGCGACATCACCGCGTCTGCAACGCTGTTCAGCGGCGTCTTGCTGGCATTCGGACCGAACGGAATGGTGAACCCCACACGCATGGTGTTGAGCGAGCCACCAGACCCGGAAATGCTGAGCTTGGTGTGCTCATACTCTATCGAAACATACGAGGCGAACTTGAAAGCAGAGGAAAGATCGTAGCTCGCGCCGACGCCAACGGTCGTGGCGTTGCCATCAATGAGACCGATCCGCGAATGCCGCAAACCACCGAAGACAGTCCACTTGTCCGTGACCGCATAGGCGCCTGCGACGCCGATCGTATCGAAATTCACATCGGTGCCCGACGAATTGATCCGGGTGCGGATAAAGTTGCCGCCAAGGGTCAACTTCGATCCGACGCTGTAGTTCGCCTTGATCCCGTAGTCATGAATATGCACGCCAGACGGAAGGTCGGGGTTCGTCGTCGTGGTGCCATAGAAACCGTCGATCGTCGTGCCGCCGATGGCATATCCGCCGGTCAGACCCACCGAGGTGGCAGACAGGTCGGTGGACAGGCCGCTGACGCTCACTTTCGCACGTTCGGCATAGGCGCCGATTCGGAAATTGCTCGGAAGCTGGTAGTTGCCGCTGACGCCGAGATCGGTTGCGGTCAGATGCCCCGACACACCGCTGATACGGCCCTGCACACCATCAAACCGCGCGCCCAGCGTGAACCCGTTGCCGAACGACGCACCAATCCGCCCGTCGAGAGTTTCCGTGGTGATGTTGTTGCTGATGTCGGAGACATCGGAGCGGGCATAGCCGAGGCTTACAGCGCCCGAATATACCTGCGCCAGAACGGCGGAAGGTATTGTCGCGAGGGCCGCGACAGCCAGAACGCCCGAGAATCTCATGCCCATTTTCTTTCCCTTTGATCGCTGCGCCCCACTCAGGGCGCACTTTTGTTGTTCGCGCGGCGCAACTTGGATCCCGTAGTTGGCGAAGTTAACCACCTGAGCGTGTTTTCGCTTAACTAAGGTTAACGCTGTGACGCTCCTGTCACACTCATCGACCTAGCGGCTCTGGCGCGCGAAGAACTCTGCCAGCGCCGGGTTGTCGGCGGCGATGGCGGCGGCATCGGCGCTGGGGGCCAGCGGCAGCGGCGGCTTCGCCGGGGGCTGGGTCGGCAGGGGCTGCGGCGTGGGCGCCGGGGCCGCGCGGTCCATGCGGAAGTAATGCGCCTCGCGCGCGCCGAAGTAGAACGAGACGATCGCGCCCAGCAGCCACCACAACGGCTCCGGCACCGTGGCCAGTCCCGCCATCCGCAGGCTGAACCCGGCCGGATCGGCCATCGCATAGCTGAACAGCGCCAGCGTGCCGAGCGCCAGCAGCGGCCGGGGCAGCCGGTTCAACCCGTTCACGAAGCGGTCGAACCGGCCGGGGCCGACCGACTGAAACTCTGCCCCGGCCTCGCCGACTACCGCCGCATAGGACTGCGCCGCCAGTTCCATCTTCTTGGTGGCGTTCGGGGTGAACACTTCGGCCAGCCCGGTGGCGCTGGTACCGACCGCCGTCACCGCATCGCCGACCCCGATCAGCTTGCCGATCAGCCCCATGCCTTCGTCCTTTCCTGATGCTGTGCCAGCGTCAGCCGGTAGCGCGGCGAGATGAAGCCCTCAGCCCGCGTGATCCAGCCGCCCTTGCCGCCATCGCGGGTGCGGGCGTATTTGCGCATCGCCGGGCGCGCATCGGCCAGCGCGTAGTAATAGTTGCGCCGGGCGATGCCATAGGCGTCGCCGATCGTGCCGGGCGCGGCGGCGGCGGCGTTGCGCACCGCGCCGATGGTCTGCGGCCCCACCACGCCATCGACCGTGCAGCCAAAGCCCATCTGCGAAACCAGCCGCTGCAACAGCGTGATCGCTGTGGCGCCCGCATTCACATACATGTCGAAGACCGAGGGTTGCAGCACCTCGGGCAGCAGGTCGAGATGCGGCGCCCGGTAGAAATCGGTCACGAAAATCTCCACCGCCTGATCGCGGCTGAGGCGCTGCACATCGGCCGCCGTCACCTGCCCGTCGCCGTCAAGGTCCATCCCCAGCTTGCGCATCGTGGCAAGCGTGACCCCGTAATTCGTCGCCCCGCCCGGATCGGCGGGGTCGTTCACATAGCCGCCCTCACGGGCGACTATCTCTTGCGCAATATCCTCGACCGACTGCATGACCACCCCCACGGCTCATTCGCCTGGGGGGCAGAGTGTTCAAACTTCGTTAATTCCGGCCTGCGGGGGCGCGCGGTGGATCAGCTCGACCCCGGCGCGACATAGACGCCCTGCTTTTTCAGCGCGTCGATGACTTCCTTCGGCATGTAGTTGGCGTCATGCTTGGCCAGGATGTCGCTGGCCTCGAAGGTGCCGTTGACCAGCCGCCCGGTGGCCACCACCCCGGTGCCCTCGGCAAAGAGGTCGGGAAGCACGCCGGTATAGGTGACGGGCACCGTCGATTTGGTGTCGGTCACCTTGAAGGTGATGGTCTGGCCCTGCCCGCGCACCAGGCTGCCGGTCTGAACCAGCCCGCCGATGCGGAACACCTCATTTGGTGCGATGCCGCCCGCGATCACCTGCGTCGGCGTGCGGAAGTAGTTGATGCCGTCGCGCATCGCATAGCCGATCATCGCGGTCGACAGCACCAGTGCCACCACCGCCACGATGATGATCTGGATCCGCCGCTTCTTCTTCAGGCCCTTCATCGCCCCTCCTCAGGGGAAAACCGGCGCAAGCATCAGGCCCGCTGCCTCGTCGTCGCCCAGCATGATGTTGGCGTTCTGGATCGCCTGCCCCGAGGACCCCTTGCAGAGGTTGTCGAGCACGGCCACCACGATCGCCCGCCCCGGCATCCGGTCGCCCGTCACGCCGATGTGGACAAAGTTGGACCCGCGGATGTCGCGTGTCGAGGGGAGTGCGCCAAAGGGAAGCACCTGCAGGAAGGGTTCCGCCGCATAGGCCGCTGCCAGCGTCGCATGCACCGCGGCCGGATCGCCCTTCACATAGACCGTCGCAAGGATGCCGCGGTTCATCGGCAACAGGTGCGGGGTGAACTGCACCAGCACCGGCCGACCCGCCACCTTGCTGAATTCCTGATCGAATTCGCCCAGGTGCCGGTGCTTGCCACCGGCCGAATAGGCATATGTGCCCTCTGAAAGCTCGGCGTGCAGCAGGTTTTCCTTCAGGCTGCGCCCGGCGCCCGAGACCCCGGCCTTGAGGTCGATCACGATGTCATCAAGGTCGATCACCCCCGCCTCGATCAGCGGGCGCAGCGCATATTGCCCGGTCGCCGCGTTGCAGCCGGTGCCCGCGACCAGCCGCGCCGCGCGGATCTCGTCGCGGTAGAACTCGGTCAGGCCATAGACCGCCTCGGTCTGCAACTCGGGCGCCGAATGCGGCTTGCCGTACCACTTTTCATATTCCGCCGGGTCGCGCAGCCGGAAGTCGGCGGACAGATCGACCACTTTCAGATCGCGCGGCAGCGCCGCAATCACCGCCTGGCTGGTGGCATGCGGCAAGGCGCAAAAGGCAAGGTCGATGCCGGAAAAGTCGATCTCTTCGATCTTCTGCAGCAGCGGCAGGTCAAGATGACGCAGGAACGGAAACACCTCGGCCATCGCCATGCCAGCCTTGCGGTCGCCCGACAGGGCCGCGATTCGCATCGTCGGATGCGTCGCGATCAGGCGGACAAGCTCTGCCCCGGTGTAGCCCGAGGCCCCGAGAATGGCGATGCGGTGGGTCATCATGCTCCCCAGTCTGGCCCGGGGCCGCAGGCCGCGCGGGCGTGTATCAGGCCGCGCTGCGACGGCGACGGATCAGCCACAGCCCGCCAAGGACCGAAGCCAGCATCAGCGCCCCCGGCGGCAGCGGAACCGGTGCGGGCGGCGGGGTGATCGCCGTGACGGCGGCATTCGACGGCACCCCGATCGAGTAGGCGATCGGAGTGTTGCCATAGGTCATGTTCAGCCCCAAGTAAAGCGCGCCGCTGAACGTCGAGTCGAGCGTCAGTGTCAGCACATTGGTCATCGTGTCGGCGGTCGTGTTGGCGATGCCGAAACCGCCGACGCTCGCCCCGCTCCACGGCCCGGTGAAGGCGCTGCCGGTGGAATAAAGCAGGCTGCCACCGGCGCCGTAATAGGCCCAGCCGTTCGCCACGCCCTGCGGCGTGACACCCGGCGCGGCGGTGAAGGTGAAGGTCAGCGTCTGCGCCCCGGCCGGCAACCCGGTCAGTTCCAACGCGATCGACTGGCCATTGGTGGCGGTGCCAAGGATCGTATCGTAGCCGGTGCCGATCTGCGTCGGGCTGGCGTAACTGTCGCTATAGGCGCCGCCGACATCGGCGGGTGACAGCGTCGCCGCCTGCACCACCCCGGCCAGCGCGACAGCCAGGGCCGCCATGCCCGCCCGCACCCAGATCCGCAATCCCACGCCTGCCACCGCCGCCCCCGTCACTTGAACTTGGCTCACAGGCGGGTTCTGGCAGCGATTTGTGGCGCCAACCGGCCATAGTCGTGGCGGATCGGCGATTTCGTCACGGTTTCGGAAACGTTTTGCGGTGCCGCTCAGGCGGCGGTGAACTGAATCGACCGGCGCAGGAACTGCGTGGCCTTGTTCGACACCGACCGCGGATCGCCGGTGGTCAGAAACTTCGCCTCGGTGCCCGCGCCGTGGAATTCCGGCCGCCGCGTCAGATAGTCGGCAAGGCTTTCGGCGACCAGATCGGCCTGCGAATAGACCTTCACCCCCGCCCCCAGCGCTTCCTGAAACGCGGCCTGCATCAGCGGGTAATGGGTGCAGCCCAGAATCGCCGCCTCGGGCATCGGCATCCGGCGCTTGAGCGCCTCGACATGGCTGCGCACCAGCGCCTCGGCCAGAATCTCGTCGCCCTGTTCGATCGCATCCACCACACCGCCGCAGGGCTGCGCCTCGACATCGACACCGATGGCGCGGAAGGCCAGTTCGCGCTGAAACGCCCGGCTCGACACCGTGGCGGGGGTGGCGAACAGGGCGACATGCTTCACCGCAACCTCGCGCGGGGGGGAATTGTCGCCCCATTGCCGTTCGGTCAGCGCCTCGATCAGCGGCACGAAGACGCCCAGCACGCGCTTGCCCTCTGGCACCCAGGTTTCCTGCATCCGCTTCAGTGCGGCGGCGCTGGCGGTGTTGCAGGCCAAAATGACCAGATCGCAGCCCTCGGCCCAGAGCCGTTCCACCCCGGCGCAGGTCAGCGCGAAGATGTCATCGGCGGTGCGCACGCCGTAGGGCGCATGGGCGTTGTCGCCGTAGTAGACGAACGCCACATCGGGCAGCCGCCGCGACACGGCATCCAGCACCGTCAGCCCGCCCAGCCCGCTGTCGAAAATTCCAACCGCCATCGCCCTGCCCCGCACCCAGCTTCCCGTCAGGGCATAGACCGCCAGCCGCGCCGAGGGAAGATGTCGCCGAAGCCGCAGGCCCGGCCTGGCCCGAGCGGCCGCAACAACCCTTGTCAGGCTTTGTATTTTTCTTCGAACTCGTAGCCGTTGTCGTAGCTCTTCATCGGCACCGGCGACAGCTCGTAGGTCGAGCGGCGCAGGAATTCCATCATCTTCTTCGGGTCCGACTTCAGCGGCTCCAGCTTGGTCGAGGCGATCGGCGCACCGACCACCACGCGCACCGGGCCACCGATGCGGCGGCGGAATTCCTTGATCAGCAGCGCCATCCGCAGCGTCGGGTGCAGGTGGCTGACCAACTGGAACAGGCGGCTGTTGTGACCCTCGAAGAACACCGGCACCACGGTCGCATTCGATTTGGCGATCATCTTGGCGGTGAAATTGCGCCAGCCCGGATCCATCGGATGGCCGAAGGGCCGCGCCGCCGTCGACACCGTGCCGCCGGGAAACACCCCGATCGCGCCGCCCCCGCCAAGATATTTCAGCGCGGTGGAGCGGGTTTCCAGGTTCAGCTTCACCGCCTCTTTCGACTCGTCGAACGAGATCGGCAAGATCACCTCGTCCAGCTCGCGGGCGCGGCGGAACACGTTATTCGCCAGAATGCGGAAATCGCCGCGCACCCGGCTCAGCAGCAGGCCCATCATCAGCCCGTCGAGAATGCCGAACGGGTGGTTGGCGATCACCACCAGCGGCCCGTTCGCCGGGATGTAGTTCAGCGACCCGCCCGTGACCTGCAGTGACAGCCGGTAGCGGTCGGCGATCACCTCCCAGAAACTGCGGCCGCGTTCGACCTCGAACTGATAGCCGTCGGCCTTCTTGATCAGCCCCAGCCGCCCCGTGGTGTTCTCGATCGCGCGGATCACCGCCCGGCCGCTGCGCGAGCTGGCCGAGTAGGAGTAGCTGATTTCCCGCGTAACCTGGTTCTTGTGCATCCCGATCCCCGAAAGGCGCGCGCCCGACTTAGCGCGGTTTATCGAGTCTGACCAGTAAAGATGACGGTTTCGCGAAGCCTTGATGTCACTCGGCGGCGTGCTTCACCGCCGCCCCGCCCGCGCGGAACGCTTTCAGCATCAGTTCGCGGCGTTTGGCGAGTTTTTCAGCATTCGCGGCCTTCACCGGCCCATAGCCGCGCAACTGCAACGGCAGTTCCGCCAGCGCCACCGCCTGATCGAGCGTGGCGGGGCTGACCTGCCCCAGCACCTCGGCCATGTCGGCCTCGTAGGCGGCGATGGCGGCGCGTTCCGCCCGGCGTTCCGCGCTGCGCCCGAACGGGTCGAACGGCGTGCCCCGCAGCCGCTTCAGCGGCGCCAGCAGGCGGAACGCGCGCAGCATCGCAGGCCCGAAGGCGCGCTTGACCGGGCGGCCATCCGGCCCGGTCCGGCTGAGGATCGGCGGCGCGAGGTGGAAGGTCATGCGGAAATCGCCATCGAACTCGGCCCGCGCCTTCGCCTCGGTTTCCAGATGCAGCCGCGCGACCTCGTATTCGTCCTTGTAGGCCAGAAGCTTGTGATAGCCCTTGGCAACCGCTTCCTTCAGCCGCGGATCCGTCGCCCGATCCACCAGCTTGCGATAGCGGGTGGCATAGCGGGGCGACTGGTAGGCCGTCAGATGCGCGATGCGGAAGGCGATCACCTCGTCCAGCGTCTTGGGTTTTTCCACTACGTTCGGCGCCAGCACGCGGGCCGCCTGATCGGGATGCAGGGCGGCCCAGCGGCCGAGTTCGAAGGCGCGCTTGTTGCCCTCCACCGCCGCCTTGTTCAGCTCGATCGCGCGCAGGATCGCGTCTTCCGACAGCGGGATCAGCCCCATCTGCCAGGCCGCGCCGAACACCATCATGTTCGAATAGATCGAGTCGCCCAGCAGCACGCGGGCCAGTTCGCTGGCGTCGAACATCGTCAGCCGGTCTTTCAACCGCGCTTGAAGACCAAGCTCCAACCGGTCAAACGGCAAGCGGAATTCGGTGTTGCGGGTAAACTCTCCAGTGACGATCTGGTGGCTGTTGACCGCCGCGCCGGTCTTGCCGGTGGTCATCAGCCCCAGCGTGCGGGCGCCCGCCGTCACCACCAGATCGCCGCCGATCACCGCATCGGCCTCGCCCACCGCGACGCGGATGGCGCTGATATCCTCGGGGCGGTTGGCGATGCGGCAGTGGATGTGCACGGCGCCGCCCTTCTGCGCCAGCCCCGCCATTTCCATCATGCCCGCGCCCTTGCCGTCGAGATGCGCGGCCATCGCCATGATCGCGCCGACCGTGACCACGCCGGTGCCGCCGACGCCGGTGATCACCACGTTGAAGGTGCCGTCAATCGCCGGCAGCAGTGGCGCGGGCAGGTCTGGCAGGTCGACGGTCTGCGTCGCGGCCTTCTTCACCCGCGCGCCCTGCAAGGTGACGAACGAGGGGCAAAACCCGTTCAGGCAAGAGAAATCCTTGTTGCAAGAGCTTTGGTCGATGGCCCGCTTGCGGCCCAGTTCGGTTTCCACCGGCACGATGGAAACGCAGTTCGACTGCACCCCGCAATCGCCGCAGCCTTCGCAGACGTCGGTATTGATGAAGACGCGCTTGTCGGGGTCGGGGAATTCGTGCCGCTTGCGGCGGCGGCGCTTTTCGGCGGCGCAGGTCTGCACATAAACGATGGCCGACACGCCCTTGATCTGGCTGAGTTTCTCCTGCACAGGCATCAGTTCGTCACGCTCGTGGAACGCGACGCCCTTGGGAAAGCGGGTCAGATCCAGCCCTTCCTTGGGGTCATGGACCACGGCGATGTGTTGCACCCCCATCGCCTGAATCTCGCGCACGATGCGGTCGGCGGTCAGCCCACCTTCATTCGCCTGCCCGCCGGTCATCGCCACGGCGTCGTTGAACAGGATCTTGTAGGTGATGTTGGTGCCCGCCGCCAAAGCCGCCCGGATCGCCTGCACGCCGGAATGGTTGTAGGTGCCGTCGCCGAGGTTCTGGAACACATGGTCGCGGGTCGAAAACGGCGCCTCGCCAACCCAGTTCGCACCTTCGCCGCCCATCTGGGTAAAGCCGGTGGTCTTGCGGTCCATCCACTGCACCATGTAGTGGCAGCCGATCCCGGCATAGGCGCGGCTACCCTCGGGCACCTTGGTCGAGGTGTTGTGCGGGCAGCCCGAACAGAAGTACGGCAGCCGCGCCGCCAGATCCTTGGCGTTGTCAGCTTTGCGCGCTTCATCAAGGCGTTGCAGGGCGGCGCTCATGCGGTCGGTGCCGCGCCCCTCTTCGATCAGGATCGCCCCCAGCTGTTCGGCGATCAGGATCGGGTCCAGCGCGTAGCGGGTCGGGAACAGCTCCACCCGGCGGCCATGTTCCCAGGTGTCGCCCTTGTGCCAGCCATAGACGCGGCGGCCGTGGCGATCGTCGAACAGCGCCTCTTTCACCTGCACTTCGATCAGCTTGCGCTTTTCTTCCACCACCACGACCAGATCGAGCCCCTCGGCCCATTCGTGGAAGCTTTCCATATCCAGCGGGAACGTCTGCGCCACCTTGTAGGTGGTGATCCCCAGCCGCCCGGCCTCGGCCTCGTCGATCCCCAAAAGCGACAGCGCATGCACCAGATCGAGCCAGTTCTTGCCCGCCGCGACAAAGCCGATCTTGGCCCCCGGCTGGCCCCAGACCCGCTTGTCGATCCGGTTGGCGCGGGCGAACGCCTCGGCGGCAAACCGCTTGAAGTCGATCATCCGGGCTTCCTGCAGCACCGGCGTGTCGATCAGCCGGATGTTCAGCCCACCCGGCGGCAGCTTGAACTCGGGCGTCACGAATTGCAGCCGGTTCGGGTCGCCGTTCACCACGGCGGTCGCCTCCACCGTGTCCTTCATCGTCTTGAGGCCGACCCAGACCCCGGCAAAACGCGACAGCGCCCAGCCGTAAAGCCCCAGATCGAGGATCTCCTGCACCCCGGCGGGCGAGACCACCGGCATATAGGCGTCCACCATCGCCCAGTCCGACTGGTGCAACGTGGTCGAGCTTTCGCCGGTGTGGTCATCCCCCATCGCCATCAGCACGCCGCCCTTGGGCGCGGTGCCGGCCATGTTGGCGTGCCGCATCACGTCGCCCGAGCGGTCCACCCCCGGCCCCTTGCCGTACCAGAGCGCGAAGACGCCATCGTATTTGCCCTCGCCGCGCAGTTCGGCCTGCTGGCTGCCCCAGATCGCGGTGGCGGCAAGGTCTTCGTTCAGCCCCGGTTGAAACAGCACGTCGGCCGCGCCCAGCTCTTTCGCCGCGCGCATCATCTGCATGTCCACCGCGCCCAGCGGGCTGCCGCGGTAGCCGGTCACATAGCCCGCCGTGTTCAGCCCCGCCGCCCGGTCGCGCGCCTTCTGCATCAGCATCAGCCGCACCAGCGCCTGGGTGCCGTTCAGCAGCACCGGCGATTTGGTCAGATCGAAACGGTCGGAAAGCTGGATGTCCTGCAGGCTCATGACGCACCCTCCCTGGCTCGCACGCGCACCCCATGATAGGTCATCATTTATGACCTACAAAGAACATATTTCGCAAAAGTTCATTTACATGGCAGAAAACGTGTCTAGGAAAGCCGCTTCAATGTTAGCGTCGGACAAATTCGGAAGAGTTGCGTGATGGATTGGGACAAGCTCAGAATATTTCATGCCGTGGCCGACGCGGGCAGCCTGACCCATGCGGGTGAGACGCTGCACCTGTCGCAATCCGCGGTGTCGCGACAGATTCGCGCGCTGGAGGAGAGCCTGAACACCACGCTGTTCCATCGCCACGCCCGCGGACTGATTCTCACCGAGCAGGGCGAGTTGCTGTTCGAGGCCACCAGTTCGATGGTGAAGCGCCTCGATGCCGCCTCGGCCCGCATCCGCGACACAGAGGACGAGGTGATGGGCGAATTGCGCGTCACCACCACCACCGGCTTTGGCACGCTGTGGCTGGCGCCGCGGCTGTCGGCGCTTTACGCGAAATATCCCGACCTGAAGATCGACCTGATGCTGGAAGAGCGCGTGCTCGACCTGCCGATGCGCGAGGCCGACGTGGCGATCCGCATGAAGGAACCCAGCCAGGCCGATCTGATCCGCAAGCGGCTGATGAACATCCGGATGCAGCTTTACGCCTCCAGCGAGTATGTCGCCGAACGCGGCAAGCCCGAACGGCTGGAGGATTTGTCGCAACACCGGCTGATCTGCCAGGCCCCGGCCACGCCGCAGGTCGCCGCGGGCGCCGCACTGGTGCAGACGCTGATGGCCTACAACGTGCCGTCGATGCTGACGGTGAACAACTACTTCGGCGTGCTGCAGGCGGTGCTGAGCCATCTGGGCGTCGGCGTGCTGCCGGATTACCTGACCGAGGATTTCCCCAACCTTGTCCGGGTGTTGCCGGATGTGGAATCGAACGACGTGCCGGTCTTCCTCGCCTATCCGGAAGAGTTGCGGCATTCCAAGCGCGTCTCGGCCTTCCGCGATTTCGTGACCGAGGAAATCTTTGCCCACCGGCATCGCCAGTAGATCGGCTGATGCGCATCGGCCACATATGCGGAACGCGCATATCGGCCATGCTGCACCTGCGACACCATTTCCCTTGATCCACGACTCATGAAACCCTAACTGCAACGCAGAAGGATTTGTTGACCATGTCACAGGTTCTTCTACCTCCCTGTTGGACTTAGGCCGAGCTTTGCTCGGCCTTTTTTTTCGCCCATGCCGCAACTTGCCTGAAATTGCCGCACCGCGGCACCGCGCTGCCCGCGATCGGGGCGGCACGTGAACGCCGGGCCCGCCCGAAGCATCGCGAATATTTCGGGCCTTCCCCCGACTGCCCCCATATCCTAAGAGCGGGCAAAGGGTCCGCCGCCACCGGGCCCGGTGGGAGACGGAAGATGGACGAGCCGAAAATCACGCCCGAGTTGATTGCCGCACACGGGATGAAGCCCGACGAGTATCAGCGCCTGCTGGCCATCATCGGCCGCGTGCCCACCTTCACTGAACTCGGCATCTTCTCGGCGATGTGGAACGAGCATTGTTCCTACAAATCGTCGAAGAAGTGGCTGCGCACCCTGCCCACCACCGGGCCGCAGGTGATCTGCGGGCCGGGCGAGAATGCGGGCGTGGTCGATATCGGCGACGGTCAGGCCGTGGTCTTCAAGATGGAAAGCCACAACCACCCCAGCTACATCGAGCCGCATCAGGGCGCCGCGACCGGCGTCGGCGGCATCCTGCGCGACGTCTTCACGATGGGCGCGCGGCCGATTGCGGCGATGAACGCGCTGAGCTTTGGCGAGCCTTCGCACCCGAAAACCGCCCATCTGGTCAAGGGCGTGGTCGAGGGCGTCGGCTCTTACGGCAACGCCTTCGGCGTGCCGACCGTGGGCGGCGAGGTGCGGTTCCACCGCAGCTATAACGGCAACTGTCTGGTGAACGCCTTCGCGGCGGGTCTCGCCGATGCCGACAAGATCTTCTACTCCGCCGCGTCCGGCGTGGGGATGCCGGTGGTCTACCTCGGCGCCAAGACCGGCCGCGACGGCGTCGGCGGCGCCACGATGGCCAGCGCCGAATTCGACGACACGATCGAGGAAAAGCGCCCCACCGTGCAGGTCGGCGACCCCTTCACCGAAAAGCGGCTGCTGGAGGCCTGCCTTGAGCTGATGGCCTCGGGCGCGGTGATCTCGATTCAAGACATGGGCGCGGCGGGCCTGACCTGCTCGGCGGTCGAGATGGGCGACAAGGGCGACCTTGGCATCCGCCTTGACCTTGACCGCGTGCCTTGCCGCGAAACCGGCATGACCGCCTATGAGATGATGCTCAGCGAAAGCCAGGAGCGGATGCTCATGGTGCTGAAGCCGGAGAAGGAAGCCGAGGCGAAGGCGATCTTCGACAAATGGGATCTCGACTTCGCCATCGTCGGCGAGACGATCCCCGAGGATCGCTTCCTCGTGCTGCAGGGCAATACGGTGATGGCCGACCTGCCGCTGAAGGCGCTGGCGGGTAACGCGCCGGAATACGACCGGCCCTGGATTGAAACCCCCGCCGCCGCGCCAATGGAGCCGGTGCCGCATATCGACCCGGTGGACGCGCTGAAGGCACTGATCGGCAGCCCGAACTATGCCAGCAAGGCCTGGGTCTGGCAGCAATACGACAGCCAGGTGATGGCCGACACGGTGCGCGCGCCCGGCCTTGGCGCGGGCGTGGTGCGGGTGCACGGCACCCCCAAGGCGCTGGCCTTCACCAGCGACGTGACACCGCGTTACGTCAAGGCGAATCCGTTCGAGGGCGGCAAGCAGGCGGTGGCCGAAGCGTGGCGCAACCTTGTCGCCTGTGGCGCGACACCCTTGGCCGCGACCGACAACCTGAACTTCGGCAACCCGGAAAAGCCCGAGATCATGGGCCAGATGGTCGGCGCGATCAAAGGCATCGGCGCCGCTTGCATCGCGCTGGAACTGCCGATCGTGTCCGGCAACGTCAGCCTTTACAACGAAACCGACGGCACCGGCATCCTGCCTACCCCCACCATCGGCGCGGTCGGCCTTCTGCACAGCCTTGACGACCTGATCGCGGGCGCACCGAAGGCGGGCGAGATCGCGCTGGTGATCGGCGAGACCGTCGGCCATCTGGGCCAGTCGGCGCTACTGGCCGAGGTGTTCCACCGCGAGGATGGCGACGCCCCCCATGTCGATCTGGCCGCCGAAAAGCGCAACGGCGACTTCCTGCTGGCGCAGCGCCACCTCTTCACCGCGGCGACCGACCTTTCTGATGGCGGCCTCGCCCTGGCTGCCTTCGAGATGGCCGAGGGCGCCGGGATCGGCCTGACGCTGGACAGCGCCGATACCGGATTCCTGTTCGGCGAGGATCAGGCCCGCTACCTCGTTTCCTGCTCGTTCGATCAGGCCGAGGCTCTGATCGCCGCGGCAGGCCATGCGGGTGTGCCCGCCCATGCCGTCGGCCGGTTCGGCGGCCACGCCGTTCGCTTTGGCGGCTCCGAAGCGGCGCTGGCCGAGCTTTCGGCGCTTTACCACAGCGCCTTCGAACGCGCGGTGGGCTGACGGCGCCGAAAGGCACATTCGTCGCATCTGTTTCGGCGTCGCGACGCCCGGCCCGCCCTTGCGGCGGGCCGGGGCTGCGCCTAGATTTGCACCAGACAACCGACAGGACCCCGGCCACATGGCGATGGAAGCCCAAGACATCGAACACCTGATCCGCGCCACCTTTCCGAAGGCGCGCATCACCATCACCGACCTTGCCGGTGACGGAAATCACTGGGCGGCGGAAGTGATCGACGAAAGCTTCCGCGGGCTGAACCGCGTGCAGCAGCAACGCGCCGTCTATGCCAGCCTGAAGGGCAAGATGGATGGCGCCCACGGCGAATTGCACGCGCTTGCATTGACCACCAAGGCCCCGGACTGATCCGGCGCCGCATCCAAATCCCGCGGCGCTGCCGCAGACACAGAAGGGCTCGGCCATGAGCGCTACCGATACGATCCGCGATACCGTCACCTCGAACGACGTCGTGCTGTTCATGAAGGGCACCAAGATGATGCCGCAATGCGGCTTTTCCAGCCGCGTGGCGGGGGTGCTGAACTACATGGGCGTGCAGTTCACCGACGTGAACGTGCTCGCCGACCCCGAGATCCGGCAGGGGATCAAGGACTTTTCGGAATGGCCGACGATCCCGCAGCTTTACGTGAAGGGCGAATTCGTCGGCGGCTGCGATATCGTGACCGAAATGACGCTGTCGGGTGAACTCGACGCGCTGTTCGAGGCGAAGGGCGTGACTTTCGACAAGGACGCCGCCGCGAAAATCCGCGAAGCCAACGGCTGACCGGCCCGGTTCCGGCGCTGCAAAGGCCCGCTTCGCGCGGGCCTTTTTGGTTTCAGCCCTCGGCGGGCGCGTCCGCAGCCACCGGCGGCAGCCGTTCGGCCAGCGCGGTCGCCAGCGCCTCGGCCCGCGCCGCCATTTCGGCCAGCGAGTCGGTGACGGATCGTGGCAGCACCGGCACCTCGACACGTTCCGGTGCGGGCGCCGGGCGGGCCTTCAGCTCTGCCAGTTCCGCCTCGACCTGCGCCAGCCGCGTGGTTTGCGCGCGGGCCTGATCTTCCATCCCGGCAACGCGGTCGGCGATCATCAGCCCTGCCATCAGCAGCATCCGGCTTTCCGGCATCCGGCCGATCTGGTCCAGAAGCACCCGCGCCTCGGTATCCAGCGCCTTGGCGGCGGCGCGCAGGAACAGTTCTTCCCCCGGCTGGCAGGCCACTTCGAACGGGCGGCCGCCCACGGTCACGGTGACTTCAGGCATCGGCGTCCTCTCCGATCAGGGGCTTCAGTTCGGCAAGAATGCCATCGAGTTCAGCCACTTCGGTAGCGCGGGCGGTGCGCAGCGCGTCCAGTTCCACCTGCAGCGACTTGTTGACCAGCTGCGGGTCGCTGACCCCCTTCTCGCTCGCCTCGCGCAAGGCGCGCAGGGTTTCGCGCAGTTGCACGTTGGTCGATTTCATCCGCCCCAGCTCGATCCCCTGCGCGTCGATCTGCGCGGTCAGGGTGGCGATGCGCGCCTCCAGCGGGGCCACGCCCGCCGCCAGCCGCTCGTTCACCACGCGCAGCCGTTCCTGCAACTGGCCGTTGGCGTCGCGTTCCTCTTGCAACGCTTCGGCCAGCCGCAGCGCCTCGGGGTCGGCGGCCGGGGCCTGCGGTTCCGCTGCCGCCGCCCCCTGCGGCAGCACGGTCAGCCCGTCGAGCGCCTCCACCCCTTGGGCGATGCGGTCCAGTGCCAGCGAAATGCGCTGCTCCAGCTCCTGCAAATCCTGCATGACGTTTTCCTTCTTTCTGGCCTTCGCCGCACCCGAATCGCCCCCGGGGCGCGGTCTGCCGATCTTAAACCAAAGCCGCGGCCGAATTCTTCCCACAATCCCAGACTGCGGCGTCCCGTGCGCTTGATATGTCGCCAGACGCTGGTATGACGGCTGAATACGGCGGAAAACGGCCCTTGGACCCCAGAGGAGGAGACTGACCCTTGGATATCGCAACCCTGCGCAGCGCGCATCCCGACCACTGGCGCAAGGCCTGTGCGATCCGGATGCTGGCCATCGATGCGGTTCAAGCCGCCAACTCGGGCCACCCCGGCATGCCGATGGGCATGGCAGACGTGGCGACCGTCCTGTTTTCCAAACACCTCAAGTTCGACGCGACCAACCCGGAATGGCCCGACCGCGACCGGTTCATCCTGTCGGCCGGGCATGGCTCGATGTTGCTTTATGCGTTGCTGCATCTGACCGGCTCGCCCGGCATGACGATCGAAGAGATCAAGAACTTCCGCCAGTGGGGTTCGAAGACCGCCGGGCACCCGGAATACGGCCACGCCCGCGGCATCGAGACGACGACCGGCCCGCTGGGTCAGGGCATCTCGAACTCGGTCGGCTTCGCCATTGCCGAGGAATCGCTGCGCGCCCGCTTTGGCCGCAAGATCGTCGATCACCACACCTGGGTGATCGCCGGTGACGGCTGCCTGATGGAAGGCGTCAGCCAGGAAGCGATCGGCCTTGCCGGGATGCAGAAGCTGTCGAAGCTGATCGTGCTCTGGGACAACAACAACATCTCGATCGACGGCAAGATCAGCCTGTCGGACCTGACCGACCAGCGCGCCCGCTTTGCCGCGGCCGGCTGGACGGTGCTGCATTGCGACGGCCACGATCCCGATGACATCGACCGCGCGATGACCGCCGCCAAGGCGTCGGACAAGCCGGTGATGATCGACTGCAAGACCCATATCGGCTTCGGCTCGCCCAAGAAGCAGGACACCGCCGGGGCCCACGGCTCGCCGATCGGCGCCGAGGAAATCGTCAAGGTGCGCGAGATCTACGGCTGGGATTACCCCGCCTTCGTCATCCCCGCCGACCTCAAGGCGGAATGGGAGGCGATCGGTTCGCGCGGCGGGCAGGACCGCGCCGCCTGGGACGCGCGGTTGAACGACCTTTCCGCCGCCAAGCGGGACGAGTTCAACCGCGTCATGGGCCGCGAGGCGCCCAAGAAGCTGGGCGCGGTGCTGCGCGCGCTGAAAAAACAGATGAGCGAAGCCAAGCCGAAGGTGCCGACCCGGAAATCCTCCGAGATGGTGCTGGAAGTGGTCAGCCCGATCATGCCGGAACTGCTGGGCGGCTCGGCCGACCTGACCGGCTCGAACCTGACCAAGACAGCCGGTCAGGGCATCTTCAACGCGGAAAACCGCAAGGGCACCTACATCCACTACGGCATCCGCGAACACGGCATGGCGGCGGCGATGAACGGCATGGTGCTGCACGGCGGCGTGCGGCCCTACGGCGGCACCTTCCTGTGCTTCACCGACTATGCCCGCGGCGCGATGCGGCTGTCGGCGCTGATGGGCGTGCCCACCATCTACGTGATGACGCATGATTCCATCGGTCAGGGCGAAGACGGCCCGACCCACCAGCCGATCGAGCATCTGGCGATCTGCCGCGCCACGCCGAACACCTGGCTGTTCCGCCCCGCCGACACGATCGAGACCGCCGAGGCCTATGAACTGGCGCTGAACGCCACCAAGACGCCTTCGGTGCTGGCGCTCAGCCGCCAGAACCTGCCCACCCTGCGCACCGAACACACCAGCAAGAACCTGACCGCGCAGGGCGCCTATGTGCTGGCCGAAGCGACCGGCAAGCGGCAGGCGATCCTGATCGCCACCGGGTCCGAGGTGCAGATCGCGCTGAAGGCGCGCGAGCTGCTGGAGGCCGAAGGCATCGGCACCCGCGTGGTGTCCATGCCCTGCATGGAGCTGTTCGCCGAACAGCCCGAAAGCTACCGCCGCAAGGTGCTGCCCGCGGGCCCGGTGCGCGTCGCCATCGAGGCGGCGGGCAGCTTCGGCTGGGACCGCTGGCTGTCGGGCGAGCGTGGCCGCACCGGCAAGTCGGGCTTTATCGGCATGAAGGGCTTCGGCGCCTCCGCCCCGGCGGAAAAGCTCTACATCGAGTTCGGCATCACCGCCGAGGCGACGGTGGCCGAGGTCAAATCGCTGCTCTGACCCGACCGGTCCTGCCCCGGCGCGCGGATCACCCCGCGCGTCGGGCCAGCGGCAGCACCAGCCGCCCGGGGCCGTTCGCGGCCAGCACGAGGCAGCCGCCCGCAATCGCCCAGTTCTTGACGAAGATCGTGATCTGCCAGGGGTCAGAGGGGATCCAGTGGAAATAGCTCGTCACCGCACAATAGGCCGCCAGCGCCCAGGCCACGGGTCGCACGCCGATGCCCGCGATCAGCGCCAGCCCGGCCAGCGCGTCGAACACCATTGCGGGCCAGATCAGCAGCACCGGCCAGCCCGCCCCGGCCAGCAACCCCATCACCGGCCCCGGATCGGTGGCCTTCTGCACCGCCCCGGCCAGAAACAGCACCGCGATCAGCACGCGGCCCAAGAGATCGGCAATATCGTCCATCCGGCATCCTTTCCTGCCGTCCCCGCAGCGCCACCTAGCGCGTGCGCCGACCGCGCCAAGGGGTCGCGCCACCCGGTTGCGGGCTTCACCCTGCCGCCCGCTTCCACTATGGTCCGGCGCAACCTTCCCGATCCCTCATCATCCGGGGCCAGACCGTGACCGACCGCCTCGCGCTGATCCTCGGCCTCGTGCTTGTGTTGACCTTCGGCGTCGACCATTTCCTCTTTCAATCACAACTGGCGGTGTTCCTCGGCCAGAAGATCATGGCCTTCATCAACTACCTCGAATTCTGGCGTTAGGTCGCACCACCAGCGGAGACCGCCGCCCCAGATCAACCCCGCGCCCCAACCCCGGGCCACCGCACTCCGGGCCGCGCACCTCGCAAAAGGAAGATGCTCATGACTGTCAAGGTAGCCATCAACGGCTTCGGCCGCATCGGCCGCAACGTGCTGCGCGCAATCGTCGAATCCGGCCGGACCGACATCGAGGTGGTGGCGATCAACGATCTCGGCCCGGTCGAGACCAACGCCCACCTGATCCGCTTCGACTCGGTGCATGGCCGCTTCCCCGGCACCGTCACCACCACGGCGACCACCATCGACGTCGGCCGCGGCCCGATCGAGGTGACGGCGATCCGCAACCCGGCGGAACTGCCCTGGGGCCATATCGACATCGTGATGGAATGCACCGGCATCTTCACCGACAAGGACAAGGCGAAGATCCATCTGGAAAACGGCGCCAGCCGCGTGCTGGTCTCGGCGCCCTCGGCCGGTGCCGACAAGACCATCGTCTTCGGCGTGAACCACGACACGCTGACCAAGGACGACCTGATCGTCTCGAACGCTTCCTGCACCACCAACTGCCTGTCGCCAGTCGCCTATGTGCTGAACAACACCGTCGGCATCACCAAGGGCTTCATGACCACGATCCACAGCTACACCGGCGACCAGCCGACGCTGGACACGATGCACAAGGATCTTTACCGCGCCCGCGCCGCCGCCCTGTCGATGATCCCGACCTCGACCGGCGCCGCCAAGGCCGTCGGCCTCGTGCTGCCGGAACTGAAGGGCAAGCTGGACGGCGTCGCGATCCGGGTGCCGACGCCCAACGTCTCGGTCGTCGATCTGGTGTTCGAAGCCAGCCGCGCCACCTCGGTGGAAGAGATCAACGCGGCGATCCGCAGCGCCGCCGATGGCAAGCTGAAGGGCATCCTGGGCTACACCGACCAGCCCAACGTCAGCCACGACTTCAACCACGACCCGCATTCCTCGGTCTTCCACATGGACCAGACCAAGGTGATGGACGGCAACATGGTGCGCATCCTGAGCTGGTATGACAACGAATGGGGCTTCTCCAACCGCATGGCCGATACGGCAGTTGCGATGGGCAAGCTGCTCTGACATCACATCGGGGGAGTTCACCTCGCGGATTCCCCCGATGCCCTCCTTCTCGATCCTGCTGCAGCAGTTCATCACGCTCTGGGTGGTGATCGACCCGGTCGGCACGCTGCCGATCTTTCTGGCCGCCACCACCGGCGCCACCGCCGCCGCGCGGCGCGCCGTGGCGTTCCGCGCGGTGCTGGTCGCCTTCGCGGTGCTGCTGGCTTTCCTGATCGGCGGCCAGATCGTGCTGGAGGCGCTGAACATCCCGCTGCCCGCGTTCCAGATTGCGGGCGGCCTGGTGCTCTTGCTCTTCGCGCTGACGATGATCTTTGGCCAGCCCGACCTTGACGCCACCCGCCCCGCCCCCGATCCGCGCCATGTCGCGGTGTTCCCGGTGGCGATCCCCTCCATCGCCTCGCCCGGCGCGATGCTGGCCATCGTGGTGCTGACCGACAACACCCGCGTCGCGGTGGCCGCGCAGGCCGCCACCGCCGGGCTGATGGCGCTGGTGCTGACCTGCACGCTGGTGCTGATGCTGCTGGCCGCGCCGATCCACAGGGTGATCGGCATCACCGGCGAGGCGATCATCAGCCGCGTCATGGGTATCATTCTTGCCGCAGTCGCGGTGGACGAGATGCTGCGCGGCTTCGTCGCCATCGGTGCGCTGCCGCCGTTCTGACCGATTTCTCAATCCGTTACGGCATATCTGGCGAAGGCATGCGCCAAACGCATGGCGCCACGCGGCGCCCGGCAGTTGTTAGCGCCATCACCTTGCCCAAATCTTGGCACGACGACAATGGGGTCGTCGATCCGATCCGAAAGGATGCCAAGATGAAAACGCTCGTTTCCAACCTCCGCGCCGCCGCCCGCAATCGCGTGGCCTACCTGCGCACCGTCGCCGAACTGTCGCAGCTGCCGCTCGACACCCGGCTCGACCTCGACATTTACGCGGGCGACGTCCGCAACATCGCGCACCGCGCCGTCTACGGCGCCTGACGCCTCACCCCCCGAAAGGAGCACTGCCATGACCTCGCTCTTTGCCCGCGTTCGCGCCCGCATCGCCTACAACCGCACGGTTGCCGAAATGACCAGCCTGCCGCGCGAAATCCGTGCCGATCTGCACCTTGACGCGGGTCGCATCGCCCATCTTGCGCATCAGGCCGTCTACGGCGCCTGATCCCGCCCGGTTTCTTTCTGGCGGAAATACTACGGGGATCCTGAGCGCCCGGAAACGCCCCGGTGGGGCGTTTCAGCGAAGGACGCCAGCCCCGTGGGCTGGCCGGGGGGCAGCGCGCCCACCGCTGCCTAGCCGACGCGCGCCAGCAGCGCCGCCCGCACCGCCGGGGTGACGAACTTCGACACGTCGCCGCCCAGCCGGGCGATTTCCTTCACCAGTTTCGAGGCGATCGCCTGATGCCGCGCCTCGGCCATCAGGAACACCGTCTCGACGCTGGCATCCAGCGCGCGGTTCATGCCGACCATCTGGTATTCATATTCGAAATCCGCCACCGCGCGCAGGCCGCGGATGATCAGGCCCGCGCCAACGTCGCGGGCGCAGTCGATCAGCAGGTTCTCGAACGGATGCGCCACGATCTCGACGCCGGTCTTCTGCGCCAGCCCGGCGCATTCCGCCTCGATCATCGCCACCCGTTCCTCGAGCGAGAACAGGGGCTTCTTGTCACGGTTGATGGCAACGCCGATCACCAGCCGGTCGACCAGCACGGTGGCCCGGCGGATGATGTCCAGATGGCCAAGCGTCACCGGGTCGAAAGTGCCGGGATATAGTCCGATGCGCATGGGGTCCTCCAGAACGTTTCCGGCACGCAACAAGATTGCGCGGCGGTTTGCAAGACCCCACCCGCCTCAGAACCCCTTGATCATCCCTTCCAGCGCATCCTTTTCCATCGCCAGTTCCGACAGCCGCGCCTTCACCACGTCGCCGATCGAGATCAGGCCGACCATCACGGCGCCCTGCATCACCGGCATGTGGCGAAAGCGGCCATCGGTCATCTTCTGCATCACGCTTTCGGTGCTTTCGTCCGTGCTGCAACCGATGATGGCCGTGGTCATCAGCTTTTCAACCGGATCGTTCAGGCAGGCCGGGCCGCGGCGGCCCAGTTCGCGCACCACGTCGCGTTCCGACAGGATACCCGCGACGTGGCGGCCATCGGTCGAGACGATCAACGCCCCGATCCGCCGCGCCGAGAGAATCTCGACCGCTTCCGCGACCGAGGTTCCGGGCGGCACGGTGACCACCACGCCCTCGGGCTTGCCGCTAAGGATCTGTTGAACGAGCATGAATACCCCTCCTCCAAGGTGAGCCTTCAGGGTCGGTCCCCTGCGACATTCTGTCAAGCGAGGCTTTCAAGCCGCGCGACTTCGCGCCGCACGCCATGCGCCAGAAGGTCGGCGAAGCGGTTCAGCCGCTCCACCCGGCGGTCGTCGGCGTGGCGGATCAGATAGAACGCCCGCGTCAGCGCCACCTGATCGGCCAGCACCCGCACCGCCTCGGGCGCCGTCGGCAGCGCGAAATCATGCACCACGGCGACGCCCGCGCCCTGCCGCACCCAGTTCAGCTGCACCGTGACCGAGTTCGAGGCCAGCGGCACCGGCCCCGCCCCGACCTCGCCGAGGTAGTCCAGTTCCTTGTCAAAGATCATGTCGGCGATATAGCCGACAAAGCGGTGATGCTTCAGGTCGGCGGTGCCGGTGATCGCCGGATGGCGGGCCAGATAGGCACGGTTGGCGGCCAGATGCAGGTGGTAGTCGGTGATCTTCTGCACCGTCAGCCGCCCGGCCTCGGGGCGGCTGACCGCGATCGCCATATCGGCCTCGCGTTTCGACAGGTTGAAGACGCGCGGCAGCGCCACGATCTGCACCTCCAGCCCCGGATTGTCGTCGCAGATCGCCGCCACCACCTGCGGCAGCACATAGGTCGCGCAGCCATCCGGCGCGCCGATGCGGATCTGCCCGGAAAGCTGCCCCGCGCCGCCGCGCACCTCTTCCAGCGCGCCGGCCACCGCCTGTTCGGTGCGCACCGCATGATCCAGGAGCCGCGTGCCCTCTTCGGTCAGCGCGTAGCCTTGCGGCCCCTTGGTGAACAGCCGCGCCCCCAACGCCTCTTCCAGCCGGGCGACGCGGCGGCCCACCGTGGCCGGGTCGATCTTCAGCACCCGGCCCGCGCGGCTCAGGCTTTCGGCCCGCGCCACGGCCAGGAACACGCGCAGATCATCCCAGTCGGCCATCGCCCTACCCTTGCAGAATTGCAAAACCCTTTTGAAGTCTTGCCCCTTTTCCCGGCAAAAACGCAAGCCTAGGATGCCGCCAACCATATACGGAGGAGATGGCGATGAACGAACTCAGCCACTGGATCAACGGCAAGCACGTCAAGGGCACCTCGGGCCGCTTCGCCGATGTCTTCAACCCTGCCACCGGCGAAGTGCAGGCCCGCGTGCCGCTGGCCTCGAAGGCCGAGCTTGACGCCGCCGTTGCCGCCGCTGCCGCCGCGCAGCCGAAATGGGGCGCCACCAACCCGCAGCGCCGCGCCCGCGTGATGATGGAATTCGTCCGCCTTCTGAACCGCGACATGGACAAGCTGGCCGAGGCGCTGAGCCGCGAGCATGGCAAGACCATCCCCGACGCCAAGGGCGACGTGCAGCGCGGGCTGGAAGTGATCGAATACTGCATCGGCGCGCCGCAGATGCTGAAAGGCGAGTTCACCGACAGCGCCGGCCCCGGCATCGACATGTATTCCATGCGCCAACCCCTTGGCGTTGCCGCCGGAATCACCCCGTTCAACTTCCCCGCCATGATCCCGATGTGGAAAATGGGCCCGGCGCTGTCCTCTGGCAACGCCTTCATCCTGAAACCGTCGGAACGTGACCCCTCGGTGCCGCTGATGCTGGGCGAGCTCTTGAAAGAGGCGGGCCTGCCCGACGGCATCCTGCAAGTGGTGAACGGCGACAAGGAGGCGGTGGACGCCATCCTCGACAACCCGACCGTCGCCGCCATCGGCTTCGTCGGCTCCACCCCGATCGCGCAGTACATCTATGGCCGCGGCTGCACCAACGGC
The DNA here is from genome assembly GCA_016124615.1 of Paracoccaceae bacterium. Classification (GTDB taxonomy): domain Bacteria; phylum Pseudomonadota; class Alphaproteobacteria; order Rhodobacterales; family Rhodobacteraceae; genus Solirhodobacter. Next base: position 225,467 of record WGNF01000003.1, on the reverse strand, counting down.
AAGCGCGTGCAGTGCTTCGGCGGCGCCAAGAACCACATGATCATCATGCCGGACGCCGACATGGATCAGGCCGCCGACGCGCTGATCGGCGCGGGCTATGGTGCGGCGGGCGAACGCTGCATGGCGATCTCGGTCGCGGTGCCGGTCGGTGACGCCACCGCCGATGCGCTGATCGAACGGCTGATCCCGCGCATCGAAAAGCTGAAGGTCGGCCCCTATACCGCGGGCAACGATGTCGATTACGGTCCGCTGGTCACCCATGCCGCGATGGAGCGGGTGAAGGGCCTGATCGGGTCCGGCGTCGAACAGGGCGCGACGCTGGTCACCGACGGCCGCGATTTCAAACTGCAAGGCTACGAAAACGGCTTCTTCGTCGGCCCGACCCTCTTTGACCACGTCACCCGCGACATGGAGATCTACAAGCAGGAGATCTTTGGCCCGGTGCTGTCGACCGTGCGCGCGAAGGACTACGAAGAGGCGCTGGCCTACGCGATGGACCATGAATACGGCAACGGCACCGCGATCTTTACCCGCGACGGCGACACCGCCCGCGACTTCGCCGCCCGCATCAACATCGGCATGATCGGCATCAACGTGCCGATCCCGGTGCCGCTGGCCTACCACACCTTTGGCGGCTGGAAAAAATCCGGCTTCGGCGACCTGAACCAGCACGGGCCGGACGCCTTCCGCTTCTACACCCGCACCAAGACGGTAACCGCGCGCTGGCCCAGCGGCATCCGCGAAGGTGCGGCGCTGAACTTCAAACCGATGGAGTGACGCTGGCGGCCGGGGGGCTGCCGGTCCCCCGGCCCGGCGGCGGACATTACAGGAACATCCAGCAGCGGGCGGCCCCGCGACGGAGGAAGACGTTGATTCGCTTGGCGTTCCGTGGTCTGAAAAGGAGATCGGCACGTCATCTGCCACGAGGAAACTATGGCCGTCAGCTTCCGGATCCTGACCGAGCGCGGACTCGTCTACGTTCTCTACGAAGGGTTCGCCCGGCTGGAAGACAGTTTCCACGCCTTCTCGGCCTATGCCCAGCACCCCGACTGCCGCCCCGGCCAGCGGCAGTTCGTGGACCTGAGCGGCGTGACGGCGGTGGAGCGCGACTTTGTCGGCGTGATCGCGTTGCAGGCGATGAAGGCCGAGGTTTTCGTGGCGCAGGGGGTGCAGACGCTGGTGGCCTATTACGCCCCGTCGGAACCCGCGCGCACGCTGGCGGCGCTGGCGATCCGGTCGTGGGATGGCACATCGGGCGTGGTGCCACGCATCTTCGAGACCGAGGAGGCCGCGCTGGCCTTCCTGGGCCAGACCGAAACGAGGGTGGTCGACCTGCTGGCCGCGGCGGGCTGACGGCCGCCGCCCGGCCCTGCCCCGCCGGGGCCGGTGCAATCAGTGAACACACGTTCATTTCGAGGAGGAACGGATGGACTTTGCGCTGAGCGAGGAACAGCAGGCAATCTTCGACATGGCGCGCGACTTCGGTGCCGCCGAGATCGCGCCCCATGCCCGCGCCTGGGAGGCGGAGGGAACGATCCCCAAAACGCTCTGGCCCAAGGTCGCGGCGCTGGGGCTGGGCGGCATCTATGTCTCTGAAACCTATGGCGGATCGGGCCTCTCACGGCTCGACGCCACGCTGGTGTTCGAGGCGCTGGCGATGGCCTGCCCGGCGGTGTCGGCGTTTCTTTCCATCCACAACATGTGCGGCTCGATGATCGAAAGCTTCGGCTCCGAGGCGTTGAAGGCCCGGTTCCTGCCCGGCCTCTGCACGATGGATCAGGTGTTTTCCTACTGCCTGACCGAACCCGGTTCCGGCTCTGACGCGGCGGCGCTGCGCACCAAGGCCGAACGCAGCAACGACGGCTATGTGTTGACCGGCACCAAGGCCTTCATCTCGGGCGGCGGCTATTCCGATGTCTACATCGTCATGGCGCGCAGTGGGGCCGAGGGGCCGAAAGGCATTTCGGCGCTGGTGCTGGAAGACGGAACGCCGGGGCTGAGCTTTGGCGGGCTGGAGCAAAAGATGGGCTGGCGCGCGCAGCCCACGCGGGCGGTGCAGATGGACGGCTGCGCCCTGCCCGCCGCCAACCTGCTGGGCGAAGAGGGGCGCGGCTTTGCCTATGCGATGGCGGGGCTCGACGGCGGACGGCTGAACATTGCGGCCTCGGCTTTGGGCGGCGCGCAGGCGGCGTTCGACGCGACGCTGGCCTATATGGCCGAGCGCAAGGCGTTCGGGAAGACGCTCGATCAGTTTCAGGCGCTGCAATTCCGGCTGGCCGAATTGGAGGTGCGGCTGCAATCGGCGCGCACCTTCCTGCGGCAGGCGGCGTGGAAGCTGGATGCCAAGGCGTCGGATGCGACAAAATTCTGCGCGATGGCCAAGCTGATGGTGACCGATGCCGCCTTCGAGGTTACCAACGCCTGCCTGCAACTGCACGGCGGCTACGGCTATCTTGCCGACTACGGCATTGAAAAGATCGTGCGCGATCTGCGGGTTCACCAGATTCTGGAAGGCACGAACGAGATCATGCGGCTGATCATCTCGCGCAGCCTGATCGAGGGGCGGGCCTGATGGACGAAGTTCTGATCCGCATCGAAGGCCGCGCCGGGCGCATCACGCTGAACCGGCCCGCGGCGCTGAACGCGCTGACGCCGGGCATGGCGCTTGCGATGGATGCGGCGCTGATCGGCTGGGCGCACGACCCGGCGGTAGCGCTGGTCCTGATCGACGGCGCCGGGCCGCGCGCCTTCTGTGCCGGGGGCGATATCGCCAAGGTCTATGCCGAGGGCATCACCGGCGAGGCCGGGATGGCGCGCGACTTCTGGCGCGACGAATACCGCATGAACCTGCGGCTGGCGGAGTATCCAAAGCCGGTGGTCAGCCTGATGCACGGCTTCATCATGGGCGGCGGCGTCGGCGTGGGCTGCCACGGCCACCCCCGCGTGGTCGGCGAAACCGCGCAGGTCGCCATGCCGGAATGCGGCATCGGCCTGATCCCCGATGTCGGCGGCACCTACCTTCTGGCGCGCGCGCCGGGGCATCTGGGCGACTACCTCGGGCTGACCGGCACGCGGATGGGGCCGGGCGACGCGATCCTTGCGGGCTTCGCCGATCTCTTCGTGCCAGAGGCCGACTGGCCTGCGCTGGTCGCCACGCTTTGCACGACCGACGACGTGGGGGCGGTCACCGCCGCCGCGCAGACGGCGCCCGACAGCAAGCTGGCCGCGCTGCTGCCCGAAATTGAACGCCTGTTCGCAATCGAAACAGTCGAATCGATCCGCGCAGCGCTGGAATCCACTGGATCCGCCTTCGCCGCCGAGACGCTGAAGGTGATCGCGCGCAATTCGCCGCTGTCGATGGCCTGCACGCTGGCGATGATCCGGTCGCAGCGGGCGGCGCCCGACCTGCGGCGGGCGCTGGAAGCCGAATACAGGTTCACATACCGCGCCGTGCACCAGACCGATTTCCTCGAAGGCGTCCGCGCCGCGGTGATCGACAAGGATCGCAAGCCGCGCTGGCGCCTCACCGCCCCCTCGCCCGACACGGTCGCCGCGCTGCTGGCGCCGCTGGGCCCCGACACCCTGACCTTTCCGGAGACATGACATGCAGATCGCCTTCATCGGACTTGGCAACATGGGCGCGCCGATGGCCGCCAACCTCGCGCGCGCGGGCCACACCGTCACCGGCTTCGACACCGCCGCCCCGATGCCCGAGGGTGTCACCAAGGCCGCCACCGCCGCCGAGGCCGCCAAGGGCGCCGCGGTCGTCATCACCATGCTGCCGAACGGCGCCATTCTGCGCGCGGTGGCGGATCAGGTGATCCCGGCGATGGCGGCGGGCGCGGTGCTCTGCGACTGCTCCACGGTGGATGTCGACAGCGCCCGTGCCGTGGCCGATCAGGCCCGCGCGGCGGGGCTCGATGCGCTGGACGCCCCGGTTTCGGGCGGCGTCGGCGGCGCGACGGCGGGCACGCTGACCTTCATGGTCGGCGGCACCGATGCCGCCTTCGCCACCGTCAAGCCGCTGTTCGACGTGATGGGGCAGAAGGCGGTGCATTGCGGCGCCTCGGGTGCCGGGCAATCGGCCAAGATCTGCAACAACATGATCCTTGGTGTGACGATGATCGCCACCTGCGAGGCGTTTGCGCTGGCCGACAAGCTGGGGCTGGACCGCCAGAAGATGTTCGATGTCGTCTCCACCTCCTCGGGCGCCAGCTGGTCGATCAACGCCTATTGCCCGGCGCCGGGGGTGGGGCCGAAATCGCCCGCCGACAACGGCTACAAGCCCGGTTTCGCCGCCGAACTGATGCTGAAAGACCTGCGGCTCAGCCAGCAGGCGGCCACGGCGGCGGATGCCGACACGCCGATGGGCGCCTTGGCGGAACGGCTTTACGAAACCTTCGTCGAAGCCGAAGGCGGCCGGGGCAGCGACTTTTCCGCCATGCTGCCGCGCTTCGAGACGCGCCACCGCACATGACCGGCTGGACCGCCCGCGCCCCGGCGCTGGCCGGTCTGGACGCCGCCGCCCGCGCGCGGCTGGATGCGCTGCACCCGCAGGCGGTGCCGAAGGGCGCCACGATCTTTCGCGCGGGCGAACTGGCGCAGGGCTTTGCGCTGGTGCTGTCGGGCCGGATCGAGGTTTTCGCCACCGGCGCCGCCGGGCGCGAGATCCTGCTTTACGCCGTGGCGCCGGGGCAAAGCTGCATGCAGACCACGCTGTCGCTGCTTGGCGGCGAAAGCTACACCGGCGACGCCAGTGCCGCCAGCGATTGCGAGGTGGTGGCGATCCCGCGCCCGCTGTTCCTGACGCTGATGGATGACGCGCCCGGCTTTCGCACCTTTGTCTTCACCGCCTTCGGCCAACGGATGCGCGAGATGGTGGCGCTGCTCTCGACCCTCGCCTTCCAGCGGCTGGAAAGCCGTCTGGCCGCGCTGCTGCTGGCGCGCGCCGAGGCGGGCCTTGTCAGCGCCACGCATCAGGACCTTGCCGCCGCGCTCGGCTCCGCGCGCGAGGTGATCTCGCGTCGGCTGGACGGTTTTGCCCGCCACGGCTGGGTCGCCACCACGCGCGGGCAGGTGCGGCTGCTGGAACCCGCGGCGCTGCGCGCGATCGCCGAAGCGCCGCGCGAAACGTGATCAAGATCACAGACAGCGGGGTGGCAAAGCTCTAGCGTCGCCGCACAGGGCCGCGCTGGCCACAGCCAAGGAGATCCCCATGTTCAAGACCAACGTCGGCAGCACCGATCGTATCATCCGCGTCGTCGTCGGCCTCGCGCTGATCGCCGCCTATGCCTTTACCGCCATCGGCGGCAGCTGGCATTGGGCGCTGCTGATCGGCATCGTGCCGCTGTTGACCGGGCTGATGTCAAGCTGCCCGCTCTACTCGATCCTCGGGATGTCGACCTGCCCGATGAAACGCTGATCCCGGCCCGGCGCGCGGCGGCGGTCAGGCCGCCGCCCGCGCCGCAAGGATCGCGGCACGCGCCCAGTTGAGGATCGCCTCGTCCTCGGGTTCCAGCACCACGGCCGCGCCGTCGGTGAACTGGTCCCACGCCTCGGCATAGCCCGCGCGCAGCACGGTCAGCACCGGCACGCCCGCCAGCACCGCGCGCTCGATCGCCGCACGCAGGCCGCGCCCCTCGGCCTCGCCCTTGCCGAAGCGGTTCACCACCAGCAGGTCAACCGGCTGGTCCAGCCGCGCCAGCAGCACCGCCGCCACCCCGGCCAGCGCCGCCGGGTCGAGCGAGCAGGCCCCCGACCCCGGCCCGAGATCCTGCGTGATCGGGTGGCGCAGGCCCGACACCAGATCCTCCACCACCGTCACGCCGCCCCGGCGGCCCGGCGTGGTGGCCTGCGTGAAGCCCGCCAGCACCACGCCCTCGGCCCGCAGCTGCGCCGCCGCGCGCGCCAGCACCGCATCGGCCGCCACCCCTTCGGGGCTGCGGATCGCGGCGATGCGGGGGGTGTCGTCGCTCATGGCCCTGTCACTCGCGCCGGTAGGCGTCCTCGTAGCGGATGATGTCATCCTCGCCCAGATAGCTGCCGGTCTGTACCTCGATCAGCGCCATCGGCACCTTGCCGGGGTTTTCCATCCGGTGCACGGCGCCCAGCGGAATGTAGACCGACTGGTTTTCGCTCACCAGCTTCTTGGTGTCGTCGATCGTCACCAGCGCGGTGCCCTCGACCACGATCCAGTGTTCTGACCGGTGATGGTGGCTTTGCAGGCTCAGCGATGCGCCCGGCTTCACCACGATGCGCTTCACCTGAAAGCGGTTGCCGATCACCAGACTGTCGAACCAGCCCCAAGGCCGGTGATCGCGCGGAAAGGTCTCGGCCTGCTTGGCCGCCTTGGCCTTCAGCGCTGCCACCGCCTGCTTCACATCCTGCGCCCGGCTCATGTCGGCCACCAGCACCGCGTCGGGCATCGCCACGGCGATGATGTTCTCAAGCCCGATCCCGACGATCTCCTGCGTCGGCGATTCCGAGCGCAGCAGGGTATCGGTGCAGTCGATCGCCGTGGCGGGGCCTGACAGCACGATGCCGGACGCATCCGGCCCGGCCTCGCGCCAGACCGCATCCCAGCCGCCAAGGTCGGACCAGGCGCCCTCGAACGGCACTACCGACAGGTTGGCGGCGCGTTCCATCACCGCATAATCGATCGAGATGTCGGGCAGCGCGCCCCAAGGCTCCGGCGCGAGGCGCAGGAAACCGAGGTCGGGCTTGGCCCCGGCCAGCGCCGCCTCGACCCCGGCGATCAGGTCAGGCGCATGGGCGGCAAAGGCCGCGCGGATGGTGGCGGCGGTGAAAAGGAAGATCCCCGCATTCCACAGATAGCGTCCCTCGGCCAACATCTCGGCCGCCCGCGCCGCATCCGGCTTTTCGACAAACCGCTTCAGCGCCACCGCGGCGCCCGAGCCATCCGGCTCGGCGGCAAGCTCAAGATAGCCGTAGCCGGTTTCCGGCCGGTCGGGCCGGATGCCGAAGGTGACGATCCGCCCCGCCCGCGCCGCCGGTTCCGCCGCCGCAACCGCCGCGCGGAAGGCCGCCGCATCGGGGATGACGTGATCCGAGGGTGCCACCAGCATCAGCGCCTGCGCGTCCAGCGATGCCACATGCAGCGCCGCCGCCAGCACGGCGGGGGCGGTATTGCGCGCCTCCGGCTCGATCAGCACCGCGCCGGGGTCGATCCCGGCCTCGGCAAGCTGTTCGGTCACGATGAAGCGGAAATCGGAACTGGTGATCACCGTGGGCGCGGCGAAACCCGCACCCGCCAACCGCTTTGCCGAAGCCTGAAACAGGCTTTCCGCCCCGGTCAGCGCCGCGAATTGCTTGGGGTAGCTCTTGCGCGACAAGGGCCACAACCGGGTGCCGGACCCGCCGCAAAGAAGAATGGGGTAAATCATGGCAAAGTCCTTCATCCAATCCGGTTGCCCGCGTTTCTGGCCCAGGCTGTCCCTCGGGAAAAGCGAAATCTCCGTGACTGGGGCTCAGTTCGCCAGCACCAGATCCGCTGGTCGGCTCTGGCTGCGCACCAGCCGCCCGTTGGGCAAATCGTTCGCCTCCAGCTTAACCGCAATCTCTGCCGGTGTCAGGCCAAAGCCCTGCCAGCGCCCGGTCAGCCGTTGCCGCAGCACGTCTTCGGCGACATCCAGCCGCACCGTCAGGTCGAACAACCCCGCCAGCCGGTCCCAGGGCGGCGCGGCCAGCAACAGATAGTTGCCCTCGGCCACGATCACCTCCACCCGCTGCGGGATCAGCCGCGCCCCTGCCCGCGCGATCTCGATCGACCGGTCGAACACCGGCACCGCGATGGCATCCTCGGCATTGGCGCGCAGCCGCACCAGCATCGCCGCCAGCCCGCCAACGTCGAACGTGTCCGGCGCGCCCTTGCGGGCATGGCGCCCCAGCGCCTTCAGCACCGCGTCGTCGTAGTGATAGCCGTCCATCGGCAACAGCGCCGCCCGCCCCGGCGTGGCGGCATTCACCCGCGCCACCAGCGCCTCGGCGACATGGCTCTTGCCCGATCCCGGCGCCCCGGCGATGGCGACGATCCGCCGCTGCCCGGCGGGCAGCGCGATCAGCCGCGCGGCCAGCGCGTCAAAGCCGACCGCCGCGCCCATCACGCCCCCCAGGTCCGCTCCAGCAGCGCCAGCCAGTTTTCGTGGCAGATCTTGTGCAACAGCGGCTCGCCATAGCCATGCGCGCGCATCGCCGCCACCAGATTGGGCAAGCCGGTGACATCGCCGATCCCCTGCGGCAGCGTCGCGCCGTCGAAGTCGGAGCCAAGGCCGACGCGATCCTCGCCAAGGTTCGCCAGCAGGTGGTCAAGGTGGCGCAGCACCGGATCCCAGCCCATGTCGGGCGATTTGCGGCCATCCGGGCGCAGGAACACGGTGGCGAAGTTCAGCCCCACCATGCCGTTCGACTCGCGGATCATCGCCAGTTGCCGGTCGGTCAGGTTGCGCGACGAGGGCGTCACGTCATGCGCGTTGGAATGGGTCGCCACCAGCGGCGCGTCGCTGATCTTGGCGACGTCGTTGAAACCTTTTTCGTTCAGGTGGCTCAGGTCCACCATGATCTTCAGCTCGTTGCAGGCCCGGATCAGATCCTTGCCTGCCTCGGTCAGCCCCGGCCCGGTGTCGGGGCTCGACGGAAAGGCGAAGGGCACGCCGTGGCCGAAGATCGTCGGTCGGCTCCACACCGGGCCCAGCGAGCGCAGGCCCATCGCGTGAAAGGCGTAAAGCGCGTCAAGGCCGGGGTCGATCGCCTCGGCGCCTTCCATATGCATGATCCCGGCGATCACGCCGCCCGCAAGGCAGGCGCGCAGCTCGGCGACCGTGCGGCAGACCTTGAACCGGCCCTCGCTTGCCCGTTCCATCCACAAAAGATGCGCCGCCATCGCCAGCGCCACCGGCTGCGCTGCCTCGTGGCCGATCAGTTCGGGCAGCGGCAGGCTGAACGGCGGATGGTCCATCATCGTCTCGAAATCCGGCGCGTCATGGGCCACCGGCGAGGGGATGTAGATCGCGAAGAAGCCGCCCGCGAAGCCACCCAGCTTCATCCGCGGCAGGTCGAGGTGGCCGCGCCCCTCGCCGGTCAGCCAGATCGCCGCGCGCCGGTCGGGCGCCCGCAGCAGGCGCAACAGGATGTCGTTGTGACCGTCGAAAACCGGGATCATGTCGTGCTCTCCTCTGCCGCGCGGTAGCCTTCCGAGGCTGTCAGAAGCGCGCGCGTATACTCTTTCGTCGCCGAACGGGCCCGCAATCCGCTGCGTGTCAGTTCTTCCACGGCCTGTCCATGCTGCATCACCAGAAGCCGCTCGCACATATGCGCGACCACGGCCAGGTCATGGCTGACCAGCACATAGGTCAGCCCGCGCTCGGCCCGGATGCCGTCCAGCAGGTTCAGCACCTCGGCCTGAATCGAGGCGTCCAGCGCCGAGGTCGGCTCGTCCAGCAACAGCACCTCGGGTTCAAGGATCAGGGCCCGCGCGATGGCGACGCGCTGACGCTGGCCGCCCGAAAGCTGGTGCGGATAGCGAAACCGGAAACTGTCGCCAAGCCCCACATCCTCCAGCGCGCGCAGGATGCGGCGCTCGCGGTCGTCAAAGCCGTGGATCGCCAGCGGTTCCGACAGCACGCGGTCCACCGTATGGCGCGGATGCAGGCTGGCGTAGGGGTCCTGAAACACCATCTGCACCCGGCGATAGAAGGCCGGTCGCCGCGGCCCGGCCAGCGGCACCCCCTCCAGCGCCATCGTGCCGCCCGTCACCGGCGCCAGCCCGACCAGCGCGCGCAGCACGGTGGACTTGCCCGACCCGCTTTCGCCGACGATGCCATAGCTTTCGCCGCGCCCCACCGTGAACGACACGCCGCGCACCGCCTGCACCCGTTCCCGCCCGTGGCGGAAGGTCACCGCCAGATCGCTGACGTCGATCAATCCCATCACAGCGCCCAATCCGCATCGCGTTGCAGCGTGGGCAGCGGCCGCACGCTGCCCTCGATCCGGGGCAGGCAGCCGTAAAGGCCCTGCGTATAGGGGTGGCGCGCCTGCGCCAGCGCCGAGGCTTTCACCTCTTCCACCACACGCCCGGCATACATCACCAGCACCCGGTCGCAGAAACTGCTGACCAGCCGCAGATCGTGGCTGATGAAGATCAGCCCCATGCCGCGATCCGTCACCAGCCGGTCAAGGATGCGCAGCACCTCGATCTGCACCGTCACATCCAGCGCCGAGGTCGGTTCATCCGCGATCAGCAGGTCAGGCTCGGTGATCAGCATCATCGCGATCATCGCGCGCTGGCCCATGCCGCCCGACAGCTCATGCGGGAAGGCCTTGAACACCCGGGCGGGGTCGCGGATCTGCACCGCCTCCAGCATCGCCATGGCGCGGTCCTTCGCCTCGGCGCGGTCGGCCGCGGTGCGTTTCGCCGCCTCCATCAACTGCCGCCCGATCGTCATCACCGGGTTCAGCGAGAATTTCGGATCCTGCATCACCATCGACATCCGGATGCCGCGCAGGCTGCGCCACTGGCCGGGGCTGGCGTTGCGCAAATCAATGCCGTCGAAGGCCAGCCGCGCCGCCGTCGCCCGCCCCGGCGGCGGCGTCAGGCCCAGAATGGCGCGCCCGGTCTGGCTTTTGCCCGACCCGCTTTCGCCGACGATCCCCAGACGTTCGCGCCCCAGCGTGAAGCTGACGCCGCGCACCACCTCGGACGGGCCCGACCGGGTCGGGAAGGTCACCCGCAGGTCTTCGACCTCCAGCAGCGCGCTCATTTGCGTGCCTTCGGGTCGAGCACGTCGCGCAGACCGTCGCCCAGGAAGTTGAAGCCCAGCGAGACGATGAAGATCGCGATGCCCGGCATCGTTGCCACCCACCAGTCGTCGATGATGAACTGACGCCCCTCGGCGATCATGGCGCCCCATTCGGGCTGCGGCGGCTGCGCGCCAAGGCCCAGAAAGCCAAGCCCCGCCGCCGTCAGGATGATCCCCGCCATATCGAGCGTGACCCGCACGATCACCGACGACAGGCACAAGGGCACCACATGGCCCCAGATGATGCGGGCGGAATGCGCGCCCTGCAGCCGGATCGCGGCGATATGGTCGGCGTCGCGGATCGTCAGCGTCTCGGCCCGCGCAAGCCGGGCATAGGGCGGCCACGAGGTGATGGCGATGGCGATGATCGCATTTTCAATGCCGGGGCCGAGGGCGGCGACGAAGGCCAGCGCCAGCACCAGCTGCGGGAAGGCCAGGAAGATATCGGTGACGCGCATCAGCACGGTGTCGACCCAGCCGCCGAAATAGCCCGCGATGGTGCCGACGAAAAGGCCGACCGGCGTTGCGATCACGGCGACGAGGCCGACCACCAGCAGCGTGATCCGGCTGCCGTACAGGATACGGCTGAGGATGTCGCGGGCAAGATCGTCGGTGCCCATCAGATGCGCCCAGGACGGCGCCAGCAACCGCTCGGTGCGCAGGTCGCCGCCCTGCACCGGGTCGTAGGGTGCCAGCATGCCGGCGAAGATCGCCATCAGGATCAGCACCACGGTGATGCCAAGGCCGACCATTGCCAGCCGGTTGCCGCGCAGCGCCAGCCAGGTGCGATAGGCCTGCCCGAAGCGGGCCTGCCCGCGCGAGGCGGGCTGTTCGGTCAACAGCCATTCGCGACTTGCGATCAGGGTCATCCGCGCCTCCGCACCCTTGGGTCAAGGAAGGTGTAAAGCACGTCCGACAAGAGGTTGAGCGTGACGAAGGCCGCGCCGATCACCAGCGTGGCGCCCAGCACCGCGTTCATGTCGGCGCTGCCCAGCGAGTTGGTCAGGTACATCCCCAACCCCGGCCAGGCGAAGACGGTTTCCGTCAGCACCGCGCCCTGCAACAGGCCGCCGTAGCTGAGCGCGACCACCGTCACCAGCGGCACCGCGGCGTTGCGCAGCGCGTGAACCCAGACGATGCGCGCCTCGGACACACCCTTGACCCGGGCGGTGATGATGTATTCCTGCCCCAGTTCCTGCAGCATGAAGCTGCGCGTCATCCGGCTGATATAGGCCATCGAATAATAGCCCAGCAGCGAGGCGGGCAGCATGATGTGCGACACCGCATTCCAGAACGCGGGCCACTGCCCTTCCAGCGCGCAATCCACCAGCATCAGGCCGGTCACGCGGGTCACGTCGAATTCATAGGCAATGTCGATCCGGCCGGGCCCCGAGACCCAGCCCAGCTTGGCGTAGAACAGCAACAGCCCCAGCAGCCCCAGCCAGAAGATCGGCGCCGAATAGCCGACAAGGCCGAGGATGCGCACGATCTGATCGCTCAGCCGCCCTTGCCGCACCGCCGCCCAGACCCCGGCGGGAATGCCCACCAGCGTGCCCAGCAGGATCGCCACCGTCGACAGTTCCAGCGTCGCCGGAAAGACGTCGCGGATATCGTCCAGCACCGGGCGGCTGGTCAGCACCGATTCGCCCAGATTGCCGTGCAGCACCTGGTTCACGTAGATCAGGAATTGTTCCCACACCGGCTTGTCGAGGCCAAGCTTGAGATAGACCGCATGATAGGCCGAGGCCGAGGCGCGATCGCCGACCGAGGCCAGCACCGGGTCGATCGGCACCACGCGGCCGATCACGAAGGTGACCAGCAACAGGCCGAACAGCGTGAAGACGAGGCTCAGCAGCAGCCGCCCGAGGCGCAGGAGCCAAGGGGGAAGGGCGCCGTGGCGCCCCTCCGGTTCGATGTCGGCGGTGGTCATCAGTGTTTGGTGACGTCGTAGAAGCCGTTGTCGTTGAACGACGGCCCGATGATGACGCCATCCACGTTCTTGCGGATGCCGAAGACTTCGACCTGCTGGAACATGATGATGAACGGCGAGGTGTCGAGCGCCTTCTGCTGCAGGTCCTGATACATCGCCGCACGCTTGGCCGGGTCGGCCTCAAGCAGCGCCGCGTCGGTCTGCTTGGTCAGGTCGGGAATGTCCCAGTCGTTGCGCCAGGCCAGCGTCTTGACCTGCGAAGTATCGGCGTTGTCGGGGTTCGAGGCAAAGCCCTGCGCGTTCGAGTTCGGGTCCTGATAGTCCGGGCCCCAGACGCCGATGTAGATGTCGTGGTTGCGGGCGCGGTACTTGGTCAGCGTCTGCTTGCCGTCGCCGGGGATCAGTTCGACCTGAATGCCGGCCTGCGCCATCGTCTGCTGGATCGCCTGCGCCTGCCCGGTGATGTCGGGCGTGTTGCGGGTGTCCATCGTCACCTTGAAGCCATCCGGCAGCCCGGCCTGCTTCAGCAGATCCTTGGCCTTCTGGATATCCAGCGCATAGGGGTTCTTGTCGTAGGCACCCAGGAACCCTTCGGGTTCAAAGGTCTGGTGCACCTTCACCAGCCCACCCATGATGGTGTCGGCAATCGTCGCGTAGTCGACGAGGTACTTCATCGCCTCGCGCACTTCGGGCTTGGCCAGATACTGGTTCTTCTGGTTCAGGCCCATGTAGTAGATCGTGCCCTTCACGCCGCTTTCCAGCTTGATGTCGGGGTTGGTCTTCAGCGCCTTGATATCGTCAGAGCTGAGGTTGCGGGCAATGTCGATGTCGCCCTGTTGCAGCAACAGCCGCTGGGTCGCCGGTTCCGGCACGTGGCGATAGATCACCCGCGCCATCGACGGGGCTGGCCCGCCATAGTTCGGGTTGCGTTCCAGCACCACCGCCTCGTTCGGCTTCCACTGGCTGATCTTGAACGGGCCCGAGCCTGCGTAATGCGTCTTCAGCCAGCCATAGCCGAAATCGCCGTTCGCCTCGTGGCTCATCACTTCCTTCTTGTCGACGATCATGCCGACGGTCGAGGTCAGGCAGTAAAGCACGAAGGTCGGCGCATAGGGCTTGTCCATGTGGAAGTCGAGGCTCATCGGCCCGGTCTGGACGATCATCTGGTCGACGTTGTCCTTGGTCAGGCCAAACTGGTCGAGGATGAAGGCGGGCGTCTTGTCGAGCTTCACCGCGCGGGTCAGCGAGAACACCGCGTCCTCGGCAGTGATCGGGTTGCCGGACGCGAATTTCTGGCCCGGCTTGATGGTAAAGCTCAGCGTCTTGCCATCGGCCGAGATGGTCCAGCCTTCGGCGATCTGCCCCGACAGCTTGGACACGTCCTTGACGTCATAGGTGACCAGCCGCTGATAGGCGTTGCCGAGAATTTCCGAGGCCGAGATTTCGTAAACCTCGGCCGGGTCCAGCGAAATCATGTCGTCGATGGCCCAAGCCTGCACCAATGTGTCGGCGGGCGTCGCGGCGCGCACCGGCACCGCCGTGGCCAACGCGAGCGCGGACAAGGCGGCGGTCGCGAAAAGCCTTACTCCAGTAAGCATTGTATCCCCCTGTCATAGGAACGGTTCTTTGGCGCATCAGAACTGGACCGGGCCGGGACGGACACGCCCGCGGATTAGGGGCGCTGCCCGCCGGACAGTCAAGACCCGACCCGCACCGGGTGCCTGGAACGCCCCGTGCGGCGGAAAGCTGCGCCCGGACACGGCGAAGTGATCTAGATCAAGGCGGGTCTCGTAAAAACCATGCATCGAGGATGAAGGTTTCCCGGAGAACATTCCCGCCATGAGACTGACGATCCGAACCAACCTTGCATTGCGCGCGCTGATGATGTGCGCGGTCAATGACGGGCGCACCGTGCGCAAGCATGAAATCGCCGAGGCCTGCAACGCCTCGGAGAATCATCTGGCACAGGTCATCAACACTTTGGGCCAGCTTGACTTCGTGCAGACGGTGCGCGGCCGCCACGGCGGGCTGCGGCTGGGCGTGCCGATGAACAAGATCAACGTCGGCGCCGTGTTCCGCGCGTTCGAGGCGGGCGTGCCGTTCGCCGAATGCTTCGAGCCCAAGTCGAACACCTGCCCGCTGACCGGCTCGTGCCTGCTGCGCCGCGCGCTGGTTTCCGCGCTGGAGGCGTTTTACGGCTCGCTCGACCGCATCAGCCTGGCCGATCTGGTCGAGGATAACGCAGGTTTGACCAGACTTCTGGCCCTGCAACCCGAACGGACGCAATTGGCCTTTGCATGTCCTTGACTCCGCGCGCATTCTGCCGCACTGCCGCCGCAAATTTATGCCAGTCTGAACGACTGGGGGCGTGAGGCAGTCAATGCGGCGAATGCCGCGCACGGAGCAGGACGATGGCAGACCCTATCAAAGAGACCCCGCAGCCGCAGCAGCAGGGCGAGATTCCGCAGCAACGACGCGGCGAGACCCCGCGCCAGAAGACCGAGCGGCCGACGCCGCAGGCCGGCGATCCGACCCCGGCGCAGCCCGGCCGCACCATCATCACCGACTGGGCCTCGATCTGAGCCCCCTTCCGGCGCGGACGCCGCGCGGCTAGGATCGGCTGACCCCGACCGGAGCCGCCCGATGCCCACGCCCGTCTCGTCGATCCGCAACCTCGGCCCCGCGACCGAGGCCGCCTTTGCTCGTGCGGGCATCACGTCGGCCGAGGCATTGCAGACGATCGGCGCCGATGCCGCCTATCTGCGCCTGCTGCAAGCGGGCGAGCGGCCCCATTTCATCGGCTACTACGTTCTGGTGATGGCCCTGCAGGGCCGCCCCTGGAACGACTGCAAGGGCGCCGAAAAGGCCGCCCTGCGGGCGCGCTTCGATGCGCTGAAGGCGCAGGGCCATGACAAGGGTCGGTCCGACCTTGAAGCCGCGCTGGACATGATCGGCGTGGTGGAACGGCGGCGGGGATAGCCCGCCCGAATGAAAACGGGGCGGCGCCCACCGGCCCGCCCCGCTTCGAATTTTCTCGAAAATTCGCGCCGATTTTTCGGCCGAAAAATCGCTGCCTCAGCCGACCAGTTCGAGGCCCGAGAAGAAATAGGCGATCTCTTCCGCCGCGGTTTCCGGCGCGTCGGAGCCGTGCACCGAGTTTTCGCCGACCGAGAGGGCGAATTCCTTGCGGATGGTGCCATCGGCGGCGTTCGCCGGGTTGGTCGCGCCCATCACTTCGCGGTTCTTCGCGATCGCGCCTTCGCCTTCCAGCACCTGCACCACGACCGGCTCGGAGGCCATGAACTCGGTCAGTTCGGCAAAGAAGCCGCGTTCCTTGTGGACGCCGTAGAAGGTCTGCGCCTGCGCCAGCGACAGGTGGATGCGCTTCTGCGCGACGATGCGCAGCCCGGCTTCCTCGAACTTGGCGTTGATCTTGCCGGTCAGGTTGCGGCGGGTGGCGTCGGGCTTGATGATCGACAGGGTGCGTTCGATGGCCATTGCGTTTCTCTCACAATAAATGGGCAGGCCCCTGCCCGCCCCTCTTTTCCGGCGCCCTGCTAGCATGGGGCGCGCAGCTTGGAAACCCCGGCATCGCAGCGATTGACCCCGCGGCCGGTTTCGGGCAGTGCAGGCGCCATGCTGACCATATCCGACATCACCTATTCCGTCGAAGGCCGCCCGTTGTTCGAGGGCGCTTCCGCACGCATCCCCACCGGCCACAAGGTCGGCCTTGTCGGCCGCAACGGGGCGGGCAAGACCACCCTGTTCCGGCTGATCCGCGGCGAACTGGCGCTGGAGGGCGGCGAGATCAGCCTGCCGTCGCGTGCCAAGGTCGGCGGCGTGGCGCAAGAGGTGCCGTCGTCCTCGACCTCGCTCTTGGATACGGTGCTGGCGGCCGATACCGAACGCGCGGCGCTGATGGCCGAGGCGGAAACCGCCACCGACCCGATGCGCATCGCCGAGGTGCAGCACCGGCTGGCCGACATCGACGCCTGGTCGGCCGAGGGGCGGGCCAGTGCGATCCTGCGCGGCCTTGGCTTCACCGCCGAGGAACAATTGCGCCCCTGTTCGGATTTCTCCGGCGGCTGGCGGATGCGGGTGGCGCTGGCGGGCGTGCTGTTCGCGCAGCCCGACCTGTTGCTCCTGGACGAGCCGACCAACTACCTCGACCTTGAGGGCGCTTTGTGGCTGGAGGCGTATCTTCAGAAATACCCCCATACCGTCATCATCATTTCGCACGACCGCGAACTGCTCAACCGCTCGGTGCAGGCGATCCTGCATCTTGACGCGCGCAAGCTGACGCTCTGGGCCGGGGGCTATGACCAGTTCGCCAAGGCGCGCACGGAACAGCGCGCGGTGCAGGTGGCCGAGGCGAAAAAGCAAGATCTGCGCCGGGCGCATCTGCAAAGCTTCGTGGACCGGTTCAAGGCCAAGGCCAGCAAGGCCAAGCAGGCGCAAAGCCGGGTGAAGATGCTGGAGCGGATGACCTCGATCACGCCGCCGGAAGAGGCGGCCAAGCACGTCTTTACCTTCCCGGTGCCGGAAGAGCTGTCGCCGCCGATCATCAACCTCGATGACGCGGGCGTGGGCTATGGCGGCCCGCCGATCCTGCGCAAGCTCAGCCTGCGCATCGACCAGGACGACCGCATCGCCCTGCTGGGCCGCAACGGCGAGGGCAAATCGACGCTGTCGAAGCTGCTGGCCGAAAAGCTGGAGCCGTGCGAGGGCCGCATCGTGCGCTCGAACAAGCTGCGCATCGGCTATTTCGCCCAGCATCAGGTCGACGAGCTTTACATCGACGAAACCCCGCTGCAGCACGTCCAGCGCCTGCGCCCGACCGAGGGCCAGCCGCGCCTGCGCGCCCGCCTTGCCGGCTTCGGCCTTGGGGCGGATCAGGCGGAAACCGTGGTGGGCCGGCTTTCCGGCGGCCAGAAGGCGCGGCTGTCGCTGCTCTTGGCCACGCTCGACGCGCCGCACCTGTTGATCCTCGACGAGCCGACCAACCACCTCGACATCGAGTCGCGCGAGGCGCTGGTGGAGGCGCTGACCGGCTATTCCGGCGCGGTGATCCTGGTCAGCCACGACATGCACCTTCTGAGCCTCGTCGCCGACCGGCTTTGGCTGGTGAAGGGCGGCCGGGTGACGCCCTACGAGGAAGACCTTGAAGCCTACCGCAAGATGCTGCTGTCGCCCGACGAGCCGCCGAAGGAAAAGGCCAAGCCCGAAAAGCGCAAGGCCAGCCGCGACGAGATCACCGCGATCCGGTCAGAGGTGCGCAAATGCGAGGATCGCATCGGCAAGCTGAACGAGATGCGCGACAAGCTGGCCAAGAAACTGGCCGACCCCGCGCTTTACGAACCCGGCCGCGGCACCGAGGCGGATACCTGGCAAAAGAAATACGCCGAGGTGATGGACGGGCTGGACCGCGCCGAGGCGCTGTGGCTGACTGCGCTGGAGAAGCTTGAGGACGCACAAGCCTGAGGAAAGGGACCGGATGGACTGGGGCTACCTCGTCACCGCCTTCGTCACGCTGTTCGTGATCATCGAGCCGATCGGCATCACGCCGCTGTTCATCGCGCTGACCCGTGGCATGACGCCTACCCGGCGCCGCGTCATCGGCGCGCGCGCCTGTCTGGTGGCGATCGGCATCCTGACCGCCTTCGGCCTGCTGGGCGAGGCGATCCTGCATTTCGTCGGCATCTCGATCCCGGCCTTCCGCATCTCTGGCGGGATCCTGCTGTTCCTCACCGCGCTCGACATGCTGTTCGAACGCCGCACCCAGCGGCGCGAAGGCCAGGTCGCGCATGAGGAGGAGGATCACGACCCCTCGGTCTTTCCGCTGGCGATGCCGCTGCTGGCCGGGCCCGGCGCGCTGACAACGATGATCCTGCTGGTCGGTCAGGTGAAAGACGGCTGGGTCGGCGTGATCGAGCTGCACCTTGTCATGGTCGCCGTCGTCGGCTGCGCCTTCGTGCTGTTCCAGTTCGCAGCCCCCTTGGACCGGGTGCTGGGGCGGACCGGCAACAACGTCATCACCCGCCTGCTGGGGATGCTGCTGGCGGCGCTGTCGGTGCAGTTCGTCATCGACGGCATCAAGGCCAGCGGGATGATGTTCGGCTGAGCCCCGATGACAATGGCGCCCCCGCTTCCTAGATGACCGGGGAACGGAGGCGGTGATGGATGCAGATCAGACGGCGCGGATGCTTTACCTCGTGCTGCTCGGCGCGGCGGTGGCGGGCGCGCTGATCCTGCAAAGCCGGGGCCGGCGCGGGGCGGCAGCGCAACAGCTGGCGGTCTGGGGGCTGATCTTCATCGGCGTGATCGCAGGCGCCGGGCTCTGGTCCGACATCGCGAAAACCATGCCGCAAGAGGCGACTGTCGGCCCCGGCGGCGCGATCAGCGTGCCGCGCGGACCCGACGGGCATTATCACGTCACGCTTCGGATCGGCGGCGTCCCGGTGCGCTTCATGATCGACACCGGGGCCAGCGACATGGTGCTGACCCCCGCCGACGCCCGCCGGGTCGGCATCGACCCCGCCCACCTCGCCTTTGTCGGCAGCGCGAACACCGCCAATGGCGAGGTCGCCACGGCGCGGGTCAAACTGCATGACGTCACGCTGGGCCCGGTCACCGACCGGGTCGTGTCGGCCGAGGTGAACAAGGTCGCGATGGACAGCTCGCTGCTGGGCATGTCCTACCTGCAACGCTTCGGCAAGATCGAGATCGCGGGCGACCGGATGGTGCTGACGCGATAAGCCGTGGCGACCCTGCCCCGCAAAGGCGGTCTGCCAGTGGCAGACCGCGCGGCGCGTTGCCCGAAGGCGCAAGCCGCAGGGCAAGGGGGGTGCCGTTTTCCCGAACGGTTGGAAATCGGGTCGCGCCTGCCTGGGCTGGCGCGATTTCGCGCCTGCCACGGGCAGGCAGGCGCGACCCGATTTGTCGCGGGACAAATCGGGCAAGACAGGAAATCTGGCATATGCCGCTTGGCGAGGGGCGGCGCCTCAGCGTTCCGCCTTCTTCTGCCAGCGGCCCTCGTCTTCGGCCCAGTATTGTGCAGGGGTGCCCGCGTCGGTCAGTGCCTTCCAGTGCAGGCGGGCGGCGGCGACGGCTTCGGGGTCGTTGCCGTCAAAGAGGATGCAGAGCCGGTCGAGGCGGGCGGCCTCTTCGGCGCTGACCGCGGCGCCGTCGATCGCCATGACGCAGCTGGCGCCGTTCGGGGTTTCGGCGGCGCTGGTCAGCAGCACCGGCTGGTCGGCGTCATGCGGGCCACCGGCAAGACCGTGCGGCAGGAAGCCCTCGTCCGCCGTCAGCCACAGCTTTTCGTCGAGCCAGCCGAGGCGGGCGGGGTCGGGCCCGCGCACCGCCACGCGCCAGCCCTGCCCCCGTGCCCGCTCGATCAGCAGCGGCAACGCCTGCTCCAGCGGCGAGTGCGTCAGGTGGTAGAAATAGGCCGCCCCCATGCGTGCCTAACCCTCGTAGCGGTCGCGGATCAGCCGGTCGAGCGCGCGCACGCCCCAGCCGGTGGCGCCCTTCGGCGCAAGGTCGAGATCGGCTTTCACCAGCGCGGTCCCGGCGATGTCGAGGTGGCACCAAGGCGTTTCGGGCTTCACGAAGCGGTGCAGGAACTCGGCCGCAGTGATCGCCCCGGCCTCGCGGCCGCAGGAATTGCGCATGTCGGCGATGCGGGATTTCAGCATCCGTTCATAGGCATCGCCCAGCGGCATCCGCCAGGCGCCCTCGTCCTCGGCGGCCGCGGCGCGCAGGAACGCGTCGCAAAGCGCATCATTGTTGGAAAAGACCCCGGTCATCTCATGCCCCAGCGCCACGATGATCGCGCCGGTCAGGGTGGCAAGGTTGATCATCCCCGCGGGCTTGAAACGGTCCTGCGCGTACCAGAGCACATCGGCCAGCACCAACCGCCCCTCGGCATCGGTGTTGATCACCTCGATCGTATCGCCCTTCATGGACTTCACCACGTCGCCGGGACGTTGCGCAGTGCCCGAGGGCATGTTTTCCACCAGACCGACAAGGCCGACCACGTTGGCCTTGGCGCGGCGCAGCGCCAATGTGCGCATCACGCCCGCCACCACACCCGCGCCGCCCATGTCCATCGTCACATCCTCCATCCCGGCGGCGGGCTTGATGGAAATGCCGCCGGTGTCGAACACCACGCCCTTGCCGACCAGCGCGAAAGGCGCCGCATCCGCCTTGCCGCCGCGCCACTGCATGACGACGACCTTGGACGGGCTGGCCGAGCCCTGCCCGACGCCCAGCAACGCGCCCATGCCAAGCTTGGCAAGCTCGGGTTCCTCCAGAATCTCCACCTCCAGCCCAAGCTCCTGCATCGCGGCCAGACGGGCCGCGAAATCGTCGGTGGTCAGCACGTTGGCGGGCTCGTTGACCAGATCGCGGGTGAAGAACACGCCCTCGGCCACCGCGGCCAACGGCGCGGCGGCGGCGGCCACCGCCTCGGGCGCCGCGACGGCAAAGGTCACGTCGCCGCGCGGCTTCGCCTCGGCGGTCTTGTGGGTCGCGAAGTCATAATCGCGCAGCGCAAGGCCCAGCGAGATCTCGGCGGCGCGCGGATTCGACCCGGCCAGCACGAGCACGGGGCCCGCGCCACGGGCGCGGCCGATCGCCGCCCCGGCGCGGCGCGCCTCGGTCGGCGTCGGGCGCGGATCGAGGCGGACGACCTGCACCGCCTCGGCGGCAAGCCCGGCCGGCCAGGCCAGATCGACGGCATCGCCCGGCTTCAGCGCGGCGAAGGCGTCGCTGGCCAGATACCGCGCCAGCGCCCCGCGCATCGGCCGGTCCAGCTTGCGCGCCAGTGGCGCCAGCGCCCCGCCGGGCCCGGCGAAAATGGCGATGCGGCCGGGAAAGAGGGCCGGATCGACCTCGTCGGGGGTGCGAAAATGGATCGGGACGGGGCGGCTCATGGCGGCTTTCCTTCAACGGCTGCGGGAACCCGGCAGAGCCTAGCCCGCGCCCCCGGCATTGACCAGATATGAGTTTTCCCCGCCGGGAATTTCCGATACGGTCCGCCAATCGCAGACCCGGGGAGCCAGAAAGTGCCAAGATTCGACAGGTATATGCTGTCGCAACTCATGATGCTGTTTGGATTCTTTTCGCTTGTTCTGGTGATGGTCTATTGGGTCAACCGGGCGGTCCTGCTGTTCAACCACCTGATCGGCGATGGCCAGTCGATCGGCATCTTCCTTGAACTGACGATGCTCAGCCTGCCCAATGTGATCAAGATCATGCTGCCGCTGTCGGCCTTCGCGGCGGCGGTCTATGTCACCAACCGGCTATCGCGCGAAAGCGAGCTGGAGGTGATGCAGGCGGTCGGCTTGTCGCCCGCGCGGCTGGCGCGGCCGGTCTTGATGTTCGGGCTGGCGGTGGCGCTGCTGACCGCGTTGCTGGGCAATTTTCTGGTGCCGCGCAGCCGCACCCTGCTGGCCGAGCGCAGCGCCGAGATGGCGCAGAACGTCACCGCCAAGTTCCTGACTGAGGGCAAGTTCATGCATCCGGCGGACGGGGTGACGCTGTTCATCCGGCAGATCACGCCGCTGGGCGAGATGCATGACGTGCTGTTGTCGGACGGGCGCAAGCCGGACAGCCGCACCGCGTTTTCGGCGCGCAAGGCGCTGCTGGTGAAGGTCGACGGCGACCAGAAGCTGGTGATGTTCGACGGCATGGCGCAGACCCTGACCCTGTCGGACCGGCGGCTGGCGACGACGCGATTTGCCGATTTCACCTATGATCTGGGCAGCCTGATCGCGCCGCCGGGGCCGCGGCAGCGCGACGTGGCCGAACTGTCGACGCCGATGCTGTTCCGCGCCGACCCGGCCGACATCGCCCGGTCGAACGGCAGCCGGGCGGCGTTTCTCTACGAGGCCAACATGCGGCTGTCGGCGCCGCTGACCTCGATCGCCGCCGCGCTGCTTGGCTTTGCCTGCCTGTTGCTGGGCGGCTTCAGCCGGTTCGGCAACTGGCGCCAGATCGGCATCGGCGCGGTGCTGCTGATCCTGCTGCAATTGCTGGTCGACTGGTCGGCCGGGATCGGCGCCTCTGACCCGCGGCTGTGGCCGATGGCCTATCTGCCGCCCGTCTGCGGCGGTGCGGTGGCGCTGATCATGCTGTGGATGGCCGGGCGGCCGCGCCGGATCGGGCCCCGCCGGGTCGTATTGGGGGCAGCATGACCCTGAGCCTTTATATCGCGCGCAAGTTCCTGATTGCGTTCCTGCTGGTCTTCGGGGTCTTTGCCGGGGTGTTGATGCTGCTCGACCTGGTCGAGGAATTGCATCGCAACAGCGGCCAGACGATCAGCTTTGCCCAGGCGGCGGGGCTGGCGGCCCTGAACACGCCGGACGGGCTTTACCGCATCCTGCCGCTGGTCACGATCCTTGCGGCGCTGATCCTGTTTCTCGGCCTGGCGCGGACCAGCGAACTGGTGGTGGTGCGCGCGGCCGGGCGGTCGGCGCTGCATTGCCTGCTGCCGGCGGTGCTGACGGCGCTGGCGATCGGGGTGGCCGGCGTGGCGGTGATGAACCCGATCGTGGCGGCCACCTCGGATGCCTATGACCAGTTGCAAAGCCACTATTCCGCGCATGGTGCGGAAAACGTGATGTCGATCACCCGCGAGGGGGTCTGGCTGCGGCAGGGCAATGCCGAGGGTCAGGTGGTGATCCGCGCCGAACATGCCAGCCTTGACGGCACGCAACTGTCCAACGCCTCGTTCCTCAGCTTCGACGCCACCGGCCAGCCGCTGATGCGGATCGAGGCCGCCACCGCCGAGCTCGGCAGCGGCGCCTGGAAGCTGACCGATGCCAAGGTCTGGCACTTCGACAGTACCGGCAATCCGGAACAACTGGCGACCACGGCGGCGACGATGTCGCTGCCCTCCGACCTGACCCGCCAGCAGATCCGCGACAGTTTCGGCGCGCCGGGCGAGGTGCCGATCTGGCAGTTGCCGGGCTTCATCGACCAGTTGGTGAAGGCCGGGTTTTCGGCGCGCGAGCAGCGGGTCTGGTTCCAGATGGAACTGGCGTTGCCGTTGTTGCTGGCGGCGATGGTGCTGATCGGCGCCGGGTTCACCATGCGCCATGCCCGCTTTGGGCAAAGCGGGTTGCTGGTGCTGTTCGCGCTGATCGCCGGGTTCTCGATCTTCTTTCTGCGCAACTTCGCGCAGGCGCTGGGGGTCAACGGGCAGATACCGATCATGCTGGCCGCCTGGGGCCCGCCGGTGGTGGCGGTGTTCCTGTCGCTGGGCCTGCTTCTGCATCTGGAGGATGGCTGATGCGCCGCCTCCTGTCAGGTCTGGTCCTTGGCCTTGCGCTGCTGGGCGCCCTGCCCGCCGCGGCGCAGGATGCGGCGGCGGCGGCCGACATGGCGACGCTGGTCGCCGACAGCGTGCAGGCCAAGGGTGCCGACACGCTGGTGGCGGCGGGCAATGTCGAGGTGCTGTACAAGGGCAGCCGGTTGCGCGCGACCCGCGTCACCTATGACCAGAAGGCGAACCGGCTGAGCATCGAGGGGCCGCTGACGCTGATCGGCGCCGATGGCCACACCACCCTGCTGGCCGACAGCGCCGATCTTTCGGCCGACCTGACCGAAGGCGTTCTGCGCAGCGCCCGCATGGTGCTGGACCAGAAGCTGCAGATCGCCGCGACCCGGATCGACCGGGTCGGCGGGCGCTATACCCAGCTGACGCAAACCGTCACCTCGTCCTGTCAGGTCTGCGCCGCCCATCCGGTGCCCTTGTGGGAAATCCGGGCGCGGCGCGTGGTCCACGACCAGCTGAAGCAGCAGATCTATTTCGAGGATGCCCAGCTGCGCTTTGCCGGGGTGCCGGTGTTCTACCTGCCCTCGATGCGCCTGCCCGACCCGACGGTGCAGCGCGCGCGCGGGTTCCTGATCCCGAACCTTTATTCATCCAGCAACTTCGGCACCGCGCTGAAGCTGCCTTACTTCATCCCGCTCGGCCCCAGCCGCGACCTGACGCTGACGCCGTTCATCGGCTCGAAATCGACCCGCTCGCTGAGCCTGCGGTACCGCCAGTCGTTCAACACCGGCGCCATCGAGTTCGACGGCGCGACCTCGCGCGATGGGCTGTTGCCGGGCAAGAACCGCGGCTATCTGTTCGGCAGCGGCAATTTCAAGCTGCCGCAGGGCTTCAACCTGCAGTTTCAGGTGCAGACGGTCAGCGACCCCGATTACTTCGTGAACTACGGGCTGACCCAGGTCGACCGGCTGGAAACCGGGGTCGAGATCAGCCGCGCCAGCCGTGACGAATATATCGACGGGCGGGTGCTGCACTTCCACTCGATCCGTTCGGGCGACGACAACGCCACCCTGCCCAACAATGTCGGCACCTTCGACTGGGTGCGCCGCTATCAGCCGGGACTGATCGGCGGCACCGCCACGCTGTCGTTCCGCTCGATGGCGCTGGTCCGGGCCTCGTCGGACCCGATCGACGGGCGCGACGTCACCCGCGCCGGGGTGGTGGCCGACTGGCGCCGCAGCTGGGTGCTGCCCTATGGCATCGTCGGCACCGCCGCCGCCGCGGTGCAAAGCGACATCTACCGCGTCTCGCAGGACCCGACCTACGGCTCGCCGCTGACGCGCACACTGCCGCAGGCGGCGCTGGAACTGCGCTGGCCCTGGGTGCGGGCGGGCCGCGACGGTGCCGCGCAGGTGATCGAGCCGGTCGTGCAGCTGATCTGGAGCCCGAAATCGGTCACCGGCGTGCCGAACGAGGATTCGCAGCTGAACGAGTTCGACGAGGGCAACCTGTGGTCGCTGAACCATTTCAGCGGCGTCGACGGCACCGAAACCGGCGCGCGCGCCAATGTCGGCGTGTCATGGACGCGCTATGCGGCTTCGGGGTGGTCGTTCGGCGTGACCGCGGGCCGCATCTTCCGGCAGGTCAGCGCGACCAGCTTCGATCCCGCCTCGGGCCTCGCCGGCGCCAGCTCGGACTGGCTGGTGGCGGGTCAGTTGCGCTGGAACGGCATCGACCTGATCAACCGCTCGGTCTTCGACAACAACGGCCTGTCGAAGGAAGAGCTGCGGCTGAACTGGACCCGTGACCGCTACAGCCTGGGCACCAGCTATCTGTGGATGGTCGCGGACCCGACCGCGCTGTCGACGTCGACGCAGCCGACGCGGGAATGGATCCTCGACGCCGGCTACCCGATCCGCCGCAACTGGAGCGGCAAGATCGCCTGGCGCTATGACTTCGTTGCCAAGCGCGCCGATGCCACCGGCGTCAGCTTTGCCTGGCGTAACGAATGCATCAGCGTTGATCTTTCCCTCTCGCGTCTCTATTCGTCCTCGACTAGTGTTTCGCCCAATACGACCATCGGTTTTTCGGTCGGTCTGATCGGTTTCGGCGGCACCTCGGGCAGCGCCGCGGGGCAAAGCCAATGCGTCAAGTAAGGCCGCGCCGAGGGAAGACCCCAACCGGGGCGCGCCGATGCGCCGACCAAGGAACGAGCAGAACGGACCCGACATGCGCCTGACGACCCTTTCCCTGACCGCCTGCCTGGCCCTGCTGGCCCCCGGCTTTTCCGCCGCGGCACAGGATGGCAACCTCTTCGCCCCGGCCGTGATGGTGAACGAACGCGCGATCACCAATTACGAGGTGGCGCAGCGCGAGGCGATGCTGTCGCTGCTCAGCGGGCCGGGCGACCACCACGACGAAGCGGTGAAGGGCCTGATCGACGACCGCCTGCGTCTGGCCGAGGCGGCGCGCTATGGCCTTGTGATCAGCGACGCCGACGTGAAGAACGGCATGGACGAATTCGCCGGCCGGTCGCAGATGAAAACCGACGAGTTCCTGCAAAAGCTGCAGGAAGGCGGCGTCGATCCGCAGACCTTCCGCGATTTCGTCAAGGCCGGGCTGGCCTGGCGCGCGGTGGTCAGCGCCACCATCGCGCCCACCGTAAGGATCAGCGACGCCGAGATCGAGGATGCCCGGCAACTGAGCCTGGCGCATGGCGAGCCGCGCATCCTGCTGTCGGAACTGATCCTGCCCGGCACGCCGGAATACATCGGCCAGACCGGCCCGCTGGCCGAACAGCTGTCGGCGACGCTGAAGGGCGACGCCGCCTTTGCCGCCGCGGCCGAGAAATACTCGGTATCGGATTCCGCCAAGAACGGCGGCAAGGTCGACTGGATGCCGGTCTCGAACCTGCCGCAAAGCGTGGTCACGGCGGTGGTCGGCCTGTCGCCGGGCCAGGTCTCGAAACCGCTGGCGCTGCCGAATGCGATCGGGCTGTTCGAACTGCGCGGCCTGTCCGACGCCGCGCCGCCGCCGAAGTCGCTGATCACCGTGGATTACGCGAAATACCTGATCCCCGACATCCACACGCCCGAGGGCGCCGCCGCCGCCGCGGTGGTGCGCGCCAAGACGAACGGCTGTGGCGACCTTTACGGGCTGGCCAAGAAGTCGCCCGACGGCACCCTGACCGAGGTCAACCGGCCGCTGA
Organism: Paracoccaceae bacterium; assembly: GCA_016124615.1. Lineage (GTDB taxonomy): Bacteria > Pseudomonadota > Alphaproteobacteria > Rhodobacterales > Rhodobacteraceae > Solirhodobacter. The sequence goes on along the minus strand of WGNF01000003.1, from coordinate 198,234 downwards.
CCGCCGTGCCTGCCGATGTGGCGCTGGAACTCGCCCGGCTTGACCCCGGCGAGTTTTCGACCACCATCCGGCAGGGGCCGAACACCGTGCTGCTGATGCTGTGCAGCCGCATTGTGACCGAAGCCCCGCCGCAGACGCAGGACGAATTGCGCGCCGCGCTGTTCAACGACCGGGTGAACACGCTGGCCGATCAGCGGCTGGACAAGTTGCGCGCCGCGGCGAACATCCGCACCCCATGAGCCGTCCGCCGATCGCGCTGAGCTGCGGCGAACCCGCCGGCATCGGCCCCGAGATCGCCGCCAAGGCCTGGGCCACGCTGGGCGCGCATCTGCCCTTCGTCTGGCTCGGCGATCCGGCGCATCTGCCAGCGGGCACGCCGCATGTGATCCTCACCGACCCCTCGGGGGCCGCCGCCGCCGCCCTGACCGGGGTGCCGGTGCTGCCGGTACGCTTCCCTGCCCCGGCGATGCCGGGCCGCCCGGCGCCGGAGAATGCGCAAGGCGTGATCGACGCCATCGCGCTGGGGGTGCGGCTGGTGCAGTCGGGCGCCTGTTCGGCGCTGACCACCGCGCCGATCCACAAGAAGGCGCTGCAGGACGGCGCCGGTTTCGCCTTTCCGGGCCATACCGAGTTTCTGGCGCATCTGGCCGGGGTCGGCCGCGTGGTGATGATGCTGGCCGCACCCGGCCTGCGCGTCGTGCCCGCGACCATCCACATTGCGCTGGCCGAGGTGCCGCGCGCGCTGACCGCCGAGCTGCTGGAGGAAACGATCCGGATCACCCATGCCGGGCTGATCCGCGATTTCGGCCTGCCCGCACCGCGGCTTGCCGTCGCCGGGCTGAACCCGCACGCGGGCGAAGGCGGCGCGATGGGGCGCGAAGAGATCGAGATGATCGCGCCGCTGCTGCACCGGCTGCGCGCCGGGGGGATGGACCTGATCGGGCCCTTGTCGGCCGATACGATGTTCCACCCGGCGGCGCGGGCGGGCTATGACGCGGCGATCTGCATGTACCACGATCAGGCGCTGATCCCGATCAAGACGATCGACTTTGCCGGTGGTGTGAATATCACACTGGGCTTGCCCTTTGTGCGCAGCTCGCCCGACCACGGCACCGCCTTCGACATTGCCGGGCGCGGTGTGGCCGACCCGGCCAGCCTGATCGCGGCGCTGCGGATGGCGCAAGCAATGGCGGCGGCGCGCGGGTGACAGGCGCCGGGGGTTTCACACCCCCGGACCCCCGTGGGATATTTTCACCAGCAAGAAAGGGTGAAGGCTTTGGCTGCGATTGACGGGTTGCCCCCCCTGCGCGAAGTGATCGCGGCGCATGGGCTGAGCGCGAAGAAGGCGCTGGGGCAGAATTTCCTGCTGGACCTGAACCTGACCGCGAAGATCGCGCGGGCGGCGGGCGATCTGGCGGGCGCGGATGTGCTGGAGGTCGGCCCCGGCCCCGGCGGGCTGACGCGCGGGCTGCTGGCGGCGGGCGCGCGCCGGGTGCTGGCGGTCGAGAAGGACGCGCGCTGCCTGCCCGCGCTGGCGGAGATTGCCGGGCACTATCCCGGGCGGCTGGAGGTGGTGAACGGCGACGCGCTGGCGATTGACGCGGCGGCGATGCTGGCGCCGCCGATCAAGGTGGTGGCGAACCTGCCCTATAACATCGGCACCGAGCTGTTGATCCGCTGGATGACGCCCGCCATCTGGCCGCCGTTCTGGCAAAGCCTGACGCTGATGTTCCAGAAGGAAGTGGCCGAGCGGATCGTGGCGCGCCCCGGCTCGAAAGCCTACGGCCGGCTGGCGCTGATGGTGCAGTGGCGGGCCGAGGCGAAGATCGTGCTGCATCTGCCGCCCGAGGCGTTCACGCCGCCACCCAAGGTCAGTTCCGCCGTGGTGCAGATCGTGGCGCTGCCCGCGCCGCGCTATCCGGCCGATGCGGGCGTGCTGGCACGGGTGACGGCGGCGGCCTTCAACCAGCGCCGCAAGATGCTGCGGGCCAGCCTGCGCGGGCTGGCGCCCGACATCGAGGACAAGCTGCGCGCCGCCGGGATCGAGCCGACGGCGCGGGCAGAAGAAATTCCGCTGGAAGGGTTTTGTGCGCTCGCCCGCCTGCTGGCGGGCTGAGCGCGGCGGCCGTTCGGCCTATTCGGCAGCTTCGGCGCGGCTGTCGTCAGCGCCGGGGGCCGCATCAGTGGCCGGGGCGGCGCCTTCGGCGGCACGCGGGCGGCGGGGGCTGCGCGGGCGACGGGCCGGGCGCGCAGGCTCGGCATTGTCGGCAGCGGGCGTCGCCGCTGCGGCTGCCGTGGCTTCCGATATCACCTCGGGCGCCGGATCGGCGACCGGAGCCACCGGGGCTTCGGCGCGCGGTTGGTGCTGCGGGCGGTCGCCCTGCGGCTGCGCCGGGCGCGGCTCTCGCGGTTCGCGGGGCTCACGCGGCGGCTGCGGGCGGCGGTCGCCCTGACGCTCGCCACCGCGATTGTCGTTGCCACGGTTGTCGTTGCGATTGTCGTTGCCGCGGGTGTCGTTGCGGTTCTCGCCGCCACGGTTTTCACCGCCGCGATTGTCGTTGCGCGGTTGCTGGCGCTGCTCGGGCGTTTCGACCAGACCGCTGTCGCCATAGCGAGCATCGCCAAGCTCGAACTCGCCGCGCGGCTGTTCGCCGTAGCCGTCGTCGCGCCGCTGATCGTCGCCGCCGTGGCCATTGCCGTTGCCGTTGCGGCCTTCCTGCTCGCGGCTCATCTCGCGGGTCGCTTCGCCCAGCATGCGGATGTAGTGTTCGGCGTGCTGCTGGAAGTTTTCCGACGCCACCCGGTCGTTCGACAGCTGCGCATCGCGCGCCAGCTGGGTGTATTTGTCGATGACCTGCTGCGGAGTGCCGCGCACCTTACCCTCGGGACCCGAGGAATCGAAGACGCGGTTGATGACGTTTCCAAGCGAACGCGGGCGGTTCTGCTTCGAACGCGATCGGGACTTTGATGATCTCATGTTTTCGCTTTATCCAGCCGTGATGGGGCTTTGCCCGAACCCTGGCGACGCCTCATGCGTCTCGCTTCAGTTCTGTATCGGACATGTACGGGCTTACGGGCTCAGGGGACCGATCTATACGTCCGCCCCGAACCTAGCCTGAGTAAACATGCCCGCAGCGGCAGAGCAAGCAGAATCTGCACGCGATGCAGGCAGAATCCCGGTTTTGCGGGCAACTGCGGCGGAATGCCCACCCGGTCAGGGCGCGGTGGCCGCCACCACCCGGTCGCGGCCGTCAAGGTCGGGCAGGACCACCACGCCCTGCAACCCGGCGGCGCGGAAAAGGGCCGCGACGGCGGCGCCCTGGGTCGGCCCGATCTCGACCATCAGCCGCCCGCCGGGGGCCAGATGCGCGCCCGCCCCCACCGCGAGGGCACGGTAGGCGTCAAGGCCATCGCCGCCGGGGGTCAGGGCCAGATGCGGCTCCCACTGCCGCACCTCGGGGGCGAGGGCGGGCATTTCGGCGGCGGCGATATAGGGCGGGTTCGAGACGATCAGGTCGAACCGGCCGGTGACCCCGGCGAACCAGTCCGAGGGCTGGAAGCTGGCGTGGATGGCGAAGCCGAGGCTGGCGGCGTTTTCGCGCGCCACCGCCAGCGCGGCGTCGGAAAGGTCGGTGCCTAACCCGGTGGTGCCGGGGCGCTCGGCCAGCAGGGTCAAGAGGATGCAGGCGGTGCCGGTGCCAAGGTCGAGAACGCGGGTGAACGGCGCCGCGAGGGCCGCCGCGATCAGGCATTCCGTCTCGGGGCGCGGGTCGAGCACGTCGGGGGTGACACGGAACGGGCGGCCCCAGAACAGCCGCCGCCCGGTGATCTGGCTGACCGGCTGGCGGGCGGCGCGGGCGGTTATGGCGGCCTCGAACCGCGCGGCGGCCTCGGGCTGCAGCGGGTCGGGCAGATGCAGCGTCAGCCGGTCGGAGGCGATGCCGATGGCATGGGCCAGCAGAACGCGGGCGTCGCGGGCGGCATCCTCGACCCCGGCGTCGCGCAGGCGGGGGATCGCCGCGCGCAGCGCGTCTGCGCCGGTCATGCCTCCATCTCGGCCAGTTTGCGGGCCTGATCGTCGGCCACCAGCGCGTCGATGACCTCGGTCAGATCGCCCGCCATGATCGCATCCAGCCGGTAAAGCGTCAGGTTGATGCGGTGGTCGGTCATCCGGCCTTGCGGAAAGTTGTAGGTGCGGATGCGTTCACTGCGGTCGCCGGTGCCGACCTGCGCGCGCCGGTCGGCCGAGCGTTCGGCGTCGATCCGGCCGCGTTCAAGGTCGTAAAGCCGGGCGCGCAGCACCTGCATGGCGATGGCGCGGTTCTGGTGCTGCGACTTCTGCGCCGAGGTGACGATGATGCCGGTCGGCAAATGGGTGATGCGCACCGCCGAATCGGTGGTGTTGACGTGCTGGCCCCCGGCCCCGCTGGCCCGCATCGTGTCGATGCGGATGTCGGTGGCGGGGATGTCGATGTCGACCTCTTCCGCCTCGGGCAGCACGGCGACGGTGGCGGCCGAGGTGTGGATGCGCCCGCCCGCCTCGGTGGTGGGGACGCGCTGCACCCGGTGGACGCCGGATTCGTATTTCAGCCGGGCAAAGACCCCCTCGCCCGTCACCAGCGCGGTGACTTCCTTGATGCCGCCCAGCTCGGTTTCCTGCTCTTCGAGGATCTGGAACTTCCAGCCCTGCGCCTCGGCGTGGCGCTGGTACATGCGCAGAAGGTCGGCGGCGAACAGCGCGGCCTCCTCGCCGCCGGTGCCGGGGCGAATTTCGAGGATGGCGGGGCGGGCGTCGGCGGCGTCTTTCGGCAGCAGCGCCACCCGCAGCGCCTGCTCCATCTCGGGGATGCGGGCCTTCAGGCGCGGCAGTTCATCCTCGGCCAGCGCGCGCATCTCGGGGTCGGCCAGCATCGCTTCGGCCTCGTCCAGATCGGCCAGCGCGCGGCGGTAGGCGGCGATTTCGGTCACCACCGGTTTCAGGTCGGAATATTCGCGGCTGAGGGGGGCGATTTCCGCAGGCGCGGCGCCAGCGGAAAGCCGGGCTTCGAGGAACTCGAAACGGCGCGTGATCTGGTCAAGCTTGTCCAAGGGAACCATGCGCGGGCATTGGCATGGCCGGTCGCGCCGGTCAAGGGTGACAGGCGCAGGATCAGCGCAGGGCGGCGAGCCAGGCCAGCAGCCGCGCCTTGTTGACGCCGAAATCGCCCTGCCCGAAGCGGGCGCGGGCGAAGGCGGCAAAGGTGGCGCCGCCGGGCGCGGGCAGCACCTTGACGGTGGTGAAGTCGGGAAAGCCCCAGACCAGGGTGCGGGTGATGTAGGTCACGACGCCCATGGCCGGATCGCCCGCGAAACGCCGGGTGCGTGGCCAGGCGCGGGCGACGGCGTCGATCCTCGCGGCCAGTGCCGCGGGCGGCATCGCATAGACCGGCGCCGCGGCATCGCCGCCCGCGGGGCGCAACAGGTAGCCGTTCGACAGCCCCGCGACCCCCGCGGTGACGGGATCGACCTGCCAGCGCGCGGCATCGTTCGGCGAGAACCGGACATAGGCCATCAGGCCGACGGCCAGCACCAGCAGCAGCAGGCCCGCCCGTGCCACCCGCCGCATCGCCCTAGCCCCGACGGGCCCAGCAATAAAGACACATCAACTCGGTCGCGACATGGGCGCCGGCGATGGCGGTGGCGCCGGTGGTGTCGAAAGCGGGCGACACCTCGACGATATCGCCGCCGACCATGTTGATGCCGGCCAGATCGCGCAGCATCGCCGCCGCCTGCCAGGAATGCAGCCCGCCCCAGACCGGCGTGCCGGTGCCCGGCGCAAAGGCCGGGTCGAGCGCGTCGATGTCGAAGGTGACGTAGGTGGGGTGGTTGCCGACGATCTCTTTCGCCTTGGCCACGGCTGCGGCGGTGCCTTTTTCATGCACCTCGCGCGCGTCGATGACATGCACGCCCATGAAATCGTCGTTATGGGTGCGGATGCCGATCTGCACGGACCGCTTGGGGTCGACGATGCCCGACTTCACCGCCTTGTAGAACATCGTGCCGTGGTCAATCCGGCTGAAGTCGTCATCGACCCAGGTGTCGGAATGGGCGTCGAAATGGATGAGGCTGAGGGGGCCATATTTCTCGGCATAGGCCTTCAGAATCGGGAAGGAGATGTAGTGGTCGCCGCCAAGCGCGATCGTCCCTGCCCCGGCCGCGAGGATCTTGCGGATATGCGCGGTCAGCGTATCGGGGAAGTCCGACACCTTGGCATAGTCGAAGGCGACATCGCCGTAATCGACGATTGAAAACTCGTCGAGCGGCGAGAAGCCCCAGCCATAGGGCGGATCGAAGGGTTGCAGCGCGCTCGCCTCGCGGATCGCGCGGGGGCCGAAGCGGGTGCCGGTGCGGTGCGTCACCGCCTGATCGAAGGGCACGCCGGTGAAGGCCAGATCGACCCCGGTCAGATCCTTGGTGTAGCTGCGGCGCAAGAAGCTGGTCGCGCCGCCAAAGGCGTTTTCCCAGGCCAGACCGCGGTTGCCCTTGCGGGTGAAGGCGGTATCCACCTCGTTGCTGGCGTCTTCGAGGGCCATGCCGCGCGCTCCATCTGTTGCTCTACCGGTTCCTGACCTAGCGCGCGGCGGCGCGGCTGGCAACTCGGTCGCAGCCCCGCCCGCGTGATCACGGTTGCGGGAGCGCGCGGATGCGGCCACGATGCCGGAACCCTCTGCAATGCCGGAATCCCGCTGTGCGCCGCCTTTACGAAGACCCCGCCTATGACACCAGCCGCTGGCCGCCCAGCCATTGGCGCGCCAGCCTGCCCGCGCCCGCCCCGGCCGCGCCGCTGACCGGCTTCGTGCGGGCCGAGGTCGCGGTGATCGGCGCGGGCTATGCCGGGCTGAACGCAGCGCTGGAACTGGCGCGCGGGCATGGCGCCGATGTGGTGGTGCTGGATGCGGGGCAGCCCGGCTGGGGCGCCTCGGGGCGCAACGGCGGGTTCTGCTGCATCGGCGGCAGCAAGCTCAGCGACCGCCAGATCGTCGCCCGCGTCGGCGAGGGCGGCGCCCGCGATTTCCGCGACTTCCAGCACCGCGCGATCGAGCGGGTGGCGGGGCTATTGTCGCGCCACGGTATTGCCGCCCGGCAGGGCCCGACCGGCGACATCTGCATCGCCCATTCCCCCCGCGCGCTGAAAGCCCTGGCCGAGGATGCCGAGGCCAAGATGGCGCTTTACGGCGAAGAGACCGAGCTGATCCCCGCCGCCGCACTGGCCGAACGCGGGCTGACCGGCGCGGGCTTTCACGGCGCGGCCTTTTCGCCGACCGGGTTTCCGATCCATCCGCTGGCCTATGCCGAGGGCTTGGCCGGTGTCGCCCGGGCGACCGGCGTGCAGCTTTACGGCCAGAGCCCGGTGGTGGCGCTGGCGCCCGAGGGGCAAGGCTGGCGGCTGACCACGCCGCAGGGTTCGGTGCTGGCGCGGCGGGTGCTGATCGCGACGAACGGCTATTCCTCGGACGATCTGCCGCCCTGGATCGGCGGGCGCACGCTGCCCGCGCAATCGGCGGTGCTGATGACCCGCCCGCTCAGCGCGGCCGAGCGGCGCGCGCAGGGCTTTACCACGCCGATCATGTCCTATGACACGCGGCACCTGCTGCACTATTTCCGCCACCTGCCGGACGGGCGCTTCCTGTTCGGGATGCGCGGCGGCATCAGCGCGGCCACCAGCGCCGCCGCCCGCACCGCCGCCCGGGTGCGGGATGACTTTGCGCGGATGTTCCCGGCCTGGGCCGCCGTGCCGGTCGAGGCGGAATGGTCGGGCTTTGTCTGCCTGACCGGCAGCCTGGCGCCCTTCGTCGGGCCGGTGCCGGGCGCACAGGGGCTTTACGCGGCCTTCGGCTGGCACGGCAACGGCGTGGCCCCGGCCTCGCTGGGCGGGGTGCTGGCGGCGGGGCTGATCGCGGGCCGCCCGACGCCGGTGCCCGCGCTGATGCGGATACCGCCGCGCCGGTTTCCGCTGCCGCCGCTGCGCCGCACCTGGCTGCGCGCGGCCTATGCGGTCTATGGCCTGCAGGACGGGGCGCTGCCGCGACGCGCGGCCTAGATCCCGTCGGGCAGCTTTGAGCGCATCATCGCTTTGCGGTCGATCCTGCCGCCGTCGGTGATGAAGGTGCCATCGCCCACCGCATGGATCGTCCGTTTCTCGGCCCGGGTGCTGTCGATATGGGCGGCCACGCCCTGCAGCACGACGATGTTGTGGCGCTCGACCACCTCGACCACCCGGCATTCGATATGCGCCAGACATTCCCGGATCAGCGGCGGGCGCACCTCTGCCGCCGTCACGGCGGTCAGGCCGAACCGCGCAAACTTGTCGGTATCCCTGCCAGAGCAGGTTCCGATGCCGACCACGGTATCAATCAGATCCACTGTGGGGATGGCGATCACGCATTCGCGCGTGGCCAGCAGGGCGGCATAGGAATGGTTCCACGGCCCGGTGGTGATGGCGAATTCCGCGCCAAAGCCAAGCACCATCGTCCAGCTGATGGTCATCACGTTGTCTTTGCGCCCGTCGCTGGTCGTGACCAGAACGACCGGCCCCGGCTCGATCAGTGTGAAGGCCCTGCCGATCGCCAGCGATTCCATCTCCGCCCTCCTGCCGGGCCCGGCCCGGCCTATGCCACCGGTTGCGCCCGTTCCACCAGCCGGGCGAAGAAGCTGGCGCCGATCGGCGCGGCCTCGTCGTTGAAGTCGAACTTGGGGTGGTGCAGCCCCGCGCCCGGCCCGGTGCCAAGGAAAAGGTAGGCGCCCGGCCGCGCTTCCAGCATGTAGCTGAAATCCTCGGCCCCCATCTCGCGGCCCGCGTTGGCATCGACCAGATCGTCGCCGGAAACCTCGCGCGCCACCTCGGCGGCGAATTCGGCCTTGGCCGGGTCGTTCACCGTCGCGGGATAGCCCCAGTCGTAGTCGATGCGCGCCTGCACGGCATAGGCCGCCGCGTGCCCCTCGATGATCTCGTGGAAGCGTTTCTTCACCAGCGCGCGCAGCTCGGGGCGGAAGGTGCGGATGGTGGCGCAGAACCACGCCTCTTCCGGGATGATGTTCGAGGCCGATCCCGAATGGAACTGCGTCACCGAGATCACGATTTCATCCATCGCATGGGCGTTGCGCGTCACGATGGTCTGCAACGCCTGCACCATGCCGACGCCCGCGATCAGCGGATCGACGGTTTCGTGCGGCGTCGCGCCATGCCCGCCCTTGCCGGTGAGATAGACCCAGGCGGTATCCACCGCCGCCATCAGCGGCCCCGGCATGGTGTTGAAGCTGCCAAAGGTCTGGTTCGGCGCGTTGTGGATGCCGTAGACCTGCGCGATGCCGAAACGGTCCATGATGCCTTCCTGCACCATCACCTCGCCGCCGCCGCCATCCTCTTCCGCCGGTTGAAAGATCAGCGCAACACGGCCGGCAAAGCGGCGGGTTTCGGCCAGGTATTTCGCCGCCCCCAGCAGCATCGTGGTGTGCCCGTCATGGCCGCAGGCATGCATCTTGCCGGGGTTGGCCGAGGCATAGTCGGCCCCCGTCGTCTCGGTGATCGGCAGCGCGTCCATGTCGGCACGCAGGCCGATGGTTGGCCCCTCGCCACTGCCGTTGATGATCGCCACGATGCCGCTTTTCGCGATGCCCTCGTGGATCTCGTCCACGCCGAATTCCTTCAGCCGCGCCGCGACGAAGGCCGCGGTTTCGGTGCAGTCGAATTTCAGCTCGGGGTGCATGTGCAGGTGGCGCCGCCAGGTCTTCATCTCTTCGGCATAGTCGGCGATGCGGTTGAGGACGGGCATGGATTTCTCCTTCAGGACGGGTTGCCGCCTAGGTGGCAGGTTCCACCGGCGGCGGCAACCCCGGCGCCTCAGGCCGCGCGCGGTTGCAGGGTTTCGACCAGCCGGGCGAAGTACGAGGCCCCCAGCGGCGCGAGCGCATCGTTGAAGTCATAGGCCGGGTCGTGGACGAAGGCGGTATCGCCCTGCCCGAAGAACAGATAGGCCCCCGGCCGCGCCTCCAGCATATAGGCGAAATCCTCGCCCGCCATGATCGGCTGGGCGGCGTCATCGACGTTTTCGGCCCCCGCCACCGCGCGCGCCACCGCCACCGCCTTGTGTGTCTGTTCGGCATGGTTGACCGTCGCCGGATAGTCGGCGCGGAAATCGAGCCTGGCCGTCACCCCCATCGCCAGCCCGGTGCCTGCGCAAATCTCCTCCATCCGGCGGCGCACCATGTCCTGCACCGGCTTGCGGTAGCAGCGCACCGTGCCGCAAAGATGGGCCGAGGGCGGGATGACGTTGTAGGCGGAACCGGCGTGAATCTGGGTGATCGAGACCACCAGATTGTCGAGCGCGTCGGTATTGCGCGCCACGATGGTCTGGATCGCCTGCCCCAGCTGCAGCGCCGCCGCAATCGGATCGCGCGACACATGCGGCGTGGCGCCATGCCCGCCCAGCCCGGTGATCTCGATGTCGAACTCGGCGACCGAGGCCAGCAGCGGCCCCACCCGCGTCTCGATCTGGCCGACCGGCAGGCCAGGCGAATTGTGGATGCCGTAAACCTCGCCGATGCCGAAGCGGTCCATGATACCGTCCTGCACCATGATGCGCCCGCCGCCCGCGCCCTCTTCGCCGGGCTGGAAGATCAGCGCCACCCGGCCGGCGAAGTTCCGCGTTTCGGCCAGGTATTTCGCCGCGCCCAGCAGCATCGTGGTATGCCCGTCATGGCCGCAGGCGTGCATCTTGCCGGGCGTCTCGCTGGCATAGGCAAGGCCGGTCGTCTCGGTCATCGGCAGCGCGTCCATGTCGGCGCGCAGCCCGATGGTCGGCCCCGCGCCGGTGCCGTTGATGATCGCCACCACGCCCGATTGCGCGAACCCCTCGTGGATCTCGTCGACGCCGAATTCTTTCAGCCGCGCCACGACGAAGGCTGCCGTCTGGTGGCATTCCAGCCCCAGTTCCGGCTGGCGGTGCAACTGCTGCCGCCACGCGGTCATGTCGTCGGCAAAATCCGCGATGCGATTGACGATGGCCATGATGGACTCCCCTTCCTGCTTTTCCGATAAGACTCGGGCAACAGACTACACGGATCAATTCGGATGCCCAGAGACAGCGACGCCCTTGTCCACGACCCCGACGGCGGCATGCCCCGCCTGCTGGAGATCATGCGCCGCCTGCGCGATCCCGCCACCGGCTGCCCCTGGGATGTGGAACAGACCTTCGCCACCATCGCCCCCTATACGATCGAGGAAGCCTATGAGGTCGCCGACGCCATCGAGCGCGCGGCCTGGGACGAGCTGCGGGGCGAGTTGGGCGACCTGCTGTTCCAGTCGGTGTTTCATGCCCAGATGGCCGAGGATGCCGGGCTCTTTGCCTTCGGCGATGTGGTGCGCACCATCGCCGACAAGATGGTGGCCCGCCATCCGCATGTCTTCGGCAATGAGTCCCGCGACAAGTCGGCCGACCAGCAAACCGTGGATTGGGAACGGGTGAAGGCCGCCGAGCGTGCGGCGAAGGCCGAACATGGCGTGCTCGACGGCGTGGCAGTCGGCCTGCCCGCGCTGCTGCGCGCGGTCAAGCTGCAAAAGCGCGCGGCGCGGGTCGGGTTCGACTGGCCCTCGACCGACGAGGTGCTGGACAAGATCGTTGAAGAAGCGCGCGAACTGGTCGAGGCGCGCGACACATTGACCGAGGTCGAGCAATTCGAGGAATTCGGCGATCTTCTGTTCGTGATGGCCAACCTCGCCCGCCACCTGAAGATCGAGCCCGAAGCCGCGCTGCGGGCGGCGAATGCCAAGTTCACCCGCCGCTTCCGCTCGATCGAGGCGGCGCTGGCGGCGCAGGGCAAGCGCCCCGAAGACAGCGATCTGGCCGAGATGGACGCGCTCTGGAACCTGGCGAAGGCGGCCGAGAAGGCCGCGAAGGGCGCCTGAGCCCCCCTCGACAATCGCCGCGGCTTCCGCTTACCTCGCCCCGAACAGGGAGGCCGCCATGAGCCCGCGCAAGATCATCATCGACACCGACCCCGGCCAGGATGACGCCGTGGCGATCCTGCTGGCGCTGGCCAGCCCGGAAGACATCGACCTGCTGGGCATCACCGCCGTGGCCGGCAACGTGCCGCTGCCGCTGACCCAGAAGAACGCGAGGATCATCTGCGAACTGGCTGGAAAACCAGACACAAAGGTCTTTGCCGGTTGCGAGGCGCCGTTGCAGCGCAAGCTGGTGACGGCGGAACATGTGCACGGCAAGACCGGCCTCGACGGCCCGGTGATGGCCGATCCCACAATGCCGTTGCAGGCGCAGCACGCGGTGGATTTCATCATCGACACCCTGCGGCATGAACCGGCGGGAACGGTGACACTCTGCCCGCTGGGGCCGCTGACCAACCTCGCGGCGGCGATGCTGAAGGCACCCGACATCGTGCCGCGCATTCAGGAGATTGTGCTGATGGGCGGCGCCTATTTCGAGGTCGGCAACATCACCCCGGCGGCCGAGTTCAACATTTACGTCGACCCGGAAGCCGCGGATATCGTGTTCAAATCCGGCGCCAAGCTGATCGTGATGCCGCTCGACGTCACGCACAAGGCGCTGACCACGCGGCCGCGGATCGAGGCGTTTCGCGCCCTTGGCACCCCGGCCGGGCGCTGCGTCGCCGAGTGGACGGATTACTTCGAACGCTTCGACATGGGCAAATACGGCAGCGAGGGCGCGCCGCTGCACGACCCCTGCGTGACCGCCTACGTGATCCGCCCCGAGTTGTTCACGGGCCGCCACATCAACGTGGTGATTGAAACCAAAGGCGAATTCACCCTTGGCATGACGGTCGCCGACTGGTGGGGCGTTTCGGGCCGGGCACCCAATGCGATGTTCATGGGCGACATCGACGCCGAGGGCTTCTTTGCCCTGCTGACCGAACGGATCGCCCGGCTCTGACCGCACGGCGATTTTTCGCGGAAAAGTCGTTCCCGGATCGGTCCCGCGCACCTATCTAGGGATCAAAGGAGCGCCCGATGTCGCTGCGAATGCCCTTCGACAACAGTTATGCCCGCCTGCCCGCCCGGTTCTACGCGCGGCTGGACCCGACGCCGGTCGCCGCCCCCGGCCTGATCGCGATCAACGCGCCGCTGGCCCGCATGCTCGGCCTCGACCCCGCCGCGCTGGCCACGCCCGAGGGGCTGGCGGTTCTGGCCGGCAACCGCGTGCCGGAAGGGGCGGAACCGCTGGCGCAGGCCTATGCCGGGCACCAGTTCGGCGGCTGGAACCCGCAACTGGGCGACGGGCGCGCGATCCTGCTGGGCGAGGTTCTGGCAACCGACGGAAACCGCTACGACATTCAGCTGAAAGGCGCGGGGCCCACGCCGTTCTCGCGCCGCGGCGACGGGCGGGCCTGGGTCGGGCCGGTGATCCGCGAATACCTGATTTCGGAAGCCATGCACGCGCTTGGCGTGCCCACCACCCGCGCGCTGGCCGCGGTGACGACTGGCGAAGACGTGTACCGCGAAACCGCGCTGCCCGGCGCCGTGCTGGCCCGCGTCGCCTCCAGCCATATCCGCGTCGGCACCTTCCAGTTCTTCGCCGCGCGCGGCGATACCGAAGCGTTGCAGATCCTGACCGACCACGCCATCGCCCGCCACTATCCCGCCGCGCAGGGCGCGCTTGGCCTGTTGCAGGCCGCCACCGCCGCGCAGGCGCGTCTGGTCGCGCAATGGATGGGGCTTGGCTTCATCCACGGCGTGATGAACACCGACAACAGCCATGTCGGCGGCGAGACGATCGACTACGGCCCCTGCGCCTTCATGGACGATTTCCACCCCGACCGGGTGTTTTCCTCGATCGACCAGTTCGGCCGCTATGCCTATGCCAACCAGCCGCAGATCGCGGTCTGGAACATGGCGCAACTGGCCACCGGCCTGCTGCCGCTGATCGACCCCGACCAGAACGCCGCCATCGAGGCCGCCACCGCCGTCGTGCAGGGCTTCGCCGAGGTCTATGAGGCGGCCTGGCTCGCCCGCTTCCGCGCCAAGATCGGCCTGACCACGGCCGAAGAGGGCGACGGCGGGCTGATCGAGATGTTGCTGGGCCGGATGGGCACGCTGCAGGCCGATTTCACCCGCACCTTCCGTGGCTTGGCCGAGGGCACCGCGCGCGAGGAATTCGCCGAGCCAGAGGCCTGGGACAGCTGGGCTCGCGACTGGCGCGACCGGCTGGCCCGCGAGGGGCGCAGCGAGGCCGAGGCCCGCGCCACGGCGGCCCGCGTCAACCCCGCGATCATCCCGCGCAACCACCGGGTGGAGGCCGCGATTCAGGCCGCCGTGGCGGGTGATCTGGCCCCCTTCCACCGGCTGAACGCCGCCCTTGCCCGCCCCTTCGGCCCCGCGCCGGAGGATCTTGACCTGACCGCCGCGCCCCGCCCCGCCGAGGCCGTGCGCAAGACCTTTTGCGGCACCTGAGATGTTGCAGCCCCTGCCCGGTCGCGCCGACGGGGCGCTGCGCGTCGCATCGTGGAACATCCGCAAATGTCTGGGGGTGGACCGCCGCCGAGACCCCGACCGCACGCTGCGCGTGATCGCCGCGACCGGCGCCGACATCGTGGCCTTGCAGGAAAGCGACCGTCGGCTGGGCCCACGCCCTGCCGCCCTGCCCGCCAGCCTGATCGCCGCCGGGTCGATCTTTCGCCCGCTGCCGCTGGGCCAAAGCGCCGTCAGCCTTGGCTGGCACGGCAACGCCCTGCTGGTGCGCCCCGAGATCGAACTGCTCGACGTTCACCGGCTTGACCTGCCGTCATTCGAGCCGCGCGGCGCGGTGTCGGCCGACCTGCAACGCGGGCGCGACCGGTTTCGCGTCGTCGGCCTGCACCTTGGCCTGCGCGGCGCCGACCGGTTGCGCCAGCTGGGGCGGCTGGTCGACTGGCTCGATCGGCAGCCGCCGCTGCCGACGCTGATCCTTGGCGACTTCAACGAATGGGCGCCCGACGCGCCGCTGCTGCCGCTGGCACCCGGCTTTCGCGTGCTGGCGCCGGGGCACAGCTTTCACGCCCGGCTGCGGCTTGCGCCGCTGGACCGCATCGCCTTGAGCGACCGCTTCAGCGTTACCGCGCAGGGCATGATGGATCAGGGCGAGGCGGCGCGCGCCTCGGACCACTTGCCGATCTGGGCCGACCTCAGGATCGCGCGCTAACGGATTCTTTTCGTTCGGGAATCCCGCCAGATGGCCCGGCGCGTGGCGCCCGCGCGATCAGCACGATTCCCAGCGCCACCAACGCCCCGGCCGAAAAGGTCTGCGGCCCCACCGGCTCGCCCAGCAAGAGCCAGCCGAAGCCGATGCTGAGAAGCGGGGTAAGGAAGGAAAAGCTGGTCACCACCGAGGCCGGATAGACCGACAGCAGCCACAGCCAGAGGATGAACCCGGCCGAAACCACCACGACGATCTGGAACAGCACGCCCGCGATGTGGATCGGCTGCAACTCGCGCAGCCAGGGCCCGAAAAAGACCGAGGCCGCGATCAGCACCGGGCCAGAAACGCCGACCATCCAGAACAGCTGCATTTCCGGCTTGATCCGCGCCATCGCCGAGCCGCGCGCCATCAGCGCGGTGCCGGCCCAGCCGAAGGCGGCGCCAAGCGCGAACAGATCGCCCGTCAGGCTGGCCTTGCCACCGCCGCTGCCGCGGTTGACCAGCGCCCAGGCCACCCCGGCGAAGGCCAGCACCAGCCCCAGCGCCTTCAGCGGGGTGATGCGTTCACCCGGCAGCGCATAATGCGCGATGACCGACATCCAGAGCGGCATCGAGTAGAAGATGATCGAGGTCCGCACCACCGTGGTGTGGTCGAGCGCGAGGAAGAGGCACAGGAACTCGGCCGAGAACACCAGCCCGGCCAGCACCCCGGCGCCGATGGTGCCGGGCGTCAGCCTGGGCGGGCGGCCCTGCCAGACCATCCAGCCCCAGATGCAGAAGAACGCCCCCAGCGAGCGCAGCCCGGCGAAGAACACCGGCTGCAGGCCATCATCGACCACCTTGATGACGACCTGATTGATGCCGAACAGGATCGCCGACACCAGCAACCCGGCAAGGCCCACCCCGTCCAGCCGATCCTTGCGCGCCATCCGATCCTCCCCATCGACCCGCGCCACCGTTTGCCGCCGCGCGGGCCCAAGTCAAGGGCGCGTGAAACCACTAGCCTCGTGCAGCGTCCTCGCGTAAACCGCGCCCGAGGCTCTTTGCAGGACAAATTGGACAGACTGCGCGAGGAGAAGCCGGGTGGCCGCCGGGTTCGCATCCGCCGCGCACCCCGACCGAACCGGACCGAACCCGACCGAAAAGGACATCAGATGAGCACGATCGTAGACATCCACGCGCGCGAGATTCTCGACAGCCGCGGCAACCCGACCGTCGAGGTGGACGTGGTGCTGGAGGACGGCACGATGGGCCGTGCCGCCGTGCCGTCGGGCGCCTCGACCGGCACCCGCGAGGCGGTCGAGCGCCGGGACGGCGACAAGAGCCGCTACATGGGCAAGGGCGTGCTGGAGGCGGTGGCCGCGGTGAACGGCGAACTGGCCGAGGAACTGGTGGGCTTCGATGCGACCGAACAGGTCGCCATCGACCGCGCCATGATCGAGATCGACGGCACCCCGAACAAGGCGCGGCTTGGCGCCAACGCGATTCTGGGCATCAGCCTTGCGGTGGCCAAGGCCGCGGCCGAGTTCACCACCCAGCCGCTTTACCGCTACGTCGGCGGCACCGCCGCGCGGGTACTGCCGGTGCCGATGATGAACATCATCAACGGCGGCCAGCATGCCGACAACCCGATCGACATTCAGGAATTCATGATCATGCCGGTCGCCGCCGACAACATCCGCGACGCGATCCGGATGGGGTCGGAAGTGTTCCACACGCTGAAGAAGGAACTGCACGCCGCCGGATTCTCGACGGCGGTCGGCGACGAGGGCGGCTTTGCCCCCAACCTCAGCAGCACCCGCGACGCGCTCGACTTCATCCTGAAGGCGATCGAGAAGGCGGGCTACCGGCCGGGCGAGGATATCTCGCTGGCGGTCGACTGCGCCGCCTCGGAATATTTCAAGGACGGCAAGTACGAGATGGCAGGCGAGGGCCTGAGCCTGAGCCCCGAGGAAAACGTGGCCTACCTCGCCGCGCTGGTGAACGACTACCCGATCCTGTCGGTCGAGGATGGCTGCGCCGAGATGGATACCGCGGGCTGGATCCACCTGACCCGCGAACTGGGCGGCAAGGTGCAGCTGGTCGGCGACGACAACTTCGTCACCAACCCGGCACTGCTGGCCGAAGGCATCCGGCAGGGCATCGCCAACAGCCTTCTGGTGAAGGTGAACCAGATCGGCACGCTGACAGAAACGCTGGCCGCCGTCGAAATGGCCCACCGCGCGCGCTACACCTGCGTGATGAGCCACCGTTCCGGCGAAACCGAGGACGCCACCATCGCCGATCTGGCGGTGGCGACCAACTGCGGCCAGATCAAGACCGGCTCGCTGTCGCGCTCGGACCGGCTGGCGAAATACAACCAGCTGATCCGGATCGAGGAAATGCTGGGCGAGACGGCGGAATATGCTGGCTGGTCGATGGTCGGGCGGTAAGGCTCGCGGACGGCGCCGGGGGCTTCGCGCCCCCGGACCCCCGCGGGATATTTGCGCCAGTAAGAATTTGGGGGGAGGGTCGCGAGGCTCTCCCCTTTTCATTTGCCGGGCAGCGCGACCTTGTATTCCTGCACCGTGTTGCCGCCGTCGACCACGATCAGCTGGCCGGTGACATAGCTCGCCTCGTCGGCGGCGAGGAAAAGGGCGGCGTGGGCCACCTCTTCGGGGCGGCCGGGGCGGCCGACCGGGGTGAAGCGGCCCGCCGTGCGCTCCGCGTCGGAGGAGGACGCGGTGGCGATCCAGCCGGGGCCGATGCAGTTGGCGGTGATGCCGTGGCCGCCCTCCTCGACCGCAAGGCAGCGGGTCAGGCCCAGCATCCCCGCCTTGGCAGCGGCATAGGTGGCCGAGCCCGCGATGCCCACCACCGGGCCGGTGACGGATGACATCTGGATGATCCGGCCGTGGCGGCGGGCGCGCATCCCCGGCAGCACGGCGCGGGTGACGCGGAAAGCCGAGGTCAGGCTGATGTCGAGGCCGAAGGACCAGCCGTCGTCGGTCTGGTCGCGCAGCGGGCGCGACGGCAAATCGCGCCCGGTCTGCGCCATGCCCGCGTTGTTCACCAGAATGTCGATCGGGCCAAGCATGGCCTCGACTCCGGCGATGAGGGCGTCCAGGTCCTCCTGCCGGGTCAGGTCGGCGCAGGCTGCGTGGCTGCCGGGCAGCTCTGCTTGCCGCTCGAAGATGCGCGCCGTCGTCGCGGTGATCGCGACGCGCGCGCCCGCCGCCGCCAGCGCCCGCGCGCAGGCAAAGCCGATGCCCTCTGCGCTGCCTGCCCCCGTCACCAGTGCCACACGCCCCTGAACGCCTGCCATGCCTTGCCCCCTTCGCCATTTCGCGCCAGCCTAGACCAGCGGCAGCCGCAGGGGAAAGCCATGACCGAGGCGAAGGCGATCATCGACCGGCTGGGGCTTGCGCCGCATCCCGAGGGCGGCTGGTACCGGCAGACCTGGGTGGCTGAAGCGGCGGCGGGGGAACGCCCGGTGGGGACGGCGATCCTGTTCCTGCTGCGGGCGGGCGAGCGCAGCCACTGGCACCGGGTCGATGCCGCCGAGATCTGGCATTTCCACGCCGGTGCGCCCTTGATCCTGTCGCTGGCGGCCGGGGCGGCCGGCCCGGCGGTCGCGCATCGGCTGGGGCCGGACGTGACCGGCGGCGACAGCCCGCAGGTGATCGTGCCGCCGCTGCACTGGCAGGCGGCGCGGTCCACCGGCGCGTGGAGCCTTGTCGGCTGCACCGTCAGCCCCGGCTTTCGCTTCGAGGGGTTCGAACTGGCGCCGCCGGGCTTCGACATCCCGCGCTGACGGCGCCTATCATCACGTCCCGCGATGCAGCGGGCCACAACATTGCATTGGCGGCGGCGGGCGTGATCGGCTAGGTCGCTCGTGTTCCTGAAAGGCCGCCCGCATGACCGCACCCGCCCCCCGCCCGAACGAAGACAGCCCGCGCGGGTTGGCCTTCGCGATCACCGCCTATCTGCTCTGGGGGTTCCTGCCGGTCTACATGCATGCGATGGGCGATATCCCGCCGTTCGAAATCATCGCCCATCGGGTGATCTGGTCGGTGCCGGTCGCTGGCGCCGTGCTGATCGCGCTGGGGCGCACGGCCGATCTGCACGCCGCCATCCGCAATCCCAAGATGCTGGGCATGGCGGCGGTGACGGCGGTGCTGATCACCGTGAACTGGAGCATCTATGTCTGGGCGATCGCCTCGGGCCATACGCTCGACGCGGCGCTGGGGTATTACATCAACCCGCTGTTCAGCGTGTTTCTGGGCGCGCTGCTGCTGGGCGAGCGGCTGAAGCCGATCCAGATCGCGGCCATCGCGCTGGCCGCCGCCGCCGTCGCGATCCTGACGATCGAGGCCGGGCACCTGCCGCTGGTGGCGCTGGGGCTGACGGTCAGCTGGGGCGCCTATGCCTTCCTGAAGAAATCGCTGCCGATCGGCCCCAATCAGGGCTTCTTTCTCGAGGTCGCGCTGCTCTTGCCGGTGGCACTTGGCTACCTCGGCTGGCTGGAGGCGACCGGGCAAAGCCATCTGCACGGCCACGGTGCGCGCGATACGCTGCTCTTGCTGGGCTGCGGCGTGATCACCGCCGCGCCGCTGATGATCTATGCCAATGGTGCCAAGCTGTTGCGGCTGTCGACCATCGGCATCCTGCAATACATCGCGCCGACGATGATCTTCCTGACCGCCGTCTTTATCTTCGACGAGCCGTTCGGGCAGGCGCAGATGATCGCCTTTCCGATGATCTGGCTGGCGCTGGTGATCTACACCGGCTCGATGGTGCATCAGGCCCGCGGCCGCGCAGCGCGGGCGTGAGCGTCAGGGGCGGCTGATCCGGCCGCCGCCGACCGCCGCCGCCACCCCGGTGGTGCCGGGGCAAGAGGTCGGCAAGCCGCGCAGCACCCGCACCGCGAGAAAGCCGAAGGCCTGCGCCTCCAGCATGTCGCCGTCGAGACCGCCATCCTCGACCGGCAGCACCGGAAACGGCAGCCGCGCCTGCAGCATCTTCATCAGCGTGGCATTGTGGCGCCCGCCCCCGGCGACCAGCATCCCCTCGGGCGGTTGCGGCAGATGTTCCAGTGCCGCGGCCACCGCGGCGGCCACGCAGGCGGTCAGCGTGGCAGCGGCGTCGGCATCCGACAGTTCCGCGACCTGCACGGCAAGGCCGCGGAACGCATCGCGATCCAGCGACTTCGGCGGGATCCGGCGGAAATACGGATCGCGCAGGAAGGCCGCGACGGTCTCCTCATGCACCGTGCCGGTGGCGGCCAGCGCCCCGTCCTGATCCTCGGCCAGCCCGCGCCGGGCCTGCATCAGATCGTTGATCGGCGCATTGGCCGGGCCGGTGTCGAAGGCCAGCAGAGCCCCCGGCGCCTCGGGCCGGTCCTTGGTCGGGTCGATCCAGGTGATATTGCCGACGCCGCCAAGGTTCAGGAAGACCAGCGGTGCCACCGCGCCGATGTGGCGGGCCAGCGCGAAATGGTAGAACGGCGCCAGCGGCGCGCCCTGCCCGCCCAGCCGCACGTCGTTGGAGCGGAAATCCCAGACCACCGGCAGATCGAGCACGGCGGCCAGCACATCGCCGTCGCCGATCT
This sequence comes from Paracoccaceae bacterium, assembly GCA_016124615.1. Taxonomy (GTDB): domain Bacteria; phylum Pseudomonadota; class Alphaproteobacteria; order Rhodobacterales; family Rhodobacteraceae; genus Solirhodobacter. Next base: position 177,460 of record WGNF01000003.1, on the reverse strand, counting down.
GATGGGTGCCGCGCCCGTGCGGATCATGCGCCAGCGTCTGGCCGTGAAAGCCCACCAGTTCCACCGCGTCGAACCGGCTGAGCAGTTCGGCATGTGCGGTCTCGACCACCTCGGTCGCCTCGCGCACCCCCGGCTCGCCCGGCCATTTCCCCAGCGCGGCGCGGATCACCGCCCGTTCAGCGTCGGTATAGGGGCGGTAGTCGGATTGCTCGAAGCCCTCGATCGTCTCGCCGTCGGTCACCACCACGGCGGCATCCACCCCGTCGAGCGAGGTGCCCGACATCGTGCCCACCACCCGGATCATGCCCATGTCCTGCAAGATCGCTTTCCCTCGCCGCCCCGCGCCGCTATAGAGACGCCGTGCCCGAGCATGGACGAAACCCCGATGACCTACCATCCGAAATCCGACTTTCTGCGTGTGATGATCGAACGCGGCTTTCTGGCCGATTGCACCGATTATCAGGGGCTTGACGAGGTCTGCGCCAAGGGCGTGGTGCCGGGCTACATCGGCTTTGACGCCACCGCCGCCTCGCTGCATGTGGGCAGCCTGATCCAGATCATGATGCTGCGCTGGCTGCAAAAGACCGGCGGCAAGCCGATCGTGCTGATGGGCGGCGGCACCACCAAGGTCGGCGACCCGAGCTTCCGCGCCGAGGAACGCCCGCTGCTGACGCCCGCCCAGATCGACGCCAACATCGCCGGCATCAAGGCGGTGTTCTCGTCCTACGTCAGCTTCGGTTCAGGCCCCGGCGACGCGATGATGGTGAACAACGCCGAATGGCTCGATGCGCTCAATTACCTCGACTTCCTGCGCGACATCGGGCGGCACTTCTCGGTCAACCGGATGCTGTCGTTTGAATCGGTGAAATCGCGGCTGGACCGGGAACAGTCGCTCAGCTTCCTCGAATTCAACTACATGATCCTGCAGGCCTACGACTTTCTGGAACTGAACCGCCGCTATGGCTGTCTGTTGCAGATGGGCGGGTCGGACCAGTGGGGCAACATCGTCAACGGCATCGACCTGACCCGCCGGGTGCTGGACCATGAGATCTTCGGGCTGACCTCGCATCTGCTGACCACCTCAGACGGCCGCAAGATGGGCAAAAGCCAGTCGGGCGCGGTCTGGCTGAACGGCGACATGTTCAGCGCCTACGAGTTCTGGCAGTACTGGCGCAACACCACCGACGCCGACGTGGGCCGGTTCCTGAAGCTTTACACCGAACTGCCGGTGGAGGAATGCGACCGTCTGGGCGCGCTGGAAGGGTCAGAGATCAACGCCGCCAAGATCCGGCTGGCGAACGAGGTCACGACGCTTCTGCACGGCGCCGAAGCCGCCGCCGCCGCCGAGGCGACCGCGCGCGAGGTGTTCGAAAAGGGCGGCGTCGGCGACGACCTGCCGACCATCACGCTGAGCGCCGCAGACATCGGCGAGGGCATCGCCAACACCGCGCTTTTCGTGCGCGCCGGGTTGGCGCCCTCGGGCAAAGAGGCCAAGCGCCTCTTCGCCGAAGGCGGCGCCCGCATCAACGACGAGGTGGTGACCGAGACGCGGCTGATGACGCTGGACGAGATCGCGGGCGGCCTGAAGCTGACCGCAGGCCGCAAGCGTCACGCGCTGGTCAACATCGGCTGAGCGCCGCGCGCCCATTCTTCCTGGTGGAAATATCCTCGGGGCTCAGGTCACGCGGAGATCGGATCACGCACGTACAGCTATGGCCGCCTTCACCATCTACTTCAGATACTTTAGGTGGTGGTCGGTATATTGAAGCAGCCGATGTGTATTCAAGTCGACCGTAGCGTCTTGATCAGCCACATCAAGCAGGCCTTTTGCCCTTGCGGAGCTAACCGCAAAATACACGTTCGCGGTGCTTCCGCATAGTTCTACGGATATGTCGTAGGGCGCGGAGAATGATTTCCAATCGAAGACGGCGCCATGCTCAGCATAGAATTGCCGCAGGCTTTGGTCGACGATGCCAATTGCTTGGTTGCGTATGCCCGAGGGCGGGTTGGCCTCACATCGCGGCGGAAGAGTGGGCGAACATGAGCTCAACAGAAACAGGCCCACTACCCAGCCATAAGCTTCAAATGCCGAGGCTCGACCGGGGTCGGGCTTCCGCTTGACGGATTTCCAGCGAGAAATACCAGAGCGCATGCATTCCATCGCGGTCAGTCTATCACAACTACCAATCCGCCTCGAGACATAGCCGACGGTCGGAACAGGCCCAAGGGCGCCGTTGACTGAGGCTGCTCATCGGCTCGTTCCCAAGATCGAACCACACAAATCGGAACGCCCGGGGGGCAGACAGCCCCCCGGCGCTTGCCGCTGCGCGACTATTCCTGCACCGTGACCTTGGCCATGTAGTCCGGCGCGCCCGTCACCGTGCCGTTGTCGCCGTCGCCGCGCTTGATCGCGTCGACCACGTCCATGCCAGAGATGACGCGGCCGAACACGGTATACTTGCCGTTCAGGTCGGCGTTGGGCTGAAACATGATGAAGAACTGCGAGTTGCCGCTATTCGGATCGCTGGCCCGCGCCATGCCGACGATGCCGCGCACAAAGGGCACGTTGGAAAACTCGGCCGGCAGGTCCGGCAGGTCCGACCCGCCAAGCCCGGCCTGGCTGAGATCGCCACCCTTCTTGCCATATTTCACGTCGCCGGTCTGCGCCATGAAGCCGTCGATGACGCGGTGGAACACCACCCCGTCATAGGCGCCCATCTTTGCCAGCGTAACGATCTGCGCCACCGTCTTCGGCGCGACCTTGGGCAGCAGGTCGATCACCACGGTGCCATGCGCCTTGCCGTCGATCTGGATCACCAGATTGGGGCCGGGCGTGTCCTTGAAGGGCGCCGCATCCTTGGCGATCTCGGCCCGCGCCATCGGGTTCTGCGACCAGAGCGACAGGCCCAGAATGCCAAGGCCCAGCACCATCAGGCCACCGATGATGATCCCGTTGCGCTTAGCCATTGGTGACATCGGATGCGACCTTCACGCTCAGCATCCGGTCCGGCTCGGGTGCCGGTTCGCCGCGCTTGATCTTGTCGACGTGTTCCATGCCGGAAATCACCCGGCCGTAGACCGTGTATTGCCCGTTCAGGAAGTGGTTGTCCTTGAAGTTGATGAAGAACTGGCTGTTGGCCGAGTTCGGGTTCGACGAGCGCGCGGCGCCCAGCGTGCCGCGGTCGTGCGGCAACCGGGAAAATTCGGCCGGCACGTCGGGCAGATCCGACCCGCCGGTGCCCGCGCGGCGCAGATCGCCGCCGTGTTTGCCGTGCTCGACATCGCCCGACTGCGCCATGAAGCCGTCGATGACGCGGTGAAACACCACATTGTCATAGGCCCCGGCGCGGGCAAGCGTCTTCATGCGCTCGACATGCTGCGGAGCTACGTCGGGAAGCAGCTGGATATGCACCGGACCGTCCTTGAGTGTGACGATGATGGTGTTTTCCGGGTCGGTGATCTCGGCCATGATGGTCCTCCGTGAGTTCTCGCGGCGAACCTAGCCATCCGGGGCGCGAAGGAAAAGGGCAAACCCCAGCGATCCGTTGACGCGGGGGGATGAACAAGGGACAAGACCGGCAGGACCGGCATGTGGAGGGACGAATGGCCTGGAAGACACTTGACGACATGGACCTGACCGGCAAGGTCGTGCTGACGCGGGTCGATATCAACGTGCCGGTCGAGAACGGCCATGTCACCGATGCGACGCGGATCGAGAAAATCGTGCCGACCGTCGTCGATATCATCGCCAAGGGCGGCAAGCCGGTGCTGCTGGCCCATTTCGGCCGCCCCAAGGGCAAACCCGACCCCGCCATGAGCCTGAAGCAGTTGCTGCCCGCGCTGCACACCGTCCTGCCGGGCCGCAAGATCATCTTTGCCGAGGATTGCATCGGCGGCCCCGCCAAGGCGGCGGTCAGCGCGATGCAGCGCGGCGATATCGTGCTGCTGGAAAACACCCGGTTCCATGAGGGCGAGGAAAAGAACGACGCGCAGCTGGCGGCCTCGATGGCGGCCCTGGGCGACGTTTATGTCAACGATGCCTTTTCCGCCGCGCACCGGGCCCATTCCTCGACCGAAGCCATCGCGCATCTGCTGCCCGCCTGTGCCGGACGGCTGATGGAGGCGGAACTGAAGGCGCTGGAGTCGGCGCTGGGCAAGCCGCAGCGGCCGGTGGTGGCCGTGGTCGGTGGCGCCAAGGTCTCGACCAAGCTCGACCTGCTGGGCAACCTGGTGACCAAGGTGAACCACCTCGTCATCGGTGGCGGCATGGCCAACACCTTCCTCGTGGCGCAGGGCGTCGAGGTCGGCAAGTCGCTGGCCGAGCGTGACATGGCCGACACCGCGCGGACGATCCTGGGCAAGGCGCAGGCCGCAGGCTGCGCCATTCATCTGCCGGTCGACATCGTCGTGGCGCGCGAGTTCAAGGCCGGTGCCGCGAACGAGGTGCTGCCGGTGGCCGCGTGCCCGGCCGACGCGATGATCCTTGACGCCGGGCCGCAGACGGTGGCCGAGATCGGCCGCGTGTTCGAGGCTTGCAAGACGCTGATCTGGAACGGCCCGCTGGGCGCCTTCGAGATCGAGCCCTTCGACGCCGCGACCAATGCGGCGGCGGCCAAGGCGGCGGCGCTGACCAAGGCGGGCAAGCTGATCTCGGTCGCCGGGGGCGGCGATACAGTGGCGGCGCTGAACCGCGCCCATGCCGCCGAAAGCTTCACCTACATCTCCACCGCGGGCGGCGCCTTCCTGGAATGGATGGAGGGCAAGGTGCTGCCGGGCGTCGCCGCGCTGGAGGAATAGGGCCCGATTCGGGCTTGGGGCGCGGGCGGTTTCGCGGCACACTCGGGTGATATTGCCGTCACCCAAGGATTGTTCCGATGCCATTCGCCCGCCCCCTTCGGCCCGCCCTGCTTGCGACGGCGGCCACGCTGGTCGCCCTTGCCACCCCCGCCTTCGCCGAAACCCGGCCCAGCCTGTGGGACCTGTTCACGCCGGAAAATCTGGTGCGGCGGCTCGTGCAGACCGGCATCGGCGTGCTGCGCACCAAGGTCGAGTTGCAATACGACCACATCCTGCCCGACCCGATCGCGGGCGAGGTGACGCTGACCGGGGTGAAGGCCTGGCCCGACGTGCCCTGGGATGGCGACGGCTGCACCCTGACCGCCGATCGGGTGACCATCGCCACGTCGGAACCGGGCGACTGGGATCAGGTCAAGCTGCGGGTGAACCTGATCGGCGGCACGGCCTCGCCCGGCTGCCTTGCCCCCGACGCGCGCGACATGCTGACCAACGCCGGGCTGGACAGCATCGACGTGGCACAGGGCACCGCGGAAATCGACTATACCGTTTCCTCGGCCAAGGCGACGGTGCGGGTCCACCTTGACAGCCCGCAGGTGGCGCTGATCGACGGTGCCGCGCATTTTTCCTACCTCGCCGCCAATGCGACGCCGGGCGACAGCCCCGACGTGCTGGCCGCCTATCTGACCGACGCCAGCCTGACGATCATCAATCAGGGCGGCTGGGACAAGGTGAAGGACTTCCTGCCCGCCGACATGACCAGCCCCGAAATGGCCGGGGTCGCCGTCACCGCCGGGCTGACGCAGGCGATCGGCGAGGCGAACGCCGCCGCCGACACCGCCCAAGACAGCACACCCGACCAGACCCTGACCGACGAGCAGAAGAATTTCGTGCTGCAGGCCGGCCGTCAGGTCGCCCGCTTCATGACCGCCAAGGACCAGATCGTGTTCGAAACCACGGTGCCGGGCAGCGAAGTGCGGCTGACCTCGACCTTTTTCGACGATCCGCGCACCGCGTTCCATGACCTGCGCCCGACCGTGCAGGCCCATTCCAGCGCCAAGGCGCCGCTGATCGAGGCGGCGATGATGACCAAGGCGATGGCGGGTGGCGCCGACACGTCAGACGATCAGCGCCTTGCCGTCGGCACCGCGCTGATCACCGGCACCGGCGCGCCGAAATCGGTCGACAAGGGCCGCGCCCTGCTGGAACCGCTGGCCGAGGCGGGCAACACCCGGGCCGCGCTGACGCTGGCGCAGGCGCTGGCCGAAAGCGACCCCGCCGCCGCCTATCACCACGCGCTGCTGGCGGCCGCGGCGGGCAAGGCTGGCGCCTCGGCCGTGCTCGACGGGTTGGAGGAAACGCTGGACACCAAGGCGATGCTGGAGGCGCAGGGCGCGCTGGCCGGGATTTCGGCGCTGAACGACGCCGATTTCGCCTCGGTGACCAGCCTGCGCAACGCCGCGCTGGCCCGGATGGATGGCGAGACCGAGACGCGATCCTATCCGCTGGCGTGGTTCTGGGCCTCGCTGGCCGCCGCGGCGGGCGATCCGGCCGCCACCGACCTGCGCGACGGCATCGACCGCCGGATGCACCTGCACGGCCCCGCCGCCGACGCCGCCTGGACCGCCGCCCGCGCCCCGATGGAGGTGGCCGCGCTGCACGAATGGGTAACGCGCGACCTTGGCACCACATTCGGGCCCAAATGATCCGCTTTCCGCCCCGCCGGGCGGGATTCGCCGCGACCCCGCTTGCAAGGCGGCGCGCCGCTTTCTACACCGGCGTCGGCCCACCGAAACAGCAAGGATACGGATATGAGAGCGACACGGACGGTGCAGAAGATTCTGAGCCACTACGAGGGCGAAACGCCCGGCGTGAAGGCCAACCTCTGCCGGATGCTGATGAACGGCAAACTTGGCGGCACCGGCAAGATGATCATCCTGCCGGTCGATCAGGGCTTTGAACACGGCCCCGCCCGCAGCTTCGCGCCGAACCCGGCGGGCTATGACCCGCATTACCACTATCAACTGGCCATCGACGCCGGGCTGAACGCCTATGCCGCGCCGCTGGGCATGATCGAGGCCGGGGCCGATACCTTTGCCGGGCAGATCCCGACGATCCTGAAGGTGAACTCTGCCAACTCGCTGATGAGCGACACGGCGGGCAAGAACCAGGCGGTGACGGCCAGCGTCGATGACGCGCTGCGGCTGGGCTGTGCCTGCATCGGCTTCACGATCTATCCCGGCTCTGACTCGCAGCTCGACATGTACGAAGAGATCGTCGAGATGCGGAAAGAAGCCGCGGCCAAGGGCGTGGCGACCGTGATCTGGTCCTACCCGCGCGGCGAGGCGATCACCAAGGACGGCGAGACGGCGATCGACGTGGCGGCCTATGCGGCACAGATCGCGGCGCTGCTGGGGGCCCATATCATCAAGATCAAGCTGTCGACCGACCACCTGATGCTGCCCGAGGCGAAGAAGGTCTACGAGGCGCAGAAGATCGACATCGCGACCCAGGCGGCGCGCGTCGCGCATTGCATGGATGCCAGCTTCGCCGGGCGGCGGATCGTGGTGTTCTCGGGCGGCGCGAAGAAGGGCGAGGACAGCGTGTATGACGACGCCCGCGCCATCCGCGACGGCGGCGGCAACGGCTCGATCATCGGCCGCAACAGCTTCCAGCGGAGCCGCGAGGATGCGCTGGAGATGCTGGGCAAGCTGGTTGACATCTACAAGGGCCGCGCCTGAGGCCGGGAAAAAGGAGGGGGCTGTCTGCCCCCTCTGCCCTTCGGGCATTCACCCCCGAGAGTATTTTCGCCAGGAAGAGTGGGGGGATACGGGGCGATGCTCAGCCCGGCAGGTCGTATTCGGCCGGATCGACGCCGAGATACTTGCACAGGCAGAAGGTGACGAGGCGGTGATCCTCGCGCTGCGGCAGGCCCGAGGCAGTCACGCAGCCGACAACGCCGATGCCGGTAACATGGACCGGGAAGCCGCCGCCATGCGCGGCATAGTCGGCCGGGTCCATGTTGCGGTCGGCCCCGAGGCTTTGGCCGCGCGCCTCCAGCATCCGCCCGAAGCCGTAGGACGAGCGATGGGTGCGCAGCACGACGGCCGATTTGCGCCGGATCCAGTCGGCATTGTCGGGCGTGGTGCCGGGCATGGTGGCCGCGAACAGAACGCGCGCGGCATCGCGGATGTCGATGGCGACCGACAGGCCCTGCCGGGCGGCCTCGTCCCGGATCAGGGCGCCAAGGCGGAAGGCGTCATCCTCGTCGAAGCGGTCGAAGCGCAGCGTCTGCTCTTGCCGCGCGATGGCGGCGATGTCGGTGTCCAGGCTCATGAATCCCTCCGGGGTGCGGCGGCCAGAGTGCCCCAGACCGCGGCTCAGGTCGAGGGGCCGAGGCGGGCGATAAGGGCGCCGGTATCAAGGCCGGTGGTGGCACCCGCGGCGCGCCCGCCCTGCCGCGCAAGCCGGGCGGCGGCGTAGCCATCGGCGACGGCGGCGGGGGCGTGGCGGATCAGGGTGGCGGCGGTCAGCAGCGTGGCGAGGGATTCGGCGAACCAGCGCGCCTCAGCCTCGGGCGGCGGGCCGGGCCAGCGGGTGCGGTGGTCGGCCAGCGCCGCGTCATAGCGGCGGTCGGCGCCCTTGGCGGCGTCGAGATCGGCATCGACGGCGGCAACGGCGGCGGGTTCCTTTGCCACGGTGCGCAGGATGTCGAGGCAGATGACGTTGCCCGAGCCTTCCCAGATACCGTTCAGCGGCGCTTCGCGGTAAAGCCAGGGCAGCGCGGTATCCTCGACATAGCCCATGCCGCCCATCACCTCCATCGCCTCGGCCACCACGGGCGGGCAGAGCTTGTTGGAGAGGTACTTCGCCAGCGCCACGCCGAGGCGGGCGAAGGCGCGCTGCGCCGGGTCGTCGAACGCGGCGGCGACGCGCAGGCCAAGCGCGGTAGCGCCCTCCCAATCCAGGCTGAGGTCGGCGAGCACGGCGGCCATCAGCGGCTGGTCGATCAGGCGGCGCTGGAAGGCGGCGCGGTGGCTGACCCAGTGATGCGCCTCCACCAAAGCGGCACGCATGATCCCGGCCGGGGCCACGGCGGTGTCAAGCCGGGTGTGGTGGACCATCTTGATGATGGTGCGCACGCCCTGCCCCTCCTCCCCCAGCCGATGCGCCAGCGCGCCGTCATACTCGATCTCGGCCGAGGCATTGGCGCGGTTGCCCAGCTTGTCCTTCAGCCGCATCAGCCGGATGGCGTTGCGCTCGCCCTCCAGCCAGCGCGGCACGAGGAAACAGGTGAGCCCGCCCGGCGCCTGCGCCAGCGTCAGGAACCCGTCGGACATCGGCGCCGAGCAGAACCATTTGTGGCCGGTCAGGCGGTAATGGGGGCCGTCGGGGGTGGCGCGGGTGGCATTGGCCCGCACGTCCGACCCGCCCTGCTTTTCGGTCATCGCCATGCCCAGCGTCGCGCCCCGCTTCTGCGGCACCGGGGTCACCGCAGGGTCATAGACCCGCGAGGTGAGCCGGGGCCGCCAGACCGCCGCCAGCGCGGGATCGGCGGCCAGCGCGGGCACGGCGGCATAGGTCATCGTCATCGGGCAGCAGGTGCCGGGCTCCACCTGCGTGTGCAGGTAGAGAAGCGCGGCATGAGTGACATGGCCGCCCGGCGCTCCTTCCCACGGCAGCGCGGCATAACCGGCGCCCAGACCCTCGGCCATCAGCCGGTGATAGGCGGGGTGAAACACCACCTCGTCCAGCCGCCGCCCGCCGGCATCGAACAGCCGCAGGTCGGGCAGCACCCGCATCGCCTCGCGCCCCGCCGCGCGCATGTCCACCGTTCCCAGCGCCCGGCCGCGTGCCGCCAGATGCGCGCCGTCGCCGCCCAACGCCGCCGCAAGGGCGGACAGGGCGGGATCGTCGGCCCAAAGATCGGCATCGCCGCGGGCGGCGGGCTGGTTGGTCACATCATGACCCGGGAATTCGGCGCGGGGCGGCAGCATGGCAACTTTCCTTCACAAGCGGGGTAGCTGAAAGGAAAAATGCCACCGGGGGATTCCCAAAGCCACTCCTCTGTGCAAGAATCAGTGTCAGGGTCCAAAGAGACCTGCGCGAGGCAGTGCATGACCGGCAACAGAAAGCGCCCCCCGATCGGCGCATTGATCTACTTCGCGGTGGCGTTCACCGCAGGCACCTACTTCACCTTTGCCGCCGTGCAGGGAGATTATGGCCTGTTCCGCCGCGTGCAGGTCGATGCCGAGGCGCGCGACCTGAAGGCCGAGCGCGACAGCCTGCAGGCCCAGCTTGACACCCTCAAGAACAAGACCCGGCGGCTGTCGGATGGCTATCTCGACCTTGACCTGCTGGGCCAGCAGGCCCGCGACGTGCTGGGCTACATGCGCCCCGACGAGATCCTGATCCGCTGAACGCCGATCTTGCGGGACTCGGGGGCCGGGCGCATCCTTCGCGCGGGGACGGCCGTCGCGGGCGGGCCGGAACGGAGCCCCGCCAACCAGCTTTGACACATCGCCCCGGGGAGGTTCCTTCGATGCGAATGACTTTGGCGGTGGTGCTGACGGGCGTGCTGGGCGCGCCGGTTCCGGCCTTGGCGGGGGCGGGCGACATCTCGGTTGCACGCGGGTTGCAGGTGTCGATCACCGGCGGCTGCAACGATTGCCACACGGCCGGATACAACGAATCCGGCGGCAAGATCGACCCGGCGAAGGCGCTGGCCGGAACCGCGATCGGCTGGCAGGGGCCCTGGGGCACCACCTACCCGGCGAATATCCGGCTGAAGCTGTCCGACATGACCGAGGACGCCTTCGTCCAATACGCCAAGACCTTCACCACCAAGCCGCCTATGCCGTTCTACAACGTCCAGGCGATGGACGAGAGCGATCTGCGCTCGCTCTACCGCTATGTCCGGTCGCTCGGCGATCCGGGCCCGGCGATGCCCGCCGCGCTGCCGCCGGGGGTGGCGCCCGCGACCCCGTTCTATGTCGCCGCACCGCCGACGATGCCCAAGGGCTGACCGCCCGCCGGGGCGCCCCGAGCCATGCAAACGCCGCCCGCCCCGGTCGGCGAATTTGCTCTCGCCCTGTAAATCCCGATAGGCTATAGGTCGTTTAACGTTAAACTATCCGCGCGACGATGGGAGGCCCCGGCATGGCGACGCGAAAGACACCGGTCAAATCGAACAGTTCAAAAGAAGATTTGCTGCACTACTACCGCGAGATGCTGCTGATCCGCCGATTCGAGGAAAAGGCGGGCCAGCTTTACGGGATGGGCCTGATCGGCGGCTTCTGCCACCTCTACATCGGGCAAGAGGCCGTCGTCGTCGGTCTCGAAGCGGCGGCGGAGGAAGGCGACAAGCGCATCACCAGCTACCGCGACCACGGCCACATGCTGGCCTGCGGCATGGACCCAAAGGGCGTGATGGCCGAACTGACCGGGCGCGAGGGCGGCTACAGCCACGGCAAGGGCGGCTCGATGCACATGTTCTCGAAGGAAAAGCACTTCTACGGCGGCCACGGCATCGTTGGCGCGCAAGTGCCGCTGGGCGCGGGCCTCGCCTTCGCCGACAAGTACCTCGACAACAAGCGGGTGACGTTCGCCTATTTCGGCGACGGCGCGGCCAACCAGGGCCAGGTCTACGAGGCCTACAACATGGCCGAGCTGTGGAACCTGCCGGTGATCTTCGTCATTGAAAACAACCAGTATGCGATGGGCACGAGCATGAAGCGCTCGACCAAGTCCACCTCGCTCTTCGGGCGGGGGCTGGCTTACGGCATTCAGGGCGAGGCGGTCGACGGGATGGACGTGCAGGCCGTGCGCGCCGCGGGCGAAAAGGCCATCGCGGTCTGCCGCGCGGGCGACGGCCCCTACATCCTCGAAATGATCACCTACCGCTATCGCGGCCACTCGATGTCGGACCCGGCGAAATACCGCACCCGCGAAGAGGTGCAGAAAATGCGCGACGAGAAGGACGCCATCGAACACGTCCGCGAACTGATCCTGCAAGGCAACCACGCCACCGACGATGACCTGAAGGCCATCGACAAAGAGATCAAGGCCCGCGTCAACGACGCCGCCGAATTCGCCAAAGACAGCCCGGAGCCCGCGCTGAGCGAGCTTTGGACCGACATCTACGCCTGAGGGGGAGACATCATGGCAACCGAAATTCTGATGCCCGCGCTGTCGCCCACGATGGAAGAGGGCACACTGTCGAAATGGCTGGTGAAAGAGGGCGATACGGTCAAATCCGGCCAGATCCTCGCCGAGATCGAGACCGATAAGGCGACGATGGAATTCGAAGCGGTGGACGAGGGGATCGTCGGCAAGCTGCTGGTCGCCGAAGGCACCGCCGGGGTGAAGGTCAACACCCCCATCGCCGTGCTGATGGAAGAAGGCGAAAGCGCCGACGCCGCCCCGGCGCCGAAAGCCGCCCCGGCCGCCGAGGCGCCGAAAGCCGCCGCCGCCGCACCGGCGGTGGCCGCCGCCGCACCGGCGGTGGCCGCCGCCCCGGCAGCCGTACACTCCAACGCCTCGCCCGACTGGCCGGCGGGCACCGCGATGAAGACGATGACCGTCCGCGAAGCCCTCCGCGAGGCGATGAGCGAAGAGATGCGCACCACGCCCGAGGTCTTCCTGATGGGCGAGGAAGTCGGCGAGTATCAGGGCGCCTACAAGATCAGCCAGGGCATGCTGGATGAATTCGGCGAAAAGCGCGTGATCGACACGCCGATCACCGAACACGGCTTCACCGGCATCGCGGTCGGCGCGGCCTTCGGCGGCCTGCGCCCCATCGTCGAGTACATGACCTTCAACTTCGCCATGCAGGCCATTGACCAGATTATCAATTCGGCTGCCAAGACGCTTTACATGTCGGGCGGCCAGATGGGCTGCCCGATCGTCTTCCGCGGCGCCAACGGTGCCGCCGCCCGCGTCGGCGCCCAGCACAGCCAGGACTACGCCGCCTGGTATGCGATGGTGCCCGGCCTTCGCGTCGTCATGCCCTACTCGGCCGCCGACGCCAAGGGTCTGCTGAAAACCGCGATCCGCGACAATAACCCGGTGATCTTCCTCGAAAACGAGATCCTCTACGGCCGCTCGTTCGAGGTGCCCGACCTGCCCGATTTCACCATCCCCTTCGGCAAGGCGAGGGTGTGGCGCGAAGGCAGCGACGTGACCATCGTCAGCTTCGGCATCGGCATGCAATACGCGCTGGAAGCCGCGGATATCCTTGCCAAAGACGGCATCAGCGCCGAAGTGATCGACCTCCGCACCCTGCGCCCGATCGACTACGACACCGTGCTCGCCTCGGTGATGAAGACCAACCGCTGCGTGACGGTGGAAGAGGGCTGGCCGGTGGGCGCCATCGGCAACCACCTCTCGGCCACGATCATGATGCGCGCCTTCGACTACCTCGACGCGCCGGTGATCAACTGCACCGGCAAGGACGTGCCGATGCCCTACGCCGCCAACCTCGAAAAACTCGCCCTCGTTACCAGTGCCGAGGTGGTCGAGGCCGTCAAATCCGTCTGCTACCGGTGACGCCATGAGCAAGGTTTGGCGCTTCACTCAATATGACGGCAGCAACGAAATTGAGCACTTGGATGTACCGATACACCGATTGTCAGAAGAGCAGGCCGAGATCGCAATGAAGGCGCTCGCGGCGCGTCATCTCAGCTTCGAGGAAGTTGTGATGAGTGCAATTTCTGCACATCCGGGTAGGCCCGAACGCAGGAGCCTTTTGGAAGTAAGACGTAGCGGCCCTCATCCAACCTTTAGTGTGGGAGAGAACCCACATTACACGTTGTGCCTTATCGAAACTGGACGGGAATAAGGAGAGAGAAATGGCGACCGAAATTCTGATGCCCGCGCTCTCGCCCACGATGGAAGAGGGCACGCTGGCGAAATGGCTGGTGAAAGAGGGCCAGACCGTCAAATCCGGCGACATCCTCGCCGAGATCGAGACCGACAAGGCCACGATGGAATTCGAGGCGGTGGATGAGGGGATCGTCGGCAAGCTCCTGGTCGCCGAAGGCACCGCGGGCGTGAAGGTCAACACCCCGATCGCCGTGCTGGTGGAGGAGGGCGAAAGCGCCGACGCCGCCCCCGCCCCGAAAGCCGCCCCGGCGGCGGCCGAAGCGCCGAAAGCCCCGGCTCCAGCTCCGGCCGCCGTCGCCACCCCGGCCCCCGCCGCCCCGCGCGTCGAGGGCGCCCGCGTCTTCGCCTCGCCCCTCGCCCGCCGCATCGCGGCCGAAAAGGGGCTCGACCTGACCAAGGTGCAAGGCTCCGGCCCGCATGGCCGCATCGTCAAGGCCGATGTCGAGGGCAGGGTCGCGACCCCGGCCACCGCGCCCGCCGCCGCCGCACCCGCCCCGGCCCCCACGACGGCCGCGGCAACCGCGATGCCCACCGGCATGTCGGCCGAGACCGTCAAGAAGCTGTTCGCCGACCGCGCTTACGAGGAAATCACCCTCGACGGCATGCGCAAGACCATCGCCGCCCGCCTGACCGAGGCGAAGCAGACCATCCCGCACTTCTACCTGCGCCGCGACGTGCAGCTTGACGCGCTGATGGCCTTCCGCGAGACGCTGAACACCCAGCTTCACCCCCGCGGCATCAAGCTTTCGGTGAACGATTTCATCATCAAGGCCTGCGCCCTCGCCCTGCAGGCGGTGCCGAATGCCAACGCCGTCTGGGCCGGCGACCGCATCCTGCGCCTGAAACCCTCCGACGTGGCCGTCGCCGTCGCCATCGAGGGCGGGCTCTTCACCCCCGTCCTGCGCGACGCCCACCAGAAATCCATCTCCGCCCTCTCGGCCGAGATGAAAGACCTCGCCGCCCGCGCCAAGACCCGCAAACTCGCCCCCGCCGAATATCAGGGCGGCAGCTTCGCCATCTCCAACCTCGGCATGTTCGGCATCGACAACTTCGACGCCGTCATCAACCCGCCGCACGGCTCCATCCTCGCCGTCGGCGCCGGGGTCAAGAAACCGGTGGTGCTGAAAGACGGCACCGTCGGCGTCGCCACCGTCATGTCGATGACCCTCTCGGTCGACCACCGCGTGATCGACGGCGCGCTCGGCGCCCAGTTCCTCAAGGCGATCATCGAGAATCTGGAAAACCCGGTCGCCATGCTCGCCTGAGCCACGCACCGCAAGCGCCTGAAAACAAAGAGGGCCGGGGCGTCAAAGCGTCCCGGCCCCTGTTCATTCTTCCCGGTGAAAATACTGTCCGTGGGCTGGCCGGGGGGGCAGACGGCCCCCGCTCTTCTCACCCCGACCGCTTCAGAACCCGTCTTCGCTCAGCAACTGGTCCATCTTCACCGAGGGCTGATCGCATCCCGCATCGCCAACGATCCGCGCCGGCACGCCCGCCACCGTCTTGCAGCACGGCACATCGTGCAGCACCACCGACCCGGCCGCGATCCGGCTGTTTTCACCCACCTTGATGTTGCCCAGCACCTTCGCCCCGGCGCCGATCATCACGCCGTTGCCGATCTTCGGATGCCGGTCGCCATCCTCCTTGCCGGTGCCGCCCAGCGTCACCGAATGCAGCATCGACACGTTGTCGCCCACCACCGCGGTTTCGCCGATGACGATGGAATGGGCGTGGTCGATCATGATGCCCCGCCCCATCCGAGCCGCCGGATGGATATCGACGCCGAACACCTCGGATACCCGCATCTGGATCAGATAGGCCAGATCGGCCCGCCCCTGCGTCCACAGCCAGTGGCCGACCCGGTAGGCCTGCACCGCCTGATAGCCCTTGAAGAACAGCACCGGCTGCAGGAACCGATGGCAGGCCGGATCGCGGTCATGCACCGCCACGATATCGGCCCGCGCCGCCTGCCCCAGCCCCGGATCGCTGGAATAGGCCTCGTCGGCGATCTCGCGCAGGATCTGCTCGCCGATCTCGCCCGAGGCGAGCTTCAGCGAAAACCGGTAGGCCAGCGCCCGTTCCATCGTCGGGTGGTGCAGCAGGCTCGAATGCAGCAGCCCGCCCAGCAGCGGCTCGTTGCGCAAGGCTGCCCGCGCCTCGTCGCCGATGCGCGTCCAGACCGGGTCGATCGTTGCCACCTTGGCTCTGGTTTCCGCCATGCTGCGCCCTCCGCTTTCGACTGTCTTACACCAGATAGTCGACCGTTTTCATCTGGAAAGAGCGGCAGCTTGAAAAAACCGGCTTGCGGCGGCACCGCCGCAACGCCAGCCGCACCAGAACCATGTCGAGGCAGTCAAGGTAGTCCGGGTCGCTCAGGAACGGTTCCGGCGCCTGCGGCCAGACCCCCGCCGCCGCCATCAGGCTGCCGTTGCCCCAGTCCGGATGATTGCGGCCCAGTCGCTTGCGATAGTGGTCGGCCTGCTCCGCCTGATGGATCATCCGGCCCAGCAGCACCGGCCGATGCGGCGGGTCATCGGCCAGCAGCACCCGCGCCGCCGCGATCACGTCACCCATCAGCACCTGCCGCATCTCACATCCCCGGCAGGCTGAGGTCGAGCGAATGCACCGCGATCCGCACCGTTCCGCCCGCGAACTCGCCCCCCGTCGCCGTCAAGAGCAGCGGCGCGGCGCCCCAATAGGTCATCGGCGCCGACAGCATCCCGCGCGCATAAGACCCCGCGCCAAGGCCCAGCCCGCTGCCGAACCGGTCCGCCGCCCCCGCCGTGCCCAGCTGCCACGCGGTCAGCGTCCCCGTCACCGCCACAAGCACCCGCGCCGTCACCGCGATCACCATCACGCCCGAGGCGATCTGCCCTGTCGTGGTCGAACTCGCCCCGGCGCCGATCACATGGTCGAACTCGTCCACCTTCAGGAACGTCCCCGCCCCGTTCGGCGACAGCGCCAGCGCCCCCGCCTGCCAGACGTTGCCGTCATGCAGCACCGTCACGCTCTCGTCGGCCACAAAGCCGCGCCAGCCGCGCCGGGGCACCGCGAACACCCAGCCGCCATTGGCAAAGGTCGCCACCGCGCCATCCCAGCCCGCCCAGTCGTTCACCGCGCCCGCGGGCACCGCATAGCTGGTGCCCTCCTCCGCGCTCAGCGGCGGCACCGTCGCCGTCCGCGAGGCCAGCACCATCTGCGTCAGCCCGTCGAGCCGGGCCAGCGCCTCGTTCACGGTCACATGCTTCTGCGCCTGGCTCGGCGACAAAAGCGGCAGGTTCAGTTGCGACGTTTCAGCCATGTATCATGATCTCCGTAAAGGGTCCGGCTCCGAACCGGTCCGACAGTTGCGCCACCGCGATGCGATAATCCCCACTCACCCCGTCCGCCGCGCGGCTCGCGGCCGGGTAGGTCCAGCCCGGCGCGCCCACCACCTCCTCGCGCACGATGCCCGCGCCGGTCAGCACCCGCACCAGATAGCTTTCCGTGGCCTCGCCCAGCGGCACCTCCAGCCCGGCCCAGCTGTCGCCGTCGATCCGCGTCCGCCGCACCCAGCGCACCGCCAGATCGCCCGACCCGCTGGCCACCAGATGGCAGGGCGAATAGGGCCTGAGGCCGATGCCCGCGAATGCCTCGACCAGATGCACGTAGGACGGATCGTCATACCCCCGCGCCGCGGGCCCGATCCGGTAGTGCTGCGCGATCCCGCGCAACGAGGCCGCAAGGTCGATCTGCGGCACCGCCGCGCCGAGCAGCACCAGATAGCTCCCCGCCGGCCAGACCTCGGGCATCACCGCATCCGTCCCCGCCTGCCCGCGCAACCGCTGCGTCAGATCGTAGACCCCCGGCGCCACCAGCACCGCCTGGGCGAACTGGAACACCTCCCAGTTGTCCGACGACCCATCGCCGATCGCCGCCAGATTGGCGCCGTTCAGCACCTCCGCTTCCGCCGCCGAGGCCAGCGCCCCGCCATAGACCGTGACCCGCAGCGCAGCGCCCCGGTCCCACAGCCCCGGCACCGCCCGCGCCAGCGGCCCCTGCGTCACCCCCACCACGGCGGGCGTGTCCAGCAGCAGGTTCAGCCCATAGCCCGCATCCGCGTTCGCCGCATAGCAGGCCACCGACCCCGGCCAGGGCGTCGCCGTCACCGCCAGATGCGGCGCCTGCGGCACCTCCTCCCCGGTCAACAGCGGCAGGTCGAGGAACAGCGGAAACACCGGCACCGGCGCCGTGAAGGCGCGCGGCACCACCGCCCCGGCCACCGCATCACTGGGGGTGTAAACCTGCGCCTCCACCCGCACCGCCTCGATCGCCCGCGCGCCCGCATCCTCGACCCGGTCGATGCGATACTGCGCCCCGTCCAGCGTCACCACATCGCCCGCGCCCAGCGCCATCTGCGACGGCGGCAGCGCAAACTTCACCGTATCCCGCGCCACCCGCGCCTCGGCCAGCCAGCGTTCGGTGGTCGCCCGCCCCTCGGCCTGCGTCAGCACCAGCGGCAGATCGCTTTGCGCCACCGACCGCTCCGCCGCATCGGGAAAGGCCGCCTCGGCCGCCCGAACCTGATAATCGCCCTCGGCCTCGACGAAACTCAGCCGCACCCGCGCCGCCATTTCGCCCAGCGCCGCCCGCGCCGCCTCCACCGTGCCCGATGCGCCACCGTCCACGCACCGCTCCTGCGCCAGCGCGGCCACCGGCGCCGCCCCGCGTGATGGAAAGCCCAGCGCCCCGTCCCGCTCCGCCGCATCGAACGCATAGCCCAGCATCAACGGCTGCAACGCGCTCCGCGCCGTCCCGGTCTCGGCCAGCGCATAGCCGCGCACATAGCCGTAAAGCGCGCTCACATCGACCGCCGTCACCCCCGACGCCGCGCAAATCTCGGCCACCACGTTCGACAGCGGCTGCCCCGAGGTGCGCCCGGTGATCCAGTGCCCGGTCGCGTAATTCGCGCCGTCCGCCCACAGATCGGCATCGTTCGGAAAATACGGAAACGGCCGCGCGTCCCAGGCCCAGACATGGGCATGGTCCATATCCACCATCGCCCCGCCATACACCGCCGAAACCAGGTTGTGCCCCGCATCGCCCCAATAGCCGATCATCGCCCGCAGATACTGCAACTGGATCAGATCGTCCCGCGTCCCGCGCGAGAACCGCGGCACCGAAGACTCCGACGACTTCGGATCGACGAACTTGTTCGGCTCATTGGTCCCCTTGTCGATTGCCGGGCACCCCATCTCGGTGAACCGGATCGGCTTGCCCTGCGGCACCCAGGCCGTCGGCACATCATCCCGCACGCCACCGGGGCGCTGGTAATGCGCCTGCCCCCACCAGTTCGCGAAATCCTTGGCGCGAAACACCCAGGGCTCGCCATAGGCGCCGTCCTCGATGGCAGACCGCAACTGGATCGTCTCCGCCTCGGGCGAGGCATAGAACCAGTCGTAATCCTTGCCGCCCTGCACATTGGCCATCAGGTAGTCGAGGTTGTAGATCGACCCCCAATCCGCATCCGCCTGCCGGTCGCCGTCGCGCCAGTCCGACAGCGGCAGATAATTGTCGACGCCCACGAAATCGACCGCCTCATCCGCCCAGAACGGATCGAGCGGAAACCATAAGCCCCCCTCCGGGCTCTGATACGCACCATATTCCGACCAGTCCGCCGCATAGCTGATCTTCACATCGGGCCCGAGGATGCCGCGCACGTCCGCCGCCAGCGCCCTGAGCTGCGCCACCGCCGGGAACGCATCCCCCGCGCCCCGCGCCTGCGTCAGCCCGCGCAACTCCGACCCGACGCAGAACGCATCGACGCCCCCCGCCAGCGCCGCCAGATGCGCGTAATGCAGGATGAAGCGGCGATAGCTCCACTCCTCAGGGCCAGTGTAGCTGACCACGCCACCCGAAACGGAGAAATCCGACGCCTGCGCCGCGCCAAAGAACATCGCCACCTCGGCCTCGGCCGCCGCCGTCCGATCCGGCGAGCCTGCCACCCCCGGCGCCAGCGACAGCGTGATCCGCCCCCGCCAGGGCAGCGCCATCTGCTCCGCCATACCGGTATACGGGTCGACCAGCGCATTCCCCGCCAGCTGATCCATCAGCACGAAGGGATAGACCATCACCTCCTGCCCCGCCGCCCGGATCGCCGCGATCGCCTCGATCACCGACCCATCCGCAGGCGTGCCGCCATAAACCGGCCGCCCGTCAACCTGCGGCACCACCTGCGCCGCCGCCCGCCCGATCCCGCCCGCGCGCCAGACCATGCCGACGCCCTCGGCCGCCGCCTGCTCCACCTTCGGCTGCACCACGCACGAGCTGCAGCGCAAATCGCCCCCAAACCACGACACCACCAGCGAGACTGACCGGCACCCCGGCAACTCCTCCCCCAGCACCTCCAGCGAGGTCGCGAAATCCGTCTTGCCCGAAGGTGAATTGACGTTCACCGAGGTATTCACCCCCGGCCCCGCCGAATAATGCACCGGCGTCGTCGCCAGCGCATATTCCCCGGTGCCCGGCATCATCGCGACACCCTTCACCCCGGTCACCAGATCGGGCAACCCCTCAGCCACCGCAGGCCGCATCACCTCGAACGTGAATTGCGGCACCCGGTTGCCGAACGGGCCCAGCGCCAGATCCTCGATCACCACATAGGCCACGCCGCGATAGGCCGGCGCCATCCCCGCCCCCTCGACCGCCTCGATCTTCGGGTCCGGCTGCTGATCCTCCGACCCCGCGTAGACCCGCAGGTTCAGCGTATCGCGCGCGATCTCGGCGCCATCGGCCCAGATCCGCCCGACCCGCGTGATCTCGCCCTCGCACAGCGCAATCGCGACGCTCACCGTATAGGAATAGCTCGTTACCTTCGGCTGCCGCGGCGCGCCCTTGCCGCCGCCCGAGGTGCTGGAATGCTCCAGAAACCGCGTCGCCCAGATCACCTGCCCGCCGATCCTGACCCGCCCCCAGACGCGGGCCACCGGCGCGCCCTCGCTGGCTCCGGTCAGCGAAAACCGCTGCACCCGCCCGGTTTCCACCGCTTGCGATCCCGCGCCCAGCAGCCGCTGGTCGATCGCCCGCCCCACCGTGGCGCCCACCGCGCGCCCGATCACCGCGCCCGACAGCCCCAGCAGCGTGCCGCCAAACCCCGAACCGACCGCCGCACCGACGGCCGACAGCACTATCGTCGCCATAGGGCTTCCTCCTTACGGAAATTCAAACCGCGCCACGATCCGGCGCGCCCAGGGGGCGGTCAGCGGGCTTTCCAGCACCCGATGCCCCGAATAGGCATGGATGAAGGTCGCCCCCGCCCCGACCGCCCCCGCGATGCCCAGATGCTTGGCGATCCCGCCCGCACGCATCCGGAACAGCAACACATCCCCCGGCGCCACCGCGCCCAGGGGCTTCTCGACCAGCCAGCGCCGCGCCGCCGCCCACAGCACCTCTTGCCCGCCGGGCTCGGCCCAGTCGGCCGTGTAGGGCGGCACCGCCTCCGGCTCGGCCCCGTAAACCTCGCGCCAGACGCCGCGCAGCAGGCCCAGGCAATCCGCCCCGGCCCCCTTCACGCTGCCCTGATGCCGGTAGGGCGTGCCGATCCAGCCCCGCGCGACCGCGACAACCGGGGTCACGGCAGGCTCCCGCCATCGTTCACCCCGGCCGAGGTCGGATAGCTGGTCAGCCAATCCTCCCCGGGAATGTCGGGAAAGCCGCGAAAGTTCAGCAGGTTGTGAAACTTCAACCGGCAGCTCGCCGCCAGCCGGTCGCAGCCCGCCTCGATCCGCACCAGGTCACCCGGCGCCACCGCCGCACCAAGCGCCTGCCACAGCTCCACCGCCCGGCCCGCGTCGCTCAGCCGGTCGTTCTTCACCACGCCCGCCAGTCCCGCCGCCGCCCCGCTCAGCACCACCAGCCGCCCGCGCTCGAACCAGCGGTCGTCAAACCCGGCAAAGCCGGTGAAGCCGAACACCCGCGCCGCCTCGACCCGCACCACCGCCATCTCGGCGAAATACCCCGGCTGCGTCAGGTCGAACCTGCAGCGCCCGTCGCCCAGCACCGCGCCGCAGTTGGTCTGGTACACCCGCCCCTGCGCGCTGTTGATCTGCTCGGTCAGCCCGCGCAACTCGGCATGAAAGGCCCCCGCCCCGCGCGTGATCTGCCCCAGCGTGCCGTTGAACTGCAACACCCGCGCGCCGACATCGGCCCAGTTCACCTGCCAGACCCGGACCGAGGCGCCATCGAACCGCCCGGCCAGAATGTCGGCCTCGGTCACCGACGCATCCGACAGCGCCCCCACCGCCTCCGCATTATCGATCCCGAGCCCGGTCGTCTGCAACAAGGCCGAGGCCGTCATGCCGGAGCTTGCCTTGAACAGCGCCCCCTCAAAGCTCAGATCGCGGTCGTGGTCGGTAAAGCCGAACACCCGCCCGTCAGCCCGCACCACCGCCCAGGCCCGCGCCACGGTCGTGGCCCCGGTGCCCAGATGCGCGTAAAGGTCCGCCGCGCTCACAGCCGCACCTCCACCACCGGCACGCTGGGCACATGCCCGGCCTGAAAACTGGAAACCGAGATCGAGATCCGGTCGGTATCGAACCGCACCGGCACGTCAAAGGCGAACCCGGCCGTCACCGTCACCCCCACATCCGGCGCATCGGTGAACGTCACCAGCCCGGTCGCCACGTCCACCGTGAACCCGATCGTCTCGCGCAACGGCACGCCCTGCACCGCCGCCAGCACCGAACCCGCCACCGGCTTGCTGATCATCCGCGTGTAGCTCTGCGCGCCCGAAAGGTAGGTCTTCGCCAGCGCGAACACCCGCGTCACCCCGTCGCCCGTCCCGATCACCTGATCGGTCGGCGCCGGATCGGCCGAGGGCAGGCAGGACTTCCAGTCCGCCCAGTCTTTCCAGCGAAACCCGTAAAGCTGCCCGCCGCGCGCCTCGAAAAACGCGATCAGCGCCTGCACATCGTCCAGCGACCGCAAGCCCAGCCCCGCATCGTAGTGATGCAGCGACTGCGCCCAGGGCGTGTTGCGTTCCTCGAACCCGTTCGCTAGCGTCACGATATCCGTGCGCCTTTGCGGCCCGCCGGTCGAACCAAAGCCAAGACTGGCCGGAAACCGCACCTCGTGAAATCCCATCGCCGCCCCCTATCCGTTCCGCTGGCCCTGGCTCAGCATCCGGCCCAACTGCGCCGCGATCTGGCCTTGGCTGCGCTGGAACCCCGCCACATCCGGCGTCGTGATGTTCATCACCACGTTCACCGCAGGCCCGCCGCCCGCGCTTTGCACGCCCAGCCGCCCGTCCGGGCCGCGGGTCAGCGGCAGGATCGCCTCCGGCCCCGCCTCGCCCATCAGCCCGGTCGCGCCCTTCATCGGAAACGTCGTCGGCGAGCTGACCACGCCGCCGGTCGCAAACGGCATCACCCGCCCCGCCGAGAACGCACCGCCCCTGGCAAAGGGCAGCGCCCCCGCCACCGCAGACTGCAACCCGTTGGCGATGAAACTGCCCACCGCGTTCTGCACCGGCTTCATCGCCACCGCATAAACCGTGTCGGCCATCGACTTGGCGACTGTGTGCAGCGTGTCCGAAAGCGTGGCGCCGTCGAACACCAGCCCGTCGAATGCCCGCCTCAGGCCGGTGCCGATCCCGGTCGACAGGCTCGTGACCTCGCGCCCGGTCGCCTGCAGCCCGTCCCGCATCCGCGCCAACTCGCCATCGAACGCCGCCGCCATCGCCGCCGATGAGCCCAGCGTCACCTCCAGCGCCGCGACCTGATCGCTCAGGGCCGTCGTATCCACTGCCATCGCCTATCCCTTCCCCTCATCCGGAAACGCCGCCACCAGGTCCGCCAGCCGCCCCCGCGTCAGCGGTCCCGCCCCCGCCTCGACCCCCAGCATCAGCATCAGCTCCACCGGCGTCAGCCGCCAGAACGCCTCGGGCGTCAGCCCCGCGCCCCGCAGCCCGGCCCGCAGCAGCGCCGCCCAGTCGAACCCCGTCACGGCCCGCCCGGCAGCGTGAACGCCCGCGCCAGCAGTTCCGCCGCCACCCGCGCCGCCTCGACCGGCCCACCGCCAATATCCGCCGTGCGCAGATCCGCCGCCGTTCCCTGCCAGCCACCACCGCGCAAGCCAGCCACGATCAGCGCCAGCACATCGCGCGTCGAAAACCGCCGCCCCTCGAACCGCTCGACCAGTTCGATCAGCGTCCCCGTCGCCAGCTCCGCCTCCAGTTCCGCCAGCGCGCCCAGCGTCAGCTTGCAATCATGCCGCCGCCCGTCGAGCAGCAGTGCGACCTCGCCCGCCCAGGGGTTCGCCATCAGAGCGCCGTGAACGTCAGCGCGCCCGCCGAGGCGAGCGACAGCGAATAGGTCGCCTCGCCATCATAGTTCCCGGCATATTCGACCGAGGTGATCTGAAACGCGCCCTGCACCACACCGAAGGCCGGGATGATGACCTGAAACTCCGGCGTGTCGCCCGCGAAAAAGATCGCCCGCGCCCGCTCGTCCGTCGCGTCGTCCTTGAACACGCCCGACCCCGAAATCGCGGCCGTCCGCACCCCGGCCCCGGCCAGCAACTCGCGCCAGCCACCGCTTTCCAGACTGGTGACATCGACGGTATCGGCGTTGAAGGTCAGCCGCGTCGCGCGCAGCCCCGCCAGTGTCCCGAATGTGCCGTCGCCGGTCATGTCGAGCTTGATCAGAAGGTCCTTGCCGCTCTGGGCACCCATGACGTCTCTCCGCTTTTTGCCACTGGCGCCCGCTCACGGCGGCCGCCCATCCAAATCCCGCCCTCAGGCTTCGACCCGCGCCCGAAACACCAGGTCGATCCGCCGCCCGGCCCCGTTCGACACCCGCTTCGCCGTCGCCCGCAGGAACCCCAACGACACCAGCCGCCCCCGGTTCAGCACCAGATCCGCCCCCACCAGCGCATCCGACACCGCCACCGCCGTCGCCTTGGCGCGCTCGAACCCCATCGCATCCGTCACCACGCTGACGGTGAACCGGTGTTCCGCCCCATCGCCGGTCTTGTCCGACGCGTCGCGCACCTCCTCCGGCCCGATCAGCACGAAGGTTCCCGTGCCCGCCCCCGGCGGCACCGCGTCGTAGACGGCCCCGCCGATCAGCGCGCCCAGCGCCTCATCGCCCAGCAGCCGCCCATAGAGCGCCGCCTGCAACGCCTCCGCCACCGCATAGCTCATGCCGCCACCTCCTCCTGCGCGAAGCAGGTCAGGAACCGCCCCTCCGCATCCGCCTCGGCCACCGCCATGATGCGAAAGACCCGCACCCCCTCGCGAAACCGCTGATCCGGCCGCGGCCGCGACGGCGCCCCCACTGGCGCCGCCCTGACGGTGATGCGGTAGCCCGCGATCGACCCCGCCACCGGGTCCACCGCCACCGCCCGCCCAACACCGGGTCGCAGTTCCGCCCACAGCGTTCCGACCGCTGCCCAGCTGTCGGCATAGCCGCCCGCCCCGTCCGGCTGCCGCGCCAGCGCCTCCAGCAGCAGCGCCCGGTTCAGCCGCGGCGCGCTCATGCCACGCCCCCGCCCAGCACCCGCACCGTCCGCCACCGCTCGATCAGCGCCATCACCCCGAACGGCATCGCCCCCGCGCCGCTTTCATGGCGCAACTCGTAATACTGCGCCGCCAGCAGCAGCACCGCCTGCCGCAGATCGGCCGGAACATCGCTCCAGGCCGGGCCGAACCCCGCCGCGAACACGATCTCCACCGCCCCGTCCTGCGGCACCTGCGGCAAGAGCACCCCAACCGAGACAATCCGCGGCCGCTGCAAATCCTTCACCAGCCGCCAGCGCGCCGCCTCCACCGCCACCTCGGCGCCTTCCGCATCGACCAGCGTGACCGAGGCCACCGCCTGCACCGGCGCCAGCGGCAGCGGCTGCTCGCCCGCCTCGCGCCACTGCGACAGTTCCAGCCAGAACACCCGCTCGATCAGCGCCTTGCCGATCCGCCCCTCGATCGCCGCCAGCGCCGCCCGCAGGTAGCTTTCGGCCAGCGCATCCTGCTGGCCGTCATCGGCAAAGCCGCTGCCCAGCCGCAGATGGTCCTTGAATTCCGCCACCGGCAGCACCGCTTGGGGCACCGGGGCCTGCTCGATCAGCATCATGGCAACACTCCGAATTCAGCCTCCGCCAAGTTGGGGCGCGCACCACCCGCGTCGCTCGGACGGAGGGAGCTGCTAGACGACACCGGGCAAATCCGGCACGCGCCCGGCCGGTCGGGGCAAGCCCCGGCCCGGCCTTCCCGGCGCCGTCAGGCCACCGCGAACTTCAGAAGCTTGATCGCCGCGAAGTCGCTGACATCGCCGCCGACGCGCTTGGAGGCGTAGAACAGCACGTAGGGCTTGGCCGAGAACGGATCGCGCAGCACCCGCAGGTCGGGCCGTTCCGCGACCGTGTAGCCGCTGCGGAAGTCACCGAAGGCGATCGCATAGGCATCGGCCGCAATATCCGGCATGTCTTCGGCCACCAGCACCGGATAGCCCATCAGCCGCGCCGGCTCGCCCGCCGCCAGCCCATCGGCCCACAGGAACCGGCCGTCGGCGTCCTTCATCTTGCGCACCGCGCCCGCGGTTTTCGAGTTCATCACGAAGGCGCCATTGGCGCGGTAGGTCGAGTCGAGCGCATAGACCAGATCCACCACCGCATCCGAGGCATTGGTGGTGGCGAAATCGCCCGCATTGCCGGTGGCGACATACCCCAGGTTGCCCCAGGCCCAGACGCCTTCCGCCACCGCCGGATGGCTCAGGAACCCCTTCGGCTTGTCCACCCCGTCGCCCGAAATGAACGATTGCGCCTCGGCGCGGGCGAACTTGTCGGCGATGCGCCCCGCCAGCCAGCCCTCGATGTCAAAGGCGCTGTCGTCCAGCAGCCGCTGGCTCGCCTTCGGCATCGCGCTCAACTCGTTCAGCGCAATCGAAATGCGGTCGATCTGCGGCGTCGCACTTTCGGCGATGCTGCCCGCCTCGGTGGCCCAGCCGGTGCCGACGTCGCCGTGGTCGATCAGCACATCGAAGGTCGTCGCCTCCACCGTCACCACATTGGCGATCGACCGGATCGAGGCCGAGGATTTCAGCGCCGAACGGATCGTCGCCGCCGTCTGCGGATCGACCAGATAGCCGCCATCCGCCGCCACCGCGGTGTTCAGCGCCTTGCCCTCCAGCACAAGCCCGCGCAAGCCACCATCGTCACCCGAGCGCAGGTAGGCGTCGAACGCCTTCTGGTGCGGCGCCTCGATCTCGGCGGCCATCGAAAGGGCCGGGCGGCCCGCGGTCATGGTCTTGCGATCCAGCATGGTCAGTCGCTCTTCCTGTTGTTGCAACGTCGATTTCATTTCGTTCTGGAAGCTCTTGAATTCCCCCAGAAACCCGGCCAGCGCGGTCTTCACCTCGGCAGCCCCGGCCTTCGTCTCGCTCATCGTCATCCCGTGATCCTCTGATGGATGAACCGTTCAGGCCCGCTCAGCGCGCGGCCAGCTCCCGGCGTGCGTCCTCGAAGGCCGCCGCCACCTCGCGCCAGACGGCATCGGGCGCCTCGCCCTTGGCCGCCACCCGCGCCTGCGCAAGCATCGGAAAGGTGACCAGCGACACCTCCCAAAGCTCCAGTTCCGTCAGCACCCGCTGGCCCTGCGCGTCCTTGGTCGCCGCCACCGTGCGATAGCCGATCGAGAGCCCCTCGATCGCCCCCGCGCCGACCAGCGCCGCCGCCTCGCGGCCCCGCGCCACATCGGTCAAAAGCCGCCCCTTGACCCACAGCCCGTGCGTATCTTCCCGCACCTCGTCCCAGACCCCGATCGGCTGCGCCGGGTCGTGCTGCCACAGCATCTTCACCCGGCCCCCCCGCTTGGTCAGCGCGGTCAGCGAGGCGCCGTAGGCCCCCGCCATCACCACATCGCCGCCCTGATCGCGCAGCCCGAACACCGAGGCATAGCCCTCGACCGTCGCGCCATCCGACATCACCAGCCCCGGCGCCACCTGCTGGAACTTTCGCTCCAGCCCGTAATCCGTCATGTCCATTCGGAAATCCTCACTTGATGATGGCCCGCACCAGAACCTCGGCCCCCTGCGCCAGCAGAAAGCCCGCGACGCCATAGACCCCCAGCCACAGCCGCCGCTCGACCCGCTCCAGCGTGCCCTCGATCTGGTTCAGCCGGTATTCCAGCGCACCCCAGCGTTCCTCGGCGACCCGTTCGTTCGCCTCCACCCGCGCCGCCGTCGCGTCGAAACTGTCGTAAAGATAGCGCGAGCCTGCCGCCGCCCGCCGCGCCGTCATGGCGCCGCCGGTGGCAACCCGAGGATCACCCGCTTCTCGGCGTCGCTCAGGAAACTCGCCGCGCCGACCCGCGCCCATTGCTGGTCGCGTTCCGCCGCCAGCGCCGGCACCTGATCCAGATCGGGCCGGATCTCCACCACCTCGCCGGTAAAGCCCGAAAGCCAATGCGCCACCGCCGCCGTCACCCGCGTCGCCATCGGCAGCACGGTCAGCCGGTAGAACGCCCGGTTCGCCTCCTGATAGTTCGCGTAAGTGGCGTCGCCCGGAATGCCCATCAGCATCGGCGGCACCCCGAAGGCCGTCGCAATCTCCCGCGCCGCCGCCTCCTTGGTCTGCTGGAACTCCATGTCAGAGGGCGAAAACCCCATCGGCTTCCAGTCCAGCCCGCCCTCCAGCAACATCGGCCGCCCGGCATTGCGCGCGCCCTGATGGTAGCTTTCCATCTCCGCCACCAGCCGCTCGTACTGGTCGGGCGACAGGCTGCCCTGCCCGTCCACGCCTTTGTAGACGATCGCCCCCGAGGGCCGCGCCGCATTGTCCAGCAGCGCCTTCGACCAGGCGCTGGCGCTGTTGTGCACGTCGATCGCCACCGCCGCCGCCTGCAGGGGCGAAAAGCCGTAGTGATCATCCTGCGGGTGGAAGCTCTTCACATGGCAGATCGGTGCCACCGCCCCGGTCATGTCGAACCTCAGCTTGCGCGCGCCCACCGCATAGTCATAGGCCACCGGCCAGCCATCCGCCCCCGGCACCGCCGTCATGCGGTCCGCGCGCAGCACATGCAGCTCGCCCGGCAACCGACCAGAGCCCATCACCGCCTCAAGATAACCGTTGCCCGACAGCAAGAGCTGCCCGTAAAGCGCCTCGAACAGCTCCGCCCGCCCCTGCGCCCCGTTCGGCCGCGCGATCAGCGCCGCCAGCGGATGCAGGTCATAGCGCCGGTCGGCATCCTGAAACACCAGCGGCAGCGCCGCCGCCGCTTCCGCGATCAGCCGAACCGCGCGAAACCCGACCGGGTTGCCCATGAACCCCAGCCGCGTCAGCGAGCCCACATCGCGCGGGCTCCAGGCCACCCGGCCCCCGGCCCCCGCCCAGGCGATCACCGGCCCGGTGGCCGAGGCCTTGCGCTCCGGCGCCGCCACCGGCTCGCCCTTGCGCCGCAGGAAATCCAACACCATCCGTCCGCTCCTCTTTCCGTGCCTCATCCGCGCCCCGGCCCGCCTCTGGCCAGCCTGAGCCTCCGGCGGGGATATTTTGGCCAAAATGAAAGGGGTGCCGGGGGCGATCCGCCCACCCGGCGCGCCCTTCTCTCCATTCATCTTGGCCCAAATATCCCGCGGGGGGTCCGGGGGGCGCGAAGCCCCCCGGCGCTGCCCTCACAACCCGCGCACCCGCGGCGCCTGAAACGCCCGCGCCGGGTCCGCCATCAGCTCGGTCAGCGCCCAGACCAGCGCATCCACCCGGTCCGGGCTGCCGCTGCCCTGATAGCCCTGCACCGACATCCGGCCCATCTCTTCCTCCAGCTTGCCCAGGCCAACCAAGTGCTTCACCCGGCCCTGCTCATAGAGCGCCGCCACCGGCTCCGCCCGCGCCGCCTTGCCGCGCGAGGCCCGCACCGCCCGGAACGGCACCAGCGCGTCCACCTGCCGGATCACCCGCTCCACCAGTTCGCCGCCCTGATTGACCTCGGCCACCAGCCGGTCGGCGCCGTGCCGCTGCACCGCCGCCACCGCCGCATGGGCCCACTGCGCCGGGGATGCCCCCTCGACGCTCGCATCCTCGATCACGTAGGCGCGCCAGTCCTGCGGCGGCCCCTTCATCACCACGCCCGCCACCACGATGCCGCAGGCATCGGCGCCCGGCCCGCCGGTCACCGGCGGGTCCACCGCCACCACGATCCGGTCCAGCTTCGGCAGGCCCTCAACCTGACAGCCCTCCAGCACCGCCGCTGGCCACAGCGCGCCATCGACATCCTCGATCAGCTCGCCGTCCAGTTCCTGCCGCCCCAGCCGCTGGCCCTGATAGCGCGCTCGCACCTCCTGCAGGAACGAGGCCGCAAGATAGGCCCGGTTCGCCTCGGTCGGCGCATGGGTGATCACGGTCGAGGGGTTCCGCAGGATCGCCTTCAGCACGCCGACGTTCTTCGGCGTCGTCGTCACCACCTGCCGTGGCAACTCGCCCAGCCGCAGCCCGAACTGCAACATGTCCCAGGTTTCCTGCCCCTTCTTCCACTTCGCCAGCTCATCGACCCAGGCGGCATCGAACTGCGGCCCCCGCAGGCTTTCCGGCTCATGCGCCGAAAACACCTGCGCCACCGCGCCGTTGGGCCAGACCAGCCGCTTTCGCCCCGCCTCCCAATCCGGCCGCCGGTCGGGCGGCGAACAGGCGAGGATCCCGCTGTCGCCAAAGATCATCACCTCGCGCACCTGATCCACCGTCTCGCCGACCAGCGCCACCCGGGTCGAGCGGCCGGGGTCCAGCGGGCGCGCACCCTCCACCTCGGCGCGCACCCATTCGGCCCCGGCGCGGGTCTTGCCCGCCCCGCGCCCGCCCATGATCACCCAGGTTCGCCAGGCCCCCACCGGGGGCAGCTGATGTGGCAGCGCCCAGAATTCGAACAGCCACGGCAGCGCCAGCAGCGCCTCGTCGGTCAGCCCCTCCAGAAAGGCGTCAACCGTCTCCGGCGTCGCGGAGGCAAGCCAGGCGGCGCCCGATCTCAGCGCGCGCCCGGTCGAAATCGAGGGCGAAATCGTGAACGATTCCCTCGGCGTCTTTGCGGAGTTTTTCAACCGTCGTCCTTTCGTTCAGAACCGCCAGCAGCGCCTGCCGGAACTCCTTGGCATAAGCCGTGGCTTCCTTGGCCGCTTTCGGATCGCCGTCCCGCGCCTCGTCGATGACCAGCGCGAAAACATCGGCCGCCGTCTCGTAAAGCAGCGTCGCCTGCGAAATCATGTTTCGCGGCGTCGCCCCGTCCTCGGGTGTCAGAACTGTCATGTGATTGCGAACCTGCCCCTCTTGCCGGTCCGCCCGAGAGAAACGGAAAAGCGGCGCCGGGTTGCCCCGTGCCGCTTGCCCACCTCTTCTAGCATGTCACAAGGGATACCTTGGACCGCCCGCAAAGTCAAGCTGAAAATCGTTCAGTATCAAAGGCTTGTCGCGCGCAACGTTAACCTGTTGTTAACCCCGGCCGCCGCCTCAGTTGCCCGCATCCGGCGCGATGCCCTGCGCCGCCTCGATCGCGCGCCACTTGGCCACGTTCCTGTTGTGCTCGGCCAGCGTCTCGGCAAAGGCATGGCCGCCGGTCCCGTCCGCCACGAAATAAAGGTATTTCGTGTCCGCCGGATGCAGCGCCGCCTCGATGCTCGCGCGGCCCGGATTGGCGATCGGCCCCGGCGGCAGCCCGTCGATGACATAGGTGTTGTAGGGGTTGTTCGCCCGCAACTCGCTTTGCCGCAGCCCCCGCCCCAGCGTGCCCTGCCCCTTGGTGATGCCGTAGATCACCGCCGGGTCGGTCTGCAACTTGATCCCCTGCGCCAGCCGGTTCAGAAAGACCGAGGCTACCTCCGGCCGCTCTTCCGGCACGCCGGTTTCCTTCTCGACCAGCGAAGCCATCACCAGCGCCTCGCCCGGCGTCTTGTAGGGCAGCCCGGCCGCGCGCCCGGCCCAAAGCTCGGCCAGCGTCGCCGCCTGCCGGGCCTGCATCTCGCCGATCAGCTGCACCCGCGGCTCGCCCCGCGTCAGCTCATAGCTTTCGGGCGCGAGGCTGCCCTCGTCGGGCTGCTTGGCCACGTCGCCGGTCAGGAAATCCACCTTCTTCAGGCTGTCCACCACCTGAAAACTGGTCACCCCCTCGGCCAGCGTCACCCGGTAGCGCGTATCCGGCACCTTCTCGGCATCGGTATAGGCGGCCGGAACCGGATCGGCGCCCGGATCGAATTTCGCAACCTCGACAAAGGCTTCCGTCGTCGGGTCCAGCGTCCGCACGACGATCTGCGCATCCGTCACGCCGATGCGAAAGTTCACCTCGGTGCCGCAGCTGCTCTGCCCGCCCTTGGTCAGCGTGTCGAAGATATCCGCCATCGAGGCGCCCGGATGCACCAGGTAGCTGCCGAACTTCAGCCCCTCGGGCTGGCCGGAATACTGCGCCCCCAGCCGAAAGATCGTGCCGTTCGAAATCGCCCCCTGCGCCAGCAGAACCTTGCTGATCGAGGCGACGCTCGCCCCCTTGTCGACCCGCACGCAGACCGCCTGCGTCAGCGGCCCCGGCCCGCTGTAGGTCTTCTCGCCCCAGCCCACCAGCCCCGCAACGCCCAGCAGCGCCACGATGAACAGCGTCAGCGCATTGGAGGCGAGCGAGCGCCACATCAGCCCGGCACCCGGCCCAGCACGAGGCTCGCATTGGTGCCGCCAAAGCCGAACGAGTTCGACAGCGCCACGTCGATCTTCCGCTTCACTGCCACGTTCGGCGCCAGATCCAGCACCGGCGCCACCGCCGGGTTGTCAAGGTTGATCGTCGGCGGCGCGATCTGGTCGCGCATCGCCAGCACGCAGAAAATCGCCTCCACCGCCCCGGCCGCGCCCAGCAGGTGCCCGATCGAGGATTTCGTCGACGACATCGTCGCCGCCGCCGCCGCATCGCCCATCAACCGCTCCACCGCACCCAGCTCGATCGTGTCCGCCATCGTCGAGGTGCCATGCGCGTTGATATAGTCGATGTCCGCCGGTTGCAGCCCGGCCCGCTTCAGCGCCGCCTGCATCGCCCGGTAGCCGCCGTTGCCATCCTCGCTCGGCGCGGTGATGTGATAGGCGTCGCCGGAAAGCCCATAGCCCAGCACCTCGGCATACATCTTGGCACCGCGTGCCTTGGCGTGCTCGTATTCCTCCAGCACCACCACGCCCGCACCCTCGCCCATCACGAAGCCGTCGCGGTCCGCGTCATAGGGCCGCGACGCCTTCTCCGGCTCCGCCCCCCGCTTGGTCGAAAGCGCCTTGCAGGCATTGAACCCGGCAATGCCGATTTCCGAAATCGGGCTTTCCGCGCCGCCCGCCACCATCACATCGGCATCGCCCCACTGGATCAGCCGCGCCGCATCGCCGATGGCATGGGCGCCGGTCGAACAGGCCGTGACCACCGCATGGTTCGGCCCCTTGAACCCGAACCGGATCGACACCTGACCCGAGATCAGGTTGATCAGCGCGCCCGGAATGAAGAACGGCGACACCCGCCGCGGCCCGCGTTCCTTCAGCAGCACCGCCGTCTCGGCGATCGACGACAGCCCGCCGATGCCCGAGCCGATCATCACGCCGGTCCGGCAGCGATCTTCCTCGGTCGCCGGTTCCCAGCCCGAGTCCCGCACCGCCTGCACCGCCGCCGTCATCCCGTAGAGGATGAAGTCATCGACCTTGCGCTGGTCCTTGGGTTCCATCCAGTCGTCGGGGTTGAACGTGCCGTCGCTGCCGTCGCCACGCGGGATCTCGCAGGCGTAGGTCGTCTGCAAATGGCTCGCGTCGAACCGGCTGATCGGCCCCGCCCCCGACTGCCCGGCCAGCAGACGCGCCCAGGTCGCCTCGACCCCGCAAGCCAGCGGCGTGACCATCCCCAGTCCCGTGACAACCACCCGACGCATCGGCACCCCCGTCCGTTTTCATATCCGGGCGCAGAGATACACGGGCCTGTCCGGTGGCGCAATGCGCGAGGTCGATGGCTTCCTATCGGCTGCCCCCGGCGGACTGCACTACCGCCGTACACCCGTAACGGGATCGAAAATCAACTCAACCAACCTGCCGCCATCCCCGATCGGCAACCCGTTGGCAATCTGCGCGCACCTCAGGATCGATCGCCTCGCGCGCTCGAATGCAACTCGTATTGCAGTCTCGTCACCGCCTTTGGCTGATGTTTGCTCAATCGAGTCAGCTTTTGCTCGCCCGTCCGCCCCAACCACGAGCCGCACGCCCAAAACAACATTGGCCGAAGCCGAGCCGGGGTCGACAATCCAACATCTTTCGATTGCGCGGGCGATTGCAGTAACCACATCGCCTCGTGCTTCCACCGCATCGGCTCCGCCGATGTCGCTGCCGTGTGCGTCTTCTGCCGCCACGACCGTCACCGCCACGACAAGCCCCTTCGGCTCCGCGCGGTCGCTCAGACGTTGGAGAACGGTGAAGGTCACAGGCACCATCTCGCCGGGCTCGATCCCGCCCGGAATATCCATGACCTCCGGACCGTTCGTTGGGTCAGTGCCCAATTGGCCCGCGCGCAACCACGGCACACTGCGGCCAGGTTCGGAAATGACAATCGACATCTTGAGGGTCGCCATTGCCGTAGCCGACAGGTTGGTGACTTCGCAATGGATCGTAGTGCCAAGTCCAAAAGGGCCGTTTTCCGCAGTACAATTCTGAGCGGATGCAATCCCCAGCGGTCCGGTCGTGGCCGAAACTGCCAAACAGAGCGCAAACCACGTCAGGAGGATTATCCCGCCTCTTCGCAAATCCATAACATTCCTAAATTGGCCCAATTTCGCGACTACACACCCGAGCTATACGGCGCAGATGAATGAAGCGTTAAAGGCCGAAAAGGCATGATCCGACGCAAATGTACGCAACCACCAGACGTCAGCGACCCGGCGCCCACCCCCCAAACGAAAAACGGCGCCCCTTGCAGGGCGCCGTCGGTTCCGTGCGGCCGAAGCCAGATCTCAGGACGCTTCCGTGATGAACTTCACGGCGTCGCCGAAGGTCTGGATCGTTTCGGCGGCATCGTCCGGAATCTCGATCCCGAACTCTTCCTCGAAGGCCATCACCAGCTCGACCGTATCAAGGCTGTCAGCGCCCAGATCGTCGATGAACGACGCGTTCTCGGTCACTTTGTCCTCTTCCACACCCAGGTGTTCGACGACGATCTTCTTCACCCGGCTCGCGATGTCGCTCATGTCAGTTCCTCATGAAGTTTCGGGAGTCATCCCGGTTCGTAATGTCCCGTGCTCGTTCGAGCGGCTCATCCCTGCCCCCGGGGGGCAAGGCCGTTGGTCCTGCTTGCGCAAGCAAACCGTGGGGCGCATCCCGCCCCCCGGTCCAATCTGCGCCGCCTATAGCATGTTCTCCGCCCGAGGCAAACGCTTTCGGGCCCTGCCGGGCGGCGCGGCTCAGATCATCGCCATGCCGCCATTCACATGCAGCGTGGCGCCCGTCACATAGCCCGCCTCGGCGCTCGCCAGATAAAGAACCGCCGCCGCGATCTCGTCGCTGGTGCCCATCCGCCCGGCCGGGATCTGGGTCAGGATCTTGCCCTTCTGATCCTCGTTCAGCTTGTCGGTCATCGCGGTGGCGATGAAGCCGGGCGCCACGCAGTTCACCGTGATGCCGCGGCTTGCCACCTCATAGGCCAGCGACTTCGACATCCCCACCATCCCGGCCTTCGCCGCGGCATAGTTCGCCTGCCCCGGATTGCCGGTGGCGCCGACGATCGAGGAGATGTTGACGATCCGCCCCCAACGCGCCTTCATCATGCCCCGCAGCACCCCCCGGCACAGCCGGAAGGTGGAGGTCAGGTTGACCTCGATCACGCTCGCCCATTCGTCATCCGACATCCGCATGAACAGGTTGTCGCGGGTGATGCCCGCGTTGTTCACCAGAATGTCGACCGATCCCATCGCCGCCGCCGCAGCCTTCGGCAGCGCCTCGACCGACCCGGCATCGCTCAGATCGCAGGTCAGCACATGCGCCCGCCCGCCCAGTTCGTCCGCCAGTTCCTGCAGCGGCCCGACCCGCGTGCCCGACAGCGCCACCGTGGCGCCCTGTGCGTGCAGCGCCCGCGCAATCGCGCCGCCGATCCCGCCCGAGGCGCCCGTTACCAGCGCCGATTTCCCCGTCAGATCAAACATGTCCCGCTCTCCCGCAAGGGCTTCGTGCCCCCTCATCTTGGTAAAAATATCCCACGGGGGTCCGGGGGTGTGAAACCCCCGGGCCTGTCCCCGGGGCGCAACCTCACCCCGCCAGCGCCGCCGCCACGTCTTCCGGCGTGCCCACGGCGCGCGTCGCCATATCCTTGGCGATCCGCTTCACCATGCCGCAAAGCGCCTTGCCCGCGCCGATCTCCCACACCTCGGTCACGCCCGCGCCTGCCATCCACAGCACCGACTCGCGCCAGCGGACCGAGCCCGTGACCTGCTCCACCAGCAGATCGCGGATCAGCGCCGGGTTGCTGACCGCTTCGGCGCGCACGTTGGCCACCAGCGGCACCACCGGCCGCTCGATCGCCACGCTTGCCAGCGCCTCGGCCATCACCGCCGCGGCGGGCTGCATCAGCGCGCAATGAAAGGGCGCGCTGACCGGCAGCAGGATCGCCCGCTTGGCACCGCGCGCCTTGGCGATTTCCAGCGCCCGCTCCACCGCCTCGCGATGACCCGACACCACCACCTGCGCCGGATCGTTGTCGTTGGCGGCCTGGCACACCTGCCCCTGCGCCGCCTCATGCGCCACCTCGGCGGCGGTCGCGAAGTCGAGCCCCAAGAGCGCCGCCATCGCGCCGACGCCGACCGGCACCGCCTCCTGCATCGCGCGGCCGCGGATGCGCAGCAGTCGCGCGGTGTCCGGCAGGCTCAACGCCCCCGCCGCGCAAAGCGCCGAATATTCGCCAAGGCTATGTCCCGCCACCACCGAGGCGGTCTCGATGCCGATGCCCTCGGCCTCCAGCGCCCGCAGCGCCGCGATCGAGGTCGCCATCAGCGCGGGCTGGGCATTGGCGGTCAGCGTCAGCTCTTCCGCCGTGCCCTCCCAGATCAGCGCCGACAGCTTTTCGCCCAGCGCCTCATCGACCTCGTCAAACACCGCCTGCGCCGCCGGATAGGCCTGCGCCAGCGCGCGCCCCATGCCGATGGTTTGCGCGCCCTGTCCCGGAAATACGAATGCCCGGCTCATCTGACTTATCCCCTCACGTTTTCTCTCGCATAACGCGCCCCCGCCCGCGAGGCAATGCGCGCGACCGGGCCACCCGGCCGCCGTCATTCAACGAATCGGTTGACCTATAGCCGCGCCCGCCGCACATTCAACGACATGGTTGAATCAGAATCCCCCGGCCTCGATGCCCTCTTCCACGCCCTCGGCGATGCCACCCGCCGCCAGATGCTGCGCGAGCTTGCCGCCGGCGCCCGCACGGTAGGCCAGCTGGCCCAGCCCTTCGCGATCTCGCTCGCCGCCGCCTCGAAGCACATCAAGGTGCTGGAGGCGGCGGGCCTGATCCGCCGCGAGGTGCAGTGGCGCACCCATACCTGCCGCCTCGTCCCCGGTCCGCTGGCCGATGCCGAGGCCTGGCTCGCCTTCTACCGGCCGTTCTGGTCCGACCGCCTCGACATCCTCGAAGACCTGCTCCGCGCCGACGCGGAAGCCCCCCCACCCCAGACAGGAGACGACCAATGACCACCCCCACCACGATCGACGCCTATGCCCGCTATCCCGACGCCACCACGCTGACGATGGAACGCCTGCTGCCCGGCCCGGCCGAACGGGTCTGGGCCTATATCACCCAAAGCGACCTGCGCCGCCGCTGGCTTGCCGCGGG
Organism: Paracoccaceae bacterium; assembly: GCA_016124615.1. GTDB lineage: Bacteria > Pseudomonadota > Alphaproteobacteria > Rhodobacterales > Rhodobacteraceae > Solirhodobacter. The sequence goes on along the minus strand of WGNF01000003.1, from coordinate 139,962 downwards.
CCCGATGGATCTGACGCCCGGCGGCGTGGTCGATCTGGTCTGGCGCAATGACGAGTTGACCGACCCGCCCGGCCAGCGCCCCGAGGGCATGAAGGCCGAAAACCACATGACAGGCCATGTCATCGCCGTCGATCCGCCGCACCTTCTGACCTACGACTGGCCCAATGTCGGCGAGGTGACGTTCGAACTGACGCCGCAGGGCGAACAGGTGCTGCTGACCCTGACCCACCGGCGCGCGCCCAACCGTTCCACCCTGCTCGGCGTCAGCGGCGGCTGGCACGCCCACCTCGACCTGCTCGAGGCGGCCGTGCGCGGCAGCAAACCGGCGCCGCACTGGGACACCTATCGCCGCCTGCGCGCCGAATACGACCAGCGCCTCCCGGCCTGACGCAGCCCGAATTTTCACGAAAATTCACCTCGATTTTTCGTTTGAAAAATCGCATCCCCGGCGCGGCGGCGGGCCTTATCGGGTCGGCCGCCGCCCGCCCCTTCCCGGCTTGCATCGCCGATCCCGATCCCCTATAAGCCCGCATCCTTCCGCAATACCCATGAACCGGCGATGCCTCTCGTGGACGGGCCGCGGAAGGCCGAATGGCCCGTTCCTTTGAAGCCGCCCGAAACGAACGGAGCCCGCATGCCGCTTTACGAGCATGTCCTCATCGCGCGTCAGGACTTGTCCAGCGCGCAGGCCGAAGGCCTCATCGAACACTTCTCCACGGTTCTCGCGGACAACGGCGGCAAGGTCGTCGAGTTCGAGTACTGGGGCGTCAAGACGATGGCCTACAAGATCAACAAGAACCGCAAGGGCCATTACGCCTACCTGAAATCCGACGCCCCGGCGGCGGCGGTGCAGGAAATGGAGCGTCTGGCCCGCCTGCATGACGATGTCATGCGCGTGCTGACCATCAAGGTCGACGCCCACGAGGAAGGCCCCTCGGTCCAGATGCAGAAGCGTGACGAGCGCAGCGAACGTGGCGACCGGCCCGACCGCGGCGACCGTGGCGACCGCCCGGATCGTGGCGATCGTGGCGACCGCCCCAGCTTTGGCGGCGGCGACCGTGACCGTGGCGGCGACCGCGGTGGCTTCGGCGGCGATCGCCGGCGCTGATCAGGCACGAGGAAAGGACTGTAAATCATGGCTACCAAACCGTTTTTCCGTCGTCGCAAGGTCTGCCCGTTCTCTGGCGACAACGCGCCGAAGATCGACTACAAAGACGTGCGCCTGCTGCAACGCTACATCTCCGAGCGCGGCAAGATCGTGCCGTCGCGGATCACCGCCGTCTCGGCCAAGAAGCAGCGTGAGCTGGCCCGCGCGATCAAGCGCGCCCGCTTCCTCGCCCTGCTGCCCTATGCCGTGAAGTAAGGAGCAAAGAACATGCAAGTCATCCTGCTCCAGCGCGTGGCCAAGCTTGGCCAGATGGGCGAAGTCGTCAACGTCAAGGACGGCTACGCCCGCAACTTCCTTCTGCCGCAAGGCAAGGCTCTGCGCGCCAACGAGTCCAACATCAAGTCGTTCGAGACCCGCAAGGCGCAACTCGAAGCCCACAACCTCGAGACCAAGACAGAGGCGGAAGCCTTTGCCGGTACGCTCGACGGTCAGGTCTTCGTGGTGATTCGCTCGGCCTCCGACGCCGGCGCGCTCTACGGCTCGGTCACCACCCGTGACGCCGCCGAAGCGGCAACCGCTGGCGGTTTCACCGTCGCCCGTGGTCAGGTCGTGCTCGATCGTCCGATCAAGGACCTCGGCATTCACCCGGTCAGCGTCGTGCTGCACCCGGAAGTGACGGTCACGATCAAGCTGAACATCGCGCGCTCGCCGGAAGAAGCCGAACTGCAGGCTGCGGGCAAGTCGATCCAGGAACTCGCGGCCGAGGCGGAAGCCGCCGCGGAATTCGAGATCGCGGAACTCTTCGACGACATGGGCGCCGCCCAGGACGGCGAAGACCTCTGATCCAGAGGCCGCGCAAGACCCCCAGCCGCGCCGGAGCGATCCGGCGCGGCATTTTCATTCGGCAAGGCCCCCGCCTCGACCCACCAGCCCCCATCGGCTAGGCTCGCGCCATGCTGACCCCCTACGTCTCCGGCCAGATCTGGCTTGCGCCCTACCCGGTCCGCTACGCGGGCACCCATTTCGACGCGCGCATGACGGTGATCCGCCTGCCAGACGGGCGCCTGCTGCTGCACTCGCCCGGCCCCATCGACGCCGCCCTGCGCGCCGAGATCGCCGAAATCGGCACGGTTGCCGCCCTCGTCGCGCCGGGCTCGTTCCACTGGCTCCACCTCGCCGCCGCCCAGGCCGCCTTCCCCGCCGCCGAAACCCATGTCTGCCCGGGGGTGGAGCGCAAGGCGCCGGGCCTTGCCATCGACGGGATCCTGGGCGACCGCGCCCCGCCGCTCTGGGCAGGCACGCTCGATCAGGTTCTGCTGCGCGGCTCGCGCTTCATGTGCGAGGTCGCCTTCCTTCACCGCCCCAGCCGGACCCTGATCCTGACCGACCTGATCGAGAATTTCACCGACCGCACGCCACATGCCGGCCTGATGCTGAAGCTCTGGTTCAAGGGCCCGTTCCGGATGTGGAACCGCCCCGCCCCGGCGCCGGAATACCGCCTCGGCATCGGCGACCGCGCCGCCTTCCGCCACGCGCTCGACCGCATCCTCGGCTGGGAGTTCGACCGCATCGTGCTGTCCCACGGCGACACGATTGACACCAATGCCCGCGCCGTGGCCGAAGCCGCCTGGGCCCGCTACCGCCGCTGAGGCAAGGCGCCGCGCACCACCCGCGCCGCGGCGCTTGACAGCCCGGCGATCGGCCCCACCATTGCCGGGGCGCGACGCGGGGAGGCTGGGACGTGGACGGGGGACACGACGAGCTGACGGCGGCCGACAGCATCGACGCGCTTGCCGCCGTCTTCGTCGCGGCCATCGCCCCCTTCGGCTTCACCGCCTGCGCCTGCGGCGCCTACCTGCCCGCCGCCAGGGGGCCAGAGCCGCATTTCTTCTTTCAGCACTGGCCCGCCGCCTGGACCGCGCTTTACACCCGCCGCAACTTTCACGCCGCCGATTTCAGCGTGGCCGAGGCGCGGCGGCGGCTGGTGCCCTTCACCTGGGTCGATGTCCGCGCCCAGCGCACCCTGTCGCGGGCCGAGCAGGACGTCTGGGACACCGTGAACGCCTGGGGCTGGTCCGACGGGCTGTCGATCCCGATCCACGGGCCGGGCGGCTACTTCGGTCTGGTGGCGATGGCGGGCACCCGCGCGCCCTCTGCGGCCGAACAGGATCAACTGCACCTGCTGGCGCTGCGCATGCATGACCGGTGCCGCGTGCTGACCGGCCTTGCCACCTTCAGCGAACCCGAACAGACCCTGACCACGCGCGAACTGGAATGCCTGCGCTGGGTCGCCGCCGGCAAGACCGACTGGGAGATTGCCCGCATCGTGGGCCTGTCGCGCGAGACCGCCAAGACCCATGTCGATGCCGGTCGCCGCAAGCTGGGCGCCGCCACCCGGGCGGTGGCGCGGCTGGTGCTGTGTGGCCTGTGCTGAACCGGCCGCCGCGGCCCCGTTCGCCCGCGCCATTCCGCGTCGGGAATGGACCAGATCGGCCCCCGCGCCCCGGCTAGCCTCGCGCTATCGCCCCGAGGAGAGGCCCCGTGACCCTTGCCCTGCCCCCCAGCCAAGCCGCGCGCAACCCGCGCGGCATCCTGCTGCTGACGATCGGCATCGCCGTCTTCTCCGGTCAGGACGTGATCCTGAAACTGCTCAGCGGCGGCTATCCGCTATCCGAGGCGATGACGCTGCGCGGGCTGACCACGGCGCCGCTGCTCCTGATCCTCGCCCATCGCGATGGCGGGCTGCGCACGCTGGCCACCCCCGGCCTGCGGCGGATGCTGGCGCGCGGCGTCATCATGTTTCTGGCCTATACCTGCTACTACCTCGGCCTTGCCGGGCTGCCGATGGCCAGCGCGGTCGCGCTTTATTTCTCGGCGCCGCTGTTCATCACGCTCCTGTCGGCCACCGTGCTGGGCGAGGGCGCGGGCTGGCGCCGCTGGGTTGGCGTGCTGACCGGCTTTGTCGGCGTCCTCATCATGGTGCGGCCGGGCACCAGCCTGTTCGACTGGGCGGCGTTGCTGCCGGTGGTGTCGGGCATGGCCTATGCCGTCTCGATGGTCGCCACCCGCCGCCTTGGCGCCACCGAAACCGCTCCGGCGCTGGCCTTCTGGGGCAATGCGGTGTTCCTTGTCGGCGCGATCCTGATGGCGGCGGTCTTCGGCTCTGGCCGGTTCGCCACCACCGCGGTGCCCAGCCTCGCCTTTCTGACCCGCGCCTGGGTCTGGCCGACACCGGCCGATGCCGGGCTGATGGTGGCCTGCGGCGTGATCGCCGCCGCGGGCCTGACGCTTTTGACCCAGGCCTACCGGATCGGCGAGGCGCATGCCGTCGCCCCGTTCGAATATACCGCGATGATCTGGGGCGTGCTGAACGGCTGGGTGTTCTGGCGCGACTGGCCCGATACGACCGGCTGGGTCGGTATCGCCGTCATCGTCGCCGCCGGGCTTTACGTGCTGTGGCGCGAGGCGATGCGCGCCACCCCCGCCGCGCCGCCACAGGCCCCGCCGCCGCGCGCCCTGCCGCCGCTGCCCGACTAGGCCCGCGCCAAAAGACGAAGGGGCCACCCGCAGGCAGCCCCTTCCCCGAAGTATTACCGGAAACCCGGTCTCTTACATCTCGTCGAGCGCGTCGACGGCAACCTTCAGCTCGTCCTTCGAGACGGTCTTTTCGGTCACGGTCGCGCCCGAGACGATATGGTCCACGACCTTGTCTTCAAAGATCGGCGCGCGCAGTTGCTGCTGCATCTGCGGGTTCTTCTGCACGAAGTCGAAGAACTGGCGTTCCTGCCCCGGATACTGGCGCGCCTGCGCCAGAACCGCCTGCGTCATCTCGGCGTCGGTCACCTCGATCTCGTGCTTGCGGCCCATCTCGGCCAGCAGCAGGCCCAGACGCACCCGGCGCACGGCCAGCGTCTTGTGCTCGTCGCTCACCGCGATGGCGTCATGGTTGTGGCCATGCTCTTCGGGGTGCTCTTCGTGCCACAGCTGGTGCGCGATCTGGTTGGCTTCGGCATCGACCAGCGTTTCCGGCAGCTCGAACGACACCAGCTTGTCGAGTTGATCGAGCAGCGAGCGCTTCATCACCGCGCGGGCGGCGCCGGTGTATTCGGCTTCCAGCCGCTCGGCGATCTGCGTGCGCAGGTCGGCCAGGCTTTCGGCGCCGTATTTCTTGGCCAGCTCGTCGTTGACCTCGGCGGCCACCGGCGCCTTCACTTCCTTCACCGTGCAGGCAAAGACGGCGTCCTTGCCGGCCAGATGCGCGGCCTGATAGTCGGCCGGGAAGCTGACCTTCACCTCGACCGCGTCGCCCGCCTTGGCGCCGATCAGCTGCTCTTCGAAGCCCGGAATGAACGAGCCCGAGCCCAGCACCAGCGGATAGTCGTCCGCAGCACCACCGTCGAACGGCACGCCGTCGACCGAGCCGAGGAAGTCGATCACCACCTGATCGCCGGTTTCCGAGGCGGCACCGGCATCGCGCGCGGCATAGTCTTGTGCCGACTTGGCCAGATCGGCCAGCGCCTCGTCCACCGCGGCATCGTCGGCCTTGACCACCAGCTTTTCAACCGCAACCTGCGCCGGGTCGATCTCGGGGATGGCCGGCAGCGCCTCGTAGGTCATCTCGACCACGACGTCCTGGCCTTCGGCCCAGGTTTCGCCGTTCTGCATCTTTACCTCGGGCTGCAGCGCCGGACGGTCGCCGGTGGCATCGAAGTGTTCCTTCATCGCGCCGTCGATGGCTTCCTGCATCGCGTCGCCCAGAATGCGCTGGCCGAACTGCTTGCGCAGGATCGGCATCGGCACCTTGCCCTTGCGGAAACCCTTGATCTCGATGTCGGGCTGCGCCTCGACCAGCTTTTCCAGCACTTTGGCGTCCAGCTCCGCAGCCGTCACCGTAATGGTGTAGCCGCGTTTCAGACCGTCCTTCAGGGTCTCGGTGACCTGCATCTCTTCGTCCTTTTTCCCTCTCTGGTGCGGGTGAAGGGACTTGAACCCCCACGCCTCGCGGCGCCAGAACCTAAATCTGGTGCGTCTGCCAATTTCGCCACACCCGCATGAAGCAAAGACAGCCCCGCCGATCGTCCCCGGCAGGGCCGTCCCGAAATCCGCGCTGTTCTAACAAAGCCACGGATCGGATGCGAGGGAAAAAAGAACCCGCGAAAAAGCTCGCTCTTTACCAAATGTTGCCGTATTTTACAGGAAAAAAGACAAGGCAGGAATATCATGAGGCTGGCTTATGCAGCGACCCGCAGTCACCTTGTCCGCCGCGCCCATGCTGGCTGAGGCCGCAGTTGCGCCTTGCATCGGGCTGTTGGCCGGAACCCAGATCCTGACCCTTGCGGGCGAAATGCCGGTCGAGTTCCTCAACCCCCGCGATCGCATCATCACCCGCTCGGGCGCGCGCACCCTGCGCGGGATCACCGTCACCCCGTTGCACAACGCCCGCGCCGTGCGCGTCAGCGCCGGATCGCTGGGCCATGACCGGCCGGGCCGCGACCTTGTCATCGGCGCCGATCAGCCGGTGCTGGTGCGCGACTGGCGCGCCCCCGCGCTGTTCGGCGCGGCGCAGGCGCTGGTGGCGGTCGGGCGGCTGGTCGATGGCCAATACGTCCGCCACGTCATGCTGGCCACGGCGCAGATGATCACGCTGGAATTCGACCGCCCCGAAACCGTCTATGCCGACGGGGTGGAGCTTGGCTGCCCGGCCTTCGCCGGGGTCTAGGCCCGCAGCACCTTCGGCTGTTCCTCCGGCAGATCCTCCGGCAGATCCTCGGCAATCAGCCCCGGCCCGAAGCTGCGCGCGCATTCCACATGCAGCCAGGCCGCCGTTTCCGCCGCCTGCATCGGGTCGAACCCTCGCGCCAGCAGCCCCACCACCTCAGGGCAGCGTGCCTTCCATCGGGTGGCGCGACCAATGGATGACCGAGGTCTGGAAGGCGCTCAGCGCAAAGTGCAGGTCGTTCTGCTCCTTGATGGGCCCGCTTCTTTCCGGCAGGTGCCGCGCCCGGAGCGCATCGGTCGACTTCTCGATGGTTGCCAGCGTCTCGCCCAGCGTGTCGATCTCGCGCCTAAGCCGCGTGACGCGGTCCGCCCTGGTGTGCAGCGCCGCCATGTCGCGCAGCAGCCGCCGCGCCCGGCTCTTGTCGTAATAGGCCAGCGTGACGATGCTGATCGACATCTGGGGCGAGAACCCGGCAACCCGCGCCTGCCCGTAGCGCATGCGTTCCTGCAGGGTCGTGAGGTCCTTCGGCCGCATCGTGGTCAGGTCGCGCACCAGCACCACCTCGGTCGGCGGTGCCTTGGGTTGCGGCGGATCGGTCTCCTCGCCGCCCCTCGGGCCTTCGCCCATCTCGGCTGCGGCCGGCAGGGCCAGGGGCAACAGGCAAAAGACCGCCCCGGTCCCGACAAGGGCCCGGCGGGTGATGGTGGTCGAACGGTCCATGGCTCCCTCCCCAGACTCGTCGGCACCGACAGGATATCACGAAACCGTGACAATTCACAGCCTTTCGCGGCGGCGCAGACGGCTCAGGACGCCACCGCCCGCAGCACCTTCGGCAGTTCCTCCGGCAGATCCTCGGCAATCAGCCCCGGCCCGAAGCTGCGCGCGCATTCCACATGCAGCCAGGCCGCCGTTTCCGCCGCCTGCATCGGGTCGAACCCTCGCGCCAGCAGCCCCGCGATGAACCCCGCCAGCACATCGCCCGACCCCGCGGTGGCCAGCCAGGGCGCCGCCCGGTCGTAGACCGCCGCACTGACCGAACAGGCGCCCGAGGGATCGGCGATCACCGTATCGGCCCCCTTGTACAGCACCACGCAGCCCGCCCGCTTGGCGGCCTCGCGGGTCGCATCGACCTTGGAATAAGCCGGGCCGCTGACGGGTGGCTCTGCCAGCTTTGCTGCGATGTCGGGAAAGAGCCGCGCGAATTCACCCGCGTGGGGGGTCAGCACGCAAGCCCCGTGCAGCCGCCCGAACAGCGCCGCGTCATGCGCCAGCGCCGTCAGCGCATCGGCATCGAGCACGCAGCGCCGCCTGGAACCAAGCGCCGCCTCCAGCATCCCCGCCGCCCGCGCCACGCCCATCCCCGGCCCGAGGCAGAGCGCATTGATCCGCCGATCCTCCAGCACCCCCGCCAGCGCCGCCGCACCGCCGACCTCGCGCAGCATCACCGCGTTCAACTGCGCCGCATTCTCGGCCACCGCATCGCCGGGGCACCCCAAAGTCACCAGCCCCGCCCCGACCCTGAGCGCCCCGCGCGCGGCGAGGCGGGCGGCGCCGCAGTGACCCGGCGCGCCGGACAGGATCAGGGCGTGGCCGTGGGTGTATTTGTTCGCGCTTCGCTGCCAAACGGCATCCCGCAGCACGTCGCGTAAAGGCCGCGCTTCCCGCACCGGTTCATCCCCGCCCCGCCGGGGCGCCTCGCCCGGTTGAGCCACCGCACCGCCCTTGGGCGGCAGGTTGTTAAGCCCGATATCGACAACCGCCAGCTTGCTACATAACTCTGGCCCCTCGCCCAGCACATGCCCAAGTTTCGGCGAGTGGAACGTCACCGTCAGATCGGCGAAGAACACGTTCCCATCCTCGCCGATCCGCCGTCCCGAGTCCGCGTCCATCCCGGAAGGCACATCCACAGACACCGCCCGTCCCTTGTCGGGGCACAAATCGTTCAACCCGAAAATGGCCGACAGCGGCGGCCCCATCGGTCGCGCCAGCCCGATCCCGAAGACAGAGTCCACCACGAGATCGACAGAGCAACAGTCGATTCTTCGAGAGGAAAGGGCATCTTCCAGCCCCCCTACATCCCCCATCCCCCGCCACCGCTCATAATTCACCAGTGCATCCGGCGGCAGCTTTTCCGCGTCGCCGTAGAGGAACACCTCCACCGCCCAGCCCCACTGCTTCAAGAGCCGTGCCACCACGAACCCGTCGCCGCCGTTGTTGCCCGGCCCGCACAGCACCACGGCGCGAAATGACCCCGCCGCCAGCTCGGGCCATTCGGCAAAGACCGCCTCGACCACGCCGCGCCCGGCGCGTTCCATCAACTCCAGCCCGGTGACGCGGCCAGAGGCGATCGCGGCCGCCTCGATGGCGCGCATTTGGGCAGATGTCAGCAGTTCGGTCATCGGGCGCCCTTCAATCGTTCGCAACACGCCCAGTAATAATGCGCCTTGCACAAAATTTCATCGCACCCGCCAGAATCCCCCGGCGCCGCGCCATTCCGCCAGCCTATCCAATTGTCCCTCCCGCAAGGAAGTGGTCAGTCACATTCAAACAGTGCTTCACCGGGAGTCGGCGGCGATGAAGAAAATCGAGGCGATCATCAAGCCCTTCAAGCTCGACGAGGTGAAGGAAGCCTTGCAGGAAGCCGGGATTCAAGGCCTCTCGGTGATCGAGGTCAAGGGGTTCGGGCGCCAGAAGGGCCACACCGAGCTTTATCGCGGCGCCGAATACGTGGTGGACTTCCTGCCCAAGGTGAAGATCGAGGTCATCCTTGCCGACGATCAGGTCGAAGGCGCCATCGAGGCGATCATCGGCGCGGCCCGCACCGAGAAAATCGGCGACGGCAAGATCTTCGTCTACCCCTGCGAGCAGGCGATCCGCATCCGCACCGGGGAATCGGGCGACGAAGCCATCTGACAGATCGCCCGCGCCTCGGGCGACGGGCCAGCAACACGCTTAACAGAAGGGGTCATGGCGACATGAGCAAGGAAAAGGTTCTGAAGATCCTGAAGGACGAGGAGGTCGAATACGTCGACATCCGCTTCACCGACCCGCGCGGCAAGCTGCAGCACGTCACCGTCTGCGCCGACCTCGTGGACGAGGATTTCATCGACGAGGGCTTCATGTTCGACGGCTCGTCGATCGCGGGCTGGAAGTCGATCGACCAATCCGACATGAAGCTGATGCCGGATACCACGTCGGCCTATCTGGACCCGTTCTACGCGGAAAAGACGCTGTGCATCCATTGCAACGTGGTCGAGCCCGACACCGGCGAGGCCTACAGCCGCGACCCGCGGTCGACCGCGACCAAGGCGGAAGCCTACCTGAAATCCTCGGGCATCGGCGACGCGTTCTACTGCGGCCCGGAAGCCGAATTCTTCATCTTCGACGACGTGCGCTACTCGGTCACGCCGCGCAAGGTGGGGTATGAGATCGACGCCGAAGCGGCGGCCTGGAACACCGATGCCGAGTTTGAATCCGGCAACCTCGCGCACCGCGCGGGCCACAAGGGCGGCTACTTCCCGGTCAACCCGGTCGACGAGGCGCAGGATCTGCGCGGCGAGATGCTGTCCACCATGAAGCGCATGGGCATGAAGGTCGACAAGCACCACCACGAGGTCGCGACCTGCCAGCACGAACTGGGCATGATCTTCGGCAAGCTCACCGAGCAGGCCGACAACATGCAGAAGTACAAATACGTCATCCACAACGTGGCGCATGCCTATGGCAAGACCGTCACCTTCATGCCCAAGCCGATGAAGGGCGACAACGGCTCGGGGATGCACGTGAACATGTCGATCTGGAAGGATGGCAAGCCGCTCTTCGCGGGCGACAAATATGCCGACCTGTCGCAAGAGGCGCTGTACTTCATCGGCGGCATCCTGAAGCACGCCAAGGCGCTGAACGCGATCACCAACCCGGCCACCAACAGCTACAAGCGCCTGATCCCCGGCTTCGAGGCCCCGGTTCTGCGCGCCTACTCGGCCCGCAACCGGTCGGGCTGCGTCCGTATTCCGTGGACGGAATCGCCGAAAGCCAAGCGCGTCGAGGCCCGTTTCCCCGATCCGGCGGCGAACCCCTACCTCGCCTTCGCGGCGCTGCTGATGGCCGGCCTTGACGGCATCAAGAACAAGATCGACCCGGGCCCGGCGTCGGATAAAGACCTGTACGACCTGCCGCCGGAAGAACTGGCCGCGATCCCGACCGTTTGCGGTTCGCTGCGCGAAGCCCTGACCGAACTGGAAGCCGACCACGAATTCCTGCTGGCCGGTGACGTGTTCACCAAGGACCAACTGGAAGGCTACATGGCGCTGAAGTGGGAAGAGGTTTACGCCTACGAACACACGCCGCACCCGGTCGAGTACCAGATGTACTACAGCTGCTGATCCCGTTTCACGGGTCAATCGAAGGGCGCGCCATCCGGTGCGCCCTTTGCATTTGCGGGCGCTGCTTCCGCAACCGCGGCCCGGCCACTCGCCGCGCAGGGGCGGCCCGGGACAAAATACAACCTGCGCGGGCGCATTCTCGCCGCAATTGTACCGGGTTTCTCCACAATGCGCCCGCAATGGGAGCACAATCCTCAACCATAGGTTAACCATCAACTTGGTTTGAGGAGTCCGTCATGGCACCCAAAGGCACAAGTACGAGTGTTTCGCTTTTGTATGTCGATCGACCGATCTTCAACTTCGTCCGCTATGTAGACAACCTGGAACGGGCGCTACGCGAAAGCCAGCATGACCGTTTCGACCTGCGGTGGGACAATGACGACTTCGTCGTCTTCGACATCGACGGCAGCCGCGTCGTGCTGGGATATTGCGATCTGGTCAGCGAATCCCTGCATCAGGTCGGTGTGCCTGCGGCCTATGCCGCGGCGCTGGTGCTGGCGGTCGGGCCAAGCGGGCGCGACTGGATGGAACAGCCCATCGCCGACAACGCGCGCGAGCTGTGCATGTCGGTGATCGAGCGGATCCAGAACCGCAATTCCGCCGACCTGATCCTGTGGACCGAAACCCCCGGCGTGTTCACCGCCGACACGTTCGACAGTCTGGTGGATGCGGCGATCAGCACCCCGCTGGTCGAGCCCGAGGTCGAGGATGACCAAGACAGTGCCAATATCTTCGCCTCGACCCCGACGCCGCAGATCATCGACCGCTTCGGCGAGCCGCCGGTCGCGCGCCTGCTGGATCGGATGGCGTCCGAGATTCGGCCGGTGGTCCGCCCCGTCGCCGAGATCCGGCCGCAGCACGACAGCCTGCACCCCACCCGCGTGACCGAACGCCCGACCCTGCCCGATTACGCCATCCCGGCCGAACCGGTCATCACGCCCACCCTCGCCACAGCCGAAGTGGCGCCGATGATCCAGCCGCGCAAACCCGCCTGCCCCGACATGGCCCGCATCCGCGAGGCGCTTTACCCGCCGGAACCGGAAGGCGAGCGTCGCGAAAAGGAACCGCTGGTCCGCCGCATCACGCTTTACAGCCTGAACACGACGCTGATGATCGTGGCGCCGCCGATCGGTGCGGCGCTGCTGACCTACAACATCCTCGGGCGGGAAAATTCGCGCACCACGGCGCGCGTGATGGCCCTGACCGGCGTTGTGTTCGCGATCACCCACGCCTTCCTGCGCGGGCATTTCCACCTCGGCGCCTGACCCTCAGCCGCCCGCGCGGTGGATCGGGTGCTCTTGCAGCGCCTGTTCCTGTGCCGGGGTCAGGTTCTCGCGCCGCAGCACCCAGGTGTGGATGGCGAAGACCACCGCATTCGTGCGCGCCAGTCGCGTCAGGCTTTGCCGTTCCGACCGGATGTAGGGCGCCACCCCCTGCGGCCGGATCCGCGGCGCCGCTTCGGTGCGCGGATGGTGCAGCGTCGCGTCGTTGTAAAGCAGCGCATTCGCCCGCCACAGCCCCTGCCCCGGCCGGATCGCGTCGAAGAGCCGCTGCACCCGGCGGGCAATATCCGCGTCATAGACAGCGACCGGAATATGGATGCCGATCAGCGGGCGCATGAACTTTTCCGCCAGCGTCCAGCTTGCCGGAAAGCACAGGATCGCGCCGGTCAGGACATGTTCCTCCTCGCCCTCGGCGCGCTCCAGGAGGCAGAAATCCTCCTGCACAAGCCGCCCCAGCGTCAACAACGGCTCGCCTTCGTCCAGCGGCACGGTGACGCCGTCCGGCCGCGTGATGCTCGCCGCGCCGACCACGTAGCCCGGCTTGCCGCGCAGATCCTCCAGCACCGTGGCCAGCAGTTCCGCCGCCGCCGGGCGGGCCCGGTCTGACAGGGCATGGACGGCCTCGCGCCGCTCGGCGATCAGCCGGTCGCGTTCCGCCATCTGGCCCGCGAAGGCGTCATCGGCGCGCAGCCAGTCGCCCGGCTCCAGCGGCAAAATGCCCGGCAGGCGCCGGGTGCGGGGGTCGGCCCAGGGGGCAAAGGGCAGCGCGGATTGCAGAATCTCGGTCATGCGTCCGGATACCCCAAAGCGGCCCCACCGGAACAGGCCCAAACCGACGCGGCCCGGTCGCAATCGGGCGCGCATGAAGGCGCCGCCGCCGACCATCCTGACCCCGACAGGGGAGCCACCGATGACCACGCATTATTCCGACCGCCGCAAGATCGACCCGAGCCGGGGCGCCACATTGGGCGACGGCAGCCCGAACGAGCTGGACCGGGTCGAGATCGGGCCGACCCAGTTGGCCTTTCGCGAATGGGCGGCTGCGGGGCTGACCCCGCCGAACCTGACCGCGATGCGCGAGTTTCGCTGGGCACGGCTGACGCAGGCGCTGGTGGCGCGCGATATCGGCGGGCTTCTGCTCTACGACCCGATGAACATCCGCTACGCCACCGACAGCACCAACATGCAATTGTGGAACAGTCACAACCCCTTCCGCGCCGTTCTTCTGTGCGCCGACGGGCATATGGTGATCTGGGATTACAAGCATGCGCCGTTCCTGTCGGGCTTCAACCCGCTGGTGAAAGAGGTCCGCTCCGGCGCGTCCTTCTTCTACTCGGTCACCGGCGACAGCACCGAAGCCTCGGCCCAGTCCTTCGCGGGCCAGATCGACGAGGTGATGCGGGCGCATGCCGGGGCCAACCGGCGGCTGGCGGTCGACAAGATCATGGTCGCCGGGCTGCGCGCGCTGGAACGCGCCGGGTTCGAGGTGCTGGAGGGTGAGGAAGTCACCGAACGCACCCGCGCCATCAAGGGGCCCGACGAGATCCTTGCCATGCGTTGCGCCCACCACGCCTGCGAGGCGGCGATTGCCGAAATGGAGGCAGCGGCGCGCGACGGCATCCCGCGGGGCGGCATGTCCGAGGATGACGTCTGGGCGGAACTGCACGCAGGCAATATCCGCCGCGGCGGCGAATGGATCGAGACGCGGCTTCTGGCCTCGGGCCCCCGCACCAATCCGTGGTTTCAGGAATGCGGGCCGCGGATCATCCAGAATAACGAGATCGTCGCCTTCGACACCGACCTGATCGGCGCCTACGGCATCTGCATCGACATCTCGCGCAGCTGGTGGGTGGGCGACGCCCGCCCGACCAACGCGATGGTGTCGGCCATGCATCACGCGATGGACCATATCGAGGTGAACCGGTCGCTGCTGAAACCCGGTGTCACGGTGCGCGAGTTGACGCATGGCGGCCACCAGCTGGACCCGAACTACTGGGCGCAGAAGTATTCCTGCAAGATGCACGGCGTCGGGCTTTGCGACGAATGGCCCTTTGTCCCCTACCCCGATGCCTGGGTCGAGGGCGCGTTCGACGTGGCGCTGGAACCCGGCATGGTGCTTTGCGTCGAGGCGCTGGTGTCGCCGGAAGGCGGCGACTTCTCGATCAAGCTGGAGGATCAGGTGCTGATCACCGAAACCGGCTTCGAGACGCTGACGCGCTATCCGTTCGACCCGCGGCTGACCGGGGCGGCGTGACGGTGGCGGCGCAGGAGGCGCCGAAAAAGCGGGCGCAGCCCGTGCGTTGCTGGAAAAAATCTCCACCCAAGGGAAAACATCCAAGGCGCGGGTTGCTTTTGAATCCGCGTTCAATAAGCTTGCGGCTACAAAGAGCCACGCGCGGGCCCGACCCGCGCCCAGAGCCACAGCACCCGGATCAGCCGGGTCAAAGACAGGGATAGTGAAACGTGCGGGATGAGCCGGATACGTCTGCAATCGCCATTCGACAGGTCAGCAAGGTCTTTGGCACCGGGGAAGACCGCGTCACCGCGCTTGCCGAAGTCGAGATCGACATTCGCGCCAACGAGTTCTTCACGCTGCTTGGCCCCTCGGGCTGCGGCAAGACCACGCTGCTGCGGCTGATCGCCGGGTTCGACTACCCGACCACCGGCGAGATCCGGCTTTACGGCGAGGATATCGCCCGCCTGCCGCCCTACAAGCGGCCGATCAACACGGTGTTCCAGAACTACGCGCTGTTTCCGCACATGACGGTGGGGCAGAACATCGGCTTCGGCCTTGAAATGCTGGGCCGCCCCAAGGCCGAAACGGCGGCGCGGGTGGATACGATGCTGAAGCTCGTCCGCATGGAAGAGCTGAAGAACCGCAAGACCAGCCAGATCTCGGGCGGCCAGCAACAGCGCGTGGCGCTTGCCCGTGCGCTGGCGCCGCAGCCGAAAGTGCTGCTGCTGGATGAGCCGCTGAGCGCGCTCGATTACAAGCTGCGCAAGGAAATGCAGCTGGAACTGAAGCGGTTGCAGCATGAAACCGGCATCACCTTCATCTTCGTCACCCACGATCAGGAAGAGGCGCTGACGATGTCGGACCGCATCGCGGTGATGTCGAAGGGCCATGTGCTGCAAATCGGTTCGGCGCACGAGATCTATGACAAGCCATCGGAGCGCTTCGTGGCGAATTTCATCGGCGAGACCAACTTTCTGGAAGGCGAGGTTCTGGCGGTGGACGGCGCCAGCGCCAGCGTGCGGCTGGGCGCCGGGGCCACCGTTTCGGCGGGCGTGCCGGACGGGTTCGCACCCAAGGGTCGCGCGACCGTGGTGATCCGCCCCGAACACGCCGAGGTGGTGGCGCCCAGCGGCGCGGAAGCCTTCGCCGGAACCGTATCGAACGTGGTCTATTTCGGCACCGACACGCATTACTACGTCACCCTCGACGGCGGCGAAGAGTTCATGGTGCGCCGCCAGAACAGCCGCGGCGCGCAGGTGTTCGACACCGGGGCCCGCGTCGGCGTCCGGGTCGATGACGGCGCCGCCCGCGTTCTGAGGGACTGAGGATGACCAACATCCCCGCCCCGCCGGATTTCGAGGCCGAAGCGCACCAGACGGCGGCGCGCAAGAACCGGCTGCTGGCCAGCCCCGCGGTGCTGATCGTGGCGCTGTTCGGCATCGTGCCCTTGCTGATCGTGCTGGTCTATTCCTTCCTTGCCCCCGCCCCCTATGGCGGCGTGCTGTGGAAGTTCTCGACCGACGCCTACCTGAATTTCCTGTTCCAGCGCGACATCTTCTCCGACGCGCTGGAGTTTTCGCCGGCCTTCCTGCTGATCTACTTCCGATCCTTCGTCTTCGCGGTGGTCACGACCGTGGTCTGCCTCGGCCTTGGCTTTCCAACCGCCTATTTCATGGCGACCCGGCCCCCGGCGCAGCGCAACTGGTGGGTGCTGCTGATCACCATCCCGTTCTGGTCGAACCTGCTGGTGCGCACGCTGGCGATCATGTTCATCATCCGCGACGAGGGGCTGATCAACATCACGCTGATGTCGCTGCACATCATCGACAAGCCGATCACGCTGCTCTACACCAACTTCGCCATCGTGCTGGGGCTTCTTTACAGCTTCCTGCCCTTCATGGTGCTGCCGCTTTACGCCAGCCTTGAAAAGCTCGATTTCCGTCTGGTCGAGGCGGCTTACGACCTTTACGCCACCCGGCGGCAGGTGCTGTGGCGCATCATCATCCCGATGTCGATGCCGGGCATCGTGGCGGGCAGCCTGCTGGTCTTCATCCCGACGCTGGGCGCCTATGTGACGCCGCTGATCCTGGGCGGTGGCACGCACCTGATGATCGGCGACCTGATCGCGCAGCAGTTCGGATCAGGGCGGAACTGGCCGCTGGGCTCGTCGCAGGCGCTGATCCTGATGGCGGCGGTGCTGGTGGCGCTGTTCTTCTACGTCCGGGCGACGACGCGGGGGACGAAGAATGGCTAAGACCCGCGCGCCCCTGGACACCAAGGAACAGCCCGGCTTTCGCGGCGTGGCGCTCTTTTGCCTGTTCGTGCTTTACGCGCCGATCCTGATCCTGATGATCTTCTCGTTCAACAGCGGCAGCATCGTGACGCATTGGGAAGGCGTCAGCCTGCACTGGTACGGCACCGCCATCGCCAATGACGATTTCCACTCGGCGGCGAAGAACACGATGATCATCGCGATCACCGCCACCATCGTTTCGACCGTCACCGCGACGCTGGCCGCGATCGGCATGACGCGGGTGAAGCCGTGGAAGGGGTTGATGACCGCCTTCATGGTGATCAACCTGCCGCTGATGGTGCCCGAGATCGTGACCGCGATCGCCACGCTCAGCTTCTTCGCGCTGGTGGCGGGCAAGCTGGGCATCAACCTTGGCATCGGCAACCTGATCATCGCGCATTCGGTGTTCTGCATCCCCTTCGCCTACATGCCGATCCGTGCCCGGCTGGAGGATATGGACCTGACGCTGGAACAGGCCGCCGCCGATCTTTACGCCACGCCCTGGCACGCCTTCCGGCGCGTCACGCTGCCGCTCTTGGTGCCGGGCATCCTGTCGGGCATGGCGCTGGCCTTCATCGTGTCCTTCGACGACTTCACCATCACGCAGCTGGTGGCGGGCCCCGGCCAGACCACCCTGCCGCTGTACATCTGGAACCAGATCCGCCGCCCGATGACACCCGAGATCAACGCGATTTCGACCATCCTGCTGATGGTCTCGATCATCGTCGTGGCAATTTCGTTCCTGATCGCGCGCAAGCGCCGCTGACCTGATCGCGCGCAAGCGCCGCTGAACCAAGAAGCCGAAGACCAACAGAGGAGAAGACAATGAAAAAAGGACTGATGGCTGCATTGATGGCAACCGCCGCGATGGCGGTGGCGCTGCCCGCCTTCGCGGATGGCGAGTTGCACATCTACAACTGGGGCGACTACACCAACCCCAAGCTGATCGACAAGTTCGAGAAGCAGTACAACATCAAGGTCACGCTTGACGACTATGACAGCAACGAAACCATGCTGTCGAAGGTGCGCGCGGGCAATTCGGGCTACGACATTGTGGTGCCGTCCGACTACACCGTGAAGATCATGGTCGATGAAGGTCTGCTGGAAAAGACCGAGCCCGACCAGATGTCGAACTTCAAGAACGTGAAGCCGGAATATGTCGGCGTCTACTGGGATAACGGCCGCCACTACTCGGTGCCGTGGCAGTTCGGCACCACCGCCTTCGCGGTGGATACCGCCAAGTACAAGGGCGACATCAACACCTACGCGATCCTGTTCGACACGCCGGCCGAACTGAAGGGCCAGATCAACGTGCTGGACGATGAAAACTCGGTGATCCACGCCGCCGAGCGTTATCTGGGCCTGCCGCGCTGCGGTGCCGACAAGGACGCGCTGAAGAAGGTCAACGACCTGCTGCTGAAGGCCAAGGCCGACTGGAAGACCTTCAGCTATGACACGATCACCAAGATGACCTCGGGCGACGTGATCGTGACGCAGACGTGGAACGGCGCGGCCTACCGGATGCGGCAGAAGATGCCGACGGTGGCCTATGCCTATCCGAAGGAAGGCATCGAGGGCTGGATGGACAACGTGGCGGTGCTGAAAGGTGCAAAGAACCTCGACAACGCCAAGCTGTTCCAGAACTTCATCATGGATCCGGAAAACGCCGCGCTGATTTCGGAATTCGCGGGCTACAACAACGGCATCGAAGGCAGCCTGAAGTTCCTGCCCGCCGAATTCGCGACCGCGCCGGAAGTGACCCCGCCCGCGGGATCGCCGACGCCCGAATTCGTGCCGCCCTGCCCGCCGGACGTGGTCGACATCTACAACAAGATCTGGACCAACCTGCGCAAGTAATCCCGCGGGGGGCCTTCGGGCCCCCCGTTTCCCTTTGAGGCCGTGCATGGACCCCTACCGCAATTCCGACCCGCGCCCGCCGATCATGGCAGGCGCCCCGCCCAGCCTTGTGCCGCCGCGTCTGGAATGGGACCGCGCGCCGTGGAACCGCTGGAGCTTTCAGCACATCCGCGAGGTGCAGCCCACGGCCGAGGTCTGGCGTGGCGCCGGGCCGGTGGCGCCGCTGGCGCGGGCCGAGCGCAATCTGGACGATCTTGACGTGCCGCAGGTCGGCGGCGGGCGCGGGCCGCTGTCGCGGCTGCTGGATGACACCTATACCGACGGCTTCCTTCTGATGCAGGACGGCCGGGTGGTGGTGGAACAGTATTTCAACGGCATGGGCCCGCGCAGCCTGCACCTGTCGCAGTCGGTCGCCAAGACCATCACTGGCGCGGTGGCGGGCCGCCTGATCGCGCGCGGGCTTCTGGACCCCGCCGCCCCGGTGACGGATTACCTGCCCGAACTGGCCGCCACCGGCTGGGCCGGGGCCGCGCTGCAACATGTGCTGGACATGACCACCGGCGTGCGCTTCGACGAGACCTATACCAACCCGACCTCGGAAATGGGGCAGCTGGATGTGGCCAGCGGCTGGAAGCCGCCGCCGCCCGGTGCCGACCCGGCCTTTGTCTGGCCCGGCCATGTCTGGGAATTGATCCTGAGCCTGAAGGATCAGGTGCGCCCGCATGGCGCGCGGTTCGAATACCGCTCGATCGAAACCGACGTGCTGGCCTTCTGCATGGAGCGCGTCGCCGGCAAGCGGCTGCCGCAACTGGTCTCTGAGGAGCTTTGGCAGCCGATGGGCGCCGAGGAAAGCGCCTGCTTCACCGTCGATCCGGCGGGCTATGCGCTGGCCGATGGCGGCTTCAACGCCACCTTGCGCGACTATGCCCGCTTCGGTCAGCTGTTCCTGAGCGGTGACATTGTGCCGCCCGGCTGGCTGGCCGCGACCCGCACCCGCAACGGCGCCGAATTCCCGCCCGAGGCGCGCGCCACCCTGCCCGAGGGCGGCTATCGCAACATGACGTGGCTGGGCAACCGCGACGCCTCGCTGTTGCTGGCGCGCGGCGTGTTCGGGCAGCTGATCTACATCGACCTGGCGCACAACGCGGTGGCGGTGAAGCTGTCAAGCTGGCCCGAGTTCCTCAGCCCGATGCGCGATGTGCCGACAAGGGGTGCCATCGCCGCGATGATCGACGTGATCGGCTGAAACAATTCGTCACCATGCTGTCAGCAGGGTGACACAGGGTTGCGGCGCGGCGCCGTGATCGGCAGGTTTCCGCCCAAGGGAGACCACCATGCCAACCGAACGCCTGACTTTCGAGGGCCGTGACGGCCTGCGGCTTGCCGCCCGTCTGGACCTGCCCGAGGGGCCACATCTGGCCACCGCGCTGTTTGCCCACTGTTTTTCCTGCGGCAAGGACGTGCCCGCCGCGCGCCGCATCGCCCGACGGCTGACCGCACTGGGCATCGCCGTCTGCCGTTTCGATTTCACCGGCCTCGGCCATCCGGGCGGCGAGATCGAGAACCCGACGCTGAGCGCCAATGCCGCCGACCTGATGGCCGCGGCGCTGGCACTGAGCGCGCGCGGCATGCCGCCCTCGCTGCTGATCGGCCATTCGTTGGGCGGGGCGGCGATCCTGTGCATGGCGCCCTGGCTCGATTGCGCCAAGGCGGTGGTGACGCTGGGCGCGCCGTTCGACCCCGTCCATGCCGACGGCAACTATGGTGGCGCGCTGGAACGGCCGACCGATCGTGGCTGGGCCACCATCGACATGGGCGGGCGGCATTTCCGCGTCGATGACCGCTTCATCGCCGACATCGCGCCGGGCAAGATGCAGCAAGACCTGAGCAAGCTGAACAAGGCGCTTCTGGTGATGCACGCGCCGCGCGACCCGGTGGTGGGGATCGACAACGCCACCCGCATCTTCACCGCCGCGAAACACCCCAAGAGCTTCGTCACCCTCGACACCGCCGACCATCTGATCAGCGACCCCGCCGATGCCGAATACGCCGCCGAGGTCATCGCCGCCTGGGCCGCGCGCTATATCGACCTGCGCCCGCCCGCGCCGCCGCCCGGCGCGCCCGAAGGCATCACCCGCATCAGCGAGGTCGACCCGCGCGGCTTTCAGCAGGATGTGGTGCTGGGCCCGCGCCATCACCTGACCGCCGACGAACCGCTGGCCTATGGCGGCACCGACCGCGGCCCCTCGCCCTATCAGTTGCTGGCGGCGGGGCTGGGCGCCTGCACCTCGATCACCATCCGCACCTATGCGCGTCGCAAGGGCTGGCCGCTGGCGCAGGTGATGGTGGAAGTGACGCATGACAAGGTGCATGCGCAGGACTGCGCGCATTGCACCGAAACCGACAAGATCGACCGTTTCACCCGCCGCGTCACGCTGGAGGGCAGGCTCGATGCGCCGCAGCGCGCGAAGCTGATCGAGGTTGCCGACCGCTGCCCGGTGCATCGCACGCTCAGCGCCTCGTCGCAGATCGACACGGTGCTGGTCGCCGGGTAGTTCACGGCAACGTGAGCATCGGCCGCGCGCCGCCGTGGCAGGTTGGGCCATGTCCTTTTGGGGGTGCGGGTTGTGGCAAGTGGCAGGACGGTGCTGATCAATCTGGCGGTGATCGGTGCCATTGGCCTTGGCGGGCTGGCCCTGCTGCAAAGCCTGGCGCTGCACCGCAAGCTGGCAACCTGCCGGTCGGACGATACCGCGCCGGATCTGGCGGCAGCGGCCTGCACTGCGGTGGACCGCTCTCCCTTCGCCCTGTCGAGCCTGCGCGCCGCCGCCGTGCTGGCCCTTGGCACTGTGGAGCTGACGACGGGCAACACGGCCGGCGCCATCGCCGACTACACCCGCGCGATCGGGATGGACGTGGGCGAACCGGCCTACAACAACCGTGGCTATGCCGAATACCTGCAACACGACACCGCCGCCGCGCGCGCCGATCTGAACAAGGCCGTCGCGATGGCGCCCGACACGACGCGGGCGCATTTCAACCTTGGCATGCTCGACTATGACAGCGGCGACTACGATGCGTCGATCCGCGAATATACCCTTGCGCTGAAGATCACGCCGAAGGACTCGATCGCCTTCACCAACCGCGGGCAGGCCTACAACGCCAAGGGCGACGAGGACAACGCGATGGCCGACTTCAACAGCGCCATCGCCGCCGACCCGAAGAATTCGATGGCCTACAGCAACCGTGGCGCGCTGAAGCTGCGGCGCGGCGACACTATCGGCGGGCGGGTCGACAACAGCATCGCGATCACCCTCGATCCGAAGAACGCGATGGCGCTGAACAACCGTGCCGGGATGGAGGCCGAGGCGGGCGACTTCGACGCCGCCCTGGCCGATTACGACAGCACGCTGAAACTGGCCCCCGCCAGTGCGCTGGCCTATGACAACCGCGGCGAGCTGTTGCGCAGGCACGGCGAGCTGGCCCGCGCCCGCAGCGATCTTGACATGGCGGTGGCGCTCGATCCGCATATGGCCTCGGCGTTCACCCATCGCGCGATGCTGCGGCGGGCGCAGAACGACACCACCGGCGCACTGGCCGATATCAACAAGGCGCTGGCCCTTGCGCCCGGCAGCGTCGAGGCGCTGAACGGCCTTGGACTGATCGACAGAAGCCTGCACGATACCGATGCGGCCATCGCGGCCTTTACCCGCGCCATCGCCGCCGAGCCGACCGATGCGATAGTCTACGTCAACCGGGGCTTGGCCTATGAGGCCAAGGGCGAACCGGATCAGGCGATGGCGGATTTCGATTCCGCCCTGAAGCTTGACCCCAAGGTGCCCGGCGCCAATGCCGAACGTGGCGCGATCCGGCTGGACCGGAAGGATTACGCCGGGGCCATCGCCGATCTCACCGATGCGCTGGCGTTGGCACCCAAGGACGCGCTTGCCTATTCCAATCTGGGCATTGCCTATTTCGAGGCCGGTGACATGGACCGCGCCATCGCGCAATTCGACGCCGGTCTGGCGCTTGACCCTCAGGCCGAACGGCTGCTGATGATGCGCACGCTGGCCCACATCGAGAAAGGCAACCTTGACGCCGCGCAGACCGATGCGACGAAGGTGATCGCCCTCGATCCGGGCTCGACCGACGGCTATGTGGCGCGCGGCGAGATCGAGCGGATGCGCAGCCAGTTCGACGCCGCCTTGGCCGATCTGACGCAGGCCGCCCGTATTGACCCGACGAGGCCACAGCCAGCTTACGACCTCTGCAAGCTCTACCGCACCAGGGGCGATCTGGAGCTGGCGCTGGAGAGTTGCGGCAAGGCAATCGACCTGGCCCCGACAACGGTCGCCTATTACGTCGAGCGTGGCAGCGTCTACCTTGACATCGGCGTGCCCAACCACGCCATCGCCGATTTCGATCGCGCGCTGAAACTCGACCCCGCCAACAGCGACGCCCTGGCGGGGCGCGCCAGCGCCCGTTCGGCGCAGGGCGCCACTGCCCTCGCGTTGCGGGATGCCACCAGCGCCATCGCGGCGGACCCCGGCCCGATGTGGCCGCATTTTCTGCGCGCCACGCTGCGGACGACGAGCGGCGACGACCCCGGCGCGCTGGACGACCTGAGCGCCGCGCGGGCGATTTCCGCCAGCTACCCCTATGTCGGGCTCTGGACCGAGATCGTCACCCACCGGCTGAACCAGCCCAGCCGGCTGGCGCTGGACGCCCCGGCCTATGACACGACCGCCTGGCCCGCGCCGGTGGTGGCGCTCTACCTCGGCACGCTGACGCCCGAGGCGGTACTGGCGGCGGCGCAAGATCCCGACCCGGTGACCGCGCGCGGCCAGCTGTGCGAGGCGCAGTTCTACACCGCCGAATGGCAGCTGATGCAGAGCGCGCCCGAGGCCGCGCGGCCGCTGCTGACAGCGGCGACGAACGACTGCCCGCCCGGCTTTGCCGAACTGCCCGCCGCCGTCGTCGCGCTGAAGGCGCTGCCCGCCGCGCCCTGACTGCGCGCCCAGTTGCGCCCGGCCCCGGTTCCGGCCAAGACTGCCCCGAACCCGCAGGAGCCACCATGCCCACTGCCCCCGCCCCCGTCCCGCGCGCCGTTCTGGCGCTGGGGTTCGTGTCGCTCCTGATGGATGTCTCGTCCGAGATGACCTATGCGCTGCTGCCGGTCTACCTTGTCACCGTCATGGGCGCGCCGATGGCGGCAGTGGGGGTGATCGAGGGCGTGGCGCAGGCGACGGCGGCGATCGTCAAGGTCTTCTCGGGCGCGCTGTCGGACTGGCTTGGGCGGCGCAAGGCGCTGGCGGTGCTGGGCTACGGCCTTGCCGCGCTGACCAAGCCGGTGTTTCCGCTGGCGCCGACGCTGGGCTGGGTGGTGGCGGCGCGCTTTCTCGACCGTGTCGGCAAGGGCCTGCGCGGGGCGCCGCGCGACGCGATGATCGCCGATCTGGCCCCGCCCGAGGCGCGCGGCGCCGCCTTCGGGCTGCGCCAGTCGCTCGACCTAGCCGGGGCCTTCCTTGGCCCGCTGGGCGCGATGGCGGGGGTGTGGCTGTTCGCGGGCAACCTGCGCGCCGTGTTCTGGGTCGCGGTGCTGCCCGCCTTCGCCGCCGTCGCGCTGCTGATCGTCGCGGTGCCCGAACCGGCCCGCAGCGCCCGTGCCGCCGCGCGCTTTCCGCTGCGCCGGGCGGAACTCGGGCGGCTCAGCCGTGCCTACTGGCTGGTCACCGGGGTGGCGGGCCTGCTGACGCTGGCAGAGTTCAGCGACGCCTTCCTGATCCTGAAAGCGCGCGATGTCGGGTTGCCGCTGGCGCTGGTGCCGCTGACGCTGGTCGGGGTCAATCTGGTCTCGTCGCTCGCCGCCTGGCCCGCGGGCGTGCTGTCGGACCGCGCGGGCCGCATCGGCGTGCTGGCCGCCGCCTTTCCGCTGCTGATCGCCGCCGATCTGGTGCTGGGTCTTGGCACCGGCCTTGCCGCGCTGTCGCTTGGCGTCGCGCTCTGGGGCCTGCATGTCGGCCTGTCGCAAGGGCTGCTGGCCACGCTGGTCGCCGACATCGCCCCGGCCGGGCTGCGCGGCACGGCCTATGGCGTGTTCAACCTGATCACCGGGGTCGCGCTGCTGATCGCCAGCACGCTGGCCGGTGCGCTCTGGCAGACGGCGGGCGCAGGCGCCACCT
Organism: Paracoccaceae bacterium; assembly: GCA_016124615.1. Classification (GTDB taxonomy): domain Bacteria; phylum Pseudomonadota; class Alphaproteobacteria; order Rhodobacterales; family Rhodobacteraceae; genus Solirhodobacter. The sequence goes on along the minus strand of WGNF01000003.1, from coordinate 114,902 downwards.
TCCTGGCCGGGGCCGCGCTGGCGGCGGCGGGCCTTGCCGCCCTTGGTCTGGCGCATCGCGCGATCCCGACGCTGGGGGCGCGGCCCAAGGCCTGATCTTGCGCAGCGCCGCCAAAACCGCGACACCGGAGCCACCCAAAGGAGACGCGGATGCTATCGTACCAGCACCTCTACCACGCCGGGAACCTCGCCGACGTGCACAAGCACGCGCTTTTGTCGGTGATGCTCGACTACCTGACGCGGAAGGACAAGCCGCTCAGCTATCTCGAAACCCACGCCGGGCGCGGCCTCTATGCGCTCGACGCGCCCGAGGCGCTGAAGACCAGCGAGGCCGCCGAGGGTATCCGGCGGGCCGAGGCGCAGGGCTGGTTCCCGCCCGATCACCCCTATGCCCGCCACCTGGCCCAGACCCGCGCCCTGCACGGTGCCGCCGCCTACCCCGGCTCGCCGCTGATCGCCGCGCTGTCGCTGCGCCCCGGCGACGTCATGCACCTGGCCGAGTTGCACCCGCGTGAACATGCCGCTTTGGCCGAGGCGATGGCCCTCTACGGCCTCGCCCGCGTCCACCGCGAGGATGGCCTGGCGATGGCGCTGTCGCGCACGCCGCCCACGCCGCGGCGCGGGCTGATGCTGATCGACCCCAGCTATGAGGTGAAGGACGACTACGACGCCCTGCCCGGCCTGATCGCCGCAGTGCATCGCAAGTGGAACGTCGGCACGCTGATGCTGTGGTATCCGCTGCTGCCCAGCGGCGCCCATCACGCCATGCTGCGCGCCCTTGGCGCCGCCGGCCTGCCCGGCGCACTGCGGCACGAGGTCCGCTTCGGCCCCGCCCGCGACGGCCACCGGATGGAGGGCAGCGGCGTCTTCCTCGTCAACGCCCCCTGGGGGATCGACGACGAGACGAAGCGGCTGAGCCAGCTTTTCGGCAGCTAGACTCTCTTTCCCTTTCGCATTGGCACAAATATCCTCGGGGGTGATGAGCGCCCGGAAAAGCCCCAGTGGGGCGTTTCAGCAAAGAACGCCAGCCCCGTGGGCTGGCTGGGGGGGCAGACGGCCCCCCGGCGCCGCCGACAGGAAAGCTGATGCCCGAAGTTCACCCCGCCGCCACCGCAGGCTACTCCACCGCTTCGGGCGCCTATGCTGCCGGGCGGCCGGACTACCCTGCCGCACTGGCTGGCTGGCTCACCGGCCCGCTCGGCCTCGGCCCCGGCACGACCGTGCTTGACCTTGGCGCGGGCACCGGCAAGTTCACCGCCCGCCTCGCCGCCACCGGCGCCCGGGTGATCGCGGTAGAGCCGGTCGCCGCAATGCGGGCGCGGCTGGCCGCCGACCTCCCCGGCGTGATGGCGCTGGAGGGCACCGCGCAGGCAATCCCGTTGCCCGATGCCAGCCTCGACGCGCTGACCTGCGCGCAAAGCTTTCACTGGTTCGCCACCGCCGCCGCATTGACCGAGATCGCCCGCGTGCTGAAGCCCGGCGGCCGCTTCGGCTTGATCTGGAACGTCCGCGACGAGCAGACGCCCTGGGTTGCCGCCCTGACCGCGATCATGGCCCCGCACGAAGGCGACGCGCCGCGCTTTCACTCCGGCGCCTGGCGCGGGCCTTTCCCCGACCCGCGCTTTTCCGCGATGGAGGAGGCGATGTTCGAGCATGCCCACAGCGGCCCTTTCGCCTCGGTCGTGCTCGACAGGATCATGTCGGTCAGCTTCATCGCCGCGCTGCCAGCCGCCGCGCAAGACGAGGTGCGGGCCCAGATCGCTGCCCTGCCCGCCCGCTTCCCCGACCTTGCCGACCCCGCGCGGGTGACATTCCCCTACCGCACGCGCGCGTTCATGATGACGCGGGCCTGAAACGGAAAAGGGCGCGAGCCTTGCGGCCGCGCCCCCTCATCCGTTCGTGACCCCGTGATCAGCCGCGCAGGCGGCCGACGAGTTTCCACAGACCCGGCAGCAGCAGCGCCGCCAGCGCCAGTTTCATCGCGTCGCCGATCAAGTAGGGTGTCACGCCCCAGGCCAGCGTCTGATCCCAGACGGTGGCGAATTTGTCGGCGTGGAACAGGCCGCCCGCCACGATGACATGGTGCAGCCAGAGCACGCCGGGGATGTAGATCAGCGCGTTGCCGATCAGCATCGCGCCCGCCATCTTCAGCACCGAACGATCCCAGCCTGCGCGGGCCGCCAGCCCCAGCGCCAGCGTCGCCAGCACGTAGCCGACCAGATAGCCGCCGGTCGAGCTCATCATGTAGGCCAGCCCGTGCACCGAGGCCGAGCCTGCGAACACGTCGGCGCCAAGCGCACCGATCAGCATGTAGCCCAGGATCGTCAGCAGCCCCAGACGCGGCCCGTAGGCGGTGCCGAGCGCCAGCACCGCGAAAGTGCCCATCGTCACCGGCACCGGCGAGGGCCAGGCCGGCACCTGCACCTTGGCCGCGACCGCCAGCAGCACGATGCCCGCAGCAACCAGCGCCGCGCGCGTCAGCGTCGCCATCGTTCCCGCCTGCGGGGCAAGACGCTCCGCCAGAACCCTGCCCGTCACTGAAAGCGTCATGCTGTCGTCCCTCTGCCGAATGCTTTCACCGTTTCTGCCCCAAGCCCCGCGCTCGTGCAAGTCCCGTGACGCTGCGGCTGCGAAGGCGGGGGGCGGCTGCGAAGGCGTCAGACCGCCATCGCCAGGCATTCCGGCAGCAGCCGCTGGACATCCTCGCGACGGCACAGCTTGGTGGCCTCGGTCGTGACCGCGGCCGAGGCGGCGGCGTTGCCGTGCCGCAGCGCCATTTCCAGCCCCTCGCCGCGCGCAACCGACAGGGTGAAGGCGCCCACGAAACTGTCACCCGCGCCGACCTTGCTGATCACCCGCACCTTGGCTGACCGGGCATGCAGGCGCCCCGCGCCCGAGGCCAGCACCGCGCCATCGGCGCCACGGGCGAGGATCACCACCTCGGCCACGCCGCGCGCCACCAGTTCCTCGGCGAAAGCCGCGCTTTCGGCGATCGTCGGCAGCGGATAGCCCGCCAGTTCCGCCGCCTCTTCGTCATCCATCCGCAGCAGCCAGGGCGTTGCCCCGGCGCCGCGCGCCAGTTCGCGCAGCGGCGCGCCCGAGGTATCGACGATCAGCCGGGCGCGGCCTTCCAGCCGGGCGGCGAGGCGGGCGGGAAAATCCACCGGCACCCCCGGCGGCTGGCTGCCGCTGAGCACGACCAGCCCGCCTTCGTGCACCGCGCCCGCGATCGAGGCCAGCGCATAGTCGACATCGGTCGGGTGCCATTCCGGCCCCGGCAGCACGAAACGGAACTGCTCGCCCGTCGCGCGATCGACCACCGCAAGGCTCTGGCGCGTCTCGCCCGGCCCCTGCAGGGCGACGGTCGCGACGCCCTGTGAATTCAGCAACGTGATCAGCCGCTCGCCGGTCGATCCGGCGACCGCGACCAGCGCCCGGCTTGCCCCGCCCAGCAATGCGATGGCGCGCGCGACGTTGGTGCCGCCGCCGCCGGGGTCGACTTCGGGCACCGCGCAGCGCAGTTTTGGGCCGGGCACCACCGCCGCGACCGAGGTCGACAGGTCGATCGTCGGGTTAAGGGTAACGGTCAGAATGTCCAGCACGGGCCGCTCTCCTTCGGGCCCGCACAACGTCTCCGATTCCCCGGCGCCGCGCAATCGGGCGCCTGCATAATTCCGCGTTGCAGCGAAGGCCGCGCTACTCTGCCGCGACCCGGCGCGCGGCCAGCAGCGGCTTGAGGTAGCGCCCGGTATGGCTGCGCTCGACCGCCGCCACCTCTTCCGGCGTGCCCGCCGCGACGATCTCGCCGCCGCCGTCGCCGCCCTCGGGGCCGATGTCGATCAGCCAGTCGGCGGTCTTGATGACGTCAAGGTTATGCTCGATCACCAGCACGGTATTGCCCTGCTCGACCAGTTCGTGCAGCACTTCCAGAAGCTTGCGCACATCCTCGAAATGCAGCCCGGTGGTCGGCTCGTCGAGGATGTAGAGCGTGCGCCCGGTGGCGCGGCGGCTGAGTTCCTTGCTGAGCTTCACCCGTTGCGCCTCGCCGCCCGACAGCGTCGTGGCCTGCTGGCCGACCTTGATGTAGCCAAGCCCCACCTGCACCAGCGCGTCCATCTTTTCGCGGATCGCGGGCACCGCCTGAAAGAAGGCTTGGGCATCCTCGACCGTCATGTCGAGCACGTCGGAAATGCTCTTGCCCTTGAACCGGATTTCCAGCGTTTCGCGGTTGTAGCGGTGACCCTTGCAAGTTTCGCAGGTGACGTAGACGTCGGGCAGGAAGTTCATCTCGATCTTCAAGACGCCATCGCCCTGACAGGCTTCGCAGCGGCCGCCCTTCACGTTGAAGGAAAAGCGGCCGGGTTTGTAGCCGCGCGCCTTCGCCTCGGGCAGCCCGGCGAACCAGTCGCGGATCGGGCCGAAGGCGCCGGTGTAGGTGGCGGGGTTACTGCGCGGGGTGCGGCCGATCGGGCGCTGGTCGATGTCGATCACCTTGTCGAGGTGTTCGAAGCCCTTGATCGTCTCGCAGGGCGCGGGCGTCTCGCGGGCGCCGTTCAGCCGGATCGCCGCGGTCTTGTAAAGCGTTTCCACCGTCAGCGTGGATTTACCGCCGCCCGAGACGCCGGTGACGCAGACGAACTTGCCCAGCGGAAATTCCGCCGTCATCTCTTTCAGGTTGTTGCCGGTCGCCTTGACCACGGTGAGTTTCTTGCCGTTGCCCTTGCGGCGCGTCTTCGGCACCGCAATCTCTCGCCCGCCGGACAGGTATTGCCCGGTCAGGCTGGCCGGATCGGCGGAAACCTCTTCCGGTGTGCCGTGGCTGATGACGCGGCCGCCATGCACGCCCGCGCCGGGCCCGAAGTCGAAGACGTAATCGGCGGTGCGGATGGCGTCTTCGTCATGTTCCACCACCAGCACGGTATTGCCCTGATCGCGCAGGTTCTTCAGCGTGGTCAGCAGGCGGTCGTTGTCGCGCTGATGCAGGCCGATGGAGGGTTCATCGAGCACATAAAGCACGCCGGTCAGCCCGGAACCGATCTGACTGGCGAGGCGAATACGCTGGCTTTCGCCGCCCGACAGCGTACCCGCGTTGCGGCTGAGCGTCAGGTATTCCAGCCCGACGTTGTTCAGGAACCCCAGCCGTTCGCGGATCTCTTTCAGGATGGCGCGGCCGATCTCGTTCTTCTGCTTGGTCAGCGCCTCGGGCACGCTTTCGACCCAGGCCAGCGAGTCCTTGATCGACATCTGCACCACCTGCCCGGCGTGCAGCCCGGCGATCTTCACCGCCAGCGCTTCCGGCTTCAGGCGGTAGCCGTGGCAGGTGCCGCAGGCGCGGGTGTTCTGATAGCGCTCGAACTCTTCGCGGACCCAGGCAGAGTCGGTCTCGCGGTAGCGCCGTTCCATGTTCGGGATCACGCCTTCAAAGACGCGGCTGACGGTGTAGACGCGGCCGCCCTCGTCATAGCGAAACTCGATCTCTTGCTCGCCTGATCCGTGCAGGAACACCTGTTGCACCGCTTCGGGCAGGTCTTTCCACGGCTTGCGCTTGTCAAAGCCGTAGTGGCGGGCGAGCGAGTCGATGGTCTGGGTGAAATAGGGGCTCTTGCCCTTGCGCCAGGGCGCGATGGCGCCGTTGCCCAGCGTCAGCGCGGCATCGGGCACAACGAGGCGTTCGTCAAAGAACAGCTCGACCCCCAGCCCGTCGCAGGCCGGGCAGGCGCCGTAGGGCGCGTTGAAGGAAAACAGCCGCGGCTCGATCTCGGCGATGGTGAAGCCGGAAACCGGGCAGGCGAATTTCTCGGAGAAGGTGATGCGTTCGGGCTCGCCCTCGCCTTCGCCCGGCGCGGTTTCCAGCACGGCGATGCCGTCGGCATGGTCCAGCGCGGTGCGAAGCGAGTCCGCCAGCCGGGTTTCCAGCCCCTCGCGCACCACGATGCGGTCCACCACCACGTCGATGTCGTGGCGCAGCTTCTTGTCGAGCGTCGGCGGCTCGTCCAGTTCGTAGAACGCGCCGTTGACCTTCACGCGCTGAAAGCCTTCCTTGCGCAACTCAAGGAATTCCTTGCGGTATTCGCCCTTGCGGTCGCGCACGATCGGGGCCAGCAGATAGGCCCGGGTGCCATCAGGCAGGGCCATGATGCGGTCCACCATGTCCTGCACCTGTTGCGCCTCGATCGGCAGGCCGGTGGCCGGGCTGTAAGGCGTGCCGACGCGGGCGAACAGCAGGCGCAGGTAGTCGTAAATCTCGGTCACCGTGCCGACGGTAGACCGGGGGTTCTTGCTGGTGGTCTTCTGCTCGATGGAAATCGCGGGGCTGAGGCCCGAGATATGGTCCACATCGGGCTTCTGCATCATGTCGAGGAACTGGCGTGCGTAGGCCGACAGCGACTCGACATAGCGCCGCTGCCCCTCGGCATAGATGGTGTCGAAGGCGAGGCTGGACTTGCCGGAACCGGACAGCCCGGTGATCACCACCAGCTTGTCGCGGGGAATGTCCACGTCGATGTTCTTGAGGTTATGCTCGCGCGCGCCACGCACCTCGATGAACTTCTGCTCGGCCATCGCCAGACCCCCGGTTAAGATCCGGTTACACATAGGCGAGCGGTGCTGAGTCTCCAACCGAAAAACGTGAACTTAAGGTGAACAGCCGCCAGATCGCCCAAATTTCACGCGGCCGACGCAGGCGCCGGGCCGAGGCGGCGTGGCGGGGCGATCACACATTCGCGAAGTTGAATATTATTTGACGCCGATGGCGCCTGCGCCCTTGCGAATGCCAACGCTCTGCCCAATTGTGGGGGCAACCAGCCACCACCTGCCTGACACGAAGGGGCCTGCCATGTTCAACTTCCTGAAATCCTCCAGCGGTCCGCGCGTCGAGCGTATTTCGCCGTCCGATGCCGTCGCCCGTGCCCAGAAGGGCGAGCTGGTGGTGATCGACGTGCGCGACATCAACGAGCTGCGCGCCTCGGGCAAGGCCAAGGGGGCGCTGCACATTCCGCTGATGCTGCTGCGGACCAAGGTCGACCCGAAAAGCGACGAACTGGCCAAGGGCCTGTCGGTCGACACGCCGGTGGCGCTTTACTGTGCCTCGGGCGCGCGGTCGCAGGCGGCGGGCAAGATGATGCTCGATCTGGGCTATACTCAGGTCTACAACATCGGCGGTCTGGGCGACTGGCGCGCCGGTGGCGGGCTGGTGAACCCGGCCTGACCTCAGCCGCGGCGGCGCAGGGCCATCCAGCCATGCGCCGCGATGCCGCCGACACAGAGCGGCGCGACAAACCAGAACACGCCGCCGATGCCGCCCTGCGCGATCATCGCGGCCAGAATCGGCGTGCCGCTGGCGGTGCCCAGATTGCCCAGTTGCGCCACCGCCCCCGAGGCCCGCGCCCGATCTTCGGCCGAGGCATTGAGTTGCGGGATCGAGGCGAAGCTGGCGCCCTGCACCAGCCCCAGCGCGGCGCCCAGCACCAGCGTTGCGGCAAAACCCGGCGGTGTGCCCCAGAACGGCACCATCACCGCCACGGCGACCAGCCCCAGCGCGAACCCCGCCTGCACCAGCCGCACCGCGGGCATGTACCGCATCAGCCAGACCCCCAGCGTCAACGAGGCCGCGATGCTGACCAGCGGCATTGTCACCGCGATCCCGGCCCGTTCGGCCCCGGCCAGCGGCGGCAGCAGCGTCAGCACGGCGACATAGGTCAGCGTGTAGAACACGAACCCCAGCGCGGGTGCGGCAACGCGGGGCGAGCGGTAGATCGCCGCGTGCAGCCCCGGCAGGTCCACCAGCCGCAGCGGCGCGGCGGTGCCCGGCGGATCGGGCGGCAACATCGCCCACAGGATCACCGCGAAGGCCGCCAGCCATAGCGCATGGCCCAGGAAGAGGCCCGGCACCCCGAACGCCGCCACCAGCACCGGCGCCACCAGGGCGGTCAGCGCGAAAGACACACCGAAGAAACTGGCCCAAAGCGACATCGCCAGCCCCTGCCAGCGCAGGGTGGCGGTCTGTGCGATCAGCACCGGTCCGGCAACAACGATGGCAAGCTGCGACACCCCTTCCAGCGCGCGCAGGCCCATCATCGCCGGATAGGGCGGCAACAGCGCCTCGGCCGCCGACAGCGCCGCGCCTAGCGCAAGGCCTCCGACCAGCACCCGCCGCAACCCAAGGCGTTGCACCATCAGCCCCGCCGTGGTGCCGAACAACAGCCCGACGATGCCGACGACAGAGACCATGAAGCCCATGCCCGCGCTGCCCGCCGCCCCGGCGTAATGCGCGGCGAGGCGGTCGAAGATCACGCTGATCTTGCCGAACTGTGCGGCGGCCCCAAGGCCCGCGCCCCAGATCGCAAGCACCAGCCCTGCCCGGTAAATCGGTGTCTCTGCCATAGCCCGGACCTAGCCGATCCGGGCCGGCCGCACCAGTGCGGGCGAAGGCCCGGTGCGCGTCTAGAAGTGGATGGCGCGGCCGTAGGCGTCCAGCACCGCCTCGTGCATCATCTCGCTGAGCGTCGGGTGCGGGAACACGGTTTCCATCAGCTCGGCCTCGGTCGTTTCCAGCGTGCGGCCGATGACGTAGCCCTGGATCAGTTCCGTCACCTCGGCACCGACCATATGGGCGCCCAGCAACTCGCCGGTTTTCGCGTCGAACACGGTCTTCACCAGCCCCTCGGGCTCGCCCAGCGCGATCGCCTTGCCGTTGCCGATGAACGGGAAGTGGCCGACCTTGACGGTATAGCCCGCGTCCTTCGCCTTCTGCTCGGTCATGCCCACGCTGGCGACCTGCGGGTTGCAATAGGTGCACCCGGCGATGCTGCCCGGCTTGATCGGATGCGGATGGCCGCCCGCGATCAGTTCGGCCACCATCACGCCCTCGTGGCTCGCCTTGTGCGCCAGCCACGGCGCGCCCGCGACATCGCCGATGGCGAAAAGCCCCTCGACCCCGGTGCGGCAGAATTCGTCGGTCACCACATGGGTGCGGTCGATCTTCACCCCCAGCGCCTCCAGCCCGAGGTTTTCGACGTTGCCGACGATGCCGACGGCAGAAATCACGGTGTCGAACACCTGGGTTTCCACCTTGCCGTCTTTCTCGATATGCGCGGTGACGCTGTCGGCGGTGCGGTCAAGCTGCTTTACCGTCGCCTTTTCAAGGATCTTCATGCCCTGCTTCACGAAGGCCTTTTTCGCGAAGGCGCTGATCTCGGCGTCTTCCACCGGCAGCACGCGGTCCATCACCTCGACCACCGTCGTGTCGGCGCCCAGCGTGTTGTAGAAGCTGGCGAATTCGATGCCGATAGCGCCCGAGCCGATGACCAGCAGCTTTTTCGGCATATGTGGCGGCACCAGCGCGGTCTTGTAGGCCCAGACCCGCTTTCCGTCCGCCTCCAGCCCCGGCAGCTCGCGCGCCCGCGCGCCGGTGGCCAGCACGATCGCCTTGGCGGTCAGCTCTTCGCTGCCCTTGTCGGTGGTGACGCTCACCACGCCCTTGCCCGCCAGCGTGGCGGCGCCCATGACGACCGTCACCTTGTTCTTCTTCAGCAGGTGCCCAACGCCGCCCGACAGTTGCTTGGCCACCCCGCGCGAGCGTTGCACGACGGCGGCCAGATCGTAGCCGATGCCCTCGGCCTTCAGCCCGAAATCCTTGGCGCGGTGCATCAGGTGGAACACCTCGGCCGAGCGCAGCAGCGCCTTGGTCGGGATGCAGCCCCAGTTCAGGCAGATGCCGCCCAGATGTTCACGTTCCACCACGGCGACGTTCAGCCCAAGCTGCGCGCCCCGGATCGCCGCCACATAGCCGCCCGGACCGGCACCGATCACGATCATGTCAAAGGCCTTGGCCGCCATCGCGCTTTCCTCCCTGCAAAAAGTAGTTTGCCATTAAACTATTTTCCCAAGCCGTGCAATGAAGCCTGCGCCGCAGGCCCCTTCCGTTGCTGCATAGCTCAGCCCTGCAACGCCCGGACCACGGCGCCATAGCCGCCTTCGGCCAGAAACGCCGCCTCTTCCGGCGTCGTGTCGCGCCCCAGCGCCGCGTTGCGGAACGGAAACCGGCCGAAGCGGCGGATGATGTCCTGATGCGCCCGCGCGTGCAGCAGGTTGTCGGGGCTGCCGGGCAGCCGCGTTTTCATCAGTTCCACGGCGGCTTCCTGATCCGCCGCGACCTCGGAATGCTCATAGGGCAGGTAGAAGAACTGCCGGTCAGGTTCCGGCGCAGCGGTATCCCAGCCCTGCGCCACGGCCAGTTTCGCCGCCGCCAGCGCCCGCGCGTCGGTGGCGAAAGCCTCGGCCGTGTCGCGGAACATGTTGCGCGGAAACTGGTCGGTCAGCACGATGAAGCCAAGGCAGGGCCCGGCGCCGTCGATCCAGTGATCCAGCCCACCGCCCGCCGCCGCGCACCACAGATCCTCGAACTGCGCGCGGATCTCGGCATCCAGTTCGGTGCCGCCGGCATACCAGCCCTCGGGGCCGACCTCGCCCAGCCAGTAGTCGAGCACCTCTTCGGGGTCGGACATGGCGGCGCTTCCTTCGTGGTTTCCGGGCTCCAGCCTGACAGGTTCCGCACCCGCGCGCAACGCGGCGCCGTTCAGCTTTGCGGCGCACTGGCCCCGTGGTCGTGCGCGTGCTGCGCCACCTCCATCGTGGCGCCAAGTGCCAGCACCGACGAGGCCGGAGAGATCGGGGTGAAGGTGCCCGGCTGTTCGACGATCGTGCGCACCCGCCGCCGCAGCATCCGCCACCCGGCATAGACCGCCATGATGAAGAACAGGATGCCCATGAACAGGAAGAACCCGGGCGGGCCGACCTTGGCCATCACCCAGCCGGTGATCAGCGGCCCGGTGATCGCGCCCAGCCCGTTGATGAAGATCAGCCCGGCCGAGGCGGCGGCCATATCCGGCCCCTCCAGATAATCGTTCACATAGGCCACCAGCAGCGAATACAGCGGGTTCGAAATGCCGCCCGCCATCATGCCGATGACCAGCAGAACGTAGAAGCCGGGGTTGAACACCACCGCCACCGCCATCGCCACCGCGCCCAGCGCCGCCAGCGCAAGGATCAGGTGGCGGCGGTCCATGCGGTCGGACATCCAGCCGATCGGATACTGGAACACCAGCCCGCCGACGTAGATCATCGCCACGAACAGCGAGATCTCACGCACGCTCAGCCCCACCTGCGAGCCCCAGACCGCCGCCATCCCGAACTGCGCCGAGAACACGCCGCCCAGCAGGAACATCGCGACGCAGCCCAGCGGCGAGGTGTCATAAAGCCGCCGGAAGCTGAGCGCCTTGGTGGTGTCGAAGGCGGGCGCCGGGCTGATCGACAACAGGATCGGCGTGAAGGCGACCGAGACCAGCACCGAGGGGATGATGAACAGCACGAAGCCCGAAGGGTCGCCGAAGTTCAGCAGCGCCTGCGCCGCGATGATGCCGATCATCTGCATGATCAGGTAAAGCGACAGCGCCTGCCCCCGGTTTTCGTTGGTCGAGGCGTTGTTCAGCCAGCTTTCGGCGGTGATGTAGACGCCCGAGAAGGAAAACCCGATCACCACCCGCTCGGCCGACCAGGCGATCCAGTTCGGCGCCACCGCATAGAGGATCAGCACGGCCGAGATCAGCGACCCCAGCGCCGCGAACACCCGCACATGGCCGACGCGGCGGATCATGTCGGGCGTCATCCGGCTGCCGAACAGGAAGCCGAGGAAATAGGCCGACATCACCACCGACATGTGCAGGGTCGAGAATCCCTCGATCCCGCCGCGAATGCCCAGCAGCGTGCCCTGCATCCCGTTGCCCAGCATCAACAGCATGATGCCGAGCAACAGCGCCCAGGAATTGCGGAGAACGGTCAGCATGGTGGCATCCTTCAGTCGTCGTATCGTATCGGCATAGGCCCGGCCCGGCCAGACCGCTAGGGAAAGAGCGACGCGCCATCGGCGCAATGCGCCCTCAGGGAATCAGCAGCGAAGCATCGCCGTAGGAGAAGAAGCGGTAGCCGCTTTCGATGGCATGGCTGTAAACCCGGCGCATCCGCGCCTGCCCCATCAGGGCCGAGACCAGCATCAGCAGCGTCGATTTCGGCAGGTGGAAATTGGTCATCAGCGCATCGGTGACGCGGAACCGGTAGCCGGGGTAGATGAAGATCTCGGTGGTGCCGCGCCAGGGCTGCACCCGGCCATCGGCATCGGCGGCGCTTTCGATCAGCCGCAGCGCGGTGGTGCCGACCGGAATGACCCGGCCGCCCGACGCCTTCGCGGCGTTGATCGTGGCGGCGGCGGCCTCGGTCACCTCGCCCCATTCGGCGTGCATCTTGTGCGTCGTCACATCCTCGACCTTCACCGGCAGGAAGGTGCCCGCGCCGACATGCAGCGTCACCTCGACGAACCGCACACCCCTGGCGCGCAAAGCCTCCAGCAGCGCGGCATCGAAATGCAGGCTGGCGGTGGGGGCGGCGACGGCGCCGGCGTGGCGGGCAAAGACGGTCTGGTAATCGTCGTTGTCCTGCGCATCGGCCGGGCGCTTGGCGGCGATGTAGGGCGGCAGCGGCATGGCGCCCGCCGCCGCCAGCGCCGCATCGAAATCCGCGCCCGCCCGGTTGAAGGCCAGCCGCACCGTGGTTTCATCCCGGCCCCGCACCTGCGCCGACAGCACATCCGAGAACCGCAGCGTCTCGCCCTCGGCCAGCTTGCGCAGCGGCTTGGCCAGCGCGGTCCAGCTGCCATCCGGCTGCGGTTCCAGCAGCGTCACCTCGATCTTCGCGGTGCTGATGCCCTGCCCGGTCACCCGGTCGCGGCGGCCGGTCAGGCGCGCGGGGATCACGCGGGTGTTGTTCAGCACCAACAAATCGCCGGGCCCCAGCAGGTCGGGCAGATCGCGCACATGCAGATCGCGCAGCGCCTCGCCTTGCGCCACCAGCAGCCGCGCCGACGTGCGCGGCCGCGCGGGCCGGGTGGCGATCAGCCGTTCTGGCAGCTCGAAATCGAAATCCGACAGGTTCATCGTCATTTGTCCAGCGTGGGCGGGGCCGACCGGAACAGGTCGCGGAACATCCCCGGCGTCAGGATCGACAGCGGGTTGACCGACACCCGTGGCGCCCCCGGCGTGCCCTTCAGCTTGTAATTGAAGCCGAACAGCCCCTCGCCCGCGCGGGTCAGCACGCTGCCGATGCCGTTCAGAAGATAGATCGGCGAGATCACCCCCTGCATGTCGAACACATCCGTATCGAGATCGTAAAGCCCGGCCGCCGAAATCCCCAGCGAGGGGCCGACGGCCGAGCCCTTCGTTACCTCGATCGCGTCCGGCGTCAACCGGAAGTCGGATTTGACATCGGTGAACAGGATGCCCGGCCCGTTCAGCTGGTCCAGCATCCCGATGATGCTGATCGCCGACAGCAGATCCGCCAGCGCCGGGGCCTTGACCACCTTGATGTCGGTGATCGTCAGCCTGCCGTCGTATTGCCCCGCCTCGGCGCGCGGGGTCAGCGTCAGATCGAAGCTGCCGCCGCGGCCCCGGTCGAACACCCCGGCCCCGCCCATCACGGCGCCCGCGTCATCGGCACGCAGCCGCACGGCGGTGCCGTCGGCGCTTGGCACCACGGTGCCGTTGACCTTTGCGGTGCCGTTGACCTGCGCGGTAAAGACGCCGTTGAAGCCGCCCAGCGTGGTGAAATCGCCGTGGAAGCCGGTCAGCGCGATCCCCTGCGATACCGTCAGATGGTCAAGCGACAGCGTGATCGGCACCGCCGGGCCGCGCGCCGCCGTGCGCTTGAAGGTCGCATGGCGCAGGTCGATGCTGCCGCTGCGCATCGCCACCGAAATGCCTTTTCCGTGGCCGGTCAGGTCCACCGCGCCATCCAGCCAGCCGCCCACCTTCACCCGGTCGAAGCGCGCCACGTTCAGGCTGCCGTTGGGGTTCAGGATCACCTTGCCGGTGGCCGACAACCCGTTGCCCTCGACCACCAGCCGGTCGATTGTCGGCGGCTCGCCCAGCGTGCCCGCCACCTCCAGCTTGCCGGTGGCCGCGGCGGGCTTGGCCCAGCCCAGCTCGGGGATGGCAAGACCGACGTGGGCCAGATCCGAGGTCAGCGTGAAGCGCCCCGCCCCGCCGCGTTCCAGATCGAGCGCGATGGTGCCGGTGCCGGTGCCGGTGACCGCGCCAGGCGGCAGGCCGATGTTGAATTCGTCCACGAACGCCTGCGACAGTTCGATCGTGCCATCGACATGGCTCTTGTCGCCGCTGCCGGGGCCAAGGTCCTGCGTCCATGTCACCGTCGCGGGCACCCGGCCGACCTTGCCCGACCCGCTGATCGCGATCCGGTCGTTGTTCACCTGCAGCGCCAGACTGTCGGCCGTCAGCACCCGGTTTTTCACCAGCTTGTCGCTGCTGACGCCGGTCAGCGTGCCGCTGGCATCGAAGGTCACATCGGGCATCAGGATCTTGTCGGCCAGCGGCAGCTTGATATCGACGTCCAGCCGGGCGTGGCCATCCGCCAGATCGACCGGCAGCCCCGCCTTGGTCATGAAGCCGAACGGCGGCTGATCCAGCAGCGACAGCGCCGCCGTGATCGTGCTGTCGGTCTTCAGCTTCACCTCGGCCGGGGGCGGTTTCACCGTGATGTCGGGCACCTCGAAGACCGAGCCCGCCACGTCGATGTCGCCGCCCTCGGGCGCCGCGACATGGCCCGCATCGACCACCATCGTATAGGTCTTGTCGGCAATGGTGGCATAGCCGCGCCCCTGCTGGATCGGCGGCAGCGTCTTGATGAAGCGCACATCGGCATCGGTGAACTCGTAGCCCATCGACAGCCGCGGCTCTTGCCCCGGCGACAGCCGCAGCCCGCCGGTGACGTTGAACAACAGCCCGGTCTGCACGTTCTCGCTGAGCCAGTCGCGGGTCTGCGGCACCAGATCAACCGGCCACAGCGCCAGCAGGTCGGTGTGGCTGATCTCGTTCAGCGCGGTATCAAGCGACACCTGCCAGCCCTTGTCGGTCGCGGTAAAGTCGCCCTTGGCCTCGATCCGCCGGTCGCCCTGCATCAGCATCAGCTGGCCCAGACGCAGATCGAACGGGTCCAGCCGCAGTTGCAGATCCACCGCGCCCTCGGAAAAACGCACCGGCTTCACGAACAGCTGCGCCGGGTCCACCATCACCTGGGTAAACTTCACCTGCGCCAGAAGGGTGCGCGGCAGCCCGGTTTCCATGTCGCGCAGATAGGCCTGCCCGGTCGCCTTGACGCGCAGCACCGGGCTTTGCACCGAAGCCTCGGTAAAGGTCACCTTGCGCAGGGCCGGATCGTAGGTGAAGGCCAGCGTGCCCTTGTCGAACCGGATCGGCGTGATCGAGGCGCGCGGCTGCACCTTGCCCGCGCCGAAGTCGAGCCGCCCCTCCAGCGCACCGATCTGGCCGTCGGCACCGACCGAGGCGCGGAAATCGCCCGAGATCGGCGCATCGACCACCTTCAGGAAGGTCAGCGCCGGGGCCTGCGCCGCAATGTCCGGCGCCGCGACATTGTCGACCCGCACCGCGATGCGCGCCTCGGGCGAGCCCTTGCGGCTGACGAAGGTCATCACCGCCGTCGCCGGGTCGCCATTGCCGTTCGCCAGACCGAAACCAAGCTCGATCGACACGTCGCGGTCGTCCTGCACCAGCGTCAGCCGCCCGTCGCCGACCTGCCAGACCCGGCCCGCCCGTGCATCGTCCAGCGTCAGCGTCAGCGCGTCGGCCCGGATCCGCGTCAGCCCGGCCAGCACCGGGGCCGCCAGCACCTTGTCGATCGCCTGCAGGACGTCGCCGATGCTGTGCACCTCGCTGGGCGCCTCGCCGATGTCGCGGCCCAGCGCCAGGTTCAGCCCGCCGTTCGCATCGCGGTGCAGCGCAAGGCTGGCCCCCGACACCGTCAACTCGCTGGGCGACAGCTTGCCATCCAGCAGCGCGGGCAGCGAGAAGGTCACGCGCAGTTCCGGCAGGTAAGCGACCTGATCGCCATGCGCGTCCAGCACGCGCAGATCGGTCAGCCGCACCCGGGGCACGAAATGGTCGTCGATCAGCAGTTCCGCGCCGCCCAGCCGCAGGCTGGCCGCCCCGGCCAGACGGTCGTTCACCCGGGTTTCAACCTCGCTGACCGCCCATTCTGGCGCCACGATCGGCCGGCCGGTGACCGCCACCACCCCGGCCGCCACCACCGCGACAAGCAACGCGAGGCTCAGCAGCGCCCAGAGGCCGAACCGCCCCCGCCGCCTGATCTCCTTCGGTGTGTCGCTCATCATTCTCCGGCTGCGCCTGCGGGCGCGTCATGGTGCGGGCTTTCCCCGTCTTTATCTTTGTCCGAAAGGGACTAAAACACCAAGTCACATCCCCTTAACGCAAGGACAGGCCCCCATGACCGAGATCGGCGAGATTGCGCCCGACTTTACCCTGCCACGCGATGGCGAAGGCAGCCTGACGCTGTCGGCGCTGCGGCCCAAGGCGGTGGTGCTTTACTTCTACCCCAAGGACGACACGCCCGGCTGCACCGTCGAGGCGCTGGACTTCACCGCGCAGGCCGCCGCCTTCGCCGCAGCGGGCGCCGTGGTGGTCGGGGTGTCCAAGGACCCGGTGAAATCGCATGACAAGTTCGTCAAGAAACACGCGCTTGGCATCGCGCTGGTGTCGGACGAGGCGTCCGACGTCTGCGAACGCTATGGCGTCTGGGGCGAGAAAAGCATGTACGGCAAGACCTACATGGGCATCGAACGCACCACCGTGCTGATCGACGGCACGGGCAAGATCGCCCAGATCTGGCGCAAGGTGAAGGTCGATGGCCACGTCGCCGAGGTGCTGGCCGCCGCTCGCGCGCTCTGACCCCGCGCGGGATTCGCCGCAGGCCGGGGCCGGACACGGGCCCGGCACGCAGCACGAAAGCGCCAAGTGGTTGATATTGTGGTGCACCCGACTGGATTCGAACCAGTGGCCTCTGCCTTCGGAGGGCAGCGCTCTATCCAGCTGAGCTACGGGTGCAGGCCAGCCGCTCTATAACCGGGCGGCGCGGCGCCCGCAACGGGCAATGCGCGCAGGGTCAGGCGAAGAGGTCGCGGCACAGTTCCAGCGCCTCGACCAGCGCATCGACTTCCCCGGTGGTGTTGTAAAGCCCGAACGAGGCGCGGCAGGTGGCGCCGACGCCCAGATGCTCCAGCAGCGGCATCGCGCAATGGGTGCCCGCCCGCACCGCGACGCCCTTCTTGTCCAGCACGGTCGAGATGTCGTGGGCATGGGCGGGCCCGTCCATCGTGAACGAGAAGATCGCCCCCTTGGTCGCCGAATTGCCCTGCACATGCAGCCAGTTCAGCCCGCCCAACCGGGTGCGGGCATAGTCGCGCAACGCGGTTTCATGTGCCGCGACATTCGCCATGCCAAGGGTCATCAGGTAGTCCAGCGCCACGCCAAGGCCGATCTGGTTGACGATGCCGGGGGTGCCCGCCTCGAACTTCATCGGCGGGTCGTTGTAGGTGACGCTGTCGCGCGTCACGTCGCGGATCATGTCGCCGCCGCCCATGAAGGGCCGCATCTCGGCCTGCCGTTCGGCGCGGATGAAGATCGCGCCGGAACTGCTGGGCCCGTAAAGCTTGTGCCCGGTGATGGCGTAGAAATCGCAGCCGATGGCGGCCACGTCCACCGGCCCGTGCACCGCGCCCTGACTGCCGTCGACCAGCACCGGCACGCCGCGGGCGCGGGCGCCGCGGCAGATCGCGGCGACATCGACACGGGTGCCCAGCACGTTCGACATCTGCGTGATGGCGATCAGTTTCGTCTTCGGCCCGATCGCGTCCAGCACCGCCTGCGGATCGAGATCGCCGTTGGCATCGGTCTCGACCCATTTCAGCACCACGCCCTGCCGTTCGCGCAGGAAGTGCCAGGGCACGATATTGGCGTGGTGTTCCATGATCGACAACACGATCTCGTCGCCCGGCTGCAAGCGCGGCGCGGCCCAGGCGTAGGCGACAAGGTTGATCCCCTCGGTCGCGCCCGAGGTGAACACGATCTCCTCGGGGTCGGGGGCGTTCAGGAAGCGGGCGATGATGCCGCGCACGCCTTCGTACTTCTCGGTCGCGATCGTCGAAAGGGCGTGCAAGCCGCGGTGAACATTGGCGTATTCCATCGAATAGGCCTGCGTGATCGCGTCGATCACCACCTGCGGCTTCTGCGCCGAGGCGCCGTTGTCGAGGTAGACCAGCGGTTTGCCGTTCACCGTGCGGGAAAGAATGGGAAAGTCGCGGCGAACCGCCGTCACGTCATACATCAGGCCACTCCGGGCATCAGGACGCCGAAGGCGACCAGCAGGAAGCTGAGGCCGAAGATCAGCACCACCGCCGTGGCGAGGATGCCGAAGGCCACCAGCCAAAGGTTGGTGAAACGGTGCAGCTCGGCGGTGAAATGCGTCAGCAGCCACATCAGCACCACCAGCGAGACAAGGCCCAGCAGGTTTGCCGCCACCGGCAGCAGCAGGTAAAGCACGACCTGCGCGGCCCCGAACATCAGCATGATGGCCTGCAACCAGACCACCAGCGCCATCGCCCCGGGCCAGTCGCCCTTGCCGCCAAAGGCATGGCCGACACCGTACAGCGCCACCGTCATCACGCAGAGCGAGGCGAACTGCATCGCCGCCATCACCAGCGGGTCCGGCAGCGCCGCGCTGAGCAGCACCTGCACATCGGCACCGCCCACCGCCAGTTCGGCGAACAGCAACAGGTCGGTCAGCACCGAGACCAGCAACATCAGCTCCCACAGCACGCGCACCGGCAGGCGCAGCGCCAGAATGGCCCGGGCGCCGCCGCGCGGGTCGCGCGCGGTCAGGCGGGCAAGGTCGGTGACATCGGCGAACCCGTTCATGCGATGGCCCCTTCGGCTTCACTGGCGCGCAGGGCACCGCCGAACAACCACAGGAACGCCACCAGCACGATCAGGCCCAGCCCGCTAAGCACCGGGCCCGGCCCGATCAACCCGGCCACCAAGCCCTGCACCAGCATCAACGGGCTCGCGGCCAGCAGCGACCAGAACAGCGCCAGCCGCGCGGTGAACCATGTCCCTTGCCCGCCCAGCATCCGCGCGACCAGCCGCACCAGCCCGGCCAGCCCGTAGGCGATCAGCGGCGCAAGGAACAAGAGCCCCATCAGCGCGCCGCCGACGCGGGCATCAAACGGCACCGCAGGATCAAGCCGCGTGGCGCGGATCAGCCCCGGCCACTGGCCCAGGAAGATCAGCCCCAGCGCCGCCATCAGCGTGGCCAGCGCCCGATCTTCGCGCGGGCCTTCGGCCAGCTTGCGCCGCATCACCCGGCCGGGCGCCGCGTAGCTTTCCAGTATGTCCGCGCTGACCGTCATTCACCCCATCCTGCGGGCAAGCCAGCCTTGCAGCCGGTCCCGGATATCCTCGGCGATGGCCGCATCCTCGATCTCCTCGATCGCCTCGACCAGAAAGGCCTGCACCAGAAGCGCCTGCGCCGTCTTTTCCGGCACCCCGCGCGAACGCAGGTAGAACAGCGCCGTATCGTCGATCGCGCCCGACGTGGACCCGTGCGAACATTTCACGTCGTCGGCGTAGATCTCCAGCTCGGGCTTGGCAAGGAACTGGCAATCGTCATCCAGCAGCAGGCTTTGCGAAATCTGGTAGCCGTCGGTCTTCTGCGCGCCCTGCTTGACCAGAATCTTGCCCTGAAACACGCCCTGGGCGCCGTGCCGCAGCACTTTCTTGAACACCTGACGGCTTTCGCACCGCTCGGCGTCATGGGTGATGAACACGGTATCGTCATGATGAAAGCCGCCATCGCCCATCGCCGCGCCGGCGATATGGGCGATGGAATCGTCGCCCAGCAGTTCCACCACCGCCTCGTTGCGGGTCAGAACGCCGTTCGCGGTCAGCGTGAAGGTCTTGAACCGGCAGTTCGCGTCCAGCCGGGCGAAAAGATGCGTCGCCACCCGCCGTTCATGGTCGCGCCCCTGCGTGCGGATGTGGTGGAAGGCCGCGCCATCGGCAATCTCGACCTCGGTCACGGTGTTGAACCGCGCGGCACCGGGGCCGCTTTCCAGCAGCGTGAAATCGGCGCCGGGTTCCAGCTTGATGCAGTGGTGCAGCACCGCGTCAGAACTGGTCGCGGCATGGCGATAGACCAGGCTGACCGGCTTTGCGGCCTTGCCCGTCACCCGGATCAGCACGCCATCGGTGGCCGTGGCCGAATTCAGCGCCGCCAGCGGCCGGGCGACGGGCGACTGCCCGCGCGCCTCCAGCACGCCGTAAAGCTCGCGCGCCCAGTGGATGTCGCGCGCACCGGCATCGGCCAGCCGCACGATCTCGACCCCGGTCAGGCTCAGGTCGTCCGAGGCCGCCGCGTCGAAGACACCATCGGTAAAGACCAGCGTCAGCCGGTCGATGGCGTCGAAAGCCGGGGCCTCGTCGCCCCTGTCGTAAAGCGCGGCGGGCACCGGATCGGCGGCCACCAGCGTGGTCGGGTCGGTGTAGCGCCAGTATTCGTCGCGCCGCCCCGGCAGGCCCATCGCCGTCAGCCGGTCCAGCGCCGCGCCCCGCGCCGCCGTCAGCCAGGCACCGCCCTGCGGCAGCACCAGCCCCGCCAGCCGCGCCTCGGACGCGGCCGATCTGACCCGCGCCACCGCCATCAGAGCACCTCCGCCAGAATGTCGGTATAGCCGTTCTGCTCAACCTCCAGCGCCAGTTCCGGCCCGCCGGTCTTCACGATGCGACCATCGGCCATGATATGCACCACGTCGGGCGTGATGTGGTCCAGCAGGCGCTGGTAGTGGGTGATGACCAGGAACGACCGCCCTTCGGACCGCAGCGCGTTCACGCCCTCGGCCACCAGCTTCATCGCGTCGACGTCGAGCCCCGAGTCGGTCTCGTCGAGGATGCACATCTTCGGTTCCAGCATCGCCATCTGCAGGATTTCGTTGCGCTTCTTCTCGCCGCCCGAAAAGCCGACGTTCACCGGGCGTTTCAACATCTCGGCGTCGATCTTCAGCGCCGCGGCCTTGGCGCGCACCACTTTCAGGAAATCGCCCGCGCTCAGTTCGTCCTCGCCGCGCGCCTTGCGCTGTGCGTTCACGGCGGTGCGCAGAAAGGTCATGTTGCCGACGCCAGGAATTTCCACCGGGTACTGGAACGCCAGGAACAGCCCCGCTGCCGCCCGCTCTTCCGGTTCCAGCGCCAGCAGATCCTGACCGTCCAGCACCGCCGAACCCGCCGTCACCTCATAGCCGTCGCGGCCCGACAGCACGTAGGACAGCGTCGACTTGCCCGACCCGTTCGGCCCCATGATGGCGTGCACCTTGCCGGTCTCGACCGTCAGGTCGACCCCTTTGAGGATCGCCTTGTCCTCTTCTTCAAGCTTCACGTGCAGGTTCTTGATCTCAAGCATGGTCATTCCTCGATCCGTGTCACGCAGTGCGCGTGAAGTAGCTGATGATCCAGCCCAGCCGGTCGGCGGGCACAGGTTGCGGCACCAGATCGAACCGCGCCATGCGGCCGATCAGCGCCGAGGGGCGCAGGAAATCCTCCACCCCGTGATAGAAGCGGCGCCCGGCGTAATCGTCGAACAGCGCCGTCACCGGCCGGGTGATCCGGAACGCGGTGACCAACAGGCAGGCCACGCGAAAGCGGCCATCGACCAGCACCACATCGGGGTGCTGAAAGTCCGGGCGATCCCAGACCGACAGGGCATAGCCCGGCCAGCGGCGAAACCCGCTGTCATCCGCCGGATGGCCCCAGTCGCGCGTCGGCCCGATATCGGCGTGGTGCAGGACCGGCTGCGAGGCGGGCGGGTTTTCGGCGAACCACGCCCGCATCATCGCCACCCAGTCCGCGTCGCTTTCGACCGAGTGGATCGCCTTGCCCGGCATCTCGGCCGCCAGCACGGTGGACCCGCCCGAGCCGTATTCAAGGATCGTGCCCGCCCCCGCATAGGCGGCCCGCAACGCCTCGGCCTCGGCCGGTGGCATGGTCAGCGCGGGGCGCGTCGGCGCGGCGGCGGCAAGGGTGGCGGGGCTAGGCATGCGTGGCGGCGCCGTCGCGCGGCTTGACAAGGTAGTTGGTGTTCGCGCGGTAGCGGCTGAACTCCTCCTCCACGGTGTAATCGACCTCGCGCAGCCAATCCGCGAAGGCGGCCTGATTGGACCGGTCAACCTCGATGAAGATCGCAGGGCGGGTCGCGGCGATCAGGCCGGACAAGCCGGAAAGCACCTTCATTTCCATGCCTTCGACGTCGATCTTCAACAGGTCGAAACGCTCGTTGCCCAGCACCGTATCGCCCCGCTCCAGCCGGATGCCGCCGTCGCCCGCAACCACGCGCGATCCGCCAAGGTTCTTGGCCGGGATCGCCATCGCGACCGAGGCCGCCGGAGCGTCGGACAGCCCGAGGCCGAGGTGGGACATGTCGCAGACCGTTTCCAGCCCGTTCAGCATGATGTTGGCGCGCAGCAGGGCGATGGCCGGCGGATTGGGCTCGAACAGCACGACACGCGCGGCATGCAGGAAGGTTGCGACATAGACCGCGTGATTGCCGACGTTGGCGCCGATGTCGCAGTAGCGCCCGCCGATCGGGAAATGGCGCGCGATGATCGCCAGTTCCTCGGCCTCATAGAACGCACCCTGCATGTGGTGGCGCTGGATCGCGTCGCGCGGATCCTCGACCGCGAAAAACACGGTGCGGCCATGCACCTCCGCCCGCACGACCCGCACGAGGGGCGTGACGAACGGCGCCCCCGCCGGTGCCGCCGTGATCTGGCCTTCGTCGCTCATCCCACGCTGCCTTCAAGGCTGATCGCGACCAGGCTTTGCGCCTCCATCGCGAATTCCATCGGCAGCGCCTGCAGCACCTCCTTGCAGAAGCCGTTGACGACCAGCGCCACCGCCTCTTCCTCGTCCATGCCGCGCGAGCGGCAGTAGAACAGCTGGTCGTCATCCACCTTCGAGGTGGTCGCCTCGTGTTCCACCCGGCTCGAGTTGTTCTTGACCTCGATGTAGGGCACCGTATGCGCCCCGCATTTGTCGCCGATCAGCAGGCTGTCGCATTGGGTATAGTTGCGGCTGCCCTTGGCCTTGGGATGCACCGAGACAAGACCGCGATAGGTGTTCTGCGCCTTGCCCGCCGAAATCCCTTTGGAAACAATGCGAGAGCGGGTGTTCTTGCCAAGATGGTGCATCTTGGTACCGGTGTCGGCCTGCTGCATGTTGTTGGCGATGGCGATCGAGTAGAACTCGCCCTGGCTGTCGTCGCCGCGCAGGATGCAGGACGGGTATTTCCAGGTGATCGCCGAGCCGGTTTCGACCTGCGTCCACATCACCTTGGCCCGCGCCTCGCGGCAATCGGCGCGCTTGGTGACGAAGTTGTAGATGCCGCCCTTGCCCTCGGCATCGCCGGGATACCAGTTCTGCACGGTGGAATACTTCACCTCGGCGTCTTCGAGGATGACGATCTCCACCACCGCCGCGTGAAGCTGCGCGATGTCGCGCTTGGGCGCGGTGCAGCCTTCGAGGTAGCTGACATAGCTGCCCTTGTCGGCAATGATCAGCGTCCGCTCGAACTGGCCGGTGTTTTCGGCGTTGATGCGGAAATAGGTCGACAGTTCCATCGGGCAGCGCACCCCCGGCGGGATGTAGACGAAGCTGCCATCGGAAAAGACCGCCGAATTCAGCGTGGCAAAGAAGTTGTCGGACGGCGGCACGACCGAGCCCAGATACTTCTTCACCAGATCGGGATATTCGCGGATCGCTTCGGAAATCGGCATGAAGATCACGCCGGCCTTGGCCAGTTCCGCCTTGAACGTCGTGCCGACCGAAACGCTGTCGAAGACCGCATCCACCGCCACCTTGCGGCCTTCGGCGGGGGCCGCCTCTGCGCCCTCGACCCCGGCCAGAATCATCTGTTCCTTCAACGGGATGCCAAGCTTTTCGTAGGTCGCCAGCAGCTTCGGATCGACCTCGTCAAGGCTCTTGGGCTTCACGTCCATGCTCTTGGGCTTGGCGTAGTAGAACTGGTCCTGATAGTCGATCTCGGGGTAGTGCAGCATCGCCCAGCGCGGTTCTTCCATCTGCTGCCAGCGCCGGAACGCGGCCAGCCGCCAGTCGGTCATCCACTCCGGCTCGCCGTTCTTGGACGAGATCAGCCGCACGATATCCTCGTTCACGCCCTTCGGCGCGTATTCGGTCTCGATGTCGGTGTTCCAGCCGTATTTATAGGCCCCCGACATCGCCTGCACGGTTTCGATCGTCTCGCGATCGACACCGTCGCGCACTTCCACGTCAGCTTTGTCCAGCGCAGCCATAAGACCTCATCCTTCCGTTTCAGGGGTTTGCACCCCGATCCTCATGTCGCCCGCGCGCGCCAGCGGCGGGCTTGCGCGGCCCAGACCGCGGCGAAGCGCAACACGTCGTCGCGCCCGACGCCCGGCCCGATCGACACCCGCAGCGCCGATGTCGCCGCCGCCTCGTCCAGCCCCATCGCGCGCAACACGCGGCTGGGCCGCACCTTGCCCGACGAACAGGCCGATCCCGCCGAAACCGCGAACCCGGCAAGGTCCATCTGCATCACCTGCGTTTCGCCCTTCCAGCCGGGCGTGACGAGGCAACTGGTGTTCGGCAACCGCGCGGCGCCTTTCCCGACAATAATAGTCGAGTTTTCCGCCGAGGCCAACGCCTGTTCTAGAATATTTCTAATCTCGGCGACATTTTCCCAGACCCCATCGGCAAGATCCCGCGCCGCCGCCTCTGCCGCCGCGCCGAATCCGGCGATGCCGATCACGTTTTCGGTGCCCGCGCGCCGCCCCATCTCTTGCCCGCCGCCGCGCAGTTGTGCCGCCACATCCAGCCCCTGCCGCAGCACCAGCGCGCCGACGCCCTTCGGCCCGCCCAGCTTGTGCGCCGACACCAGCCCCATCGCGCAGCCCAGCCAGTTGAAGGCCAGCGGCAGCTTGCCGAAGCCCTGCGTCAGATCGCTGACCGCCAGCCCTTCGGGCAGCGCCTGCACCACGCCGGTTTCGGGGTTGGCGATCTGCACCGCCGATGCTGCCGGGTCGGGCACGATCACCGCGCCGCTGGCGTCCACCGCCAGCGACACCTCGCACCAGGCGGAAACCGCGTCATGTTCCACCCCGGCGCAGGCCAGCCCGCGCCCCTGCAGCGCCAGCGCCGCGGCTTCGGTGGCACCCGAGGTAAAGACGATATCGGCCCCGTCCGCCCCCAGCGCCGCCGCCACCTGCGCCCGCGCCCGTTCCACGATGGCCCGCGCCGCGCGCCCCTCGGCATGGACCGAGGATGGATTGCCCACCACATCCATCGCCGCGATCATCGCCGCCCGCGCTTCGGGGCGCAGCGGGGCGGTGGCGTTCCAGTCCAGATAGACGTGCCCGCTCACACCGCGCACCCCGAATTTTCACGGAAAATTCGCGCCGACTTTTCGGTGAAAAATCGTTCCTTGCGCCGCATCATTCCTCGTCGACCACGCGGAACAGCGCGGGCACCGCCGGGCAGGGCCGCATCTCGTTCTTGATCACGTCGGAAAGCCGGGTCTGGTGCAGGAACACATAGACATGGGCGCTCAGCCCCTCCCACAGCCGGTTGGTCAGCGATTGCGCCCGCGTGCCCGAGGCGCCACCCGAGGCGCCCGCGCCGGTGTGCATGGCGCTGACCGTCTCATCCACCGCTTCGAGGATCTCGCTGACCCGGATCTCGTGCGGCGAGCGGGAAAGCCGGTAGCCGCCGCCGGGGCCGCGCACCGATTCCACCAGACTGGCCCGCCGCAGCTTGACGAACAACTGCTCCAGATAGGGCAGCGAAATGTCCTGCCGCTTGGCGATTTCGGCCAGCGTCACCAGATCGTCGGATTTCGCCAGCGCCAGATCGGCCAGCGCAACCATCGCATAACGGCCTTTGGTCGAGAGTTTCATGGAATTGGCTCCGCCAAATGGATTGACGTCGGGCGGAAGGCCCCTTACCTCCTTGCCACCCGACCCGGCATGTCCCGGATTTGGAATGGTTCTAGATTGTCCGAGCAAATCCGTCAAGAATGACGGCGCGAGGCGGTCGCAGGAAAGACAGGCGAGGCGATGCCCGAAGTAATATTCCCCGGGCCGGAAGGCCGGCTCGAAGGGCGCTATCATCCGCAGAAAGAGCGCGACGCGCCGATCGCCATCGTCCTGCATCCGCATCCGCAGTTCGGCGGCACGATGAACAACAAGGTCGTGTATAACCTGCACTATGCGTTCTACAACCTTGGCTTCACCGTGCTGCGCTTCAACTTCCGCGGCGTCGGGCGCAGCCAGGGCGAGTATGACCAGGGCATCGGCGAACTCAGCGACGCCGCCTCGGCGCTCGACTACCTGCAGTCGATGAACCAGAACGCCAAGCATTGCTGGGTGGCCGGGTTCTCGTTCGGCGCCTGGATCGGCATGCAACTGTTGATGCGGCGGCCAGAGATTACCGGCTTCATCTCGGTCGCGCCGCCCGCGAACATGTATGACTTCTCGTTCCTCGCGCCCTGCCCCGCCTCGGGCCTGATCATCAACGGCACCGCCGACCGGGTGGCGCCGCCGAAGGACACCCAGACGCTGGTGAACAAGCTGCACGAACAGCGCGGCATCACCATCACGCATGAACAGATCGAGGGTGCGGGCCACTTCTTCGAAGAGCCTCACATGGATACGATGATCACCTCGGTCTCGACCTACGTCAAACGTCGCCTCGGCGAGGCGTCACGCTGAGGCGGCCATGAGCTTCATCGAGGATCTTGCCGACGACCTCGCCCGCGACACACTCGCCGCCTGCGATGAACTGGGCGACGACCGGTTTTACGAACAGGTTTCCAAATCGGTCGGCGTGCTCTCGCCCACCCTGCAGGAGGCGTTCATGACCTCGATCCGGATGCGGCTGGCCGAACGCCGCGGCCGCCGCGCGCTGGAAGAGGCGCTCAGCGCCTTCCGCGCGGGCAAGCGGCCGGAATGACGGACAACCTTGCCCGACAACTGGCCTTTCTGGACGAGGCCGACCGGCTGAAAGGCATCCTGCGCGCCACCCCGGTGCTGGCAGGTGCGCGGCCGGAAAATTCCGCCGAACATTCCTGGCATGTCGCGCTTTATGCGTTGGTGCTGGCCGATCAGGCCGCGCCGGGCGTCAGCATCGACCGGGTGATCCGGATGCTCTTGCTGCACGATCTGGTGGAAATCGACGCGGGCGACATGCCGATTCACCTGGCGCACGATCAGGCCGCACAGGCCGCGCGCGAACAGGCCGCAGCCACCCGGCTGTTCGGCCTGCTGCCGCCCGAACAGGGCGCCGCCTTCCGCGCGCTCTGGGACGAGTTCGAAGCGGGCGAGACGCCCGACGCCATTTTCGCCCGCGCGCTCGACCGGGTGCAGCCGCTGGGGCTGAACCTCGCCTCGGGCGGCGGCTCGTGGATCGAGTATGGCGTGACCTTCGCGCAACTGGAATCCCGGGTCGGCCAGAAGGTCGCCCGCGGCGCCCCCCGCCTGTGGGACGCGATGCGCGAACGTGCGCGGGCGTGGTTCGCCGCGCGTGGCTGAACCGTTCGGTATGCAATCGCATACCGCACTTCCCAAGCTGCACCTTTTCCGCTATCACGCGCGAAAGCGAATCCCCGCAGGAGAGGCCAGGACATGACCAAGATCAAGGTGGCGAACCCCGTCGTTGAACTCGACGGCGACGAGATGACCCGCATCATCTGGGACTTCATCAAGCAAAAGCTGATTTTGCCCTACCTCGACATCGACCTGAAATACTACGACCTCGGCATCGAGGAACGCGACCGCACCAACGACCAGGTGACGATCGACGCCGCCAACGCCATCAAGCAATACGGCGTCGGCGTGAAATGCGCGACCATCACCCCGGACGAGGCGCGGGTCGAGGAATTCGGCCTGAAACAGATGTGGAAGTCGCCCAACGGCACCATCCGCAACATCCTCGGCGGCGTGATCTTCCGCCAGCCGATCATCTGCAAGAACGTGCCCCGCCTCGTGCCCGGCTGGACCCGGCCGATCGTCGTCGGCCGCCACGCCTTCGGTGACCAGTACAAGGCGACCGATTTCCGCTTTCCCGGCAAGGGCAAGATCACGCTGAAATTCGTCGGCGACGACGGCACCGTGATCGAGCGCGAGGTCTACGACGCCCCCTCGGCCGGCGTGGTCATGGGCATGTACAACCTCGACGAGTCGATCATCGACTTCGCCCGCGCCTCGATGAACTACGGCCTCAACCTTGGCTGGCCGGTCTACCTGTCGACCAAGAACACCATCCTGAAAGCCTACGACGGCCGCTTCAAGGACCTGTTCCAGAAGGTGTATGACGAGGAATTCGCCGATGCCTTCAAGAAGGCCGGCATCACCTACGAACACCGCCTGATCGACGACATGGTGGCCTCGGCGATGAAATGGTCGGGCGGCTATGTCTGGGCCTGCAAGAACTACGATGGCGACGTGCAGTCCGATACCGTCGCGCAGGGCTTCGGCTCGCTCGGCCTGATGACCTCGGTGCTGATGACGCCCGATGGCAAGACGGTGGAAGCCGAGGCCGCCCACGGCACCGTCACCCGCCACTACCGCCAGCACCAGCAGGGCAAGGAAACCTCGACCAACTCGATCGCCTCGATCTACGCCTGGTCGGGCGGGCTCAAGCATCGCGCGAAACTGGACGGCAACGCCGCCCTGCAACGCTTTGCCGAAACGCTGGAACGGGTCACCGTGCAGGCGGTCGAGGATGGATACATGACCAAAGACCTCGCCCTGCTGGTCGGTCCCGATCAGAAATGGCTGACCACGATGGGCTATCTCGAAAAGGTGGACGAGTACCTCAACAAGGCGCTTGCGGGCTAAACACACCGCCCTTTCATCTTGGGACAAATATCCTCGGGGGGTCCGGGGGGCAGACAGCCCCCCGGCCTTGCCGTTTTCAGCACTGGCGTTTTCGCGCCGCCTCGGTTATCGCGGCGGCGCAGCACATAGGCAGAGATCATGGACCTTCGCAATATCGCGATCATCGCGCACGTCGACCACGGCAAGACCACGCTGGTGGACGAGCTTCTGAAGCAATCGGGCGCGTTCCGCGAAAATCAGGCCGTCGCCGAACGGGCGATGGACAGCAATGACATCGAGCGCGAGCGGGGCATCACCATCCTCGCCAAATGCACCTCGCTCGAATGGGGCGGGCTGCGCATCAACATCGTCGACACCCCCGGCCACGCCGATTTCGGCGGCGAGGTGGAACGCATCCTGAGCATGGTCGATGGCGTGGTGTTGCTGGTCGATGCCGCCGAAGGCCCGATGCCGCAGACCAAGTTCGTCACCTCGAAGGCGCTGGCGCTTGGCCTGCGCCCGATCGTCGTGCTGAACAAGGTCGACAAGCCGGATGCCGAACCCGACCGCGCCCTGAACGAGGTGTTCGACCTCTTCGCCAACCTGGGCGCCGACGACCATCAGCTTGATTTCCCCCACCTTTACGCCTCTGGCCGCGCCGGTTGGGCGGATACCGAACTCGACGGCCCGCGCAAGGATCTGTCGGCGCTGTACGAGTTGATCGTGCGCCACGTCCCCGCCCCCGCGCAGATCGCGCACCGGGCAGAGCCGTTCAAGATGCTGGCCACCACACTGTCGGCCGACCCGTTCATGGGCCGCATCCTGACTGGCCGGGTCGAAGCGGGCACCCTGCGCGCGGGCGAAACGATCAAGGCGCTCAGCCGCACCGGCGAGCGGATCGAACAGTTCCGCGTCTCGAAGATCCTCGCCTTCCGCGGCCTCAGCCAGTCACCGATCGAGGTCGCCGAGGCGGGTGACATCGTGACGCTGTCGGGCATGACCAAGGCCACCGTGGCCGATACGCTCTGCGCGCTCGAGATCGAAACCGCGCTGCCCGCGCAGCCGATCGACCCGCCGACGATCTCTGTCACCTTCGGCATCAACGACTCGCCGCTGGCGGGGCGCGACGGGTCCAAGGTGCAATCGCGCGTCATCCGTGAACGGCTGATGAAGGAATCCGAGATCAACGTGGCGATCAAGGTCACCGACACCCCCGGCGGCGACGCCTTCGAGGTTGCCGGCCGCGGCGAATTGCAGATGGGCGTGCTGATCGAGAACATGCGCCGCGAAGGCTTCGAGCTGTCGATTTCGCGCCCGCGCGTGATCTTCAAGGACGAAGGCGGCCAGCGGATGGAGCCGATCGAAGAGGTCATCATCGACGTCGACGACGAATACACCGGCGCCGTGATCGACAAGCTGACCGGCCAGCGCAAGGGCGACCTGGTCGAGATGAAACCGGCCGGCGTCGGCAAGACCCGCATCGTGGCCCACGTGCCCTCGCGCGGGCTGATCGGCTACCACGGCGAGTTCCTGACCGACACCCGCGGCACCGGCGTGCTGAACCGCATCTTCAACGCCTGGGCGCCGCACAAGGGGCCGATTCAGGGCCGCCGCGTCGGCGTGCTGGTGTCGATGGAAGCGGGCACCTCGGTCGCCTTCGCGCTGTGGAACCTCGAAGATCGCGGCAAGCTGTTCATCGGCGCGCAGGAACAGGTTTACGAAGGCATGATCATCGGCGAGCACAGCCGGGATAACGACCTCGACGTGAACCCGCTGAAGGGCAAGAAGCTGACCAACATGCGGGCCTCGGGCACCGATGAAGCGGTTCGCCTGACCACGCCGGTGCGGATGAGCCTGGAAGAGGCGATTTCCTACATCGACGATGATGAGCTGGTGGAAGTGACGCCCAAGGCGGTGCGGATGCGCAAACGCTATCTGGACCCGATCGAGCGCAAGCGGCAATCGCGCAGCGGCGGCAACTGACCAAAAAAACGGGCCGCGTCCGGAACGAACGCGGCCCGCCGAGTGGCTTCAGGCGGCGACCGCGGTGCGGTCGGGCCTGAAGGTGGCTACTCTTACACTGTCACCATCAAATACGCAGAACGATCCGGCCGGAACGGGTTCCCACCCGCATTCGCCGGTTTCCAGCGGTTCCGACACCACGGCCATGCCGCCGCGGGTCTCGCTCCACCGGTAATAAAGCGTCGGGGCGGCGTCGTCGGTGGCATAGCGCACCGCGTAAAGCCGCTGGCCATCCGACAGCGCCCCCGTCAGCCGGATATGCGGCGCGCGACCCTTGGCGCGGCTCAGCGCCTCGAAGCGGGCCACCGCCCGTTCCAGCGCGCCCAACGGATCGTCGTCCAGCCCCTCGCCGAGGGCGACCAGAAACAGCGCCTCGCTGTCGGTCGCGCCGCGCCGGTGCGGGTAAAGCGCGTCGGGGATCATCATGTCGGCGTCGCGGCGAAAGCCGTCATAGCCGCCGATCTGGCCGTTGTGCATGAAGCTCCAGCGGCCGACGGCGAAGGGGTGACAGTTGTTCCGGCTGGTGGCGGTGCCGGTCGAGGCGCGCACATGGGCCAGAAACAGGTGCGATTTCACCTGCGCGGTCAGGCTGCGCAGGTTCGGGTCTGACCACGCCGGATAGACGTCGCGGTAAAGCCCCGGCTCTTCGCGCTCGCCATACCACGCCACGCCGAAACCGTCGGCGTTGATCGCCGTCTTGGTCTCGATCGCGTCATGGCTTTGGGCAATCAGCGAATGGCCGGGACGGCTGACGATTTCCTCAAGAAAGATCGGCGCGCCGGTGTAGGCGGCCCAGCGGCACATTACTGGCCCCGGTTGTGGGTGCGCGCGTAAAGCGCGGCCACCTTGCGGCTGGCGGTCCGCTCGAACGCGAAGGGCAGCACGGCATGAACCAGCGCCGCAAAGGCGGCCCCGAACAGCGCGAGCGAGAAGCGCCCGGCAAAGGCCGCGTGTTGCAGATAGGTTTCGTTCACGGACCGCGGGTGGTCCAGAAAAAGCCGGTCGATCATCATTGCCTCGTGGTGTTTCCTGAACGGGATCATAACCCATCCGGCATGGGAATGGCTCACAAATTTAAGGCTATTTCCGCTGTTCTTGTGGATTATATCCACCTATGATCGCCGATATGGAGAAACTTGATACCCTTGATTGCAAGATCCTCGCCGCCCTGCAACGCGAGGCCGACCTGCCGCTGGAGGAACTCGGCGCACGCGTCGGCCTGTCGCGCAACGCGGTCTGGCGGCGGGTGAAGATGCTGGAGGCGGCGGGCGTGATCCGCGCCCGCGTCGCATTGCTGGACCCCGAGGCGATCGGCCTTGGCCTGACCGTCTTCATGCTGATCCGCACCGACCGCCACGCCCCCGACTGGCTGGACAAATTCGCCCGCGCCACCCGCGACATGCCGCAGATCCTTGGCGCCTACCGCATGACCGGCGATCTGGATTACCTGATCCGCGCCCGCGTTGCCGATGTGAAGGGCTACGACCGGCTGTATCAGGCGCTGGTCGCGCGGGTGGAGCTGGCCGATGTTTCCGCCAGTTTCGTGATGGAAGAGATCAAGGAAACCACCGAGCTGCCGCTGGCGCCCTGAGGCGGCTATGCCACCGCCGTCACATCGTGGTCGTAAAGCCAGTCGAACCGTTTCAACGCCAGCCCCGGCGCCAGCGCGCCGCCCAGCCGCAGCCCCAGATGCGCCAGCGGGCGCACCGGCCCGCGCAGGTGGTAGTTGCGCGCATTCGCCGTGGCAGCCGCAACGATGCGCGTCACCCGCGCCTGCCGGGCCAGCTGATAGGCGGCACAGGCGGCCTCGGGGCTGTCGTGGCGGGCCAGTTCGGCGCCCAGCACCCAGGCATCCTCCAGCGCCATGTTGGCGCCCTGCGCCAGAAATGGCAGCGTCGGATGGGCGGCATCGCCCAGGATCACCGTGCCGTACCCGTGCCAGCGCGCGGCGACCGGATGGCGGAACAGGCCCCAGAGGTTCACCGCCTCGACCTGCGCCAGCCAGCCGCGCACGCGCGGCGCGAACCGTTCGAAGGCCAGTTGCAGCGCCAGCGGGTCATCGGTCGCCGACCAGCTTTCCTCGGCCCAGCGGTGCCGCTCTTCCACCGCCACGATGTTGCGCAAGGCCCCGCCGCGCAGCGGATAGCTGACGATGTGGCGCCCCGGCCCCATGAAGACCTCGGCCACCGGCGCATCCTCGGCCCGGCCGGGGATCAGCGCGCGCCAGGCGACCTGACGGGTGAAGAATGGCGCCACCTTGCCGTTCAGCGCCGCGCGCACCGTGGAATGCAGCCCGTCCGCGCCAATCAGCAACGGCGCCTCGCTCAGCGCGCCCTGCGCCGTGGTCAGCCGCGGCGGATGGTCGCCCAGCGTGACATCCTCGATCTGCTGCAACAGCAGGATTTGCACGCCTGACGCCCGCGCCGCCGCCGCCAGCATCGTGATCAGGTCGGCCCGGTGCAGAAAGTAGAAATCCTGCTGCGGCCGGTGGCGTGCCAGATCAAGCCGCAGCACCGCGCCATCGCTGATCCCGTCGCGCAGCTCGACCGCGCCCACCCTGGTGCCCAGCCGATCCAGATCCTCGGCCAGCCCCAGCGCGCGCAGAACCGCGACGCCGTTCGGGCTGATCTGCAGCCCGGCGCCAACCTCGCGGATTTCGGCGGCCTGCTCCAGCACGGTGACCTGCGCGCCGCGGCGGGCCAGCGCGATCGACACCGCCAGACCGGCCACGCCGCCACCCAGCACCGTGACCTTTTGCCCGATCAGCATCGCCCTGCTCCTCGTGTCATGCAAAACGCCGGAACCTTTCGGCCCCGGCGCTGATCGTCCGGCCCCGTGGGCCCCGCGATGCCCGTCCTAGTCGTCGCGGTGAACGCGCTCGCGCCGCTCATGCTTTTCCTGCGCTTCCAGCGTCATCGTGGCGATCGGCCGGGCGTCGAGCCGCTTCAGGCTGATCGGCTCGCCGGTCATCTCGCAATAGCCATATTCGCCGTTCTCGATGCGCCGCAGCGCCGCGTCGATCTTCGAGACCAGCTTGCGCTGCCGGTCGCGGGTGCGCAATTCCAGCGCGCGGTCGGTTTCCTCGCTGGCACGGTCGGCAAGATCGGGCACGTTGCGCGCGGAATCCTGCAAGCCCTCGATGGTTTCGCGGCTGCCGGTCATCAGATCGTTCTTCCAGACGATCAGCTTGCGACGAAAGTACTCCAGCTGCCGCTCGTTCATGAACGGCTCGCCTTCGGCGGGGCGGTAATCTTCGGGAAGAAAGACCTCGGCCTTCATCTCTGCTCCCTCTTGCAGTCCGGATTGAATTGAAATCTGGTCGGCTGGCATCCGGCACCTCTTGGGCGCTGCCATACCCCAACAGATTGGCCTTGTCACTAGGGGACGGTCGGGGTTGCGGCAATTTCAACCTATGCTAGTCCTGTCTCAATCGAACCACGGAAGCCCCGAAAAGCGTTATGAAATTCAAATCCACTGCCGCTTATGTCGCAACCGACGACCTGACTCTGGCCGTCAACGCCGCCGTAACGCTGGAACGCCCGCTGCTGGTGAAGGGCGAGCCCGGCACCGGCAAGACCGAACTGGCCCGTCAGGTCGCCGCCAGCCTTGGCCTGCCGCTCTTGGAGTGGCATGTGAAATCCACCACCAAGGCGCAGCAGGGGCTTTACGAATACGACGCGGTCAGCCGGCTGCGCGACAGCCAGCTGGGCGATGCCCGCGTGCATGACGTGAAGAACTACATCCGCAAGGGCAAGCTGTGGCAGGCGTTCGAGGCGCCGGGCAAGGTGGTGCTGCTGATCGACGAGATCGACAAGGCCGATATCGAGTTCCCCAACGACCTCTTGCAGGAACTCGACCGGATGGAGTTTCACGTCTACGAAACCGGCGAGACCGTGCGCGCGCGGCATCGCCCAATCGTCATCATCACCTCGAACAACGAAAAGGAACTGCCCGACGCCTTCCTGCGCCGCTGCTTCTTCCACTACATCCGCTTTCCCGACCCGGCCACCCTGCGCGCCATCGTCGCCGTCCATCATCCCGGCATCAAGGAGGCGCTGCTGACCACCGCGCTGACCCAGTTCTACGAGCTGCGCGAAACGCCGGGGCTGAAGAAGAAACCCTCCACCTCGGAGGTGCTCGACTGGCTGAAGCTGCTCTTGGCCGAGGATCTGACGGCCGACGATCTCAAGCGCGACGGCAAGACCCTGCTGCCCCGCCTGCACGGCGCGCTGTTGAAGAACGAACAGGACGTGCACCTTTTCGAACGCCTCGCCTTCATGGCGCGCGGGCAGCGCTGACCCCATGCCAAAGGACACCCCATGACCCTGACCATCCGCCCGCTTGTCGCCAGTGACGAGGCCGAATGGCGCCGCCTCTGGACCGCCTACCTGGTGTTCTACGAAAGCACGGTCAGCGAAGAGGTCTACCGCAGCTCCTTCGCGCGGATGCTGTCGGGCGACGACCACGAATTCCACGGCCTGATCGCCGAGGTTGACGGCAGGCCGGTGGGCCTTGTTCACTACCTCTTCCACCGCCACGGCTGGCGGGTCGAAAACGTCTGCTACCTGCAAGACCTCTACGCCGACCCGGAGGTGCGCGGCCAGGGCATCGGCCGCGCCCTGATCGAAGCGGTCTACGCCGCCGCCGACACCGCCGGGGCGCCCACGGTCTACTGGCTGACGCAAACCTTCAACACCACCGCGCGCCAGCTCTACGACCGCATCGGCGTGGTGACCCCGTTCATCAAGTACAACCGGCGGTGAGCGGCAGGACCGGCGCGGGAGTGGGCTTGGTGGTCGCGCGGCGTTTGGGCGCGCGTGCCGCTCGGCGTCGCGCAGGGTTTGCTGGTGACGCAGATTCCACACCGCCACCCATCAGCTTGACGACCGCATTGCGTCGTGACCCCGGCCATCAGGCACAACCGACGCCGACCGGCGGACTGGGATGCGCCTCCGGCTGGCGACGGGAGGGGTCTCGGGACCGTACGGCGCTCGGTCCGCAGGTCGTTCAGGGTAACGCGCCGCTCGGAGTCGCGCAGCGTTCCCGGCCTGCGGACTGAAGCAAACCTTCAACACCGCCCCCTATTGACGCGGCAACCGCATCAGCCTGAAGGCCCGGTTCATCAAGTGCAACCGGAACCGACCGGCGGGCCCGCGATGCGCCCCCGGCGCACGCAGGGTCGGCCCGCAGAACCGCGCGGCACTCCGTCGGCGCGTCGTGCGGTTGTTTGGGCGCCCGGTGTTAAAGGTCGGCTGCCGACCAAACTTTCAACACCGCCGCCGGTCAGTGTTCCAACCGTATCGGCATCGTGGCTACCACCGCATTGGCGTCGCCCCCCCCGGTCATCAACGATGGCCGACGCTGGCCCACCGACCAACAAACCGTCAATGCGCCTCCCGTTCGCGGCGCGTCTGGGTCTCGGGGGCAATGCGGCGCCGGGGCCACATGCGTCTCTGATCCCCGCGCCGCCTAAAGGCGCATGGCATTCCGTTGACCGCTCATCCGGCCCGCCGAGTCAAATCCCTCCCATCGACGCCCTGTGGCGAAACGGCCCCGCCGCCGCACCATCCCCAGCCCCATACCCAAGCCCGTACCGCTTCATCGGCAAGCCCGAACTACTTCGTCGGCAAGCCCGTACCGCTTCGTCGGATCGGGGCGACGTGTCGCAGATCGGGCGGCCCGGCTCGACACTCCGCGCCGGGCAGGCTATGGCTCGGCT
Source organism: Paracoccaceae bacterium (assembly GCA_016124615.1). Lineage (GTDB taxonomy): Bacteria > Pseudomonadota > Alphaproteobacteria > Rhodobacterales > Rhodobacteraceae > Solirhodobacter. Next base: position 78,331 of record WGNF01000003.1, on the reverse strand, counting down.
CGAACAGGAATGCGCGGGCGGGCGGCAGAAGTGTCGGCCCGCACCGGCGCCGGAAAGGGCTGACGCAGGATGATCGTATATGCCGCAATGCTGATCGGGGCCGTGTTCGGCGCGCTTCGCGCGCGCCGCCGCAAGGGAAGCGGCCTCGACATCGCACAATACGCGGGCGTCTACCTGATCCTTTTCGGCATCCTCGGCATGTTCCTGACGATCTTGCTGGAACGGATGATCTAGCGGCGATGTTCCTCCCGTTCTTCGAGACGCTGCGCAAGTCCGGGGTTCCGGTGTCCCTGCGCGAGTATCTCGGCTTTCTGGAAGGGATGCGCGCGGGTCTCGTGACCTACGACGCCGAGGGGTTCTACCACCTCGCCCGGCTGACGATGGTGAAGGACGAACGCCACATCGACCGGTTCGACCGCGCCTTTGCCGCGTGCTTCCGCGGCCTTGACGCGATTCCCGCCGAGGCGGTGCTCGAGGCGCTCGACCTGCCGACCGACTGGCTCGCGAAGATGGCCGAGCGGGTCCTGACCGCCGAGGAACGCGCCGAAATCATGGCGCTTGGCGGTTTCGAGGCGCTGATGGCGGCGCTGCGCCAACGGCTGGCCGAGCAGACAGGCCGCCACGAGGGTGGCTCGAAATGGATCGGGACGGCGGGAACCTCGCCCTTCGGCGCCTGGGGCGACAACCCCGAGGGCGTGCGGATCGGCCAGACCGAGGCGCGCCGGGGCCGCGCCGTCAAGGTCTGGGACCGGCGCGACTTTCGCGACTATGACGACCGTGTCGAGCTTGGCACCCGGACGATCAAGGTCGCGCTGCGGCGCCTGCGCCGCTGGGCCCGCGAGGGGGCCGCAGACGAGCTTGACCTTGACGGCACCGTCCGGGCCACCGCCGAACATGGCTGGCTCGATCTGCGCACCCGGCCCGAGCGGCGCAACGCGGTGCGGGTGCTGCTGTTCCTCGACGTGGGCGGCAGCATGGACGCCCACGTCCGCGTGGTGGAAGAGCTGTTCAGCGCCGCCCGCGCCGAATTCAAGCAGCTCGAACAGGTCTACTTCCACAACTGCCTTTACGAGGGCGTCTGGCGCGACAGCCGCCGCCGCTGGGAGGCGCGCATTCCGACCGCCGAACTGCTGCGGACCTATGGGCGGGGCTACAAATGCATTTTCGTCGGCGATGCGAGCATGTCGCCCTACGAGATCACCCATGTCGGCGGGGCCTCCGAACACTGGAACCCCGAACCGGGCCGGGTCTGGCTTGAGCGTGCCTGCCAGCAATGGCCGGACAGGCTCTGGATCAACCCGATCCCGGAGGCCTATTGGGCCGCCACCCCCTCGATCGGCCTCGTGCGCGACGCGATCGGCGGTGCGATGGTCCCGCTGTCGCTCGAGGGCCTCACCCGCGGCATGCGCCTGCTGGCGCGGTAGGGCGGCGGCCGTCCCGCCGCGCCCGGGTTTCATCCCGCAAACTGCTGTCTGGCGGCAGCGCATCGGTCTGATCGCCGGACCCGTTGCCTTGGGCGGAGAACGGGAGCGCGGGACGCGCGCAACACCGCCCGCACCCGCTGCGCGGCCGCCGGATCCCGGTCCGCACAAATTCCGCGCGGATGTTCCGCACGAAGCCGTTTTCGCGCCATCCGCAACCTGGTCAATGGATCTGCCCCTGGACCGTCGCCGTCAGTTCCCCCAGCGAGAACGGCTTGGGCAGAAAGACCGAGTTCGGGATCCGTGCCTGAGTCTCGGTGAAGGAATCCTCGGCATAGCCGGACACGAAGACCACCCGCACCTCGGGGCGGTCCTTGAGCGCCTCGCGCACCCAGCTCGGGCCATCCATCCCCGGCATGATGACATCCGTCACGAACACGTCCACCTTCAGCGCGGCATCTGCCAGCATGTCGAGCGCATCCTCGGCGTTTTCGGCCTCCAGGACAGTGTAGCCGCGCATCCGCAGCGCCCGCGCCGCAAAGGCACGGACGGGTGCCTCGTCCTCGACCAGCAGAACGACGCCCTCGCCCGCCCGCAGCAGCGGAAAGCTCACGTTCGGCACCGGCCCGTCGACCCGCGCGGCCTTGACCCCGGCATCCTCGGCCTGATCCGCCACCTGCCCCGCGAAGACCGGGAAATAGAGCGAAAAGGTCGTGCCCGTGCCCAGAATGCTGTCGACGAAGATGAAGCCGCCGGTTTGCTTGACGATCCCGTAGGCGGTCGAGAGGCCAAGGCCGGTGCCCTCGCCCGGGCGCTTGGTCGTGTAGAAGGGCTCGAAGATCTTCGTCAACCGCTCCGGCGGGATGCCGGTGCCTTCGTCGCGGACCCGGATGATCACGTAGTTGCCCCGCGGCACCACCGCGCGGTCCCGCAGCAGGTCTTCGGTCAGGGCGCGGTTTTCGGTCTCGATCCAGACGCGGCCGCCATCCGGCATGGCGTCGCGCGCATTCACGATCAGGTTCATCAAGACCTGCTCAAGCTGCCGCTTGTCGGCCCGGATCGGGTCAAGCGCCTCATCGTAGTTGCGCACCAGCGTCACCCGTTCGCCTACCAGACGGTTCAGCAGGTGCATGAGGTCGCCGAGCGTTTCGCGCAGGTCGATCACCTCGGGCTTGAGCGTCTGCTTGCGCGAGAAGGCCAGGAGCTGCCGCACCAGACTGGCGGCGCGATTGGCGTTTTGATGCACCTGCACAAGGTCGGCGTAGTCCGGGTCGTCGCGCTCGTGCCGCAGCAGCAGCAGATCGCAATGCCCCGAGATCGCCGTCAGCAGGTTGTTGAAATCATGCGCCACGCCGCCGGCAAGCTGGCCGATCGCCTGCATCTTCTGGCTCTGCACCACCTGCGCCTCGAGCGTCTTGAGTTCGGTGGCGTCGCTCAGCACCGCCAGAACACCCGGCGTTCCGTTGTCCACGGTGCGCCGCAGCGAGATTTGCAGAAAGCGGTCGGCGTCGAGCCGCGTCGCCCGCAGCACCTCTGAATGCACGGGGCCACGGCCGCCGACAACGTCCTTGAACCAATCGCCGACCGGACGGCCAAGCCCCTCCACCACCTCGGTGAACGCCGGGGTTTCCTCGCGCGTCAGGGCCAGAAGATCCCGGGCGATCCGGTTGGCATTCTCCACCGTGCCCTCGGAATCGAGCCGGACCAGCGCCACCGGCAGTTCTTCGAAAACCGCCTCGTCCGGGCCAAGCGATCGTTCGCCCGCGGCGGCGGCGGTCAGCAGATAGATTTCACGCCGCTCGCCCGCGCCCTCGATCTCGGCGACCAGCGCGCGCAGCGGGCCATCGGCACCCGAGACGATCGTTTCCTCGCCTGAGCGCAATGGCAGATGGCGAAACACCCGGTCGAGCGATTTCGGCCGCCCGCCCACGAGGCGCCGCATCGCATCGTTCATGAACAGGATCGTTCCGCCCTTGGAGGCGACCAGCATCGGCAGGCCGAGCGACTCGGCGCCGCGACCGGATCCACTGCGCTCCAGCATCTCTTCCAGCCGCCAGAGAAACCGGCGCCCGCCGATCCGGTGCACCGACAGGCGGGCATGGCCGCGCCGGGTCACCACATCCTCGCGCGCGGCACCGACGGCGGCGGCCTTGGATTGCAGCCGGAACATCACCGCCGAGGGGTTGGCAAAGAGGCCCCCCATCGCGCGCACCAGCGTTTCGCCACCCTGCGGGCCGAAACGATCCCCGGCCGAGGCGTTCTGAAAGTCGATCTGGCCGATCGAATCGGTGCAGAAGGTGGGTGCCGCGTCGTGGGCCACCAACGCCTCCACCTGTCGGCGCAGCGTTGCCAGCCGCCGCCGCAGCACCAGACGGCCGAGCAGGATGAAGACCGCCAGCATCAGGAAAACCGCGCCGCCCGAGGCGAGCGTGAGCCGCGTGAACGGCTCCGTCAGCACGCTCGCCGCGGCCAGACAGGTCACCGCAACCGCCAGCACCCAGCCAAGACGGGTGGAAAGCCCGGCGGCGGTATCGGTCAGCGGCAGTCGGGTCAGTGCCGGGTTCGACACGTTGAAGCTCCGTTTCAGATTCGGTTCCCCGTCATAGGGGCCCGAAACTCTTAAGCCGCGATTAAGACCGAAGAGTTCAGCTTCAACGTGTTCACTTCAAGGCTTATTTCGTCTCATGATTGCGACGAAGAACCCATCGCCGCCATCCAGCGGGGTCAGGCGCCGCTCTGCCTCGATCTGCCAGCCGGGATGGGCGGCGAGGAACGCCGCCACCTGCGCCTGATTTTCCGCGTTCAGCAGCGAACAGGTCGCATAGGCCAGCACCCCGCCGGGCCCCACAAGCTGCGATGCCGCAACGAGAATCCCGGCTTGCATCTGGGTCAGCTCGGCCAGCCGTCCGGGGGTCAGCCGCCACTTCGCCTCGGGCGCGCGCCGCCAGCTGCCGCTGCCGGAACAGGGCGCATCGGCCAGCACCAGATCGAAGGGCGCGGCGCTGGCCAGCGCGGCGGTCGGCAGCGGCCGCAGCTTGGTTCCGGCCCGCGCCGCCCGCGCCGGCAGATCACGCATCCGGCCGGGGTCGATGTCATGCGCATGGGTCAAAATCGGCGCGCGTGCGGCCATTGCCAACGCCTTGCCGCCACCCCCCGCGCAATAGTCGAGAACCTGCATCCCGGCGCGCAGCGGCAGCATCTCGACAACCGCCTGCGATGCGGCATCCTGCAGTTCCACAAGGCCCGTGGCATAGGCCGCACTGGTTTGAATCTTTCGTGCGTTTTCCGTTACTTCCAGCGCGCTCTTCGCAAGCGGATGCGGCACGGCGCGGATGCCCTCGGCCGCCAGCGCGGCGATCGCCCCGGCCACATTCCCGCGCGCCAGATTGACGCGCAGAAACACCGGCGCGCGGTGCCGCAGCGCCGCCATCACCGCCGCGAAATCATCGCCCAGACTGTCGCGCAGCGCCGGGGCAAGCCAGTCGGGGCAATCGAGCGCCACCAGAAGATCGAGCGTCAAGGGACTGTCCAGAAAGGCTTTCTCTACTTCCGTCACAGGTGGCGGCGCATAGCCCGCGCCGGTGAACAGCGCCGCGGGGTCGGCCCCATCGGCACGCAGGGCACCAAGCATCAGGCCGCGGCCGGTCGCAGCCCCGCCCATCGCGGCGAAGGAGCGCCAGCAGCGCAGCGTGTCAAAGACGTGGTCGCGGATCACCGCGCGGTCGCCCGAGCCTGCGAACCGGTTGCCGCGCGCCCATCCGGTCAGCGCCTGTTCGGCCGGGGTTCCGGCCGCGATGCGGTCCAGAATGTCGATCGCCGCCGCGACGCGGGCGCCGGGCGTCATCGTGACACCTGCTTGACCGGCGCAGACACCGCCTTATCCGATGCGATAGTTCGGGCTTTCCCGCGTGATCTGCACGTCATGCACGTGGCTTTCGCTCAGCCCGGCGCCGGTGATGCGCACAAAACGGCAGTTCTGCCGCATCGCCTCGATGGTGCCATTTCCGGTGTAGCCCATCGCCGCGCGCAACCCGCCGACGAGCTGGTGAACCACGGCGGCGGCCGAGCCCTTGTAGGGCACCTGCCCCTCGATGCCTTCCGGCACCAGCTTGTCGGAGGCCGCGTCCTTCTGGAAATAGCGGTCGGCGGACCCGCGCGCCATTGCCCCCAGCGACCCCATGCCGCGATAGGATTTGAAGCTGCGGCCCTGATACAGGATCACCTCGCCGGGGCTCTCATCGGTGCCCGCGATCGCCGAGCCGACCATCGCGCAGGACGCCCCCGCCGCGATCGCCTTGGCGAAATCGCCGGAAAACTTGATGCCGCCATCGGCGATCACCGGAATGTCGCCCGCCGCACCGGCCGCATCCATGATCGCGGTCAGCTGCGGCACGCCGACGCCCGCCACGATGCGCGTGGTGCAGATCGAGCCCGGCCCGATGCCGACCTTCACCGCATCCGCGCCCGCGCCGATCAGCGCCCGCGTCGCCTCGGCGGTGGCGACGTTGCCGGCCACCACCTGCACCGTGTTCGACAGCCGCTTGATGCGCTCCACCGCCCGCGCCACGCCCTCGGAATGGCCATGTGCGGTGTCGATCACCACCATGTCCACGCCCGCGTCGATCAGCGCCTGGCTCCGCTCGAACCCGGCATCGCCGACGGTCGAGGCGGCAGCGACGCGCAGCCGCCCCAGTTCGTCCTTGCAGGCATGCGGGTTCAGCACCGCCTGCTCGCTGTCCTTCAGCGTCAGGAGACCGGTCAGCTTGCCCTGCGCGTCGGTCACCAGCAGCTTTTCGATCCGCCGCGCCTTCATCAGGCTTTTCGCCGCGTCAAGGTCGGCCGGTTCGCGCAGCAGCGCGAGGTTCTGCGAGGTCATCATCACCCGCACCGGGGTACGGTCGTCGCTGGCAAAGCGCATGTCGCGGTTGGTGACGATTCCGACGACATGGCCGCGCTCGTCCACCACCGGAAAACCGGTGACGTTGTAGCGCTCCTGCAGCGCCTTGGCGTCGGCCAGGGTCTGATCGGGAGTCAGGGTGATCGGGTTGTAGACCACGCCCGATTCGAAGCGCTTCACCCGGCGCACCTGATCGGCCTGTTCCTCCAGCCCGAGGTTGCGGTGGATCACGCCGATCCCGCCCGCCTGCGCCATCGCGATCGCCATGCGCGCCTCGGTCACCGTATCCATCGCCGAGCTGAGCAGCGGGATGTTCATCCGGATCGCCTTGGTGACGAATGTCGCCGTATCGGCCTCGGACGGCAGCACCGAAGAGGCAGCCGGAACCAGAAGCACATCATCAAAAGTGAGAGCCTCGCGAATCTCCATTGGGGTCTCCTTGGAAGCTTTCGTTTGGCGGTTCCCTATTTCACGGGCGACCGGGATTGAAAAGGGGCGAATTGCGCCTCAGGCCACGGCAGAGGCCGTGCGCGGCCCAAGCTGGCCCTTGGCCCAGAGTTGCAGCACGCGGTAGGCGATGGCAGGCACCGCCCCGGTGGCCAGGATCAGCGCCGCCACGCCCAGCAGCCGCCCCGCCTCGCCGGTGCCGACCGTGCCAAGCGCAAAGCCCGCGCTGGCCAGCGCCGTCAGCGGAAAGGTGAAGGCGCCCCAGAGCGGCGAGAACCCCGCCGCCGTGATCCAGCGCGCCGCCGCCAGCAGGCTCAGCGCCACCGCCACCGCGACAGCACCGAACGCCGCCGCCAGCGTGGCCCAGCCCAGCCCGGCCGCCACGACGGTAAAGAGGCACGCGGGTGCCAGATGGATCGCCAGCATCGGGCGCAGCGGGGCGGGCACCGTTTCCCGCGCGAACTGCCAGAGGCTGACCGCCCAGATCGCCAGCGCGGCCAGCACCGTCGCGATCAGGATCACCTGCGCCAGCAGCACCAGCCCCAGCGGCACTGCCGCCAGCGCGCCGATGATGAAGCCGACAAAGGTCAGGTGCCAGGCCGGGGTCACCCGCCGCTGCGGCGGCGGCGCGCCCAGGAAATAGCGCACCATCAGCAACGCCAGCCCGCCATGCAGCCCCAGCCCGAGCCAGAGCACCCCGGTCGCAAGGCCGTGGCCATAGGGCAGCGCCACCGAGGCGAGCAGCATCACGCTGTCGGTCATCGCGGCCAGCCCGGCACGGCCGGGCAGCGTGCGCATCTCCTCGATCAGCACGGATGGGCGGCGCAGCAGTTTGGTGGCGTAGGCGAGATAGCAAAAGAGCGCCAGCAGCGTCAGCCCGCCCAGCAGCATCTCGGCCGGATCGCCCGGCAAGCCCAGTGCCGCCAGCCCGCGCCGCCAAGCCAGCCCGAGGCCGAGTAGACCCAGCAGCGGCGGAAAGATCGCGGGGGGTGTCGCGCTCCAGAACGCGGGGCGCGGGGCGGGGCGGAACGGCTTCATCACTCACTCTCCTGTCACGGCCGCGTGACCCTGACCGTTCCGCGCCCCCGGCGCAATGCGGCGCGATGGCCCCGCCTAGCGCAGATAGGGAAACCAGTCCTCGCGCAGGGGCTGGCCCGCCTGCATTCCGTGCCCCGGAAAGGGCGGCGAGGTGCGGCCCGGACGCTCGACATAGACCGCGTCATCGCCGACCAGCCGCAGCGAAAAGGCGCGGCGGCGGTTCTGGGTGCTGTTGCCACGCGCGCCGTGCAGCGTGCCATAGTTGAAGGCCACCGCATCGCCCGGCTCCATCGCCCATTCCAGCACCGGCATCCCTTCCGCGTCGGGGTCCGGCACCGGCATGTATTTCTCGGGGTCAGGGTAGAAATTCTCCTCCGACAGCCAGCGGGTCGGCAGCACCTCTTTCGGCCACCGATGCGAGCCTGCGACGCAGCGCAAAGACGCCTCTTTCACTGCATCCATCGGCGACCAGAAACTGACCGTCTGCCGCCCGCCGACGAAGTAATAGGGCCCGTCCTGATGCCAGGGCGTCGGTTTGCTGGTCCCCGGCTCTTTCACCAGCACATGGTCGTGGAACACCTGAACCCGGTTCGACCCCATCAGCGCCGCCGCCACATCGGCCACGTCCGATTTGCGGATCACCTCGGCGAATTCCGGAATCCGGGTCCAGTTGCAGTAGTCGTCGAAGAACCGCCCGCCCTCGCCCGGCTTCAGGTTCTCGGCCGCATAGGGCCCCGGCTCGGTCATGTTGCGCTCGATCCCGGCGCGGATCACATCGACCCAGTCGGCCCAGAGCCCCTTCACCAGCACGACCCCGTCGCGCTGATAGGCCTCGATCATCTCATCCGTCACCTGCGTCGCCATGCTGGCCTCCTGTTGCGCTGGCTGGACCTTGGCGCCGCCTGGGCATAAATTCCAATAATACTTCTTGATGAAAGCCATAGCGTGCCCCTATCCATCACCCTGCGCCAGCTTGAATATGCCGTGGCCGTCGCGCAGCATGGCGGCGTCACCGCGGCGGCCGAGGCGCTGCATGTCTCGCAGCCTGCCCTGTCGGTGGCCCTCGGCCAGCTTGAGGCGCATCTGGGCCGCCCGCTGTTCCTGCGCCGCGCCGGGGGGCCGATCGCGCCGACCTCGTTCGGCCGCGATTTCCTCGACGCGGCGGCGGTGCAGCTTGCCGCCCTTGGTCGGCTGGTCGCGGGCGAGGCGCGCCCCGCCGCCCCCGTCCCCTTCGCCTGTTTCGAGGATCTGGCGCCCGTGGTCCTCGCGCCCCTGCTGCGCCGCCTCGGCGCCGCCGCGCCCGATCTGCGCCTTGCCCCGCAGGTGCTGGGCTTCGAGCCGCTGATCGCGGCGCTGCGCGGCGGCCGGATCGACCTTGCCGTGACCTACGACCTCGGCCTCGACGCCGGGATCGCGCGGCAGCTGCTGGCCCGCGTCGCCCCCCATGCGGTGCTGGCGGCCGACCATCCGCTGGCCGCGCGCGCCCGCCTGACGCTGGCCGACCTTGCCGGGCAACCGCTGATCCTGACCGATCAGGGCCTCAGCCTTGGCCATATGCGCCGCCTGTTCGCCGATCGCGGGCTGGCGCCGCAGATCGCGCACCGGGCGCCGACGCTCGATCTGATGCGCAGCCTTGCCGCCAACGGCCTCGGCGTCGGCATCAGCTACACCCGCCCGGCGACCGACCGCAGCGCCGATGGCCGCGCGCTTGTCACGCGCACCCTCGCCGATGCCGGGCCGGGCGAGCCGCTGGTGCTGGCGACGCTGCGGGGCAACCCGCTCTCGGCCGCGGCGGACCGGCTCGCCGCGCTGATCGCCGGGATGCAAGACCTCTTGCCCGAATCCTCCTCGATCGAAACGATGGCGCCCGGAATGAAGGAGACCCGCGCATGGCCCACGGCTACGAGACCGGACGACTGAACCTGCCCTTCGTCGGCATCGCCACCTTCGGCAAGCGCCCCTATGTGCAGGACTGGTCGGCGATCAAGGCCGATGCCGCCATCCTCGGCGCCCCCTTCGACTTCGGCACCCAGTTCCGCGCCGGGGCCCGTTTCGGGCCGCGCGCGATCCGCGAGGCGTCCACGCTCTTTTCCTTCGGCCATGCCGGCGCCTATGACCACGAGGATGACGTGACCTACCTCGGCCCCGACGTCACGATCGTCGACATCGGCGACGCCGACATCGTGCACACCGACACCGAGCAGAGCCACGCCAACATCGAAACCGGCGTGCGCGCCATCCTCGACGCGGGCGCCCTGCCCGTCACCCTCGGCGGCGACCATTCGGTGAACATCCCCTGCATCCGCGCCTTCGCCGGGCGCGGCCCGATCCACATCCTGCAGATCGACGCGCATCTGGATTTCGTCGACGTGCGCCACGGCGTGCGCCACGGCCACGGCAACCCGATGCGCCGCGCCGCCGAACAGGAACACGTCACCGGCATCACCGCGCTCGGCATCCGCAACGTCTCCTCCACCGCGAAAGACGGCTACGAGGCCGCGCGCGCGATGGGCGACGATATCCTCTCGGTCCGCCAGGCCCGCGCGCTCGGGGTCGAGGGCGTGCTGGCCCGCATTCCCAAAGGCGCGCGGCTTTATGTGACGATCGACATCGACGGCTTCTGCCCCTCGATCGCGCCGGGCACCGGCACGCCCAGCCACGGCGGGTTTCTTTACTACGAGGTGCTGGAAATCCTGCAAGGTGTCGCGCGCGCGCATCAGATCGTCGGCGTCGATCTGGTCGAGGTCGCGCCCGACTACGACCACAGCGGGTCAACCGCCATCCTCGCGGCGCAGGTGCTGCTGAACTTCCTCGGCTTCATCTTTCACGCCAGATCAACGCGGGGCTGAGCCTGCCCCCGCGCGTTTCTTTCTGGCGCAAATACTCCGCGGGGGTCCGGGGGCGCGAAGCCCCCGGCCGGTTCCCCCGGCGCTACTTCTTGCCCTTCTGGGCCTCGTTCAGCCGCGATGCGGTGTTTGGCACCGTCGCCGCCATGCCTGCGGTGGCCAGCACCTTCGGCTTTTCCTTCTTCGGCTTCTTGATTTCCTTGTTCGTGCGGAGCTGACCCTTGGCCATCGCGTTCACCTTCCCGGCTCATACCCCGGCCCGGTCACATGACCGGCAGGGCAAAGCGCGCGCCGGGGTGCGGGGGGAAAAAAGCCCACCCGCGCGCGGACTTCGCCCAAGGATTGCCCCCGCTCCGCGCCGCTGTCAACGGGCCTCGCGCCCTCAGCGGTAGAGCAGGGATCGACCGTTGGAGAACAAGTGGATCTTCTTCGGGTCGGCCGCCAGCCGCAGCGTCTTGTGGCGCAGCCCGGCATGAATGCCCGGCAGCTTGGCGATCACCTGCGCCGCCTCGCCCTTCTTGTCGAAGTACAACAGCGTCACCTCGCCCAGCGCCTCGGTAATGCCGACGGTGCCTTCGAACAGATGCTCGTCGGCCTCGGTCGGCACCATGTCCTCGGGTCGGGCGCCGACGTTCACCTTCAGCCCCTTGTCGCTGTCGCGCGTCGGCACCGCGGTGCGCACCAGCCCGCCGACCGACAGCCGCACCACCGTTTCCGGCCCGGTCTCGACAATCTCGCCCGGCAGCAGGTTCATTGCCGGCGAGCCGATGAATTGCGCCACGAACTCGTTTTCGGGCCGCTCATACAGATCCAGCGGCGTGCCGACCTGGCTGATCCCGCCACCCGCCAGCACCACGATGCGGCTGGCCAGCGTCATCGCCTCGACCTGATCGTGGGTGACGTAGATCATCGTCGAATCCGGCATGTTTTCCTTCAGCTGCGCGATCTCGATCCGCGTCGCCACCCTGAGCGCGGCGTCGAGGTTCGACAGCGGTTCGTCGAACAGGTAAACCTTCGGATCGCGCACGATGGCGCGGCCGATGGCGACGCGCTGACGCTGGCCGCCCGACAGCGCCTTGGGCAGCCGGTCGAGGTAGGGTGTCAGCTGCAGGATGCGCGCCGCGTTTTCCACCGCCGCGTTGATCTCGTCCTGCGATTTGCGGGCGATCTTCAGCGCAAAGGCCATGTTGTCGCGCACCGTCATATGCGGGTAAAGCGCGTAGCTTTGAAACACCATCGCGATGCCGCGCTGCGCTGGCGGCACCTCGTTCACCACCCGCCCGTCGATCGACAGCGTGCCGCTGGTGATGCTTTCCAGCCCCGCCACCATCCTGAGCAGCGTCGATTTCCCGCAGCCAGAGGGGCCGACGAACACGATCAGCTCGCCCTGCTTGATGTCGAGGTTGATGTTCGACAGCACCTTGACCTCGCCATAGGCCTTGGCAACGTCCTTCATAATCAGATCGGCCACGTTCCGTCCCTCCCCTCAGGTCTGTCGCTGCGCCAGGCATGCCTGCCAGGGCGCCAAGGCAACCGTGTTGCCGCTGATCGTCGCGGCCGCGCCCAGGTCTGCGCCCAGCAGCGACCATCTGCCCTCGGGCAGCGCGACCTGCACCGTCCTGTCGCCCAGATTGAAGGCGCAGAACACCGTCTCGCCGCCGTCCTGCCGCTCGAAGCGCAAAAGGTCGCCCTCGGCCCGCATCGCCCGCGAGGTGCCACCCACCAGCGCCGGATGCGCGTGGCGCAGGGCCACCGCGCTGCGATAGTGGTGCAGCATCGAGCCCGGATCGCGCAGCTGTTCCGACACCGCCATCGGCAGATGCGCGGCCGGAACCGGCAGCCAGGGTTTCGCGGTCGAAAAGCCGCCGTTCGTGCCGTGCGACCAGACCATCGGGGTGCGGCAGCCGTCGCGGCCCTTGAACTCGGGCCAGAACTGGACGCCGTAAGGGTCTTGCAGGTCTTCGAAGGCGATATCGGCCTCGGGCAGGCCCAGTTCCTCGCCCTCATAGAGGCAGACAGAGCCGCGCAGGCACATCAGCAGCGTGGCGTAAACCCTTGCCGCCGCATCCGAAAGATTCCAGCGGGTGACGTGGCGGATGACGTCGTGGTTGGAATAGGCCCAGCACGGCCAGAAATCCGGTGCCGCCTTTTCCAGCCGCGCGAAAGTGTCCACCACCGCCCGCGCCGTCAACTGCGTGGGTTGCAGCAACTCGAACGGATAGCACATCTGCACCTTGTCACCGCCCGAGGTATACTCGGCCATGATCTCCAGCCCGCGCTGCGCATCGCCGACCTCGCCCACCGCGGCGGCCCCGTAGGGGTTCAGCTCGGCGCGGAATTTGCGCAGGAAATCAAGGTTTTCCGGCTGGTTCTTGTCGAACAGGTGCAGCTGGTGGTTATACGGGTTCACGCTGGGCGCGATCGAGTTGTTGCGCAGCTCTTTCGGCAGCGAAGGATTGTCGCGCAAGTACTTGTCGGCGATGTAGAAGTTGATCGTGTCCAGGCGGAAGCCGTGGACCCCGCGCCGCAACCAGAAGCGCGCCACGTCCAGCAGCGCCTCCTGCACGGCGTCGCAGTGAAAGTTCAGGTCGGGCTGCGAGGTCAGGAAGTTGTGCAGGTAATACTGCTCGCGTCGCCCGTCCCAGGCCCAGGACGAACCGCCGAAGACTGAAAGCCAGTTGTTCGGCGGCGTGCCATCCGGTTTCGGATCGGCCCAGACATACCAGTCGGCCTTGTCATTGCTGCGGTCCGCCCGGCTTTCCACGAACCACGGATGCTGGTCCGAGGTGTGGCTGAGCACGAGGTCGATCATCACCTTCAGCCCCAGTTCCTCTGCCCGCAGCATCAGCGCGTCGAAATCCGCCAGCGTGCCAAAGAGCGGATCGACGTCGCAATAATCGCTGACGTCATAGCCGAAGTCCTTCATCGGCGAGGTGAAGAACGGGCTGATCCAGATCGCATCGGCGCCAAGCGCCGCGATATGCGCCAGCCGTTCGGTGATGCCCGCAAGGTCACCCACCCCGTCGCCGTTGCTGTCCTGATAGCTGCGCGGATAGATCTGATAGATTACCGCGCCGCGCCACCAGTCGTTCGTTGTCGTCTTGTTCATTCTCTGTCCGTCATTTCACCGAGCCAGCCAACAGGCCGCGCACGAGGTATTTCTGCAGCGCGAAGAAGACCAGCAGCGGCACCGAGATCGAGATGAAGGCCGAGGCCGCCAGAATCTCCCAATCGCCGCCATGCGAGCCCAGCAGGTCTTTCAGCTTGCCGGTCATCACCAGCGAGTCTTGCTGGTGGCTGAGGAACACGGTCGCCACCAGCAGGTCGTTCCAGGTCCACAGGAACTGGAAGATCGCGAAGCTGGCCAGCGCCGGGAACGACAGCGGCAGCACGATCCGGGTGAAAATCTGGAAATCCGTGGCGCCATCGACGCGCGCGCTTTCGATGATCTCGCGCGGCAGGCCGACCATGTAGTTGCGCAACAGGAAGATCGCCAGTGGCAGGCCAAAGCCGGTATGGGCCAGCCAGACCCCCAGATAGCTTTTCGGGTTCAGCCCGATCTGCGTGCCGTCGTCCGACATCTGCCCGAGGCCGGAATAGTGCATCAGCGTGCCGATCACCCCATGCGCGTCCACCGCCGTCGCCTTGCCGATGTCGTTGTAGAGCGTCAGGATCGGGATCAGCGACATTTGCAGCGGCACGACCAGAAGGCCGACGATGATCGCGATCAACAGCGACCGGCCGGGAAACGGCATCCACGCCAGCGCGAAAGCGGCATAGGCGGCGATCAGGATCGGGATCACCGTCGCAGGCACCGCCACCGTCAGCGAGTTCATGAAGGCCCGCAACATGCCGTTCGCGCTGAGCACATGGGCATAGTTGCCCAGCGTGAAGGCGGGCGGGGTGCGCGCGGTATAGAAGATGCGCTGGCCACCCTCCAGCTTGGTCGGGCCCGACAGTTCATAGCTGCCGTCGGCCTTGACGCTGAGGGTGATGCCGTCGCCAAGGTCGGCGACCTCGCCCGGCTTGAACTGCGTCGGCTTCAGGCTCGACCGCCCGAAGGCCACCACCTCGCCGCCGTTCTTCAGCACATTGCCCGCGATCACATAGCGGTCGCCCACCTGCGTTTCGGCCGAGCCGTCGGGCGTGCGCGTAATCGCGTTGCGTTCCGCGCTCGACAGCGCCGTCCACCAGCCCGACACCGAGATCTGGTCGGCGGTGCGCAGCGAGGTGATGAAAAGCCCGGCCGTCGGCAACGTCCAGAGCACGACCAGCAGCAGCACCGACAGGTGCATGACCCAGACCAGCGGGGATTTGCGGCCTCCTAAGCCCAACATCTCAGCGGCCCTCCATTTCACGCCGCGCGTTGCGGATGTTCCAGATCATGATCGGGACGACCAAGAGCATGATGATCAGCGCGATGGTGGCGCCGCGGCCATAGTCGCCGCCGCCCTCGAACATCCAGACATACATCTGGTTCGCCAGCACGTCGGTATCCCATTGCCCGTTGGTCATCGCGTAGACGATGTCGAACACCTTCAGCACGGTGATGGTGATCGTGGTCCAGACCACCGCGATGGTCGACCAGATTTGCGGCACCATGATGCGGAAGAAGATTTGCAAGCCGTTGGCGCCGTCCAGCACCGCCGCCTCGATGGTTTCCTCGGGGATGCCGCGCAGGGCGGCGGACAGGATGACCATCGCAAAGCCGGTCTGAATCCAGACCAGAATGACCATAAGGAAGAAGTTGTTCCAGAACGGCACCGTGATCCAGGCTTCGGGCGCGCCGCCGAACCAGGTGACGATGGCGTTCAGCAGGCCGATCTGGGTCTGGTTCGCCGCGCGGTAGTCGTAGACGAATTTCCAGATCACCGTGGCGCCGACGAACGAGATCGCCATCGGCATGAAGATCAGGCTTTTCGCCAGATTGCCCCAGAAAATGCGGTCGGTCAGCGCCGCCGAAACCAGCCCGAGGAAGGTCGAGGCCGCGGGCACCACCAGCAGCCACAGCAGGTTGTTCAGGAACGCGGCGCGGATGCGGGCATCGCCGACGAACCAGATGTAGTTCTTCAGCCCGACGAACTCATGCCCGTCGCGGCCGTGAAAGCTGAGCCAGATCGAGTCGACCACCGGATAGACAAGGTACAGCGTCAGCGCCAGCACCGCCGGCCCGACGAACAACCAGGGCCGGATCACCCCGGCGCGGCGGATGTTGCGGGTGCCCCGATCGCCGGGCGCTTTCGAGGGAAAGATCAGGTCGAGCAGGATGTTGGAGCCGTAGAAGTATCCGAACGCCGCCGTGATCCCCACGGCGATGGTCAGACCCGCGGTTATAAGCTGCTGCAGCATGCCGCATCTCCCCTTGCGTCACGGTCATCACGGCGCGATGGCGCGCCACGGACAGCGCACCTCCCCGTGCGCCGGTCGCCGGTGGCCGGGGGCGCAGGTCGCGCGCCCCCGGCAGCTGCTGTGATCTTACTTCAGGCCGTCCCAGGCCTTCTGGATTTCGGCGGCGACGTTATCGGCGGACATGCCCCCGACATAGTCGACCATCCCGGTCCAGAACGCGCCCGCGCCGATCTTGCCCGGCATCAGGTCCGACCCGTCAAAGCGGAAGGTGGTCGCGTCCAGCAGGATCTGGCCTTCCTTCTTCATGGTGTCGTTGGCGTAGGCGGCCACGTTCACCGTTTTCAGCGGCGTCAGGAACGACGACTGCGCCATCCAGACTTCGCTGGCGATCGGCGTTTTCAGGAAGTCGATGAAGGCATCGGCGGCCGGGTTATCCTTGGTGATGAACACCAGCGTGCCCGCGCCTTCCACCGGCCGGCCCAGATCAGGCTTGCTGGCATAGGGCGGGAAGTAGAAGAAGTCGGCATCCTGACCGAGCTTGGTTCCCTCGGGGAAGAACGACGGGATGAACGAGGCCGCATGGTGCAGGTAGCACTTCGGCGGCGAGGTGAAGAGGCCCTTGGGGCTGTCGCGGAAGTCGGTGGTGGCCACCGCCTTGCTGCCGCCGTCCACGAATTTGTCGTTCAGCGCGAACCAGCCGAATTCCTTGATCGCGTCGACGATCTTCGGGTCGGTGAACTTCACGTCATTGGTGGTCCAGCCGTCATAGACCTCGGGCGGCTGCATGCGCAGCAGCAGGTCTTCGACCCAGTCGGTCGCGGGCCAGCCGGTGGCGCCACCCGAACCCAGCCCGATGCACCACGGCGTGCCGCCATCCTTCACGATCTGTTCGGTCAGCGCCTTCAGATCCTCCATCGTCTGCGGAACCTTGTAGCCCGCATCCTTGAAGTTGCCCGGCGAATACCAGACCAGCGACTTCAGGTCGATCTTGAACGGGAAGGCCATGACCTTCGGCGTGCCGGTCTTGTCCTTGTAGGTCGAGAGTGTCACCCAGGACGGGCCCGCGGCGTAATTGTCCAGCAACCACTGCTTGGTGTCATCCGGCAGCGGCTGGATGAACCCCTTGGAGGCGAGGTCCTGAATCAGGCCGGGCTGCGGCAGAACGGCGATGTTGGGCGGGCTGCCCGCCTGGGTGTCGATGACGATCTGCTGCTCGTAGTTCTCTGACGACGAGTAGTTGACCTTCACCCCGGTCGCCGCTTCGAAATAGGCCAGCACGCTTTCGAACAGCGTCTGATCCTCGCCGCGCCACGGCCCGAAGATCGTCAGTGTCTGGCCGTCGAGCTTGTGCGACTTGGCGAAGGCATCATAGCTGTCCCAGTGGAACCGCTGCGGATCGGTGCCCGGCTTGAATTTCAGATCGGCGGCCGATGCCGCCCCGGCGACGAGCGCGAGGCCCGCGACCGCCGTCAAAAACTTCCCAAACATGGA
Source organism: Paracoccaceae bacterium (assembly GCA_016124615.1). Lineage (GTDB taxonomy): Bacteria > Pseudomonadota > Alphaproteobacteria > Rhodobacterales > Rhodobacteraceae > Solirhodobacter. Next base: position 60,842 of record WGNF01000003.1, on the reverse strand, counting down.
CTCTCCTCCCGGTTTAGCGTGCTTGGCGCACGCATCCCTCATTACCGAACAGTCCGGAATCATTTCCAAACCGCTTTGGGTTTCTCAACGTCGCCGATCGCCCTCTGCAAGTCAATCCGGAGCACGTCAACTTCGGTTTTTGCCTGATCTTTTCGCAGGTGCAGCATGATTTTCCGGGTCCGAATGCTTTTGACGCCATGTTCGGCGATGGTTACAGTCCGCAGAACTTCAAACCGCTTTGGACCCGGACCTGATGAACCTGAAGGAACTTGCCAGCAAGCTCGGGCTTTCGCCGACCACGGTCAGCCGGGCGCTGAACGGCTATCCCGAGGTGAACGAGGTCACCCGGGAACGGGTGATGGCGGCGGCCAAGCGGCACAATTACCTGCCGAATGCGCGCGCGATCCGGCTGGCGACCGGCCGGGCAATGGCCATCGGGCATGTCATCACCGTCTCCACCAAGCATGAGATCGTGAACCCGATCTTTGCCGATTTCATCGCCGGCGCGGGCGAGACCTATTCGCGCATGGGCTACGACATGTTGCTGACCGTGGTGAACGACGCCGACGAGGCGGCGGCCTATCGCAGCATGAAAACCCGCGGCACGGTTGACGGCATCATCGTCCACGCGCCCCGCACCGCCGATGCCCGCATCGCCCGCCTGCACGAAATCGGCCTGCCCTTCGTCGTGCACGGCCGCGCGACCGGCGCGCCCGAGGCTTATTCCTGGCTCGACGTGAACAACCGCCGTGCCTTCCAGCGCGCCACTGAATTCCTGCTGGACCTCGGCCATCGCCGGATCGCGCTGATCAACGGGCTGGAGTTCATGGATTTCGCGATCCGCCGCCGGTCGGGTTATGAACAGGCGCTGGCGGCGCGCGGCGTGCCGATCGACCCGACGCTGATGCGATCGGACGAGATGACGGAAACCTACGGCCACCGCGCCGCCCTTGCCATGCTGACGCGCCCCGACCCGCCGACGGCCTTCCTCGTCTCGTCGATGATCATCGCCATCGGGGTGCGTCGCGCCATCGAAGAGCGTGGCCTGAAACTGGGCCGCGACGTGTCGGTGATCACCCATGACGACGACCTCAGCTACCTGCGCAATGGCGACGATGTGCCGATCTTCACCGCCACCCGGTCTTCGGTGCGCGAGGCTGGGCGGCAGGCGGCCGAAATGCTGCTCGACAACATCGCCAACCCCGGCCACGACCCGCAGACCCGCATGTTCGAGGCCGAGCTGATGGTCGGCCTGTCGACCGGCCCGGCGCCAACCAAAGGATGACCATGAACGTTTCACGCGCCGATTTCCCGAAGGGATTTCAGTTCGGGGCCGCCACCTCCAGCTATCAGATCGAAGGGCACGGCTTTGGCGGCGCGGGCCAGACCCATTGGGACAGCTTCGCGGCCACCCCCGGCAACGTGGTGCGCGCCGAAAACGGCGCCGTGGCCTGCGACCACTATCACCGGATGCCGCAAGACCTTGACCTGCTGGCGGCGGCGAATTTCGACGTCTACCGCTTTTCCACCTCCTGGGCGCGGGTGCTGCCCGAGGGGCGCGGTGCGGTGAACCCCGAAGGGCTCGACTTCTACGACCGGCTGGTCGACGGGCTGCTGGAACGCGGCCTGAAACCCGCCGCGACGCTCTATCACTGGGAACTGCCCTCGCCGCTGGCCGACCTTGGCGGCTGGCGCAACCGCGATATCGCGGGCTGGTTCGCCGACTTCACCGAGGTCATCATGGGTCGGATCGGCGACCGCGTCTGGTCGACCGCCACCATCAACGAGCCGTGGTGCGTGGCCTGGCTGTCGCATTTCCTGGGCCTTCACGCGCCGGGGCTGCGCGACATCCGCGCCGCCGCCCGTGCCATGCACCATGTCCTCCTGGCGCATGGCCGCGCGATCGAAACCATGCGCGGCATGGGCCTGACCAACCTTGGAGCGGTCTGCAACTTCGAATACGCCGCCCCCGCCGACGCCAGCCCCGCGGCAGCGACCGCCGCCGCCCGCTATGATGCGATCTACAACCGCTGGTTCCTGTCGGGGATGTTCAAGGGCGAATACCCGGCCGAAGCGCTGGAGGGGCTCATGCCGCACATGCCGACCGGCTGGCAGGACGACATGCCCACCATCGGCGCCAAGGTGGATTGGGCGGGGCTGAACTACTACACCCGCAAGCTGATCGGCCCCGACGCCGGGCCCTGGCCCGCCTGCGCCGAAGTCCCCGGCCCGCTGCCAAAGACCGAAATGGGCTGGGAAATTTACCCCGAGGGCCTGCACGCCTTCCTGACCCGGACCCATGCCGAGTACACCAGGGGCCTGCCGCTTTACATCACCGAGAACGGCATGGCGAATGCCGACGTGCTGGTGAACGGCGCGGTTCCCGATCAGGCCCGCATCGACTATCTTGATGCCCATCTGGCGCAGGTCCGCCGCGCGATTGCCGAAGGCGTGCCGGTGGCGGGCTATTTCGTCTGGTCGCTGCTGGACAACTACGAATGGTCGCTGGGGTATGAGAAACGCTTCGGCCTGATCCATGTCGATTTCGAAACCTTGCGGCGCACCCCGAAAGCGTCCTATCACGCCCTCGCCCGCGCCCTCGCGCGCTAGCCATCGGAGAGCCTGATGCCCCTGCCCGCCAACACCCTGTCGCTGGTCGCCGATATCGGCGGCACGAACACCCGTGTCGCGCTGGCCGAGGGCCGCAGCCTGCGGCCCGACTCGATCCGGCGCTACCGCAATGCCGAGTTCCCCGGCCTTGAAACCGTGCTGCGCCGCTATATCGAGGAAGAGGGCGGCGTCGATTGCGCCGGGGCCTGCGTCGCCGCCGCCGGGCCGGTGCGCGATGGCGTGGCCCATATGACCAACCTCGACTGGACAATCGAGCCCGCGATGCTGGCCCGCGCGACCGGGGCCGAGCGGGTCGCGATCCTGAACGACCTGCAGGCGCAGGGCCACGCGCTTGGCGCGCTGGCGCCCGAAAGCCTGCGCGTGATCGTCGAGGGGCCGACGGCGCCCGATCATGCCTCGAAGCTCGTGGTGGGTGCGGGCACCGGCTTCAACGCGGCGCCGGTGCATGAAGCGCCGGGGGGGCGGATCGTCGCCGCCTCGGAATGCGGCCATGTGAACATGCCGATCCGCACCGATGCCGATCTGCGGCTGGCCCGGTTCGTCGAGACGGCGCACGGCTTTCCGGGGGTCGAGGATGTGCTGGCCGGGCGCGGGCTGGAACGGCTTTACGCCTTCGCCGCGGCCGAAACGGGCACCCCGGCCGAAAAGGCCGCGGCCGAGATCATGGCGGCGCTGGATGCCGGCAGCGATCCGCTGGCGGTCGAGGCGGCGCGGCTCTGGGTGCGGCTTTTCGGCGCCGAGGTGGGCAACCTCGCGCTGATCCACCTGCCGTTCGGCGGCATCTACCTGATCGGCGGCGTGGCGCGCGCCTTCACCGCCCATCTGGCGCCGTTGGGCTTCGCCGAAGCGTTCCGCGACAAGGGCCGCTTTGCCGGGTTCATGCAGAACTTTCCGATCTGGGTGATCGAAGACGACTACGCCGCCCTGACCGGCTGCGCGGCCTACCTCGCCGGGCTTGCCTGACCCCGGATTTCTTTCTGGCAAAAATACTCCCGCCGCAGGACGCCTCCGGCGGGAGTATTTTTGCCAGAAAGAAGCCGGGCGGCACAAGGAAAGACGGGCGCCGATAACGGCGCCCGTCCTGTTGGTCCTGTCGGCGCGGTTCAGGTTCAGCAGGCCGCGACGGCCCGCCCGGTCAGCACCCCGATCAGGTGGGCGCGGTAGTCGGCGCCGCCGTGGATGTCGGCGATCAGGTCGTCGGCCGACGCCTTCAACCCCTTCACCGCCGCCGCCGAGAAGTTGGCCGACAGCGCCCGTTCCGCCTCGGTCCAGCGGAACACCCCGCCCGTCGAGGCGCCCGTCACCGCGACCCGCACACCGTCCTTGAACTGCGCGACGAACACGCCGACCAGCGCAAACCGCGAGGCGGGCTGCACGAACTTCTGGTAGTTCGCCTTCATCGGCACCGGAAAGCGCACTTCGGTGATGATCTCGCCGGGTTCCAGCGCGGTGGTGAACATGCCCTGGAAGTAGTCGTCCGCCGCGATCTGGCGCGTGTTGGTGACGATCGTCGCCCCCGAGGCCAGCACCGCCGAAGGATAGCAGGCCGAAGGGTCGTTGTTGGCAAGGCTGCCGCCGATGGTGCCGCGATTGCGCACCGCCGGATCGCCGATGCCACCCGCCAGCGCGGCCAGCGCCGGATAGGCCCCGGCGCCTTTCGCCACGGCGGCGTGGGTGGTGCCGCCGCCGATGCAGAGCCGCCCGGCGTCGTCGGTGCAGATGCCCTTGATCTCGGCGATGCCGTTCAGGCTGACCAGCACGGCCGGGGCCGCCAGCCGCTGTTTCAGCGTCGGGATCAGGGTCTGGCCCCCACCCAGCGCCTGCGCCTCTTCCGCGCCCAGTGCCGTGACGGCCTCGGCCAGCGTTGCGGGCCGCTTGAATTCGAATGCGTACATGGCTTCTCCTCCTTACGCCTGCATCGCGGCCCAGACCCGGGACGGGCTGAGCGGCATGTCGATATGCGTCACCGATGTGTGGCCCGCGCGTTGCAGCGCATCGACCACCGCGTTGACCACCGCGGGCGGCGAGCCGATCGCCCCCGCCTCGCCGCAGCCCTTCACCCCCAGCGGGTTGTGCGTGCAGGGCGTCTGGCAGGAATGGTCGACCGTGTAGAACGGCACGTCATCGGCGCGCGGCATGGCATAGTCCATGTAGCTGCCGCTGAGCAGTTGGCCGTTCTCGTCATAGACCGCGCTTTCCAGCAGGGCCTGACCGATGCCCTGCCCGATGCCGCCATGCACCTGACCGTCGACGATCATCGGGTTGACGATGTTGCCGAAGTCATCCGCCGCCGCGAAGCTGCAGATCTTGACCTTGCCGGTATCGGGGTCGACCTCGACCTCGCAGGCATAGGCGCCGGCCGGATAGGTGAAGTTCGACGGGTCGTAGAACGCCGTCTCCTCCAGCCCCGGTTCAAGGCTTTCCAGCGGGTAGTTGTGCGGCACATAGGCGGCAAGGCAGACCGAGCCCCAGTCCACCGACTTGTCGGTGCCCGCCACGCTGAACTTGCCATCCTTCAGCTCGATGTCGGCATCCGAGGCTTCCAGCAGGTGCGCCGCGATCTTCTTGGCCTTGGCGATGATCTTGTTGGTCGCCTTCACCATCGCCGAGCCGCCCACCGCAAGGCTGCGCGAGCCGTAGGTGCCCATGCCCATCGGGGTGTTGGCGGTGTCGCCATGCACGATTTCCACCGAATCCGCCGGAATGCCGATCATGTCGGCGATCACCTGCGGGAAGGCGGTTTCATGGCCCTGCCCGTGGCTGTGGCTGCCGGTCATCACGACGATGCCGCCGGTCGCGTTGACCCGCACGGTGGCGCTTTCGTAAAGCCCGGCGCGGGCGCCGAGTTGGCCGACGAGGTGCGACGGCGCGATGCCGCAGGCCTCGATGTAGCAGTTCACGCCCAGCCCGCGCAGCTTGCCATGCTTGGCGCTTTCGGCGCGGCGCTTGTCGAACCCGGCGAGGTCGGCGATCTCGATCAGCTTGTCCATCGTGGCCTGATAGTTGCCGGTGTCATAAACCACCGCGACCGGGGTCTGATACGGGAACTCGTTCGGCTGCACGAAGTTGCGCCGCCGCAGCTCGATCGGGTCGATCCCCAGCTCGCGCGCCGCCTTGTCGATCACCCGCTCCAGTTGGTAGGTGGCTTCCGGCCGCCCGGCGCCGCGATAGGCATCGACCGGCACAGTGTTGGTGAACACCGCCTTGACGTTCACATAGATCAGCGGGGTCTTGTAGTTGCCCGCCATCAGCGTGCCATGCAGCCAGGTCGGCACCGAGGGCGCGAAGGTCGAAAGGTAGGCGCCCATGTTGGCATAGGTGTCGGTGCGCAGCGCGAGGAAATGACCATCCTTGTCCATCGCGAGCTGGATCTTGGTCACATGGTCGCGGCCGTGCGCGTCGGTGATGAAGCTTTCCGAGCGTTGCGCCGTCCATTTCACCGGCCGGTTCACCACCTTGGCGGCGAAGGTGACAAAGGCTTCCTCGACATAGTGGAAGATTTTCGAGCCGAAGCCGCCGCCCACGTCGGGCGCGACCACGCGCAGCTTCTGTTCCGGAATGCCCAGCACGAAGGCGCCCATCAAGAGGCGGATCACATGCGGGTTCTGGCTGGTGGTGTAAAGCGTGTGCTGCCCGGTCGAGCGTTCGTAGTCGCCCACCGCGACGCGCGGTTCCATCGCGTTCGGCACCAGCCGGTTGTTGACCAGTTCCAGCGTGGTGACATGCGCGGCCGTTTCAAAGGCCGCGTCGGTCGCCGCCTTGTTTTCCTCGACAAAGCCCCAGTCGTAGCAGAGGTTCGAGCCGATTTCGTCATGCACCAGCGGCCCGCCGGCCACGGCGGCCTTCATGTCGATCACCGCGGGCAATTCGTCGATGTCGACCACCACGGCCTCGGCCGCGTCGCGGGCCTGCGCCTCGGTTTCAGCGACCACCACGGCGATGGCATCGCCGACATAGCGCACCTTGCCCTGCGCCAGCACCGGGTGCTTGGGCTCCAGCATCACCTTGCCGTGCTTGTCGGTCACCTGCCAGCCGCAGGGCACGCCGCCCACCGCGGCGAAATCCTCGCCGGTGAACACCCGCAGCACGCCCGGCATGCCCGCGGCGGTGCTGGTGTCGACCTTGTTCAGCTTGCCATGCGCCACCTGACTGCGCACGAAGACCGCATAGGTCTGGCCGCGCAGGTTGATATCGTCGGTGTAATGGCCGTTTCCGGTCAGGAAACGTATGTCTTCGCGCCGCTTTGTGCTGGCGCCGATCCCGTCCTTGGGCATTGGTGATCCTCCCGTCGTGCGATGCGTGAATCGCGCATCTTGCGCAGATGAAATTGGGTTATTCCGCCGCGATGGCCGAAACGTCCTGCCCCGATGCCGCCATCACCGCCTTGACGATGTTGTGGTAGCCGGTGCAGCGGCAGATGTTGCCCTCAAGATAGTGGCGCACCTCGGCCTCGGTCGGCTTCGGGTTCTCGGCCAGCAGCGCCGCCGCCGACATCACCATGCCCGGCGTGCAAAAGCCGCATTGCAGCCCGTGATGATCCTGAAACGCCTGCTGGATCACGCCCAGCGAGCCATCGGCGGCGGCCATGCCCTCGATCGTCTTCACTTCGGCGCCCTCAAGGTCCAGCGCGAAGGTGGTGCAGCTTTTCATCGCCGCGCCGTTCACATGCACCACGCAGGCCCCGCATTGCGAGGTGTCGCAGCCCACATGGGTGCCGGTCATCTCCAGCCCCTCGCGCAGGAACTGCACCAGCAGGGTGCGCCCCTCCACCTCGCCGGACACTTGCCGCCCGTTCACGCGCATTGTCACTTTTGGCATCAAATCCTCCCTTGTTGTTCGTGCGGCCTAGCCGATGATCCGCTTCAGCCAGCCCTTTTTCGCCTCTCCCTCGGGCGGTTCGCCCTCGGGTTCCGGGTCCGGCGCGGCCGGTCCCTCGATCGTTTCCTGAAACCGGGTAAAGAAATCGTCGGCCATCTTCTTGGCGAAGCCGTCGATCAGCCGGCTGCCCAGTTGCGCCAGCTTGCCGCCGACCGAGGCGGAAACCTCGTAGCTCAGCTGCGTGCCGCCCTCGACCGGGTCAAGGCGCACCTTGGCGCCGCCCTTGGCAAAGCCCGCCGGGCCGCCCTTGCCCTCGCCGCTGATCGTCACGGCGCGGCCTTCGGTGATGTCCGAGAGGTGAACCACGCCGGTAAAGCGCGCCTTCACCGGGCCGACCTTCTGCACCACCACCGCCTCGAATCCATCGGCGACAGAGCCGGTCATCGACTCGCAGCCGGGCACGCAGTCTTTCAAGACCTCGGGGTTCAGAATCGCCGCCCACACCACATCGGGTGCCGCCTTGATCAGGCGCTCGTCAGTCAGTTCCATGTGGTCCTCACTCCCTCTGGCGAAACTCTACGGGTTCCGCGCCGCCCGCGCCATTTGACCAAAGTCGTATCCCCGGCGGCGGCCCCCGACCTTCCGCCAAGTGGCGGCGCCGGGCGCGCTCTGCTAACATCGGCGCGAACGGACCGGGATGTGATGGACAGTATCGACCACAGAAGTTTCGCCACGGCGCTGGTGGTGGATGACCATCCGCTGTTCTGCGAGGCTTTGGCGATGACGCTGAAGACGGTGGCGGGCATCGCCAGCGTGGAAACCGCCGGGCGGCTGGATACGGCGCTGGCGCGGATGGGGCTGTCGCCGCGCCCCGATGTCGTGGTGCTCGACCTCAACCTGCCCGACGTGACAGGCTTTGACGGGCTGATCCGGCTGCGCGCGGCGGCGCCGGGGGTGCCGGTGGTCGTGGTCTCGTCGATGGCCGATGCGCGCGCCATCGGCGCCGCGCTCAGCGCCGGGGCGGCGGCCTTCGTGCCCAAGCACAGCCCGCGCGAGGCGTTCCGCGCCGCCTTCGCCGCGCTCAGGGCCGGGCGACCTTACCTGCCCGAAGGCTACACCCCGCCCGCCGATCCCGAGGCCCCCGCCACCGGGCGCGAAGAGGCGATCCAGCGGCTGACGCTGCTGACCCGCCAGCAGGCCAACATCCTGCAGCTGATCTGCGAGGGGAAGCTGAACAAGCAGATCGCCTATGAACTCGCCATCGCCGAAACCACGGTGAAGGCGCATGTCACCGCCATCATGCGCAAGCTGGGGGTGCAAAGCCGCACGCAGGCGGTGCTGATCGCGCGCGAGGCCAGCTTCGACCGGCTCTTGCCAGAGGCTTGATGCGCCGCATACCCTTGACCGAGCGACTGGGAGGCGCGCGATGAAGACGGCCGGGGCGCTGCCCCAACCCGCTGCCACCGATCCGGTTCTGGCCACCGCGCATGTCGCGGCCAGCGGCGGTGACGTGGCCGACCGGCTGGCCCGCGCGCTTGGCCCCGGCCCGTTCGCGCTGGTGATCCTGTTCATCGCGCCCGAGGCCGATCTGGAGGCGCTGGCCGCCCGCGCCTCGCGCGCCTTTCACGGCGTGCCGGTGATCGGCTGCACCACGGCGGGCGAGATTTCCTCGCAGGGCTACACCGAGGGCGAGGTGGTCGCCGTCGGCCTGCCCGCCCGCCATTTCGCGGCCGACCTGCTGCCGGTGCCCGACCTCGACCGCCTTGCGCCGCAAGAGCTGATCACCCGGCTTGGCCGGGCCCGCCACGGCCTTGCCCGGATGCGCCCGGAATGGCCGCATGAATTCGCCTTCCTGATGGTCGATGGCCTGTCGGCGCGCGAGGATGCGCTGACCTCGGCGCTGGCGGCGGGCCTCGGGCCGGTGCCGCTGTTCGGCGGCTCGGCGGGCGACGGCACACGGTTTGACCGGACCTTTGTGCTGCACGACGGCGAGATGCGCCGCAACGCCGCCGTGCTGGCCTTCCTGCGCACCGATTGCCCGGTGCGGGTCTTCAACCTCGACCACCTCAGCCCCACCGAAACCCGCATGGTGGTGACCGAGGCCGACCCCGCCCACCGCATCGTGCGCCGCATCAACGCCGAACCCGCCGCGCAGGAATATGCCCGCATCCTTGGCAAGGATCCGGCGCAACTGACCACCTTCACCTTTGCCGCCCATCCGGTCGTGGTGCGGATCGGCGGTAAGCATCATGTGCGCGCCATCCAGCAGGTCGCCCCCAACGGCGATCTGGTCTTCTTCTCGGCGATCGACGAGGGGCTGGTGCTGACGCTGGCCGACCCGATGGACATGGTCGCCCACCTTGGCCACGAGCTTGCCGCCCTTGGCCAGCCCGAGGCGATCCTCGCCTGCGACTGCATCCTGCGCCGGATGGAGGCGGAGGAGAAGCAGATGACCGGCGCCATCTCGGCACTGCTGCGCCAGCACCGGGTCATCGGCTTTTCGACCTATGGCGAGCAACTGAACGGGATGCACGTCAACCAGACGATGACCGGCGTCGCGCTTTACCGGCCGGGGCGCGGGCCATGACCTTCACCCTCGTCAACCCCGCCGACCCGCCGGAACGGCAGGCCGCAAAGCTGCGCGAGATCGCCGAGGTGCTGATGCGCCGGGTCGAGCAGGCGACCGATGCCTCGGGCGCCGCCTATGCCCAGTTCCAGCGCGCCGCGCTGCTGGAGGAACAGGTCCGCGACCGCACCCGCGATCTTGAGCGCGCGCTGGACCTGCTGAACGATTCCAACGCCCGGTTGGAAAACGCCACCCGTTCCGCCGAGGCGGCGCGGCAGAACCTCGCCAATGCGATCGAGACGGTGCAGGAGGGCTTTGCCCTCTTCGACGCCGCCGAAGTGCTGGTGATGTGCAACTCGCGCTTTGGCATCCACATGCCCGACCTGCGCGACGCGCTGAAGCCGGGGCTGAGCTTTGACGGCTACATCGACCGGGTCAGCACCTCGCGCTTCATCGAACTGCCCGAGGGCGACACCCCCGCCGCCTGGGCCGAACGCCGCAAGCGCCGCCATCAGGACCGCCACGTGATGTTCAACGTGCGCATGATCTGGGACCGCTGGGTTCAGGTCAGCGAGCATCGCACGATGGACGGCGGCACCGTCATCCTGCAGACCGACGTGACCGGCATCATCCGGATGGAGCGGGAAGAGCGCGGCAAGCTGCTGGACGATCAGGCCCGGATGATCCGCGCCACGCTTGACCACCTCAATCAGGGCGTGGCGATCTTCGACTCCGACAACCGCTTGGTGGGCTGGAACCAGCGGCTTGCCGCGCTGCTGGCGGTGCCGCTGTCGCGGTTGCAGCTGGGCACCGGTTCCGACACGCTGTTCGAAACCTTCCGCACCGGGCAGGGCCTTGGCACCCCGTTCAGCGAAACCGCGCTGCACCGGTGGATCGAGGAAACCGCCCCGCGCACGCCGCTGTCGTTCGAGGTGCAGCGCGGGCGCGACACGATCCTTGACGTCTTCGCGCAGGAAATGCCCGACCGTGGCTTTGTGATCTCGTTCACCGATGTCAGCGTCGAACGCGCGGCCATCGCCGCGATGGCCGAAGCCAACGAAACGCTGGAGGCCCGCGTCGCCGCCCGCACCACCGAGTTGCAGGAGGCGCTGGCCCGCGCCGAACGCGCCAATGCCGCCCGCGCCCGTTTCGTTGCCGCCGCCAGCCACGACCTGTTGCAGCCACTGTCGGCCGCCCGGCTGTTCCTCGCCTCTGCGCTGGACGAGGCGGTGCCGGAACCGACCCGGCAGACGCTGGAAAAGGCCGAAAACGCGCTGGTCAGCGTGGGCCAGATCCTCGACGCGCTGCTGGATATCTCGCGGCTGGAGGCGGGGCGGGCCGAGGTTGAGGTGCGCCCGGTGCGGCTTGACCGGCTTTTGGCGCAGCTCAGCGACGAATTCATGCCGGTGGCGGCGAAAAAGGGGCTCGACCTGCGCATCCTGCCCGCGCGGGCCGAGGTGGAAAGCGACCCCACCTACCTGCGCCGCATCCTGCAAAACCTGATCGGCAACGCGCTGCGCTATACCGAAACCGGCCGCGTGCTGGTCGGGGTGCGGCACCGGGGCGACGGGCTGCGGATCGAGGTGCATGATACCGGCCCCGGCATCCCGGCCGAGGAACAGGCCAATATCTTCAAGGAATTCCACCGCCTGAACGCGCCCGCCTCTGCGTCCGAAGGGATGGGGCTTGGCCTCGCCATCGTCGATCGCGCTTGCGCGCTTCTGGGCCATCCGCTGACGCTGCGATCGGCACCCGGCCACGGCACCTGCTTTGCGCTGGGGCTGCACCGCGCCGCCCGCGCGCCCGCCGCGCCGCATTCGGCCGCCCCCGGCACCGCCCCGCCGCCACCGCCGCAAGACCGCATCGTGCTGCTGGTCGAGAATGACGACGCGCTGCGGCTGGCCCTTGGCCAGTTGCTGGAAAAATGGGGCCTGAACGTGATCGACGCCCGCACCGGCGAAGAGGCGCTGGCGCTGGTGGAGGAAATCGGCATCGCCCCCGATGTGGCGCTGGTCGATCAGCATCTGGGCGACGGGCTGGACGGGCTGGCCACCATCACCCGGCTGCGCAGCCGCCACGGCCCGGTGCCCGCCCGCATCCTGACCGCCGATCGCGCCCCCGGCCTTGGCCCCCTCTGCGCCGCCGAGGGGGTGGCGTTGATGCACAAGCCCATCGACGCCGCGGCGCTGGAGGCTTATCTGGCCGCGCTGTCGCCGGGGTGACCTAGTACCACGCGTCCGGCATCGCGGCCTTGGTGCGCGCCACGAAATCGTGCAGCCCTTCCGCGATGCCCTCATCCAGCGCCGGTTTCTGGTATTCCGCCAGCGCCAACTTCCACGCCTTGTTCGCCCGCGTCGCGGCATCGGTCGATCCCGCCGCCTCCCACTTTTCGAACGGTTCGTTGTCGGACAGGGCCGAGTCGTAGAACGCGGTCTGGTAGTTCGCCATCGTGTGCGAGCAGCCAAAGAAATGGTTGCCCGGCCCGACCTCGGCGAAGGCGTCCACCGCCAACTGGTTGTCGTCGATCTTCACGCCGTCAAGGTAGGTGTGCAGCGCGCCGCAGAGGTCGGCATCCAGCATGAACTTCTCGTAGGACATGCTCAGCAGCCCGTCGAGGAAGCCCGCCGAATGCAGGATGAAGTTCGCGCCGCACTGGATCGCGGCCAGCATCGACATCGTGCCCTCCATCATCGCCTGCCCGTCGGGCAGTTTCGAGGTGGTGAAGTTGCCTGAACAACGCAGCGGCAGGTTCAGCCGTCGGGCCAGTTGGCCAATCACCATCGAGCCAATCGCCGGTTCCGGCGTGCCGAAGGTGGGCGAGCCGGAGCGCAAGCTCATCGACGACAGGAAGTTGCCGAAGATCACCGGGGCGCCGGGGCGTTCAAGCTGGGTCAGCGCGCAGCCCGCCATCGTTTCGGCAAGGCTTTGCGCGATGGCGCCCGCCGTCGTCACCGGCCCCATCGCGCCGCCAAGGATGAAGGGCACGATCACCGCCGCCTGATTGGCGCGGGCGTAGGCGCGCAGGCTGGTGGTCATCGTCGCATCCCAGACCAGTGGCGAGTTCACGTTGACGTTGCCAAGGATGACGCAGTTCGCACCGACGAAATCGCGGCCAAACACGATGCGGGCCATCTCGATGGAATCCTCGGCCCGGCTTTCGGCGGTGACCGAGCCCATGAAACAGCGGTCGGAATAGGTCAGGTGGCTCAGCACCATGTCCAGATGGCGCTTGTTCACCGGCACGTCGGTCGGCTCGCAGATCGTGCCGCCGGAGTGGTGGAACCACGGCGAATGCTGCGCCAGCTTGATGAAGTTCACGAAATCCTCAAGCGTGCCGAAGCGGCGGCCGTTGTCGAGATCCATCACGAACGGCGAGCCATAGGCGGGCGCGAAAACCACCGACTTGCCGCCGATCTGAACCGAGTTCGCCGGGTTGCGGGCGTGCTGGGTGAAGCTGGCAGGCGCGGTTTTCAGCACCTCGCGCAGCAGGCCGGGCGGAAACTTCACCAGTTGATCGCGAACCTCGGCCCCGGCCCGGCGCCAATGGTCCAGCGCCACCGGATCGTCGCGAAACTCGATCCCGGTTTCGGCCAGAATGCGGTCGGCGGCGGCCTCGATGCGGATCAGGTTATCTTCCGACAGCACATCGTAGGTCGGGATGTTGCGCAGGATGTAGGGCCGCCCGTGGCCCGCGCCCTTGTGGCTGCGCTCTTCCTGACGGGCCTGCCTGCCGCTGCGGGCGGCGCGGGGCGCGTGGGTCGTGGTCTCTGCCGTTTCCATCACCGTCTCCTCACCCCGATGGGGTCAGGATACGCGCCTCCTGCCCCCGCCGCATGATCCGGCAGCGTCACGGCAAGGTCCGTTGGCGTCAGAAGCGGATCAGGTGATCACGTTCGGCCGGTCGCGGCCGATCTGCGCCTTGATCCCCGCAAGTGCATGGGCGGCGCGGATCACCGGCGCCAGCGCCTCTTGCGGGTCCAGATCCTGCAACGCCGGGTCGGCCTCGTAGCGTTCGAGGTACAGCCGCAGCGTGGCGCCCTCGGTGCCGGTGCCCGACAGCCGCAGCACGATGCGGGCGCCGTTGTCGAACCGGATGCGCACGCCCTGCGCCCGGCTGATCGAGCCATCGACCGGGTCGTGATAGGCGAAATCGTCGGCGGCGGCGATGTCCATCCCCTCCACCCTCGTGCCGGGCAGGGTCGGGATGGCGGCCTTCAGCGTGCTCATCATGCGCTCGGCGGCGTGAATGTCGATCGCCTCGAAATCGTGGCGCGAATAGTAGTTGCGCCCGTAGGTCTTCCAATGCTCGCGCAGGATCGCCGCCACGCCGTGCCGCTTGACGGCAAGGATGTTGAGCCACAAGAGAACCGCCCAGAGCCCGTCCTTTTCGCGCACATGGTCCGACCCGGTGCCAAAGCTTTCCTCGCCGCAGATGGTGCAGCGACCGGCATCCAGCAGGTTGCCGAAGAACTTCCAGCCGGTCGGCGTCTCGTAGGCCTCGATGCCCATCGCCCTGGCGACGCGGTCCACCGCGGCCGAGGTCGGCATCGAGCGTGCCACCCCCTTCAGCCCGCCCGCATAGGCCGGGGCCAGATGGGCGTTGGCGGCCAGCACCGCGAGACTGTCGGAGGGCGAGACATAGATGCCGCGCCCGACGATCATGTTGCGGTCGCCGTCGCCATCCGAGGCCGCGCCGAAGTCGGGCGCGGCCGGGCCGAACATCTCTTCCATCAGCGCATGGGCCCAGGTCGGGTTCGGGTCGGGATGGTGGCCGCCGAAATCCGGCAGCGGCGTCGCGTTCACCACGGTGCCCTCGGGCAGGCCAAGGCGGCGCTCAAGGATGTCACGCGCATAGGGGCCGGTGACGGCGCACATCGCATCGAACCGCATCCGGAACCCCGCCGCCACCAGCGCGCGGATGGCGTCGAAGTCAAACAGCGTCTCCATCAGCGCGGCGTAGTCGGCGACCGGGTCCACCACCGCGACCGTCATGCCGCCCAGCCTGACCGTTCCGATCCGGTCGAGATCAATGTCGGCCGCGGTGTCGATGTGGTAGGCGCTCAGCTCCTTTGTGCGCTCGAAAATCGCCTCGGTCACCGCCTCGGGCGCGGGGCCGCCGTTGGGCATGTTGAACTTGACGCCGAAATCCTCGGTCGGGCCGCCGGGGTTGTGGCTGGCCGACATGATGATGCCGCCGTCGGTCCGGTTCAGCCGGATCAGGTGGCTGGCGGCGGGGGTCGACAGGATCGCGCCCTGCCCCACGATCACCTTCGCCGCGCCGTTCGCCGCCGCCATCTTCAGGATCACCTGCGCCGCGCTGTCGTTGAAATAGCGCCCGTCGCCGCCCAGCACGAAGGTCTTGCCCTTGCACCCGACGACGTCAAAGATCGCCTGGACGAAATTCTCCAGATAATGCGGCTTCATGAAGACCGGCGTCTTCTTGCGCAGGCCCGAGGTGCCGGGCTTCTGCCCCTCGATCGGGTGGGTTGCGTGGGTGACGGCGGTCATCAGGCCATTCCTTCCGGGTCAGTCGCGATGGTGGACCAGAACCAGCACCGCCCCGGCGGCGGTGGCGATGCCCGGTCCCTCTAGCGTGTAGGGTTCCTGCGCCGGGCGCGAACTGTCAAGCAGCACCCGCCAGGGGCCGGGATGCGGCTGCGGCGGCAAGGCCACCTCGACCGCCGCACCGCTGTTGAAGATGCAGTAAAGCGTCTCGCCCTGCACCTCGGCGGCGGCGGTGCCCGCCGCCATCCGGATCTCGGCGCAGAGGGTGCGAAAGCCGAGGTCGTGCCAGTCGGTCGCAGAAGGCTCCTGCCCGTCGGGCTTGCGCCAGATCAGGTCGCGCAGACCATCCGCCGCCCGCGGCCGCGAATGCAGGAAGGCGCGCTGGCGCAGCGCCGGATGCGCCTGCCGGAGCGCGATCAACCGGGTCACGAAGGCTTGCAACCCGGCATCCGGGTCGGACCAGTCGATCCAGCCGATGCCGTTGTCCTGCGCATAGGCGTTGTTGTTGCCGCCCTGCGTGTTGCCGATCTCGTCGCCCGCCAGCAGCATCGGCGTGCCCTGACTGAGCAGCAGCGTCGCCAGCATCGCCCGTTTGCGCGCATCCCGCGCGGCGCGGCGCTTGGGGTCGCTGGTCGGCCCCTCGGCGCCCATGTTGTCGGAATAGTTCTCGTTATGGCCGTCGCGGTTGCCCTCGCCGTTCGCCTCGTTGTGCTTGACGGCGTAGGAGACGGTATCCTCCAGCGTGAAGCCGTCATGCGCGGTCAGGAAATTCACCGACGAGGTCGCGGCCCGGTTATGGCCATCGAACTCGTCCGCCGAACCAAGCAGGCGCTTGGCCAGTTCCGCCGTCGTCCCGGCGTCGCCGCGCCAGAACCGGCGCACGCCGTCGCGGAACTTGTCGTTCCATTCCAGAAACGGATGCGGCCAGCGGCCCAGCTGATAGCCGCCCGGCCCGATGTCCCACGGCTCGGCGATCAGCTTGACCCGGCCCAGCACCGGGTCCTGCCTTATCGCGTCCAGAAAGCCGGACCGGCGATCGAACCCGCCCGCCTCGCGCGCCAGCGTGGTGGCCAGATCGAAGCGGAAGCCATCGACGTGGAACACCTCGACCCAATAGCGCAGGCTGTCCATCACCATGCGCAGCACCATCGGATGGGTCAGATCCAGCGTGTTCCCGGTTCCGGTGTCGTTGACGTAGAACCGCCCGCCATCGCGCAGCCGGTAATAGCTGCGGTTGTCCAGCCCCCGGAACGCCAGCGTCGGCCCCAGTTCGTCGCCCTCGCCCGAGTGGTTGTAGACCACGTCAAGGATCACCTCGATCCCGGCAACGTGCAGGCGGCGCACCATCGTCTGCAATTCCCAGACTGCGTTATGCGTGGTGTAGCGCGGTTCCGGCGCGAAAAAGCCGATGGTCTGATAGCCCCAGTAGTTGCGCAGCCCCGCCGCCACCAGAAAGCGGTCATCGACATGGGCATGCACCGGCAACAGTTCCACCGCGGTCACGCCCAGCTTCAGCATGTGCTCGATCATCGGATCGCTGGCAACGCCAAGGTAGGTCCCGCGCAGGCTGGGGTCGATCTGCGGATGTGAGGCCGTCAGGCCCTTCACATGCGCCTCGTAGATCACGGTGCGGCCGACCGGATGGGTTAGCGGCGCCGCCTGCGCCCAGGGGAACGAGGGATCCACCACCACCGATTTCGGCACCGCAAAGGCGCTGTCGCGGGTGTCGAACGACAGATCGGCGCGTGAACTGCCGACGCGGTAGCCCATCACTGCATCCGACCACCTCAGCCGCCCGTCCAGCTGCTTGGCATAGGGGTCGATCAGCAGCTTGTTGGGGTTGAACCGGTGCCCCGCCTCGGGCTGATAGGGGCCATGCGCGCGCAGCCCGTATTTGGTGCCGGGCGTCAGGCCGCCCACATGCACGTGCCAGATGTCGCCGTCACGGTCCTTGAACGGCAGCCGCGCCAGTTCCTTGCGGCCGTCGTCGGAAAACAGGCACAGTTCCAGCCGTTCGGCATTGGCCGAAAAGACGGCGAAGTTGACCCCCTCGCCGTCGAAGGTGGCGCCCATCGGCCAAGGCTTGCCGGGGCGCACGGAATGTGCGCGCAGCCGGGCCGGGGGCGTTCGCGGGGCGGCGTTCATCCAAGCAGGTCCGCGTAAAGCGCGGCATAGGCGGCCGATGACACCTCCCACCCGACCGGCTGGCGCATCGCGGCGCGCTGCATCGCCGCCCAGACCTTGGGCTGCGCGTAAAGCTGGGTCAACCGCCGCAATGCCTGCCCGAAGGCCAGCGCGTCGGTGGGGTGAAAGCTGATGCCGGTCGCCGCCCCGGCGGCCAGCGCCATCGGGCTGGCGTTGATCACGGTATCGGCCAGCCCGCCGGTTTCCGCCACCACCGGCAAGGTGCCATAGCGCAGCCCGTACATCTGCGTCAGCCCGCAAGGCTCGAACCGCGACGGCACCAGCACCGCATCGGCGCCCGCGAACATGCGGTGGCTCAGCGCCTCGTCATAGCCGATCGTCACGCCGACCCGGCCGGGAAAGCGGGCGGCGGCGGCATGCATCGCGCCCTCCAGCCCCGGTTCGCCAGAGCCCAGCACCGCCAGCCCGCCGCCCGCCGCGATAAAGTCGGGCAGCACGGCGGGGATCAGGTCGATCCCCTTCTGGCCGGTCAGGCGGCTGACCACGATGGCCAGCGGCCCCGGCACCTCGCCCAGCCCGAATTCGGCGCGCAGCCGGTCGCGGTTCAGCGCCTTGCGCATCAGGCGGCGGCTGTCGAAGGGCTCGGCCTCCAGATCGCCGGCCGGGTCCCAGACCTCGGTATCGACGCCGTTCAGGATGCCGTGCACGCGCGCCGCGCGCGCCGCGATCACGCCTTCCAGCCCCATCCCGAAGGCCGGGCGCATCAGTTCCTCGGCATAGGTCGGACTGACCGTGGTGATCGCGTCGGCGGTCACCAGCCCCGCCTTCAGCGTGCTGATCCGGCCGTAATATTCCAGCCCGTCCGACGTGAATTCGGCCCCCGGCAGCCGCAGCGCGGCCAGCCGGTCGGCGGGCACCACGCCCTGAAACGCGATGTTGTGCACGGTGATGACGCTTTTCACCCCGATGCCGCCATAGCGCAGATAGGCCGGGACCAGCCCGCCCTGCCAGTCATGCGCATGCACCAGATCCGGGCGCCAGCCGTCGCCAAGGCCATCGCGCGCGATTTCGGCCGCCACCCAGCACAGCGCCGCAAAGCGTTCGGGGTTGTCGGCGTGGTCGTGCCCGGCCACCGAATAGGGCCCGCCGTCGCGGTCATAAAGATGCGGCGCCGACAGCAGCAGCATGTCCAGCCCGTCGACCCGGCCCGCCAGCACGATCGCCGGGCCGCCGAACAGGTCGCCCCCGGTCCAGACTTCCTCGGCCCGCTCCAGCCGGTCGGCCAGCCCGCGATAGGCCGGCATCAGCACCCGCATCTGCCAGCCCTGCCCGGCCAACGCCTTGGGCAGTGCGCCGACCACATCGGCCAGCCCGCCGGTCTTCACCAGCGGCACGCATTCCGACGCCACCGACAGCACACGCCCCGCGATTGCCTGCTCCGGCATCGTCCGCCCCTTCATCTTGGTTCAAGTATCCCGGGGGTCCGGGGGCAGCGCCCCCGGCCCGGTTTCACAACCCGAGCGTGGCCGCCCGCGCCTCCAGCATCGGTTCGGTGATCAGCACGATGCCGCTTTCGGTGCGGCGGAACCAGCGGGCGTCTTCCTCGGGGTCTTCGCCCACCACCAGCCCCGGCGGGATCACCACGCCACGGTCGATCACGCAGTTCTTCAGCCGCGCCTTGCGTTCCACCCGGACGTAGGGCAGCGCCACGACATATTCGAGCGAGGCGAAGGAATGCGTGCGGCAGCCGGTGAACAGCAGCGAGTTGCGCACCTCGGACCCCGACACGATGCAGTCGCCCGAAACCAGCGACGACACCGCCGACCCGCGCCGGGCATCCTCGTCATGGATGAACTTGGCCGGCGGCACGATCTCGCCATAGGTCCAGATCGGCCAGGCGTTGTCGTAAAGGTCCAGCTTCGGCACGAAATCGGTCAGGTCGATATTGGCCTGCCAGAAGGCGTCGATGGTGCCGACGTCGCGCCAGTAGGGCTCGCTTTCCAGCCCCGACATCACGCAGCTTTCGGAAAAGCGATGCGCCATCGCCTTGCCGTTCTTGACGATCTGCGGGATCAGGTCGTTGCCGAAATCATGGCTGGAATTCGCGTCCTCGGCGTCGCGGATCAAGAGGTCGCGCAGGAACGCCCAGTCGAAGACATAGATGCCCATCGAGGCCAGCGCATGCGCCGGATCGCCGGGGATCGACGGCGGATCCTTCGGCTTTTCAAGGAAGGCGGTGACGCGGCCGGTCTTGTCGATGTCCATCACGCCGAAGGCGGTCGCCTCCATCCGTGGCACGGTCAGGCAGCCGATGGTGACGTCGGCGCCGCTTTCGACATGCTGGCGCAGCATGATCTCGTAATCCATCTTGTAGACATGGTCGCCGGCCAGAACGATGACGTATTTCACGTCGTAGCTGTCGACGATGTCGATGTTCTGCGTCACCGCGTCGGCGGTGCCCATATACCACTTGCTTTCGCTGACCCGCTGGCTGGCGGGCAGGATGTCGAGGTATTCGTTGCGCTCGGCCCGGAAGAAGCCCCAGCCGCGCTGCATGTGGCGGATCAGGCTGTGCGCCTTGTATTGCGTCGCGATCGCCATCTTGCGGATGCCGGAGTTCAGCGCGTTCGACAGCGCAAAGTCGATGATCCGCGTCTTGCCGCCGAAATAGACGGCGGGTTTGGCGCGGCGGTCCGTCAGTTCTTTCAGGCGGCTGCCCCGCCCTCCGGCAAGGACGAAGGCCATCGCCTGGCTTGACAGCCGTGTGTTGGGTCCCGGTTTCATGCGTTCCTCCCGATGGCGCAGGTTATTCCTGCTTGAAAATGAGTGCCGACAATGGTGGCAGCGTCACCGCCGCCGACTGCATCTGACCGTGCCAGCCCTTCGGCTCGGACTGGATGCCGCCCAGATTGCCCCGGTTGCCACCGCCGTAATGGGCGGAGTCCGAGTTGAAAGCCTCGTGCCAGTGCCCGGCGGCGGGCAGGCCAAGCCGGTAGCCGCGCCGCTCGATCGGGGTGAAATTGATCGCCACCACGACCTGCGGATCGTTCGGCCCGCCGCGGCGGATGAAGGCGAAGACCGAGTTTTCGGCGTCGTTGGCTTCCAGCCACTGGAACCCCTCGGGGTGGCAGTCGTTCACGTGCAGCGCGGGCGTCGCGCGGTAAAGCCGGTTCAGGTCGCGCACGAGGTTCTGGATGCCGCGATGCTGCGGCCGGTCCAGCAGGTGCCAGTCGAGGCTGCGGGAATGGTTCCACTCGACCCCCTGGGCGAATTCGCAGCCCATGAAGATCAGCTTCTTGCCCGGATGCGTCCACATGTAGCTGTAGTAGGCGCGCAGGTTGGCGAACTTCTCATCCCCCTCGCCGGGCATCTTGGCGATCATGCTGCCCTTGCCGTGCACCACCTCGTCATGGCTGATCGGCAGAATGAAATTCTCTGACCACGCATAATGCAGGCTGAAGGTCATCTGGTGGTGATGGTGGCGGCGGTAGATCGGGTCTTTCTCGATGTAGGACAGGCTGTCGTTCATCCAGCCCATGTTCCACTTGTAGCCAAAGCCAAGGCCGCCGTGGTTCACCGGCCGCGACACGCCGGGGAAGGCGGTCGATTCCTCTGCCACCGTCATGATGCCGGGGCATTCGCCGTAGGCGATGACATTGGTGCGCTGCAAGACGGCGATCGCCTCGTAATTCTCGCGCCCGCCGTCCTTGTTGGGCAGCCACTCGCCCTCTTTGCGGCTGTAGTCGCGGTAGAGCATCGAGGCCACGGCATCCACCCGCAAGCCGTCGGCGTGATATTCCTCCAGCCAGTAAAGCGCGTTCGAAATCAGGTAGTTGGCCACCTCGGCGCGGCCGTAGTTGTAGATCAATGTGTTCCAGTCCTGATGGAACCCCTCGCGCGGGTCGGCGTGTTCGTAAAGCGCGGAGCCATCGAAGCGGCCAAGGCCATGCGGGTCGGTCGGGAAATGGCCCGGCACCCAGTCCAGCAGGATGCCCAGCCCCTTGCGGTGCGCCGCATCGACCAGCGCGCGGAACTCATCCGGCAGGCCGTGGCGGATGGTGGGGGCGAACATGCCGGTGGGCTGGTAGCCCCAGGAACCGTCGAACGGGTATTCGCTGACCGGCATGAATTCGAGATGGGTAAAGCCCATGTCGGCGGCATAATCGACCAGCTGGTCGGCCAGTTCGAGGTAGGACAGCGGGCGGGCGCCACCCTCGGCCTTGCGCCAGCTGCCCAGATGCACCTCGTAGATCGAGATCGGCGACGCCACGTCGTGATGCTTCGCCCGCGCCTTCATCCAGCGCTCGTCGGCCCACTTCGGATGCTCGATGGACCGCACGACCGACCCGGTGGCGGGCGGATGTTCGGAACCGAAACCGACCGGGTCGGCCTTCAGCGGCTCGCGCTTGCCGCCCCGGCCGCGGATTTCGTACTTGTAGACGGTGCCCTCGCCCAGACCGGGGATGAAAATCTCCCACACCCCAGTCGCCCCGCGCAGCCGCATCGGGTGGCGGCGGCCGTCCCACAGGTTGAAATCGCCCACCACCGAAACCCGTTCGGCATTCGGCGCCCAGACCGCGAAATGCACCCCCTCGGCGCCCTCATGTGCCATC
This sequence comes from Paracoccaceae bacterium, assembly GCA_016124615.1. Classification (GTDB taxonomy): domain Bacteria; phylum Pseudomonadota; class Alphaproteobacteria; order Rhodobacterales; family Rhodobacteraceae; genus Solirhodobacter. The sequence continues at coordinate 38,564 of WGNF01000003.1, read as the reverse complement.
GGATGCGCGCCCAATGCGTGCCAGATGCGTTTGTAGGTGCCCTCGCCCAGCAGGTATTCGTCCATCTCGCCCAGCACCGGGCCGTAGCGGTAGGGATCGTCGAACTCCCATGTCGCCTCGGCATTGGTGGCGCGCAGCCGGTAGGGCACCCAGGCGGGCAGCACACCGCCGAAGAGGCCAGAGCCGTTGTCGAGCGCGCCCAGCGGCACCTCGGCGCCGTCGATCAGCGCGGTCAGGGTGTCGGCGCCCGGCACGAAGGCGGTCAGGACGGTGCGCCCGCCACGGTCGTGCGGGCCCAGAACCGAAAACGGATCGCCATGTGCCCCGGCCAGAATCGCCCGCGCAGCCTCGGGCGCGAGAAGAGGCGCCTCCTCGAGCTTCGGCTTCCGTGCCATCGGCAATTCTCCCCTAAAGGGCCGATTCCGTCGACCATATGTCCTTCATATAGCCACGAATTGTTCGATCGGAGGAGAAAAACCCGCCACGCGCGGTATTCATGGCTGCCATGCGCACCCAGCGGGTCGGATCGCGGTAGGCGGCATCCACTTCGGCCTGCGCGGCCTCGTAGGCGGCATAATCGTCGGCCACCAGGAAATAGTCGTGGTGCCAGAGCCGGTCGACGATGCCGTGATAGCGGTCGGGCTGTTCGGGCGAAAACCGGCCCTCGGCGATCATCTGCAACACGTCCTGCAATGACTGGCTTTCGCGGATCGCATGGGCCGAATGCTCGACATCCTTGCGCCGGTCCACCACCTGCGCGGCGGTCAGGCCGAACAGGAAGAAGTTCTCGGCCCCGACCTCTTGCAGGATCTCGACATTGGCGCCGTCGAGCGTGCCGATGGTCGGCGCGCCGTTCAGCATGAACTTCATGTTGCCGGTGCCCGAGGCTTCTTTGCCCGCCGTCGAAATCTGTTCCGACAGGTCCGCCGCCGGCACCAGCTTTTCCGCCATCGAGACGTTGTAGTTCGCCGGGTAGATCACCTTCAGCGCATCGCCCACCAGCGGGTCGGCGTTCACCACGCGGGCGACGTCGTTGATCAGGTGGATGATCTCTTTCGCGACCCAGTAGCCCGGCGCCGACTTGCCGCCGAAGACCTTCACCCGCGGCACCCAGTCGGCCTTCGGATTCTCGCGGATCGCGTGCCAGTGGGCGATGGTTTGCAGGATGTTCAGCAGCTGGCGCTTGTATTCGTGAATGCGCTTGATCTGCACGTCGAACAGCGCGTCGGGGCTGACCTTGACGCCGCACTCGCGCGCGATCCAGCCGCCGATCGCCACCTTGTTGGCGCGCTTGGCGGCCGCGAAAGCGTCGCGAAAGCCCTTGTCGGCGATATGCGGCTCCAGATCGCGCAGCCGGTCCAGATCGCCGACCCAGGCCTCGCCGATGGTGTCGGTGATCAGTTGCGCCAGCGGGCGGTTGCACATGTTCAGCCAGCGCCGCGGCGTGACCCCATTGGTTTCATTGATGATGCGGCCCGGATGCAGGGCGGCCAGTTCCGGAAACAGCGTCTTTTCCACCAGTTCCGAATGCAGCGCCGAAACGCCGTTGACCTTGTGCGACATGATGAACGCAAGTTCACCCATGTGGACTTCCTGAAACTTCACGATGCCAACGTAATGCGGGCGGTTGTGAAAGTTGTCCTTGTGCCAGGCGTCGATGCGCTCGACGATCTGCATGTGGCGCGGCAGCACGTTGCCGAACAGGTAGGTGGACCAGCGTTCCAGCGCCTCGGGCAGCAGGGTGTGGTTGGTGTAGCCCAGCACCTGTTGCGCGATATCCAGCGCCACCTCGAAGGCAAGGCCGTGACCGTCCATCAACAGGCGGATCAGTTCCGGCCCGGCAATCGCCGGATGGGTGTCGTTCATCTGGATCGCGACCTTTTCCGGCAGCCGGGTCAGGTCGTCATGTTCCGCCAGATAGCGCCGCAGGATGTCCTGCAACGCGGCCGAGGTCAGGAAGAATTCCTGCTTCAGCCGCAGTTCCTTGCCGGCATAGGTGGTATCGTCGGGGTAAAGCACCCGGCTGATGGTGCGGGCCAGCGCCTCGGGCGCGGCGGCGGCGGCATAGTCGCCGTGGTTGAACCGTTCCAGATCGAACTGCGTCGTCGGCATCGCCGACCACAGCCGCAGCGTGTTGGCCCATTTGCCCTGCCAGCCCACCACCGGCGTATCATGCGCCGAGGCATAGACGGTTTCGCCGGGCACCCAGACCTCGCGCCCGTCGATGGTTTCGACGCTGCCCTTGAAGCCGATGGTATAGGCGCTTTCGGGGCGGTCGAATTCCCAGGGGTTGGTCTGTTGCAGCCAGTCCTCGGGCGTTTCGACCTGCTGGCCGTTTTCGAACCGCTGCCGGAACAGGCCGTGTTCGTAGCGGATGCCGTAGCCATAGGCCGGGCAGCCGACCGTCGCCATCGATTCCATGAAGCAGGCCGCCAGACGGCCAAGCCCGCCATTGCCCAGCGCCGCGTCGGGCTCATCCTCGACCAACGCGCGGAAATCGACGCCGAAACCGCTCATCACCTCTTCGACGGCGTCGCGCAGGCCAAGGTTGATCGTCGCGTCTTCCAGAATCCGGCCGATCAGGAATTCCATCGACAGGTAATAGACCCGCTTGCGATCCTCCGACCAGGTGCGGCGGGTCGAGGCGAACCACGGTTCCACAATCTGGTCGCGGATCGCGAAGGACAGCGCCATGCGCCAGTCGTGCAGGCTGGCGTGCGGGGCATCCTTGCCGATCGTATAGGTCAGGTGGTGCAGAATCGTGGCTTGCAGGCTGCGCGGAGAGGGCGTGAGGTCGTTCAAGCGCTTGTCTTTCCCATCGGGACCCCCGAACCGGGGCCGGTCATGCGCGGCGAAATGTCGGCCCAAGGCGCCGCGGGGCAAACGATCCGCACGTCGGGCATATTCCCGCAATGCGCGCCAGCATCAAGTCCAAACCGGTTTGAATGACGGCATCTGCCCGTTGGATGGGCAAATGCTGGCGCAGGGCTTCGCCGTCCGCCCGTTTTGCAGGCAGGCCGCACATCCAGATTGCACCCCGGGCGGCCCCGGCGGCGATATTGCGCCGGGCCGGGCGCCTCGCTAGTGTCACGGCCATCGCACACCCCGATCGCGGCGGCGCCTCGCGCCCGGCCGCTCCCGTTCATTAGGCGGGGATCGGCCCATGAAGGAACCTCTGATGTCCACCAATGCCGAACTTCTCGCCCGTCGCCAGAAGGCGATCCCGCGCGGCGTCGCCACCGGCGCGCCGATCTTCCTCGACCGCGCCGAAAACGCGGAAATCTGGGATATCGAGGGCAACCGCTACATCGACTTCGGCTCGGGCATCGCGGTCACCAACACCGGCCACCGCCACCCCAAGGTGATCGCCGCCGCCGCCGCCCAGCTGGAGAAATTCGCCCATGTCGCCTGGCAGGTGACCGGCTACGGCAGCTATGTCGAGCTGGCCGAGCGCCTGAACGCGCTGGCGCCGATCGCCGACGCCAAGACGATCTTCTTCACCACCGGCGCCGAAGCCACTGAAAACGCGGTGAAGATCGCCCGCGCTTATACCAAGCGGCAGGGCGTGATCACCTTCACCGGCGCCTTCCACGGCCGCACCCAGCTGACCGTCGCGATGACCGGCAAGGCAGTGCCCTACCGCACGCCGGGCACGCCGCCCGCCATCGGCATCTTCCACTGCCCCTTCCCGATCCCGATCCACGGCACCACCGAGGAAGAGGCCCTGCACTCGCTTTACCACATCATGAAGGCCGACATCGCGCCGACCGACATCGCCGCCATCGTGATCGAGCCGGTGCAGGGCGAAGGCGGGTTCTACCAGACCCCCGTCAGCTTCATGAAGAAGCTGCGCGAAATCTGCGACCAGCACGGCATCTGCCTGGTGTCGGACGAGGTGCAGACCGGCTTTGCCCGCACCGGCAAGGTCTTCGCGACCGAGCATTTCGGCATCGAGCCCGACCTGATCCCGGTGGCCAAGGCGCTCGGCGGCGGGTTCCCGATCTCTGGCGTGATCGGCAAAAGCCACATCATGGATTCGGTCGAGCCCGGCGGATTGGGCGGCACCTATGCCGGCAACCCGATCTCCTGCGCGGCGGCGCTGGCGGTGCTGGACGTGATCGAAGAGGAAAAGCTGTGTGACCGCGCCAACTGGATGGGCGAGATCATGAAGGCGCGCATCAACGGCTTCAAGCAGTCGAACTCGCTGCGCCCCATCGGCGACGTGCGCGGCCTTGGCGCGATGGTCGCGTTCGAACTGGTGAAGGAACGCGGCGGCAACGAGCCCGACGCCGACGCCACCAAGGCGGTCACGGCGGCGGCGCTGGATGCCGGGCTGATCCTGCTCAGCTGCGGCTACTACGCCAACACCATCCGCCTGCTCGCCCCGCTGACGATCCCCGAAGCGCAGCTGCACGAGGGCCTCGACCGGCTGGAAGTGGCGCTGAAGGCGGTCTGACCGTCAACGGATCGGCCGGGCGCCCCAACCGGTGCCCGGCCGCTTACGCCAAGGATTTGGCCGACGCACGAGCTCCGATGGTGCCGGTCACCACGTCCGCCGCTTTTCCGCGTCCTGGCGGTTGTGGCGGACCGACGAGCGCAGCGCGGCGAGGATCACCACGACGCCGACGCAGCCGGTGGCAATCTCGGACACTTCGATCTGGGTTTCCAGAAACATCACGACCGACAGGAACAGCACCGAGTAGAAGGCGCCATGTTCCAGATAGCGGAACTGCGCCAGCGTGCCACGGTCGACGAACATCAGCGTCATCGAGCGGACATACATCGCCCCGATGCCCAGACCGATGGCGATCAGGAACAGATCGCTGGTCATCGCGAAGGCGCCCACCACGCCGTCGAAGGAAAAGCTGGCGTCCAGCACCTCGAGGTAGAGGAACGCGCCAAGCCCGCCCGCCGCCGCCCGCAGAACGCCGCGCGGCCCGTCCAGCGCGCGGCCAAGCGCCCGCACCGCCGAGAAGGTCAGCAGCCCGGCGATGGCGGCGATCATGTAGCTGTCCACCCGGTCCGGCGGCAGCATCAGCGCAAAGCCGAGGATCACCACCAGCACGAAGGCCGTTTCCAGCCCTTCAAGCGAGGCGCAGGCGCGCAGCCGACACTCCAGCCGGTTGATCCAGTGGACCTCCTTGCGCTCATCGACGAAGTAATGCAGCGCAACCATCATCAGGAACGTGCCGCCGAAGGCCGCGATGGTCAGGTGCGCGTCGTCGAGAATATGGGCATAGGCCTCGGGGTGGAACAACGCCAGCCGCAGCGCATCCACCGGGCCCAGATGCGCCGCCACCGCCACGATGGCCAGCGGGAACACCAGCCGCATGCCGAACACCGCGATCAGCATCCCCCAGGTCAGGAACCGCTTGCGCCAGACCGGGGTCATCGTCTTCAGGGTCGAAGCGTTGACAATCGCATTGTCGAAGGACAGCGAGATCTCCAGCGCCGCCAGCGCCGCCCCGACCACCAGATAATCCAGCGCGTCGTGCAGACTGTCCGACCCGGACCAGCCCAGGGCGAACGCAGCGGCAAGTCCCACCGCCGTCACGGCGAAAGCCGAGCGGAAATATGTCAGCGTCGTTCTCACGCGTCCCTTACCGGGGTCTTCAGCCCCGCGTGGTAGCCATGCCCCTCGGCAGCGACATAGGAACGGCCCGCCGCCCGTGCAAGGCAACCGCCCCCGCCTTACCAACGCTGTGACCGTTCTCCCACAGCGGGCCTTGCCCGCGCCGCGCCACCGCGCCAAGATCGCGCCGCCGCCGCCAGAGGAGTGCGCCATGCTCGACGAAACCGCCGCCGGGGTCTTTACCATCGCCGTGACCCCGTTCCTGCCCGATGGCGCGATCGACCTGGACAGCATCGACCGGATGACCGCCTTCTACCTTGAACGCGGTGCGACCGGTCTGACCCTGCTGGGCGTGATGGGCGAGGCGCCGAAGCTGACCGCGGCGGAAAGCCTGACGGTGGTGCGCCGGGTGCTGGCCGCCGTCGGCGGCGCGGTGCCGGTGGTCGTCGGCGTCTCGGCGCCCGGTCTGGCGCCGATGGTGGAACTGGCGCAGGCCGCAATGGCGGCGGGCGCGGCGGGCGTCATGGTGCAACCCGCCGCCGGGCTGAAAAGCGATGACGAGATCGCCGGATATTTCGCCGCCGTCGCCCGCGCGCTTGGCCCCATCCCCTTCGTGTTGCAGGATTTCCCGCTGGTCACCGGGGTTTCGACCCCGGCCAAGGTGATCCTGCGCATCGCCGCCGAAAACCCGACCTGCGTGATGCTGAAGCACGAGGATTGGCCTGGCCTCGACAAGATCACCGCCCTGCGCGCCGCCGAGGCGCAGGGCGCGCGCCGCCTCTCGATCCTGTGCGGGAACGGCGGCCAGTTCCTGCCCGAGGAACTGGAACGCGGCGCCGATGGTGCGATGACCGGCTTCGCCTTCCCCGAGATGATGGCGGGCGTCGTCGCCGCCTACCGTGCGGGCGACACGGAACGTGCGCATGACATCTTCGACGCCTATCTGCCGCTGGTGCGGTACGAGGCGCAGCCGGGCCGTGGCCTTGCGGTGCGCAAATACACCCTCGCCCGCCGCGGTGCCATCGCCCATGCCACCCTGCGCGCGCCCGGCGCGGGCCTGCCGCCGGTGGCGCAGGCCGAGGTGGAAGCCCTCATCCGGCGGCAGGACATACGTCTCGCCGCCCTCGGGCTCTGACCCTTTCTGCCATTCACATTGGCAAAAATATCCCGGGGGTGAGGCCCGTCAGGGCCGAGGGGGCAGCGCCCCCTCAGCGCCGGTAGACACTTTCCATCCGGTAATCCTTGCGCGGGCCGCGCACCTGCCAGACCGCGCGCCACAGGGGCCAGCCACTGAAATCGTAGCTGACGCGGTAATCGTCGGGGTCGCACCAATGCGTGGCCTCGGCCGTGCCCGCGCCCGGATCGAAGCTGTGGAAGGCCCGGCCGTCGGCAAAGGCCACCGCGATGCGACCCGCTTCCCCCGCCGCCCAGACATACCGCCGTTCCGCCGCCATCGGCGCGCCGGTGCCCAGCGTCAGCAACCCGCGCTCGACATAGGCCAGCCCCGCACCGTCGGGGGTCAGTTCGGCAACTCCCTCGAACCGGCCCACCGCACCGGCCAGCCGGTCGTCGATCCGCCGTTCCAGCACCCAGCGCCCCGCGAAGTCGATCAGCCCCGGCATCGCACCCTTTCCGCGCGCATCTTGTCGCGCGCGCCTGCCCGTTCTATGAGGGCGCGCGCCCGCCCCGCAACCCTTCCCCGCGAAAGGCCTCGCCGATGATCCCGCGCTATTCCCGCCCCGACATGGTCGCCCTCTGGTCGCCCGAGACCAAGTTCCGCATCTGGTTCGAGATCGAGGCCCATGCCTGCGACGCGCAGGCCGCCCTTGGCGTGATCCCCAAGGCCAATGCCGAGGCGGTGTGGAAGGCGCGCGATGCGACCTTCGACGTCGCCCGGATTGACGAGATCGAGGCGGTCACCAGGCATGACGTGATCGCCTTCCTGACCCATCTGGCGGAAATCGTCGGCGCCGACGCGGCGCGCTTCGTGCATCAGGGCATGACCAGTTCGGACGTGCTCGACACCACCTTCAACGTGCAACTGATGCGCGCGAGTGACATCCTGCTGGCGGGCATCGACCGCGTGCTGGCCGCGCTGAAGACGCGCGCCTTTGAACACAAGATGACGGTGCGGATCGGCCGCAGCCACGGCATCCACGCCGAACCGACGACGATGGGGCTGACCTTCGCCCGCTTCTACGCCGAAATGGCGCGGGGGCGGCAACGGCTGGTGAACGCCCGTGCCGAGATCGCCACCGGCGCGATTTCGGGCGCGATCGGCACTTTCGCCAACATCGACCCGGCGGTGGAGGAGCATGTCTGCGCCATGATGGGCCTGACGCGGGAACCGATCTCGACGCAGGTGATCCCGCGCGACCGCCACGCGATGTTCTTCGCCACGCTGGGCGTGATCGCCAGCAGCATCGAGAATTGCGCCACCGAGATTCGCCACATGCAGCGCACCGAGGTGCTGGAGGCGGAAGAGTTCTTCTCGCCGGGCCAGAAGGGCTCCTCGGCGATGCCGCACAAGCGCAACCCGGTCTTGACCGAAAACCTGACCGGCCTTGCGCGCCTGGTGCGCTCGGCGGTGACGCCCGCGCTGGAAAACGTGGCGCTTTGGCATGAACGCGACATCTCGCATTCTTCGGTGGAACGCGCGATCGGGCCGGATGCGACGATCACGCTCGATTTCGCGCTGCACCGGCTGGCGGGGGTGGTGGAAAAGCTGGTGATCTACCCCGAGACGATGATGAAGAACCTCAACAAGTTCAACGGGCTGATCCATTCGCAGCGGGTTCTGCTTGCACTGACACAGAAGGGCGTTTCCCGCGAAGACAGCTATCGGCTGGTGCAGCGCAACGCGATGAAAGTCTGGGAACAGGGCGCCGATTTCCGCGCCGAGCTGAAGGCCGACCCCGAGGTGCGCGCGGCGCTGAGCGAGGCCGAGATCGACGAGAAGTTCGACCTTGGCTACCACACCAAGCATGTCGACACGATCTTTGCCCGCGTCTTCGGCGCAAGCTGAGCGGCGCGTAAGACAGCCTTAACCCCGGCCTGTCACCCTGCCGCCGACGCAAAGCGACGGAGGGCACATGTCGAACGAACTGGCCGCACGGGCGGCGCCGCGGCCGCGACAGGGCATCCTCGCCACGCCACCGCAGCGCGGGCTGACCAGCCGCCAGAAGGCCGCGGTGATCGTGCGGCTGCTGCTGGCCGAAGGCGCGCCGGTGCCGCTGTCGGCGCTGCCCGAACACCTGCAAGCCGCGCTGACCGAGGAAATCGGCCTGATGCGGATGGTCGACCGCGACACCCTGCGCGCCACGGTCGAGGAGTTTCTGGCCGAACTCGATGGCGTCGGCCTGTCGTTCCCCGGCGGCATCGACGGCGCGCTTGGCCTGCTCGACGGCCATATCAGCGCCTCCGCCGCCGCGCGGCTCAGGCGGATGAGCGGGCTGGCCGATCGTGCCGACCCCTGGGAACGCATCGCCGCGCTGCCGCCCGACCGGCTTATGGCCGTGCTCGACGCCGAAAGCACCGAGGTGGCGGCGGTGCTCTTGTCCAAGCTGCCGATCCCGCGCGCGGCCGACCTGATGGGCCGCCTGCCCGGCGAACGCGCCCGCCGCATCGCCTATGCGGTGTCGCTGACCGCCAACATCGACCCCGACACCGTGCGCCGCATCGGCCTGTCGCTGGCCGCCCAACTTGACGCCGTGCCACCGCGCGCCTTCGAGGCCGACCCGGTCGAACGGGTTGGGGCGATCCTGAACGTCTCGGCCGCGCTGACGCGGGATGAGGTGCTGCGCGGGCTAGAGGCCACCGATGCCGAATTCGCCGGGCGGGTGCGCCGCGCGATCTTCACCTTCGCCCATATCCCGCACCGCCTGTTGTCGCGCGACGTGCCCAAGGTGCTGCGCCTGATCGACCAGCCGACGCTGGTGACCGCCTTCACCGGCGCCGCCGAGGCGCCCGACACCGCCGCCGCAACGGAATTCCTGCTGGCCAACATGTCGCAACGCCTCGCCGCCACGTTGCGCGAGGAAATCGAGGCCCGCGGCCCGGTAAAGCCGAAAGACGGCGAGGACGCGATGACCGCCGTCGTCACCGCGATCCGGGGGCTGGAAACAGCCGGGGAGGTGACGCTGATCCAGCCGGAGGAATAGCCCGAAAGTCGCGCCCGACCCGCGCGCGCCCCGTTGCCTCTGCCCGGCCGGTCTGCCTAAGGTCGCCGCCATGACCGCAACCCGTACCCTTGCCGCCCCTCCCCTGCCCGCCGCCACCGCGCGCGGCATCGCCATGATGCTGGCCGCCGTCGTCGCATTCACCGTGATGGACGCACTCGCCAAGGCGCTGATCGGGCGCTACGACACGGTGCAGGTGGTCTGGGCGCGCTATACGGTGCAGACCATCGGCATCGCGCTGTGGCAGGCGCGGCGGCTGGGCACCGTGCTCAGGACGGCGCATCCGTGGTTGCAGGTCGCCCGCTCGGCCTGTCAGCTCGGGTCCACCGCGATGTTCTTCGCCGCGCTGCGCTGGATCGGGCTGGCCGAGGCAACCGCCATCGCCGACCTCAGCCCGGTGCTGATCACGCTGGCGGCGGCGCTGGTGTTGCGCGAAAAGATCGGGCCGCGCCGCATCGCCGGGGTTGCCGCCGCCTTCATCGGCGCGCTGATCATCATCCGCCCCGGCAGCGCAGTCTTCACCCCCGCCTCGCTGCTGCCCTTGGGCGGCGCGCTGTGCTACACCGGCTATGCGATCATCACGCGCCGGATCGGGCAGGCCGAGTCGGTCTGGACCTCGCTGATCTATTCCACGCTGATCGGTGCCGCGATGACCACCGCCGCGCTGCCGACGGTCTGGCGCCCGATCGCGCCGGGCGATCTGTGGCTGTTCGCCGGGATCGGCCTGATCGGCGTGGTGGCGCAGGTCTTCCTGATCCGCGCCTTCACCTGGGCCGAGGCGTCGGTGGTTGCCCCGTTCGGCCAGACCGACCTGATCTTTGCCGCGCTCTGGGGGCTGATCTTCTTCGGCGACTGGCCCGACGGCTGGACGATTCTGGGTGCGCTTGTGATTGCGGGGGCCGGACTTTATGTCTGGCATCGGGAAACCCGGGCCAGTCGCGCCCGGCAGGACGCAGGATGACGGCGAAGAAAGACAACCGATATTCCGCCGCCAACTGGCTGCAGGATCGCATGATCCGGCTGATGGTCGGCGCGCTTCTGCTGTTGCCCTACCGCTGGCGGGTGCCGTTGTCGGGCTGGCTGGTGGCGCATCTGGTGGCCCCGCTTGCCGGTTATCGCAAACGGGTGCGCGCGAACCTCGCGCTGGTGCGGCCGGATCTGCCGGCAGCCGAGGTGCGACGGCTGGCCCGCGCCGTGCCCGACAATCTGGGCCGCACCCTGATCGAGTTCTATTCGGGCCGCGACTTCGTCGCCCGCGTCACGCGCGAGCCGCCCAGCGGGCCCGGCCTCGCCGCCCTCGACGCCGCGCACCGTGAAGGGCGGCCCGTGCTGCTGGTCACCGGCCATTTCGGCAATTACGACGCCAGCCGCGCCGCCCTGATCGCGCGCGGCTACCGTGTCGGCGGGCTCTATCGCCCGATGGACAACGGCTGGTTCAACGATCACTACGTCGCCGCGATTTCGGCGATCGGCAAGCCATTGTTCCCGCGTGGCAGGCGCGGGCTGGGCGACATGGTGCGCTTCCTGCGCTCGGGCGGCATGCTGGGGCTGGTGATCGACCAGCACATGTCACGCGGCGCGCGCCTGACCTTTTTCGGCCGCGAGGCGCTGACCAGCCTGTCGGCCGCCGAACTGGCACTGAAATACAACGCGCTGGTGATTCCGACCTATGGCATCCGGCGACCGAACGGCATCGACTTCGACATTGTGGTCGAGGCGCCGATTCCGCACGGCACGCCCGAAGCGATGACCCAGGCGCTGAACGACAGCCTGGAGGCGCATGTGCGCGAGAACATGGGCCAGTGGCTCTGGATTCACCGCCGCTGGAAGGCGGCGCCCGCCGGTTAGTGCAGCGACGCCGCGGCGAGGATCTCGCCCGGCCCTGGTTCCTGCACGATGACCACAACCGGCTGGCTGCCCTGCGCCATCGCCGTCAGGGAAATCGGCTGCGCGCCGTCCCAGGTGCCGATGGTCTGCCAGGTCGTCACGATGTTGCGATAGGTGATCGTCTTGCCCGCATTCTCGCCGCGCTCGATGGCGACGGTCTGTTCTGGCAAATAGCGCACCAGTTCCAGCAGGACCTTCTGCGCGAAGGGCTTCAGCGAACTGGCATCAACCTGCACGTTGTCGCCGTGCCGCGCCAGCGTCAGCGCCACCGGCGTGGTTTCGGCGCCGTGTTCCTGAATCAGTTCAGCGATGTCCAGCGGGCGCGCGCCTTCAACCCGGTCTTCGCCCTCGATGATCAGCTGCGGGGTGTAGATCGTGCGGCTGCCCGCGGCATGGGCATAGGCCTTCTGCCGGTCGGTATAGGCCTGCGAGCCGAACTTGTCGGTCCAGCCGATATAGTCCCAGTAATTCACATGCAGCGCCAAGGGGATGACGTTCTTGCGCCCGACCAGCTGCGACAGCACGGCATCGGCGGGCGGGCAGGACGAACAGCCCTGCGAGGTGAACAGCTCGACCACCACGACCGGATGCGAGGCCCCTGCCGTCGCTGCCGTCGCCATCGCGGGCCCACCCGAGCCGCCGCCGGGGGGCGGATTGGGTGCCACATCGGCTTGGGGATCTTGCGGGCCGCCCTGCGGCGGGCCCATGTCCTCGGCGGCGGCCAAGCCACCCGCAAGCGCCAGACCGAAGCCGACTGTAACAGCGACAAAACGGCGCTTCTTCATGACTCGTTTCCCTTGGTTTGCCCCAGTCATATTGAACTGCGCTCGCGGCGGCCAATCAAGGTTTAGCGAGGCGATCCCGACACTTGCTGTCGGAATTCTGATCCGTCGTGACTCCGGCGCCTCGGCCCTGCAACGAGAGGATGAAATGCACTGGATTTTTGGCATACAATTGCATACAAAGACACCGACTCCCTTGCACCGCGGGCCCGCGTGAGGCAAGAGGACACAGCCCATGACGCCAGATGCCAGGAGGCCCTGATGACCGTGATCGTCGGACATGACAGCGCGAAAACCCGCAAGACCCTGAGTGCCGGCGGCGCGACCGTCGCCTATTACTCGATCCCGGCGGCCGAAGCCGCGGGGCTCGGCCAGTTCTCGAACCTGCCCGCTTCGCTGAAGGTGGTGCTGGAAAACATGCTGCGGTTCGAGGATGGCAAGACCGTCAGCTTGGACGACATCCGCGCCTTTTCCGACTGGGGCAAGATGGGCGGCAAGAACCCGCGCGAGATTGCCTATCGCCCGGCCCGCGTGCTGATGCAGGATTTCACCGGCGTTCCGGCGGTGGTGGACCTTGCCGCGATGCGCGACGGCATCATCGGCCTTGGCGGCGATGCGGAAAAGATCAACCCGCTGAACCCGGTCGATCTGGTCATCGACCACTCGGTGATGATCGACGAATTCGGCAACCCGCGCGCCTTCCAGATGAACGTGGACCGCGAGTATGAACGGAACATGGAACGCTATGTGTTCCTGAAATGGGGCCAGTCGGCGTTCCAGAACTTCCGCGTGGTGCCGCCGGGCACCGGGATTTGCCATCAGGTCAACCTCGAATACCTCGCGCAGACGGTGTGGACCGACAAGGATCAGTCGGGCGCCGAAGTCGCCTACCCGGATACGCTGGTCGGCACCGACAGCCACACGACGATGGTCAACGGCCTTGCCGTTCTGGGCTGGGGCGTCGGCGGGATCGAGGCCGAGGCCGCGATGCTGGGTCAGCCGGTTTCCATGCTGATCCCCGAGGTCGTGGGCTTCAAGCTGACCGGCCGGATGGTCGAGGGCACTACGGCGACCGACCTCGTGCTGAAAGTCGTGCAGATGCTGCGCAAACATGGCGTGGTGAACAAGTTCGTCGAATTCTGGGGCGACGGGCTCGATCACCTGCCGCTGGCCGACCGCGCGACCATCGCCAACATGGCGCCCGAATACGGCGCCACCTGCGGCTTCTTCCCGGTCGATGCCGAAACGCTGCGCTACCTGCGCCAGACGGGCCGCGACGAGGCCCGCATCGCGCTGGTGGAAGCCTATGCCAAGGCCAACGGCATGTGGCGCGGCGCGGATTACGCGCCGGTCTACACCTCGACGCTGGAACTGGACATGGGCACCATCGTGCCCGCGATTTCCGGCCCGAAACGCCCGCAGGATTTCGTTGCGCTGAACGACTCCGCCTCGGGCTTCTACAAGGTCGTCTGTGACTATCGCGGCGTCGATGCAACCGAACCCGCGCGCGACATGGGGTCGGAAGGGCCGAACCACACGACCACGGTCGAGGCCCGCAAGACCGGCGCGGTCGAGGGGCAGGACTACAAGCTGCGCGACGGCTCGGTGGTGATCGCCTCGATCACCTCCTGCACCAACACCTCGAACCCCTATGTGATGATCGGCGCCGGGCTTGTCGCCCGCAAGGCGCGCGCGCTGGGGTTGACCCGCAAGCCCTGGGTGAAAACCTCGCTGGCGCCCGGATCGCAGGTGGTTTCCGAATACCTCGAAGCCGCCAACCTGCAGGAAGACCTTGACGCGATCGGCTTCAACCTTGTCGGCTACGGCTGCACCACCTGCATCGGCAACTCCGGCCCGCTGCAACCCGAGATTTCGAAGTCGATCGCCGACAACGATCTGGTCGCGGTCTCGGTGCTGTCGGGCAACCGCAACTTTGAAGGCCGCATCAGCCCCGACGTGCGCGCCAACTACCTGGCCAGCCCGCCGCTGGTGGTGGCCTATGCGCTGGCCGGCGACATGAACATCGACCTGACGACCGAGCCGCTGGGCACCGGCAAGGATGGCCAGCCGGTCTTCCTGAAAGACATCTGGCCGACCAACAAGGAAATCGCCGACCTCGTGGCCGAGACGGTGACGCGGGCGGCGTTCCTGAAAAAGTACGCCGACGTCTTCAAGGGCGACGCCAAGTGGCAGGGGGTGAAAACCACCGACAGCCTGACCTATGACTGGCCCGCCACCTCGACCTACGTGCAGAACCCGCCCTACTTCAAAGGCATGGCCAAGGAACCGGGCGTGATTTCCGACATCGACGGCGCGCGGGTGCTGGCGATCCTCGGCGACATGATCACCACCGACCACATCAGCCCCGCCGGGTCGTTCAAGGCAACCACCCCGGCCGGGAAATACCTGACCGAGCGGCAGGTGCCGGTGTCGGAGTTCAACAGCTACGGTTCGCGTCGCGGCAACCACGAAGTGATGATGCGCGGCACCTTCGCCAACATCCGCATCAAGAACGAGATGCTGGACGGCGTCGAAGGTGGCTACACCAAGGGGCCGAGCGGGGCGCAAACCTCGATCTATGACGCCTCGATGGAATATCAGGCCGAAGGCGTGCCGCTGGTGATCTTCGGCGGCATCGAATACGGCGCGGGGTCCAGCCGCGACTGGGCGGCGAAGGGCACCGCGCTGTTGGGCGTCAAGGCGGTCATCGCCGAGTCGTTTGAACGTATCCACCGCTCCAACCTCGTCGGCATGGGCGTGATCCCGTTCGAGTTCACCGGCGGCATGACCCGCAAATCGCTGGGCCTGAAGGGCGACGAAGTGGTGGCCATCCACGGGCTGGCGGGCGATCTGAAGCCGCTGAGCCTTGTGCCCTGCACGATCACCTTCGCCGACGGCACCGAGAAGACCATCGACCTCAAATGCCGGATCGATACGGAAATCGAGATCGACTACGTGAAGCATGGCGGCGTGCTGCACTACGTGCTGCGCAACCTCGCCAAGGCGGGCTGACAACACCCCGGCAGGGCGCGGCTAGTGACAGCCGTCGCCCTGCGGATCGGGCCAGAACACCAAGAGCAGCGGCCCCGGCCCCCGGCAGGACAGCACCGGGTAATTGTCGGCGTTGCTGGTGAACAGGCACAGCACCTGCCCGCCGTTCAGGGTGCCGGTCAGCGATTGCGGCTCTTCCACCCTGTCGCGAACCTGCAACCGGCCGCTGCCACCGGGGCAGAGCCTGAGCGACAGACTTCCCGCCGTGGTGCCATGTTCCGCGATCGAGGCGGTGCCAGAGATCGGTTTTCCCGCCGCATCCTGCCCGGCAACCCGGTAGGCGCCCGCGAAATAGCCCAGCGGCGGCGCATCCGTCGCCGCCGCCATCCCGCCCGCCAGCACAGCCATCAGTCCGCACCACCCCGCGTTCATCGCCCGCCCCCGGTCGCCCGGCGGCAGGCTAGCATCGCGGCCCTGTGCCGTCGATGGCGCGGGGGTAGCGGCAGCGGTTACTTCGAGGCGACCGACCGCAGGGTTCGCGGTACCGTTTCCTCTGGCATCACCGCGGCGCGGTAGAGGTGCCATGTGGCGTGGCCAAGGATCGGGATCACCACCACCAGCCCCAGCAGCGCCGGGATCGCGCCGATGGCCAGCGATACGGCGACGATCACGCCCCAGACCGCAACCGTTTCCGGGCTTTGCCGCGCCACCTCGAACGAGGTCACCACCGCCACCGGCAGGCCCACGTTGCGATCCAGCAGCAGTGGGAACGAGATCAGGCTGACCACCAGCACCAGCGCCGCGAAGATGAAGCCGCTGCCGATGCCCAGCAGGATCAGCGCATGGCCGCCCGCCGTGGTCAGCACGTCATGCAGAAAGGCGCCCGCCGACACCGGCACGGCCGGGCCCATCGTCAGCGCGTAAAGCCCGTCGGCCACCAGCAGCCAGACGATGAAGGTTGCCAGCAGGAAAAGCCCCAGCACGAAGATCGCGCCGAACGAGGGTTCCGCCAGCACCGCGAAAGCGTCGGCCCAGCTCGCCTCGCCCATCCGCTCACGCCGACGGCTCATCTGGTAGAGGCCGACCGCGGCGACAGGGCCAAGCAGTGCAAAGCCCGACAGCATCGGAAAGACCATCGGCAGCATGCTCTGGTGGAACGCCACCCAGCACAGCGCGAGGCCGATCACCGGATAGAACAGGCACAGAAACGCTACGTCGCTGCGCAGGACGGCGAAATCCTCGACCCCCTTACGCAGCGCCACGCGGATGTCATGCAGGTCGATGTGGCGCACGCGCGGCCGCGCAATTTCGGGTGCGCCGCCAAGGGTTTCGGTCATATGGGCGACATGCGCGCCCGCCCCGGCGAGCGACTTCGCCGTCCACGAAAGGGGATTTCCGATTGTCTCAACCATGCCGCCCTCCTCAAGCGAGGCAGTTTCGGCGGCGACCTTCGGCCCGTGAACTTGGGGTCATCTGTTCGAGGCCGCACGAAATTGCGCTTCTGGTTGCGACAAAGTAGCACAGACCGGGCGGCCTGTCGCCTGCGACGCACTCACGAGCGCGGGATCAGTCGGCGGCGGCCCTGGCCAGCGCGGGCTCGATGGTGGATTTCAGCACGTCGTTGGTGATCGGTCCGGGGAAGCGCAGCAGCACCTTGCCATTGCCGTCGATCACATAGCTTTCGGGCACGCCGTAGACGCCCCAGTTGATCGCCATCTGCCCGGCCGGATCGGCACCCATCGCGGTGAACGGATCACCCGCATCGGCCAGAAACCCCAGCGCGGCGGCGGGCTTGTCCTTGTAGTTCACGCCGTAGATCGGCACGCCCCCGGCCGCCATCTTGCCCAGCGTGCCGGCCTCGGCGCGGCAAGGCTCGCACCAGCTGGCCCAGAAGTTCACGATCTTGACATGGCCATCGCGCAGCGTCGCATCGCTGAAGGGCGCGCTGTCGCCCAGTTGCGCCAGCACCACGCCGGGCGCCGCCTTGCCGACGATCATCGAGGGCAGTTCGTCCGGGTTCTGCCGGTTCATGCCGATCCAGAACATCGCCGCAAGACCGGCGAACAGCAGCGGCGGCAGGATGACAAGCGGCTTAACCTTCATGTGACTTCCTTTGCCGGGCCTCGACCTCTTCCAGCGCGCGGCGCACCTTGGCGCCCCGGATCAGCGTCACCGCGATCAGCACCGCGATCAGCACCAGCGCCGCACCATAGGCCGACAGCACCGTCACCTCATACTTACCAAGTGCGGGGAACATCAGGCCATCCTCTCGCGCGCCAATAGCGCCTTCAGGCGGCGGGCGCGGATCTCGGTGCGCGTGCGCAGCAGCACCATCGTGACGAAGAACAGGATGAAGCCGCCGATCGAGATCATCAGCGGATACCAATAGGCGTCGGCGACATGCTGTTTCTGGTCGATTGTCAGGCTGGGGCCCTGATGCAGGCCCTGATTCCAGAAGTTCACCGCATAGCGGGAAAGGATGGCAAAGACCGAGCCGACGAGGCACAGCACCGAGGTCAGATCGGCCGCCGTATCGGGATCGTCGATCGCCTCCCACAGCGCCATGTAGCCGAGGTAGAACAGGAACAGGATCAGGAACGAGGTCAGCCGCGGATCCCAGGCCCACCAGGTGCCCCACATCGGTTCGCCCCAGATCGCGCCGGTGATCAGCGCGATCAGCGTCATCGTGGCACCGATCGGCGCCGCGGCCTTGGCGGCCAGCGCGGAAACGTGGTGGCGCCGGATCAGCCAGATCAGCGAGGCGACCAGCATCATCAGCCAGGCGTTGATCCCGATCATCGCCGAGGGAACGTGCAGGAAGATGATCTTGACGGTCGAGCCCTGCCGCATTTCATCAGGGGTGAAGAAGAAGCCCCAGACCAGGCCGACCAGCATCAGCGCCGCCGTCACCGGCACCAGCAGCGGCAAGAGCCGACCTGAGGTCCGCATGAACAGCACGGGATTGGCGTATTTCCAGATCGACATGGGCCACTGCTTAGGCGGTTTCGCGGGTGATCTCAATGCGGCAACAAGGGCGCTTCACCGCAGATTGACACGCAGCGCCGCCGCCGAGGCGAACGGCAACAGCGCCGCCGCCCCCGCCGTGATGCCCGCCAGCAGCAACAGCGGGCTATCCACCGCCTGCCCGGTGGCGCCGCGCTTCACCACTTCGGCGCCGAAGATCAGCGTGGGAACGTAAAGCGGCAACACCAGAAGCGACATCAAGAGCCCGCCGCGCTTCAGCCCCACCGTCAGCGCTGCGCCGAAGGTGCCGATCACCGACAGCGCCGGGGTGCCAAGCGCGAGGCTGAGCATCAGCCAGCCATAACCGCTGGCGGGCAGGTTCAAGAGCAACGCGAGAACCGGCGAGGCCAGCACCAGCGGCAGCCCGGTCGTCAGCCAGTGCGCCAATGCCTTGACGCTGACCACGCCCTCCAGCGGGATCGGCGCGGTCGCCAGCAGATCGAGCGAGCCATCCTCGTGGTCAAGCGCAAAGATGCGGTCGAGCGACAGCAGACAGGCCAAGAGCGCCGCGACCCAGAGGATGCCGGGCGCGATCAGCGCCAGCGTCGCGCCGCTGGGGCCGACGCCCAGCGGCACCAGCACCACCACGATCAGGAAGAAGGCAAGGCCAAGACCGAAGCCGCCGCCCGCGCGGATCGCCAGTCGCAGGTCGCGGGCGAGAAGGGCGATCACAGGAAGGCCTCGTCGAAGGCGCCGGTGATGCCGCCCTGCCCCGGCGGCTTCGCCTTCAGCGGGGTCAGGTCCAGCAGTTCCGCCTCGGGCAGGCCAAGGTCGATATGGGTGGCGATCAGCGCGCTGCCGCCCGCCGCCAGATGCGCCCGCACCACCCCGCCGAAGAGGGCGACCGAGGCGGTATCGAGCGAGACCGTAGGTTCATCCAGCATCCAGACCGGGCGGCCCGAAACCAAGAGCCGCGCGAGGCCAAGCCGACGCTTCTGCCCGGCCGACAGGTTCTGCGCCTGCCGGTCGGCCAGGCCGGCCAGGTTCATCGCCGCCAGCGCCGGGGCAATGGCGCCGGTGCCGAAGATGCGGGCCCAGAAGGTCAGGTTCTCCGCCACCGTCAGCGTCGCCTTCAGCCCGTCGGCGTGGCTGGCATAGGCGATCGCCTCGGGCGGGGCGGAAATCTCGCCCGCCAGCGGCGGTTGCAGCCCGGCCAGCGTGCGCAGCAGCGTGGTCTTGCCGATGCCGTTCGGGCCACGCAGAATCAGCGCGCGGCCCGGCGCCAGCGTGAAGCTGACCCCTTCCAGCACAGGCAGACCGCCGCGCGCGACGGCCAGATCGGTAACGCTCAGGTTCATGCCCCGGACCTAGCCGAAAGCATGCGCGCGCGGAAGGGGGCGATTTTTCTGCGAAAAATCGTTGCCTCCGGCGGGAGTATTTTGGCCAGGAAGAATGGGGGGATCACACCGGGATCAGGGCGGCGGCGATGCGGCGGCCTTCGGACAGGATGACATTGTAGGTGCGGCAGGCGGCGGGGGTGTCCATCGCTTCGACCCCGATACCGGCGGCGTCGAGACGGTCGCGCAGGGCGGCGGGAATATGGGCAATGGTGGCGCCGGTGCCGAGGAAGATCACGTCCACCTGCCCCGCGAGGGCGAGCAGCGGTTCCGCGTCGTCGGTGCCGCCCCAGGCGGTGACACCGGTCGCGGTGACAAGGGCGCCGCCGCGATGGATCTGGCCCGCGATGCGGAAGAAGCCCGGCCCATAGCCGTCGATGGGCCGCGCCTCTGGATAGGTGATCTCTGTCAGTCGCATCAGCCCTTGGCCGCGAACTGCGTGCCCGCCCCCGTATCGTCCTTCTTGCCCCATTCCCGTTTGACGCCCAGCATCAGCACGATGTTCTTGGCGACGTAGATCGAGGAATAGGTGCCGGTGATGACGCCCCAGGTGATCGCGAAGACGAAGCCGCGGATCACGTCGCCGCCGAGGATCAGCAGCGCGACCAGCGGGATCAGCGTGGACAGCGAGGTCATCAGCGTGCGGCTGAGGGTTTCGTTGGCCGACAGGTTCAGCACATCGCGCAGCGGCATCTTCTTGTACTTGATCAGGTTTTCGCGGGCCCGGTCGAACACCACCACGGTATCGTTCAGCGAATAGCCGACGATTGTCAGCAGCGCCGCGATGATCGACAGATCGAACTTGATCTGCAACAGCACGAAGATGCCAACCGTCAGCGCGACGTCGTGGATCGTGGCCACGGCGGCGCCGAGCGCGAACTGCCATTCGAAGCGCAGCCAGATATAGGCCATGACCGCGCCGATGGCGCCGACGATCGCGGTGACAGCTTTCCACATCAGCTCGCCCGAGACCTTGGGGCCGACCGAATCGACGGATGGGAAGGTGATCGACGGATCGACGGCTTTCAGCGAGTCCTCGATCTTGGTCAGCACCGCGGGCGGGATGCTTTCCTGCCCCTTTTCCGCCGAGACGCGGATGTTGGCGACATGCTGGTCGGGGCGGAAGTTGGGGTCGAAGACCTCGTTGATGACGACATCGCCCAGGTTCATCGGCGCCAGCGCGGCGCGGTAGGCCGCCACGTTCACCGGCTGCACTGCCTCGGTGCGGATCGTGGTGCCGCCGAGGAAGTCGATACCGAAGTTCAGCCCGAAGAAGAACGGCGCGAGGATAGAGACGAGGACGAGGAACATCGAGCCGCCGAAGGTGACCTTGGCGATGGCGAAGAAGTCGATGTGGGTATGGTCGGGGACCAGACGAAGGCGACGCATCTTACACCTCGATCGTTTTGGGGCGGCGACGCTCGAACCACATCACGATGATGAGGCGCGAGAGGAAGACCGTGGTGAACACCGACGTGACGATGCCGAGCATCAGCGTCACGGCGAAGCCGCGCACCGGGCCGGAGCCGACGAAGTAAAGGATCATCGCCGTGATCAGCGTGGTGATGTTGGCGTCGATGATCGCCGACAGCGCGCGGTCGTAGCCAAGCTCGATGGCGCGGGCCGGGCCCTTGGCGTTGCGCAATTCCTCGCGGATGCGCTCGTAGACCAGCACGTTGCCGTCGACCGCGGTGCCGACCGTCAGCACGATGCCGGCGATGCCGGGCAGCGTCAGCGTGCCGCCGATCAGGCTGAGCGCGCCGAACATCATCGAGAGGTTGAGGATCAGCCCCAAGTTGGCGATCCAGCCAAAGAAGCCGTAGACCGCGACCATGAAGACCGCGACGGCCAGACCGCCCGCGATGGCGGCGACCTTGCCGGCGCGGATCGAGTCCGATCCAAGCTCTGGCCCGATGGTGCGTTCTTCGAGGAAGGTCATCTTGGCCGGCAGCGCGCCCGCCCGCAGCAGCACCGCGAGGTTGGTGGAGCTTTCCACCGTGAAGTTGCCGGTGATGATGCCCGACCCGCCGCCGATATGCGACTGGATCACCGGCGCCGAGATCACCTTGTTGTCCAGCACGATGGCGAAGGGCTGGCCGATATGGGTGGCGGTATAGTCGCCGAACTTGCGCGCGCCCGAGGTGTCGAAGCGGAAATCGACTGCCGGGCGGCCGTTCTGGTCAAAGGCGGGCTGCGCATCCACCAGATCGTCACCCGACACGACCGGGTTGGTGTTGATGATGTAGAACACGCCTTTTTCGTCCTGCGACGGCACCAGCGCATTGCCCGCGCCGGGAATCGCGTTGGCGTCGCCGGTGCGGCCCATGACCTGATTGAAGGTCAGCTTGGCGGTGGTGCCGATCAGCTTCTTCAGGTCGGCGGCGCTGCCGATGCCGGGCACCTCGATCAGGATGCGGTCGGTGCCTTCGCGCTGGATCGTTGGCTCGCGGGTGCCCGCGGCATCAACCCGGCGGCGCACGATTTCCAGCGATTGCTGGATGGTGCGGTCGTCGGTCGCCGATTTCTCGGCCGGGGACAGGCTGATGGTGATGGTGCTGCCGTCGTTGACGGCCTGAATGTCCTTCTGGCCGACCCCGGTCAGCGAGACGACCGGCCGCGCCAGACCGCGCACAACCTCCATCGCCTTGTCGATCCCGTCCGGATTGGTGATCGAGACCTTCAGCACGCCGGGCGGCGCGGGTTCGCGGCGCACGTTGCCGACGGTATCGCGCTCTTTCGCCAGCGCGTCGCGCACGTCGGGCCAGAGCCCGTTCATGCGGTCGGTGTAGACGTCCGACAGCTGCACCTCGGCCAGCAGGTGGGCGCCGCCGCGCAGGTCAAGCCCGAGGTTGACGATGCTCGACGGCAGCCACGACGGCCAGCCCGCCACCGCGGCGTCAATCTCCGGCGTCTCGGTGCCGCGGGCGATCTGCGCCAGCGCGTCGTTGTGGCCCTCGACCCGGGCGTAAAACAGGTTGGGCAGCGCGAGCAGAAGCCCGAGCAGGCAGAGCCCGAGGATGATGATCCGCTTCCAGAGGGGAATTTGCATGGGGCGTCCGATCTCAGGCGGCGGGTTCGGTCTTCGACAGAACCTGCGAGATGGTCGAGCGGATCACCCGCACCTTCACCCCGTCGGCAATTTCGACCTCGACTTCGCCGTCTTCCTTCACCTTCACGACCTTGCCGACAAGCCCGCCCGCGGTCACGATCATGTCACCGCGCCGCAGCGCCTCGACCATCGAGCGGTGATCCTTCAGCTTTTTCTGCTGCGGACGGATCAGGATGAAATACATGATCCCGAAGATCAGGATCAGCGGCACGAAGCTGGAGAACGTGCTGAGCGTGGCGCTGCCGCCGGCGGCCTGGGCGAAGGCGGGGGTTGCGAACATGACGGCTCCTGTTGGTCTTGCGTGCCACACGGGCACGGGAAAGGGGCGCGGGCACCCGGCTGGGCGGCCTGCGAAACTGGCGCGCACCCTACAAGCGGCCCCCCGCGATGGCAAGGCGGCGATCGGCATTTCGCGGCGCCCGCACGGGCGGCCGATCAGCGCAGCAAAACGCCGACCACAACCGCCATCAGCCCGACCATGCCAGCGCCGAGCGCGCCGAGATTAAAGAACACCAGCCGCTTCAGCCGGGCCTGCAATGCCGCGTCGTCCAGCCCCGCGCGGCGCAGCCGCAGGGCCCCGATGGCGCTGGCCAGCAGCCCCGCCACCCCCGCCAGCGCCAGCACCGCGCCACCCCAGATCAGATAAAGCATGACGTTGTCCCCTCGTGCCCACCCGCCTTACCCTGCGCGCGGGGCGCAAGCAATCGGCGCCGCCGGGCGCGCAGCCCTTGAACGCCCGCCCCGCCCCGGCTAGGGAAGCCGGGAACCCCGCGAGAAAGAGGCCCCCATGAGCGACCCCATCACCGACGCCCAGACCAACGTCGCCGCCGAGGAGCTTCGCCAGTTCATCGAGCGCTGCGAACACCTCGAAGCCGAAAAGAAGGACATCGCCGAGCAGCTTAAAGAGGTGATGGCCGAGGCCAAGGGGCGCGGCTACGACACCAAGGTGATCCGCAAGATCATCGCGATGCGCAAACGCGACAAGGACGACCTCGCCGAGGAAGAGGCGATCATGGAGCTGTACATGGCCGCGCTGGGGATGAGCTGAGCGCCACCGCGCCGGTAAGCCTCAGGCGGTGCCCGCCGCCAGCATCGCCTCGGCCTGCGCGAACTCTTCGGGCGTGTTGGCGTTGAAGAACGGATCGGGCGCGGCCGGATCGGCGGGGGTGAAATCGACCTCGGCCAGCGCATGACGCTCGGCCCAGGCCTGCACCTTGCGGGGTTCGCCGCGCGCCAGCCAGTCGGCCAGATCGTCGCGCAGCGCCAGCGGCCAGAGCCCGAACACCGGCTGGCGCCGCCCGAACGACCGCGCCAGCACGATCCGCCCCGGCGCCGCCTGATCGCAGAGCCGCGCCACCAGATCGCGCGGAAAGTATGGCGTGTCGGTCGCCGCCGTCGCCAGATGCGTCAGCGCTGGATCGCGGGCGGCCCAATCCATCCCCGCCAGAATACCCGCCAGCGGCCCGGCAAAGCCACCAACACCGTCGGGCAGCACCGGCGGGCCGAAGCCCCGGAACGCCGCCGGATCGGCGTTGGAACTGATCGCCAGCGGCCCGACCTGCGGCGCCAGCCGGTCGATGACATGCGCGATCATCGCCCGCCCGCCCAGGCTGCGCAGGCTCTTGTCGCCGCCGCCCATCCGCCGCGACTGCCCGCCCGCCAGCACCAGCCCCGCCACCCGCAGATCAGACACCGGTCGCCACCCGGATCGCTTGGCCGAGCTTGTCGACGAGTTCGCCGATCTGCGCGTCCTCGATGATGAAGGGCGGCGCCAGCAGGATATGGTCGCCCCGGACGCCGTCGATCGTGCCGCCCATCGGGTAGCAGATCAGCCCGGCCTCGAAGGCGGCGGCCTTCACCGCCTTGTTGACCCCGCGCGCCGGATCGAACGGCGCCTTGCTCTCGCGGTCGGCCACCAGTTCGAGGCCGCGAAAGAGCCCCCTGCCCCGGATGTCGCCGACATGCGGGTGCTGGCCGAACGCCGCGCGCAAGGCAGCGTCGAGCGCGGCACCCTGCTGGCGGACCCGCACCAGCAGGCCCCGGCCCAGCACCGCCTCCAGCACCGCCTTGCCCGCCGCCGCCGCCATCGGGTGGCCCTGATAGGTGTGGCCGTGCTGGAAGAAGCCCGAGCCGCTGGCGATCGCAGCATAGATCGCGCCCGAGCACAGCATCGCTCCCACCGGCTGATAACCCGCGCCCAGACCCTTGGCGATGGTCAGGATGTCGGGCGTCACCCCGTCTTCGGCGCAGGCGTAAAGGTGGCCGGTGCGCCCCATGCCACACATCACCTCGTCCAGGATCAGAAGCACGCCATGCCGGGTGCAGATCTCGCGGATGCGGGCCAGATAGCCCGGCACCGGCGGCACCGCGCCCGAGGTGGCGCCAACCACGGTTTCGGCGACGAAGGCCATCACGGTTTCGGGGCCGAGGCGCAGGATTTCCGCCTCCAGCTCATCCGCGACGCGCAGGCCGTAGGCCTCGGCGGTTTCGTCGTCGCGGCGGTCGCGGTATTCGTAGCAGGGCGCGATATGGGTGGTCTCGACCAAGAGCGGCGCGAACTGGGCCCGGCGCCAGGCATTGCCACCGGTCGCCAGCGCCCCCAGCGTGTTGCCGTGGTAACTCTGCCGCCGGGCGATGACGCGGTGGCGCGTTGGCTGGCCGATTTCCAGGAAATACTGCCGCGCCAGTTTCAGCGCCGCCTCCATCGCCTCGGACCCGCCCGAGACGAGATAGACCCGGTCGATCCCCTCCGGCGCATGGGCGATCAGCAGATCGGCCAGCGCCTCGGCCGGTTCCGAGGTGAAAAAGCCGGTATGGGCAAAGGCGAGCTGGTCCAGCTGCGCATGCAGCGCGGCGCGCACATCCGGATCGGAATGGCCAAGGCAGGACACCGCCGCGCCGCCCGAGCCGTCAAGGTAGCGCTTGCCGCTGGCGTCGATCAGATAGCAACCGTCGCCGCGCAGCGCCGTTGGCGGTTGCCCCTTGGTGGAGCGGCCAAAGATGTGGTTGGGCATGGCAGGGCCTTTCGCGGATCACCGGGCGCCGGGCGCCCGCCCCAGTGATGCGCGGGCCCGCAGGCCGAGGCAAGCCCGCGGTTCAGACCGCCGTCATGTGGCTGTGGCCGAACAGCATCGGATAGTGGGTCAGCGTGCGGTCCAGCACATGCGTGCCGCGGCTGAAGAGGTAGAGACCCTGCCAGTAGCCGGCCACGGCGTAGTGCAGGCCGTCCGGCAGCAGGAACAGCCCGGCGGGATAGCGCAGGCCGAACGCGTTGGTGTCGATCGACCGCTTCAGCGCGCCGGTCGCGGCGTCGAACACCCCGATGCGGTGCGCCGAGGGGAAGGTGGCGATCACCTCGCCCGCCACCGGGTCGGCCTTCACCGACAGGCCGTGGCGCATGTGGGGGTCATCCTCGGCGCTGCCGCAGACGATGCCCGCACCGGCATCGGGGCCGAACAGCATCGGCCGCGCGGGCAGGAAACAGGCACCAGAGTCGCGGGTCATGTCCATCTCGTCAGCGGCGCCGGTGCCGAGATAAGCGAGGTCGTCGCCCTCCTTGCCGACACGGGCGCGGATGGCAAAGATGCGGGCCTCGGGCGTGACCGTCAGGTGGCGCAATTCCACCCCCGGATCGTCCGAGCGGTATTTTGCCACCAGCGCCCCGCTGGCCAGATCGACCACCGTCACGCTCGCCTCGACCACCGTCCGGGGTGCGCCAAGGCTGCGGTGCCCTTTCGGCGCGACCGAGCCGTAGTTGGCCACCGCGATATGCTTGCCGTCGGGCATCAGGCGCACCTCGTGCGGGTCAATGCCGTGGCAGGGCAGCGTGTCGATCACCTTGAGCGTCTCGGGGTCGCGCAACGCGATCAGCCCGTAATGCGCCTCGGGGTGGCCGGCAAAACCCGCCAGCGGCCGCCGTTCCGAGGTCAGCAGGACATCGCCCCCCGGCAGGAACTCGCCATGCCCGCCGCCACGCCACGCGGGCTTGACCGGCTGACCTTGCGCCACCAGTTCCAGCGTCGCCGGATCGAAGGCGACATGGTGCGCCGCGCTGCGCGCGCCGTCATATTCCATCCGGCCGAAGAAACCGACCCGGCCACCGGGCGCGATCTCGACATCATGGCCGTTCACCGGAAAGACTGCCTGTTTCACGCTACCGTCGGCGCCCAGCCGGGTCAGCATGCTGAGCGTGCCGACCGCCGCGTGACCGCGCCCGCCGACACGCCAAGCCTTGTCGGCCCATTTCCCGCCGATCAGCGCGCGATCAGGCCAGTATCCGGGGATGAAGAAGGTCGTCCCCGCCCCTGTTGGTGCCCCGCCCGGTGCGGCTGCCGTATCGCCCGTCTGCTGTGCCACGCTGCCCGCCGCAAGGGCGGGCAGCGGCAGGGCGCCCGCCGCGAGAGTTGCCAAAAACGATCTTCGCTGCATGTGCTTGCCCCGTGTTTCTTCGGTCAGTCGCCGTGGCCGCCGTTTTCACCGTGATCGCGGGTGACCGGTGCGGCAGTCTGGGCCGCCGGAGCCGCCCTGGAATACTGCTCGTGGCTCGCCCCCAAGGGGCCGCAGCCGCTCACCAACACCAGCGCCAGACCGCAGAGCGCCGGGAAACCGCGCATCGCCCAATTCGCCATTTTCATGTCTTTGTCTCCTGAATGTGGCGCGCTTCCCGCTACAAAGGCTATCCGCCCAAGAGCGGGTGGCGCCATGATCCATGTCAGTATTGGCATCTATTCATGTCTGGCCGTAGCCCCTGCCCTGTCGCGACCCGCGCGCCCGTCGATCTTGCGCGGCCCCCCACGGCGCCCTTTGGCCCCCCGTCGGGCGGTCGGCGCGCCGCCAGCCCGTCGCGCTGAAGGCATGGCGTGACGCGGGTCGGCCCGGCTGCGCCCGGCATGGCGCGGAAAAAACCTTTCCCGGCGGGCATGATCCGGCAATGGGGGGTTGAAGTTCGGGGGCCAAAAGGTGCATCGACAAAACAAACGCGGAGGGTGAGCGATGGCGCTGCAAAGGTCACGACGGTCGAGGGTCTTGCGGCGGTCTCGCATGCTCGTCGGCACGTCGCGACACTGGCGCGCGCGGCTGGTGTTCTGGTTCGGGGCGATCGCCATCGGGGTGATCAGCGCCGGGTTCGCCAAGGTCGCCGACCTTGCACAAGAGGTGTTCGGGCAGGTCACCTCGGGCGGCGGCTGGCACAGCTATATCCCGCTGCTGCTGACGCCCGCCTGTTTCGTGCTGCTTGCCGTGCTGACCGACCGGCAGTTTCAGGGCGCGCAGGGCAGCGGCATCCCGCAGGTGATCGCGGCGCGGCATCTGCATACCGACCCCGATCGCGGCAGTTTCCTGACGCTGAAGGTGGTGGTCGGCAAGATCGTGATGACCTGCGTGGCGCTGGCCTGCGGCGCCTCGATCGGCCGCGAGGGGCCGACGGTGCAGGTGGGCGCCGCGCTGATGCTGCAGGCGGCAAAGCTGGGCCGGATGGTCCATGCGCGCGGGCTGATCCTTGCGGGATCGGCGGCGGGCATCGCAGCGGCGTTCAACACGCCGCTGGCCGGGATCGTCTTCGCCATCGAAGAGATGAGCCGCAGCTACAACGCGCGCACCAACGGCATCGTGCTGTCCACCGTCATCATCGCCGGGATCGCCTCGCTGGGGCTGGTCGGCAACTACACCTATTTCGGCGTCACCCATGCCACCGCCGCCTTTCCGGGCGACTGGCCACTGGTGATCACCTGCGGCGTGGTCGGCGGCGCGTTCGGCGCCTCGTTCAGCGCGGGCGTGCTGGTGATCACGCGGCGCATCCGGCGCTGGCGCGTGACCGTGCCGCTGTGGCGCGTGGTGGCGGTCGCGGGGGCGGCGGGGCTTCTGGTGGCCGTCATCGGCGTCGCGACCGGCGGCAGCACCTTCGGCACCGGCTATGCGCAGGCCCGTGGCGCGGTCGAGGGCAGCCACCTGCCGGTGACCTTCTTCCTTGCCAAGTTCGTGGCCACGCTGGCCTCGACCCTTTCCGGCATTCCGGGCGGGCTTTTCGCGCCCTCGCTGGCGGTGGGCGCGGGGCTGGGCAGCACGCTCGGCCTCGTCTTCGGCTCCAGCGCCAGCCTTGCGGCGGTGCTGGGCATGGCGGGCTATTTCGCCGGTGTGGTGCAGGCGCCGATGACCGCCTTCGTCATCATCGTCGAGATGACCGGCAACCACGACAACGTCGTGCCGGTCATGGCCGCCTCGATGATCGGCTACGGCGTGGCGCGCGTGCTGGCACCAGAGCCGCTCTATCACGCGCTGTCGCGGCTTTTCGTGGCCGATGCGCTGCGCAAGCGCCGCGCCGCACAGGCCCCGGCGGCCCCGGTGGCGGCGACACCCGCGGTATCCTGAGTCACAACTCTATCAGCCGCAGCCGCGCCGCCTGCGTCACCGCATCGGTGCGCCCGCTGGCATCCATCTTGTCCATCAGCGAGCGGACGTGGAACTTGGCGGTATGCACCGAGATGCCCAGCCGCCGCGCGATCCCCTTGTTCGAGGCGCCCTCGGCCAGCAGCACCAGCACCTCGGCCTCGCGCGGGGTCAGCGCGGTGGGGGATGCGGCGCGCGGCGCGGGGGCTGGGCCGATCACCGCCGTGGCCTGCGCCGGATCGGCGACCAGCCGCAGCCCCGGCACCCCCGCCAGCAGCGCCGCCAGCCGGTCGGCCAGCGCCGGATCGGCAAGCGTGATGGCAAGGGTCAGCGGATCGCTCACGCGGCTGGCCTTTCCCCCACAGTGACGGTGACGGTGGCGGTGCTTCCCGCGCGCCGCAGCCCCAGCACCATCGCCCGGCCGACACTGTCGGGCCCCAGCGCGCCGGTCAGATCCTGCACCCGGCGGATCGGCGCGCCGTCAAGGCTGACGATGATGTCGCCCTGATGCAGCCCCGCCGCAGCACCCGGCCCGCTGGCGTCAAGGCTGATGACCATGCCCGCCATCCCGTCATGCCCCGCGACCGCCACCGGTTGCAGGCCGACGCCCAGATAGCCGCGCGCGATCCGCCCGCGTTCGGCCAGCATCGCCGCCACCCGTTCGACCGTCGCCATCGGGATCACCAGCGCCCGCCGACGCGGCCCGAAGGCCGCCATGCCCAGCACCGCGCCATCCATGCCGATGACAAGGCCACCCTCGGCCCGCCGGTCAAGGCGCAGCCCCAGTTCCACCCGCGCGTCGATCACGCCGCCGCGCATCGAGCGCCAGGCCGCCCCGGCCCGCGTCACCACGCCGAAGCCCGCCAGCACATCGCCCTCGGCCCGCCCCAGCGCCAGCGCCAGCGCGCCCGCCGCGGCCACACCCGGCGCGCCGACCGCCACGCCGCCGTCGCCCTCCAGCTTCAGCAGCGCGACATCGGTGGATGGATCACGCCCGCGCAACGTCGCCGCCACCGTGCTGCCGTCCGGCAGCGTCACGCTGTAGGCATCCTCCTCGCCCAGCGCCTCGTCGGCGGTTACCACCCAGCCCTGCCGCCAGACAAAACCGCTCGCCCGCGTTTCGCGCCCTTCGACCGCCACCACCGCGGTGCCCGCCCGCGCCGTCAGCGCCGCAAGGTCCGCCGAAAGCGCCTGCAATGTCGTCCCGTCCATCTGTGCCTCCATCTGCCTGCGTCAGAGTATGGGCCTGCGCCGCCCGCATTCCACCTGCCCGCATGGTCAGGCCGCGCCACTTTCCCCTTCTCGCCGCCCGCCGCCGCCGCATATGGTGCCGCGAACCGGAGGATCCCATGCCCAAGCCAATCGTGCTGTCGGCGCCCGCGCCGCGCAGCCTTGATCTGATCTTCACCCCCGCCGCCCGCGCCCGGCTGCACGAGACCTATGAGGTTATGGAGTGTCCCGGCGACCTGCTCGACACCCTGCCCGACGCGGTGCTGCGCTACGCGCGCTACATCCTTGGCCAGCCGCCGGTCACGGCGCCGGTGCTGGCCCGACTGGCGGCGTTGCGCGCGGTGCTGAACGTCGAATCGAACCTGATCGACAACATGCCCTATGCCGACCTCTTTCAGCGCGGCATCCATGTCGTCACCACCGGCGCCGTTTTCGCCCGCCCGGTGGCCGAGCTTGGGCTTGCCCTCGCGCTCGACCTGTTGCGCGGCGTGACCGAGGCCGATCTTGCCTTTCGCCAGCGGCGCGAATTGTGGGGCGGCGACGGCAATACCGGCGCGCGGCTGCTGACCGGGGCCGAGGTCGGCATCATCGGCTTTGGCGATCTGGGGCGCAGCCTGCGCGAGGTGCTGACCGGCTTTCGCCCGGTCCTCCGCGCCTTCGACCCCTGGCTGCCGCCCTCGCTGCTGGCCGAGGCGGGGGTGGTCCCCGCCGACCTCGACACCGTGCTGGGCCAGAGCGACGTGGTCTTCGTCACCGCCGCGGTGACCAGCGAAAACCGCGGTTTCCTGAATGCCGACGCCTTTTCCCGGATGCGCCCCGGCGCCGCCTTCATCCTGCTCAGCCGGGCCGATGTGGTGGATTTCGACGCGCTGATGGCGGCGGTGGCGGCGGGCCACATCACCGCCGCCTCGGATGTCTTTCCGCAAGAGCCGCTGGCACCCGATCACCCGGTTCGCGCGCTGAAGGGCTTTCTGCGGTCGGCCCACCGCGCCGGGGCGCTGGATGTGGCCTTCAAGCAGATGGGCGACATGGTGCTGGAAGACATGGCCCTGATGGATCGCGGCCTGCCGCCGATGCGCTGCAAGCGGGCCGAACGCGAAACCGTCGCCCGGATGCGATCACGCCCGGTGACACGGAACTAGGGCGGTCAGTCCTCCAGCCGCGCCACCTCGCGCCGGAACGGCGGCGCGTCGCCGCGGTCGGGTTCGTCCAGCTCGCGCGCATAGCGGTGCCCGGCATAGGTCGCCCAGGCGATCGGCCCCGGCGCCGCCGCATCGCCGATGACCCGCACCGACAGGATGCCCGCATCCGCCCAATCCGCAGCCCGCGCCCGCAGTGCGTGGTAAAGCGCATCCTCGGACGCGCGCGACGTGACGGCCACAACCGCATCGCAGCCGATCTGCCCGCGCGTGTCGGTGTAGGTGCACGCCGCCTCCACCCCCCCGGCATGGATCGCGGCAACCCCGGTGTTCAGCACGATCTTCACCCCCAGCCCCGCCAGCCGCCGGTGGATCGTCGCCTGTTCCAGCGTGTTGCGCGCCCAGTCGCTGACGTAGGGCGCGGGCGTCACCAGCGTGACGCGGGCGCCCGCCTGCACCAGCAGTTCCGCCAGAACGCCGCCCATGTAGTAGTGGTCGTCGTCATAGACCACGACCTCGCCGGTGGGCACCCGGCCCGCCATCAGGTCATCGGGCGTGTAGACCGGCATCGCCGCATCCATCGGCATCGCCACCACATGCTGACGCGCCACCCCGTCGCGCCGCCAGATGCTGCCGGTCGCCACGCAGACATGCTGGAAGCCGAACTCCAGCACCTCGGCCGCGCTCAACCGGCTGCCGCGATAGATTTCCACATTCAGGCGCTGCGACAGCTGGTACTGCCGGTAATCCACCACCCGCCCCCAGGCCGCAAGGCCGGGCAGCGTGCGTTCGCGCGTCACCCGCCCGCCGATGGCCTCGCCCGCCTCCGCCACCGCCACATCATAGCCGCGCAGGGCCAGCGCCCGCGCGGCCTCCAGCCCCGCCGGGCCGGAGCCGATGACCAGCACCGACTGGCTCGGCCCCTTGGGGTTCATGGTCTCGGGGTGCCAGCCCTTGCGCCATTCCTCCATGAAGGTCGGGTTTTGCGTGCAGCGGCTGATCGACTGCGTCATGTCGCCCGACACGCAGACGTTGCAGCCGATACACTCGCGGATATCCTCGATCCGGCCCTCGGCGATCTTGCGGGGCAGGAACGGATCGGCGATCGACGGGCGCGCGCAACCGATGAAGTCGAGCGTGCCCGAGGTGACCATCGTCACCATCACATCGGGGCTGGTGAAGCGCCCCACCCCCACAATGGGCTTGTCGCTGAGGTCGCGGATCCCGCGTACAAGGTCGTATTGCGCCGCCTCCTCCTTGAAGCGGCTGGGGCCGGAACACTCCTCCCACGTCCCCTGCGCCAGATCCCAGAGGTCGGGCAGATCGCGGTTCATCTCGATGAAGTCGCGCAGTTCGTCATTGGAAAACCCCAGATCGCCGATGCTTTCGTCCAGCGACACCCGCAGGCTCAGCCCCATCGTATCGCCCACCGCGTCGCGCAGATCGGCCATCACCTCGCGGGCAAACCGCGAGCGGTTTTCCAGACTGCCGCCGTATTCGTCGCCGCGCTGGTTGGTGGCGCGGCTGAGGAAATGCTGGAAGATGCCGAAGCCATGCGCGCCATACAGGCAGATCAGGTCGAACCCCGCCGCGCGCGACCGCCTGGCCGCATTCACGAACCAGCGCCGCAGGTTGACGATATCAGCCTTGTCCATCGCGCGGGCCTGCACCGGATCGTTGGTGAAGGTGCGGATCGGCAGCGCGGTCGGCGCCAGCGGCACCTCGCGCGTATAAAGGTTCGGCCCGTTGATGCCGGAATAGGTCAGCTGGATGCCCGCCAGCGCGCCATGCGATTTCATCCGCTCCGCCATCTTGGCGATGGCCGGGATGTCCTTGTCCTCCCACAGCCTGAGCTCGATGAACGGCGTGATTTCCGAGGTGTGGTGCATCTCGGTCTGTTCGGTGAAGATGACGCCCCAGCCGCCCTCGGCCTTCACCCGCCGCATCTCGGCCGCGGCCGAAGGGTCGCGGTAGCCGCCGCCATTGCAATGCGGCACCTGAAAGAAGCGGTTCTTCGCCACCACCGGCCCGATCCGCACCGGTTCGAACAGCACATCGTAGCGTGCGGGCCTATTCATCGCCCGGCACCCCGTAGGATGGCGCCGCCGTCGGGTTCAGCGCGCGCGTCACATAGGCCTCGGCCTGCGGCGCATAGACCGCCCAAGCGGCGGCGAGCATCCCGATCGGGTCGTCGGCCCAGTCGATGCGCAGATCGATATAGGGCCAGCTTTCCCGGTCCACCACCAGCAGCCCGGCGGACCGGACCGGCCCGGCCTCGCCGCCCGCCGCCAGCCCGCCCTGCAACGCGGCCAGCAGCCGGTCGGCCAGCGCCCCCGGCGCGGCCGCGAAGGCGCCCACCATCGCGCCGGGCACCTCGGCGTTGGCCAGCAGGTTCCCCCCCGCGGCGCAATCCGCCCCCCGCGCCTCAGCCCAGATGCCCAGCGCATGCGCGCCGGAATGGATCGCGGCGCCGCCCTGCCCGTCCACCACCAGCAGCTGGCGATAGTCCGGATGCGGCATCACCCGGCCAAGGATCGCCACCGCCTCACCCGCCGACGCGCCCTCGGCCAGCAGCCGCAGCGCCTGCGGGCCAAGGCGCGGGTCGGTGACGTTCTGCGTCGCCACCGCCCCCACCCCGGCCCGCGCATGGGCGCAACGCGCCGCCACGGCGGGGCTGGACGAGGAAATGGCCACGCCGAACTGCCCGGTCCGGGCGCAGCGGGCGGTGATGGAAAAGGTCATGCGGATCTCCTGTTGGCTGGCGGCCGGGGCGCTGCCCCGGACCCCGGGATATTTCTGCCAAGATGAAACGGCGATCTTTCATCTTGGCAGAAATATCCCACCGGGGTCCGGGGGTGTGAAACCCCCGGCCGGATCGGCTTGCGGCTCAGTCCGGGATCACGGCGGTGGCGTCGATCTCCACCAGCCAGTCGGGCCGGGCGAGCGCCGTGACGGTGACGCCGGTCGAGACCGGGTGCACGCCTTTGATGTATTCGCCCATCGTGCGGTAGACCGCCTCGCGGTGGCGCACGTCGGTGAGGTAGACCACGACCTTGCACAGATGGTCCATCGTGCCGCCGCATTCCTCGATCAGCTGCTTGATGTTCTGCATCACCTTGTGGGTCTGTTCCACCGGGTCGTGGCTGTCGATGTTCTTCGCGGTATCCAGATCCTGCGGGCACTGGCCGCGCAAAAAGATCATCGTGCCGCGCGCGACCACGGCCTGCGCGAGGTCGTTGTCGAGCTTCTGCTCGGGGTAGGTGTCCTTCGTGTTGAAGGGGCGGATGCGGGTATGGGCCATCGGGGTCTCCGGGTTATTCCGCCGCCGTGGCGGGGCGGTAGAGGGTGTAGGCGCGCTGCTTCACGATATGGTCGGCGACGTATTTCGCATCGTACCAGACGCCCCAGATGAAGGACGAGCCCCGCCGGGTCTGCCAGGGCAGGCCGAGGAAATAGACCCCCGGTTCCACCGAGACGCCGCGCTTGTGCTGCGGGCGGCCCTGCGCATCGAAGGCGTCGATCTGCAGCCAGCCGAAATCGAGCGCGAAGCCGGTGGCCCAGAGGATGGTGGTGATCCCGGCTTGCGCCAGGTCGAGCGACAGGATCGGGTCGGTGACGCAGGCGGGATCGGGGCCGATGATCCGCGCTGTGGGCTCTTCCGGCAGGTCGAGCCCGTTGCGGGCGACATAGGCATCCGCCTCGTCCAGCACCGACAGGTAGTTGGCGTCGCCGTGGGCGAGGTTGGCGGCAAGGTCGGGCGCGAAGGCCATCACGCCGTCGCGGAAACCCTCGGTGCGGCCGACCAGCGTCATTCCCTCCGCCGCCAGACGGCGGAAGTCGACGGTATGGCCGCCCTCAGCGCCGGTCACCGCGATGGTGGTGTGCTCGGCGCCCGGCATGGCCTCGGCATCCCATTTGTTCAGCACGCCCAGCCACCAGACGAAATCGCGGCCGCGGTAGCGGCGCGGCGGGCGGTCGTGCGGGCCGACCGACAGGTAGACCTTGCGCCCCGCCTGCATCAGTTCGGCCGCGATCTGCGCGCCCGATGACCCCGCGCCGACCACCAGCACCGCGCCCGGCGGCAGCTGGCCGGGGTTGCGGTAGGCGGCGGAGTGAAGCTGGGTCAGCCCCGCCGTTTCCGGTACCAGCGCCGGGATCACCGGGCGCTGGAACGGGCCGGTGGCGGCCACGACATAGTCGGCCTCGATCACACCGGCCGAGGTTTCGGCGCGAAAGCCGGGGCGGCCGGTGTTGCGGCGAACCGATGTCACCTCGACCCCGCAGCGGATCGGGGCGGCGATCTTTTCGGCATAATCGACAAAATAGTCGGCCACCGCCTCTTTGGCCACGAAAGCATCGGGGTTGCCGGGGAAATCCAGCCCCGGAAAGCGATCATGCCAGGCCGGGCCGTTGGCGACCAGCGAATCCCAGCGTTCCGTGCGCCAGCGTTCGGCGATGCGGGCGCGTTCCAGCACCAGATGCGGCACCCCGGCGCGGCCCAGATGCTCGCTCATCGCCACACCGGCCTGCCCGGCGCCGACCACCAGCACCTCTACCTTTTCGACTGACATGCGCCGTCCTTTCGGGGTTTCCTGACCTCGGCGGACCTTGTCGCAATCGGCGGAAAGGAAAAAGCAAAACTTAAGTCCGCTTTGATTAGTCCAGGACTAATCAACAAGGCCGGGGCGACATGCCAGCTTGACACGCCCCGCCGATCTGGAAGGCTCGGTCGCAAGACGGGCCCCTTGGCAGAAAGCGTGGCATGCACATTCCCGATGGTTACCTGAGCCCCGCGACCTGCGCCGCGGCCTATGCGGTCGCGCTGCCGTTCTGGATGCGCGGGCTGGCGCGGGTGAAGGCGCAGATGCAGGGCCGCACGGTGCCGATGCTGGCGGTGGTGTCGGCCTTCTGCTTCACGGTGATGATGTTCAACCTGCCGATCCCCGGCGGCACCACGGCCCATGCGGTCGGCATGGGGGTGGCGGCGATCCTGCTGGGGCCCTGGGCCGGGCTGTTGTCGATCTCGGTCGCGTTGGCGATTCAGGCGCTGTTCTTCGGCGACGGCGGCATCACCAGCTTTGGCGCCAACAGTTTCAACATGGCGATCGTCGGCTGTTTCACCGCCTGGGCGGTCTATCGGCTGATCGCGGGGCGGGCGGCGGTGACGGCGCCACGACGGGCAGTGGCGGCGGGCATCGCGGGCTATGTGGCGATCAACGCCTCGGCCTTCTGCGCGGCGCTGGAGTTCGGGGTGCAACCGCTTCTGTTCCACGACGCCGCCGGAACGCCGCTTTACGCGCCCTACTCGCTGTCGATCGCGCTGCCCGCGATGATGCTGGCGCATCTGACGCTGGCGGGCGCTGCCGAAGCGGTGTTGAGCGCCGGGATCGTCGCCTGGCTGCAACGCGCGCAGCCCGAACTGCTGGTGGCCTCGGCGCAGGGGGCCACCGTCGGGGCAACGCGGCGGCTGTGGGCCGGGGTCGGCGCGCTGATGGTGGCCTCGCCGCTGGGGCTGATCGCGGGCGGCATGGCTTGGGGCGAATGGAGGCCGGGCGATCTGGCCGATGCGGCGACGCGGGCCGGGATTGCCCGCGCCTCGGGCGGCGTCGCCCCGCCGGACGCGGTGCCGCAGGGGCTGGCGCGGCTGGCCAACCTCTGGACCGCGCCGATGCCGGATTACGCGCCCGCCTTCCTGCACAACCCGGCCTTCGGCTACATCGCCTCGGCGCTGATCGGCGGCGGGCTGATCGTGCTGGCGATGGCGGCGCTTGGCGCGCTGATGGGCCGCGCCGGGCGGGCCTGACGGGCTCAGGCGATCCGCCGCAGCGCCTCCAGCGACACGTGGTCAAGCACGCGGCCGGTCTGCGGCATGGCGACAAATTCCACCGTCAACCCCGAGGGGCGCAGGGTGCACAGGCCGAAACCGGTGCCATCGGTGATGCGCATTTCCGAGGTGATCAGCGGGTCGATGGTGTTGTGCTGGCCGTTGCCGACAATCACCGGGATGCCGTGCCAGTGCGTGACGCGCGGCACATGGACATGGCCGCACAGCATCGCCACGACGCCCCGGCCCTTCAGCATCCCGGCCAACCGGGTGCTGTCGTCCCAGTCCAGCGCGTGCCAGGTGATCTCGGCTTCCGGGTCCAGCGCGGGCGGGTGGTGAACGACGACCAGCTTGGGCAGATCGGGATGACGGTTGAGCGCCGCATCGAGGAAGGCGAACTGATCGGGGCCGAGCGCACCCGCGACCCGGCCGGGCACCAGACTGTCGAGCACGATCACCTGCACCCCGGCCAGCACCACATCATGGGCATAGGGCGCATCCATCGCCTCGCCCAGCATGACCTGCCGGAACTCTGCCCGCCGGTCGTGGTTGCCCAGCGCCAGCACCAGCGGCGGCGCGATCCGTTGCAACCGCCCGGCCAGCAACCGATAGCTGGCCTCGTCGCCAAGATTGGTCAGATCGCCGCTGACGACGACGAAATCGGGTTGTGCATCCATGCCGGCGATCCGGTCCAGCACGGCGTCGAGCGTGGTCAGCGTGTCGCTGTGCAGCGAGGTGTCATTCGCCTCGGGTGCCGAAATGTGCAGGTCGGTCAGGTGCAGGAAGGTGACGGGGGGCATCGCATTCTCCGTTCGGGCCGCCCTGATCTAGCGGCGCGGCGTGTCAGCGGTGTGACGGGGTCAGCGCCCGCCGGAATGCGCCCAGTCCCAGTAAAGCGCGCGGGCCCTTTGGGCGATGGGGCCGAAGGCCAGCTTGCGCTCCTCGAAGGCGATGCAGGGCACCACTTTCGAGATGTTGCCGGTCGAGAAGATCTCGTCGGCCTCGTGGAAATCGGCGACGGTCAGCGTGACCTCGTGCACCGTGACGCCCGCCGCGCGCAGCAGGCCGATCACCCGCTGCCGCGTGATGCCGTTCAGGAAGGTGCCG
>WGNF01000020.1 GCA_016124615.1 Paracoccaceae bacterium | reverse complement strand
CCGCTCTCAAACACCTCGACCCCGAGCGATCTGAGAAACGCAGTCTGAGCCTCCATTGCGAAACGCACCCCCATCTTGAGATGGGTATCACCTCGCAGGCAGCGCCGGCGCCGACAACGTGCCGCTCAGACACCGCTTACTGCCGGCCGGGACCCGCGCCCGCCGCATCCGTCGGGGAAGTTCGCACGGTGAGACGCCGCACCTGATCCGTGGCGTTGTCCACAGGCGGCATCGGCACGATTGTTCGGGCCAGTCTGCCCGGGAGCGGGTCCGGGAGAGAAAATTCGGCGGTGTCTGCCTTCCGTGTTGCCAAGCCGCGAGTAGGCGTTCCCAGGCGTCCTTCGTCGTTTCCGCCTTTTTGTTCGCGTCGTGTGCTATGAACCAGGCCGAGTATGGCGGCCGAAGGCAGTGCCTGTCGCCGGCGACCCAATCGCAGGTCACCTCATTCGCGGCCACGGCCTCAGCCAGGGCGGCGCGCCTGGAACAGATTGACGCTGGCCGGCACAAGAACGCGCCCGTCGATGTGAAAGTCTTCCAGCTCGGCGCGGCAGCCTTCGAGGATTGCGGCGCGGTCGGCCTCGGTCCCGCCTCGCGCAGCGATCACGCGGGAAGCCGGGCCGACCGAGACGACGAATTCAACGACTTCATCGAAACTGCCGGGAGGGGTCAGCACGATCTGTCGTGCCGCGCCGGAGCAGTCCGCAAGCCCTGCCGCTCGCAAGATACCGACCACCCGCTCGATATCATGGAAGGCCATTGGCCCCGGAGCCGCCAGGTCCGGAGCCTCGAGCGGACCGAGCACGGAGGTGGCGACCCGCGCGGGTATCGCGAACCATGGGTTGAGATCGGGCCTCGACCAGGCCGCGAAGACCAGTCGGGCACCAGGCCGCAGGGCGCGGGAGATATTGCGGAATGCCGTCGTCGGGTCGTCAAAGAACATCACGCCGAAGCGGGAGATCATGCGGTCAAAGCGGGCGACCTTGAAGGGGTGGGTCTGGGCGTCCGCCAAATGGAAGTCGATGGTCTCGAGCCCCAGGGCTTCGGCGCGAGCCACGGCATGATCGAGCAGAGGGACAGAGAGATCTACACCGAGAACGCTGCCGCCTGCGCCCAGGCGTTGCGCCGCGGCCAGCGTCGTAGCGCCGGCGCCGCAGCCGATGTCGAGGATCGCTTCTCCGGGCTTCAGGTCAGCGGCGTCAAGAAGGAGGTCCAGCACCTCAGCCATGAGCGCGTCGAGCGTAGCTTGACGACGAACCCACTCCTGCCCGCGCTCGGCGTTCCAAGCGGCGGCCTCGATCTCGTTCGGCAGTCTTGTCATGCCGTTTCCAATCTTTCCTCAGTTGTGGGTCCGACAGATCGCCCTGATGCAACCTGTCCAGAGCGCCGCTCCGGCGGTACGTGCACGGCGCACGAGGGTCGCGCAGTCATCGATCATTTGGCGCGAACGAGATCAAAGATACCCCGCCTTTGCAGAGCAGCCCCACGGGTCTCCGCTCGCCGGCGGCGTGCACCTCGTGAAGGCGTTCGGTGTCCTGCCGCTTGAGTTGAACACCAAGCGAGCGACCAATGCCAGTATCGGCAATGTCGTCGCGATTGCTCGGAACCTCGACACTGACACCGCCGGCCAATCTCCGCTTGGAGACGGCGAGACCGCGCGGCCGGATGGTGGCAGTGGCCCGTGGCCTGGCATCGGTGCAGCGATTCCCCCGTTTCTTGGGTCCCGCTCACGCCTCGACGGGAATGGCCGCCACCTGCGCTGTCGTGCCAGACCCAACGCCACGTTCCTGAGTGCCACTGAATGCGGCTTCGGCGGCGGCCATGTAATCGCGGGAGAGCGGCAGACTGTCGACCCGACGGGTCAATTGCAGCTGGAACACCACGAGCCCGGAATGGCGGAAGGCCGCTTCACAACACGCGAGGTAGAATTCCCACATCCGGCAGAAGCGTTCGTCATAGAGCGCCACGGCTTCCGCCTGGCGCGCAAGGAACCTTTCGCGCCAGATGCGCAGCGTCTCGGCATAGTGAAGCCGCAGCACCTCGATGTCGGTCAAGACCAGCCCGGCGCGCTCGATCGCCGGTGCAATCTCGGAGAGCGCGGGAATATAGCCGCCCGGAAAAATGTATTTCCGGATCCAGGGATGCGGTGCGCCGGGGCCCGTACTGTCGGCGATGGTATGGACCAGCGCCACCCCGTCTTCCGTGAGCAGCGAGGCGAGCTTGCGAAAATACTCGCCATAGTGACGCCCGCCGACATGCTCGAACATGCCGACCGAGACGATACGGTCATAGCGGCCCGGCTCATGCCGGTAGTCGCGCAGCTGGAAGCGCGCGCGCTCGGCCAGCCCCTCGCGCGCCGCGCGGTCGCTGGCATAGCGCTGCTGTTCGACCGACAGCGTCACCCCGGTCGCCTCGACCCTGGCCGCGCGCGCAAGATAGAGCCCGAGCCCGCCCCAACCCGAGCCGATGTCGAGAACCTTCTGCCCCGGGGCAAGGGCGAGCTTGGCCGCGATATGGCGCATCTTGCGTTCCTGGGCCGCTTCGAGGCTGTCCTGCGGCGACGTAAAATACGCACAGGAATACTGCCGCTCCGGGTCTAGGAACAATTCATAGAACGCGTCACTCAGGTCATAGTGATGGGCGACGTTGCGCTGCGCCTTGCCGACCGGGTTATGCATCAGCATGGGCCGCACAAACCGCCGAACCCAACCGCGCGCTGCGCGGAGGCCACAGCCCGCGCCGGTGCCGGCATTCGATAGGCAGAGCGCGAGAAAGCCGTAGAGCCCTCCCTTCTCGATGGTCAGGGTGCCGTCCATATAGGCTTCGCCCACGGCGAGATCGGGGTTGAAGGCGATCCGGCGCAGGGTTCGGTCGTCGCGGATGGCGATGGCGATCTCAGGCGCCCCGGTTCCGTAGCGGCGGCGCGTCCCGTCGGGTAGACGAAGCTGAAGCGTACCGCGTTGGATGAAGGAGCCGAGCGCCTTATCCAGCACCCAGAGCGAAAGCCTCGGGCCGCGGCGGCGCGGGCCGAATTCGATTTGCTGGCTCAGTGTCATTCCCGCTTGCCTTTCCTGTACCCCGGAGGAGAAAACATTGCGCATGCTTCGCCGGGGGGTCTTTGATGCAGGTTGAAGAACCCCCGCCGGGCCTCTCACACCTTCGCCGTCCTCAGCCGGAGTGCGTTGAGCACGACCGAGATCGAGGAGGCGCTCATCGCGAAGGCGGCGAAGATCGGCCCGATCAGGATGCCGAGGAACGGATAGAGAATACCCGCCGCGACCGGCACGCCGAGGCCGTTGTAGATCAATGCGAAGAACAGGTTCTGCCGGATGTTGCGCATGGTGGCGCGGGCGAGGCGGCGGGCGCGGGCGATGCCGTCGAGGTTGCCCTTCACCAGCGTGATCCCGGCCGACTCGATGGCGACATCCGCCCCCGTGCCCATGGCGATGCCGACATCGGCCTGGGCGAGCGCGGGGGCGTCGTTCACGCCGTCGCCGGCCATGGCGACCTTGCGGCCTTGCGCCTGCAGCTCCTTGATGATGCGTGCCTTGTCCTCGGGCAGGACGTCGGCGCGAATCTCGTCGATGCCGAGCCGGGCCGCTACAGCCTTCGCTGTGCGCTCGTTGTCGCCGGTCGCCATGATGATGCGAAAGCCGAGCGCGTGCAGCGCCTTGATCGCCGCGGGCGTCGTCTCCTTCACCGGGTCGGCGACGCTGACCAGGCCGGCGACGACACCATCGAGCAGGACAAACATCACCGTCTCGCCCTCGTCGCGCCGCGCGTCGGCCTCGGCGGTCAGAGCGCCGGCTTCGAGCCCCATCTCGTTGACCAGCTTGAGATTGCCGAGCGCCACCGATTTGCCGTCGACGCGGCCGGTCACGCCCTTGCCGGTGATTGCCTGGAAATCCTCGGCCGCACCGAGCTTCACGCCACGATCCTCGGCACCCTTGACAATCGCCTCGGCCAACGGGTGTTCCGAGCCCTTCTCCAACGTTGCGGCAAGACGCAGTACCTCGGTCTCGTCATGGCCGGGCTCGGGCAGCACCGCGACGAGCCGGGGCTTGCCCTCGGTCAATGTGCCGGTCTTGTCGACGATCAGCGTGTCGATCTTCTCGAACCGCTCCAGCGCCTCGGCATTCTTGATCAGCACGCCCTTCTGCGCGCCGCGGCCCGTAGCCGTCATGATTGACATCGGTGTCGCCAGACCGAGTGCGCAGGGGCAGGCGATGATCAGCACCGCGACGGCCGAGACGAGCGCATAGGCGTAGGCCGGCGCCGGGCCCCAGATCGCCCAGACGATGAAGGCGAGCACCGCGATGCCGATCACCACCGGCACGAACCAGCCCGCGACCTTGTCGGCGAACTTCTGGATCGGGGCGCGGCTCTTCTGCGCTTGGGAGACCATTTCTACGATCTGGGCGAGCATCGTGTCGGCACCGACGCGCGTCGCCTCCATGATCAGGCTGCCGGTGCCGTTGATCGTGGCGCCGGTGAGCTTGTCGCCGGCGGTCTTCTCGACCGGCACGGGTTCGCCGGTGATCATGCTTTCGTCGATCGAGGAGCGGCCGTCCGCAACGATGCCATCGACCGGCACCTTGGCACCCGGTCGGACCCGGATGCGGTCACCGACCTGCACCTCCTCGAGCGGGATTTCCTCTTCCGTTCCGTCAGACCGGATCACTCGCGCGGTCTTGGCCGCGAGGTCGAGCAGCGCGCGGATCGCCTTGCCGGTGCCTTCGCGGGCCTTGAGCTCCATCACCTGGCCGAGAAGGACCAGCGTCACGATCACCGCCGCGGCCTCGAAATAGACACCGACCGCGCCGGTCGCGGGATCGCGGAAGCCTGCAGGGAAGATGCCGGGAGCGATCACCGCGATGAGCGAGTAGAGGTAGGATGCGGACACCCCCATACCGATCAGCGAGAACATGTTGAGGTTCATCGAGCGGAACGAGTTCCAGCCGCGGACGAAGAAGGGCCAGCCTGACCACAGGATCACCGGTGACGAGACGAGGACTTCGAGCCACAGCGACGCGGTTTCGCCGAAGAAGACCCGGATCTGGTTGAAGCCCAGATAGAGCGGCATCGTCAGGAGAAGAAGCGGCACCGTCAGCGCGACGCCGACCCAAAGCCGCCTGGAGAAATCGATGAGTTCCGGGTTCGGGCCCTCCGCCGCCGAACTGGCCTCGAGCTGGAGCCCCATGCCGCAGAGCGGGCAGGCGCCGGGCCCGGTCTGACGCACGTCGGGGTGCATCGGGCAGCTGTAGACCGCGCCGCTCCAGCCCTTGGGCACCGTGTCATATTTGCCGCCCGATGCGGCCGTCCGGCGGCGATGGTCGTGCCCGCGGGTGGAATGATCGTGCGCGGCATGGTCGTGGCCGATCTGGTCGTGGCCGGCATGCTCGCCTCCCGCCTCGCCTCCGGTTTCGCTTTCCGGCACCAGAAACATGCCGCATTTCGGGCAGTTCCCGGGTCCATCCTGGCGCAC
The DNA here is from genome assembly GCA_016124615.1 of Paracoccaceae bacterium. GTDB lineage: Bacteria > Pseudomonadota > Alphaproteobacteria > Rhodobacterales > Rhodobacteraceae > Solirhodobacter. The sequence goes on along the minus strand of WGNF01000020.1, from coordinate 52,314 downwards.
CTCGGGGTGCATCGGGCAGGTATAGACAGCCGTCGCTGATTGCGGCGATGCGTTATGGGTATGACCGTTCATCCGCGCGTTCCTCGTGATTGATGCCACGCCCTGAGATTACAGTTTCCAGCGCAGATGGGGAAATGTCGCCGCAACCGGCGTTCTGAGCGCTCCAGGTTTGGGCCGGTCAGGCCGGCCCAAACCTCCGTCGCCCGGTGTTCAGTGATTGCCGCAGCCGCAGCCGCCCGATTTCGGCGCCGGCGCCGTGGTGGGCTGGTCCGGCCGCGTTTCGGTCTTGGCAGCGGGCTTCGCAGCGTGCCCACCGCCGCAGCAGCCTCCCGCCTTGGCGGGCGCGTCGGATTCGCGCCCGGGTTGGGTCTTCTTCAGGTCCATCATGGCCTCCTGTCATAGGGTTGCGAATTGTAGACGCTGGCCCAGATGCGGCATTACAGAATGGCGATCTGTCTCCCGGGACCGTTGCCGGACCACCCTATTCAGACGCCGGCGGGGGGCGGCCGCGTGGGGCGGCGATGAGCGGTCGAATGACCGGACCAATCCCTTCGACTTTCAGCACAGACATGCAGAACGGCTGATCGTGGTATGCGCCGCCTCCGCGGCGCGCGAGGTCAGAGCTATTTTGGCCGGCAGCGGAAAGGCGCCCTGCCGCCGCTGTCCCGCGGTGAAATTCGGCGCATAATCCGCGCGCATTGGCGCCGCAGAGCTCGGGCATATGGAGGAGGTCGAACCGGCTCGCCGTCACGGAGACGAAGTCTCTCCGGGTGCTGCGCGGCCGAGATCGCGTTCTCGAGGGTGAACGGCGCGTCCAAAGGGATCCGGCCAAATCTGTCCACCATGACATCGGAGCCAGCGCCGCCGCGCCACGCGCCTGGATGAGGCTGCAGGCTCTCGAGAGCCCGCGGGACAAGGCCAATCCGTCGGTCGATGGCTCCCGCGTGAGCCCTTCCGCAGGGCCATCGCTCCGACGGGCTGCGGCAGGTGGCGGCCTCCGAGCGGGCCGCCGGCAAAGCGCGGGAGCCGAGGAACGCGCGTCTCAGGCGCCCGCGAGATGGTCCGGGGCGTCGCCGTCCGAGGCCCTGTGCGACTTGTCGCGGCTTCCCGATCCGCAGCCGCCACGTTGACGGCGCTCGCCGTGTCCCGCAAGTCCGCGATGCCTTTCACCGTAGCGGAAGGAATTTATCGCCGCGATTCCGCCGATGAGCAGGACCCAGATCCAGTTCTGCAGGAGCCAGTTCACGATCTTTCACTCCCCTGCGGTTGCGGGCCAGGCGACCGACGGGCCGCCGAAGCGCGCGCCACAAGGCGGTTGCCCCCAAGGCGTCCCGCTTTTGTCCGGTGGCATCCGGCCGCGTGGTCAGCTGACTGAACGTGGGAAAGAGACCCTCCGGCGACGGATTTGCCGAGGGGAGCATTCATGATTGCTCTTCCGGCGGCGCGGCTTCCTCGTCGAAGGTCCGCCCAGAAAGCAGCACTGTCGCCAACTCGGCTGCGACATCCCGCCGAAGGCCTGCGAGGAGATAGGCGCCGTCTCCGTAGCCGATCCCCAATGCGCGCGCGGCGTCCTCGACGCTCTGGCCGTCAGTCTCGACGCGTCGGAACATGGCGCGCGCGAGCGGCGCGTCCGCATACCGGGCGCGCGCGGCGCAGGCGCAGTTTATCCGGTTGACCACAACGTCAATCTCGCGTTCGGACTGGGAATGACCCCACGTCGCCGCTCTTGGGTTCGTCGCTTTCCGTCGCATGGCCAACACTTTCCCGCAGGATCGCCCCGAAGGGCGTTGTCACGGGAGTAGACGCCGTTGGGCGGTGCCGATTACACGGACGGGGCGTTCCTCAGGCCGCGTGTTCGTGCTCGTGGCAATGTGAGCCGTGATCGGGATTCTCGCAGCCGGCGGGCGGACAATAGCAATCGTCGGCGCCGGTCTTGCAGCAAGGGCCGCAATGGCTCATGAGCGCGTCGCGCAGGGCCGCGCGCGCGCGATGCAGCCGGACGCCGAGGGCGTTCCGGCTGAGCCCCAGATCGGCAGCCACCGCCAGGCGATCCTCCTCGCCGAAGTCGATGCGGCGGATCAGTTCGGCATCGGCTGGGCGCAGGGCGGGGATGAGGCCCGTCATGCAGGTGCAAATATGCGCCATCTGGTCGGCTGCGTCCTCGGCCCACGTCTCCGGCTCGCTGGCCACCGCTTCAGTCAGACGGCCGCGCCGCGCCGTCCTGCGGTAGTGATCGGTCAGCGCCGAGCGCAGGACGGCGTAAAGCCAGGCATCCATTCGCTCGACCTCGCGCAATTGATCGCGTCGGGCCAGCACCCGGACGCAAAATTCCTGCAAGACGTCTTCGGCATCGGCGCGGTTGCCGAGACGCTTCGTTAAAAAGCCCAGAAACGCCGCCCGTCCATTCAGAAGCGCCGCTTCCGCGGCCGGCTCTGCGCCCGTTCTCTTGTCGCTGTGATCATTCGTCATCGCGCCGCAACCCCTCCTGAGACCAATCGAATTATCACTGCAACATCTTTGGTGCGCCATGACATGGATCAAGGGCGGAGCCGCATTTGGTCCTGCGTCACAACGCCGACCTCGGACCCGCGAAGGCATGCGACGATCTTTCTTTTCTTCCGCGCTCGCCCTTCAGTGGGACCGGCAGGATGGCCGCCAGAACAGGTTCGATCTCGGAAGACCAGGGCCAGCAACGACGCTTGTCCTGGAACAGGGGCCCGTTGCGATTAGAAGAACGAACCGCGGCCACATGGTCCGGTCATGACCATGATCGCCTCTGGTACCGCTTCCAGCGTGTAATGAACGCCAGCGGCCAGCGTCAACAGGTCCGATATGCCCGGTTTCGGGTGTGTCGAGCCTTCGGGCGAAGGTTCGGATTTCCATGCCGGATTCGGAATTGATGCGGATCATTCCGAAATCTCGCTTGCGATGAGAAATTCAATTGTAGGTCTGGGGCACGTGTCAGGTGCCAATGAAAGGAGGATCCGATGGATCGTTCAAATTCCCTTGAGCCGCATACCGCCGATGGTCGGTTCGGTCGATGGCTACGCGGCACCTTGCAGGCTGTCGGCATCGAAGGTGAGAATACGTCGTTCACCTCGGAGCTGACCCCATCGACAACCCAGGCGCTCACCCTGTTGCGGCTGCTCGTCGGCCTGGTGATGCTCTATGACGCCTGGGGCTCACTGAGCTGGTCGCACAAGACGGAAATGGCCAGCTTTCTCGGCGTCGGCATGGAAAGCGCCTGGGTGGCTCTCGTGGTTGCCGGAGTGTCCTTCCTGAAGATCGCCATTGCCGCCTCCATGCTTTCCGGGCGCGGCGTGACCAAGTTGGGGTGGGCGGGCTTCTTCTATGGCCTCTTCGTGTGGATTGCCATCGAGCATGGCGGGGACTTTGGCCAGGATGCGACCGATCCCGGAGTGGGCTTGGCCTATATCATTCTGTTTCTATTCGTCATCGGAGCGGAAAGGTTGCGCAGCGACCCCGATCTCAGCCACAACGAGATCCTGGCCTTCGCCCGCGTGTTGTTCGGGCTCCTCTGGGCCTATGACGCGACGCTGAAGCTTCAGCCTTACTTCCTCGACCACTACCTTGACTATCTGACGGCGGCCCAGAAGGATGTCGCCGGAACCTGGCAGGCCTCTTACGACCAGATCTGGATCGTGCTCAGCCAGGCCGTGGGACCGCAACTGGTGGCGTGGCTCGTGGCTCTCACCGAAGCCGCTATCGCGATCAGCCTGTTCAGTGGCCGATGGCTGCGTGTGTTCGGGCCGGTCGGTCTCGGTCTCTCCTTCGTGATCTGGAGCACGGCCGAGGAGTGGGGTGGACCGTACAGCATGGGCATCGCCTCGATGATGCCGATGCGGCTGTTCGGCATGGCCGTCATCTACCTGCTCACGTTCTTCTATGTCTGGGCGTTCTATAACCCGCTCGATCTTCTGAACAGGAGCCGCGCGGCGGTCCTGTCAGAAGCCAAATGATGGAGGTGATCATGTTACGCAATCGTACTCGCCCAGCGTTAATAGGTATCCTCGCGGCGGTCCTGCTTTCCGTCACTCCGGCCCTTGCCGACCCCCCGCAGAGCGTGACGGTGGACGGCATCCGGATCGATTGGGGGGTGGAGGCCGGCAGCCAGGTGGCCGCCTCCGGCAATGCCGTGGACCAGAGCATGCACGGCGGCGAAAAGCGCGGCCCCCGGGACTATCATCTGACGGTTTCGCTGACCGATCTCGCGACGGGCAAGCAGGTCCCCGACGCGAAAGTGGAAGCGGACATGTATCAGATCGGGCTGGATGGGCCTTGGAAGTCGCTTCAGCCGATGGCGGAGGGCGGGACCTACACCTACGGAAACTACTTCAAGATGAATGAAGCCTCGCCGCTGCCGTATCGGATCGCTCTCAGAATCCATCTGCCCGGCCAGAAAGAGGCGATTACCGCCGAGTTCACGCACGACCACGAATGATGACAGTGCGGTCGAACGGAACAGCAAGAGCGCGCCACGGCATCCCGAAGTGGCGCGCTCCCTTTTGTCGGGGGTTCCCGATCTCCGCGTCGTGGGTCACGGCGCCCGGCCCGGAGCAGTCGGGGAGATGCGAATGCGCATAGTTCTCCTCGCCCCGACCCAAAGGCGGCCTCGCCAGCTTGAGTTCTGCTGGCCTCATGCGCCGAGCGAAGCCAGATACACGCCCTGAAGCGCGCATGCTGGCGACAGAACTTTGGGCGAAGACGCCGGGCGGCCGCCCCTTCGGATTATGAGAGAACCACCTTCGGGCGAACGCCGGCCCTCGCGTCGCCCTTCGCATGGCAGGACAACCAGACCGGGGTCGGTGATCTGCCGGGTGCCCTCGCCGCGGGAGTTGAACTATGGAGACGACAATGATCGAGGCAAACGCGGCGACGAGCAGGCAGCCACGACAGGCGCAATCATCCGGCGAGCCGGTAGCGGGCCTGAGCTCGACGGAGGCCGCGGCGCGGCTCGCGCGGTTCGGACCGAATGCGCTGGTAGAGACGCACAAGAGCCTGCTTGGTCGCATCATCGGCTATTTCTGGGGCCCGATCCCCTGGCTGATCGAGGCGGCGGCGGCGCTCTCCCTCGCGCTCGCCGACTGGGCCGATTTCGCGGTGATCTTCGCCATGCTGGTCATCAATGCCGCTGTCGGATTCTTCGAGGAGAACAAGGCCGACAACGCCATCGCGCTTCTGAAGCAGAAACTAGCGCCAACCGCCCGGGTGCTGCGCGACAACCGCTGGCAGGAGGTGGAGGCGCGGATCCTCGTGCCGGGCGACATTGTGCGGCTCGAGATCGGCAACATCGTTCCCGCCGACTTGAAACTCACCGGCGGCGCCTATCTCTCGGCCGACGAGGCGGCGCTGACCGGCGAATCGTTGCCGGTGGACAAGAAGCCGGGCGACACCGCCTATTCCGGCTCCATCGTAAAGCTCGGCGAGATGGTGGGCGAAGTCACCGCCACCGGTATGCAGACCTATTTCGGCCGCACCGCAGCGCTGGTACAGGCCGCCGCGCCGAAGTCGCATTTCCAGCAGGCGGTGATGCGGATCGGGAATTTCCTGATCATCAGCGCGCTGGCGCTGGTGGCGCTGATCCTCGCCGTCTCGGTGCTGCGACAGAATCCGTTCTGGGAGGCGGTGCAGTTCGCGCTGATCCTCACCGTGGCGGCGATCCCGGTGGCGTTGCCGACCGTGCTCTCCGTCACCATGGCGGTCGGAGCGGAGCGGCTCGCCCGGATGAAGGCCATCGTGTCGCGCCTTGTCTCGATCGAGGAGATGGCGGGCGTCGACGTGCTTTGCTCCGACAAGACCGGGACGCTGACGATGAACCAGCTGACGGTGGAGACGCCGCGGCCGGCTGACGGGGTGAGCCGAGACGAGCTCATGTTGGCCGCGGCGCTCGCCTGCAACCTGGCCGGACCCGACGCGATCGACCAGGCCGTGCTGAGCGCGGCGGGCGGGATCGCTGGGCTAAACGACTTTGTGGCCGGACGCTTCACCCCGTTCGACCCGGTCTCCAAGCGGACCGAGACGGCCGCGGCGAAGGACGGCGTCGAGTGGCGATTCTCCAAGGGGGCGCCGCAGGTCATCCTAGACCTCGCCGGACTCGGCGCTACCGAACGCGAAGGCGTGGAGGCAGAGGTTGTCACCCTCGCCAACCAGGGCTTCCGCGCGCTCGGCGCGGCGCGGGCGAACGGAACAGGAGGTTGGCAATTTCTAGGCCTGATCCCGATCTTCGATCCGCCCCGGCCGGATGCGGCCGCGACCATCGCGCGGGCCGAGGCGATGGGCCTTTCCGTGAAGATGATCACCGGCGACCATGAGGCCATCGCCCGCCAGATCGCTGGCCAGCTCGGGCTCGGCCAGAACATCTATCCGGCCGGGCAGCTGCTCGACGGCCCGGTCGCGGAGGTGACCGAACGGGTGCGTGCGGCGGACGGCTTCGCCCGCGTTCTGCCCGAGCACAAATTCAAGATCGTCGAGGTGTTGCAAGACAGTGGCAGCATCGTCGCGATGACCGGCGACGGCGTGAATGACGCCCCCGCACTGAAGGAGGCGGATGCCGGGATCGCGGTGAGCGGGGCGACCGATGCGGCGCGGGCGGCAGCCGATCTGGTGCTGACCGATGCCGGCCTGTCGATCATTACCGAGGCGATTTCCGAGGCGCGGCGGATCTTCGAGCGGATGACGAGCTACGCCACCTTCCGCATCGCCGAGACGATCCGGGTCCTCCTGTTCATGACGGTGACGATCCTCACCTACAATTTCTACCCGGTCACCGCGATCATGATCGTGCTACTGGCGGTGCTGAACGATTTCCCGATCATGATGATCGCCTATGACCATGTCGCGGTGGCGCCGAAGCCGGTGCGCTGGGACATGCGGCGCGTGATCACCGTGGCGACGTCCCTCGGCGTCATGGGCGTCATCGAGACCTTCCTGCTGTTTTGGTACGTCGACAGCGTCGCACATCTGCCGCGGGACGTGATACAGACGCTTATCTTCTTGAAATTGCTGGTCTCCGGTCACATGACGCTCTATGTGACGCGCAATCAGAGCTGGTTCTGGAGAGACCCGCTGCCGGCGCTCAGGCTGTTTGCCACCACCGAGGCGACGCAGGTGATCGGCACGCTGATCGCCGTCTATGGCGTCATGGTGACGCCGATCGGCTGGCCGCTTGCGCTCATGGTCTGGGCCTATTGCCTGGTGTGGCTGCCGATCGAGGGTGCGCTCGCGATGGCGGTGCGGCGGGCCTATGCGACGCGGCAGGGCGAGGCCGGCGCAACCTCCCCGGTTCACGCATGACGCGGTTAGGTGGCCTCCGTCGGCGCTGCGCCAGCTCCGGCCCGCGCGTTGCGCGCAATCCTTTGCGGCACCACGAAAAGAGCAGAGGCCAGGTTTGCACGGATCTGGCCTCCGCAATCGACGCGAAGCGGAATAGGGGCCGGAAGGCGGATCGCGGCCCGTAATGCGAGGCCGGCGAGAGCGTCTACGGTAGAGAACAGCCAACCGGGCCCGGACCTTCTCTGAAGGCGGGTCTAGTAATAGAAGGAGGACCACTCAATGCAATGGAGCCAATGGACGTTCGAGCTGTGGGCGGGGCTCGTCATCGGGGCGCAGCTATTCGGGCTCGGCCTGATCCGGCGGGGTCGGACCGTGCCGGCGCTGGCGCGGGTGGGCGTCGCCGGGAGGCGAGCGCCAAGGCCCGAGGCGGGCCGAGGCGACGCCAACCGGTAAGAGCCGGCATCCGGCGCAACGAGGATTGCATAAGGTGACCGCTGGAGAGGAAATCACCGTGGTGGGCGCCGGACCGGCGGGCTTGGCCTGCGCAATCGTGCTATCGCGGGCCGGGCGTCGCGTGATCGTACGCGAATGGCGTTCCGCGGTCGGGCAACGCTTCCACGGGGATTTCCAGGGGCTCGAGAACTGGAGCCGGGACGGAGATGTGCTGGACGAGCTTGCCGCGGCCGGCATCGCCGCCGATTTCGACTGCCACGGGGTCGACAAGGGGGTGCTCTTTGCCCCTTCGGGGCGGCGCTACGACGTGCAGGGTGCCCGACCGCTTTTCTACCTGCTGCGCCGTGGTTCGGGCGAGGGCACGCTCGACAGCGCGCTGCTCCGCCAGGCGCTGGCGGCGGGCGTCGAGGTCCGGTTCGGCGATCGGGTGCGCGAATTCAGCGGACCGGGCGTTTTGGCGGCAGGGCCGCGCCAGGCCAGCGTGATCGCGGTCGGCCACCTGTTCGAGACCGACATGGAGGACGGTGCCTGGCTCGCCCTTGGGCACGACGTCGCGCCTGGCGGCTATGCCTATCTTCTGGTCCGCAACGGGCGCGGCACCATCGCCAGTTGCATGTTCACCGGCTTTCGCGACGAGGCCAAGTACCTGGCTGCGGCAGAGGCGTTCTTTCAGGCCAGGGCCGGGCTCGTCATGCGCAATCCGCACCCCTTTGGCGGTTACGGCAATATGCGCCTGCCCGTCACGGCCATGCAGGGCGGGCACCCGGTGATCGGCGAACAGGCCGGGTTTCAGGATGCGCTGGCCGGGTTCGGCATGCGGTATGCCCTGCGCTCGGGCGTGCTGGCAGCGCACAGCATTCTCGACGGCGGCGACTACACCGTGCGGTGGCGGACCGAGCTTGCGCCTTGGCTGACGGCCGGCGTGGTCAACCGGCTGATGTTCAATCTGGCGGGCGAATTCGGCATGTCGTTGGCCGCCGCCCGACTGGCCCGCAACGATGCAGGGCTGGCGCTGAGGCGCGCCTATGCGCCGTCGCTGTCGAAACGGCTGCTGCTGCCGCTGGCGCGGCGCTGGTATCGCGCGCCGCTCGCCGACCCGAGCTGCAACCACCTGGACTGCGATTGCATCTGGTGCCGGCACGGTGACCATGAGCCACCGCGGGCCGCAACGACGCTCGCCGAAGAGGCCTGAGAATAAGGAGACAAACCTTGCAAGCCCTCGACGTCATGACGAAGAAAGTCATCACCGTGACCGGGCAGACCCCGGTGGAGGAGGTCGCCAAGGTGCTGTTGGATCACCATGTCAGCGCCGTTCCGGTCATCGATGCCGCGGGGGCGGTGCTGGGCATCGTCAGCGAGGGCGATCTGATGCGGCGTCTGGCCGAACCCGAAGCGCCGCGCCGGTCCTGGTGGCTGGAGTTGTTCGCGGGGTCCGGATACGACCCCGCCGATGACGCCAAGCGCCACGGGCGGACCGCGGCCGACGTCATGACAAGCAATGTCCAGACCGTTGCGGAGGACACAGCCCTGGCTGACGTGGCGCGCCTTCTGGAAACGAGGCGCATCAAACGTGTTCCGGTGCTGCGTGACGGCAAGGTGGTCGGCATCGTCAGCCGTGCCAATCTGCTGCAGGCGATGGCTTCGGCGCCGCCGCCGGAGGAGACGCCGGGCGTCGAGGGCCGGGTGCAGCGTGAGCGCATCCTGGAGGAGCTTGCGAAAGTCGCCGGGATCCGGGTGTCGCTCGTCAATGTCATCGTCCGTGACGGCCAAGCCAATGTCTGGGGTGCCGTCGAGAGCGATGTCGAGGAAAACGCCGTGCGAAGAGCGGTGGAATCTGTCGTCGGTGAGGGCAACGCACAGGTGATGCTGGGCCGGATCCCGCCCTGGAGCTATGGCGGTTCCGGCCTCTGAGCCGACGGCTGCCCGCCTGCAACACCTTGCGGCGGGCCAAGGGTCCGGAGATCAAAGACATTCGGCCAGTGGCAATGATCCTGAACCTGACGGTCGGCACACCTGATCGGAAACCGTTTCGGGAGTTCGTAGCGGCGGGGCGAGCCGCGATAGGGTGATCGGGGGCGAGACCGGGCTCTTCTTTCATGACCGAAGCGCCGAAGGGCCAGTCGACGCAGTCGAGCCGTTTGCTGCGCCGGCACAAAGCGGGGGGATCCCCCCGAGATCGCCGCCTACGGGCCAGCGCGTCCACGGGGCCTTTTTCAGGGCGCGGCGCGGCGAACCTCGCCCGGCTCGGCGCGCCGCAGCCGGTCTCAGCCGGGCAGACGGTAAAGCTCCAGGACGGAGGGCGCGCCGATCGTGATCCGCGCGCGGTGCGCGACGGCCTCCCGATGAGGATCGCCTGAACCACCGTTCATGTTCCGCGCAAGGCGCGGGAAGCTCGAGCCGGCGATGTCGAGCCTGAGCCGATGGCCGGGCTTCACCAGCCAGGCGATGTCGCGCAGCGAGACCGTCACGGCGACGGGCCGACCCGGAACCATCAGCTTTGGATCGGCAAAGCCGTCACGATAGCGCAGCCGAAGCGCGCCGGTCTGGATCATTATCGAACGGCCGTTCGGGTCGACGTCGGTGAGGGTCAGCACCAGATCGGTGTCCGGCACGTCGGCGCTCACCGTGAGATGTGCGGCAATCGGCCCGGCGATGCGGAACGGAGCTGCGAGCGGCGCCGAAGTGTAGCCCAGCACATCCGGTCGGCCCTCGATCGGGGCCTGGTCGATCGGCCCCGCCCGGGTCGAGGGATCGCCGGTGCAACAGATGGCGCCACCGAGCGATGGTACCGGGTGGGCCGGATCGGAGGTGAAGCTGCGGCTGCCCTCGCCCGTGCCATCCGCGGACAACCTGTCACCCCACAGCGCGAAGCTGACCTTCACCGCTCCTTCCGGCGGCCAGGTCTTCGCATCGCGCCAGACATCCTCGCTGAGCACGTAGAACCGATAAGGCGGCAGGGCGGGCGGCGCGCTGCCCTTCAGGTAGTGGTCCATATAGGCGAGGAAGATCTCGTCAAACGGCAGCGCCGTGCCGATTACGGCCAGATCGCCGACCCGACCGTCGGCGAAGGGCCCGGCAAGGTCGCAGTGCAGCCCTGGGCCGATCAGCATGTGCTGGTCGGGTGCCTCCCCGCATCTTCGCCGAAAGCGCCAGCGCGGCCGCCACGTTCGGGTCGTACCAGTTGTCGACCATCAGCGCCGGCGTGGCGAAGCTGTCGGCGTCGGTGACGAACCCGGAGGCCAGCCAATAGGCGGGATCGGAAAAGCCGTCGAGCAGCGCTGCGTAGCCGGTTTGATCGGGGCGCGTCCGCGCCACCGCGTCGCGCATCGGCAGGATGGCCAGGCCGCGGGCGTAGTCGATCGGACCGAAGTTCAGCGCTGCATGCCTCTCGCCGCCCCAGCGGGCGAACCAGCCGTAGCCGGAGGCGAGCTCGAACACGCCGCCCTCGTAGAGGCCGAAGAAGTCCCACAGATTGCCGACCGTCCCCGCCGCGCCCCCGGCGCCGATCGGGATCATCGCGGCCAGCACTGGCGGCCGGCGGGTGGCCAGGATCACCTGTGTCTCCCCGAGGGCCGAACAACCTATCGTGCCCACCTTGCCGTCAGACCAACGCTGGGCGGCGATCCAGCCCAGCGTGGCCGCGCCGTCGCCCGCCGCATCCGAATAGGCCGCGAAGGCACCGCCGGAGGCGAAGCGGCCACGCATGTCCTGCACCACGACGGCATAGCCGCGGGCGGCGAAGAGGCTGACCCAGTGCCGCGCCTCGCCGTAGAGCGTCTTGCCGTAGGGCAGCCGCACGAGGATCGTCGGCAGCGGCGGCCTTGCGCCCGTCGGCAGGTAGACGTCGGTGGCGAGCCGCACCCCGTCCGGCATCGGCACGCTCAGGTCGGCTTGCCGGGTGGCGGGCAGCGCGGCGAGGAAGCGCTGGAAGCTCCGGTGCTCCTTCCAGAGCCAGGTCACCCGGTGCAGTTCGCCGCGCAAGCCATAGCCTAGTGCGGCGAGGACGGCGAAGGCCGTGACGCCGGCGAGAACGAGGCGTCGCTTCGTCACGGCCGTTCGCGCTTCGCGCCCGGCCCGGGCGCGGCGACCGGCCTAGGGCCGCTTCCCTCTTCTTCGGGTCGCAGAATTGCTCCAGCCCTTCGATACGACATTTCCGAAATGGCCTGCCGTCGCAGCGAACACTGTCTTGAATGTGGCAGGTGATCAAGTGCTTTGGCCTCGACAGCGCGTTCAACAAGAGCCTGATGACCAGCGTCGTCATCGCGGCGATCACCGTGATCGGCATCGCGGGGCGGGCTGGAATGCTGAGCGCCTTATCTAACTATCGCCATTCTCGCCTCGCTGCTCCTGGGCTTCGCGATCCACGATGGCGGGCAGATCCTGCGCCCCGGCGCCCTGACATCGCCAGCCATGCCGCTTGCAGCGGCTGGGAGATCGCCACCTTCGTCGCCGGCAGGCTGATCATCGTGCAGGGCCTCAAGACGACGCGCCATCTCGGCGAAGAGTTCAGCACCGACCCGCGCATCTACGCCGCGCGCTGGTCCCAGTAACCGTCATTGACGGTCAATGTGGTCTTCGTGGCGCTGGCGCAGCCGCTGGTGCCGGTGCTGAACGGCGAATACGGCGACCACAGCCCGATCAGGCTGGCCGCAACGGCCTCGGTCCTGCTGCCGCTGATCGTGGTGGCCGGATTGTCGCAGTTTTCTGCCGCGATGGCCGACACGCTCTCGGCGGCGGCGGACCTGAAGGAAGCCCGCCACGGCCGCGTCGTCACGCACCGGGGCTTTCTGGTCGTCAAGCCGGCGACCATCGTGCTGGCCTGAACCGGCTCGACCTACGCGATCATCGCACTGGCCTCGCGCGCCTTCGTCTTCTGCTACCTGATGCTACGCGTCGTGGCGTTATCGGTCTGCCGCAACTACCGTGATCGCGTTCGGTTCATCGGCATCGGGATCGTGCTGGCCTTCGCGCTGGTCTTCGCGATGCCGGCGGGCAGGTGGCAGAAAGGTGCCGTGACAACCGGGGCGCACCCTCATAGTCTGGGCTCAGCCCCGCAGACTCGGGCCGAACCGCACGCGCCACTTCTCCGGAGGCCCCGCGCCCGATGTGCCTTTCCCAGACCGTCAGCTTCGTTGCCAGTGCCTTCCTCGTCACTGGGGGGGCCTTTTCCATCGCCAAGGCCTGGGCGATCAACAGGCGCTACCTGCCGGTGGCGATGATGCCGCTTTTCGCTGGGTTGCAGCAGTTCATGGAGGGCAATGTCTGGTGGGGGGTCAATACCGGCGATCCGGCCACGACGCTTCTGGGCGCGCTGGGCTTCATCTTCTTCACCTGGTTCATGTGGCCGTTCTGGATACCGCTGGCGACCTATGTGCTGGAACCCGCTGACAGCCGCCGAAAGCCCTGGATGCTGGCGATGTCGGTGGCGGGGCTGGCCTTTGGCCTCGCGCTCTATGTGCCGCATCTGATCAACCCCGACTGGGTGCAGGTGACGGTCAACCATAAATCGCTGGCGTATGAGGGCACGATGATCCTCGATTACCTGATGCCGCGGGAGATGACCTATGCGATCTATCTGTTCCTGATCATCGCGCCGCCACTGATTTCGACCTATCTGCACATGCGCTGGTTCGCGCTGACCATCGTCGCGGTCGTCGTTGTCGACATCCTGTTCTTGCGCTATGCCTACATCTCGTTCTTCTGCTTGCTGGCCGGGTTGGGGACGCTGCATTTGATCTACATCATCGTGCGCAACAAGTGCACGCGCGAGTGTCCGGTATTGTTCGCATGAACGATCGGGTTCGCCGCGGAACGACGGGGATCGGATGGCGACGGCAACGACAGATGATGCAGCTGCGAGCCGGGCGGTTGGCATTTCGGGCGTGCCTCGTTGAACGGCCTGGCAACCGCACCGATGCCGAGGACGTTTGCAGGAGATCTGGATCCGCGTTCTGGCCCGCAAGGATTAGTTGCGCGATGCCGATCGGATGGATGCGTGGCCCTATTCGGTGCGACGCCCGGCGCTGAAAGACCACTATCGCAAAGGCGGCCGCCGCCAGCGCCTGGACAAGGCCCATGCCCGCGAAGCCGAGGCCGGCGAGACCCCGGGTCAGCGACGGTTCCGAGGTGCTGGCCTTTGTCTGCCGTTGTGTGCTTGGCCTCGTGGCGGAAATGCTCCCGTCGGACGCGGACCTGATCCGCCGTATCGACATCGGCGAAGAGAACCGCGCCGCCCTTTGTGACGCGCTGCAGAGTCATTGCGGCTATTGCTGCAAACATGGCTTCGAGGATTGCTCGCGCACGCCGGTCGGCTGCGTATGCCCGGCCGAGGCGACGGGCGGCGCCAAGGAAAAAAGTAGCGCCGATGGAAACCTCGCCGACAAAAAGGCCGCCGTCTGAGCGCGCGTCGCTGTAACATATCCGATCGGCAAGCGTCTGCTATATGAGAGGCCTTCGCGCCGCTCATGGGGAGGGACGGGCGAACGATGGTCTGTTCGAGACGGTCATGTTCCGGTATCGACTGGGGAAGAGCGGGTCGCGACCCCGAATTCCGCAACATCATGGATGCCCTGTTCTGCTGCTGCCGTGAGGGGCAGCAGCAGACGGAAAACCGACTGCGTCGCGACCTGTTTCACCTCACCGAGATCAAAGGCCGGACGCTGGCCGACGCCGCCCGTGGGCTTGGCCTCGAATTCGAAGATGCCGAAATGATGCTGGCAAGGACCCGGCGCGATGTGGCGGTGCTGCTCGCTCTAGGTCTGTGCAAGCCCTCCAGCACCGAAACGGCCGGTGAGGTGTCGAGCCACGATTGCAGCTGCCGGGGCATCTGAACGTCGTACAATCGGCGCATGCACCGGTGCGAACGGCATGTTCCGGCGATCCGGATCAAGTGGCGATCCGAAGCTCGTCAGTACATCAGGTAACTAATTGATGCTGTTGAGTTCTGATAGCCGAAGATGGCCGAGTACCGTGGAGGTCAGGCGGGTTTTGGCAGCCTCAGGGAGTCGAAGAATACCAGTTGCTCCGGCGTCGTTCGGCTGATGCCTTGCAAGGTGCGTGTGCCAGCATGAGTGGTGTGTTTCTGGATGCGGGCGAGCAGGTCGAGGGCGGTTCGCGGCTGGCGCAGTGGCTGGTTGCCTTCTCCCGCATGCGCGTGACGCGGTATAGCATCAGGGTGAGGTAGCAGATCAGGGCGTGGGCGCGGATACGGTCCGGCAGGCGACGATGCACCGGGGCGACTTCAATGTCGGATTCCAGGACGCGAACGCCACGCCTAATGTCGGCGAGGGACTTGTCATGCGTGACGGCCTCGGCAGGGGTGAGATCGGAGGCGTTGACACCTGAGCACGGCCAACTCAACGACGCCGACCTTCAGCGCGACGAAATGCGTCCAGCCGGGACGTGCGGCGAGAGTGAGATCGCTCCCCGGGATGCGGCAGAGATCGCGCACAGGACTTCCGTCCCCCAACCCTGAACGCAAACGTGCGGCATCGTCGCAGGTCCTGACGCTCATCTGCCTCTAGCAGGCTGCTGAAGAAGTCGGCCCTCGACCTGGTTTGCGGAACATGATTCACCTCCGTCAGGACAACGGCGGAGGCGAAGATGCGCGGTGGAGACGAGACGAGTGGGTCGCTGTTCAGCTATGTCGATCTTGAAGGTCGCATCCCCGCGCGCCATCCGCTTCGCAAGGTCAGGCAGGTGGTGAACGACGCTCTTGCCAGCCTGGACGCCGAGTTCGAGGCGCTTTACACTGATTTCGGTCGCCCCTCGATTGCGCCGGAACGGCTGATCCGGGCGAGCCTGATCCAGATCCTGTTCTCGATCCGGTCCGAGCGGCAGTTGATGGAGCAGATGCAGTATAACCTGCTGTTTCGCTGGTTTGTGGGGCTGGGCATTGACGATCAGGTCTGGGTTCCCACCGTCTTCACCAAGAACCGCGACCGACTGCTGAGCACCGAGATGTCGCGCAAGGTGATGGCCGCGATCCTGGCCCACCGCGAAGTCGCGCCGCTGTTGTCGGACGATCACTTCTCGGTCGATGGCACGCTGGTGAAGGCCTGGGCCTCGATGAAGAGCTTTCAGCCGAAGGCAGCAGACGCGCCGCCCGACGACGATCCGGGCAGCCCGCCCGAACCCGGCACCACAGCCGAAGACCACCCCGAAATTACCGAGACCGACCCGATGCCCCGTCCCAGCCGTCAGAACCGCAATGCCGAGGTCGACTTCCGCGGCGAGAAGCGGTCCAACGCCACCCATGCCTCGACCACCGATCCGGATGCGCGCCTCTACAAGAAGTCACCCGGCACCGGAGCGACGCTGTGCTTCATCGGTCATGCGCTGATGGAGAACAGATCCGGGTTGATCGTGCAGGGCGACCTCACCCGGGCCGATGGTCATGCCGAACGGCGCGCTGCACTCGACATGGTCCACCGCCATTCCCCGGGGTCGACCCGGCGGCTGACGCTCGGCGCTGACAAGGGCTACGATGCCGCCGAATTCGTCGCCGACCTGCGCCAGGCCTGCGTGACCCCGCACGTCGCGCAGAAATCGAGATATTCAGCAATCGACGGCAGAACCACCCGGCACGAAGGCTATGCCCTGTCGATCAAGCACCGAAAACGGATCGATATCGACCAGACATGGCGACTCTCAAGACGTAAGGTTGGGGAGGCCTCCGCCGTCCGGCGGAGGCAGGCGGTTCATGTATGTGGGTCTCGCACGAGTGGCTCGGAGATCCGCAATCGTGGCTGCGTCAGCCCTCACCAGTTTGACAATCCTGCCGCCCATTTCGATCGGGCGGTGGCGTAGGCGGCCGGTCTGGACCCAATAATACAGGGTTGGCTGCGGCATGCCGATGTGCTCGGCCAACTCCCGGATCGTCCACTCGTCGGGCTCGCGCGCAATGGTCGCTGTCATTTTGGGTTTTCTGGGTTTGCGCTCGGCAATACCGGCTGCGACCAGACGGTGGCGGACCATCTCGGCCGTGTAGGTGTCGCGCCGCTTGGGCGGCCTGTGGCCTTCGGCATTCAGAATATCGGCGATTTGCCCAGTATTGTGGCCGGCTTGGTAGAGTTCGGCCATGCGTGCAACCAGCGCCGGATAGCTGCTGAGCGCGGTGATCCGCGCGACCGGTCGGACGATGCTGTGCGTCGTCCGGTTGCCGCCATGCCAGTGGCATGTGAGATCCACCTGCTCGGTGTCGCCGACCAACTTGATAATGACCCTTTCGAGAAGCAGGCGCACAATTTCCTGGCGCTCCCTTTGGGTGGTCGTTGCCGCCTGCCAGAGCGCCGGTAGATCCTGGGCAAGGTTGCGGATCGCCGCCAGTTCCGCCCGGCTGGGCGCTTGCAGGCGCTCGCGCTGGAAGCGGCCATAATCGACCATGAGGCGTGCTTGGGCCGCGAGTGCCGCCTCCCAGTCCTTCTCCAGTGTGCGCGCCACCAGCCGGTTTTCCGGCTCGACGCTGGCATAACACCGCCGCGCCCGATCGACCTCAATTTGGGCCCGCTCCAGACGCTGCTGCCATTGGCGATCCAGAGCGATGCGTTCGGCGTCAAGATCGCTGGCGACGGCCAGGCTGATCTCGATCGCTGCGGGCTCCAACGCCTGCAGAACGATGCGCGACACCTCCGCATCGACCGGGGCCGCCTTGAGCGACTGACAGATCGGGTCGCCGTAGCTCGATCGCATGCCGTTGCAGATGTAGCGCGCCGCCTGGCCATTATGGCTGTAGACCGCGTGCATCCTCAATCCGCACTCGCCGCAGATCACCAAGCCTGACAACAAGGCACTTCCAGCTCGGACCGGACCTTTCTCGCTCGGCTGGTTTGCCCGAATCTGCGCCTGGATGCGCTCGAACTGGTCCCAACTGATATAGGCCGGCAACCGGTCCGGCAGGAACACCTCGACATCCTCCGGCGCCTTCGAGCGGCGCCCGGTCCCCGGCCGGCCCGGCTTCTGGCGCCGTCGATCGATCGGTCGTGTGCCCCAGGCATAGACCCCGGCATAGATCGGTTTGTTGAACAGATTATGCAGCGAGGCGCGATTGGGGCGGTGCCATTCGAGATCACCCCTGGTCGGACCATCCTTCCGGCGCACCGGCATCTGGATGTCATGCGCGGTCAGATAAGTCAGCACAGCGCCCACCGTCCGCGGCCGCTCGAACAGATCGAAGACAAGACGGATGACGCCTTGGGCCTGCTCATCGGGGTCGAGGATCACTTCGCCCGAGGGGCGCCGCGCATAGCCCATCGGCAAGTTCTTCGCCAGTTCACCTCGCCGGGCCTTCGCGCGGCGTCCCTCCAGCATCCGCGCCTTGATGATATGAAGCTCGGCCTCGCTCATTGTGCCTTTCAAACCCAACAGGAGCCTATCGTTGAAATTGGCCGGATCGTAAACGCCGTCAGCATCGGCAATCAATGTATCGAATAGGGCGCAGATCTCCAGCAGCTGGTGCCAGTCCCGGCACGAGCGCGCCAGCCGCGACATCTCCACCCCAAGGACCAGCCCGACCCGGCCCAGTCCCACTTCCGCGACCAGCCGCTGAAAGCCCAGCCGCCCCTCGATCGAGGCGCCCGAGCGCCCCAGGTCATCGTCGACCACGACAATCGCCTGGCGCGACCAGCCGAGCGCGAAAGCGCGGTCAACCAGGGCATATTGCAACCGTGTCGATTCCTGATTGCGCTCAACCTGCTGCAGCGTCGATTGGCGAACATAGACAATCGCTTGGCGATCGCGGTGTTGCCCGCAGATCTTCTCCGGCAGAGTCTGGCCGTTCGGGACCAAGGCCGATCCTGAGGTCATCATCGCTCCCCCCGGATGCGATCGCACTGCGGATCTGGCGCAGCGCCATCCGCCCCATCAGTGCGATCGCCTCCTGCCGTCGATCCATCGGCAGCCTCTGGAATGCTGCAACTGACTGCCCTTCGCTCATCGCGCGATCCAAGCCAGCGGGTCAGCGCACGAAGCGCCTCAAACCCGAGTCTCGGCAGTTCAGCGGAATCTGTCAAGTTATAAGAGGTATCTTCTACGGTGTATCGAGGAGGCTTTCGGCTGGGCAAAGACCGTCGGTGGCATGGCCCAGACTGTCTATCGCGGCGTCGAGCGCGTCAGATCCCGGTTCATCATGACCATGGCCGCCAACAACCTCGCCCGATTGCCCCGCTTACTGGCCGCATGACGATGAGAGGCGGCGTCAAGTGCGCATGCCGTCTGCGTCGAGGGACCCGACACTGAACGCCGCCGCCCACCAAAAAGGGAAACCGTTCCACCTCGCAGACTTCTTCAGCAGCCTGCTAGGTACTCGGCGCTTCTATCATGTTGAGCGGAGAAAGACTCGCCGGCCGTTTGCTGCAATTGTTCGACCAATAGCCGTCGCAACAGTAAGCCGTGAACCTCGCTGTCAAGTCATGTATCATGTTTAGGGTACGGCAGCCGTTCGCCCGATGCGGGCTGAGTCGGTGCGGATCAGCGAAGACGCGATTTGCTGCCGTTCTCTTCGGAGCGAGTGCAGCGACGGTCTGACCATGTCACGCGGCGCTTCAGACAGTCAGTCAGCTGTTGTCACCTCGCACATCAGAAAGGAGAACAGAATGCCCTTCGTCGAAAATCCATCCCCCGCTATCTACAGACAGGGCGACGTTCTGCTGGTGCCCTACTCCGGCGTGCCAGCCGAAGCCCAGCCTGAGCCGGTTCAGAACGGCCGTGTCGTGTTGGCCGAGGGCGAGCGCACGGGGCACGCCCATACGATGCTCGCAGATAGGGTCGCCTTCTTCCGGGAGGACGGCGCCGGCCGCGGCGGCTATCTCCGCGTCGACGGACTCGATCCCGTTGCGCTCAGCCATGAGGAACATGCCACGGTGCAGGTCCCTCCGGGCAACTATCGTGTCATCCAGCAGCGCGAATACCTGCCGCGAAGCGGGCCCCGCAGAGTATCTGACTGAACGAACCCGATGGCCAGGTTCAAGCTCGGTCACACGCCGAAAGAGTGGCATGATCGGATCATGGGGCGCGTCAGCTTTGACGCGTCCGCAGCCGAAGTGGCTGTGCGGGGTGTCTACAGGACGTCAGGGCTCCCCGATCCCGCACAGATCCTCTGGGCAGATGGGCCCACGGAAGCGGCGCGGTTGGTGGAATTCGTCAAGGCTCCACCGCGACGTCAGCGGCACACGGCAACCGTGCTCACGGCCGCCGGAGCGATGATCTTTGCGGCGCTGGCCGTGGCAATCGAAGCGATGGCTTCCCGCCAGAATGTCCCCGAGCAATACGGCGTTCTGGGCGTGATGGCCAGTGTTCTGCTCCTGGCGACGAGCCAGCGCGCCGTGCCGCTGGCCTCGAAGGCTCGCTCAGGAAGGCCCGGGCTCGGTTCGATTGCGGCCGGAGCTCTCATCGGAACGGCGATGGTCATCTACGTCCTTGGCCTGCAACACTTGGGGTCCCGTGCAAGCACGGGGATTGAACGCGGTGGCATCGTCATCGTTGGTGCGCCTCTCGGAGGTCTGCCTGGAGTTCTGTTTCACCAGCGTCTGAACACCGAGTATCGCGACATCCGCGACAGACTGCGTGATGTGCAGGCTTCGGCGTCGGTGGCGCCGAGGCTGCGCAGAGCGCAGTTGGCCACCACCTGGTCGACTGGGGTCGGCTGGGCACGCGGAGCAATCGACGAGTCACAGCTCTGGGTCCGCGATCATGCCCAGATGGAAGCATTCGCTCCGCATGGCGGGCGAGAGGTCTTGGTTCCCGACGGTTTGGGCCGTCCGCCGGTCGCGACGAACTGGCAGCACCTCAATTGGCCACCGGGGACAGCACCCGGTCGGGTGTTTCAGCGCACCCAAATCCCCCAGATTCCAGGTTTCGTGGACGCGTTCCAACATGCCATACAATTTCCAGTCGCTGCCGACAGCAACGACGAAAAGACGACATGCTTTGTCGAATTGGCCTTTTGGCTGGACTGCCTGTATCCCTTCCGAAAGACCGCTGTCGGTGTACGACCAGCGACATTCGTCGCAACGGACGTTGAAGGGCGGGTGCATGCCGACAACGGCCCGGCGATCTGCTGGCCAGACGGCACCGAGATCTTCGCATGGCACGGGTATCCCGTGACCCCGGATATCCTTGACCCGGTCCTGCCAATCACGCCCTCTCGCATCGAAGGCACATCAGATCCGGCCGCACGGAGAGCGCTCATTGACCGCTATGGTCTCGGTCGATACCTTCGGGAGGCGGGCGCCTGCGAATTGGAGCGCGACGAATGCGGCCGCCTCTATCGCCTTAGTCAGCCGTTTGATGAACCCATCGTCGCTGTTAGGGTCAGGAATGCCACGCCGGAGCCGGACGGTGACTTCCAGGAGTTCTGGCTTCGCGTGCCTCCAGCAACGCGAACGGCCCGTGAAGGCGTTGCCTGGACCTTCGGTCTGGATGAGCGGGACTATCGGCCATCCGTTGAGTCGTGATCGTGAGAGCCGCCGATCGCGCAGATATGGCTCGCAAAGGCCGTGGATGCCCATCTCCCGGCGGCAGCAAGCCCATTCGGGGAACTGGTTGCCCGACGCCATCGGCCGTCCGATGAAGGCACGCGGCACGCTATACCACGAGGTCACCGACGGGCTCGGTCCGGGCTATTGCAGCGGCCCCTCGGACCCAGCAATGGCATTGCAAGTCCCGTTCCTCACCTCCAGCCGAAACGGCAGTCTGTGGCCGAGCGACCATTCGCTACACGGTCGCGCCCAGATCGGCGTGACGCACGGGCCGGCGGCGTATGCGAGCGGGCCCTGCGGGGCCCGACCTGGCCGCGCTGCGTCTACTTTCCTTCCATCATATGCTTCTTGATGTTCGGTGGAATGTCGGCTTCGGAGAATTTCTTCTGTTCCGCGGGATCATGGGCAAAGGCGATGATGTCGGCCAGTTCATCCCCGGTGAATTGGATCTGCGCACCAAGTTCACTCTGCTGCATGGCAATCATCGCCGGCGCCCCGTGCCACATCTTCGCGGCGAAATCGAACGGGTCCATCGGTGACTTCATCGTGCTGGCGTCGAGCTTGGGCGCATCGGTGCCCCCGACGCCGTTGATCGAATGGCAGACAACGCAGCCCTTGGAAGCGAAGAGCTTCCGCCCCGCCGCCGCGTTCATCGGCGGCAGGTAGAGCCCGGTGGCAACGACAGTCTGTGCCCCGGCCGGCAGGGCGAGGGCGGTGGCGAGGATCGCCGCGGCGGTTAGAGTCAAACCTGTCATGGTGCAATTCCTCCATCTGATCTATGCCGGTTCATGCTCTGCTCGAATGTTGGGCGAAGCCGTACGTTCGAACCAGCCAACGCCCATGTAGCACTTTCGGGCGAGACCCCTGGGTCGCATTACTCGCACACCCCGCCGCGCTCGAACGGCCGCACCTGAGATGCACCCAAGCTGCACCACCGGTCCCTCCGGCGAAAATCCTGCAGGTTCACGATGCGAGTTGCATTGACCTGGGTCAATTCGTTCTTTGGGGTGGCTGGAAGCCAAACGGGGTGACACCGCGCGCGCCGGTACGGCTGGATGTGATCGAGAGCTGATCTGAGTCTCCCGACCAGCTTGCTCGAACATGATCGGAGGCGGACCGTTGCAAGGCGCCGGGGAGCGAAATACGACGGCACGGCAATGGTCGCCCGGGGTCCTCAGAAGACCCCCCTCGCGAAGAGCGCCTGCGCATAGCTGTCGACAAGAAATGCCGCGAAGAGCAGCAGGATATAGGTGATCGAGAATTGGAAGGTGCGCATGGCGAGACTGCGGTCGGCCGAGGTGAGGAGCGCAGCGGCGTACCATTGAAAGACCCCGCCGAGCGTGAGGGCGGCGGCGAGATAAATCGGCCCGGCCAGTCCGAGTGGCGCCGGCAGGATCGTGATTGCGACCAGCAGGAGCGTGTAGAAGAAGATTTGCCAGCGCGTGTGCCGCGCGCCATGGGTTACCGGCAACATCGGCACGCCGGCGCGACGGTAATCCTCCTGGCGATGAAGTGCGAGCGGCCAGAAATGCGGTGGCGTCCAGACGAAGATGATGGTGACGAGGAGAAGCGGCAGCGCCTCGATGCGTCCCGTCACCGCCGTCCAACCCAGAAGCGGCGGTGCGGCGCCGGCCAGTCCGCCGATCACGATGTTCTGCGACGTCGCGCGCTTCAGAAAGGCAGTGTAGACGACACCGTAGCCGATCAACGAGGCGAAGGTGAGCACCGCGGTCAGCGGGTTGACGAAAAGCCAGAGGAGGGCGAGGCCCGTGGCGCCGAGGAGCACCGCGAAGGCCAGCGCCTGCGATACCCCGATCCGCCCGGCGGGAATCGGTCGGAGGTGCGTTCGCGCCATCCGAGCGTCGATCCTTCTTTCGAGCAGGTGATTGATCGCCGCCGCCGATCCCGCCGCCATGGCGATGCCCAAATTGCCGAACGTCAGCGCCCGTAACGGCAGTTCCAGCGGGTGGGCGAGCAGTTCGCCTACAACTGCGGTGAAGATCATCACCGCGACGACCTTTGGC
Source organism: Paracoccaceae bacterium (assembly GCA_016124615.1). Lineage (GTDB taxonomy): Bacteria > Pseudomonadota > Alphaproteobacteria > Rhodobacterales > Rhodobacteraceae > Solirhodobacter. Next base: position 29,069 of record WGNF01000020.1, on the reverse strand, counting down.
TTGCAGAGCTCCAGATAGGCCGCGGCGGACCTCGGCCCAGGCGCAGAGACCGGCGCAGCGGGCGCGGCTGGCCGCGTCACGACGCCGGCCCGCCATCTCCCCGGCCCTCGCCTTCGGCGTCGCGGGTCTCGCGCTTGCCGGTACGGTAGAACCAGACCATCAGCACGGCGTAGACGACGATGGAGACTGCAAACCAGAACAGCCACCACAGGATCGGCTCGCCGGGGCTTGCAGGGACCTTGAGCGGAAACATCTCGGGCCTCCTCAGAAGATGAAGAACACGGCGAAGAGCGCGATCCAGGTCAGCACGACGAAGCTCCAGAAGACGGCTGCGGCCCCGACCTGCCAGTGGTTGGCGGCGTTGAACTCGCGCCGGCTGTCGGCTCCGGCGACGATCAACAATCCGGTCAGCCCCAGCAGGATATGGAGTGCGTGATAACCTGTGCTCATCACGTAGTTCTCGCCGTAGCGGCTGCCGACGGGGATCGCGAGCGTCGCCCAGTCGTAGACGATCAGCGCAAGTGCCAGAGCGCCGAGCAGCGCCGCAACGCCCAGCATGCCGGCGCCCCGTCGGCCAGCGCGGATGCGGTTGATCCCCGCGAAGAGCGGCGCCAGGCTCGCCACCAGCAGAAGCGTCACGGCCAGGCCGAGGCTACCGTTCACCTCCGCGGGATGGCCCATGCCGGCCAGCAGGAAGCGGGTGGAGAAGAGGGTGACGAAAATCATCGCCTCCGCCAGGACGAAGAGGAAGAAGGCGCCGCGGTACATCCGCCGACCGGCGTCGCTGAGATCTTGCACAGTGGTCATGGTGTGGTCACTCCGCGCTCTGGGCCGTAGCTGTAGAAGTCGCCGGTCACCACGGGCGGGCGGGCGAAATTGCCGTGCGGCGGGGGCGACGATGTCTGCCATTCGAGCGTCTTGCCGCCCCAGGGGTTGTCTCCCGCCCGCTTGCCCGTCGCCGCGCTGATCAGAAGGTTCAGGATGGCGATGCCGAAGGCGAGGCCGAGCACGAAGCTCCAGACCGAGATCCAGGCGTTGATGCCGCCGAGATAGGGCATGTATTCGGCCACCCGCCGGTTCATCCCGTCGAACCCGGCCACGAACATGCCGAGGAACGAGCAGTTGAAGCCGAGGAAGACCAGCCAGGCGGCGAGCTTGCCCCAGCCCTCGCTATAGAGCCGCCCGGTGTATTTCGGGAACCAGTAGTAGAGGCCAGCGAGCCAGGCGAAGACCATGCCGCCGATGATCGTGTAGTGGAAATGCGCCACCACGAAATAGGTGTTGTGGAGCTGGAAATCGGCCGGAACGTCGGAGAGGAACACGCCGGTGAAGCCGCCGATCAGGAAGTTGAACACGCTCATCAGAACGTAGAGCATCGGCGTGCGCAGACGGATCCGGCCCTTCCACAGCGTGCCGAGCGCCGCGATATACATGAAACCCGTGGGGATCGAGATCAACTCGGTCGTGGTCATGAATGGCACCAGCCGGCTGTCGGCTACGGTGGTGAACATGTGGTGTGTCCAGACGTAGCTCGACAGGAACATCACGCCGAGCATCCCCGCCACGGCCCAGCCGTAGCCGAACAGCCGCTTGCGCGAAAAGACCGGGATGATCTCCAGCCAGAGCCCCCAGGCCGGCAACATGATGATATAGACCTCCGGATGACCGAAGAGCCAGAACAGGTCCTGCCACAGGAGCGGCAGGCCCTGGGCGTCGAAGAAATGCGTGCCGAGGATGCGGTCGGCGAGCGCGAAGATCATCCCGGTGCCGATCACCGGCACCCAGATCAGGTTCAGAACCGAGGTTACCAGCATCGCCCAGACGAACATCGGCAGCCGGCCCATGGAGAGCCCCGGCGCGCGCATGTAGAGCGTGGTGGCAATCACGTTGATCGCGGTGAAGAGCGACGAGAGGCCGAGGGCGAAGATGCCGAGGTAATAGAGGTCCTGGCCCACGGCATCCTGGGCGGCAAGCGGCGCATAGCCGGTCCAGCCGGTCTGGAAGCCGCCGACCAGCGGGCTGAGCAGAATCGCAAGGACCCCCGGAACCAGGAACCACCAGCTCAGCCCGTTCAGCCGGGGATAGGTCATGTCGTCGGCGCCGACCATGACCGGCACGAAGTAGTTCCCGAAGCCGCCGACGATGGCGACGACCGAGACCGCGAAGAGCATCAGGCTGCCGTGGACGCCGAAGGCCTCATTATATTGCTGGGCATCGGCGAAGACGTCGAGCTTGGGCGTCATAAGCTCCAGCCGCATCAGCATGGCGGCGAGCCCGGCGAGCAGAAAGGTCACCGTGGCGGAAACCAGATATTGGATGCCGATGATCTTGTGATCGCTGTGGAAGCGCAGGAAGCGGCCGGCGCCGATCCCTTCGTCCCAGGCCGGCGCCGGGCCGAACCAGGGCCGCACGCAGGCTTCCAGCGCGCCGCCGCCGAGCACCCAGCCGGTGCTGCCGGCGAAGAACCCCGTCACCACTGGCCATTCGGCCCCGAGCCGGCTGCCGAGCGCAGCCGCCACCGCCCAGTCGGCGGCGAGAAAGCCGATCGCCCCCCAGAGCGCCGCGCGCAGCATCGGTGCGGCATGGCCGAGCCAGCCGGGGCCTGCAGCCTCGCCGATCATGCCTGAATGCTCGCTCATACCGGTCTCCCGTCCTTCCCGCGCCGCAGAGCGCCGTTCTCAGTTTCCGCTCGTGCCATCCGATGCACCGGGCATCGGCATTGTCCCGGTGCCGGGCTGCATGGTCATGCCGCCGGAGGTGCCGCCCGTCGTGCCCTGGCCGCCGGCGCCGCCCATGCCGCTGCCCGGCATGTCCATTCCCGGCATCGCGCCCGCGCCCGGTTGCGTCGTCGTGCCGTTCTGCATCCCTGCGCCGGGCTTCATGGCGCCATCCGATGCGCCGGGCATGGTCATGCCGCCCATGCCGTTCGTGCCGCCGCCGGACTTATCCACGCCCGGCATCGTTGCCGCACCGGAGGGCATCGTCATGCCGTTCGACATGGAGCCGCTGGAGCCGCCGCCCATGTTCATGCCCTTCATCCCGCCCATGGCCGGCGCTGCCGCTTTCGTCTTTCCATCGAGCCAGCTCTGATAGTCAGCCGCGGAGACTACGCGCAGGTCGCCGCGCATCAGGGCATGGCCGACGCCGCAGATCTGGGCGCATTGCACCCGCACCGTCGGGTCGGCGGAGGTCGAGACGACCTTCGTCGGCGTGACGACGAGCACGCGCGTCTCGCCCGGGATGACCGCCTTCTTGATGCCCCAGGCCGGCACCCAGAAGGAATGCATCACGTCTTCCGTCTTCAGCATGAAGCGGATCGGCCGGCCAACCGGCACGACGAGTTCGTTGACCGTTGTCACCTTGCCGCCGGGATAGGCGAAGTCCCATTCCCACTGCTTGGCAGTGACCATGATGTCGAGCGGATCGGCCGCCGCGGCCGCCTGCGCTCCGCCCCAGAGCGCTTCGAGCCCGTAGATGCCGGGATAGATGATGAAGAGCACGTTCAGTACGACGCTCAATCCCACCCAGCCGGCGATGAACAGGTGGCCGGTGGCGAATTGCGCCTCTGCTGGCCTTTCGTCGTCCTGAGGCACGCGGAAGCGGATCGCCGAATAAAGCAGGATCAGTACGACAAGCGTGAAAATCGGCGCCGTGGCACGCAGCAGGAAGAAGATCGCCTCGCCGGTGACCGCGCCTTCCTTCGAGGCGATCAGCGGCCAGTGGTCAATCGCCATCTGCACCAGCCACTCGCCGATCGCACTGAAGACGACCCACAAGAGGCAGAGCCAGATCAGGTGATTGCGCGTCTCCCGGTCCATCGGCCCCTACCCCCCGACCACGGTGATCGTACCATGCATCCCGTTCAGGAAATGTTGGCCGGATTGCTGGAAGCAACCATAGGTCCAGTCGCCCGGCTTGTCGGGTACCTTGAACGAGATTGTGAGCCGCCCGGTCGAGGACATCACCGGCATGAAGCCCGTCATCTCCTCCATCGGCCCCATCGGCCCCTTCTTCATGACCGACATCGGGCTCTTGCCGCTCAGATGCGCGCCGCCGGCCATGAGCATGGTCAGGTCGGTGCCGCCGACAATTGTGATGTCGACACCGTCGAAGAAATCGGTCTTAAACCCGTCGGTGACCTGCCGGCCGAAAACCGTGTCCTCGCTGTTCGGGGTGCGGCCGACCATCCATTCGTGCGGCTTGCCGGGATGGGCCACGCTGTCGTTGACGAGCGTGACCGTGACCGTCTCGCCGACATGCCAGATCATATGCGCCGGCTGGAACCGGTAGTCGAGCATGTGAATGACGATGGTCTTGCCACTTTCCGCGCCGGTTCCGCCCAACGACAGTTTCATCGTGCCGCCGAGCACCACCAGCACGGCCAGGCTGGCGATCACGCTCCGGGCGCCGACCTGTCGCCTCGTCTCCGCTTGGGATCCTCCCACCTGCGCCTCCCCTTGCGCGGTTCAAATTTCCTGTAGTGTAGGGGGTGCTGATGCGTGCCGAATATCGGCGCAATGGAGGACATCTGTCCTCCAAACGGGGGACGGCAAAGCCGGGAGGGCACGGGGTGGGACCGAAGGTCAACATGTCATCGGACTATCTGCGGGCGATCCGGTGGCCCGCCGTATTCCTGTCTGCGGTGACCGGCCTCGTCCCGCATATCATGGTGCTCTACAGCACCCCGACGGTCCGCCTCGGCATGATCCTGGTCATGCATGCCGCCATCGTGCCGATCTTCACCGCCTTCGTTCTGCGGGCACTGGAGAGCCGCGCGCGCAATCTTGAGGTGGCCAATGACGAATTGCGCCGGAGGGCGGAGGACCTCGCGAGACGCCAGCAGCAAAATGACGCCCTGAATTCCGCCTTCCGGCTCCTTTCCGGGGCGCCCTCAGTCCACGCGATCCTGACGCCGCTCGCCGAGGCGGCGCGGCTGGTCGCACGGGCCTCCGGCGCGCGGCTCAACTGGCAGGGCGCCGAGAGCGGGCCTGAGGCGGTGCTGGCCGGCATCCTTTCCCCGAGCGGTGCACCGAACCAGACACTCGCCCTTTCCGAGGGCGGCACCGAGTTGGGGTGGATTGTCTTCGAAGGCGGCATTGAAGACAATTTCACCGCCACGTCGCTCTCGATGCTCGCCTCGGAGATCGGGTTGCGTTGGCGGCTTAGGCGCACCGAAGCCAATGCGCTGTCGGCAATCCATAGGGCGGGCGAAGGCAATCCCGTGCTGGAAGGGGATCGCCAGACCGGCAAGCTCCTGGCGGTGATCTGCGAGGCCGTGCAAGCTGACGGCGCGCGGCTCTACATCCATGAGACGGAGGGCTGGCAACCGCGGGCGCAGCGCGGCGCCGCGCCGGACGCCGAGACCGCGGCGTTCGATGCTGTGGAGGGCTTCTGGCGATCGGAGGACGGCAGAACGATCTGCATCCGGGGGGCCGCCGATGGCATCCTGGTCTTGAACCGGCGCATCGGGGCGCTGCCTGATGCCGGGGCGCTGAACTTGCCATTGCTGCGGATGATCGTCGGCCACAGTGTCACCTTGCTGCGGGTGACAGCCAGCTACCAGGCGATGCTCTGGTCCGAACGCCGGCGTATCGCGCGCGAGCTGCACGACGATGTCTGCCAGTCCATCGCCGCGCTGCATCTGCAACTCGGCCATCTCGAAGGCCTGATCACGTCGGGCCGCAGCGAAGAGGCCGCCGCCCGCAGCCGCCAGCTGCGCGAGGCGGCGATCGAGGCCTATGACGCGACTCGCATGGCCGTCGACGGGTTCCGCGAAAAGCCGCGCGACGGCGAAAGCGGCCAGGCCTTCCTCGCCCGTATCTCCCGGCTCGCTTGCGAGCGCCAGGGCGTCGCGCTGGAGATCGATGCGCATTGCCCCGACCTCGGTGCAGAGGCCGCCTGGCAACTCGGCCGCATCATCCAGGAGGCGGTCAGCAACGCCGCGCGCCATGGCAAGGCCGAAACCATTCACATTGATATTCGCGAGGGCAAGGCCAGTACGCAGCTCGTCCTCCGCGACGATGGCGGCTTCGCTCGCCCACAGGCCGCAGCAAGGACGGTGCGCGGCCGGCACGGCCTCGACATCATGGCCGAGCGCGTGGGCGAACTGAACGGAACCTTCGACATCGCGCGCGCAGAGGACGCCACGACGCTCAGGATCGAGATTCCACGGGGCTGAATTGACCCGTGCCCCTCGGCTGGTAAGATCGCGGGAGGCTTGGGAGCCAGACATGCGCTTGATCATCGTCGACGATCATCCGATCTTCCGCGACGGGCTCCGGCGCATACTCGAAGATTCCGGTCATACGATCCTTGCGGAATGCAGTGACGGCCTGGAGGCCGTCGACACGGTGCGGGCGCAGCGGCCGGACCTGGTGCTGATGGACCTGCACTTGCCGCGACAGGATGGCCTTGCCGCTGTCCGCGCACTGGGCGGTCGGCCTCCCATCGTGATGCTGACCGTCTCGGAGGACGCCGAAGATATGCGCGAGGCGATCGACGCCGGCGCCAGCGCCTATTTGCTCAAAAGCATGGATGCGCAGGAGCTGGTCTGCACGCTGGAGATGGTCGTCGGCGGCTACCGCGTCTATCCGGACGGACCCGCTTCGAGGGACACGGTCGCCGCGAACCTGAGCGAACGCCAAAGGCAGGTGCTGAGCGGCCTGATCCGGGGCCAGACGCTGAAGGAGATCGCCCGGGAGCTGCGGATTTCCCAGTGCACCGTGCGCACCTATCAGGAGCGGCTTCTCGAGAAATTCGATGTTGGATCGCGGGCCGAGCTTATCTATGCGGCATCGGGCCGGGTCCGGGGACGGCTGTTACAGAGCTGACAGAGTTCGCAGGGCTTCCCGGGCCGCCGCATCGCACCCTGAAGTGCCCGGGCCGGCCGTAGCGGCGCCGGCCGCGACGCGTCACGCGGGTCCGGAGGCCGGGTCCGCCAGACCGGCCTGGGAGGGGCCGGATGCTGCTGCCTCCTCCGGAAACCAGCGGAAGTCGCAGCGCGGCGCGCCGGAGGCAAGCGTGCCCAGGCGCTCCAGGCGCCCGCCCCATTTCTCGGCGAGCGGAAAGTCGAGCTTGCAGGCCGTCTGGACGCAGAGCTCCGACGCGCCATGCCGGGCAAAGAAGTCCGCCATCGGGCACCTCAGACAGTCGAAGGCGACCGAGCCGTCTGTGGTCGGGATGTCGCGCCAAGCGTAGCTCGGGCTGCCAAACGGGAAATGCCGGAAGAGATCCGTTGCGAGTCTGAGCCGTTTGCGGGGGTCGCGCGTGAAGGCGGCCGCAGCGAGCAGCGGCGGCTCGCCCATCTCGGTGTAGACCTTCCAGACGATGCGGTAGATCAGCGCGTAGGACATCTCTGCCGCCATGCCGTGGCGGAGAAGCGACTCGTGCAGGGCGAGGATCAGCGCGGCGGCATGGGTGGTGAGAACGGCGCCGAAGGTGGGTTGGATGTCGATGGAGGGCTCCAACTGGTAATACCGCTCCCAGATGTCCGGGAGGATGGCGTCGGTCTTCTCAAGAAGCGGGGTCGTCGCCAGGGCGGAGCGGAGATGGGGTTCCAGCAGATCCCGCCAGAGCCCCCCAAGCTCGAGGGCGGCCTGCAGGGTGCGCTCCGCCTCGCTACGGAACGCCTCGAAGGCATTGGCGGTGGCGTCCCAGTCCCAGTCCGGGTCGATCGCCTCGGGCGGCGGCAGCTCGCCGAGAAGCAGAAGTTCGGGCAGCAATTGCGAGGCGCGCCGCCTCAGGACGTCGAGAGACATCACGCGTCGGGCGAATTCGCGGGCGATGAACGGCCGCGACAGGCGCTCGAACCGGGCGTCGGGGGCGAGGACGAAAACGAGCGTCTCGGCCGTCGTCAGCGCCTTGGCATGGAGCATCAGCGCGCTCGGGAACAGAAAGCCATAGGCGTAGCCGGCCTTCATCATCTCAAGGTAGACCTTGGCGAAGCTCATCTCGCTCAGCCGGGAGGCGTAGAAGGCCTCGGCCAGTTCGGCGAAGCGGGCGGCGAAGGCCTCCTCGTCGGCGCCGGGCAAGGGCTTCGTCAGCGCCTTGAAGTGGTGGAAGGCGCGGCGGGTCTGGCGCTGGACGACAGCCAGCCAATAGAGGACGAGACGGTCTCGCTGGGGCGGGCTGAGCTCGCCATACATGCCGAAATCCAGCAGCGTGAAGGTGCCGTCTTCGTGGAAGACGATGTTGCCGGGATGGAGGTCAGCATGAAACAATCCATCGGAGACGAACATCTTCATCAGGACGTCGACGACCAGCGTGACCAGGGCTTCCTTCGCAGGCGCATCGAGCGCGGTCGCCGCCTCGGTGAGGCGCATGCCGTCGACCCAGTCGAGCGTCAGCACGCCGGATGCGGAATGGCTCCAGTGGACGCGTGGAAACTTCACGTCGCCCCGACCCGCGAAATTCGCGCGGAACCGCTCGATGACGCGGCCTTCCCGGGTGAAATCGAGCTCCTGTAAGGTGTAGCGCCGGAATTCGGCCAAGAAGGCCGGCAGGTTGGTGCGGCGCAGGCGTGATGGCGCGACGCGGCCAAGGAGCCGAAGGGCAAAGCCGATCGCGTCGAGGTCGTGCAGGATCAGTGCGTCGACTTCCGGGCGGCGCACCTTCACCGCTACCGCCTGGCCGGTCCGAAGCGTCGCGCGGTGCACCTGCGCCAGCGAAGCGGAAGCGGCGGGGGCGGCCTCAAAGCTGGCGAAGAGCTCGCCAACCGGGCGACCGAGCTCCGCTTCGACAGTGGCAGTCACAACCGCCAGTGGCACTTCCGGCGCCCGCTCCTGCAACACCGACAGGGCATCGACATAGGCGCGCGGCAGAAGGTCGGGGCGCGTGCTGAGGACCTGGCCGAGCTTGATGAAGGCCGGGCCGAGGGAGATCAGCCGTTGGGCGAACCGGGAAGGCGCCGCGGCATCCGCTTCTCGGAGATAGCGCCGAAGCGCCCGATACTCCCGCCACAGCACCCATGAAATGGCTCCGAACCGCCGCAGGTTTTGCAAGGGCGGAAGTTTCGATGGCATGGGCTCCTCCTCACGCCGCAGGATCTTCAGGAACCTCCATTCGCATTTGCGGTTCTTCAACCTGCGTCAAAGACTCCCGGCGCAGCATGCGCAACGTTCGCTCCACCGCGCCTCAACGCCGCCAGGGCGATCTTGGTCCGTCGAATCCGATGAAGGCCAAGGTTGAGCGCGGCGACGGCGACGGCGACGGCGACGGCGACGGCGACGGCGCAACAAGATGTCCCGTGGTTCGTCAAACGACAAGCCGCTTTGACGGCCGGTGGGCGACAAGAAGGAGAGTCCTACATGCATAAGTCCCTTTTAATCACCTCGCTGGCAGGATTCCTCCTTGTTGGCGTTGCTGCTCCGCTGCTCGCAGCCGACGGCCAGAGCGCGTCCACATCCAGCTCCGCAGAAAAGTGTCTGAACGACGTGAGCGCGTTCAATGGCCAGATGCGGAAGGACGGCTATTGGTGGGGTGGCTACGGAGCCGGCGATCCTGCATTCGACGGATATGCCTATGGGTATGGCGATCCAGTGAGCTATTTGAACGATGCCAACGGCCTTCAAACAAAGGCCCCAGACCGGTATCTCGACGCACGGTCCGGCTACGAGATTCGCGTCCTCCTCATCGCGGCCGATATTCTCGCCCGGCACGGACAACAGCAGGAGTGCGAAAACGTGGTCGCAGCGGCCCGCGATCACTATCAACAATACGTGGCAGACATGGAAGCCGCTCAAATGCCGATGGCGAACGTCCCCGGCTGGCAGCGGCGGCAGATTGCTGCAGCGCAGCCGGCGACAAGCGTCACAACGGCCTTCCGGTCCGATCAGTTGCTCGGCACCGAGGTACGCGACCCGCGCAACCAGGCCCTCGGCAGCGTCGACGACCTGGTGACGAGCCCGCAGACAGGCAAGATCGCGTATCTGGTGATCGCCCGTGGCGGGTGGCTGTTCGGCGTTGGCGAAAAATATGTCGCAGTCCCGTGGGATGATTTCGAGATTGCCCCGAACGCGGCGCTGTTGGTACTCGACACAACCAAAGGCGACATGGATGCTGCCCCACAAGTTGCCGCCTCTGACCTTACGACGTCGGCCCAGCAAAGGCAGAAAGTGGATGCCTATTGGAAAGCGCACACCCCGAGCCAAGCTGGCAAATGATCAAGCGACGCGTTGGTTCCGCGGGTGCGCCGTTTATGGCCCATCGATTGGGGGCGGTTCGGGTTTGTTGGCGACGCTGAGATGCTCCGTCTGAGTTTATGCGACGGAGAGTGCGATAGCGGGTGGCGGCGAACGCGTTGTCGGTCGCAGCGAGGCTGTCGAGAGCCTGCAAATGCCGGCGTTGGCCGAGCAATCTGGAGGGGCGGAGCACAGCAAACGCCGCAAGTTCTGCAAGGCCGGCGATTACGATCGCATGATTTCCTGCCCCTCCCGCGGGGTCGTCAGGGGCCTCCCCCTGCTTCGGCGAGGCGTGTGCCCGCCCGCTGCAGCGCATCGAGCACCGCCTCGCTCGACAAGAGCTCGGGCAGCACGATTCCACCGGGCGCTCCGGGCCCATAGACCGCGTTGAACGGTATGCCGTAGCGCCCGAAGCTCTTGAGGTAGCTGGTGATCGCCTCATTTGGGCGGGTCCAGTCGGCCAGCATCGGAACGACGCCGGGGGCCATCAGCGCGGACCGGACTGGCTCCCGGTCGAGCACGAGCGTCTTGTTGGCCTTGCAGGTCAAGCACCAGTCGGCGGTGACATCGACGAACACCACCTTGCCGGTCGAGACGAGCCGGGCGATCTTTACCCGATCGAAGTTGACCCATGCGGTGTCCTGAGCGCCCGCGGAGCTGGCGGCGGGCTGCGTGACGCCGGCCGCAACGAGCGTGGCTGCGATCACTGCAACCGCCGCGCCGGACCTCAACAGCCAGCGCGCGCCCCGGAGCGCCAAGACCATCGTCAGGCCGGTCGCGCCCGCAACGACTGCGCCAACCGCGACCAGCCCCGCGACCCCGTTGAGCACCCACAGGAGCCAGAGTGCCGTGGCGACCAGGAGCGCTCCGAGCAACACCTTCAGGACCAGCATCCAGCGGCCAGGGCGCGGGAGGCGGGCGACGATGCCGGGGGCGGCCGCGACCAGCAAGTAAGGGAAGGAAAGTCCGATCCCGAGCGCCGTGAAGATCATCGCGATGTCGACCGGTCGGCCAGACAAGGCGAAGGCAACTGCGGTGCCGAGGAAGGGGGCCGAGCAGGGCGTGGCCAGCACGGCGCTCAGGGCACCAGTGAGGAAATCGGCTACGACACCCGCCCGCCCGTCCGCGCGCGCGAGGCTTGTCTGCCAGGAGGACGGAAGGGAGATTTCGAAGGCGCCGAAGAGATTGGCCGAGAAGAGCGCCATGACGAGGATCATCGCCGCCAGGAAGACCGGGCTCTGGAACTGAAGCCCCCAGCCGACCGCGAAACCGAGGGCGCGCAGGCCGATCGTCGCCGCCGCAAGGACCCACATGAAGGCCATCACGCCAGCGGAGGAGACGAGGAAGCCCTGCCGGATGCGCGCCCGCGTGCCATCCCGCGCGTTCATCGCCGAGGCGAGCTTGATCGACAGGACCGGCAACACGCAGGGCATGACGTTGAGGATCAGGCCGCCGAGCGCCGCGAGCAGACCGATCCACAGAAGCTTCGCCAGCCCTGGCGCGCGTCGGATCGCCGCGAACGGCGGCTGCGGCACCCTGGCCGAGAGAGCGGGGGTGATCGTCGCGGCACGGGACCCGTCGGTGATGGTGATTGTCAGGTCCCGCCAGGCGACCTTCGGCGAGAGGATGGGAAGCCGCGCCCAGAGGAACCTGCCGTCGTCACCCAGACGGATGTCCGGCTTGCCGAAGCCGATCTGCGCCCCGAGCTCCGGGAAGACGTCCGGCCTCCGAAATGGGCTCGTCGACCGGGCCGTCAGCGTCACCGCGGCCGGGTTGGCGGAGACATTCGCCGCCTCGATGGAGATGCCGCTCGCCCTGCCGTCATCCGGCACCCGTGCTGCGAAGGTTGAAATGCGCCGGCCCGAGGCCGCGTCGATCCCGGTGCCGGCCGGAAGATCCAACGCCAGGACGAACTCGTCTGGCACGCAGATGTCCGAGCAGACCAGGAGGCTGACCCTGGCTTTCAGCTGCGTCGCGGTGCCAGGCTGTTTCAGGTGGATGCTGAGGGGAAAGACGATTTCGTCGTGATAGCCGTAATTCTCGATTCCAAAGGCCGAGAAGCGCTTGGGTGCGGGCCACAGGAAGGTGACGCCGGCGAGGTTGGTTGAGCCGGTCCAGTCCACCGTGGGCGGATAGCCGACCTCCCCTGGCGAGCGCCAATAGACCTTCCAATCCTTCCGCATGCGGATATCGAGCCCGGCGGAAATCGTGCCCGCCGAGGGCGCGACGCCATCTTCGGCGGAGATCAGGGTGGCAGTGAGGGCCGGGGAGGTATGGCTCTCCGACTTCGACGCCCAAACCACCGCCGGGACGAGGGCGAGGCACATGGTCAGGAGCATGGCCATGAGCCGGGGACCGGCCCCGCGCAACGGGGCAATCATGCGATGGTGCATAGGTCTCCGAGCCCTTCTTGCCGTTCAATCCCGATCAGACGTCGGAGCACGCGCTCTTCAACTGCGCCCTGAACGACCGTTTTTCCGACGACGAGATCGGGCGTGCCAAAAAAGCCCAAGCTTCGAGCCAGAGCGGCGCTTTCGGCAAGGTCCAGGCTGACCTCCTCGCTTGCCATGTCGACCTGTAGCTGCACGAAGTCGATGCCAATGGTACGGCACAAATCCGACAAGTAGGCCGACGTCGGTTGAAACGACGCTCTGAACATCCTTTCCTGAAACTCAAGATAGGCCCCCTGGCGCCTTGCTGCCAATGCCGCTCGGGCTGCGACACGCGAGGCGTCCCCCAGGATGGGGTATTCGTGCCAGGCAACACTCAGGTGGGTTCCAGGCTCCTTCGACAGGCGCGCGATCAGCGGGGTCAGGACCCGGCAATATGGGCAGTAGTAGTCCGAAAAGGATGCGATCTGGACGATCGAGGGTGGAGGGTCCGTAGAACCGAAAAGGGCGGCGCAGAAGTCGCGGTGGACGAGCGACTCGGCCTGCGCTCTCAGCGGCTCCGGTGTCCCGGCGGCGCCTAGCCCGATGAGCGGCCCAAACGTGCCCGTCGAAACCTGACCTCCGGCGATCATGCGGAAGCCGCGTGGATGCTCCAGGGCCTCGAATTTGATTGCTGGCGAGACGAAGGCGCGCCAGCCCCGCAAGCCGAGGTAGCCAAGCACCACGGCAGCCGCCCCGATCAGGACCCGACGTCGTTTCGGTTTCTCCTGCATTCAGCGATTCCGATCTCTCTCCGTCAGGGCATTACGGCTTTACCGAAACGGCCGAGGGCGCGAAGCCGCTGAAGCCGACGCGCCCGCCATCGCAGGCGAGCGTGCTGGTGCCGTCCGATGCGACCGAGACGACCTTGCAGCCCGACGGCAACAGGCCTTCGGTTGATAGCCGCTGCGTCGTCGCCGCGGGATCGCGATAGACACATTGAGCCGCTGCGGCACAGCCGCCCAAGAGGAGCGGGACCAGGGCGACGGCCTGACGAGTCAACATGGGGGGCACGACATGATTTGGACAGCCGGCGGACCGCTCGTACTTCTGAACCTATCGATCGCGTTGGATTTCGGCGACATATTCGGCAATCTCATTTCCTTCTCCGCCGCACCTATGACCCAGCTCAGGCTTCGCGGTGCATCCTATTTCGCTGAGCATCTCGCGCCCACCTAAACCCAGGAGCACTCGGCGCTTTAGGCCGGAGTGAAAGAGCATTTCTTGCCTTTGGAAGTGCCCGACATTCCGGTCCCGCGCGTCAGCTCGATGGGACCATGAGGCTTGAAGCTTCCCCCGCGGGAAGGTCAACGCGAAGGAGTTCACCGTTTCGTGATGCCCAGTCGTTTTGCGTCGTCGCGCAGCCACGAGCCTAGTCTTCCTAAAAGACGTCCGGGGCCCGCTCGGTCTCTTTGCGATCGAAAGACAAACTGTGCAGATACCAAGGCGCATCTTGAAGTACATCTGACCCCTGTCCGCCAAAGGATCGCAGCCCTCAGGCGGATAGAGCACATGCTGGGGGACACTGCCGTACGCCCTCGATCAGCCAGAGCCAGAACAGCGAAGCGCAGATGTAGACGCCGCCGTAGGCCGCATAGGCGCGGCCTGCGAGGCTCGCGTCGGCCCGGGTCAGAAGCGCCGCAAAGACCAGGAGCGAGAGGGTGCCGGGGAGGATCCACTAGCCGCTTCGGCCCTCGCGAAGCCAGAGCCAGAGGCTGAAGCAGCCGGCAATCTCGAAGATGGCGGCGGCGATGTAGACGGCGGCTGTGTGGATCACTGCGCTCTCCCGCGGAGGCCGGGGACGGGCTCGGGCGACGGCTCCGCCATGCCCTGCAGGATCACGCAGTCCGGCCCGGGCCCGCCGGCGCAGAGGCCGTCGCACGCCCGGATGAAGCCCGCGAGGCTCGCCTTGAGCTTCCTGAGCTCGGCCGTCTTTTCTCGCACGGCGCCAAGATGCTCGGCGGCGATGGTGCGGGCCTCCAGACAGGAGCGCCCCTGGTCTTCCGTCAGCGCCACAAGGGAGCGGATGCGCTCGATCGGGAAGCCGAACTCGCGGCACTGGCGGATGAAGGTCAGCCGCCGGCGATCCTCCTCGCCATAGGCGCGCTGGCCGCCCGCCTGCCGGTCCGGCGGCGGCAGCAGCCCGATCTCCTCGTAGTAGCGGATGGTGGGGGATTGGTTCGGGTCTGCCGGGCGAGCTCGCCGATCCTGAGCGGCATGGGAGGCCTCCGTCGGAAGGGGGTTGAACGTAAAGTTACTTGAGGGCGTAGCGTAAGTGCATGCCGTCCAGAAGGAAAGGGAAGGGAATGAGAACGACCACGGGAACGGAGCCGCCGCTGTTCTGCACGCTCGATACGGGTGAGTTCCGGAAAAGGCTCGGCTGGATATCAGACCTCAACCGGACGGCTCTTCTCGATGCGCGGCGGGACGGCGCGCGCCTCGTTCTTACCTACCGCGCGGACCGGGCAGATCGCGTCCGCAAGATGATCCGCCAGGAAAGCGAGTGCTGCGGCTTTCTGAGCTTCGCCCTCGTCGCGGGGCGCGAAGCTGTCACCCTGACGATCACGGCGCCGGACAGCGCCACCGACATCCTCGTCGCGATCTTCGACCCGTTCATCAGCCGTGCGGAGCGGGTCGGTTCATGTGGCTGCGCCAGCGGCTCCGCCTGCAAGGGAGAGACCGATGACAACCATTGAGCAACCTGGCCGGCCCTGGCTGCAGGCGATCGGGGTCGGCGTTCTCGTCGCGATCGTCACTGCCGCAGCGATGCTCGCCCTGACCGCGGCCGGTGTCTCGCCGTTCCCGAAGCCGCCATCGCTCGCCTTCGCAGAGACGCTACTTGGCCGCCCATTGCCGCTGCCGGTCGGGCTCCTGTTCCATGCCGCCTACGTCACCTTCTGGTCAGTGCTCTATCTGCGGTTCTTCCGGCGGCGCAGCCTCGGTGCCGGGCTGGCGCTCGCCGCGGGCCTCTGGATCGTGATCCTCGTCGTGTTCTTCCCCATCATCGGATGGGGCCTTGCCGGCACCTCGGTCTCACCGAAGCTGATCCCGGCCTCCTTCGTGCCGCATCTCCTGTTCGGACTGCTCCTTTGGGGCGGGGACAGATGCCTGCCCAGGCAGGGAACTCACGCGTCGCAGCAGGCCTAAATGCCGGATCCTGGGCCTCAGGGCTCGAGAGCCTTGCGCCGCGCCTCGTATTCGGCCGGATCGATCTCGCCGCGGGCGAGGCGCTCCTTCAGGATGTCGAGCGCACTGTTGCCGTGCTTGCGGTCCCGCTCCATCAGCCAGCGGGCGACAAGGACCGCGGCGCCAATGAGGATCGCCCAGACCAGGATCATCATGCCAACCCCGAAGAAGCCAGGGCCGTATCCGTAGCCGCCCATCATGTGACCGTAGTAGTCGCCGGGACCCGGTGTGTCCGCCCAGGCTGTGCCTGCCACAGCCACAAGGGCCGCGGTCACCGCAAAGATAGTTGAGAGTCGCATGGTTCTCTCCTTCGTGTCTCTGGCAAGCATCTCGCCCGACGGCGGGACTGGCCGCCATGACCTGCATCAATCCGTGCCGGATGGCCGGTCACTCTGCCTGCGAGACGGGTGAAGCCGCCGCTTCCACCGGCAGGCCGGAGATCTTCCATTCGGGATAGCCGTCGACGAGCCGGCGGGCCTGGACGCCCTTCGCCCTCAGCGCCGCGACGGCATCGAAGGACAGGACGCAATAGGGGCCGCGGCAGTAGGCGATGACCTCGCGATCGGCTGGAAGCTCTCCCAGCCTCCGGTCCAGTTCCGCGAGCGGGATGTTGACCGCGTGCGGCAGGTGGCCGGCGGCGAACTCATCCTCGGGGCGGACATCGAGGACCGTCACCAGTCCGTTTTCGAGCCGGTCCATGAGCTCGGCGCGCGAGATCGGCTCCAGCGCATCCCGGGCGCGGAAATAATCCGTCCTGACCCGCTCGATCTCGGCAATGTTGCGCTCGCCGAGCGCGCCGAGCGCTTTCAGGAGGCCGATCACCTCCGCCTCGCCCGAGAGATGGTAGAACACCTGCTTGCCGACCCGCTCGCCTTCGACGAGATGGGCGCGCCGCAGAATCTGCAGATGGCGCGAGGCGTTGGCGAAGGTCAGGCCGGCCCGAGCCGAGAGTGCCTCGACGCTCTTCGCGCCCTGCGCGATGTGCTCCAGCAGTTCGAGCCGGTGCGCGTGCCCGAGCGCCTGCGCCAACTCGGCGAGACGTTCGTAGATTACGGCCTTCGGTTTGGTGCTTGACATGGCGACCCATAAAGCAATCAATCTCGTGATTGATTGAATCACTACAACATCCAGCAAGGGAGCGCAATCCGATGATCCTGCGCCAGGTCCTGCATTCCGATCCGGTCGGCCTGTCCTATCTCTTCGGCTGCGGCGGCAAGGCCACCGCCGCTGTTGTCGATCCGGTCGGTGCAATCGACCCCTATCTGCGCGCCGCCGAAGCGGCCGGTATGCGGATCAACTATGTGGTCGACACCCATGTCCATGCCGACCACCTGTCGTCCGGCCGCGCCCTGGCCGAGGCGGCGGGGGCCGACTACGTGCTGTCGGAAGTGGCGCAGGTCGCCTATCCGTTCCGCGGTGTCCACGATGGCGAGGTTCTGCCGCTGGGCAATGTCACGGCGACCGTCTGGCACACGCCCGGCCATACGCCGGAGCATCTCTGCCTGCTGGTTGCCGACCGGACCCGCGCCGATGAGCCCTGGTTCGTGCTGACCGGGCACACGCTCATGGTCGGCGACCTCGGCCGGACCGAGCTTGCGGTGAGCGCCGAGGAAGGCGCGCGGGCGCTCTTCCGCAGCGCGAGGCGGCTCCTGACCCTGCCGGATCATGTCGAGGTGCTGCCGGGTGCCTATGCCGGCTCGGTCTGCGGGCGCCGGCTGAGCAGCAAGCCCTGGTCGACGATCGGCTTCGAGCGGCGCCACAACGCGGCCCTGCAGATCGAGGACGAAGCGGCCTTCGTCGCCTTCATGCTCGCCGAGATCCCGCCGCCGCCACCGGAGGCCGCGAGGATCCGGGCGGCGAACTCGGCCGCGGCCGGCGCGATGGCCGAGGGCTGAGGTGGCGCGTGCCGGTCAGTCGTCGCAAGGCGAGGTTCGATTGGGCCTGCGCGAGAACTGGCCGCAATTCGCCCTGCTGGTCGTCATCAACGCCTTCGTCGGCGGCATGGTCGGCATCGAGCGGACGGTGGTGCCGCTGATCGGCGCCGAAGAGTTCCACATCGCCTCGACCGCGCTGATCACCTCGTTCATCGTCAGCTTCGGGGTGGTGAAGGCCTTCGCCAACCTGGTCTCGGGCCAGCTTGCCGACCGCTGGGGCCGCAAGCACATCCTCGTGCTCGGCTGGGCCTTCGGGCTGCCGGTTCCCTTCCTGATCATCTGGGCGCCGAGCTGGGGCTGGATCGTCGCTGCGAATGCGCTCCTCGGCATCAACCAGGGGTTCGCCTGGTCGATGACGGTCATCATGAAGGTCGATCTGGTCGGGCCGAAGTCGCGCGGCCTCGCGGTCGGCCTCAACGAGTTCGCGGGCTATCTCGCGGTCGGTGTCACGGCTTTCCTCACCGGATGGATCGCATCGGCGCACGGGTTGCGCCCGGCGCCGATCTATCTCGGGATCGGCTACGCGCTCGCCGGGCTCACGCTCTCCGTCTTCATGACGCGCGACACCCGGCACCATGTCCGGCTCGAGGTGGCGAACCATGCGCGGGAGCCGTCGCAGCTTCGCTTCGGCGAGATCTTCCTGAAAACCTCGTTTCGCGACCGCAACCTCTTCGCCGCCTCGCAGGCGGGGCTGGTCAACAACCTCAACGACGGCATGAGCTGGGGGATATTCCCGCTGTTCTTCGCCTCCTTCGGGCTCGGCGTCGAGCGGATCGGCGTCCTGAAGGCGATCTATCCGGCCACCTGGGGCATCCTGCAGGTGGCCTCAGGTCCGCTGAGCGACTGCTGGGGCCGCAAGGGCCTCATCGTCGGCGGCATGTGGGTGCAGGCGGCGGGCCTGTTCCTCACCGCGGCGACGCAACAGTTCGGCTGGTGGCTGGCCGGCAGTCTGCTGCTCGGCCTCGGCACCGCCATGGTCTATCCGAGCCTGATCGCCGCGGTCTCGGATGCCTCGCACCCGAGCTGGCGCGCCCGCTCGCTCAGCGTCTACCGGTTCTGGCGCGACCTCGGCTACGCCCTCGGTGCCCTCTCCGCCGGCCTCATCGCCGACCGCTTCGGTTTCGCTACCGCGATCGCCTCTATCGGCGCCCTGACCTTCCTGTCGGGTCTGGTGGTGGCGGTGGCGATGGTTGAAGGGCGTGGCTCGCCGGCCGGCTCAGTGCGGCCAGCAAAGCGATGACGGGACCGATCGAACGGCAAGGACGACGATCATGACGACGCTCTTCATTCTGAACCACGCTCCCTATGGCACCGAGCACTGTTACAACGCCCTGCGGCTCGCGGGGGCCCTGGTCAAGAGGGACGACGGCGGCACTGTCACCGTCTTCCTGATGGCGGATGCCATCCTTGCCGCCAAGGCTGGACAGACCACGCCGGAGGGCTACTACAACATCGAACGCATGCTGAAGCGGGTGCTCGCCGGAAAGGGTGAGGTCCTGCTCTGCGGCACCTGCATGGACGCCCGCGGCCAGACCGTGGAAGCCGACAAGGTGCTGGTGTTCTGAGCCTGGAGGAACCGCGGACCGTCGCGCCGCTCCGGTTCGGCCTCACGAGGCCGAACCACCGCCAAGGCCTGGGGCCTCGCTTCGCGCGAGAGGCCGTTTGAAGACAAACCGGATGACGCTTCGCGACAGAGCAATATCGGACTACGTAGCCTTGCAGTCTGATCGTGATGCTCTGTGCATGTCAGACGCCCGGCGCAACCCGCTCAACCTGCCCTGCGCCGGGCCAGTTCCCGATAGAGCGCTTCCGGGCTGACCCCGATCTGGCGGGCAACCGATTTCCACTCTCCTTTCGGCGGCAGCTCCTGGCCCTGGCCCGCGAGCCAGGCGTTCAGCCGCTCCGACACTGTCCGGAGCGTCAGGATCTCGCTGCGAAGCCGCGCCCGCCGGACCTCTGCGGTCAGGTGGCGGGCCCAGGCTTCGGCGAATTCCGGCGAACTGATGAACAGCCGGCGGACCTCGCGCATCGGCATGGAAACCACCCGGGCAGGCGCCGATGCAACGGCGTCGCAGTGGTAGGCCTCCGAGAACACTGAGGCTTCTGCGACGACGGCACCCTCGGCGGCCCGCTGAAGGATGACGGCCGATCCGTCTTCCTGGTGCCGCACGAGCTCGACGCCGCCCTCGGTGACGATGAACAGCTTCGAGACGGCGTCGCCCTGATGGAACAGGAAGGCGCCCTGGCTCAGGCAGCGCTCTCTCTGGCGCAGCGAAGAGAGAAAAGCGAAAAGCGGGCCAGACATGATCGTAATCATGTGGGCGCACACGAAGACATGGCAAGGGCGGGATATGAAGTCTTGCCCCGATCGGAACCCATGATGAAGCGCCTCGCCCTCTTCGCCATCCTTCTGTCAGCGAGCCCTGCCTTCGCCGACCAGATGACCGGCACGGCCGGCCAGATGCCTGGAATGACGATGGATCACGCCGCGCAGATGGCCATGCCGCCGGGCGCGATGCCGCAGGAGGGTGGTCAGGCCGCCTTTGCGGCGATCCACGAGATCGTCGACATGCTCGCTGCCGATCCGAACACCGACTGGTCGAAGGTGGACATCGAGGCGCTGCGCCAGCACCTGATCGACATGGACAACGTCACCCTGCGCGCCAGCGTGACGGCCGAGGACGTGGCTGGCGGCATGCGGTTCCTGGCCACCGGCGATGGCGCCACCGTAGGCTCCATCCGCCGCATGGTCGCCGCGCATGCGAAGACGATGAACGGCGTCGGCGGCTGGAGTTACACCACAGAGGATATCCCGAACGGGGCGGCGCTGACGGTCGCGGTCGCCGATCCGTCGGACCTCGCCAAGGTCAAGGCCCTCGGCTTCATCGGCGTGCTCGCCCTCGGCAGCCATCACTAGGCACGTCACCTGATGATCGCCACCGGGCAGAACCCGCACCTCTGACAGAACGGGCTTTCCTTCGGGTGTTGTCCTGATCCGCTGGCCGCCATTTCCACCCGGCGATTCCGGTCACGCTACGTCGATTTGGTGAAGAGCCGCGGGCACTATTTCAACCGTAGGCCGCCCCGCGCCAATTGGATTCGTGCTCTCGGAGTTCGACGAACTCGAATGGTTACGACCGCCAAATTACTTTGGCGGCCGCGTTCATCGCACAGCTGCTCGATCGCGTGGACCGAACGGTCTTCCGCGTCCTTAGTTCACGAGGAACCAAAGCCCGAGCGCGGCGCCGGCCACAACCACCGATGCGCCGAGCGTCGCAGCTGAGCCGTTCGTCAAGCCGCGCGAAGGGATGCCGCGCGCCATGAACAGCCAGCCGAGCAGCAGGAACAGGATGACATCGGCCAGCCCGTGGGTGCGCCAGTGGTGGCCGGTCAGCGCGGCCATGAAGCTGTTGAGCGGCGGGTAGGAGTCCTTGATGAAGGCGAGCACGACGTTGAACACCACCGTGATCGACGCGGAGAGGGCGAAGGCCGCGGCGGTCGCCTCGGCATTGGCCTCGGCCTTGCTTTGCGCCATGGCCGCTTGAGTTGTTGTCGTAGCCATCAGTTGGTCACCTTCTGAGCTGCGGGAACCGTGGTGTTCTGCACCATCTGCGAGAGGGCCGCCTTGGCGCCCCAGTTGATGATCGCCCCGGCGCCTTCGATGGCCAGGCCCTGCAGGGCGATGAGCGCCGTCACCACCAGAACCATGTTGCGCGCCGGCCGGTTCAGCCAGAGCTTCAGCCGGGCCACGATGGGCAGGAAGAAGGCTAAGACCAGCGGGGCGAAGAACAGGTGTTCCTTCGTCTCCATGAAGAAGTTATGGGCCCAGGGCGCCGGACCCTTGGCGATCAGCGCCTGGTCGCCGCTGTGATAGTAGACGGTGTAGAACCAGCCGGCGAGAAACCAGGTCGCCGCGAACATCACCGCGACGACGATGCTGGCGATTTGAATTCGCCTTTGGTTCGCTTCGCTCGCGTTCAGGGCTTCGACGAGCACCCAGACCGCGGCGACCAGTCCCAGCACACCGAACGTCGGGTGCAGGAACAGGAGCACATCCTTGAATGGCATTTGTTCCTCCTTTTCGGCCGAGATCCAAATGCCCGGCTATCGGCGGATGTATCTCTGATTCGAGTTTCGCAACGTGATCCAAATCAAATCTTCGGAATTCAAATTCGACGTGTCGGGCCTCACCCCTTACATTCTATCGACGGCATGTATTAAGGGCAACCTTTCCACGAAGCTTCGAAGTCGTCTGCAGGAAATCGCAATGATCGGTTGATCACGGCAAGGCCCGCGGCGGCCCCAAGTCGAGGTTCAGTCAGCCCGCTGGTGCTTTCGAAGGAGCCGCCATTCGTGCCAGACGAGAACGATGACGATGAGGTCGAAGATCGTCAGCAGGATCAGGCCGAAGGCGTGGGTGTAGCTGTAGCGGTAGAGCTGGTAGGCGATGAAGCCGCCGAGCACGATCACCGACAGCGGATAGGCGATCAGCTTCTCGCGCAACAGGCCTGCCACCAGAACGACTTTGATCAGGCCGTGGCTGACAAGGTAGAAGGCATAGAAGGACTGGGTGGCGCCGGTCAGGTGCTGAGCGGCGTTCAAGAGATGTGTCGCGACGAAATCGCGGGGGTCCTCGGTCAGCTCATCCTGGGTCAGGAAGTTGACCCAGCGAAGAATTGACTGCGCGCTGACCAAGTAGAACAGGAGCCCGCCGGCGATTTCGACGAGCGCGTGCAGTCCTTTCAAGGTGACGCTGATCCGGAAGATCTGATGGATGCGATGTTCAGTGACTTGCATCGGTCTGACCTTTGGCTCTCGTCAATACAAACGCGACCGGACTCAAGGCGCAACCGGACTTGTTCGTCGACCGTGTGTGCCCGGGCATCGGGCAACTTCGCCGCCCTGCTACCACACCCAGAACAGCAGGAGCCAGGGCGCCAGGCCGGAGCAGAGGCCGGCCGCGCCGATCAGGGTGGCCAAGGCCCGCCGCATCCCATGCGCGGTGCGGCCGCAAACTTGCCAGAGCAGCAGAAGGCTCCAGGCCGAGGCGAGCGTCAGCGCCGCCGCGCGTGCCTCTGCCACCCAGGCCAGGCGCAGCCCTTCGCAGTGCAGCAGCGTGACCGTCTGCGCTGAAAGCCCAAGGATCACGCCGCACGCCGCTAGAGGCAGCAGAGCAAGCACGAGGTGGTGGACCCGCCGCAACCAGGCATGAGGCGCAAAAAATGCGGGCGGCCAGCATCAGCGACCCGGCGGTCAGTGCCGAGCGCGCGCCGGCACAGGAGGCGATGAAAAGCAGCAACGTCACCCCGTCGAGCAGCGTCAGTACGTCGTTGCGGCCGGGATAGTTCGTCAAAATCCACCACGGCAACCGCATCTCCAAGGGCCAGAGGATGCCTGCGTTCACGAGTCATGTGTCGAGTTGCAGCTTCAGTGCCACGAACCAGGGCGAGGCAGACCAGAGAAAGGCGGCGGGAGCCACGCCGATCAATCCGGTGATCGTCAGCAGGCTGCCCCAGACGGTGGCGGTGGCACCGCCCTGCCGAACCACCTCGCTGCCGGGCGCGCGCGGACGAAGCTCGATCGCGTCGCGGAAGCCGGCGCAGCGGCCGCACATGTGGCAGGCGGAAGCGCTGTCGAGATTGCGCAGCGGCACGAGGGGCGCGCAGATGACCTGTTTCGTTCGCCCGGCCGCAGGCGCGGTGCGGGCCCAGGCGCCGGCGTCGGTGCCGTAATGCATCGGCGCAAGCTTGGCCAGCAGACCGAACACGCCGTTCACCGGACAGAGGTAGCGGCACCAGACCCGATGGTTCCGGCCGTAGAGGTAGCCGACCACGATTGCCGCCAGCGTCGAGCCGCCGAGGATGACGAGTGCCGGGCCCGGGTATTGATAGACGCTGACGAGCTGCCCGTAGACCGTGGTCATCACGAAGGCGGCGAAAGGCCAGCCCGGCCAGCGCATCCAGCGCGGAATCGCTCGGCCGCGGCCGCGCCGGCTGGCGGCCTCGCTGAGCGCACCCTCGGGGCAGAGCAACTCGCACCAGAGCAGAGCCGCCCGAAGACCAGCATCGAGATGAGGACGCCCGGCCACCAGATGCCCCAGAAGACGAATTGTGCGATGAGGGTCAGGTTGGTCCAGACATGGGCGGTGCGGCCGGGCAGCGGGATCAGGTTGGGCCCGATCAGCGGCCCCGCATAGACCACGACGCCCCCCCATTGCAGCAGCCCCACCGCGCGCTGATGGCGTCGGAGCCAGTCTCCGGCGGTAGCGAGCCCACCCGTCCAGAAGCCCGCCCCGCTCCTGCCGCCCGCGTCCGCCTGGCGGGGGAACCGCCGTCAGGCATGGGCGACCCGGCGCGCTTGTCGGCGCAGGGCGAAGGCGATGCCGCCCCAATAGGCGAGCCAGCTTGCGATCGTGACCACGTCGGGGGTCGCACGATAGCCGGTCAGCGCCGCCACAATGGCCCCGGCCGGGCGGGAATCGTCGAGAATAGCCGTCAGGTTCAGCACCGGATGGGTATAGGGCAGCACCCCGAGCGAGACGAGATACCCCGTGCCGTTCACGAAGAGCGCGCAGGCCAGAAGCAGCAGCATGACCTCGGTCAGCCGGAAGAAATGCCGCCAGGACAGAACCTTGCTGCCGAACTGCAGGAGGCCATAGGTGGCAAGAGCGGCGGCGAAGGCCGCGAGCACCGCCAGCACGGCGCCCGCCGTCCAGCCGGTGGCGGCGATGATCCCCTGCAGGAAGATCACTGTCTCGGCGCCCTCGCGCATCACGGCGATCAGGGCCAGTGCGAAGATGCCCCAGAGCCGCCCCTGCGCCAGCTTCTCGCTTAGGCCGGATTCGAGTTCGCGCTTCAGGGTGCGGCCGTGGCGGCGCATCCATAGCACCATCTGCACCACCAGTGCCGCCGCGACCAGCATCAGGGTCATCTGGAAGATGTCCTGACCCTCCGGCGGCAGCGTGTCACCGAACCGTGTCAGCACCCAGGAGAGGCCGGCCGCCGCGGCCAGCCCGGCCGTGACGCCGCCCCAGAGGTAGAAGTGGGCCGCGCCGGACCCGTTGCGGCGCAGCCAGGCCTGCAGGATGCCGATGACGAGCAGCGCCTCGATGCTCTCGCGCCAGACGACGAAGATGATCTGTGCAATCATGTTGTCCTCACTTCACCACGATCACGCCCTTGGCGGCGTCGGGGTGGAAATCGTCGAAGAAGTTGTATTCGCCCGGGGACGGCCCGCGCAGGACGACAAATGACTGGACGCCCGGCCCCAGCACCTTTTCCTTGCGCAGCGACAGGCTCTCGAACTCGACCGGCATCTGCCCTTCATTGCGCAGGATGATCTTCACGCTGTCCTGCGAGGGGACTTCCAGGCGGGTGGGTGTGAAGGTGCCATCCTTGAACACAATGGTCAGGGCCGCATCTTCCGCCAGCGCGGGCAGGCCAGACGACATCAGCGCGAGTGCAGCCACAAGCGTTGAGACGGCTTTGATCCGGGACATTACCGCACCCTCCGGTCAGTAGGACCCGAGCTTGCCGGTGCCGGCAAACACGAAGTCATAGTCCGCCGTGATCGGTTGGAACCACGGGCCCACGCCGGTTTCCTTGTCGACATGACGGCCGAACTCGTGCCCCGGTGGCGAGACGGTCATGGTGAGGTGATACTTGCCCACCCCGTCCAGGTTGACGTTGTCGCCGTAATGCGGCCCGTCGCTCGCGACCATCGGCATCAGCATGCCGGTGATTACCGGCCCGCCATCCTTGGTGAGCGTGTAGCTGATGTGCAGGTAGGGAAGCCAGTCGCCCTCGGCAAAGCCGTTGGGATTGCTGGCCAACGCGTGAATGTCGGCCTCGAGATGGATATCGGTCTTGTCGGCCGGTGCCATCATCCCCGGCGGGTCCATTTCGATCGGCTGCAGATAGACCGCGCCGATCTCCATGCCCGCCACCTCGAGCGGTTTGCCGATCGGATATTCGCGGGCTTCGCCTGCCGTTGCCGCAGCAAGCAAGATCGCGGCGGTCGCCAATTGCACCGCTGTTCGGGGGAAGTGCCGCATGGCTCTCACGCTCCTGTCCATTCGTTCCGTCAGGAATCGTGCTAGCACGGACAAATCCTGAGTGAAAGAATAAACTTACTGAAACACTCGGATATGGGGCGCCGGACCCGGCGCCCCAAAGCGCTCAGGCGGCGCTGGAGATGGCCAGTTCCGTCATCATGCCGGACTGGAGGTGCATCATGTGATGGCAGTGCAGCATCCATCGCGCCGCCTCGCCCGCGTCAAAGGCGATGGTGACGGCGGCCATCGGGGGCACATGCACGGTATCGCGCACTGCGCCCGCGACGCGTTGGCCGTTCAGCGCGACGACCTGGAACTTGTGGCCGTGCAGGTGCATCGGATGCGCCATCATGGACATGTTGTGGAACGTCAGTTCCACCCGTTCGCCGCTGCGCACCGATACCGGCACATGATCGGCCCAGGTGTGGCCGTCGATCGTCCAGACATAGGGGGTCATCGCCCCTGCCAGCATCAGCATCTGTGCGTGGTCCACTGGTCGGTCGGCCAGCGGGGTAACGGCGCGCAGCGCGGCTTCCTGCGTCAGATCGGCCGAGAAGGCGGGCGACTCGTCCGCCCCGAGCGGAGCAACCTTGGCCACCGCGGCACCGGGACTGGCCAGGATGATCCCCGTGCGCTCCCGCGCGCCTTCGCGCAAGGCCAGTACGGGGAAGGCACCGGGGCCGGGCAGGTCGATGAGCAGGTCGGCCCTTTGCGCCATGGCGAGGCCGAAGCGGCTGACCGTCCGCAGCTGGACCGGGGTGCCATCCACCGCCACCAACTGGCCGCCAAGCGTGCCAAGGTCGAGCCAGAAGGCCGTGGCGGTCGATGCGTTCACCACCCGCAGACGGACCTTGCCTCCCTTGTCCACGCGCACCACCTCGGGGTCGTTCAGGGTGCGGTCGTTGGCCAGGTAGGCGTCGAAATCGAAATCGTTCAGGTCCATCGCCATGCCTGACATTCCGGCCATGCCTGACATTCCGGTCATGCCTGACATGCCCGACATCCCGCCCATTGTGCCGCCGGCCATGCCGCCGCCGCTCCCCATCGCGCCCATGCCCTGACCGGCCATGCCGGCGGAATGGTCATCGCCCCCGGCGCTGGAGCCGGTGATGGCGGCCATGACCTCCTCCGGAGCCTTGAACGAGAAGTCGTGCAGGGTCATCACCACCTCCTGCCGGTCGGCGGCCAGGTCCCCGGCCGTGTGCACGATCAGCGGCGCGGCCAGCAGGTGCAATTCCTGCAGCGGGATGTGGGCATGCATCCAATAGGTTCCGGGCAGGGCCGCGTAGTCATAGCTGCGCGTCTCGCCCGGCTTCAGCTTCGGCGCAGGCATGTCGGGCACGCCGTCCTGCGCGTTGGCAGGAATCTGGCCATGCCAGTGGATCAGCGTCGCCTCCGGCAGGGCGTTGGTCAGGTCGACCCGGAAGCGTTCGCCGGGCGCCAGCGTCAGGCCCTGTGTGCCGGAGCCGTTGGTCAACCCCCAGACGGTGGCGGCGCGGCCGTCGATGTCGAGCACGCGGGTTTCGGCGCGCAGGGTTAGCGGACCAGTGGCGGCGCGCAGATGCGCGGGGATCAGAAGGGAGGCGGCCGAAGCCGCGCTTGCGGCGAGAAAGCCGCGACGGGACAAAGTCATGATGTGTCTCTCCATGCGCCCGGGGGCGCGACAGCGGGACGGGCGGCGGGACCGCCCGTGTTCAGCTCAGGAGAGGGCGTGTTTCGGCGGCGGGCCCTGCGGCTCGGGCCGTTCAAAGGCTGGCCGGACAGGCTCCGCCGCGTAGACCGGGTCAGGAACAGGATGGGCCGCGACCGCGCCGGACAGACCGGGAAGGATCGCGACGCCCGCAAGACAATGCTGTTTGCATAGGTCAACCGCGGCTTTCATGGGGCCGGACACGACATGGACCATCTGACCATGTTCGGCCATGTGGTGCACGTCCTCCATGACGGAACTGCCCGCCGCCTCTCGCGGAATAGGCAATAGAAGCACCGCCACGATCAGCGCCACCAGAGAGAGCCGCAGATGGTTTGCCAAAAACCGCATGCTTCCTTCTAACCGTTGAATCGCGGAACGTGACATGACTTTTTCGTGCCTTCGGTCCGTCCTCAGGCGCCACGCGGGCCCAGCAGGATCACTCCCGCCCCGGCCAGGACGATCAGCGCGCCGAGCAGGTCATACCGATCCGGGCGAACCCCTTCCATTGCCCAGAGCGAGAGGACGAGGCCGCGACATAGACCCCGCCATAGGCCGCATAGGCCCGCCCGGCATAGGCGGCGGGGGCAAGCGTCAGCAGGCTGGCAAAAGCCGCAAGCGACAGGGCGCCGGGGATCAGCCACAGCGCCGATGCCCCGCTGCGTCCCCAGGCCCAGACCGAGAAGCAGCCAGCGATCTCGGCCAGGGCAGCGAGGGCGTAAAGCGCAAATGTTGGCGCAAGGCTCATGCCGCCGACTCCACGGGAACATCATGGTCGGTGGCGCAAAGGGTGTGGTCGCCCAGCACCTCAATGACGCGGCAATCGGCGATGGTGCCCTGCGCGCATTGCCCGATCATCCGTTCCAGCTCAGCCTCCAGCGCCTTCAGCCGTGCGATGCGGGCCCGCACGGCCGAGAGCTGGCGCCGCGCGATGGCATCGGCCGCCGCGCAGGACTGGTCGGGCCGGTCGGACAGGCTGAGCAGGTCGCGGATCGCCTCCAGTGGAAAGCCAAGCTCGCGCGCGTGGCGGATGAAGGCGAGCCGGTCGAGCGCCGACTTGCCGTAAAGCCGCTGGTTGCCGGAACTGCGTTCGGGCGCGGGCAAGAGGCCGATCTGCTCGTAATAGCGGATGGTCGGCACTTTCACCGCGGCAGACTGGCCGAGTTTTCCGATCGTCAGCATCGCAGCCCCCTTGAACCTATAGTTGCTAGAGAGATTAGGTATCCGGTTCGACGAAGGCAAGGATCGAATCGGAAAGGAAAAACCATGGCCGGACAGGAGAGCGACGCGACCGGACGCGCCCGCGAATGGGCGGTCACGGGGATGGACTGCGCGGCCTGCGCCACCAAGATCCGACTGGCCGTATCCCGCCTGCCGGGGGTGGAAGACGTGGAGGTGGCGCTGATGGCCGAGCGGCTGCGGCTTCGCCTGACCGGAGGCGAGACAGCGCCCGAACACGTGGAACAGACGGTGCGCGCGCTCGGCTACGGGATAGGCCCGCATGACGCTGCACAGCGGAAGAGCTTCGTTCTGCCGGGTGGCGCCTGTGGGCCGGATCACGGGGATCATGAACACAATCACGACCATCGGCGGGAGACT
>WGNF01000011.1 GCA_016124615.1 Paracoccaceae bacterium | reverse complement strand
GTCGACTTTTCAGCGAAGGGCTTGAGTCTCATGAATTCCGGCTATCCGACAGCCGGATCGTGAACATGGCGAAATGTATATCATGATATACACCTTGGCAATCCCCGTTTCTACGTCCGATAAGGCAACATTACCGGACATATATAGATCGCGCAAGCTACGGCGGTTGTGACAGGATTATCTCGCCACAACCGCCGCGCTCGGCTAGGCTCCCGGCATGCGCGTAACCCGGAGCCTCCCGCACGATTCCCCCGCCGACCTGCCGTGGTTGCCGGACTGGTTGGCCGCTGTCCGGCCGGACACCCTTGAAGATGCGGCTTTCTGCGCCGGTGCAGCCCTCTCGGTGCTGCACCGGGTCGTGGCCAGCGCTGACGCCCCGCAGGCGCTCTGGCGCGACCGTCTGGCGCTCGGAGCGGCCGAGGCCTGTGCCGGACTGGCCGGGCGGCCGGACCGGGAGGCAGAGCTGCGCGACGCCGTCCATCTCCTGCGGCCCGGCGAGACCTCCGGTCCGGCGGGTGAGATCTTCCGGCTCTGGCGGCAGGCGGTCGCGCGGCCGCTCTCGGTTGCAGCGCTTGGTCGTGCGCTTCCCGGGCTCGACGCCGCGCAGATCGCGCGCGGTCTCGCGGTGAGGCCCGGCAGCCTGATGGCCCGGGTGGCCGACACCCTCGCGGCGGTGCTGGCCGGGGCGCCCAGGGCGGAGGCGGCAGCGCTGATCTTGGCCGATGCCGCGCTGGCGCGAGCGATGGGATGGGATCATGTCGTCCCGCTGCTGGCCGTGGGCCTCAAGCCGCGTGATCTGCGCCAGACCGGCGACGATCTGCGGCTGGCCTGTCATCGGGCGGTGCTCAGCGCGGCGCGCATCGCCGTGCCGCTGGCCGCCGATCTGGCGCGGCGCGCCGATCGCCTGCGGGCCGTGACGCCACAGCTGCGCGCCAAAGGGGCGGCGGCGGCGGTCGAGCGGTTCCTGAACCGGGATGCCTTGCCGGCGACCGGCCTGACGGATCTGATGTCCGACCGGGCGGCGCGGCGGCTCTGCGACCGGCTGGTGGGGCTTGGCGCGCTGCGGGAACTGACCGGGCGCGAGACGTTCCGGCTGTACGGAGTGTGAGCGTGGCAAAGCGCCCTGACCCCCCGCTCGATCGCGCGCTCGACGACCTGCCGCCGGAGCTGCGCTGGCGTGAATGGATGCGGCGGATCGAGGCGGTGCTGTTTGCCTCCGCCACGCCGGTGCCGCGCGAGGCCCTGGCCCGCGTGGTGGGGGATATCTCGGTCGACCTGCTGATCGCGGACCTCGACGCCGAACTGGCGGGCCGGCCCTACGCGCTGGCGAAAGTGGCCGATGGCTGGCTGCTGTGCACCCGCCCGGCCTATGCCACGGCGATCCGGGCGGCGGCCGATGTCGCCGACCAGGCGCTCGCCCTGACCGACTTCGACCTCGCGGTGCTGGCCGCCATCGCCTGGCATCAGCCGATCACCCGCGACGGGCTGAAGGAGATCTTCGGCCGGGAGATCGGCCGCGAGCTGATCGGGCGGCTCTCCGAACAGGGCCTGATCGCCCCCGGCCCCCGCGCGCCCCGCCGCGGCGCGCCCTACAGCTTTGTCACCACCGAGGCGTTCCTCGCCGCCTTCGGGCTGGAGAGCCTGCGCGACCTGCCGGATCGCGAGCAACTGGCGGACGCGGGGCTCGGGCCGTGAATGCGGGGCAGGGCGAGACGCGCCGCGGAGGAGTCTTGAGCCGAACTTATGCGGACAGACGAAATCTTATTTGACGTGGTGATGTTCAGCTCTGATGCTGCGGTGGCGCATGGTCCGGGGGGAGCCGGAGGATGCGAAACGGGGAGTTGCCAGATGGGGTCTTGTTGGTTGCCCTTTGGGGTGGGGCGCGGCAGTCGCGCGCGTCGGCCCGCGGGCAAACACATGGGTGACGCCATCGTCGACGACCCGCACAGGTACGGCAAGCCGCGACATAGGACGGGCGCGCGGACGGTTCGGGTGACGCCCGGCCCAGACGGGCGCCCGGCATGAACGGCAGCGAGGGCGAGGGTGGGGCGAGCGTCTTTGACCTGCCCAAGATCGACTGCCATGCGCATGTCACTGATCCGGACCGGTTTCCCTATGGCGCGGGGATTGCCTATCATCCGCGCGGACAGGAAATCGGCACGGCCGATCAGCTTGTTCACCTGATGGATGCCTTCAACATCCGCCACACCCTGCTGGTGCAACCGAATTCCGGCTATGGCCCCGACAACGCCTGCCTGCTGGATGCCATCGCCCGCCATCCGGGGCGGTTTTCCGGCATGGCGATCGTGGCGCCGGATGCAGGCGCGGCAGAGCTGCAGGCATTGAGGGAGCAGGGCGTGATCGGGGTGGCGTTCAACCCGACCCTGTATGGCAACGACCATTACCGCGACTGCCGCCCGCTGATTGCGCGGCTGGCCGATCTGGGGATGATGCTGAACCTGCAGGTGGTCGGCGATCAGTTTCGCCAATACCTGCCCTGGATTCGCGAGATCCCGGTGACGGTGCTGATCGACCATACCGGCTGCCCGAGGCCCTCGCTTGGCCGGGATCAGCCGGGCTTCGCCGAGCTTCTGACCAGCGCAGACACCGGCCGAGTCTGGGTCAAGCTCTCGGGGTATGCCAAGTTTTCGGCCGGGCGCTTTCCCTTTGCCGATTGTCACCCTTCTATCGAGGCGCTTGTCGGTGCCTTTTCGATCGATCGCTGTCTTTGGGCCTCTGATTGGCCCTATTTGCGCGCACCTGACCGGCAGGACGTGGGCCTGCTGCTGAAACTCCTGGAACGACTTTTTCCAGCTCCGGCTGACCGCGCCCGTGTCCTTTGGCACAGCCCGGCGGCCCTTTTGGGCCTGACCTCGAGCGGAGAAGGACATCCGATATGACCCATCGTGTTTTCGTCATCGGCCATCCGATCGCCCATTCGCGCTCGCCGATGATGCAGAACTACTGGATCGCCCGCCACGGGGTCGATGCCGTCTACGACAAGCTCGACATTGCCCCCGCGGATCTTGCCGATTTCTTTCGCGCCTTCCGGGCCGAGCCCTATATCGGCGCGAATGTCACGATCCCGCACAAGCTGGCGGTGATCCCTTTTGTCGACCGCACCGATGGCGCGGCGCAGGCGATGGGGGCCGTCAACTGCCTGTGGTGGGACGGTGCCGCGTTGGTCGGCGGGAATACCGATGCCTTGGGCTTTCTGGGCAACATCGATGCCGCGGCGCCGGGATGGGATGCGGGCGGCAAGCACGCGGTGGTCATGGGCGCAGGTGGGGCGTCGCGGGCGGCGATTTACGGGCTGCTCAGCCGGGGGTTCGCGGTGTCGCTTTGCAACCGCACGCTGGACAAGGCTGTGGCGCTCGCCCGCCACTTTGGTGCCGGGGTGACGGCGCACGGGCTGGACGCGGTGCCGGACCTGCTGGTCACGGCTGATGTGGTGGTGAACACCACCAGCCTTGGGATGATCGGCCAGCCGCCGCTTGACCTGGATCTCGCCCCCATGAAACCCGACGCAGTGGCCTATGACATCGTCTATGTCCCTTTGGAAACCGCCTTTTTGGCCCGGGCGCGCGCCCGCGGCCTGCGCACGGTGGATGGGCTTGGAATGCTGCTGCATCAAGGCGTGGTCGGGTTCGACCACTGGTTCGGCCAACGCCCTGATGTAACGCCTGACCTGCGGGCGCTGCTGGAAAACGACATTCGGGCGAAGACCCCGGGAGCCTGAGACTTGCCCGCCGCACGGCCTTGCAAGGTCCGAGACGGGAAAGCGGTATTGCCCGAATGGGCAAACCGTACGAACCGTGGCGAAAAGCCACAGATCTAGGAGGAGGAAACGTGATGAAATTCAAGCCTTTCGCTGCATCGGTGGCCGTTGCGGCCGTGGCCATGTTCGCCGTCGGCGCCCGCGCCGATGACGTGGTGAAACTGCCCTGCGTGTGCGAGCTTTCGGGCGCTGGCGCGGTGTCGGGAACCAATTTCCGCGATGGCGCGCATATCGCCATCGACGAGATCAACGCGGCGGGCGGGATTCTCGGCAAGAAGATCGTGATGACGGACATGGACACCCAGTCCGATCCGCAGACCAGCCGCGCGCTGGTCCAAAAGGCGATCGACGACGGCGCCTATGCGATCATGGGCACGGTGTTCTCGGGCTCGACCATCGTGAACATGATAGTGGCGCAGCAGGCGGGCATTCCGCAATTCACCGGGGCCGAGGCGCCGAACATCACGGAAAAGGGCAACCCCTATGTTTTCCGCACCTCGTCGAGCGCGGCCAAGGGCGTGCCAGCGCTGACGCCCTATTTCAAGGACACGCTGAAGGCCAGCAAGGTGGCCGTGGCCTGGGTCAACAACGACTTTGGCAAGGGCGGGCATGATGTCTTCGTCAGCCAGATGAAGGACGCGGGCATTGCCGTGGTGGCCGATGTGCCGAGCGAGCAGGGACAGGCCGATTTCTCGGCCGATGTGTCCAAGATCAAGGCCGCGGGCGCGCAGGCGGTGTTCGTCTATCTGAACGAGGAAGAGGCGGCGCGGTTCCTGAAGGAAGCCAAGAAACAGGGCCTGACGGTGCCGCTGGTGGGCGAGGTGACGCTGACCGGGCAGAAGGTGATCGACCTTGCCGAGGGCGCGGCCGAGGGTGCCTATGCGCATGTGGGCCTTGCTACTTCGGCCCCGCTCGCCCCGATCCAGGACTTCGTGAAGAAGTTCCATGATCGCTACAACCGCGACACCGATCACAACGGGATCAAGGGCTATATCGGCGTCTATGCCGTCAAATATGCAACCGAGATGATTGGCAAGATCGACCCGCAGGCGCTGGCCGACAAGCTGCATGGGCTGACGCTCGACGCCGCAAAATATCCTGGCATGCTGCTGACCACCTCGTGGGACAAGACCGGCGAACTCAGCCGCGAAAGCTTCATGACCGAGGTGAAGGACGGCAAGCAGGTCGTGATCGGCACGGTGCCGGCGAACTGATCGCAAGCGGCGGCGCCCGGGCCACGGGCGCCGCCTTGCCCCGGGAGGTACCGTTATGGCGCAATTTCTGCAGGTCCTTTTGTCGGGGCTGTCGACCGGCTCGATCTATGCGCTGGCGGCGATCGGCTTCACGCTGGTCTGGCAGGCCGCGCAGACAGTGAATTTCGCGCAGGGCGAATTCGTGATGCTGCCCGCGTTTTTCGTGCTGATCGGGGTTCACTGGCTGGGGATGCCGCTGTGGCTGGCGCTGATCTTTGGGCTGATCCTGTCGATGATCGTGCTGGGCCTGCTGTTCAAGGTGCTGATCGTCGAGCCGATGCTGCCGAATGGCGGGCTGCCGCTGATCATCGCGACGATGGCGCTGTCGATCCTGCTGAAAGAGGGCACCAAGCAATTCTATGGCGCCGAGGCGCAGCCCTATCCCGGCCTTTTTCCGCAGGCGACGATGACTCTCGGCGGGGCGGTGATCTCGGTGCAGGATGTGATGAACCTTCTGGTGTCGCTTGCCATCGTGGTGGGGCTGACGCTGTTTTTGAACCGCACCCGCACCGGGCGCTGCATGCAGGCAACCGCGCAAAGCCCGGCGGTGGCCGAGATTCTGGGCGTGAACACCAGGCGGATGGTGCTTTATGCCTTTCTGATCAACGCGGCACTGGCAGCGCTCGCCTCTTTCCTGATTTCTCCGATCTATCTGGCCAAATTCTCGAACGGCGAAAACCTTGGCCTGATCGCCTTCATCGCGGCGATCATCGGCGGCTTCAACCAGATCCGCGGTGCGATCGCGGGGGGCTTGCTGATCGGCGTGCTAGACAATCTGACTGCCACCTATATCACCGCCGAATACCGCGCGGCCATTCCGCTGATCCTTCTGATCGCGGTCATCCTCTGGAAGCCCGAGGGCCTGCTGGGCACCTCGGAGGGGAGGAACGTGTGATGGCCCGCTTCCGATATCCCGCGCTCGTCCTTCTTGGTCTGGCCGCCCTGATCCTCGCCCCGCGCGGCGAAGGCAATTACATCATCTTCATCTTCACTTCGTGGCTGACCTATTCGATCGCCGCGATGGGGCTGAACCTGACGCTGGGCTATTCGGGGCAGATCTCGCTGGCGCAGGCCTCGTTCATGGGGATCGGGGCCTATATCACCGCGCTTCTCACGCTTGCGGGCCTGCCCTGGATCGTGGGCATGCTGGCCGCCGTGGCCGCGACCTTTGTCGTGGGCCTTGCGCTGGGGTTCCCCGCGCTGCGGGTCAAGGGGCATTTCCTTGCCTTCGTCACGCTTGCCTTCAACACGCTTTTCTTCCTTGTCGCGCGCAACGAGGATTGGCTGACGGGCGGCAATTACGGCCTGTCGGGGATGCCGCGCCCCAACCTGATCTTCGCCTCGACGATGAAGAACCTGCCGTTCTATTACTTCACCCTTGGGGTGTTCGTGGTGGCCGCCGCGCTGATGTGGTGGATCGTGCATTCGCCCTGGGGCCGTGCCTTCAAGGGCCTGCGCGAGAATCCGGTTCGCGCCGAAAGCCTTGGGGTGGACACGACCCGCCTTACCCTGCTGGCCTTCGCCATCGGCTCTGCCTATGGCGGGCTGGCCGGGGCCTTGGTGTCGCCGCTGGTGCAATACATCGATCCGGGCAGCTTCGCGCTGGGGATCTCGCTCAAGATCCTCTTGATGGTCGTGGTGGGCGGTGCGGGCTATTTCTATGGCCCGATGCTGGGCGCGGCGATCGTGATCCTGCTGCCAGAGGTGCTGCGCTTTACCGAAGGCTATTACCTGATGATCTATGCCACAGCCGTGATCGTGCTGATGGTGTTTTCGCCGCGCGGCCTGATGGGCCTTGGCGAACGCCTGTGGCATCGGCTGACCCGACCGGCGCGTCAGGTGCGCGCCGACATGGCCGGAGGCGCGCAGCTATGAGCCGGCCTGTTCTTTCGGTGCGCAACATCACCAAAAGCTTTGGCGGCATCAAGGCCGTGCAAGGCGTCAGCTTTGACGTGGCCCCGGGCGAGGTGCTGGGCCTGATCGGCCCCAACGGGTCCGGCAAATCCACGCTCTTCAACTGCGTGCTGGGTCAATACCGCCCGGATTCGGGCGAGGTTCTGGTGAATGGCCGCAAGGTCGGCGGGCAGCGCGCCTGCGATCTGAACAAGATGGGGGTGGGCCGCACCTTTCAGCAGCTTTCGGTGTTTCCCGGGATGAGCGTGCTCGACAATATCCTGCTGGCCGGGCAGGAGCACAAAGGCTCGATGCTCTCGCGCCTCTTCGGGCCACGCGATGCGGGGCTGACGGGCGAGGCAGAGAAGATGATCGAGTTCTTCCGCCTTGGCCATCTGCGCGACACTTTGGCGGGCGCTCTCAGCTATGGCCAACAGAAATTGGTCGATGCGGCGATGGCCTTCATGGCCGGGCCGACGCTGGTGCTGCTTGACGAGC
The DNA here is from genome assembly GCA_016124615.1 of Paracoccaceae bacterium. Classification (GTDB taxonomy): domain Bacteria; phylum Pseudomonadota; class Alphaproteobacteria; order Rhodobacterales; family Rhodobacteraceae; genus Solirhodobacter. Next base: position 227,621 of record WGNF01000011.1, on the reverse strand, counting down.
CGGCGGGCGGCGTGAACCTGACGATGCTGGGCGCGCTCAAGGACCGGCTGATCGCCTATAACCGCGACCACGGCACCAGTTTCGTGGTGATCGAGCACAACATGGAATTCGTCATGTCGCTTTGCACCCGGATCATCGTGCTGGCCGAGGGCCGGATCATCGCCGAGGGGGCACCGGAGGAGGTCCGGTCGAACCAGATGGTCATCGACGCCTATCTGGGGGGCTGAGGGCGATGCTGGAACTGAAGGATATCCACGGCGGCTATGGCAAGATCACCATCCTGAACGGGGTAAGCTTCACGATCCCGCGCGCCTCGATCACCACGGTGATCGGGCCGAACGGGGCGGGCAAATCCACCGTGTTCAAGGCAATCTTCGGCCTGTTGAACATCCACTCCGGGCAGATCCTGCTCGATGGCACGGACATCACCCGCGAAAGCCCGCGCCAGATGATCGGCCACGGGGTGACCTATGTGCCGCAGGGCCGCAATGTGGTGCCGCAGCTTTCGGTCTATCACAACCTCGAACTTGGCGGGATCACCGCGCCCGATCAGGCGCAGGTCCGGCGGCGGATCGAGACGGTGATGGAGCAATTCCCGATCCTTCGCACCTTCCGCGACCGCAAGGCGATCGAACTGTCGGGCGGACAGCAGAAGCAACTGGAAGTGGCGCGCGCGCTGCTGCTTGATCCCAAGCTGATCCTGATCGACGAGCCTTCGATCGGGCTGTCGCCCAACCTTGTGCAAGAAGTGTTCCGCACCCTGCAAAGCCTGCGCGATCAGGGGGTGACGATCCTGATGGTAGAGCAGAACGCAAAGGCGGCGCTGGCGATGTCGGATTACGGGCTTGTGCTGGAACTGGGCCAGACCCGCATGCACGACCGCGCCGCCACGCTGCTGGCCGATCCGCGCGTCGGTCGGCTTTTCCTTGGCGGCCAGATCGGGGACGAAGGCTGATTGCGGATCGCCCCGCCGTCAGAATGTCCGGCGGCCGTGACTTGAGCGGTGACCGCATCCTGCCCCGGCCTTACCACCTTCGCCGCTCGATGACCTCGCGGGGGGCGTTCAATACCTGGGCGGCGGAGTCCGGCCGCGACTTGACCTCGATGAGCCGGGTGCTGGCGATGAGCGTCGAGCGATCGGAGTATCACGAGCGATGAGTGGCGGGTTGCGAGCCGACTACGAGCGGGCGGTGCGTGCGCTTCGCGACATGGCAGCCGACCTCAGGGCCGCCAACCACGGGCCCGAGGCCGTCGCCCGTGCGGTGCACGCTGAGCGCCGACGGCTGGCCGCCGCCTTCAAGGCGCGCACCCCGGAGCCCTTCCGCAGCCGAATCCGCGACCGAACGCGCGCCGTCTACGGTGACGAACTCGGCCCCACGGTCGAGATGCTTCGCGCGACGGGGAAGAGCTGGGAGGAGATCACCGAAAGCGCCTGCCGCCCCGGCTCGGCGGCCTTCGTTCGAAACCCAGCGGCACCCTGAACGGTTCTGCCTCAATCCGCGTGGCGCAACTATCCTGAGAGCCGACAGATCAGGAGGGACAGTTGTGGTGTACAAGAAACGCTGGGCCCCGGCAGCAAAGTGACTGTCCAACGTTTTGGCCGAACTGAGTCAGACGCGTGGGTTGTTTCGGGCACGCTGGCACCAAAGGCATCTGCCCGGACTGCGGCGTGCATTCGCGACGATGCCACGGGTGGAGGCATCGACGGCTTCTGGACTTCCCCGCTCGCGGCGACGCTTTGCAAGTGGCAGCCCGGTTTCATCTTGTGCAAAACCTACGCATGGCCATCGAAGAGCAGATGAACGTGACCGGCCGCGCGACCGGCAGAGCCCTTCTGTCCGATGCAGACAATATCAGCACGGATTTTCACCTGCAGCGGGTGCGCTTGGCGCAACGGAAGTCCCGTGAAGAGACTTTCGCGACCATTCATTCGCTCCGAGATCACGGGCTTTCTTGCAGCGAAATCGACCCCGCGGCGCAGGCAAACCATGAACTCGGGCTGCTGGACGCCGAGCGGTGCGCCGCGATCGTTGCCGCCTGCACCGAGATCCGAGCGGCGCGCTGCACGATCAGTTCGTCGTCGATCTGATCCAGGGTGGGGCCGGAACCTCGACCAACATGAACGTCAACGAGGTTGTCGCTAACCGCGCGCTGGAGATCCTAGGTCATGCACGCGGCGAATACCGCCATCTGCATCCCAACGGACACGTCAACATGAGCCAGTCTACCAACGACGTCTGGCCGACCGCCCTCAAGATCGCGTCCTGGTTCAGCGTGCATGAGCTGACGGCGGCGATGGCGGTGCTGCGCGGCAGCTTTGCCGCCAAGGCGCAGGAATTCGCGGACATCCTGAAGATGGGACGAACGCAGTTGCAAGACGCCGTGCCGATGACGCCGGGGCAGGAATTCGGCACCTATGCGCTGATGCTGGCCAAAGACGAAGCACGCCCGACCGAAGCTGCGATGCTGATCTGCGAGATCAACATGGGCGCTACCGCAATCGGCACCGCCATCACTGCTCACCCGGCCTATGCCGCGCTGGTGCGCGAAAGGCTGGCCGAAATCGCCGGTGTGCCGGTTGTCATCGCCATCGACCTGATTGAGGCCACGCAGGATTGCGGCGCCTTCGTGCAGCTTTCGGGCGTGCTGAAACGGGTGGCGGTCAAGCTGTCGAAGATCTGCAACGACCTTCGGCTGCTGTCCTCCGGCCCGCGCGCCGGGTTGAACGAGATCAACCTGCCTGCGCGGCTATGTCGAGAACTCGATCGGGATCGTGACGGCGCTTAACCCCTACATCGGCTACGCCAATGCAACCGACGTGGCGATGGAGGCCCATCGCACCGGGCGCGGCGGTTATGAACTGGTGTTGCAGAAAGGGCTGATGTCGCGGGAACGGCTCGACATGCTGCTGAGGCCTGACATGCTGACACGGTCGCAGGCACTCGAATTGCCGCTTTGAGAAGGTCACAGCGCCGGAAGCGTCGCGGCCGGATCCGGCCGGGTCCCGGGCGGGTGCGGCGTTGTTCTGCGCGTCGGCACCGCACCGCAGATTCTGTTGTGGGGCCTATTGAAACGGCAGAATAATGTGTGCATGCCACGCGATAATGCAGAGAAATGCGAGAGGCGTTCAGCGGGTTCCTTTGCGGGCGCTGGGGTCAGGATGTTCCAGAAAGTTGATGAGCCAGGTTTTGACGAATACTTCGGACGGACAGGATCAGCGCGAAACGGTCGAAAGCCATCTCACGCTCGACAATTATCAGGCGCATGCGTTGAGGATCTCGGCGGCTGACCGGCAACTTTTGCACGAGTTGACCATCAGCGTGTTCTGGCCGCATCGCGATCACGATATCGACCTCTTCATCGCGCTGGGGCAGGGCTATCTGGCGATCGACGAGATCGGGCGGGCCATGGGCTCTGCGATGTATTTCCCGATGGGCGACGATTTCGCCATGTTCGGCATGATGGTCACGGCACCGCGATTGCAGACGCAGGGCGCGGGGCGCTGGCTTCTGAAGCGGATCATGGCAGATTGCGCGGGGCGCGATCTGCGGCTCAGCGCGACGCGCGCCGCCTACTGGCTTTACGAAAGCGAAGGCTTCGTGCCGGTCAACACGATCTGGCAGCATCAGGGGATCGCGCGCGATATTCACCTTCCCGCCGCTGTTCCCGGCATCGAGGTGCGCCCGCTGGACGAGGCGGACATTCCGGCAATCCTCGCGCTCGACCGCCCCGGCTATGGCGCCGACCGGTCGCAGATTCTGAAGGTGCTGCTGGGGCTGTCCGAAGGGCGTGTTGCGCTCTGCGGCAGCGAGATCGTGGGCTATGCGTTGATGCGGCCGTTCGGGCGCGGCAAGGTGATCGGCCCGGTGATCGCCGGGGATGAGCGGATCGCCATGCAGATGATCGCGCCGTGGATTCAGGCCAACACCGGGTCGTTCCTGCGGCTGGACACGCCGACACAGGGCGAACAGTTCACCGCCTTTCTCTCTGCCGCCGGGATGGGGTGCTACGACACGGTGACCGAGATGCGGTTCGGCCGCCAGCGCCGTGCGACAATGGGGCCGCAGGTGTTCGGACTGGCCGCCCATTCCCTCGGCTGACGGTCCGTGCCGTTCAGGACAGCCGGTCTTTCAGCCCGAACCACATGCCGACCAGCGGCAGGAACCAGGGCTTGCCCGAATGCGCCGGGATCGCGGGCCAATCCAGCCCGGCGAGCGGGTTGGTATCAGAGCGCCCCATCGCCAGATCGGCAAGGCTTTGGCCGAGCAGCGTCGACATCTGCGCCCCGTGCCCGGAATAGCCCATGGCGTAGATCAGCCCGTCCTGCTCGCCCGCGCGGGGGTAGCGATCCTTCGTCATGCCGACCAGACCGCCCCAGCAATAGTCGATCTGGATATCGGCCAGATGCGGGAAGGTGCGGGCCAGCCCCTCACGCAGGACCTTGCCCGATTTCGCATCCGAGCGCTGATCCGACACTGCCGAAAACCGCGCGCGGCCGCCAAAGATCAGCCGGTTATCGGGCGACAGCCGGAAGTAGTTGCCGATATTCATCGAGGTCACGCAGGTCCGGTTGCCGGGCATGGTGGCGGCGATTTCGTCGGCGGTCAGCGGACGAGTGGCGATGATGAACGAGCCGACGGAGATGATCCGGCGCCGGAACCAAGCGAAGGGCGCGCCCTTGACCTGCCCGGTATAGGCGCCGGTCGCAAGGATCACCCGGTCGGCACGCAGCTTGCCTTTCGGGGTGGTCAGCTCCCAGCCCGCGCCGGACCGGGTGCGGCCCAGCACCGGCGCACCTTCCCAGATCGTCGCACCGTGGCGCTGCGCGGCCTCTGCCAGCCCCGCTACATACCGCCCCATGTGCATCATCGCCGATTTTTCATAAAGCATCGCCCCATGAAAAGCGGGCGAGCCGATTTCGCTGGGCAGGTCGGTGGCGTCGATCCAGCGGGTTTCGGCATCGACTTCGCGGTGGATCAGCTCGAAATTGGCGCGCAACCCGGCGACATGACTGGGCTTGGAGGCCAGTTTCAGCTTGCCCGCACGGCGGAAATTGCAGGCGATCCCCTCCTCGGCGATGACATCCTCGATCATGTCGATCGAACGGTCATAGGCGCGGTAAAGCGCGTGGGCCCGCTCCGCGCCAAGATGCGCCTTGGCCTCGGCATAGCCATGGGCAATGCCGTTGTTCAGATGCCCGCCGTTGCGCCCCGAGCCACCGGCGCCCACGGTCTCGGCCTCGAGCACGGCGACGCGCAGACCGGCCTTGGCAAGCTTGCGCGCGGCGTTCAGCCCGGTAAAGCCGCCGCCGATCACCGCCACATCGAACTGCCCCTCGACCGGCCCGGTCTGGGTCTGGGCAAAGCGGGGGGAACTGTCGTGCCAATAGGACGTGAACTTCATCTGCGCCTCCGCTGCGGGCGTTCCGGGGAAAGGTTACAGGCCGACGACGCCGGCAAGCCCGGAAATGTCTGCGATCTCGGTATAGCCGTAATAGGGGTTCGCGGGCTCGTGGCCGCGGTTGACCCAGACCTTGTGCGTGATGCCCAGATCATGGGCAGTCATCAGGTCGTAGCGAAAGCTTGACGAGACGTGCAGCACGTCTTCGGGACCGCAACCAAGCATGTCGAACATGTATTCGAAAGCGCGCATTTGCGGCTTGTAGGCGCCCGCGCTTTCGGCTGTGAAGACATGGGTAATCGGTGCGCCGAGCCGGGCGATATTGTGCGGGATCTGCACGTTCATCGCGTTGGTCAGTGCGACCAGCGGGATTTCTTTCGCCACTTTGGCCAGCCCGGCGGGTACATCGGCATGCGGGCCCCAGGTCGGCACACGGTTGTAGATGTCCGCGGCCACCGCCGGATCGAAAGCGACCCCGTTGCGCTTGCAGGTGCGTTCCAGCGCGTTGTGGACGACTTCGGCATAGGGTTTCCAGGCACCCAGCACCTCGTCCAAGCGGTAGGCAGAGAAATTGGCGATGAAGGCGCCCATTTGTTCGGGCGACAGCGTGTCAGCGTAGTGGTCGCGCGCGGCTCCTGCCATGTCGAAGAAGATCATCGTGCCGTGGCAGTCGAACGTGATGAATTTTGGGCGAAAGGTCATGAGTCTCTCCGAGAGGTCTTTTCTGCCCCCAGCATTGCGCGCCCCGCGCGACAGGGATTGCCGCGTTTGTCCGTTTCGACGCAGGAAATTGCGTATGCGGCAATCGAACCGGCATGCGATGCCGTACAAGCGACGGCTTTGGGGGCTCGTGCCGGGCGGCGAGGGGCAGGGTAGAGGGGCGCTTCGTGTTCACGACCAAGGGAACTTCCAATGACCAAATTCCTGCCACTCGACATTGCGCCCACGTTTGCGCCGCGTGTTGACGGGGCCGCGCCCAACCGCCTGATCGAAGGCACCCCCCTGTTCAAGACCTGGGAACTGGATTGCGCGCTGGCCGAGGCCGCAAAATGGGGCACCATCCGCACCGGCATCTGGGAAGCGACGCCGGGCACGACCCGCTCGATCAAGGGCGAGACCTTCGAGTTCTGCCATATCCTCTCAGGCCGCGCGCGCATCACCGAGCAGGGCGGCGACAGCCACGAATTCGGCCCGGGCGACAGTTTCGTGATGAAGCCGGGCTTTGTCGGGATGTGGCAGACGCTGGAAACCCTGCGCAAGATCTGGGTTATCGCAAGCTGAGGAACCCGCGTCATGTCTCCTGAAACCCTTCTGGCCCGACTGGTCGGCTTTGCCACGGTGGTGGGTCGGCCAAATGGCGATCTCCTCGATTTCGTGCGCGACTATCTGGCGGGGCACGGCATTTCCTGCCGCATCCTGCCCGGGCCTGAGGGTGACCGCGCCAACCTCTTTGCGACCATCGGTGAAGCGTCAAAGCCCGGCTATATCCTGTCGGGCCACGTCGATGTGGTGCCGGCGGGCGAGGCTGAATGGCTGGCCGATCCCTTCGTGCTGCGCGCGGCTGGCGAACGGCTGATCGGGCGCGGCGCCTGCGACATGAAGGGCTTTGTGGCTGCGGTGCTGTCGGCGGTGCCCGATCTGGCGGCAATGGGCCTGGCGGCGCCGATCCACATCGCGCTGTCCTATGACGAGGAAGCGGGCTGCAAGGGCGTGCCGCATCTGCTTGCCGCGCTTCCCGGTTTTTGCGCGCCGCCGCTGGGGGCGATCATCGGCGAGCCAACGGGGCTGGTGCCGGTACTGGCGCACAAGGGCAAGGCGGCTGTCCTCATCGCGGCAAGCGGCGTTGCGGGGCACAGCTCGCGCCCCGATCTGGGGCGGAATGCGATCCATGCGCTGGTGCCGGTGCTGGCGACGGCCGTCGCGCAGGCAGAGGCGTTGGCGCGCGGGCCGCAGGACGCGCGCTTTGCCCCGCCGTGGTCCAGCCTGCAGATCGGCACGCTTGCGGGGGGACAGGCGATCAACATCATCCCCGACCGCGCCGAAGCGCGGATCGAGGCGCGCGCGATTGCTGGCGTTGACCCCGAGGCGTTGCTGGCGCCGGTGATCGCCGCAGCCGCGGCGGCCGGTGTGGAGAGCGAGATTCTTTCGTCCTATCCCGCACTTGCGCTGGAGGCCGGTCATCCGCTGGCGGCTCTGGCTGCGGCGATTTCCGGCCATGCACCGCACGCCGCGGTCAGTTTCGGAACCGAGGCGGGGCTGTTCCAGCAGGCGGGCGTGCCCGCGGTGATCTGCGGGCCGGGCGACATCGCCCGCGCGCACCGCCCCGAAGAGCACATCACCCGGGCAGAACTGGCGGGCGCGCGGGCGATGGTTTTGGCGCTTGGTCGGCGGTTGGTGGCCTGAGCCGGGCCAAGGCGAAATTTCCTGCGGTCCCGTGGCGCGGTTGCGATGCAAACTGCCGCGCCCCGTGGCAATCAGGGCGATCATGCCGCGGGCCAGCGCCTAGTCTCATCCCGGATACGATGATGACCGGAGCCTTCATGACCACCGCCGCGCCTCAGGACGTTCTCCTCGACACTTTCGCGCCAGCGCACCTTGGCGGCGCGGTCCGTCTCTCGCGCGAGGCGGGCTGGCCGCACCGCCCCGAGGATTGGGCGCTGACGCTGTCGGTTTCGACAGGGGTTGTCGCGCTCGAAGCGGGCGAGGTTGTCGGCACGGCGCTGTGTTCGCGCTTTGGCACGGTGGCCACGCTCAACATGATCATCGTCGATGCGCGGATGCGCGGCCGGGGTCTTGGGCGCAAGCTGATGGAGCGGGCGATCGCTGCGGCGGGCGGCTGCGAGATGCGGCTGGTGGCGACCACCGAAGGGCTGCCGCTTTATGAAAAGCTCGGCTTCCGGGCAAGCGGCGGCATCGTGCAGCATCAGGGCGTCGCGCGGGCGGCAGAGCCGGAGTGCAAGGTCGAGACGGCGGAAAAAGTCGAGGCGCTTGCCGCGCTGGATCTTGCAGCCTCGGGCATGGATCGCGGCGCGCTTCTGGCGCGGATCGCCGCGGTCGAAACAGTGCTGCGGGCCGAGGGCGGCTTTGCGATGCTGCGCCGCTTCGGTCGCGGGTATGTGCTGGGGCCGGTAGTGGCGCGCGACGCCGCGACGGCCCGAGCGCTGATGGCCGCGGCCGCCACCCGCATCACGGGCCAGTTCCTGCGCATCGACATGCCGACCGCGCGGGCGCAGGCCGACCATGCCGCGACCCTGGGCCTTGTTGCCGCGGGCGAGGGCACCTCGATGGTGCGGGCGCCGCGCGAACACCCGGATTCCGGCTACCAAACCTATGCCCTCGTGTCGCAGGCCCTGGGCTGATCCTTCGGAGATTGCCATGCTGTCCAATTCCCTTGCCGAGCTTGACCGGCGCCATCTGGTGCACCCGGTCTCGTCCTTCCGTGGCCACGAGGCGCGCGGCGTGCGCGTCCTGACCGGCGCCAAAGGCGCGACGGTGACCGATGCCGACGGCCGCCAGCTGATCGACGGGTTCGCCGGGCTGTGGTGCGTGAATGCGGGCTACGGCCAGGAGAGCATCGTCGAGGCCGCCGCCGCCCAGATGCGCAAGCTGCCCTATGCGACGGGCTATTTCGATCTGGGCGCCGAGGCGCCGATCCGGCTTGCCGCCGCGCTGGCCGACCGCGCGCCGGGCGATCTGAACCACGTCTATTTTACCCTCGGCGGTTCGGATGCGGTCGACAGCACGATCCGCTTTGTCCGCTATTACTGGCATTCCAAGGGGCAGCCGAACCGCGATCAGTTCATCTCTGTCGCGCAGGGCTACCACGGTTCGACCACGATGGGCGCCGGGCTGACCGCGCTGCCGGGTTTTCACGAAGGCTTTGGCGTGCCCTATAGCTGGCAGCACAAGATTTCGTCGCATCACCTCTATCGCAACCCGCTGGGCGACGATCCGCAAACGGTGATCGACACCTCTGTGGCAGAGTTGCGGGCCAAGGTGGCCGCCATCGGCGAGGACCGCGTCGCTGCCTTCTATGTCGAGCCGATCCAGGGCTCGGGCGGGGTACTGGTGCCGCCGAACGGTTGGATCAAGGCGATGCGCGAGGCTTGCGCCGAAATGGGCGTTCTCTTTGTCGCCGATGAGGTGATCACCGGGTTCGGCCGCACCGGCCCGCTGTTCGCCTGCGAGGATGAAGGCATCGTCCCCGATCTGATGACGGTCGCGAAAGGGCTAACCTCGGGCTATGTGCCGATGGGGGCGGTGTTCATGTCGGACCATGTCTACGAGACTATCGCCGACGGCGCGGGCGCCAAGGCGGTGGGCCACGGCTTCACCTATTCGGCGCATCCGGTCTCGGCCGCGGTGGCACTGGAGGTGTTGGCGCTTTACGAGGGCGGGCTGCTGGAGAATGGGCGCAAGGCCGGCGCGCGGCTGATGGCGGGTCTTGAGACGTTGCGCGACCATCCGCTGGTGGGCGATGTGCGCGGGCGGGGCATGCTGGCGGCGGTGGAACTTGTCACCGACAAGGTGGCGAAAACGCCCATCCCGGCGGCGATGCAGCCCGCGACGCGACTGTTTGATCGGGCATGGGACCAGGGGCTGATCGTCCGCTCGTTCGCGCAGGGCATCTTTGGCTATGCGCCGCCCCTGTGCTGCACGATGGACGAGATTGACCAGATCGTCGAACGCACCCGCAAGGTGCTGGATCTGACACTGGACGACCCGGAAATCCGCGCGGTTCTGCGCTGATGGCGCTGTTGCTGCAAACCTTCCCCGAGCGCGTGGCCGTCTGGGCGCGCCTCTTCGCCGGGGCGGGTGAGCGGCTGATCTGCGGCGCCGAACAGGTGCGCGACCCTGCCGAGGTGCGCTATCTGGCCTGCTGGACCCCGCCGCCCGACCTGAGCGTTTATCCCAACCTGGAGGTCGTTCTGTCGGTGGGCGCCGGGGTGGACCAGATGCCGCAGATGCCGCCGGGGGTGCGGCTTTGCCGCACGCTCGCGCCGGGGGTCGAAGAGATGGTGCGCGACTGGGTCGTCATGGCGGTGCTGATGCTCTACCGCCGCATGCCGATCTATCTTGCGCAGGCGCGCGCCGGGCGCTGGCAGGCGCATGAGGTGCCGCTTGCCCGCAAGGGGCGTGTGGGGATCATGGGCATGGGGCGGATCGGGCAGCTTGCGGCGCAGACGCTGGCTGGGCTGGGGTTTCAGGTCGCGGGCTGGTCGCGTTCGGGCCGGGCCGTGGCGGGCGTGCAGATGTTCGGGGCAGCTGGCCTTGGCGCCTTTCTGGAACGGTGCGATCTGCTGATCTGCCTTCTGCCGCTGACCGATGAAACCCGCGGTGTGCTGAACGCCGGTCTGTTCGCAAGGCTGCCGCAAGGCGCGCATCTGGTCCATGCGGGGCGTGGGGCGCAGCTTGACATGGGCGCGCTGCGCGCTGCGCTCGACAGCGGGCGGCTCGGCTCGGCGATGCTCGACGTGACCGACCCCGAGCCGCTGCCCGCCGATCATTGGGCCTGGGCCGATCCGCGGCTGATCGTCACGCCGCACGTGGCCGCCAGCACCGACAGCACCGAAGGGGCAGAACACGCGCTCGCGGTCATCCGTGCCGCGCGGGCGGGGGCGCCGCTGCCCGGTCTGGTCGATACGGTCCGGGGCTACTGATCCCACCGACATGGCGGTGAGAAATGCCGCCCGCCGTCTTGATTCGAAGGAATCTGCTGCGGATGTGCCGGGTTTCGGAGAATTTCAGAGTGCGAATGCGCCGAAACTGGTTGGAACGTAAGAGGGCTTAGCCGCCGGGAGACAAGAATACAAGGACATGTCCGGGGAAGACCTGCCACCGCGCGCAGGGAGTCTACCACTCGGGCCCTCACAACAGATTGTGCCGCCCGATGCGGCCATTCGCAGAAAGGACTGCCGCGATGGCGACCGAAATCGCTGTGAAACCGTTGACCGCGTTTTCCTATGTAACCTTCGATGTGGTCGGCACGCTGATCGACTTTGAAGGCGCGATCAAGGACGGGCTGGCCGAGATCGCAACACGCGAAGGGCGCGCGATCGACGGCGAGGCGGCACTTTCGGTCTATCGCGACGCGCGCTACGAACCCGGCGCATCGCGATTCCCCGACGACCTCGGGCGCTGCTATTCCCGCATCGCCGCGGCCTTCGATCTGCCCGATACCGAAGAGTATCGCGCGTTGATGGTCGCCCGCGTCGGCGACGCCAGGCCCTTCGCGGATTCCAATGCCGCGATGACGCGTCTGAAGGCCCGCTACAAGCTGATCGCAATGACCAATGCGCGCCGCTGGGCTTTCGAGAAATACGAGGAAAAGCTGGGCTTCCCGTTTTGGGCGAGTTTCACGACCGACGATACCGGCACCGAGAAGCCCGATCCGGCTTTTTTCCATCAGGTTTTCGACCACGTCGCCAAGGATGGCGGTAGCAAGGATGACATCCTGCACAGCGCGCAAAGCCAATATCATGACATCGGCATCTCTCGCGCGCTTGGCATGACCAACGCCTGGATCCAGCGCCGCCACGCCCAGCAGGGCTACGGCGGCACGATCGCGCCGCAAGCCTTCACCGAGCCAGACTACCACTTCCACGCGTTGATCGACCTGGCCGAGGCCGCCGACGCCGCATTTGACGCCTGAGTTCACCACCGGCCCGGCCCGTCACAAGAAGCGGACCAGGCCCCCATCAACAGGGACCCTGCAATGACCGAAAAGACCCCCACGAACTGGACCGGGCGCGATGACGCGATGGTCGAACATGCGATCCGCCGCGGTGCCTCGCGCCGCGACTTGCTGAAATTGCTGATGGCCTCGGGCGTTGGCGTTGCCGCTGGCGGCTCGCTGCTGCTGCGGGCCAGTGCGGCGCTGGCCGATACCCCGGTTTCGGGTGGCCATCTGAAGGCGGCGGGCTGGTCGTCCTCGACGGCCGACACGCTGGACCCGGCGAAGGCTTCGCTGTCCACAGACTATGTGCGCTGCTGCGCCTTCTACAACCGGCTGACCTTCCTTGACGAAGCCGGTCAGGCGCAGATGGAACTGGCCGACAGCATGTCGTCCGACGATGCCGTGACCTGGCAGGTGAAGCTGAAGAAGGGCGTGCTGTTCCACGATGGTCACACGCTGAACGCCGATGACGTGGTCTATTCGCTGAAACGCCATCTGGACCCGGCGGTGGGGTCCAAGGTGAACTCGATCGCCAAGCAGATGACCGAGATCTCGAAGGTGGACGACACCACCGTCAAGATCGTGCTGGCCGCGGCCAATGCCGACCTGCCAACCATCCTGACGCTGCATCACTTCATGATCCTGACCAATGGCACGACGGATTTCACCAAGGCCAACGGCACCGGCGCGTTCCTGTGCGAATCCTTCGAGCCCGGCGTGAAATCGGTGGCGGTGAAGAACCCGCACTATTTCAAGGCCCAGGGCCCCTACCTCGACAGCTTCGAGTTCTTTGCGATCACCGATGACAACGCGCGCGTCAACGCACTGCTGTCGGGCGATATCCAGCTTGCGGCGTCGATCAACCCGCGTTCGATGCGGATGCTCGACGGAAAATCCGCGGTGAAGACCTCGGTCACCACCGCAGGCAACTACACCGACCTGAACATTCGCCTGGACCTGGAGCCGGGCGACAAGGCGGGCTTCATCGAAGGCATGAAGTATCTGATCGACCGCGAAGCGATCCAGAAATCGGTGCTGCGCGGCCTGGCCGAAATCGGCAACGACCAGCCGGTATCGGCGGCGAGCCGCTACCACAACCCCAACCTGAAACCCCGCGCGTTCGATCCCGACCGTGCGAAAAGCCTGTTCGCCAAGGCCGGGCTTCTGGGCACGTCGATCCCGGTCATCGCCTCCGACGCCGCAACCGCGTCGGTCGACATGGCGGTGGTGGTGCAGCAGGCCGGTGCCGAGATCGGCCTGAAGCTTGATGTGCAGCGCGTGCCCTCGGATGGCTACTGGTCGAACTACTGGCTGAAGGCGCCGGTCCATTTCGGCAACATCAACCCGCGCCCGACCCCGGACATCCTGTTCTCGCTGCTCTATTCGTCGGACGCGCCGTGGAATGAAAGCCAGTACAAGTCCGAGAAATTCGACAAGATGATGGTTGAGGCTCGCGGTGCTTTGGATGAAGCGAAGCGGACCGAGATTTACTGGGCCATGCAGGAGATGGTCGCCAACGAGGCCGGTACGATCATTCCGGCCTATATCTCGAACGTCGATGCGGTCACGTCGAAACTGGGGGGGCTGAAACCCAACCCGCTGGGCGGCATGATGGGTTATGCTTTCGCCGAATACGTCTGGCTGAACGCCTGATCCCACCGCACGTCGATCCGCGGGGGATTGCCCTCCGCGGATCGGCCGACCAGGAAGGAGGCGCCCCTTGCCCGCGTCGCTGAACCTTTATGCGCTGATCGCGCAGCGTCTGGGGATTGCGCTGATCACCCTTGTCATCGTGTCCTTCGCGGTCTTTTTCGCAACCGAACTGCTGCCCGGCGATGTGGCGCAGATTCTGCTGGGGCAGGCCGCGACACCGCAGGCGGTGGCCGGCCTGCGCGAAGCGATGGGGCTGAACCAGCCGGCGATCTACCGCTTTCTGCATTGGCTGGTGGGGCTGGCCTCGGGTGATCTGGGAATCTCTTACGTGAACAACATGCCGGTCGCCAAACTGATCGGCGACCGGTTGGTGAATTCGCTGAAACTGGCGGGGGTGACGACGCTTTTCGCAGTGCCGATCGCGCTGGGTCTGGGGATCGGTGCCGCGATGTGGCGCGGCTCGATCTTTGACCGGGTGGTGTCGATGTTGACGATTTCGGTCATTTCAGTGCCGGAATTCATGGTGGCCACGCTTGCGGTGCTGATTTTCGCGGTCTGGCTTGGCTGGTTGCCTGCCCTGAGCTATGGCGCCGATGTCAGTTCCTGGGCAACGGTACTGCGCGCCTATGCGATGCCGGTCATCACGCTGGGCTTTGTCATCTCGGCGCAGATGATCCGGATGACGCGCGCGGCAGTGATCGAGACGATCAACACCTCTTATGTCGAAATGGCGCTGCTGAAGGGCGCCTCGCGCCGCCGGATGGTGCTGCGCCACGCGCTGCCGAACGCGCTGGGGCCGATTGCGAACGCGGTCGCGCTGTCTCTCAGCTATCTGGTCGGCGGTGTGATCATCGTCGAGACTATCTTCAACTATCCGGGTGTCGCAAAGCTGATGGTCGATGCCGTGTCCACGCGTGACCTGCCGCTGATTCAATCCTGCGCGATGATCTTTTGCGTCAGCCACCTGACGCTGATCACACTGGCGGACCTGATCGCCATTCTTGCGAATCCGAGGCTGCGCCACAGATGACACCCGATCGCGTTTCCTTCCGGCTGCCAACACCGCGCGGGCTGGGCTATTCCTTCAATCGGGTCGGCCGCATCGGGCTTGCGGTGATCCTGTTCTGGGCGGTCGTGGCGGTCTTTGGCACCTGGCTGACGCCTTACCCGGTCGGCAAGATCGTGGATTCAGACTATTTCAGCCCGATGAGCGGGTCGTTCTGGATGGGCAGCGACTATCTGGGGCGCGATATGCTGTCGCGCATCATCATGGGCGCCCACTATACCGTCGGCATCGCGCTGACGTCGGTGACGCTGGCCTGCACCGCGGGCGTCATCTTCGGGATGATCGCCGCCGTCATCGGGGGCTGGTTCGATACCATCCTGTCGCGGCTGCTGGATGCGTTCAATGGCATCCCTTCGCTGTTGTTCGGGCTTGTCGTGGTGGCCGCGGTCGGGTCGTCGATCCCGGTGCTGGTGCTGACGCTGGCCACGATCTATGCGCCCGGCGCCTACCGTTTCGCGCGAGCGCTGGCGGTGAACGTGAACACGATGGATTTTGTCACCGTCGCCCGCGCGCGCGGCGAGCGAACGCCCTACCTGATCCTGCACGAGATTCTTCCGAACATCCTTGGCCCGGTTCTGGCCGATCTCGGGCTGCGGTTTGTCTTCATCGTGCTGGTGCTTTCGGGGCTGTCGTTCCTTGGCCTTGGGGTGCAGCCGCCCAATGCCGACTGGGGCGCGCTGGTGCGCGAGAATATCGAGGGGCTGAGCCTTGGCGCGCCCGCCGTCATCTTCCCGTCAATCGCCATCGCTTCGCTGACCATCTCGGTGAACATGTTCATCGACAACCTTCCCACCCGGATCCGCGACAGGAGCGAATGATGACCGACAGCTTCATCGTCTCGGTCCGCGATCTGACCATCGGCGCCACCACCGATTCCGGTCGCAAGGTGCAGATCATCAAGGGTGTCAGCTTTGACATCGCCCCTGGCGAGATCGTGGCGCTGATCGGGGAGTCCGGATCCGGCAAGACCACCATCGCGCTGTCTCTGATGGGGCACACCCGCCCCGGTTGCGCGATCACCGGGGGCCGCATTCTGATGCAGGGCCACGACGTGACCGCGATGGATGAAAAGGCCCGCAGCGGTCTGCGCGGAACCGCGGTGTCCTATGTGCCCCAGTCCGCCGCGGCAGCTTTCAACCCCAGCCAACGGATCTTGCAGCAAGTGATCGAGATTTCCACGATCCACAAGCTGATGCCGCGTGCGCAGGCTGAGCGGAAGGCGGTCGAGCTGTTTCGCGCTCTGGCGCTGCCCGGGCCCGAGACGATCGGGAACCGCTTCCCGCATCAGGTTTCGGGCGGCCAGTTGCAGCGGCTGTCGGCGGCGATGGCGCTGATCGGCGATCCGCAACTGGTGATCTTCGACGAGCCGACCACCGCGCTGGACGTGACCACCCAGATCGAGGTGTTGCGCGCCTTCAAGTCGGTGATGAAGAAAAGCGGCGCGGCGGGGGTTTACGTCAGCCACGATCTGGCCGTCGTGGCCCAGATCGCCGACCGGATCATCGTGCTGAAAGGGGGCGAGATCCAGGAAGAGGGAACGGCGCAGCAGATCCTGCATGCGCCGGTGCATCCCTACACCCGGCAACTGGTTGCCGCTTTCGCGCCCGTGCCGCACAGCCTTGCCCAGATCGAACGGCAGGCGCATGAAAAGCCCATCCTGCAGGTTGAAGGGTTGTTTGTCGGCTATGGCCCGATGTCGGGTGGCGAGCCTCATGTCAAAATCCTGAAAGACGTGAATTTCAGGCTGGAGCGCGGCCGTAACCTTGGTGTTATCGGCGAATCCGGCTCTGGCAAATCGACACTGGCGCGGGCGATTGCCGGGATTGTTCCGGCCTATCGTGGCAATATGCTGCTTGACGGGCAGGAACTGCATCCGGCGCTGGCCGAGCGATCGAAAGAAGAGCTTCGCCGCGCGCAGATCGTGTTTCAACTTGCCGACACCGCGCTGAACCCCGCGCAGTCGATCGGCACCATTCTGGGTCGGCCGCTGACATTCTACAAGGGAACGGCCGGCGCGGCCCGTGAGGCCCGGGTGATCGAGTTGCTGGACATGGTCCGCCTGCCCGCCGGCCTGCGCCACCGCCTGCCGGGAGAGCTTTCGGGTGGGCAGAAGCAGCGGGTGAATCTGGCCCGCGCGCTGGCTGCCGAACCCGAGCTGATCCTGTGCGACGAGATCACCTCGGCGCTCGATACCGTCGTCGCGGCTGCGATCCTCGATCTGCTGAAGGAACTGCAGCGCGCGCTGAGCCTGAGCTACATGTTCATCAGCCACGACCTTTCGACCGTAGAGGCGATCTGCGACGATGTGCTGGTGATGTACAAGGGCGAGGTGGTCGAGGCGCTGCCTGCCGCGCAGATGTCGCGCCAGGCGGAACATCCCTATTCAAAGCTTCTGATCTCCTCGGTGCCGCAGCTCGACACCGGCTGGCTTGCGGGGCTTGAACAGGATCCCGAACTGGTGGCCGCCTTCTCGCGGCGCTGAGATGTCCGAGTGACCCGCTCAGATCCGGTCGGCGAAGAGCCGGGTCAGCGGTAGCTGGTGCTTCACGAAGGGTGTCTTGATCACGACGAAGCTGAAATATTTGTCGATCCCGACGTCGCGGTCGATCAGCGCCTCCATGATATTCTGATAGTCCACGATTCCTGCCGTGACGAATTTTATAAGATAGTCGTAGCCGCCGGAAACCAGATGACATTCGACGCAGCTGTCGATCTTTTCGACGGCTTCCTGAAACCGGGCGAAATCGATCTGGCGGTGGTTTTTCAAAGTGAATTCGGTAAAGACAGTCAGCGTCTCGCCGAGTTTTGCGACATCAATCAACCCGCTGTAACCGGTGATATAACCCGCTTGCTGAAGCTTCTTCACCCGCATCAGGCAAGGCGAGGGCGACAGGCTGACCACGTCGGCCAGCTCGACATTGGTGATCCGGCCATTGCGTTGCAATTCGGCCAGAATCTTGAGGTCGATCCGATCCAGCTTGAGGCGGTTGTTCATCGTTTCGTCCTTCTGCCGCGAGAGGCGCTGTCCACTTCGAGAGTGTGCAGCGTCATGGTCCTGTCAACGGTATTTAACAGAAAATGCCGCCGGAGCTTCAGCATCCGGCAGAACCGGCTGACCCGCCGCGGGTAGGCTGCGGCAAACCACAGGAGAGACCCATGTCCCCCCCGCTGATGCGCATCGCCACGCAGAACCAACTGCCAGCCACGGCGGATTGCGTCGTGATCGGCGCGGGGATTGCGGGTGTCAGCGCCGCCTACTGGCTGGCGCGCGCGGGCCGGTCCGTGGTGCTGCTGGAAAAGGGGGCGATCGGTGCCGAACAGTCCAGCCGAAACTGGGGCTGGTGCCGCCAGCAAAACCGCGACGCGCGCGAACTGCCGCTTTCGACCAGAAGCCTCGCGCTGTGGGAGGAGATGGCCGCCGACATCGGCGAGGATCTGGGCTTTCGCCGCTGCGGGCTTCTCTATCTGTCGAACGATGCGGCCGAGATCAAGGGCTGGGCGGCCTGGGGCCGCTTTGCGCGCGGCGAGGGGGTCGATACCCGGATGCTGGCCGCGGCGGAGGCGACAGAGCGCGGCGCGGCTTCCGGCCAAGGCTGGCTGGGCGGTGTCTGGTCGCCGACCGACGGGATCGCCGATCCGGCACGGGCCGCGCCGCTGATCGCGAAAGGCGTGATGAAGCATGGCGGGCAGGTGGTGCAGATGTGCGCCGCGCGCGGACTTGAGCTTTCGGCGGGTACGGTTTCGGGGGTGATCACGGAGCATGGCGTGATCGCCACGAAACAGGTCGTGCTGGCGGGGGGCGCCTGGGCGGCCAGCTTTCTGCACCAGCTTGGCATCAGGTTTCCGCAGGCGGCCGTGCGCAGCTCGATCCTCTCGGTGGCGCCGGGCGCCGAAGGGCTTCCCCCGGCCTTGCACACGACGGCCGTATCGGTCACCCGGCGCGGCGATGGCGGGCATACGCTGGCGATCTCGGGGCGCGGCCATCTGGACCCGACCCCCGGTGCGCTGCTGGGCGCGCGGCATTTCCTGCCGATGTTCGCCAAGCGCTGGCGGGTGCTGCAGCCGGGCGGGTTGCAGGCCTGGCGCGCCGGGTTCGAGACGCGCACGCAGTGGGCGATGGACCGCGCAACCCCGATGGAGCGGATGCGCATCCTTGATCCGCGCCCCTCGCGCGCGCTGGTGAACGAGACCCTGCGCCGGGCGCGCGCGCTGCTGCCCGCGCTGCGCGGCATTCCGGTGCAGGCGACCTGGGCGGGCTATATCGATTCCACCCCCGATGGCGTGCCGGTGATTGATGCCGACACCGGCATCGGCGGGCTGGTGCTGGCGGCGGGGCTTTCCGGGCACGGCTTCGGTATCGGCCCCGGTATCGGGCATCTGGTCGCCGACCTGGCGCTGGGGCGCGCGCCGATCACCGACGTTGCGCAATACCGGTTGGCACGCTTTCGGGAAAGCCAATGGGGCAAGGTTGCCAGGTTCTGAGATCATGCCGCGAAGCGCGCGATGCGGAAATCGTCGAGCGGGGTCTCGCAGCGGCCCGTGCTGATCAGTTCGGCCATCGCATCGCCCACGCCAGGGCCAAGCTGAAAGCCGTGGCCGCAGAAGCCGAAGGCGTGGAACAGGCCGGGCGTCGTGGCCGAGGCGCCCATCACCGGCAGCATGTCCTTTACATAGCCCTCGCAGCCCGACCAGGTGCGGATGACGGCCACGTCGCGCAGCGCGGGAACCAGCCGCACGAGCGCGCGCATCTGTTGGGCCGTGCCTGCCGGGTCGACCTGCGCATGGCCGGGATCGAGCGCAACCGGCACCCGTGCCGCGCCACCACCGAACACCACATTGCCACGCTCCACCTGCCGCAGGTAGGCGCCCGCCGTCGTATCGCGGGTCCAGATGCCGACGACGGGCACGATCCGGTGCGGTAGCGGCTCGGTCACACCCATCTGCGGGCCGAAGGCTTCCATCGGTACCGTTTCGCCGAATTGCGCGGCGATCTGCCCGCCCCAGGCCCCCGCGCAGTTGAGCAGCGCCCCGGCTTCGACGCGACCCGCGCCAGTTTCGACCGCAAAGCCGTCCGGTCGATGGCGGATCGCGCGAATGTCGGCCTGCTCGACAATTCGCACGCCCAGCCGGGCGGCCGCCTCGGCGAAGGCGGGCGCGATCAGCCGTGGATTTCCCGATCCGTCCTCGGGCGAAAAGCTGGCGGCAATCGCGCCGGGGCCGAGGCCGGGGAAACGGCGCCGAACCTCGGCCGCGTCCAGTTCCTCAAGATCAAGGCCCCACGGCCGCGCGGCACTCGCAAAGGCACGCATGTCGGCAAGGCTTTCGGCGTCGAAGATCAACCGGACATGGCCGGTCGCGCGGAACTCGACATCGCGGCCCAGCAACGTTTCGGCCTGTCCCCACAGGGCCCGCGCGCGATGCGCCAGCGGCAGTTGCGGCAGGTATCGCCCGGTGCGGCGGATATTGCCAAAACTGGCGACGGTGGCGCCCGTGCCGATGCGGCCCCGCTCGATCAGCGTCACTCGGACGCCGCGCCGGGCCAGAAAGAAGGCCGAGGCCGTGCCCATGAGTCCGCCGCCCAGAACGATCACATCCATCCGGCTTTCCTTGCATTTTGGTTCGGACAAGGGAACTCAAGCAGCCCCCGACCAGCCTGTCAAAGACCGGGCCTGTGCTGCATCATAAGCTGAACCTATGGAGGCAGGATGCGCGCCCGACAACTTGAAGTCTTTATCGCGGTGATGCGGGCCGGAACCGTGACCGGCGCGGCCCGGATGCTGAACATCTCGCAGCCCGCGTTGAGCCAGATCCTGATCCATGCCGAGGATGAACTGGGGTTCCGGTTGTTCGACCGGGAAAAGGGTCGCCTGCACCCGACCCCCGAGGCGCTGGAGCTTTATCCCGAGGCCGAGCGGCTGTTTGCCGGACTTGAGGGGATCCGGCGCAAGACCTCGGACCTGCGGCGCGGTCGTGCGGGACTGGTGCGGCTTGCGGCCTCGACGCCGCCTGCGATGGCGTTGCTGCCGCGGGTGCTGGCCGAATTCCGGGCCCGCCACCCCGACATCCTTCTGCGCTCGCACGTCGCGCCGCTGCAATCCATGGTGGCAATGCTGCGCGCGGGCGACGCGGCGCTGGCGCTGGCGCTCGACGACCGGCTGCCCGCCGACATCGGGGTCGAGGCACTGGGGCGCACCGGCTTTTGCTGTCTCCTGCCGGAGGGCGACCCGCTGGCCACGGCCGAGGCATTGTCCTTCGCCGATCTCGAACCCCACACGGTGATCTCTTATCGCGGCGACACCCGCCCGCAAGAGGAGCTTGCCTTGGCGGCACGTTCCCAGGGCGCGTTCTTTGCGCCGCGGATCGAGATCGACACTTCGATTTCCGCCGTGGGCTTCGTGCAGGCCGGGCTGGGCATCGCGGTAGTGGACGATCTGCTGCCCTGGCACCAGTTCGCGGGCATTACCGTGCGGCCTCTGGCGCATGGCCCGGCGCTGCCGCTGTCGCTTCTGACGTTGAAGGGCAAGGTGCTCTCGCGGGCAGAAGATCTGATGCGCGCGCAGATCCGGGCGATCTGCACCGGGCACCCATAGGTCTGGCTAATAGCCTTGGGCGCGATCCGACTTGGACCGACGCAGCGCATTCTGAAACCTTTCGGGCCAAAGGTGCCGAAAGGGAGAGATCATGGACACAACCTCGCAACGGGTGCCGGACGCAGGCGCCGCCGACTGGAAGATCGGCGTCGATATCGGCGGCACGTTCATGGATTTTTGCGCGCTGGAGACGCTGACAGGACGCATTGCCTCGCTCAAGGTGCTGACCACGCCGGACGACCCCGGGGCGGAACTGGTGACGGGCTTGCGGCTGCTGGCAGTCCGGGAAGGGCTTGACCCGAGGGCGATCAGCCGTTTCGTGCATGGCACCACGGTCGGGATCAACACGATCCTTCAGCGCAAGGGCGCCGAACTGGCGCTGATCACCAATGTGGGCTTCGAGGATGTGATCGAACTTGCCCGGCTGCGGATGCCCGAGATGTATTCGCTGTTCTGCCATCGGCCCGAACCGCTGATCCCGCGCGACATGGTGTTTGGCATTCCGGCCCGGCTGCGTGCCGATGGCACCGAGGCGCTGGCCCCCGACATGGCCGCGCTGGCCGGGGCGGTCGCGCAGATCCGGGCACGCGGTGCGAAGGGGGTGATTGTTTCGCTTCTCCACAGTTGGTGTGACGGCGCGCAGGAAGCGGCCGTCAAGGCCGAGGTCGAGCGGCTGGCGCCCGATCTTTTCGTCTTTGCTTCGGCCGAGGTCTGGCCGGTGATCCGCGAGTATGAACGCACCTCTACCGCGATCCTGAACGGCTATGTGCATCCCCGCGTCTCTGGCTATCTGGCGGCGCTGGAGGCGCGGCTGGCGGGGCTGGGGGTTCCGGCGCGTGCCATGCTGACCAAGTCGAACGGCGGGCTGATGAATGCGGTCGAGGGGCGACGCGATTGCGTGTCGATGCTGCTGTCGGGCACCGCCTCGGGCGTGATCGGCGCGGCCTGGCTGGCGCGACAGGCTGGCGAGGGAAAAATTCTGACGCTCGACATCGGCGGCACCTCGGCCGATGTCGCGCTGATCGTCGATGGCCAGCCGCAGTTCGGCACCGGCGAGCAGATCGGGGAATTCCCGCTTTATATCCCCTCGGTCTCGGTCAGTTCGATTGGCATCGGCGGCGGCTCGATTGCCGGTGTCGACGCGCAGGGTGTGCTGCGGGTGGGGCCGGAGTCGGCGGGCTCGACCCCCGGTCCGGCCTGCTATGGGCGGGGCGGCACCCGTGCGACGGTGACCGATGCAATGGCGGTATGTGGCTGGCTTGGCCATAGCGCGATGGCCTATGGGCAACTGCGCACGGATGTCGCGCTGGCCCGCGCGGCGGTGGCGGCATTGGCCGATCAACTCGGCCGCGGGGTCGAGGAGACGGCACAGGCGATCCTTGATATCGCGGTCTCGGAAATGTTCGTCGAGGTCGAAAAACTCGCCTCGCGCGCGGGCATCGATCTGCGCGACTACACGCTGATGCCGTTTGGCGGCGGCGGGCCGATGCTGGGCGCGTTCCTTGCGCGCGAACTGGGGCTGGCCAAGGTGATGGCGCCGCGTCGGCCGGGCGTTGTCTCGGCGTTGGGCGGCCTGATCGCCGATCTGCGCGGCGATTTCATCCGCACGATCTATGCCGATCTGGATGCCGCCGCGATGCCCGCCCTGCGCGACGGCTTTGCCGCACTGGCCCGCGAAGGTGCTGACTGGCTCAAGGCGCAGGGTCACGCGTCGGCTGCGCTTCTGAAGCTTTCGGCCGACATGCGCTACACAGGCCAGAGTTTTGAGATCGAGGTGGCGATCGATCCCGATTGGCTGGCGGATCGGGCCGCCATCGCACGCGCCTTCCATGACACCCATCGCAGGATCTACGACTTCAACGATCCCGCCGGTCGGGTCGAGGTGGTGAACCTTCGGCTATCGGCAATCGGCGCCGGTCCGCGACTCGCGTTGCCCGAGACCGACGAGGTTGCACAGGTGGCGCGGCCTGCGCGCCAGGTGACGGTGCATCTGGGCGGGCCGCGCGACATCGCGCTGTACGATCGTGCCGATCTGACCAGCGGCGCGCAGTTCGAGGGGCCTGCCATCGTCGCGCAGGAGGATACGACCTTCGCGATCCCGGCCGGCACATTGGCCCATGTCGACCGCTATCTGAATATTCACCTGACGCCCACGGAGTGAGCCAGATGTTCGACAAGATGACCCTGCAGGTACTGGCCAATCACGCCCGCGCGGCGGCCGAGAACATGGCTCATACACTTCACCGCACCGCGCATTCGGCCTTCGTGAAGGAGACACAGGACTTTACCGTTATGCTGATGGACCGCGCGGGCGACACATTCGCGGTGCCGATGGATCTTGGCGCAACCTGGTATCCTGGGCTGACCTATGGCCGCGCGATCGCCATGATCGACGACTACCGGCCCGGTGACGTAGCGTTCACCAACGATCCCTATTCCGGCCACGTCGCGACCCACGCCCCCGACACTCATCTGTGGAAGCCGGTCTTCGTCGGTGACGAGATCGTCGCCTGGACCGGCGGCCATATCCACAACACCGACATGGGCGGCGCGGTGCCGGCCTCGCTCTCGCGCTCGTTGACCGAGATCCATCAGGAGGGCATCCGCTTTCCGCCGATGAAACTGGTCAAGGAGGGGGCCATCGACGAACAGATCCTGCGCATCATGTCGACCAACGTGCGCAAGCCCGACCTGAACATCGGCGATATCAAGGCGCTGATCGGCGCGCTGAACACCGGGGAACGCAAGGTGCGGGCGATGGTCGAGCGTTTCGGCAGACAGGGTTTCGTCGAGGGCGTCGCCGCACTTCTGGATCAGGCGGAGGCGCAAGCGCGCGACATTCTGCGCGCGATGCCCGATGGCGAATGGATCTTTGCCGATTATGCCGACGAAGACAGTGATCATGCCAACCCCTGCCGTCTCAAACTGACGCTGCGCATCCGTGGCGACGAGGCGGTTCTTGATTTCACCGGCTCGGACCCGCAGCTTGGCTCGTCGCTCAACGTGCCCTCGGGCGGCGATCCGCGCCACACGATCCTGCTGGTCGGGGTCTACTACGTTCTTTACACGCTCAACCCCAAAATCCTGCTCAACACCGGGCTCACACGCCCCTTCCGTTGCATCGCGCCCGAGGGTTCGGTGCTGAACCCGGTGGCCCCGGCGGCGGTGGGAATGCGTTCGCTCACCTGTGCGCGGCTGCGCTCGGTGATCTTCGGGGCGTTCAGCCAGGCGGTGCCCGAGCGGATGCCAGCGGCACCGGCGGGCAATAACTGCATCGTCAACGTGATGACCCGGAACGAGCGGACAAAAACCACCGTGATCGCCGCGGTGAACCCGGTGGTGGGCGGCGGCGGCGGCATGCCGCACCGCGACGGCACCAATGGCTCGGGTGCGGATGCGGCCTACCTCCGGAACACGCCGATCGAGATCACCGAGACCGAGGTGCCGGTGGAGTTCGTGCGATACGGCCTTGCGCAGGACAGCGGCGGGCCGGGGCGCTGGCGCGGCGGGCTGGCGACCCAGATGGCGTTTCGCGTCTTCGCGCCCGACAGCCGCATCACCGCGCGCAACCGCGACCGGTCGTTCTTTCGGCCTTGGGGGGTGCTGGGCGGGCATGCGGCGGGGCTGTCGGATATGGTGATCAATCCGGGCACCCCCGAAGAGCGCCGTCTGGGCAATATCGACACCGCCGTTTTGCAACCCGGTGACGTGCTGGAAATTCGTTCGGCCGGGGGCGGCGGGCGCGGCGATCCGATGGCGCGCGAGCCCTGGCGTGTGGCGCAGGATGTGGCGCGCGGGCAGGTCTCGGCAGCGTCTGCGGCCCGCGACTATGGCGTAGTGCTCTGGGATGGCAAAGTGGACGAGGCCGCAACCGCGGCCCGGCGCGCCGTGGCGCCAAAGGCCGGGGGGCACTTTCACTTCGGCCCCGAACGCGACGGGTTCGAGGCGCAATGGACGCCCGCCGCCTATGACCGACTGACCGCAATCCTTGCGGCGCTGCCGATCCACTGGCGCTTTTTCACCAAGACCGAGATCTTTCGCCGGATCGGCGTGCGCGTCGGTGCCGCCGGGGTCGATGCCGCCTTCGCCGAGGTCTGCGCTCGGTTCCCAGACTTGCCCCGGCCTGCCGAGGCCGCCGAATGACGGCCGCCGCGCAGGGTCGCATCGTGCGGTTGGCTGAGACCGCCCGCCGCGCCATCCGCTTCTGGCTGGATGGGCAGGAGCTGCGCGCGCTTGAGGGCGACACGGTGCTGACGGCCATCCTGCTGTCGGCCCAAGCCCTGCGCGACGCCGAATTCGGCCCCGAACGGCGGGCCGGGTTCTGCCTGATGGAGGCCTGCCAGGATTGCTGGCTCTGGCCCGAGACGGGCGCGCGGTTCCGCGCCTGTTCGACCCAGATCACCAAGGGGATGCGGCTGCGCAGTTGGCCCCCCGGGGATTGGCCCGCATCGGGCGAGGGGCAAGCGTGAGCGGCGCGGCGCGCGTTCTGATCGTTGGCGCGGGGCCTGCAGGGATCCGCGCGGCGCAGGTGCTGTGCGCGGCCGGGCTGCGCCCCGTGGTCGTCGACGAAGGCGCCCGCGCCGGTGGGCAGATCTATCGCCGCCCGCCGGAGGGTTTCACCCGAACGCCTGCAGAACTTTATGGATCGGAGGCGGCCAAGGCTGCCCGGCTGCACGACACCTTTGACCGGCTGGTGGCGGATCAGGCGCTTGACTATCTGCCCGGCGCCTCGGTCGTCGCGCTTTCCGGTGGGGTCGCGCAGGTGCTGGCCGGGGGGTGCATCCGGTCAATTCCGCATGATCGGCTGATCCTGGCGACCGGGGCGACGGATCGCGTGGCGCCGGTGCCGGGTTGGCAATCGGCCGGGGTCTATACGCTGGGGGCGGCGCAGATCGCGCTGAAGGCTCAGGGTGTGGCACTGGGGCGCCGGATCGTGCTGGCGGGCTCGGGGCCGCTGCTCACCCTGCTTGCGTGGCAGCTGCGCAAGGCGGGGGCAGGGCTGGTGGCGGTGCTCGACACTGCGCCTTTGGGCACGCAGATGCGCGGCGTGCCCGGGATGCTGGCCCGGCCCGGCGTTGCGCTGCGCGGCGCGGCGATGCGCGCCCGGCTCGGCCCGCTTTATCGCGCGGGTGTCACGTTGGAGCAGATCGAGACCGATGGGAACGGCCCCGTTGCGCTGCACTGGCGCGCTGCACGGGGGCGCACGCGGGCAACGGCCTGCGATATGGTCGGGCTGGGCTGGCATCTGCGCGCGGAAACCCATCTGGCGGATCTGGCCGGAATTCCATTCGATTATTCCGGGGTTTGGGCGCAATGGCTGCCCCGCGCCGACAGTTTGGGTCGGGCTGGCGAGGGCCGGTATCTGGCGGGCGACGGCCTGCGGATTCTGGGGGCCGACGGGGCCGAGATTGCCGGTCGTCTGGCCGCCATCGCCTGCCTGCAGGATCTGGGCCTGCCCAGCCCCGACCCATGCGCCGATCAGCACGCCCGCGCCCGGATGGAGCGCTTTGCCGAAGGGCTGGCGCACGCTTTCCCCTGGCCTGCCGAGATGGTGCGCCGCCTGCCGGGTGACACCACGATCTGCCGCTGCGAGGGGATCACCGCCGCCGAGCTGCGCGCGGCTGCGGCACGGGGTGGGGCCGAGGCGAACCGGGTCAAATCGCTGGCGCGTGTCGGCATGGGGCGGTGTCAGGGGCGCTACTGCCAGCTTGCGGCGGCGGAGGTGATCGCCGCCGCGGCCGGGATCTCGCCCGAGGCGGCGGGGCGTCTGCGCAGCCAGCCGCCAGTGCGGCCGGTGCCCGTGGGCGCCTGGCTGGCCGCACCCGATCCGTAACGCGCAAAATCTTCTGTCCCTGCGCCCGGGCGGACAGTGCTTTGTGCTGCACGGCCCGGCGATACGGCAGGTTTGTTTGCCGCTGGCCGCGCAGACTACGGCCAGGCCACGACCCGAGGATGCCGCATGTCCCTTTCTTTCGCCCCCGAAACCATCGCTTTGCCCAAGGCCCATTTCATCGGCGGAACCTATGTCGAAGGCCCGGACGCGATCGAGGTGCGCGCGGCCTCGGATGGTCGCGCCCTGGCGGCCATTCCCTGCGCCGATGCGGCGATGGTGGATCGCGCCGTGACGGCGGCGCAAGCGGCGCTGCGGGCGTCGGGCTGGGCCGGGTGGCAGCCGCGCGCCCGGCTGCGGGCACTGTATGCCTGGGCCGACCTGATCGAAGGCGAGGCCGGGCGGCTGGCGCAGCTAGAGGCGGTGTGCTCTTCGCGGCCGGTCCGGCAGGCGCTGGAGGGCGACATCCGCGTGACCGCCGAGCAGATCCGGTTCTTTGCCGAATTGGCGGACAAGGAAGGCGGCGACCTGGTGCCGACCGGGGCGGGCCGGATGGGGTTCATCGCCGCCGAGCCTTATGGTGTGATCGGCGCGATCACGCCCTGGAATTTCCCGATCTCGATGGCGGGCTGGAAGCTGGGCCCGGCGCTGGCCGCGGGCAATGCGGTGGTGCTGAAACCCTCGGAGATGACGCCCTTCTCGACGCTCTGCATGGCCGAGCTTTCGGTAAAGGCCGGGATCCCGGCGGGGGTGGTCAATATTGTTCTGGGCGACGGGCCGATGACCGGCGCGGCGATCACCGGCCATCCCGGCATCGGCAAGGTTTCCTTTACGGGATCGACCCGCGCGGGCAGCGCGATCATGGAAAACATCGCGCGGACGGGCGTCAAGCCGATGACGCTGGAACTGGGCGGGAAAAGCCCGCAGGTGGTCTTTGCCGACGCCGATCTGGAACGCGCGGCGGATTGCCTGGCGCGCGGGATCCTGCCCAACGCGGGGCAGGTCTGTGTCGCCGGGTCGCGGATGATCGTGCAGCGCGGAATTGCCGAGGCGCTGACCGAAAAGCTGATGGCGCGCTTTGCCGCCGAACGCCCGGCCGCAACCTGGGACGATCCCGCCGGTTTTTCGCCGATCATCTCGGAAGGGCAGTTGAACCGGATTGACGGGATCGTGCGTGCCGCGCGGGCGCAGGGCGGTGAGGTAATCTGCGGTGGCGCCCGCTTCGATCATCCCGGCAGCTTCTACCAGCCGACGCTGATCGCCGGAGCGACAGAGGCGAACCCGGCGGTGACCGAGGAAATCTTTGGCCCGGTTGCCACCTTCCAGATCTTCGACACCGAGGAAGAGGCGATTGCGCTGGCCGGCCACCCGACCTATGGGCTGTGCGCCGGGCTGCACACGCGCGATCTGTCACGGGCGCTCAGGATGATCGGCGCATTGCAGGCGGGCACGGTCTGGGTGAACCGCTATGGCCGGTCGCTTGACCATATCCTGCCAACGGGCGGGTGGAAAAGCAGCGGCCTCGGCAAAGATCTGGGCCGCGACGCTTTCCTTGCCAACCGCCGGACGAAATCGGTGTTGATCGACCTCTGACCGACCAAGGGAGTTTACATGAAGACCCACAAGATCGCGGTGATCCCCGGTGACGGAATTGGCGTCGATGTAACCGACGCCGCGCTGGAAATCCTGGCCGCGGCCGGTGCGAAATTCGGCTTTGGGCTGGAAACCCAGACCTTCCCGTGGTCGTGCCAATTTTATCTGCAGACCGGGGCGATGATGCCGGAAGACGGGATCAGGACGCTTGGCAAGTACGATGCGATCTATCTGGGTGCGGTCGGCTGGCCTTCGACGGTGCCGGATGCGGTCTCGTTGCACGGGCTTTTGCTGCCGATCCGCAAGGCCTTCAACCAATATGCCAACATCCGCCCGCACCGGTTGCTGCCCGGGGTCGAAGGCCCGCTAAAGGCGGCGGGGTTCGATATTCTCTGCATCCGCGAAAATACCGAAGGCGAATATTCGGGCGCCGGCGGCCGCGTGCATCAGGGCAAGCGCAATGAGGTGGCCGTGGAAACCGCCATCTTCACCCGCGACGGGGTGGAGCGGATTCTGCGCTTCGGGTTCGAGCAGGCGCGCGCCCGGCGCAAGCATCTGACCTCGGTCACCAAGTCGAACGCACAGAAATACTCGATGGTGTTCTGGGACGAGATGACGAAGGAGGTGGCGGCAGACTACCCGGACGTCACCGTCAGCCACATGCACATCGACGCAATGGCGGCGAAGATGGTGATGGCCCCCGAAAGCCTTGACGTGGTTGTGGCCTCGAACCTCTTCGGCGACATCCTGACTGATCTGGGCGCGGCGATTCAAGGGGGTCTGGGCTTTGCCGCCTCGGCCAATATCTGCCCCGACCGGTCCGCCCCTTCGATGTTCGAGCCGGTGCATGGTTCGGCGCCCGATATTGCCGGCAAGAACATCGCCAACCCGATTGCCGCGATCTGGTCGGGGGCGATGATGCTGGACCATCTGGGAGAAGACAGGGCCGCAGCCGCCGTTCTGGCCGCGATCGAGACCGCCACCGCGCGGGGCATCGGCACACGGCCGGGCAGCCATTCCACGGATGCAATCACTGCGGCCGTGAAAGCCGCGCTGGAGATGTAAGATGAACCTGACCGATACCGACCTCTTCCGCCAGGCGGCGCTGATCGACGGCGTCTGGGTTGCCCGGGTCGACATGGACGTGATGAATCCCGCAACCGGCGCGGTGCTGGGTCATATGCCCGACTGCACATCGGCCGAGACCGAGGCCGCGATTGCCGCCGCCGCCAAGGCGATGGCGGCGTGGAAGGCTCGCACTCATCTGGAGCGCGCAGACCTGCTGATGGCCTGGCATGACCTGATGCTCGATCACGCCGAGGATCTGGCGCGTATCCTGACCGCCGAACAGGGCAAGCCCCTGTCGGAAGCGCGGGGCGAAATCCTCTACGGCGCGTCGTTCGTGCGCTGGTTCGCCGAAGAGGCGCGCCGGATCAACGGGCAGATCATCCCCTCGCCGGTGAAGGGAAAGAAGATCCTTGCGATGAAAGAGCCGGTGGGTGTTTGCGCGATCATCACGCCGTGGAATTTTCCCAACGCGATGATTACCCGCAAGGTAGCACCGGGGCTGGCGGCGGGCTGCACGATGGTGATCAAACCTTCGGATTTCACGCCCTATTCGGCGCTGGCCCTGGGTGTGCTGGCCGAACGCGCAGGCATCCCGAAGGGCGTGCTGAACATCCTCACCGGTCGGCCAGAGGTGATCGGCGCCACGCTGACCGCCAGCCCGACCGTGCGCAAGCTCTCGTTCACCGGCTCCACACGGGTCGGCGCGCTTCTGGCCGGGCAATGCGCGCCAACGCTGAAGCGGCTTAGCCTCGAACTCGGCGGGAATGCGCCGTTCATCGTGTTCGACGATGCCGATCTGGCGGCGGCGGTTGACGGCGCGATGATCTCCAAATTCCGCAATGGCGGGCAGACCTGCGTCTGTGCGAACCGGATTCTGGTGCAATCGGGCATCCATGATGCCTTCGTCGCGGCGCTCGCGGCAAAGGTCGATGCGCTGCGCGTCGGCCCGGGGGCAGAGCCCGACACCACGATCGGCCCGATGATCAATCAGGCCGCGATCGACAAGATTTCCGCCCATGTCGCGGACGCGCTGTCGAAAGGGGCCCGGCGGGCGACCCGTGCGCGCAACCTGACGGGCCAGTACGCCGATCCGGTGGTGCTGACCGGAGCCACCACCGAAATGCGGCTGGCCGGGGAAGAGACCTTCGGCCCGGTCGCGCCGATCTTCCGCTTCGAGACCGAGGCGGAGGCGCTGGCGATTGCCAATGGCACGCCCTTCGGGCTTGCGGCCTATTTCTACACCACCAATCTGGCCCGCGCCTTCCGCTTTGGCGAGGCGCTGGAGGTCGGGCTGGTGGGGCTGAACACCGGCGCCGTCAGCCATGCAGAGGCGCCGTTCGGCGGCGTCAAATTCTCGGGCCTCGGGCGCGAGGGCGCGCAGGAGGGGATCGAGGAATATCTGGAAACCAAGGCGTTCCACATCGGCGGGCTGTGAGCAAGTTTCGGGCTTGGCTGACTGCCCAGTCCGGGCCGAAGAACGGCCCGCCGAGTGAGGCCAGCGCCCCTTGCCGTCCATCGAGATCCGGGTGCCGACCCGCTTCAGCCGGTCGGTCCTGGCGAAGGACGTAAACTGGGCTGGCCGAAGCGGTGGATCGCCTCGCTCAGCGCCTCGACACAGAAATCGGCCTCGCGCGTGATCGAGATGCGCCAGGTCAGCACCTTGCGGGTGATCCAGCCCATGATGGCGACCAGGCAGAAGAAGCCCCGGCGCATCAGCCGCCGGATGCGCTTCTGGTTCACCGCATGCCCCTCGTTCTGCAGGTGCCAGGTCATCTGCCGGACGCCGAAGAACGGGGCTTCCACGAACTGCTTGTCGATCAGTACATGAGGTTGAGGTTCATCACCGTCTCGCCCTGCGGCGCCTAGTAGAACGACGAGCGTGAGATCGACAACAGGCGGCACAGCGCCCCGACCGACAGGGCCGGATGGTTCTTCTCGATCATCCCGCGCCACACGAGCCTTGAAGCCCGCGTCATGGTTCCTGCGTTTCGGCATGTTCCGATCGCCTCGTGCCTGGAGACCAGCAGATGGCAGATCGTAGCTTCCGTCCCTGTCTGATTTTCGGGACGTAGCTCACTACGCCCCGATCCCAGACGTGGCGGCCGATCGCTCGCCGGAGGTTGTCCGGCAGCGGCCCACGGATCAGTTCATCGGGGCGCCGCCCTCGGCCTTGCGGCGGGCGACGAAGGCATCCAGTTCCTCGCGCCGGGCGGGGTCCAGCACCGGCTCCTCATACTCGGCCAGCATCTGCTTCCAGACCGCGTTCGCCCGTTCGCGCGCCTGCACCCCGCCGCGTTCCAGCCATTGCGGATGGTTATCCCAGTTCGACAGCATCGGGGTGTAGAACGCGGTTTCGTAGCGTTCCATCGTATGCGCCGCGCCGAAGAAATGCCCGCCGGGGCCGACCTCGGCAATCGCCTCCAGCGCCAGCGTTTCGGGCGTGACCTCGATCGGGCGAAAGTATTCCTCCATCATCTGCAGCATCTCGGCGTCGAGGATGAATTTCTCGAAACTCGCCGTCAGCCCGCCATGCAGCCAGCCCGCCGCATGTTCCACCAGATGCGCGCCGCCCATCAGCGCGCCCCACAGCGCCATCTGGGATTCGTAGGCCGCCTGGGCATCCACCTCGTTCGCCGCACAGACGTTGGACGAACGGAAGGGAACCCCGATCCGCCGCGCCAATTGCCCGCTGGCCTGCGCCGCGCGGGTGTATTCCGGCGTGCCGAAGGCGGGCGCGCCAGAGCGCATGTCGACGTTGGAGGTGAAGCCGCCATACATCACCGGCACGCCCGGCCGCACGATCTGGGTCAGCGTGATGCCCGCCATCGCCTCGGCATGCTGCTGCATCAGCGCACCGGCCAGCGTCACCGGGCTCATCGCACCGGCGAGGGTGAAGGGGGTGATCACGTTCACCTGGCCGTATTCGGCCAGCGTCATCAGCCCCTCGGCCATCGGAATGTCCAGTTGCAGGGGCGAGTTGGTGTTGATGATGCCGAGCAGGGCCGGGGTTTCCACCAGCCCCTCGGGCGTCAGGCCCAGCGAGATTGCGGCCATCGCGATCCCGTCCATCGTGCGCGGGCGGCCCAGCGACTGGGTTTGCCAGTTCTTGTCAAGCAGCGTGATCTGGGCGCGGTAGATATCCAGATGGCGGGTGTTGGCGGGCAGGTCCATCGGCTCGAACGGGCAGCCGCCCTCTTGGTGGATCACGTTGGTCTGCTGCACCAGACGCAGGAAATCGCACATCTCGGCAAAGGTGCCATCGCGGCGGCCGCGGTCGTTGTCCATCACATAGGCGGGGCCGCCGACCGAGGCGAAGACGTGATGCCCGCCGCCGAAGCGCAGCGCCTTCGCCGGGTCGCGGGCGGTCAGGGAGAAGGCGGCGGGCACGGTGGCCAGCCGTTCGGCGATCATGTCGGGCGGAAAGCGGACGGTTTCGCCCTGAACCTCGGCCCCGGCGCTGCGGAAGCGGTCGCGGGCGGTGGCGTCCAGCACCCGCATGCCGGTGCGGGCCAGCAGGGTCAGGGCGGCACTATGGATCGCCTCGACCTGATCGGCCGAGATCACCTCGATCGGGGCATAGGTTCGCGGCACCTGGCCGAAGGGGGCCTGATGCAGCGTTCCGGCGGTGCGAGATGTGCGCGGGCGGCGGCGGGCGGGGGTCATTCCGCCGCCTCGGCCGCGGGCAGATCGCGCAGGGCAAAGGGGGCATCGCGGCCGATCTGGATCGCGGCGGCAGGCAGGCCCAGTTCGCGCGCGGTGCGGTGGCCCTGATAGACGGCATGGGCAATGGCGCCGGGGGCGTTGGCATCGCCGGTCAGGTGCAGCGAGCGCAGCCTGGTCTCCGCCGGGTCGCGCGCCGCCAGCGCGTCATAGAGCGCCGAGCCGCCCTGCCGCATCCCCACGATGACCAGCGACCGCGCGGCAATCTGCGCCGGTGCGCCCGAGAAGATCTGCGCCAGCGACAGGGTTTCGCCGTCGAACCCCGTCACGACCTCCAGCGTTCGATAGCCGATGCCGCGGTTGGCAAAGGACTGGTGCACCAGCGGCTGTTCGTTCGTCATGAAGCCCCAGGCGGCAGCGGCCCCCGCGGTGGTGATATAGGTCACGGCATGACCCTGCGCCGACAGCGCCTCGGCCACCGCCGAACCCATGTAGTAGTTGTCATAGTCGAACACCGCCACCGGGCCTTCGACCGTCACCCCCGCCGCCAGATCATCGGGCGTGTAGACGCGGGGCGCATCCAGCCGGGCGCCCGGCAGTTCGTTCGGGTTGCACAGCACCGGCTGCCAGTGTGCGCCGGTGGCCACCACGACGTGATCCGCGCCGAAGCCCAGCACATCGTCGGCCGACAGCGGGCTTTCGGGGTAAAGCGCCACGTTTTCCATCTGGCGCAGCCGCCCCAGCCGGTATTCGGCCACCCGGTTCCACGCCTTCAGCCCCGGCAGGGCGCTTTCGAACCTCAGCCGCCCGCCGAATTCCCGCGCGGCTTCCGCCAGCGCCACGCGGTAGCCGCGGCGGGCCAGCGTCAGCGCCGCCTCCATCCCCGCCGGGCCGCCGCCGACCACCAGCACCTGCCCCTCGGCATCCTTGCGGACGATCTCGGGGTGCCAGCCGCGCCGCCATTCCTCGCCCGCCGTGGGATTCTGCGTGCAGCGCACCCAGACGCCATCATGCCAGCTGGAGATGCAGATGTTGCAGCCGATGCATTCGCGGATCTCTTCCTCGCGCCCCGTCGCGATCTTCTGCGGCAGGAACGGATCGGCGATCGAGGGGCGGGCGCCGCCGATGAAATCCAGCACCCCGCGGCGGACCATCGACACCATCGTGTCGGGCGAGGTGAAGCGGCCGACGCCGACCACGGGCTTGTCGGTGCAGCGTTTCACGAAATCCACCACCGGCTCGTGGCTGCCCTCGGGCGTATAGCGCGAGGCGGCGCAGTCGGTGGCGGAATAATCCATCTTCACGTCGAAGAGGTCGGGTGCATCCTTCAGATGGCCGATGACCTCGTGCCCCTCAGTTTCCGCGATGTCAGAGGCGCGCGCGCGCAACTCCTGCAGGGAAATCCGCAAGGCCACGGCGCAGCGGCCATGCGTCGCTTCGCGGGTGGCGTCGATCAGCTCCTCGACCAGCCGCACGCGGTTGCGCACCGTGCCGCCATAAGCATCGGTGCGGTGGTTATACTCGCTCATCAGGAACTGGTAGGGCAGATAGCCCATCCCGGCATAGACATAGAGGATGTCGAACCCCGCCCGTTCCGCCCTCACCGCGGCCTCTGCGTGCCAGCGGATCAGCTCGCGGATATCGCCTGCGTCCATCACCCGCGGCCGGGCCGAGGACATGAAGCCCACATGCGTCGCCATCCACGGCACGCCCGAGGGCGACAGCGGCGCCATCCGCGTGGTGCGGTTCACCGCCGCCGCGCCGCCGTGCCACAGTTCCACCCCCGCCAGCGCGCCGTGGCGGTGCACGGCCTCGGTCATAACCGCATGGGCGCGCACATCGGCCTCGTCCCACAGCGAGGCGAAGGGGAAGGGGCTGTCATCCGAGCTTTCGTGGATCGAACAGGCGCCGGTGCAGACCACGCCCCAGCCACCCTCGGCCTTCATGCCGCGGAAGGCGGCGCGGACATGGGGCGCGGCGTTGGTCATGCCAGAGGCGTGCGGCACCTGAAAGAACCGGTTGGGCGCCGTCTTGGGGCCGATGCGGACGGGCTCGAACAGAACGTCGTAACGCGGGTTCCGGGCCATCGGCGCCTCCTTGTTGAACAACCGTATCGTAAGATGGCGGGGTGGTCGCGGTCAAGCCGGGGGCGGTGCAAAAATTCTGTTGCCCGACTCCGATCCTTGTTGCATGGTTGTTCAACAAGGGGAGACGCCAATGACGATCCGCACCGAATTCCCGCACCCCGTCTCGGTCACCGAGAACCTGTTCATTCCGCTGCCCGACGGCACGCGGCTGGCGGCGAAGCTGTGGCGACCCGAGGGTGCGGGGCCGGTGCCGGCGATCCTGGAATACCTGCCCTACCGCAAGCACGACGGCACCCGCATCCGCGACGGCCACACCCACCCCTATCTGGCCGGGCACGGTTATGCCTGCATCCGCGTCGACATCCGCGGCACCGGCGAAAGCGAGGGGATCATCACCGACGAATACACCGAGGTCGAGCAGCAGGATGGCTGCGACGTCATCGCCTGGATCGCGCAGCAGGGCTGGTGCGACGGGCAGGTGGCGATGATCGGCATCAGCTGGGGCGGGTTCACCGGGTTGCAGATCGCCGCCCGGCAGCCACCGGCGCTGAAAACCGTCATCTCTGTCGGGTCGACCGACGACCGCTATGCGACCGATGTGCACTACGTCGGCGGCTGCCTGTCAAAGGACAACGTCGACTGGTCATCGACCATGTTCGCGCATAACGACCTGCCGCCCGACCCGGCCATCGTGGGCGCGGCCTGGCACGAGATGTGGATGCAGCGGATGCAGGGCAACACGCCGTGGATTCTGCCCTGGCTGACCCACCAGCGGCGGGATGCCTACTGGAAACACGGCTCTGTCTGCGAGGATTTCAGCCGCATCACGGTGCCGGTCTATTCGGTGTCGGGCTGGGCCGACAATTATTCGGAAGCGGTGCCACGGCTGCTGGCGGGGTTGAAGGTGCCCTGCCGCGGGCTGGTCGGCCCCTGGGCGCATTCCTACCCCTACAACGTGACGGTGGCCCCCGCCATCGGCTGGCTGCAAGAGGTTCTCCGCTGGTGCGACCACTGGATGAAGGGGCGCGAAACCGGCATCATGGACGAACCGCTCTACCGCGTCTGGATGCAGGAGCCGGTGTCGCCGCAGACCTGCTACACCGACCGGCCCGGCCGCTGGGTGGGCGAGGATCAGTGGCCCTCGCCCCGGATCGACATGCAGCAGCATGTCCTGAACGCGGGCGGGCGGCTGGCCCGGCAGGCGGCGGCGGTGGAAGCGGTGGCGATCTGCTCGCCGCTGTGGGTCGGCCTTGGCGCGGGCGAGGTCGGGCGCTATGGCGATCAGGCCGACTGGGCCACCGACCAGCGCGAGGATGACGGCGGTAGCCTGGTGTTCCTGTCGGAACCGCTGACCGAGCGGATGGAGATTCTCGGTGCGCCGCTGGTGCATCTGCGCTTCGCTTCCGACAAGCCGCTGGCGCTGGTGTCGGCCCGGCTGAACGACGTGGCGCCCGATGGCGCCTCGACCCGCGTCGGCATCGGGCTGCTGAACCTGACCCATCGCAACAGCCACGAGTTCCCCGAACCGCTGACCCCCGGCAAACTGACGGATGCGGTGGTGGAGATGGAGGATACCGCCTACGCCTTTCCGCCCGGCCACCGCATCGCGGTGTCGCTGTCCACCACCTACTGGCCGATCGCCTGGCCCTCGCCTGAACTGGCCACGCTGACGATCCGCACCGGGGAAAGTTTCCTGACCCTGCCGGTGCGCCCGCCGCGGGCCGAGGATGCGGCCCTGCGCCCGTTCGATCCGCCGGAACACGCGCCGCCCACGCCCCATGCCTATGCCGACATGCCCGGAACCGCGCGGCGGCAGGTGGTGCGCGACCTGCTCACCGGCCGGTCGACCGTGGATTTCCCGCGCTGGAGCGGGGTGACGGACATGCCCGACATCGGCCATATCCACCGCGGCCTTGGCCTGTCGCGCTATGAGATCACCGAGGGCGACCCGCTTTCCGCCACCACTACCACGCGGTTCCAGGTCCAGATCGAGCGCGGCGGCACCACGACCGAACACCTCAGCGAGGGTCGGCTGACCTGCGACGCCACCCATTTCCGGGTAGAGATGGAGGTGACCGGCCGCGAGAACGGGCAGGTGGTCTTCACCCGCCGCTGGGACGAAAGGATACCGCGCGACCATGTGTAGCCGAATGCGACAGGGGGAGGCCCGACTGCGGTGCTGACCTACGCCATCAAGCGCATCGGCCTTGCCGTCCTGATCCTGATCACGGTCATGCTGGCGATGTACGCGATGGTGTTTCTGGTGCCGGGCGACCCGGCCTCGCTGGCCTTGGGCCCCCGTGCCACGCCAGAGTTGAAGGCGCAACTGATCGCGCGGATGGGGCTGGATCAGCCGGTCTGGGTGCAGGTCTGGCGGTTCTTCGCCAACGCGCTGCATGGCAACCTTGGCTATGACGTGTGGTCGCGTCGCCCGGTGCTGGACCAGATCCTGCAGGTGTTCCCCAACACCCTCTTCCTTGGCGCGGTGGCGTTGGGTTGGGCGCTGGTGCTTGGCGTGGCGCTTGGCTGTGCGGCGGTGGTCTGGCGCGGTACGGTGGTGGATGCGGTGCTGGGCATCCTGTCGGTGTCGATGATCGCGGTGCCGCCCTTCGTCATCGCGCTTTACCTGCTGCTGATCTTCGCGGTCTGGCTCGGTTGGCTGCCCGCCATCGGCGCGGGCACGCCGGGCGACTGGGCCAGCCAGTTCCGCGCCGTGCTGCTGCCCGCCTTTTCCATCGGCATCACCTGGGTCGGCTACCTTGCCCGCCTCGTGCGCGCCTCGATGCTGGAGGTGATGGGGGCGAACCACATCCGTACCGCCCGCGCCTTTGGCCTGTCGGAACTGCGCATCGTCACCCGCTATGCGCTGCGGCTGGCGATCATTCCCACCGTGGCGATCCTGGCGGTCGGCTTCGGGTCGATCCTGTCGTCGGCGGTGTTCGTGGAAACCGTGTTTTCCCGCCCCGGTATCGGCACGCTGGTCACCTCGGCGGTGGCGAAGCGGAACTACCCGGTGGTGATGGGCTCGGTGCTGTTCATGACCGCCTTCTATCTTGTCGTCGTCACCGCCGCCGATCTGCTGATCGCCCGGCTGGACCCGAGGGTGCGCGATGTCTTCCGTGGCTGAGGCGCTGCCTGCCTCACGACGCAGCGGCGCGCTGCACCGGCTGATGCGCGACCGCATGGGGGCGATGGGCGCGGTGCTGGTGGCCGCTTTCGTGGCGATGGCGCTGTTTGCGCCGTGGCTGGCGCCCTATGACCCGCTGAAGCTGGATGTGATGCACAAACTGATGCCCCCCAGCCTTGCGCATTGGGCAGGCACCGACCAGTTGGGCCGCGATACGCTGTCGCGGTTGATCTGGGGCGCGCGCACGGCGCTGGGGGTGGCGGTCAGCTCCATCGGGCTGGCCGGGGCGATCGGCATCGCGCTGGGGCTGGTGGCGGGTTACGGGCCGCGGTGGCTGGATATGGCGCTGGTGCTGGTGCTCGACTCGCTGTCCTCGCTGCCGATGATCATGTTCGCGCTGGCGGTGATCACGGTGCTGGGGCCGGGCAAGGGCACGCTGATCCTGGTGATCGTGCTGGTCTCGATCCCCGGTTACGCCCGCCTGATCCGGGCCCAGACCCTGACGCTGAAGAACGCCGATTTCGTGCAGGCCGAACGCACGATGGGCGCCGGGCCGGGCCGTATCCTGGCCCGCCACATCCTGCCCAACGTGGTCGGCCCGCTGGTCATCGTGCTGTCGATGGATGTGCCGGTGGTGATCATGCTGGAGGCCGGGCTGTCCTACCTGAACCTTGGCGTGAAACCGCCGGAGCCGAGCTGGGGCAACATCCTTTACGATGGTTATACCTCGCTGCGCAGCCAGCCCGCGCTGGTGATCGCGGCGGGGGTGCCGCTGGTGCTGTCGACCATCGGCTTCACCTTTCTGGGCGAGGGGCTGCGCGATGCGTTGGACCCGCGGCTGAAAGTGGGCCCGCGATGACAGAGCCGCTGCTGCAGGTGCGCGACCTTCGCGTGGCTTACGGCCCGGTGCAGGCGCTGCGGGGCGCCAGCCTGAACGCGCGGGCGGGCGAGGTGGTGGGTATTGTCGGGGAATCCGGCTGCGGGAAAAGCACGCTCGCCGCGGCGCTGATCGGCCTGCCCGCGCCGGGGGCCACCGTTAGCGGCGAGGTGCGCATCGGCGGCGACGATCTGCTGGCGCTGCCGGAACCGGCGCGGCGGCGGCTGCGCGGCGAACGGGTGGCGATGATCTTTCAGGATCCGATGACCGCCTTCAACCCGGTGCTGACGCTGGGCGACCAGTTGATCGACTTCCAGCACCGTCTGGCGGAGCCGCGGGCGGCCAAACGCGGCCGCGCGCGGGCGATGCTGGCCCGCGTGGGTCTGCCCGACCCCGATCTGGCGCTGCACCGCTATGTTCACGAACTGTCGGGCGGCATGCGCCAGCGCGCCGCCATCGCCGCGGCCCTGTTGATGCGCCCGCCGCTGCTGGTCGCGGACGAGCCCACGACCGCGCTTGACGTGACGATGGAGGCGCAGATCCTGCACCTGCTGCGCGAGCTGCGCGGCGAACATCAGGGCGCCATCGTCATCATCACTCACCATCTGGGCGTGGTCGGGGAACTCTGCGACCGGGTTTACGTCATGTATGCCGGCGAGGTGGTGGAAGAGGGCACGGTGGAGGAGATCTACCATACCCCCCGCCATCCCTATACCCGCGCGCTGATCGCCTGCGACCCGGCGCATGTGGCGCAGGGGCAAGGGCACCTGCCCACCATCCCCGGCCGCGTGCCCGACCTTGCCGCCCCGCCCGCCGGCTGCGCCTTTGCCGCGCGCTGCCCGCTTGCCAGCGCCCGCTGCGCCACCCCGCCGCCGCGCCACCGGTTCGGCCCGACGCAGGTCGCGGCCTGCTACGCGGTGGCGCCATGACCGCGCTTTACGAACTGTCCGGCCTGTCGGCCGATCTGCCGCTGCCGGGCGACCTGCTGACGGCGCTGCTGCCGATGCGCAAGCCTCGGCTGAACGTATTGCAGGACATCACGCTGACGCTGCGCAAGGGCGAAACCTTCGGGCTGGTGGGCGAATCCGGGTCGGGCAAGACCACGCTGGCCCGCGTGATGCTGGGCCTTGCCCCCGCCAGCATGGGCGAGCGGCGGTTTCAGGGCGAGCCGCTGAGTGCCCCCGGCGCGATGGCGCGCCTGCGCCGCGGCACGGCGATGATGTTTCAGGATCCCGTCGCCTCGCTTTCCCCGCGGATGCGGGTGGGCGAGGCGATCACCGAACCTTTTGCCATCCACCGCGAGGGCCTGCCCGACCGCCGCGCCATGGCGATCGAGCTGCTGGCCCGCGTGGGCCTGCCACCGGCGATCGCCGCGCGCTATCCGCACGAGCTTTCGGGCGGGCAGGCACGGCGGGTCTGCACCGCGCGCGCGCTGGCGCTGAACCCGGCGCTGGTGATCGCCGATGAGCCTACCGCCGGGCTCGACGTCAGCATTCAGGGCGAAATCCTGAACCTGATGAGCGACCTGAAGGATGAACGCGGCGTGGGCTTCCTGATCATCAGCCACAACCTGTCGGTCATCCGCCACACTGCCGAGCGCATCGCCATCCTCTACCTCGGCCGCCTTGTCGAAACCGGCCCCACGGCCGAGGTGTTCGCGCAGCCGTTCCACCCCTACACCGCCAGCCTGATCGCGTCGGAACCCAACCCCGACCC
Organism: Paracoccaceae bacterium; assembly: GCA_016124615.1. Lineage (GTDB taxonomy): Bacteria > Pseudomonadota > Alphaproteobacteria > Rhodobacterales > Rhodobacteraceae > Solirhodobacter. The sequence continues at coordinate 186,278 of WGNF01000011.1, read as the reverse complement.
CCGCCGCCGCCGCGCCGATCTGGCCATTCGCGGTGAAATCCCCAGCCTGCTGCGTCGCCCCAAGGGCTGCGAATTCCACACCCGTTGCCCGCTGGCCGCACCGCAGTGCCGCACGCTGGCCCCCACCCTGCGCGAGGTCGCCCCCGGCCGATCCCTGCGCTGCCACCTTGCCGGGCCATAATGCGAACCGACAGAGGAGAGACCGGAATGGACTGGAGAACCGACCGCCGCGGCCTGCTGAGGGCTGGCGGCACGCTGTTTGCCGGGCTTGCACTGGCGCCGAAATTCGCCTGGGCCGCCGATGGCAAGACGCTGCGCCTGCGCGTCAGCTCTGATTTTCAGGTGCTGGACCCCAAGGGCGAAATCGGCGAGCTGGATGACATCATCCCACGCTGCTGCACCGTCACGCTGACCCGGCTGTCGGACATGCGTGCGGGCAACACCATCAGCCCCTATGCGGCCAAGGTCTATGAGTGGAAAGACCTCACCACGCTGGCCTTCACCCTGCAGGACGGGCTGAAGTGGACGGGCGATTTCGGCCCGGTGACGGTGGCCGACGTGAAATATTCGTTCGAACGGATCGCTGGATCCGACAGCGCCTGGGCCTATCAGTTCGAGAAGCTGAAAGAGGTGGAGGTGGTGGACGAAAAATCCGGCCTGATCCACCTGTCGGCGCCGTTCAAGCCGTTCGACGTGGTGGCGGTGCCCTATTACGGCGGCCACCTTGTCTGCAAGGCGGCGACGGAAAAGGCGGGCGGCACCTTTACCACCGCCTTCCCGGCGCAATGCGGGCCCTACCTGTTCGACACCTGGGACCAGAACGCCAAGATCACGCTGAAACGCAACCCCGACTGGCCGCTGGAAAAGCCGCAGTGGGACAACATCGAATTCTACATCGTCACCGACGATCAGGCCGCACTTCTGGCTTACGAGGCGCATTCCTTCGACTTCACCAAGGTGGCCGTCGCCTCCAGCAAGGATCTGAAGGCGAACCCGCCCGCCAACACCGCGATGATTCAGGCCGCCTCGACCCGCTATGTCTGGCTGACGATCAACATGAACGCGCCCACGCTGAAGGATCTGCGGGTGCGGCAGGCGATCCAGTATGCCTATGACGGCGATTCGGTGATCGAGGGCGCCTATGACGGGCTGACGACGCGCGCGACCGGCGTGGTGCAGGGCAAATTCGCCCGGCCGGCGAACCTGATCGGCAAGCGCGACGTGGCCAAGGCCAAGGCGCTGCTGGCCGAGGCGGGGGTGAAAGACCTGACGCTGCAGCTTTACTGCACCACCGATTCGGTCGCGCAGGCCATCGCGCAGATCATTCAGGCCAGCCTTGCCGAGGCCGGTATCACCGTGCAGATCCAGCCGACAGAGGATGCCGCCTACTGGGCACTGGGCGACAAGACCAAGGGCGATGGCTACAAGTCGATCGAACTGGTGCTGATGAACTTTGCCGGCGGCATCGACCCCACGGAAAACCTCGTGTGGTTCCGTCCCGACCAGATCGGCGTCTACAACTGGTCCTTCTTCGACAGTCCGGAGTATGAAGACCTGTACCAGAAGTCGCTGGCCGAGCAGGATGAGGCAAAACGAACCGAAATGTTCCACCACATGGAAGATCTGATGGAGCAATCGGGCGCCTTCATCTTCATCTGCTTCGAGCCCTATCTGGCGATCGGCAACGCCAATCTTACCCCGGTGATTCTGGCCGACGGGCACCCCGACCCGACCCGCTTCACCGCAACCTGAAAGGACGGGGGGCGCGGTTTCCCGCCGCGCCCCGCAACGCATGACGAAGAAACCCGACGGCCCCCGCTTTCGCCGCTACAGCAGTGAAACCCGCGGCGCCATGCTGATCGAGGCCGCGCTCGTCTGTCTGGCCCGCGGCGGCATTACCGCCTTCACGGTGGACAACATCTGCCGCGAGGCGAAGGCGTCGCGCGGTCTGATCACGCATCACTTCGGGTCGAAAGATGCGCTTCTGGCCGCGGTTTACGCGACGATGTACGACCGCTTCACGGCGGTGTTCGACGAAGGCGACCGGCTGCCGGGCGCCGTCGGGCTGATCGAGGCGAACTTCGACCCCGCTGTCTTCAACCCTGAAAGCCTGAAGATCTGGCTCGCGCTCTGGGGTGAGATCGCCAACAACGAAGACCTGCGCGCCGTGCACCGTCAACGGTATCAGGATCTGCTGGATCAGGTGGCCCGCACATTGGCGGAAGAGGCCGCCGCGCGGGGCAAGACCATCGACGCCCGCAGCGTCGCGGTGCAGTTCGTTGCGCTGTCCGACGGCGTATGGGTGGAAAACGGTATCGACCCGACGATGCTGTCGCGCGAGGCGGCACGGGAGTCCTGCTACGCCTTTTTGGAGAACCTGCTGGGCGCCCTAGCCCGCCCCGCCGCCGCATCAATCGCAGAAATCGGCGGACCGGGGCCGTCGAGTGACTGAAGGCGGGCTGGGCACCTGAGGCTCGAAGTGCCGGGCGGATTGGCGGTCAAGGCAGGCTGGCGCGTGACCTTGGCGCTGCACTTCGCGATACTGGGGCCGAATCTGTCTGCCTCACCCTTGCCGGAGCGTGCCCATGCCGTCTGCCCTGACAAGCCTTCGCCAGTTGCTGGCCCGACTGGTTGACCGTCTGGTTGCGGCGGACCCGGCGCGGTCACGGCTTCGGCTTGCGGCGCGGGCGTTGCTGGCGCTGGTTCTGACCACGGCGGTCCTGTTCGGCACGGCACGGTTTCAGCCCCTGCCGATCGCGGCCTACGGGCTGGGGATTTTGCTGTCGTTCATCGGCACGATCGGCGTGCGAGAACCGGGCTGGCGGCGGCAGACGGCGACCCGTGCCCTCGCCGGGCTGATCGGCGCGGTGGCCGCCGTGCTGGCGGGGGCATTGGCGCGCTGGCCGCTGGTGGCCGATCTTGGCTTTCTCGTCGTCATCTTTGTCTCGGTCTACATCCGCCGCTACGGGATGCGCTGGCTGGCGGTGGGCATGGTGGCGTTCATGGCCTATTTCATGGGCGAATACATGCGCCCGGCCCCGGTGGATGCGGGCTTCGTGCTGTTTGCCGCGGCGGTGGCGCTCGGCTCGGCGCAACTGGCGTCGGCGGTGCTTTTTCCCGACGACCCCGAGCAGGACTTCCGCCGCGCGCTGCGGACGATCGACCGCCGCATCAACCTCATCCTTGACCACCTGTTGCAGGCCGCGCGGGCGGGCGCCCTGCCACCCGATGACCGCCGCACGATCCGGGCGCAGATGGTCGAGTTCCGCGAGATCGTGCTGATGGCAGAGGGATTCGTGCCGCAGATCACCGGCAGTGGTCTGGCGTTGACCGGCGCGGCGGCGGAACTGGCGGCGGGGCTCGTCGATCTGCTTTTGGCGGTCGAACGGCTGGTGCGCTATCGCGAGACGGCGCTGCCGCCCGCGGCGGCACTGCTTGCGCTACTGGAGGAACGGGGGCCGCAGGTCAGGGCTGGGGTGGCCCGGCCGGATGCCCCGGCGACCGGGGCCGCGGATCAGTTGCTGGAAGCGGTGCGGCTGGCGCGGGGGCGGATCAACGCGGCGCTCGGCCCGTCACCCTCGCCTGCCTTCGCCGGGATCGGCGCTCCGGTTCCGGCGGCGCGGCAGGCGGCTCTGGGCGGGCCGCGTGCCGGCGTGCCGGCGGCGTTTCACCGGCCGATACAGGTGACGCTCGCCTGCGGGCTGGCGCTGGCCGCGGGGCTCGCGCTGTCGCCGACGCGCTGGTACTGGGCCGTGATCACGTCCTACATCGTCTTCAACAACACCCGCACCCGCGCCGATACGGCAGTGCGCGCGCTCAACCGGTCTGCCGGGACGCTGGGTGGGGTGCTGGCGGGTACGCTGCTCGCCACGCTGCTGCAGGGCCATGCGATGGCCTCCGGGCTTTTGATCCCGGCGGTGTTCTTCCTCGCGGTCTACAACTTGCAGACCTCCTACGGCTGGATGATCTTCTTCTTCACCATCGGGCTCGCCCTGCTTTACGGGCTGATGGGAATGTTCACGCCCGAACTGCTGCTTCTGCGGCTGGTGGAAACGGTGGTCGGTGGCCTCTGCGGCGTAGGCGCGGCGTTCCTGATCTTCCCGGTGCATACGGGCGGCGAGGTCGAAACCGCGCTGGCAGAGTTTCTCGACGCACTCGGTGCGCTGGTCGGCGCCGCGGCGGCGCGGGCGGCGGGCGAGGACAGCAACCTGACCGGCGCCTCACTTCGCCTCGACCGCAGCTACGGGGCGCTGGCCACAGCGGTGCGGCCGCTTGGCGGGCCGTGGTCGGTGGTGACGCGGTTCGGTTCGGTGCGGGCAAAGCTGCTGCTGCTGGTGTCCTGTGCCCATTGGGCGCGGGTGCTGGCCAGCGCGATGGCAACCGAGGCGACGATGGGCGCCGCCGAGCGGGCGCGGGTCGCGGATCTCGTGGCTGGGGTGGACGACAAGATCGCCCGGCTTCGCCTTGCCGCTGCCCGATGGTTCGCAACCGGCCAGACCCCCGAACGCGGCTTTGCCGCCACACCGAGCGCGGGCGAATTGAAGCGCGACGCGGCGATAGGGGCGCTCGAGACGATCGACGACCTGCTGGGCCGGGCAGTCGCGCAGTTGGGGACGGGGTGAGGGGCCGCCGCCCGTCACCCGCTACGCATTCCGCGCCCGTTCTCGATCTGGGGCTGGACTTCTGACGCGGCACCTGCAGGAACAGGCCGGGGATGTGCGGGAGAGCCCTGTGACGACGACAACCGATCCTTGCGTTCTTTTCGACCACGGACCGCTGGCTGGCGGCACGCTGTTTCGCGCGCCCGGCGCCGTGATCCGGGCCGATGGCCCTGACGAGGTGGATGCCGCCTTCGCCGCGCTTGAGAACGCGCGGCGGCAGGGGAAATGGCTGGCCGGCTATGCCAGCTACGAGCTTGGTTACCTGCTGGTGGACCGGTTGCGCCCTCTGCTACCCGGCCACCGGCCGGAGCCGCTGTTGTTGTTCGGCGTCTTCGACGCCCCGCAGCGCCCGACGAGTGTCGCGCCGGGTGATGCAGCGTTATCGCCCTTCATCCCGGCCTGGGATTTCGCGCGCTATCGCGATGCCTTCGACCGGGTTCATGCCCTGATTGGCGCGGGCGACATCTATCAGGCCAACCTGACCTTTCCGCTGAACGCGCGGGTGTCCGGCTCCCCGGCCGCGCTTTACCAGCGGCTTGCGGCGTATCAGCCGGTTCCGCATGGCGCTTTCGTTGATCTTGGTGGTCCGATCCTGCTGTCGCGGTCGCCCGAGCTGTTCTTTCGCGCCGATGACGCTGGCCGCGTTGAAACCCGGCCGATGAAGGGAACCTTGCCCCGCGATGGCGATGCGGCCGAGGATGCCGCCCGCCGGACCCGGCTGGCAAGTGACCCGAAGAACTGCGCCGAGAACCTGATGATCGTCGATCTTCTGCGCAACGATCTGGCGCGGGTTTCCGAGGTCGGTTCGGTCCGGGTGCCCGACCTTTTCCGGGTCGAGACCTTCGCGACAGTGCACCAGATGACCTCGCGCGTGGTGGCGCAGTTGCGCCCCGGCTGGACGCTGCGGACGCTGTTCGACGCGCTTTTCCCCTGCGGGTCGATCACCGGCGCGCCAAAAATCCGCGCTATGGAGATCCTGCGCGAGCTGGAGCCCGCACCGCGCGGCGCCTATTGCGGGGCGATCGGCTGGGTGGCGCCCACCGGCGCGATGGAGTTCAATGTCGCCATCCGCACGCTGGTATTGCCGGGCGACGGAACGGCGCGGTTGAACGTTGGTGGTGGCATCATCCATGACAGCACCGCGGAAGCGGAATATGAGGAAGCCCTGTGGAAGACGCGCTTCGCAACCTCTCTGAGCCAGAGCTGAACAGTCTGGAGCTGATCGAAACGCTGCGCTTCACGCCGGGCGAGGGCTTGGCGCGGCGCGATCTGCACCTCGACCGCATGGCCCGCAGCGCGACCGCGCTGGGGTTTCCGTTCCGGCGTGATGCGGCAGCAGGCGTTCTCGACACCGTCACCGGGCCGGGTATCCGCCGGGTACGCCTGACGCTGAACCGCAAAGGCCGGTTCGGGGTCGCGTCGGCGCCGCTGGCGCCCACCCCCGACCACTGGACGGTGACGATTGGCCTGGACCGGATCGACGCCGCCGACCCCTGGTTGCGCCACAAGACCACCCGGCGCGCGCTTTACGATCGGACCCGCGCGGATCTGCCCGTCGGCGTCGACGAGGTGCTGTTCTGTAACCATGACGGCGCCCTGTGCGAAGGCACGATCACCAACATCTTCCTGCAAGCGGGCGCCGCTCTGCTGACCCCACGGCTCAGCGCCGGGGTGCTGCCTGGCGTGCTTCGGCAGCATTTGCTGGCGACGGGGATGGCGCGGGAGGCAGACCTGACCCCCGCCGATCTGTCAGAGGCCAAAGCCCTCTACGTCGGCAACTCCCTGCGCGGGCTGATCCCTGCGCGGCTTTTGACCTGAAGATCCGCAAAACTGGCACGCGTCCGTGAGCCCGATGCCGACCCCGGGGCATCGGCCCACCGTCATGTCATCGGATTGCCCAGCAAATAGCGGGTACTTCGACCTCCCTGTTACGCAGACAGAGCATGTCGAGCGCGATCCGCGTCTAAAGGGTTGAGAAGTAAAGTGATGCGGCAGATACTTGTTTTTGGCGGCATTGGTCAGGCTCTGACAGAACTTGCGAATCCTGTTCTGACCGCAGGCATCGGGTGGGCATTTCGGGCACCGGAACCCGACGTTGAGCGAACGAAAGTGGCCGCGCGTGTCTGCTGGCCGAAAGTTGAGCTGGGGAGCTTGGGACGGTGTCAGTGCAATATGCTGGAGGACTTCGGGACCGGCTGCTGCAGGCCTCGGCCGAGGCGCTGCCGCGTGGACGCACACGCGGGTATGCCGTTGCCTTGATGGCGTCTGTGGCCATCTTCGCGATCGGGTTTCTGCTAAAAGGGGTCCTGACCGGAACCTCACTGCTGTTGATCTTTCTTCCGGCGATCCTGATTGCTTCGGTGATCGGTGGAATGGGCCCCGCGCTGCTTGCAATTGCGCTGTCGCTCATGGCGAGTGCGGTTCTTTTTGGGCTTCGCAGCTTTGAGGCCGTACCGGTCTTGCGCTACAGCGTCTTCCTCGTCGTCGCCGCGATTGTCGCCTGGGTGGGCGAGATGCTGCATCACACCCGTCAGCAGATGGACAGTACCGAGCGGGAACTTCGGCAACGGGAAGCGCACTTGCGCACCTTGTTCAACTCGTCGCCGGACGCCACGATCGTTATCGACAAGACGGGCATCATAACATCCTACAATGTCGCGGCCGAACGTCAGTTCGGCCATCACGAGGCCGATGTTGTCGGCAAGAACGTCCACATGCTGATGCCGGAACCCTATCATGGCGAGCATGACGGCTACATCCAGCGCTACCTGACCACGGGGCAGAAGCGCATCATCGGCATCGACCGCGTTGTCGTCGGTCGGCGCAAGGATGGCTCGACCTTTCCGATGAAACTGACGGTCGGAGAGATCCGCGAAGGCGAGCGGATTTCCTTCGCGGGGTTCGTGCAGGATCTGACCGAACGCACCACGTCCAAGGCACGGTTTCAGGAGATCGAGGCCGAACTGGCGCGACTGGCCCGCCTGAACGAACTCGGCGAGATGGCCTCCACCCTTGCGCACGAGTTGAATCAGCCGCTGTCGGCCATCGCCAACTATGCCCAGGGCTGCAGCCGGTTGCTGCGGGACATGCCCGACGCCACCGCAGGTCGTATGCGCGAAGCGGTCGAGGAAATGACCCGGCAATCGCTTCGGGCGGGCGAGATCATCCGCCATCTGCGTGAATTCGTGGTCCGGGGCGAGACGTCGAATTCGCGGGAGGACATCCGCAAGCTCGTCGAGGAAGCCAGCGCCATCGCGCTGATGGGCGCAAGCGACGTAGGTGTCCAATCCGTGTTCGAGTTCGACGCGACCATCGGGGCGGTGCTGGTGGATCGGGTCCAGATCCAGCAGGTGCTGACCAACCTCATGCGCAACGCAATCGAGGCGATGCGCAGCAGCGAGACGCGGCGGTTACGGGTGCGCACCTCCTCAGACGGGGTGGACATGGTGGCAATCGAAGTGTCCGACACAGGGCCCGGCATCCCGGCCGAGATCGCCTCGCGACTGTTCCAGCCTTTCGTGACGACCAAGGCCAGCGGCATGGGGATCGGGCTCTCGATCTGCAAGCGGATCATTGAATCGCACGGCGGCACGATCGAGGTGTCAACCAATGCCGAAGGCGGCGCCGCCTTCCGCTTCACCCTGCCGGCCCACGAAGATGAGGAAGCCAATGTCGCCAGATAATCTCGTGGTTCACGTCGTCGACGACGAAGAGGCGGTCAGAAAGTCGCTTGCCTTCATGCTGACGATGGCCGGCTTCACCGTGCGCCAGCATGGATCGGCCACGGCCTTCCTTGTCGCGGCGCCGTCGATCCAGCAGGGATGCCTTGTCACCGACCTCAGGATGCCGGACCTGACGGGGGTCGAACTGCTTCGTCGCCTGCAAGACATTGCGGTCCGGATTCCCGCGATTGTCGTCACCGGCCACGGCGACGTTCCCTTGGCGGTCGAAGCGATGAAGGCCGGGGCCCGTGACTTCATCGAGAAACCCTTCGAGGAAGAGGTCCTGATCAACGCGATCAATCGCATCGCCGCCGAGCTGGACACCGAGGGGGAGGCGGAGGACACCGACGCCATTCGATCCCGGCTCGACCTTCTGAGCACGCGCGAGGCGGAAGTTCTGGCCGGGGTGGTGTCGGGCTTGGCCAACAAGACGATTGCCTACGACCTCAACATCAGCCCGCGCACGGTCGAGGCGCATCGCGCGGCGGTCATGTCGAAGATGAAGGCGGCGAGCCTTCCGGAACTTGTCCGGATGGCATTGGCGGTGGGGTTGTCCATTCGCTAACCGATGTCCCATCCTTGTCGGGGAAATTGACTTGTCTCAACGCCAAGTCCCGCGTTTGCGGTTCTGATGTCATGCACCGGGAAAATCCGCTTCCCGGCCGCGACATGGAGAGCACAGCTGAATACGACGTTGCCCATACTTGTCGTCGCCCCCGATGAGGGTTTGCGACGCTCTATCGCCTTTGCTCTTGAAGTGGAGGGGCTTCTCGTCGTGCTGGCAGAGAGCTTTCCGGCGCTGGAAGCGGAAAACGACGCGAAAACAATCGGTTGTGCTGTCGTTGATGAAGGCGCGGTAACAACGTTGAGTGACGGTTGGCGGACGCTGATGGCCCTTTCCGTCCCGATCATCCTCTTGTCCGACAGCGCGAAATCGGTTCCTGCGGCATTTGCCGGAAGCATCCTGCGAAAGCCGCTTCTGGGTGGCCCGCTCATCGAAGCGGTCGCCCGTGCCGTCGGCCCGCGCGTGCCCGCTAGGTAGAATCCCGTAAGGATACAACCGAATATCGCGCTTCTGAAATTCGCGCGATGAATTCTCCTGCAAGGCAGAGGGAGAACACCATGTCCATTCACAGCAGCCGCGAATTTGTCGCTCTTGTTCCCATCGGACACAACGACGCCGTGGCCCGTTCGGGGATGCCGCGCGCGATCAGCCAAACCGCGCGCTATGCAAAGGACCAGCATATATTCGACCAGGGGGAACGGGCCGGCAAGATATTCCGGGTTCAAAGCGGCTCGGTCCGGCTTTACCACCTTCTGGCGGATGGCCGTCGTCAGATTTCAGCCTTCTGCCTGCCCGGCGAAGTTTTCGGTTTCGCGCAACAGGGCACGCACGAGCTTTATGCGGAAGCGATCGAAGACACTGCGCTGGAGGCTCAGAGCCTGCAAGAGACGCTGACCGAGGAAAATCTGCACGCCGTTCTTGCCAATTTCTTTTCGGCGCAGACCCATCTGCTCGTCCTCGGGCGGCAACTGGCGTGCGAGCGCCTCGCATCCTTCCTGCTCGACATGAACAGACGGCTCGGCGCCGGGAACCGCGTGAAGCTCGCAATGTCGCGGAACGATATCGCCGACTACCTCGGGCTTACTGTCGAGACGGTGTCACGCGGTCTGAGCCGTCTGCAAAAGGATGGGCTGATCCGCCTTCACGACGCGCGCAGCATCGAGATGATGAAACCACACGCGCTGGTGGGGATGGTCGAGTAAACTAGGCCTCCGGCTTTTGCGGCGCGGCGAAGAGGGCCGAAGCGCCGCGAATAGGTGGCAGCACATTATCCTCGCCACCGACAACCGGCTTGGTAAAATCCGTCCCCCTCCTCGTTGAGGAGGTTGCAGCACTCTGATCCGCCCGCGCGGCCCTCCTTGATGCAGGTCATGGCGGCCCTCCGTTCCCTGGCCGGATAACTCTTGCAGGTTCGGAATGCGACGACGGCCACGAACCCTCGCCGGAGTTCAAGGGAGAGCATGTGATGGCACGTACCAATCTTTGGCTTTTCTGGGGCTTCTGGGCCGTCCTCGGTTTCCTCTGGCTCGCCCTGAATCGCGGGATATTCTCGCCGACAAGTGGCTTCGCCCTGCGCGATCCGATGATGCAATTCAGCGGGACGCTGGCGATGAGCGCGATGAGCGTCGCGATGATGTTGTCGCTCCGGCCTCGCTGGCCGGAAGTCTGGCTCGACGGGCTCGACAAGATGTACCGGCTGCACAAATGGCTGGGGATCGGCACACTCGGGCTGGTGATCTATCACTGGCTTTGGTCGGAAGGCCCCAAGTGGGCTGTGGGGTTCGGATTTCTTGGGCGTCCCTCGCGGGGGCCTCGCCCTGAAATCACCGATCCGGTCCAGCGGGCTCTGCTCAACTTCCGCGGCACGGCGGAAGGACTCGGGCAATGGGCCTATTATGCCCTCGTCGCCCTGCTGCTGATCGCGCTGGTCAAGCTGATCCCCTACCGCTGGTTTCGCTATAGCCATCGGCTCATGCCATTCATTTATCTGGTGCTGGTCTTCCATACTGTCATCCTGCTGGACTACGGCATGTGGTTGACGCCGCTGGGCCCTATCTTGGCGGGGCTGATGTTCGCAGGCAGCTACGCGGCGCTCGCCTCGCTCTTTGGGCGGATCGGCGCCGGGCGTCGGGTTGTCGGCGAGATTGCAGAGATGCGGCACTATCCGGGCGTCCGCTCGCTAGAGGCGGTGGTAAAGCTGGGGCCGGGCTGGCCGGGCCACGAGGCAGGGCAGTTCGCCTTCGCCACCTCTAACCCGATCGAAGGAGCTCACCCCTACACGATCGCGTCAGCGTGGAACCCTGCCGACCCAATGGTCACTTTTATCGCCAAGGAGCTTGGGGATCATACAACGGGGCTGGTCGACAGGCTCAAGGTTGGCCAGCAGATTACCGTTGAGGGCCCCTACGGTCGCTTCACTTTCGACGATGGTCGGCCGCAACAGATCTGGGTTGGCGCCGGCATCGGCATTACGCCATTCATCGCCCGTCTGAAGGAGATGGCCGCCCTGGAGCCTGGCAGCCCGCGGCCCGAAATCGACCTTTTCCACACCACCCGCGAGGTGGACGAGTCCGCCTTGGAACGTCTGGCCGCCGATGCATACGCCGCGAATGTAAGGCTTCACCTGCTAGTCGATGCGAAGCACGGCAAGCTTACTGGCGGCCGCATCCGCGAAGCCGTCCCGAACTGGTCCGAGGCAAGCCTCTGGTTTTGCGGCCCTGTGGGGTTTGGCGCCGCGTTGCGATCTGACTTTGCCGCGCAGGGCTTCCCTGTCGAGGGCCGTTTCCATAGAGAATTGTTTGAACTCCGGTGACTTGAAACGGCAAGGCGCGCTCTGATGTCGGGGGGGTGAGCTGCGGGGAAACCAAGGTGAGATTCCGCTGCGAGTGTACGACGCAGGGAGCGCTTGGCTCGGCGGGGATAGCGGTGCGGGCGGTCATGACTTGGTGATCCCCACCACTCGGTCGCACTTTCAGTGACGGATTTGGCCGATGCCCCCCAAATATGCCCGTGTCGCTGGTCGGTGTCGCGCCGGGAGACCTTGAGGTCTGCGCCCAGCCAGTCCGTGTCGCTTTCATCGACATATCAATGCCACTGCAGGAACAGGTCGAAAAATGGACGTATCGCCTAATTTGTCATCGCTTTGGTCGCCCTGATCGGTGCTGCCCACCAAGTTGACCGCGCGATCTTGCCGCGCACCCTGTCTCGCCCCATCCAGCATGCCGATGAGCGAGGTTGGAACGATGACGCAGACTCTGTCCATCGTCGTGGTCGAGAAGGATCGCGATCGCGCCATGCTGATCGTCGACAGCCTGCGCGAGGCGGGTGACCATGAGATCTTCGTCATCACGGAAGAGACGAGCCTGGCCCGGCGTATTGCGGAACGGCGCCCCGATCTTGTGCTGATCGACATTGCCAGCCCGTCGCGCGATGTGCTGGAGGAACTGGCGCTGGCCTCGGGCCCGATGGAACGGCCGGTTGCAATGTTCGTTGACCGTTCCGACGAAGGGTTGACGCAAGCGGCGATCGAGGCGGGCGTGTCAGCCTATGTCGTGGACGGGCTGCGCGCCGACCGGATCAAGCCGATCCTCGACGCCGCCATCGCGCGGTTTCATCTGTTCCACCGCATGCGATCCGAGCTGGCCGCGACCAAGGCCGCGCTGGAGGAGCGCAAGGTCATCGACCGGGCCAAAGGCCTGCTGATGCGGGCGCGCGGGATCGACGAGGACGCGGCCTATGCTCTGCTGCGCAAGACCGCGATGGATCAGGGCCGCAAGATTTCGGACGTCGCGCTGGCGCTTGTCACCGCGATGGCGTTGCTCAAATGAATGGTCGGGCGCTCTCTGTGGGGTTTGTGCCGCTGGTCGATGCGGCCCCCCTGATCGTGGCGCAGGAACTGGGGTTCGCCGAAGAGGAACGCCTGACCCTTGATCTGCAGCGCGCCGCCTCGTGGTCGATGCTGCGTGACATGCTGAGCTTCGGGCAGGTGGCGGCTGCGCAGATGCTGGCACCGGTGCCGGTTGCCGTGGCGCTGGGGTTGGGCGGTACGGCGGGGCGGATCGACGCGTTGCAGGTGCTGTCGGTGAACGGCACGGTGGTCGGCGTGTCCGCGGCGCTGGCGCAACGGATGCGGGAGGCGGGCCATCCGTTCGATTTCACCGATGCCGCCGCCGCCGGGCGTGCACTGATCGCCGTGCGCGGCGGCGAGTTGCGTATCGGCGTGCCATTCCCGTTTTCGATGCATGCGGAATTGCTGTACTACTGGCTTGGCGCGCTTGGCTTTCAGGCCCCGCAGGGTTTGAGCGTGCGCACCATCCCGCCACCGCGCATGGCCGAGGCTCTGGCGACGGGAGAGATTGACGCCTTTTGTGTCGGCGAGCCCTGGGGCTCGATCGCGGTCGAAACCGGCGCCGGAGAGTTGCTGCTGCCCGGCGCCGCGATCTGGTCGTTTGCACCCGAGAAGGTGCTTGCCGCGCGCCACGACTGGGCGGAGTCAGAACCGGAAACCGTTGGCCGCCTGATGCGGGCGGTCTGGCGGGCAGGGCGATGGCTTGCCAACCCGGCGAACCGCATGACGGCCTCGGAAATTCTCGCCCGGCCCGGCTATCTCGATGTCTCGGCCGAGGTGCTGGAACGCGCGCTTGGGGGCGATCTGGTCATTTCGGCCACCGGCGCCGAGGTTCATGTGCCGCAGTTTCTTGAATTTCACGCCGGTCTTGCCGCCTTTCCTTGGCGCAGTCAGGCGGCGTGGATCGGCACTCGCCTTTCGGCGCGGCTGGGGCTTGACCGGGGGCCGGCGGTGGCGGCGGCGCGGGCGGTCTTCCGATCCGACCTCTATCGCCGCAACCTTGGCCCGATCGGTGGCGAGCTGCCGCCAAGCTCGGACCGGATCGAGGGCGGGACGGTCGCCCCCGCTACAGGCGCCGCGCCGATTCTTCCAGGCAACCGTTTTTTCGATGGTCGCATCTTCGACCCGGACCTGCGGGAATGATGCTTTTTTGGGCGTTCTTGCTGCGATGCGGCACGGGCTCCCCTGACGGTCAGCAAGGCGATTGACCGCAAAAGGCGCTCGGCTGACGCTGAACTCAAGGGAGCAACGACGCTCCACCGCTTCCCGAACTGACTGGGACCAGAGCAAAGCCGCTCGACCCGCCGCATCTTCCGCGGCGTGTGTCGACGGCTTTTTTCGTTTTCACGGCGATGTTCGCCTCCGCCAAGGATCGAATGATGAAACTGTTCACCACCCTTCTGACCGTTGCCACGCTGATGGCAGGCCCAAGCCTTGCGAAGATGCTGGATGTCGAGAAGGACACCCTGACGCTTGGCTTCATCAAGCTGACCGACATGGCGCCGCTGGCCATCGCCAAGGAAAAGCATTTCTTCGAGGATGAGGGGCTTTACGTCACGCTGGAACCGCAGGCGAACTGGAAAGTGCTGCTGGACCGCGTGATCTCGGGTGAGTTGGACGGCGCGCATATGCTGGCGGGGCAGCCGCTGGCGGCCACCATCGGTTATGGCACCAAGGCGCATATCGTCACCCCCTTTGCGATGGATCTGAACGGCAACGCGATCACCGTGTCGAACGCGATCTGGGCTGCGATGAAGCCCAACGTGAAGATGGGCGCCGATGGCAGGCCGGTGCATCCGATCGGCGCCGAGGCGTTGAAGCCGGTCGTCGCCAGCTACCATGCCGATGGCAAGCCGTTCAACATGGGCATGGTGTTCCCGGTTTCGTCGCACAATTACCAACTGCGCTATTGGCTGGCGGCTGGCGGTCTGATGCCGGGCTATTACGGCCCCGCCGACACCTCGGGCCAGATCGGCGCCGATGTGCTGCTGTCGGTGACGCCGCCGCCGCAGATGCCGTCCACGTTGGAGGCGGGCACGATCTACGGCTATTGCGTCGGCGAGCCGTGGAACGAGGCCGCCGTGGCCAAGGGCATCGGCGTGCCGGTCGTGACGTCGTATGAGATCTGGAAGAACAATCCCGAAAAGGTGTTCGGCGTCACGGCGGAGTTCGCCCGGAAATACCCCAACACCACGCTGGCGCTGACCAAGGCGCTGATCCGCGCGGCGATCTGGCTGGACGAGGACAACGGCAAGAACCGCGCCGAGGCGGTCAAGATCCTCAGCGAACCGCAATATGTCGGCGCCGATGCAAGCGTGATCGCCAACTCGATGACCGGCACCTTCGAGTATGAAAAGGGTGACAAACGCGCTCTGCCCGATTTCAACGTGTTCTTCCGCTATGACGCGACCTACCCGTTCTACTCGGATGCGGTCTGGTATCTGACCCAGATGCGCCGCTGGGGCCAGATCCCGCAGGGCCATGACGATGCTTGGTACGCGGATGAGGCGAAGGCGGTCTACAAGCCCTCGATCTACCTGCAGGCCGCCAAGATGCTGGTGGATGAAGGCAAGGCCAAAGCCGCTGATTTCCCTTGGAACAGTGACGGCTACAAGCCCGCGACCTCCGATTTCATCGACGGCGTGTCCTACGACGGCAAAACCCCCAACGCCTATATCGACAGCCTGAAGATCGGGCTGAAAGACCAGCAGACCGTCGCGGACGGCAAGGTCACGAATTGACCCCGGCGGCCTGTCCCGGCGGGGCGGGCCGCGCATTTCGCGCCAGTTCAGGAATATCACAATGACCGCAATCGACACCCCCACCCTGAAAGTCGCCGCCAGCCCATCCCGACGCGAACGGACCTTCACGCACATCAACATACTGGACACCTGGTTCAAGGTCGTGGGGCTGCCCTGGGTCGCGCCGATCCTGCGCGTCATCGTAGGCGATACCCCCCGCGCGCAAGCCAAGGAGATTTTCCGCCTGCTGGGCATTCCGCTGCTGGCGATCTGCGGGTTCCTGCTGCTTTGGGGCGTGCTGGCCCCGCAGGTGCAAACCTCGCTGGGCACCGTTCCGGGGCCGGTGCAGGTCTGGCAGCAGGCGGTTGCGCTGAACGCCGAGGCGGTGGCGACAGACCAGCAGGCCGCCGATTTCTATGCGCGTCAGGCCGTGCGCAATGCCCAACTGGTGGCGGATGGTCAGGCAGACCGGGTGAAACACCACGATTTCACCGGCGCACCGACCTATTACCAGCAAATCTGGACCTCGATCAAAACCGTGTTCTTCGGGTTCCTGCTGGGCACGATGGTGGCGATCCCGCTGGGCATCGTCTCGGGGCTGTCGCCCACCGCCAATGCCGCGATCAACCCGCTGGTGCAAATCTTCAAGCCGGTCTCACCCCTCGCGTGGCTGCCGATTGTCACGATGGTAGTGTCGGCGGCCTATGCCACGAACGACGGGTATTTCAGCAAATCCTTCCTGATCTCGGCGATCACCGTCACGCTCTGCTCGCTGTGGCCGACGCTGATCAACACGGCGCTTGGCGTCGCGTCCATCGACCGCGATCTGGTGAACGTGGGGCGCGTGCTGAAGTTGGGCACATGGACGCGGATCACCAAGCTGGTGCTGCCCTCGGCGCTGCCGCTGATCTTCACCGGGATGCGGCTCAGCCTCGGCGTGGGCTGGATGGTGCTGATCGCGGCAGAGATGCTGGCGCAGAACCCCGGTCTTGGCAAATTCGTCTGGGACGAGTTCCAGAACGGATCGTCCGACAGCCTCGCCCGGATCATGGTCGCCGTGCTGACCATCGGCATCATCGGCTTTCTGCTCGACCGGATGATGTTCGCGCTGCAGCAGCTTTTCACCTTCTCTGCGCATCGGTAAGCGTCATGGGTATTCTTGAATTCACCAATGTCTGCAAAAGCTTCGGCGAAGGCGCCGCGCGCCGCCAGGTGTTGCGCGACGTTACGCTGTCGGTCGCCGAGGGCGAATTTCTGGCGATCCTCGGATTTTCGGGAACCGGCAAGACGACGCTGATCAACCTGATCGCCGGGCTGGAAACCCCTGACACCGGCACCATCTCCTATCGCGGTGCGCCGATCACCGGGCCGGGGCCGGAACGCGGGCTGGTGTTCCAGTCCTATTCGCTGATGCCGTGGCTGACGGTGGCGGGGAATATCCAACTGGCCGTCGACGCAGTGCATCGCCAGCTTCCCCGTGCGGATCGCCGCGCGCTGGTGACGAAATACATCGCAATGGTCGGCCTTGCCCCTGCCGCCGACCGTCGCCCGGCGGAACTGTCGGGCGGGATGCGCCAGCGCGTTTCGGTCGCCCGCGCGCTGGCGATGAACCCCGAACTGCTGCTGCTGGACGAACCCCTGTCGGCGCTGGACGCACTGACCCGCGCCAGCCTGCAAGACGAGATCGAGGCGATCTGGGAGGCCGACCGCAAAACCGTCGTGCTGATCACCAACGACGTGGACGAGGCGATCCTGCTGGCCGACCGCATTGTGCCGCTGAACCCCGACGGTACGCTTGGCGCAGCCTTCACGGTTGCGCTGCCGCGTCCGCGTGATCGGTCCGGCATCAACTCGGATGCGGGCTTCAAGCGGCTCCGGGGGGATATCACGAAATACCTGATGGATGTGGGCATCGCCGCGAAAGTGGCCGAAACCCGCGTGCTGCCCAAGGTCACGCCGCTGCATGCGATGCCGCGTGCCTATGCGCAGGCGGCGGCCAGCGCCACCGACGACCGCTATCTGCACTATTCCCAGTTGCACAAGATCTACGCGACGCCCAAGGGCCCGTTGACCGTGGTCGAGGACTTTGAACTGACGCTGAAGAAAGGCGAGTTCGTCAGCCTGATCGGCCATTCCGGCTGCGGTAAATCGACGGTTCTGACGATGACGGCGGGGCTGAACGATATCTCGAAAGGCGCGATCAAGCTGGACGGGATGCACATCGAAGGCGCCGACCCCGAACGCGCCGTGGTGTTCCAGTCGCCCAGCCTGTTCCCGTGGCTGACCGCCAAGGAGAATGTCGCGATCGGCGTGGATCGCGTCTATCCCAAGGCCACCCAGCCCGAGCGGCAGGAGGTGGTGGAATACTACCTTGAGCGGGTCGGGCTTGCCGACGCGATGGACCGCACCGCCGCAACCATGTCGAACGGGATGCGCCAGCGCGTGGGCATCGCGCGCGCCTTCGCCCTCTCGCCCAAGCTTTTGCTGCTGGATGAGCCCTTCGGGATGCTCGACAGCCTGACCCGGTGGGAGTTGCAGGAGGTGCTGATGGAGGTGTGGAGCCGCACCAAGGTCACCGCCGTCTGCGTGACCCATGACGTGGACGAGGCGATCCTGCTGGCCGACCGCGTGGTGATGATGACCAACGGCCCGCGCGCCACCATCGGCCGCGTGCTGGACGTGACGCTGCCGCGCCCGCGCACCCGCAAGGCGCTGCTGGAACACGCCGACTACTACCGCTACCGCGCCGAGGTTCTGGATTTCCTCGCCGAATACGAACACGGCCGCACACCCGCCGCCAAACCAGAGGAGGCCGCATGATGGTCCAGAAACTTGTCGTCATCGGCGCGGGAATGGCCTCTGGCCGCGTGCTGGAACATCTGTTCGAAGACATGCCGGGCGCCTATGACGTGACGTTGTTCGGGGCAGAGCCGCGCGGGAACTACAACCGCATCATGCTGTCGCCGGTGCTCTCGGGCGAAAAGACCTATGAGGATATCGTGACGCATGACGCGGCATGGTATGACGCGAACGCCGTCACCTGCCGCTTTGGCGAAACCGTCACGAGGATCGACCGCGCGCGCAAGGTGGTGGTCTCGGCCAAGGGCGAGACGCCCTATGACAAGCTGCTGATCGCCACCGGATCGGCGCCCTTCATGATCCCCATCGCCGGGCGCGATCTGCCCGGCGTGATGGCCTATCGCGATCTGGACGACACCAACGCGATGGTTGCCGCCTCAGCCAAACCCGGCGCCAAAGCCGTCGTGATCGGCGGCGGTCTGTTAGGGCTGGAGGCGGCGGCGGGCCAGCGTCTGCGCGGGATGGAGGTTGTCGTGCTGCACCTGATGGGCCACCTGATGGAGCGGCAACTGGACCCCGCGGCGGGCTATCTTTTGCAAAAAGACCTCGAACGGCGCGGCATCCATGTGCATTGCAAGGCGCAGACCAAGGCCATTCTGGGGAATGGCAAGGTCGAGGCGGTGCTGCTGGACGACGGCACCGTTTATGACGCCGATATCGTGGTGATGGCGGTGGGCATCCGCCCTGAAACCCGCATCGCCACCGACGCGCATCTGGAGGTCGAGCGGGGCATCGTGGTCAGCGACCAGATGATCACCTCTGATCCTGACATTCTGGCGGTCGGCGAATGCGTGCAGCATGATGGCCAGCTTTTCGGGCTGGTGGCGCCGCTTTACGACATGGCAAAGGTGGCCGCGAAGACCCTGACGGCCGAGGCTGCGGCGTTTCGCCCGCAACAGACCTCGACCAAGCTGAAGGTCACCGGCGTCGATCTGTTTTCCGCGGGCGATTTCGCCGAGGGCGAGGGGCGCGAGGAAATCGTGTTCCGCGACCCGTCGCGCGGGGTCTACAAACGGCTGGTGTTGCAGGATAACCGCCTGATCGGCGCGGTGATCTATGGCGATACCGCCGACGGCAACTGGTTCTTTGGCCTCATCAAGGACAAGACCGACATCGCAGAGATGCGCGAGACGCTGATCTTTGGCCCCGCCTATCAGGGGGGCGCCTCGGCGGACCCTATGGCGGCCGTTGCAGCATTGCCGCCTGAGGCAGAGATTTGCGGCTGCAACGGCGTGTGCAAAGGCAAGATCACCGAGGCGATCGCTGGCGGCGCCACCACGCTGGAGGCCGTGCGGGCCAGGACCAAGGCATCAAGTTCTTGCGGGTCTTGCACCGGGCTGGTCGAGCAGGTGCTGGCCGTCACTTTGGGCGACGCCTACGCCGCGCCTGCGGTGAAACCGATGTGCCCCTGCACCGATCTGACGCATGAAGACGTGCGCCGCCTGATCAAGTCGCAGGCGCTGAAATCCATGCCCGCCGTGATGCAGGAACTGGGGTGGAAAACCTCTTGCGGGTGCCACTCCTGCCGCCCAGCACTGAACTTTTATCTGCTGGCGGATTGGCCGCTGGAGTATCGCGACGACCGGCAGTCACGCTTCGTGAATGAACGCAACCACGCC
Organism: Paracoccaceae bacterium; assembly: GCA_016124615.1. Lineage (GTDB taxonomy): Bacteria > Pseudomonadota > Alphaproteobacteria > Rhodobacterales > Rhodobacteraceae > Solirhodobacter. The sequence continues at coordinate 166,264 of WGNF01000011.1, read as the reverse complement.
AACATCCAGAAAGACGGCACTTATTCCGTGGTGCCGCGAATGTGGGGCGGTGTCACCTCGGCGCGTGAATTGCGCGCCATCGCCGACGCGGCGGACAAGTACAACGTGCCGATGGTCAAGGTCACCGGTGGCCAGCGTATTGATCTGCTGGGCGTGAAAAAGGAAGACCTGCCCGCGATGTGGGCCGATCTGAATGCGGCGGGCATGGTTTCGGGTCATGCGTATTCCAAGGGTCTGCGCACGGTGAAAACTTGTGTCGGCACCGAATTCTGCCGCTTCGGCACGCAGGATTCCACCGGGCTTGGCATCAAGCTGGAAAAGCTGCTCTGGGGGGCATGGACGCCGCACAAGGTTAAGCTTGGCGTCTCGGGCTGCCCGCGCAATTGCGCCGAGGCGACCTGCAAGGACGTCGGCGTGGTCTGCGTCGATTCCGGTTACGAGATCGGGGTGGCGGGCGCGGCGGGGATGGAGGTGAAGGCCACCGAATTGCTGGCCAAGGCCACCACCGAGCCGGAAACCATCGAGATCATCACCGCCTTCGTGCAGCTTTATCGCGAGAACGCCCGCTATCTGGACCGGCCGTGGAAATGGGTCGCCAAGGTCGGGCTGCCCTGGGTACAGGCAACCGTGGTCGATGACCTCGCTGCCCGCCGCGCGCTGGTCGAGCGGTTCGAGATCTCGCAATCCGTCTACCGAAAAGACCCGTGGGCCGAACACGCCCGCCCGGAAGACCGCGCCGACTGGGCGCCGCTGGCCGACCTGACGCTGGAGGCTGCCGAATGACCACCTGGATCGACATCGGCTCTGTCGTGCAGATCCCCCGCCGCGGCGCCCGTGTGGTGAAGACCGCGCATGGCTGTGTGGCGGTGTTCCGCACCCATGACGACCGGATCTTTGCGCTCGACGACCGCTGCCCGCACAAGGGCGGCCCGCTGTCCGAGGGGATCGTGCACGGCACCCGCGTCACCTGCCCGTTGCACAACCTCGTGCTCGATCTCGAAACCGGGCTGGCCACCGGCGAGGATCAGGGGCGCGTTGCCACCCATCCCGCGCGGCTGGAGGGCGGTCGCATCCTGCTTGACGCGACCCTGTTGGCGAAACGGTCCGCCGCATGACGGGCGCCTTCGAGGTTCGCACCACCTGCCCCTATTGCGGCACTGGTTGCGGTGTGCTTGCACGGCCGGACGGGGCAGGTGGCCTTGCCGTGCGGGGCGACCCCGACCATCCGGCGAATTTCGGTCGGCTATGTTCCAAAGGATACGCGCTGGGTGAAACCGTGGGGCTGGAGGCGCGGCTGCCGACACCGCGGATCGGGGGCAGGGCGGCAACCTGGGACGCGGCGCTTGACCTGGTCGCGGCGACCTTCAGCGCCGCCATCGCCGAACACGGCCCAGACAGCGTCGCCTTCTACCTGTCCGGCCAGTTGTTGACCGAAGATTACTACGTCGCCAACAAGCTGATGAAGGGGTTCATCGGCTCGGCCAACGTCGATACCAACTCGCGCCTGTGCATGGCGTCCTCGGTCGCCGGGCACCGCCGCGCCTTTGGCACGGATACGGTGCCGGGCACTTACGAGGATCTGGATCAGGCCGATCTGGTGGTGCTTGTCGGCTCCAACCTCGCGTGGTGCCATCCGGTGCTTTACCAGCGTATCGTCGCTGCAAGAGAGGCGCGCCCCGCGATGCGCGTTGTCGTGATCGACCCGCGCCGCACCGCCACCTGCGACATCGCCGATCTGCACCTTGCCATCGCGCCGGGCAGCGATGTGGCGCTGTTCAACGGGTTGCTGACTGCCATCGAAACGGCGGGCGCGATCGACGAAGCCTATACAACCGCCCATACCTCGGGCCTAGCCGGGGCCTTGGCCGCCGCACGCGCTGCCGATCTTGCTGAAACTGGCCTTTCCCCGGCCGATCTTGCCACCTTCTTCCGGCTCTGGATCGGTACCGAAAAGGTCGTCACCGCGTTTTCGCAAGGTGTGAATCAATCCTGCTCGGGCACCGACAAGGTCAATGCGATCATCAACTGCCACCTTGCTACGGGCCGGATCGGGCGCGTCGGCATGGGGCCGTTTTCGCTGACCGGCCAGCCCAACGCGATGGGCGGGCGTGAGGTCGGCGGCATGGCCAACACGCTCGCCTGCCATCTCGATATCGAGGATGCGGCCCACCGCGCCGCCGTGCAGGCATTCTGGAAGGCCCCGAAGATGCCTGACCGCCCCGGCCTGAAGGCGGTCGAGATGTTCCGCGCGGTGGCCGATGGCCGGATAAAGGCGCTGTGGATCGTCTCGACCAACCCCGCCGCCTCGATGCCAGAGGCGGATGCCGTGCGCGCCGCCATTGCCGCCTGTCCCTTCACCGTCGTTTCGGACCTGACGGCGGAAACCGATACGGCGCGGTTGGCTGATGTGCTGCTACCGGCCACCGGCTGGGCCGAGAAGGCGGGAACCGTCACCAATTCCGACCGCACGATCAGCCGCCAGCGCCGCGTTCTGCCCGCCCCCGGCGAAGCGCGCGACGATTGGCGGATATTCTGTGATGTCGCCATCCGCATGGGCTTTGCGAAAGCCTTCGATTTCGATGCTCCAGCCGAGATCTTCCGCGAGCATGCTGCCCTTTCCGGCGTTGCCGTGGCGCTGGGGCGGGATTTCGACATCTGCGCCCTCGCCGACCTAACCGAGGCGGGCTATGCCGCGCTGCCCCCCACGCGCTGGCCGGTATCGGCCACCCGGCAGGGCGGAAGGTTCTTTGCCGAGGGCGGGTTCTTCACCGCCGACCGGCGCGCGCGGCTGGTGCCGGTGACGCCGCGCCCGGCGCAACCGCTGACAGCGGCGCATCCGTTCCGGCTGAACACCGGGCGGGTGCGCGACCACTGGCACACGATGACCCGCACCGGCAAATCCGCCCGCCTGAGCCAGCACATCGCCGAGCCCTTTGTGGAAATGCATCCCGGCGACGCAGCGCGCCTTGGCATCGCGCCCGCCACGCTCGCGCGTGTGACCAGCCCCACCGGCACCGCCATCCTGCGCGTGCTGGTCACCGATCGCGTCCAGCCGGGGCAGGTCTTTGCCCCGATCCACTGGACCGGCGAGACCGCGCCCACAGGCCGCGTCGATGCGCTGATCGCAAGCACCACCGACCCGCTGTCGGGCCAACCCGACAGCAAGGCCGCCGCCGTCGCGGTCGCACCCTTTCCGGCCAGATGGTTCGCATTCGCCGTCTCCCAGGGCACCCTGTCACCCGACAGCGCCTATTGGGCCCGCGCCCGCACGGTGACCGGCTTTCGCGCCGAACTTGCCGGATCGGAGCCCGTGCCGGACTGGGACGCCGAAGCCCGCCGCCTTTTCGCCCTTCCCGCCGCAGAGGCGATCACCGTCACCGATCCGGGCCGTGGTATTGCCCGCATCGCACTTCTGTGCGAGGGGCGGATCGCCGCGGCCATCTTCGTCGCGCCGGACCCGGTTGCGCTGTCACGGCGACACGCCATCGGCCTGATCGGCGGAGGCGAGATGCAGGGCCTGCTTGCCGGGTGGCCCGGTGATCAACGGCCGGACCCCGGCGCGATCGTCTGTTCGTGTTTCGACATCGGTGTGAACACCGTGCTTGCCGCCATTGAAACGCGCGGCCTCCTATCGGTTGAAGCGATCGGTGCCGCGCTGCGGGCCGGAACCAACTGCGGCTCCTGCCGCCCGGAATTGCGCGCGCTGCTCGCCAGTCGCCAGATCCGCCAAGCCGCCGAATGAGAAAGGCCAAGCCATGAAAACCTTTCCGATGTTCCTGACCATGACCGGCCGCCGCGTCATCATCGCCGGTGGCGGTGAGCAGGCGGCGCAAAAGGCGCGGCTGATGCTGAAGACAGAGGCGCGACTGGTGTTGATCGCCGACACGCTCGATCCCGAACTGGCGCAACTTGTCGCGACCGGCCGCGCCGATCAGCACAGCGGCCCACTTTGCCCAGACACCTTTCGCGGCGCCGCAATCGTCTTCATCGCGACCGGCTGCCCCGGTGCCGACCATGCGCTGCACGCATTGGCGCAGGCGGCGGGCGCAGTTGTGAACGTGGTCGATTGTCCCGATCTGTGCGATGCCATTACCCCGTCGGTCGTCGACCGCGACCCGGTTGTCGTCGCTATCGGCACGGAAGGCACGGCCCCCGTTTTGGCCCGCCAGATCAGGGCGCGGGTCGAAACGATGCTGGAACCCGACCTTGGCGCCTTCGCCGCCCTCGCAGGCCGCTTGCGCGACGAGGTGGCGCGCCGCATTCCCCATGCCCGTCGCCGCGCGTTCTGGGATTGGGCCTTTGCGCATTCGCCCCGCCAGCTGCACGCCACGGGGCACGAGGCCGAGGCCGCCCGCGCGCTGAAAGCGGCTATTGCCGCGGGCGCCGCGCCCGAGGGCGCCACAGGCGCGATCAGCCTTGTCGGCGCCGGTCCCGGCGCCCGCGATCTTTTGACGCTGCGCGCCGTGCAGCGCCTGCAAGAGGCCGACGTGATCTTTTATGACCGCCTTGTTGATCCCGAGGTTCTTGAACTCGCCCGTCGCGACGCCCAGCGGGTCTTTGTCGGCAAGTCCGTCGGTGCCAATGCCTGGCCGCAAGACCGTATCAACGGCGTCATCCTCGCCGCCGCCCGGCGCGGTCAGCGCGTGGTGCGCCTGAAAAGCGGTGACCCCGGCATTTTCGGGCGCGCCACCGAGGAACTGGACGCCGCGCGCGCCGCCGGTATCCCCATCGAGATCGTTCCGGGCATCACCGCCGCCGTCGCTGCAGCCGCCAGCCTTGGCCGCCCGTTGACCGAACGCGGCCAGACCGATCATGTGGTGTTCGCCACCGGCACCTGCCGTGATGGTGCGGATGCCCCCGATTGGGGCGCGATGCTGACGCCCGGCACAACCCTTGCACTTTACATGGCGATGCATCGGCTTGCGGATCTTCGCGACAGCCTGATCGCTTCGGGCCTGCCTGCGCAGACAGAGATCGAGGTCGTCGCCGGGGCGAGCCAGCGCGGCGAGCGTATCCTTCGCACCACCATCGCGCATCTTCCGGCCGATGCCGAAGATGCCGGGCTGAGCAATCCCGCAATCATCTTCTTGCGCCGCGCCAAGACTGCCGAACGTGCGTGCACGCAGCGGGCAGAAATCACGCGGCGCGTCAGCGCGCGCTGATCCTGTCTGCGCGGCACCAGCCCAGGATTTCGGCGGTGTCGGCGGCAAGCGGCATCGCCAGCCCCGCCGAAAAATCCTCGAACGCGAGGCGGTTCAACTCGTTTACCCCGGTGACGACGGGGATCCCGCGTGCCACCGCATCGGCGATGAGGGTGCGAAAGCCGCGGCCCTCGCCCTCATGCTTGCCGAATTTATTGACGATCAGGATGTCGATCTCTCCGGCCAGCGTCGCCTCGACCTGCGCCACGGCGGTCTCGAGCGCGCCGGGATCAAGCCGACAGCCGCGCGCACTAGTGCCCAGTTCCTGATTGATGCGAATGACGGGCCCGTCGGGCAGGACTTTCACGTCCATGTCGCAATGGCTGCGGCCGGGTTTCTCGATGTTGGTCTGCACGACCCCCGCAACGCGCAGCCCCTGTGCCAGCAGGACGGCGGCGACTTCGGCCAGAACCCTGTCGGTTCGACCTCGTTCCGATGACATGACCGAGGCGATTTGCATGATGGTCTTTCCTGCTTCTGTCGTGGCTCTGGCTACTGATCATGTCGAAGTCCAACTTGCCTTGACTTATGTCAAGCCAAGGGCCCTACGGCAGTGGCGACACGCCGATCACGATCGGATGCAACCAAAGAAGCGCCTGCCAGAGCGCCATGGCCAAAGCCAGCAGCCACAGGTGCGGCCCCCAGCCAGGACGCCAGCGCCCTGCGAAAAGCGCGACAAGGGGAACCTGCGCGGTGGAAGCGGCAAGTCGTGCCCATTCCGTCGGCCCCAAAAGGCGCCGGTTGCGCGCGTCGATCGCCCGCATCCCCAGCGCCGCCATCGCGGCAAACCCGCCAAACAGGATCACATGCGCCAAATCCCCGTTCGCAAGCAGGTGGGCCGAGGCCCAGAGAAGAAACGCCCAGAGCAGCGGGTGCCGCACCAGTCCTGCGACCCCCGGATGCGCTGGATCGAACGTCCCCGTGCGCCCGCCGAACGACAGGGGATTGGTCATGCCGATTCCGAACACCCCGAGCGCAACCGCGATCGGCATCACGATATTCACCGCCCAGCGATGCCAGGGCTGTTGCCACCACAACGGCACATAGGGCGCGCGCCCGGCCGCCACGATCAGCCATGCCAGCAGCGCCAGGGAAACGGCATTGAACAGGCCCAGATAGGCGGGTCTGCCAAGCACCGCGATGATGCGCGCCTTTACGGCGGGCCGCGCCGGGATCGCGTGCGACAGCAGAAAGAGCATGAGGACGCCGCCAAATTCGGCCCAGCCGCCAATCATGCCGCCACCGGCGCCCAGGCGCAGTCCTGCAACGACGTGCGGTCAAGGTCGGTCAGAAACGCCTCGTTGGCGCGGGCAAGCCGCGCCTTCAACCGACACGCCGCGGTCATCACGCAATCCCCGCCATCGGCTCGAAAACATTCGACGATCGGCTGCGGCGCCTCCATCCGGCGCACCACGGCGCCCAGCGTGATATCCTTTGCCGCCCGCGCCAGCCGCATGCCGCCACCGGCGCCGCGCTGCGTGTGGATGAAGCCGCCCTCCGCCAGTTCGCGCACGACCTTGGTCAGATGGTGGCGCGAGATGCCGTAGGTCTGCGCGATTTCCTCGGTGGTGAACGCGCGGTCGGGGTCTGCGGCCAGCCGCATCAGGGTGCGCAGCGCGAAATCGGTGAAAGAGGTGAGGCGCATTGTCCCATCCATGAATTGGTATTTGCAATGCGAATATAGCGCGCTGTAATCTGCATTTCAAATGCCAATTGGAGCCTGAGATGCAATCCGACCGCAGCCGACTGCAAGACGAGATCGCCGCGCGCACCGGCATCGACGCCGCGATGATCCGGCGGCTGGTGCACGGCTTTTACGACCGGGTGCGCGCCGATCCGGTGCTGTCGCCGATCTTCGCGGCGCATATCCCCGACGCCCGCTGGCCCGCGCATCTGGAGCGGATGTGTGCCTTCTGGTCGTCCGTTGCGCTGATGAGCGGCGGCTATCACGGCCGCCCGATGCAGGCACACCAGCCGCTTGACGTGCAGGCCTCGGACTTTGACCGCTGGCTGGAGCTGTTTCGCGCCACCGCGCGTGAACTGACCCCTGCCGCAGCGGCGGACCACTTCATCGAACGCGCGGAACGCATCGCCGCCAGCCTTGAAGCTGGAATCGAGGCGCATCAAGGCCGCAGCCTTGGTCGCCAATGCGCGTTCCGGATGCCCGACACCCCGTTTCCCGTGACCACTGAAGGACCCCTTTCATGACCACCCCCCAAGCCCTGACGCCAGAGTCGAACGTGGGCGAGATCGCCGCCCGCCTGCCGGGCGCTGCCGCGCTTTTCCGCGACGCCGGCATCAGCTTTTGCTGCGGCGGCGACCTGAGCATTGCCGAGGCCAGCGCCAAGCGCGGGCGGAGCGCGGCCGAGATCGTCGCGGGCCTGCAAGCGCTCGCCGATGGCGCTGACCGGACCGCACCGACGGAAACCGGCGCGCTGATCGGCCATATCCAGAGCCGCTATCACAACACCCATCGTCGCGAACTCGATGATCTGATCCCGCTGGCCCGCAAGGTCGAGGCCGTGCACGGCGACCATCCCGACGCGCCGCAGGGGTTGGCGGATCTTCTCGCCGCGATGCGGGACGAGATGGAAAGCCACATGACCAAAGAGGAACAGGTGCTGTTCCCGATGATGTGCAACGGCGGGCATCCGATGATCATTCATCCCATCGCCATGATGCGGTCGGAGCACGACGATCACGCCGGCCAGCTGCGCGCGCTGGAACACATCACGCACGGCTTCACTTTGCCAGAGGGGGCCTGCGGCTCGTGGCGGGCGCTGTATGTCGGCACCCGCAAATTCGCTGAGGATCTGGTGGCCCACATGCACCTTGAAAACGACGTGCTGTTTCCGCGCTTCGAACCTGCGGCCTGACACGGGCCAACGGCACAGAAAAAGGGCCCCGACCAAGTGATTGGTCGGGGCCTAGTCATCCCGGATGTCGGGACCGCCTGCATCCGGGTCGAACGCGGATCCGGTCGCCCTCAGGCGGCTTTCAACGTGATGCCCGTCACCTCGGCCCCGGCTGCCAACCCGGTGACAAAGTCGCGCGCGGCACTGGCCCAGGCGGCCTTTTCCAGCATCTCGCGGATACGCGGGGCGACCGCCTCGAACGGCAGCACCGCACCGGGCGCACGCGCGTCCAGCCGGATGATGTGCAGACCATAGCGCGTTTGCACCGGGGCGGCACAAATCGCGCCCTCAACCAGCGCATCCAGCGCCGCCTCGAACTCCGGCACGGTGTCGCCAGAGATCAACTGGCCAAGCCGCCCCCCCGCATCGCGCGACGGGCAGGCGCTGTTCTCGCGGGCGAGTCCGTCGAAGGCGCGCGGGCTGCGGGTGATCGTGGCCAGCAGGGCATCGGCCTGCAGGCGCGCCGCCGCCAGCCCATCGACATCGCCGGGGCGGACCGGCAACAGGATATGTGCCGCCTCGTAGAGCGTGGGCGCGCGCCAACGGTCCGGGGCCGCCTCGTAGGCCCGCCGCAGATCGGCATCGGTTGGGGGCGGCGGATCAAGTGCTGCGTCCAGCACCTGCCGGATCAGCGCCTCGTCAGGGGTTTCTACCCGACCTGCGCCAACCTCTTGCGGATCGGGGGCCAGCCCGCGCCGCCGCGCCTCTTGCAGCAGCAGCGCCCGGATCGCCAGCGCACGCGCGGCGGCGGTCCAGGCGAGCCCCGGTTTCGATTTGGGCGCAGGGTGGTTTTGCGCTTCGGCGGCGATCGCCTCGGCCGAAATCGACTCGCCATTCACGGTCACATCGGAAAGCAATGGTGTCATCGGGATCACTCCGCCGGGTGTTTCAGGTTGCGTTTTTTGGTGCGCACGATCTGGTAGCCGGGGCGCCACAGGTAGCGGATCGGGGCTGAGAGCATGTGGACCAGTCGGCTGAACGGAAACAGCGTGAAGATCGTCAGCCCAAGGAAGATGTGCATCTGGAACAAGATCGGCGCGCCTGCGGTATAGCCGGCCGCGCGCGTGTCGAAGGTAAAGATCGCCTGCGCCCACTGCATGAATTTCACCATCTCGCCACCGTCGATGTTCTGCACCGAGATGATGATGGTCAGCAGCCCAAGGCAAAGTTGCAGCAGCAATAGCGACAGGATCACGATGTCCATCACCGACGACGTTGCACGAATGCGCGGATCGGCCAGCCGCCGGTGGATCAGGAGGATGCCACCGAGCAGGGCGAACACACCCGCAACGCCACCCACCACCACGGCGAGGATCTGTTTCGCCTCGTGGCTGATCCCCAGCGCCTCGATCAGCGGCAGCGGCGTCAGCAGGCCGAACAGGTGGCCGACAAAGATGGTCAGCACGCCGACATGGAACAGCACCGACCCAAGGATCAACTGCTTGCGCCGCAAAAGCTGCGACGACGAGGATTTCCATGTGAACGGGTCGCGTTCATAGCGCGCGACAGACCCGATCAGCAGCACGCTCAGCGCGATGTAGGGATAGATGCCGAAGATAAAGCCGTGCATTGTGGCCTCCTGCTATTGAGCGGCCCCGGCGCGGGCCGGGGAGAGTGGGGCGTCCATCCGGGCGAGGATGTCGCGCGAGACCGGGCAGCCTGCGTTCGGGTCGGGCGCAAAGGTCACCTGCGCCTCCTCCCAGACCGCATCCAGCGTCGCCAGATCCTCGGGGTTGTCATCGGGTTCGGCCAGCAAGGATGCCGCGACATCCGACGCCACTTCGCTGCGGCCCAGATCGGCCAGCGCCGCGAGCACTGCCGCATAGGGCGTCTCGCGCCGCGTCAGGCGTTCGGCCAGCACCGCAAGGATCGGACCCGCTTCGGCCAGATACTCGCGCGCGGTGTCGAGCCGCTGGGTCGCGAGGAATTCCAGCAGCACCGGCAGATGATCGGGCAGTTCCGGCCCGACCAGATCGAAGCCGCCCGCCCGATAGGTTTCCAGCAGGTCCACCATCGCGCCGCCCCGGTCGCGGCTTTCGCCGTGGATATGCTCGAACAGGTTCAGCGACAGCGTGCGCGAGCGGTCGTACAAGAGAACGTAAGCCTCTTGCAGATCAAAGAGGTCGCCCGTCACGAGACGCCGCAAAAGCGGCTTCATCGCTGCGATATGGGCGGGCGGCAGCACCGCCTCGCCAGCCAGGATATCGCGGATTTCCGGGATCGCCTGTTGCAGATCAGCGCTGGGATAGCTCAGCAGCGCCGACAGGGCCTTGAACGTGCGGATCATTGCCAACCATCCTTCGGTGTCACGAATTTGCGGCTGCCGAACAGCTTGCCCGGGCTGACGCCGGACGAGCAGCCATTGCCATCGGTGAACCCGCAGCCAGAGCGCAGGTCATAGGCGTCCTCTACCACCTCGCGGTGCGTCGTCGGGATGACGAAGCGATCCTCGTAATTGGCGATGGCCATCAGTTGATACATCTCGTCGATCTGGTGCGGGGTCAGGCCGACCCGCTTGGCGACACCAAGGTTGATGACGCCGTCCACGGTTTTCGACCGCATATAGGCGCGCATCGCCAGCATCCGTTCCAGCGCCGAAACCACCGGCGCCTCGTCGCCCGCCGTCAGCAGGTTGGCGAGGTATTGCACCGGAATGCGCAGGGATTTGACATCCGGCATCCCGTCTTCGGCGCCGATCATCCCCGCCTCGGCGGCGTTCTGAATCGGGGACAGCGGCGGGATATACCAGACCATCGGCAAGGTGCGGTATTCGGGGTGCAGCGGAAAGGCGATCTTCCACTCCATCGCCATCTTCCAGATCGGAGAATTGCGCGCGCCCTCGATCCAGTCTTCCGGCACGCCCTCTGCCCGCGCGGCGGCAATCACCGCCGGGTCGTTCGGGTCGAGGAACACGTCAAGCTGGGCGTCATACAGGTCTTTGTCCGCCTCGACCGAGGCGGCCTCCGCGATCTTGTCGGCGTCATACAGCATCACGCCGATATAGCGGATGCGCCCCACGCAGGTTTCCGAACAGACCGTGGGCAGGCCTGATTCCAGTCGCGGATAGCACAGGGTGCATTTTTCCGATTTGCCGGTGGACCAGTTGTAATAGACCTTCTTGTAGGGGCAGGCCGAGACGCACATGCGCCAGCCGCGGCATTTCTCCTGATCGATCAGCACCACGCCGTCTTCCTCGCGCTTGTAGATCGCGCCAGAGGGGCAGGCCGACACGCAGGCGGGGTTCAGGCAGTGTTCGCACAGGCGCGGCAGATACATCATGAACGTCTGTTCATACTGCCCGTACATTTCCTTCTGGATGCCCTCGAAGTTGTAATCCTTTGACCGTTTGGCGAATTCGCCGCCAAGGATTTCTTCCCAGTTCGGACCCCATTCGATCTTTTCCATCCGCTCGCCCGAGATTTTGGATCGGGGCCGCGCGGTGGGAAACGCCTCCATCTCGGGGGCGGATTTCAGATGGTCGTAGTCGAAATCGAACGGCTCGTAGTAGTCGTCGATCTCGGGCAGGTTCGGGTTGCCGAAGATATTGGCGAGGATGCGCCACTTGGCCCCCTGTTTGGGGCGGATCTTGCCCGCTTTGGTGCGTTCCCAGCCGCCGTTCCAGCGTTTCTGGTTCTCCCAATCCTTGGGATAGCCGATGCCGGGTTTGGTCTCGACGTTATTGAACCACGCGTATTCAACGCCATCGCGGCTGGTCCAGACGTTCTTGCAGGTGACCGAACAGGTGTGGCACCCGATACATTTGTCGAGGTTCAGCACCATGCCGATTTGTGCGCGGACTTTCATTCTGCTGCCTCCACTTTGGCGGGCCGGTCCAGCCAGTCCACCGTGTCCATCTTGCGCACGATCACGAATTCATCGCGGTTCGACCCGACCGTGCCGTAGTAGTTGAAGCCGTAGCTGAGCTGCGCGTAGCCGCCGATCATGTGCGTGGGTTTCAGGATCGTGCGGGTGACCGAGTTGTGGATGCCGCCGCGCTTGCCGGTGATCTGGCTGCCGGGGGTATTCACGATCTTTTCCTGCGCGTGATACATGAAGAGCGTTCCCTCCTTGATGCGCTGGCTGACCACGGCGCGCGCAGTCAGCACGCCATTCGCGTTGAAGACCTCGACCCAATCGTTATCGACAAGGCCCGCCTTTGCCGCGTCCACCTCGGAAATCCACACCACCGGGCCGCCGCGATTGAGCGTCAACATCAGAAGGTTGTCGGAATAGGTCGAGTGGATGCCCCATTTCTGGTGCGGCGTGATGAAGTTCAGCACGACGGTTTTTGAATTGCCCGCCTTTGCCGCCGTCGGCGCGGTGGTTTTCAGATCCACCGGCGGGCGCCATGTGACGAAGCCTTCGCCAAAGGCGCGCATCCATTCGTGGTCCTGATACAACTGCTGGCGCCCCGACAGCGTGCGCCACGGGATCAGTTCATGCACGTTGGTATAGCCCGCGTTATAGGTGACCTCCTCGCTTTCGATGCCCGACCATGTGGGCGAACTGATGATCTTGCGCGGTTGCGCGGCGATATCGCGAAAGCGGATCTTTTCATCCTGTTTCGCCGCCGCCAGATGGCGATGCTCGCGCCCGGTGATCTTTTCCAGCGCGCCCCAGGCCTTGGCCGCAACCTCGCCATTGGTTTCCGGCGCCAGCATCAGGATCATCTCGGCCGCATCAATCGCGGTGTTGAGCCGGGCGAGGCCCTTTGTGATACCCTCGTCCGTCACCTGACCGTTCAAGGCCTGAAGGTGATGCACCTCCTCCTTGGTGTCCCAGGCGATGCCCTTGCCGCCATTGCCGATCTTGTCCATCAGCGGACCCATCGAGACGAACTTGCGGCCCAGATTGGGATAATCCCGCTCAATCGCGATGTAATTCGGCGCGGTCTTGCCGGGGATCAGGTCACACTCGCCCGCCTTCCAGTCGGCGACCACCGATTGCGCCAATTCGCCGGGGGTGTCGTGCTGCAGGGGCAGGGCCACCACATCGGTTTCCACGCCCAGAACCTCAGGCGCGATGTCGGAAAACCGTTTGGCGATCAGCTTGAAGATTTCCCAGTCGGTCTTGCTCTCATAGGCCGGGTCCACCGCCGCTTGCAGCGGGTGGATGAACGGGTGCATGTCGCTGGTGTTCAGATCGTCCTTCTCGTACCAGCTCGCGGTTGGCAGCACGATGTCGGAATAGACGCAGGTGGTCGACATGCGGAAGTCGAGCGTCACCAGCAGGTCCAGCTTTCCCTCAGGCGCCGCGTCGTGCCATTTGGCCTCCAGCGGTTTGCGGCGACCCTCCTCGCCCAAGTCCTTGCCCTGCACGCCGTGGTCGGTGCCCAGCAGGTGGCGCAGGAAATATTCGTGCCCCTTGCCCGACGACCCCAAGAGGTTCGACCGCCAGACAAACAGGTTGCGCGGCCAGTTTTCCGGCGCATCGGGGTCTTCGCACGACATTTCCAGCGCGCCGGATTTCAGCCCCGCCGCCACATGCTCCGCCGCCGTCTTGCCCGCCGCCTTGGCTGCGCGGCCCACCTCCAGCGGGTTCTGCTTCAACTGTGGCGCAGAGGGCAGCCACCCCATCCGTTCGGCCTGAATGTTGTAGTCGATCAGGCTGCGGTCGGCCCAGTTACCGGCGGGTGCGGTGGGTGACAGGATCTCTGCCGCCGATACCGTCTCGTACCGCCACTGGTCGGTGTGGGCATACCATGCGCTGGTCGCGTTCATCTGGCGCGGCGGGCGCGCCCAGTCCAGCGCGAAGGCAAGCGCCGTCCAGCCAGTCTGCGGGCGCAGCTTTTCCTGCCCCACATAATGCGACCAGCCGCCGCCCGGCTGACCCACGCAGCCGCACATCACCAGCATGTTGATGATGCCGCGATAGGCCATGTCCATGTGATACCAGTGGTTGATTCCCGCCCCGAGGATGACCATCGACTTGCCGTTGGTCTTTTCCGCATTGGTGGCGAATTCGCGCGCCACCGCGATGATGCGGTCGCGCGGCACGCCGGTGATCTTTTCCGCCCAGGCGGGGGTAAAGGGCACATCGGCATCGAACGAGGTCGCGACATTGGCGCCGCCCAGACCCCGGTCGAGGCTGTAGTTGGCGCAGAACAGGTCGAACACCGTCGTTACCAGCGCCTCGCCATCCTTCAGCATCATCCGCTTGACCGGAATTTCGCGCGTTAGCACCGCGCCGCGATTGTCGGCAACGAAATGTTCGCTCGCCTCGCCGCCGAAATAGGGGAAATCGACGCCGACCACATCGTCGCGGTCCTCATCAAGGATCAGCGTGGTCTTGAGGACGATCTCGGCGCCAGCGGCCTTTTCCTCAAGGTTCCACAGCCCGTCCTGCCCCCAGCGGAACCCGATGGAGCCGTTGGGCACCACGACCTTGCCGGTCTTGGTGTCGATGCCCACGGTTTTCCAGTCGGGGTTGTTCGCCTCGCCCAAGGCATCGGTGAAATCGGCGGCGCGCAGCATCCGGCCCGGCACATGGCGGCCGTCCTTTTCCTCCAGCTTCACCAGCAGGGGGAAGTCGGCGTATTTGCGGGTGTAATCCTCGAAATAGGGCACCTGCCGGTCAAGGTGGTATTCGCGCAGGATGACGTGGCCAAAGGCCATCGCCAGCGCCGCATCGGTGCCCGCCTGTGGGTTCAGCCAGATATCACCGAACTTGGCCGCTTCGGAATAATCCGGGCTGACCACAGCGGATTTGGTGCCGCGATAACGCGCCTCGGTATAAAAATGTGCGTCCGGCGTGCGCGTCTGCGGCACGTTCGATCCCCAGAGGATCAGGAAGCCCGCGTTATACCAATCCGCCGATTCCGGCACGTCGGTCTGTTCGCCCCATGTCTGCGGGCTGGCGGGCGGCAGGTCGCAATACCAGTCGTAGAACGACATGCACGTGCCGCCCAGCAGGCTGAGGTAACGCGAGCCCGCCGCATAAGACACCATCGACATCGCCGGGATCGGCGAGAAGCCAAAGACCCGATCCGGCCCATAGGTCTTGGTGGTATAGGCATTCGCCGCCGCCACCATCTCTGTCACCTCGTCCCACGAGGCGCGCACAAAGCCACCCTTGCCGCGGGTCTTGGTGTAGCTGGCGCGTTTCGCCGGGTCGGACTGGATTGCGGCCCATGCCGCGACCGGGCTCATCGTCGCCCGCGCCTCGCGCCACAGCTTCATCAGGCGGCCGCGGATCAGCGGTGTCTTTACCCGGTTGGCCGAGTAAAGATACCAGCTATAGCTCGCCCCCCGCGCGCAGCCCCGCGGTTCGTGGTTGGGCATGTCGGGCCGGGTGCGGGGATAGTCGGTCTGCTGCGTCTCCCACGTCACGATGCCGGATTTGACGTAGATCTTCCACGAACACGACCCGGTGCAGTTCACCCCGTGGGTGGACCGTACGATCTTGTCGTGCCGCCAGCGGTTGCGGTAGGTTTCCTCCCATTCGCGGCTTTCGATGGTGGTCTGACCGTGGCCCCCAGCAAAGGTATCCTTGCGGGTGGATTTGAAGAAGTTCAGACGGTCGAGAAGATGGCTCATCTTGCTCTCCTTTCAGGTCAAGCTTTGAGGGCGGCGGCGGGCGTGCGCCGTTCGGCGGTGTAAAGAAGGCCGCCGCGCCGGGTGTAATAGGCCCAGGTCAGCACTGCGCAGAGGACGTAGAACGCCAGAAACCCCCACAGCGCCGCCGCCGGTCCGCCGGTGATGGCGATGGAACTGCCGTAGGCCTTGGGGATGAAGAACGCGCCATAGGCCGCGATGGCCGAGGTGAAGGCGATGATGGCGGCGCTTTCGCGGTCGGCCTGCTTGCGCAGATCGTCGCCCTTCAGCCCCGGCATCAGGCGCGGCACCTCGCGGCCCATGATCGCCGGGATCATCTGGAAGGTCGAGGCGTTGCCGATACCGGTCAGGAAGAACAGCGCCATGAAGGCTGTGAAGAAGCCCATGAAGGCGCCCGGCTGATCCTTGACGCCAAGGAAGAAGATCACCCCGAACACCGCCGCGATCATGCCGATGAAGGTCCAGAACGTCACCCGCCCGCCGCCGAAACGGTCTGACACCCAGCCGGTTCCGGCGCGACTAAGCGCGCCGACCAGCGGCCCGAGGAACACCAGTTGCAGCGAGTTCACGTCGGGGAACATCATCTTGGCCAGCAGCGGAAAGCCCGCCGAATAGCCGATGAAGCTGCCGAAGGTGCCGGTATAAAGGATGCACATGATCCAGTTGTGCTTGCGCGAAAAGATGATCGCCTGTTCGGCAAAGCTCGCCTTGGCGTCGGCGATGTCATTCATCCCCAGCCAGGCTGCTATGGTCGAGGCGATGATGAATGGCACCCAGACAAAGCCCGCGTTCTGCATCCAGAGCTGGCCACCCTTGGACATCACCTGCGCATCGCCGCCCATGACGCCGAACACGCCAGAGGTGATGACGATCGGCACCAGAAACTGCATGACCGACACGCCGAGGTTGCCTAAGCCCGCATTCAGCGCCAGCGCGTTGCCCTTTTCCGCCTTCGGGTAGAAAAAGGCGATGTTGGCCATCGACGAGGCGAAGTTGCCGCCGCCAAAGCCGCACAAGAGCGCGAGGGCGAGGAAGATCAGATAGGGCGTCTGGGGGTTCTGCACCGCATAGCCGATCCCCATCGCCGGGACCAGCAGCGACGCGGTGGACAGCGTGGTCCACAGTCGACCGCCGAAGATCGGCACCATGAAGCTGTAAAAGATGCGGAAGGTTGCGCCGGAAAGCCCCGGCAGCGCCGCCAGCCAGAACAACTGCCCCGGCGTGAAGGCAAATCCGATGGCGGGCAGGCGTGCCACCACGACCGACCACACCATCCACACGCAGAACGCCAGCAGCAGCGCGGGGATCGAGATCCACAGGTTGCGGCGCGCGATGCGGCGGCCCTTCGCCTCCCAGAAGGTCGCGTCTTCGGGCTTCCATTCTTCCAGCATATGCGCGGCGTGCGTGCCTGCAGGCCGGGCCACCCCCTGCATTTCCGGCAGTTCCGGCAACTGGTCGAGGATCGTGCCATAGGCCGCCCGTTCCATGTGCCGGATCGCCATGTGCATCCAGGTCAGCGATACCGCGACCACGAGGAACAGCAACGCAAAGCTGGTGGTGTAGATGCCGGTCAGATCAAGCGCGGCGCCGAACAGGATCGGCAGAACGAAGCCGCCAAGCCCGCCGATCATGCCGACCAGCCCGCCGACCGCGCCGACGTTGTTGGGATAATAGACCGGGATATGCTTGAACACCGCCGCCTTGCCGAGGCTCATGAAGAAGCCGAGCGCGAAGAGCGTGATGACGAAGGGCACGAAATCCATCTGCGTCGAAAAGGCGATGGGGCCGTTCTTGCCTTGGATCACATAGTCGGTGGCCGGATAGGACAGCATGAACAGCAGGAGCGCGGAAAAGCCGAGGCTCCAGTACATCACCGCCCGCGCGCCGAACCGATCCGACAGATGCCCGCCATAGGCGCGGAACAGCGAGGCCGACAACCCGAACGCCGCCGCCGCCATGCCCGCCGTGCGGATATCGACGTGATAGACGTTGACGAGGTAATGCGGCGTCCAGAGCGCGATCGCCACGAAGCCGCCGAAGACGAAGAAGTAGTAAAGCGCGAACCGCCAGACTTGCAGGTTCTTCAGCGGGGCGAATTGCTCGGCCAGCGTCGGTGCGCGCTGGCCGCTTTTGCGCCGCGCGACCAGTTCGGGATCGTCCTTGGCGAACAGGAAGAACAGGACCGCCATCACGGCCAGCGCCGTCGCCCAGATATGCGCGACCCCGTGCCAGCCGTAGGCGACCATCACGAAAGGCGCGACAAAGGTCGTGACCGCCGCGCCGACGTTGCCCGCGCCAAAGATGCCAAGGGCGGTGCCCTGCTTGCCCGCGCCATACCAGCGCGACACATAGGCGATGCCGATGATGAAAGAGCCGCCCGCAAGGCCGATGCCGAGCGCCGCGACCAGATACATGGTGTAGCTCGAGGCCCAGGTCAGCATCCAGGTCGCCGCCGCCGTCAGCAGCATCTGGCTGCCGAACACGAGGCGGCCGCCGTATTTCTCGGTCAGCACGCCCAGAAACAGCCGCGTCAGCGAGCCGGTCAGCACCGGCGTTGCGACCAGCAGCCCGAATTCGAATTCGTTCAGGCCAAGTTCAGCCTTTATGGCGACCCCGATGATCGAGAAGATCGTCCAGACCGCAAAACAGGCCGTAAACGCGACCGTGCTCAGGGTCAGCGCGCGTCCGCGATCGCCGTCCGATACATTCGCCTTGTCCAGCATTTTCATTCTCCGCATCCGGCGCGGGCACGTCCCACGCGGGTTCGCCGTGCATCAGGCAATGCTGAAAGAGACGGGAATTGACGCAGATCAAGCCGTTGCAAATGCGCGTAACATTCGAACCGGATTTGACCTGCAGCGTGGCG
Organism: Paracoccaceae bacterium; assembly: GCA_016124615.1. Classification (GTDB taxonomy): domain Bacteria; phylum Pseudomonadota; class Alphaproteobacteria; order Rhodobacterales; family Rhodobacteraceae; genus Solirhodobacter. The sequence continues at coordinate 147,729 of WGNF01000011.1, read as the reverse complement.
ATGGCTGAACTTTGTCAGCCAGGGATCGCGCAAAGGTCAGTTCGTTACTGGACCCGGATCAACTGCCCACTTATCATATGTCAATCACAAAACCTTGATTGGGTGCGATTCGTGCGCGACGCAGAGCTTCCGGATATTCGTCAGTTGCCCCTGTTCCGCACGATGGCAGAGGCGAATTTCGCCACCGTGACCCGGGCCGCCTACGACCAGACCTTCCCCGCGCAGGTGCAGCTGATCGACGAGGGCGCGACGGCGGATTTCCTGCACATCGTGATTGAGGGTTCGGTTGAACTCTTCGCCGGGTGGCAGGGCCGCGAAACCACGCTTGCCGTCCTGCGGCCGGTGTCGACCTTCATCCTGGCCGCCTGCATCAGGGATGCGCCCTACCTGATGTCGGCGCGCACGCTGGAAAAGACCCGCGTGATCCTGGTACCAAGCGTCGATTTGCGGGCGGTGTTCCGGATCGACCCCGAATTTGCGATGGCGACGATCACGGAGCTTGCCGCCTGTTACCGCAGCGTGGTGCGCCACACCAAGGACCTGAAACTGCGCAGCGCCCGCGAACGGCTTGCGGCCTACATCCTGAAACAGGCAAGGACAGCGCCGAACGGGGTGAGCTTCCTTCTTCCTATCGAAAAGCGCCTGCTGGCGTCCTTTCTGGGCATAACGCCAGAAAGCCTGTCGCGGGCGATGAAGTCATTGCAAGAGGTCGGCGCCAAGGTCGATGGCCAGCGCATCATCATCACGGACCGGCGGGCCCTCGAAGCGGTGGCGCATCCGACCCCGCTGATCGACGGCCCGGACCACGAGGGCCTGACCGCCGGACTTGAACTTCCCGAAGCCGGAGTGGATGGCCTGGTTCGGCCAGAAGACTTTGCGCTTTCCGGGCGGACGTAGGAATTTTCATCCAGACAATGGCGCTTCGGGTCAGCCGCCTGCTCAGCGCCTGGGAGAAAGAGGGGTTGGTGCGCAGCACTCGCAGGCACATCGTGGTGACTGCCCCGCACAGATTGGTCCTGCTCAGCGGCGCGGCGGGCTGACGGCGTCATTTGGATTTTGTTCTGAATACTGCGCCAGAGCAGAATCTGAATCTTCAAACCCCGTCAAAATGGCCAGTCAGCTGTCTTTCGACAAAAGAGCTATCCGCCGCAACTCGGCGCGGAATTCCGCCTCGTCGAGACGGTATTCCGCGCAAGCGTCGATCACGGTGTGGAACGGCGCGACCGGGCAGCCGAAGCAGAGCATGCGGTGGGCGAAGAAAGCCTCCGCCACCGTCGGACAGAGCCGGAAAAGCCGGGCGAGTGGCAAGTCCGGATCGTCGATATCCTCGCCCATAACGTCACCTCCACCGGCGAGACCGCGGCCGGAGAGCCGCTCTGGCGACTTCAGTTGCAGGTTCGATTCAGAGTTGATCGAACCACGTATCGAACTTGTCGGCAGCCTTCTTCGGAATATGTAGGGCCTTCACCGCGCCGATGTTCACCAGCTTGCCCGCCTCAATCAGCGCGACCATGCCAAGCCCGTAGTGCGGGTGGCACTGGATGCCGTAGAGCCCTTCTTGAGTGATCGGCATCTCGATGGTCTCGCCCGCCTTGCCCGTGATCGGCGTAGCGCCGTCCGGCAGGAACCCCGGAATGGTCTCGGCATTATGTCCGGCGTCCACCGCGACGAACTTGATCGTGTCGCCCACATTCGCCTTCACGAAGGCAGCTCCAAGCAGGCCCCCTTCTTCGACCGCGAGTTGCCAGAGACGATCGCGCGGCTGGAACGGGCCGGCAAAACGGTCGTACTCTCGTCGCTCGCGGAAGTGGTACTCAAGCGGGAACGCGAGGCGACCAATGGCCTTGCGTCTCTGGACTCGCCTGAGATCGAGATCAACAACGCGGCGGGTCTTCTTGCCCGGGCCGGTCGGCCACACCGGATCGGGCCTTTCCTCAACGCCTATAACGAGGCGACGATCGCTTGGTTGGCGGGGCAGGGCGCGACTCATGTCTGCCTGCCGACCGAGATGCCATCGGAAGCGATCGCAGTTGCTGCCAGCGAAGCGCGCGCCTTGGGCCTTGGGGTCGAAGTTCAGGTTTTCGGTCGCGCGCCGCTTGCGGTATCGGCCCGCTGCTATCACGCCCGGGCTCATGGGCGCACCAAGGACAACTGTCAGTTTGTCTGCGAAAAAGACCCCGACGGTATGCCTCTGGCCACCCGGGATGGCCTCCCGATTCTGCGCGTGAACGGCATCCAGACCCAGTCGGACAGCTGCGTGGAACTGCTTGATGAATTGGTCATTTTGAAAGCATGGGGGTCAGCCAAGCGCGTCTCTTGCCTCAGGATGTCGACATGGTCGCCGTGGCCGAGGTCTTCGCGGCCTGTTTGGAGGGGCGTCTGACAGCGGCGGTGGCGCGCCAGCAGCTTGCCTGCATCTGCGACGGGCTTCCGTTCAGCAACGGCTTCTTTCACGGCGTCGCGGGCTATCGGCGTATCGAGCGTGCTGCCGGGTCCGCGTGATCCTAGCTGACAGTAGAGTCGCGGACGGACAGAGCAATCGGAAATGCGGGCAGGGGCGGCGTTGCAGGGGCCGCCGCGCAAGCTGAGCCGTCATAACCGAGTTTGCCATTGTCAGCGCGGAGGCGAGGAAAGCGCTCGTGCAACTTGCGAGCAGGGGCGCCGGGCAATCGACTGGGCGGTCACCCCAAGTGCGATGGCCCTGCCGCGACGTATTCCGAAGGGACATGATGCCCGCGGCGCACCAGCTTTTCAGTCATGATCGTGGTCCGCATCGCGAGGGCCGAGGCGATGAAGGCAGCGGTGCATCCCCCAAGCAGTGGCAGCAGGCAGTCAAACTGGCGGGTGATCTCCAGAGCAAAAACGACCGAAGTGAACAGGGCGCGCGAGGCCCCCGCAAAACTGGCGGCCATGCCGATAAGGCCAGCCATGCGCAGATCCACCCCCGCGGATGGCAGCAGGAACTGAATAACCTCCCCCGCGAGTACGCCGACGCCGCCTCCGATCGTGAAGATCGGGGCGAGCGTTCCGCCGGACGTCCCGCTGCCAAGCGCAATGGACCAAGACAGAAACTTGAGCGCACAGAAAAGGGCGAGCGTGATCCCGATAAACTGGCCGCTCAGGATCTGGTCGATGTTTTCATATCCGACACCCATCGTGTGCGGCGAGATGACCCCCACCAGCCCGACAACCAATCCGCCGATTGCAGGCCACCACATCCAATGCAGAGGCAAATGCTCAAACATGTCTTCGATGAAGTAGATCGAGCGGGACAGTGCGACGGCAAACAGGCCCATCACGGCGCCCTCGGCGACATAGGCTAACAGCGCCGCATCGGATGCAGGCGCGAGCGTGCCGATGTGGAACAGCGGCGCCGCGCCAAACAGCACCGGGCGCAAGGCGATGGCGGTCAAGGCCGCAGCTGTGACCGGTATGAAGGAGCGCGGGCGAAACTCAAACACCAGCAATTCGATGGCGAGCAGGATTGCCGAAAACGGCGTGCCGAAGATAGCGGTCATTCCGGCCGCTGCCCCTACTGCCAGAATGGTTTTTCGTTCATGCGCCGAAACCTTCACCACCTGACCCAGCCACGAACCGAGGGCGCCGCCGGTCGCGATGATCGGCCCCTCTGCCCCGAAAGGTCCACCCGTCCCGATCGCAATCGCGGCCGAGAGTGGTTTGAGGAAGGTCATGCGTTTTGGAATACGGCTTTCGTTGGTCAGAATCTGCTCCATCGCTTCAGGGATGCCATGGCCGCGGATGGCCTTCGACCCGTAGCGCGCCATGATGCCCACGATGAGCGAGCCTGCGATTGGAACGGCGATGACCCACAGGCCGAATTGGTTACCGGCTGGCGAGGAGAACGTTCCCGAAATCTTGCCGTAAAATGCGATATTGGTGATGAACCCAATAAGATAGACCAGCGCCCGTGCAACGACTGCGACAATCGCCGCAATCAACATCGCCAGCCCGACAATTGTCATCGACCGCCGGTCGAGCGCCTTCGCGTGCCATTCCACGCCAGCCTGTTCAAGAGTGGGCGCAAATCCCACGGAAATAGGCAGCCCGGGTGTGGTAGAGGCCTCTTCGACGGGGTGGCGGCTCACTTGGGATCTCCGATCTTGTGGGCTTGGGTTTCGAAAAACATGATGGGCGGCTCTTCGGCCAACCCTGCCGCACCAATCAGCGCATCCAGCCCATCCGCAAGTTGTGACAAGGTCGCTGGAGGCAAATCATGGAGGGCCTGCATCAGTCTTTCCTGCATGGTGATCATGGTGCCGTGCCCCGCGGCCTTGCCCTCGTCGGTCAATCGCAACTCGCACCTTCGGCCGTCGCCCTGCGCCCGTGCGCGCTGAACCAGCCCGCGGGTTTCGAGGCGACCGACAACTTCGGATACCGTGCTTTGATGCGTGAAGGTCAGCCCGGCCAGTTCGTTGATGGACAGCCCTTCGCGCGCAGCCACGTGTTTGAGAATGAGGGCCTGCGCGCCCGTAACGTTCGAGTCTTGTTCGGAATGTGCCGAGGACTGGCGCAGAGCCTGAACGATGCGTCGCAGGGCATCCATTATAGTTTGGTGATCGGACAGCATTCGGCCTCATCCGCGCGACGAATCATATGGGAACCCATATAAACTCGCCTCTATCGCCGCCGCCGTGGTTTGTCGAGGCCACGGCGCGATGGTGCGCGCGGGCGAGTGTGCTGCCGTGCCAAAGAGCCACGGTGCCGTTGTGCGACGGACCCAAGGAGTTGCCGTGCTGTCGTGCGACCGTGCCGCCGAGCGAACGACCGCACATTGCCTCGTGTGGCAGCGCGGCGTACCCGCAGTAGGTGCGGGCAACGGACGTCACCGTTCTCCCCGCGTCCGGTGCCCGGTGCATCGCCATGAGCGGACGCCTCGTCAGCATCAAGGTCTTCGCTTGGGCCAGCGTCCCTGCCCGTGCGGACGCACCTGGGGCGCCTAGCGGCTCCCCCCGACCGCGCCTCCGCCGGCCCGACCCTCTGGCCACCCCAATGCAAGGCAAGCCGTCGTCCGGCCACAGACCCTCGGCCTTTTCCGCAGCTCTCGCAGGGGCGAGATTGCGGGGCCTCGGGGTCCGGACAGGCGCCCCCTTTGTGATTGCGCGCCTGTGGCTCGCAATGGGGCGCCACAATGCCCGTCTTTGCAGCCGGTTTGCGCAAGCGGCCCCTTCTCCGAAGGAGCGCAAACCGGCTGCAAAGACGGTTGGCTGGAACGGTATTATGTGTTACATATCTTGGGTAGTTGTGTGAGTGGAGGCGCCGTGGCTGCCTTTTCGTCAGAAGAACGACAGGCGCTTCGCCGACTCGTGGCCGAGGGAAAGAGCCGCGACGAGGTTGCCGCAGCCCTCGGCCGATCGGGCCCGGCGGTGGCCCGCCTTTATCAGGCCGCGCGCCAGCCCGAGGCGACGACACGGGGCCACACCGTCACCGTGCGACTGACGACGGCAGAGATGGAGGCGCTCCAGGCGCTGGCCGCGGAGCGCGGTCGCTCGAAGAATGCGGTGATGCGGAGCGCGTTGCGTCAAGGTGCGGCGATGGTGGAGATCGACCGGGAGGTGATCGCTGCGCTGCGCGACGTCCGAAACCAGATCGCGGCCATCGGGCGGAATCTCAACCAGTTGACCGAGCTCGCCAATGCCGACCGGCTGAAGGGAAACCCCGGCGATGCGAGGACGATCGCGAAGGCGCTCGCGGCGGCCGACCTGGCGACGGGTGCGGCCACAAGGGTGATCGAGGCCGCGCGCGCGAAGGTCAACATCCTGCCCTGGGACGAAGGCGAGGACGAGACATGACCCGTCAATATGTGACCGTCGAGGAGGCGGTGATCGGGGAGGTGCTGCCGGTCCGGCGTCGGCGGCGGAAAGGGCAGGGGGGTGGCGCCCCTCGCGCGGCGGCCCCGGTCAGGCGGCTGACGCGCTCCACCTTCGTCGCAGGCCGTGATCAAGCGCGTCGTCAACGGCGGCGTACATGACCGGACCGGGCTGAAGAACCTTCTCACCTATGTCACCCGCGACGAGGCGGCGACCGCCGTCTGGCACGAGCAGGGCGCGGGCCTGGCCTGCGCGACTTCGGCGACACAGCGGTCGGTCGGCTGGCGAGCGATTGGGAGGCGGGCTGGCGGGGCGCACCGAAGCGCGGCCATGTCGACCATATTGTCATGAGCTTTCCGAAGGGGACCGATGCCGAAGTTGCCGCCGCCATCGCGCGGGATTGGGGCGAGGCGTTGCTCGGCAGTGGCGACTATGGCGACCGCTGGCGCTATGTCGCGGCGGTGCACACCAACACCGACCAGAGAGAGCGAGCCAGCACTGGCAGGAAGAGGAAGCCAGGCGGCAGGCAAGGAGCGCGCAGGCGCAGGTGGGCTGATGGCCTTTAACTCCTCGCCTAAGGTGGTCGTTCCAGACCTCCCGACGCTCTTTGGCAGCTTCCTTGAACCGCCCGTCGCGCCGACGGTAGAGAGCCATCTTTCGCGGGGAAATGGACGGCACGGCCTGCGCCCGGCTCAGCGCCAGCCGAGGGCAGGCGCAACATGGGTCAGGATGCTCTCCAGCACATGCACGTTGTACTCCACGCCCAGCATGTTCGGCACCGTCAGAAGTAGCGTATCCGCGGCGGCGATCGCCTCGTCCCGTTTCAATTCCTCAACCAAACGGTCGGGCTCGTCCGCGTAGCTCCGACCAAAGATGCCGCGGAAATTGTCGATCTGCCCGATCTGATCACTTTCCTTGCCATGGCCGAAATACATCCGGTCGGTATCGTTCGTCAGGGCAAAGATCGACCGGCTGACCGAGACGCGCGGCGTTCGCGCGTGACCCGCCTCCTTCCAGGCCGCGCGGAAAGCGCGGATCTGCTTGGCCTGCTGCACGTGGAACGGCTCGCCCGTCTCGTCAACCTTCAGGGTGGAGCTTTGCAAGTTCATCTCCATTTGGGCCGCCCAGACCGCCGTCGCGTTTGAAGCCGAACCCCACCAGATGCGATCCCGCAGGCCCGGCGAATGCGGCTCGAGCCGGAGCAGGCCCGGCGGATTCGGGAACATCGGGTGCGGGTTGGGCTGCGCAAAGCCCTTGCCGTCAAGGTGCTCGAGGAAGGTCTCGGCGTGCCGGCGCGCCATTTCCGAGGCATCCTCGCCCTCGCGCGGCTCATACCCGAAGTGGCGCCAGCCGTCGATCACCTGTTCAGGCGAGCCACGGCTGATGCCCAGTTGCAGCCGCCCGTCCGAGATCAAATCGGCCGCGCCTGCATCTTCGAGCATGTAGAGAGGGTTCTCGTAACGCATGTCGATGACACCGGTGCCGATCTCTATCCGCGAGGTCCGCGCCCCGATGGCCGCCAGCAGCGGAAACGGTGATGCCAGCTGCCGGGCGAAGTGATGCACGCGGAAATAGGCCCCGTCGACGCCCAGTTCCTCGGCCGCCACGGCCAGTTCGATGGATTGTTTCAGGGTCTCGCCGCCGGTCTGGAGCGGCGAGCGCGGCTCGGGGTTCCAGTGCCCGAAGGACAGAAATCCGATCTTCTTCATGATGCCTCTCCGAAAGTGGGCGCGATGTTACGAGGTTGCCTTCTAGCTAACGTGGCAGGCGCGTTTCCCCAAGAGGAACCTCCGCACAGCGCCGGTTCGCCGAAGCACATGGCCCGGCCGTCGGGCAGGCTACAAAACTCGGTCGCGCGTTGTTCGGATTAAGGCAAGCCTTCTCTGCCTCATCACTGGTCCGACAGGCAGGCCCCGCGCCGACAAGGCCTCGAAGCGGCCCCTCATGCAGACCGCAGCGAACCGTCCAGGCCAGCCCGTTCAAGACGTTCGTGCGCGTCGCAGCGCATGCGGGTCTCTGAGAGTGATGGGCGGGAAGCGGTCATTCGCCGCGACAGGTAAGGATGACTGCCCCGGGGGCGGCTGCCGACTGGCAGGTTGCGACCGATGGCAGGAAACAGCTACCGATCCGAGCAGCCCCGCGTCGACAAGGGCCAAGCAAATGCTGGCGACGGCGGCGAGCGCGCGAGCCGAGACTCAAGCAGCGCGAGCTGTCAGCGCATTTTTTTCGTGAGACGCCGGGAAAACCCCTCGGCCGTCCGTCCTTCCTGACATGCGGGGGGAACGTCCACCCGCCATCACGCAGGAGAATGACCATGCAGACCCGTCGCCTCATCACCGCCTCCGCGACCGCCCTGGCGCTCTGCCTCAGCCTGTCCACCACGGCCGCCTGGGCCGACTGCGGCACGCCCGGCCAGTACTGCAACGGCGATCCCAACCACAACGCGTCCGAGCAGCTCACGCATGCCGCCGAGGGCATTTCGCAGGCAGCTGAAGCCTTCGACGGTTCGAGCAACTAAATCCGCCGCCGTCCCGCCACGTCCGCCCTTCGGACCCCGTTCGCCATGTGCGGACGGGGCCTTTCGCGTCGCGTCGGGCGCTGGGGCATTCTCAGTCGTAGTAAAGCACCAGTTCGTTGATCAGCACGGACTGGGTGCCGGCGAAGTAACGCCCGCCGAGCCGGTTGTCGCCGGTGATGCGCACCGACGCGAGGGGTTCGCCGTTGTCGGCGACGGTGAACATCTGCGCCGGGATCACGCGGCCGCCAAGGGTCTTGATCGGCTGTGCCTCGAGGTTGAGCAGCACGATGTCGCCCTGATCGTTCAGCATTCCGCGCAACAGATCCTCGGACACCGAGCCAATCACGTTGCGCTTGGCGTCGAGCGCGTCCATCCGCCAGGCGGCATGGGTGACGCCGGAGGCCGTCGCGGCCCAAAGTGCCGCCCGTAACAGGCCGACGCGCTTGGGGGGATGGGCGAAGGCCAAGGTAAAGTCGATCGGCGCGGCGGGCGTTGCGGTACTTTGGGTCAGGAAGTTCTGCCCGGCCACCGGATCGGCCCCGCGGCCGTTGTAGAAGCCGAGGTTGTTCACGATCTCCAGCCGGGCATCGGCGGGCGTCCGGTCTGGCACAGTGATGCCGAAGCGGTTCAGGTAGGGTTCGCCAGCGATGACGTAGTCCGGACCTGGCACGGAGATGTCGTTGAAGGAAATGCGGGTCTCGAACCGGGCAAGCCAAGCGCGCCGGGCAACCGCACCCGACCAGCCGACGCCGACCAGCAGCGGCACCGCGGCAACGGCGCCGAGGACGAGGTGGCGCCGTTGGCGGGCGTGCTGTGAGCGGTCGACATAGATGATAGTGCGGCCTTCTTCCGCCGTCCACAGACCCTGCCGACGGTGGACGAGAGCCACGGCGGCGTCGAGTTGCGGTCCGGCAGGGATCAGCGCCCGCTCGCCGCGCGCCGATTGCAGAGCCTCGCGCATGAGATCGGTCCAGAGCATCAGATCGGCCTCGTACTCCTGGCGGAAGTCCACGGCCCGCCGCCAATGGCGCAAGAGCGCCTCATGCGCCGCGCGGAACTCGCCCGCCGTGCCGCCGGTGTCGCGGACCAGGAGCCGACGGGCCTGATAGGCGGCGAGGACGCGCTGGAGCGGGTGGTCGGGCGCGTTGGTCCCTGCGACGGCGCCGTGCGTCAGAAGCAGCCAGAGAAGCGCGGGGACCGCTGCCTGCGCGTCGGCATCGAGCCCGCGATAGACCACGTCGGCACGGCTGCTGACGACACCATCGAGCCCGCCCACCGCGCGATAGTCGCTCCAGCGCAGCTCGGCCGCGGCGGCGTCTCGGCGCTCGTAGAGCTCGGTCAGGAGCAGCTCGAGGAGCGGCAGCACGTCCACCCCGCCATGACTGGCGACGGCGATCAGTTCGGCCTCGAGCCCCGGCTCGTAGCTGAGGCCTGCCGCTTCGGCCGGAGCCCGGATCACGGCTTCCATCAGTGCCGCGTCATGGCGCGGCTCCATCAGGTGGCGGCCTTCGATGCCGAAGAGCGCGTCGAGCCGGGGCAGGGCCGCGAGTTGGGGCAGCGCAGCGGCGGTCATGGTGCAAACGAGCGCGACGCCGGTGTCGGCGAGGGCGGCAAGCAGGGTGGCGAATGCCTCGGCGTTGGCAGGGGTCAGGCGCGGTTCGAATAGCTCCTCCAATTGGTCGACGACGAGGACGGGGCGGAGCGCACCCCAATCCCGCAGCCAGGCCGCCAGGGCGGGTGCGCCACCTTCCGGGAGCGGGCCTTCGGCGGCGGCCTCGCCCAAGCCGCCTTCCGCGGCATGGCAGAAGGCGCGGGCGATGGCGGGCACCAGGTCGGCCACCTCGCGCGCGGCGTCGGGGTCGGCGGGCAGATCGCGCGGGCGGATCAGGCCCCAGCGACGCTCGCTGCCAGCGGGGTCGCGGCGGATCAGGGCGGGCAGCAGCCCGGCCTGCACCAGCGAGGATTTGCCCACCCCGCTCGGCCCCTGCACGAGGATCGCACCGCGGCGGATGAGCAGGGCAGAGAGAGACTCGATCTCCGCCGCGCGGCCGAAGAACACCGAGGCGTCGCCGAAGCCGAAGGGTTCCAGCCCGCGGAACGGGTTTTCCAGCCAGGTTCTGGTGATGGCGAGGCCGAGGCGGGCCAGCGCGTCCTCCAGCCGCCAGACCGGCAGCAGGGCGACGCCGGCATCGGCCGCCGCTTTGCGCAAAGCGGGGGGCAGCACGCTCTCGCCGACGGCCGGGAAGGCGAAGACGCCGCCCGGGGGCAGTATGGCGAGTGCGGCGGCCAACTTCTCAGCCAGCCCCTCGACGGCCCCGATGGCGCCGCCCGCCTCGACGGTGCCGGTGGCGGCGACTGGCGGCAACTCCTGGCTGACCGCGGCTGCCGCGACGCCAAGAGCGAATGCGAGTTCGGCGCTGCGCCCCTGGACGTTGCCGAACTCCTCGGCGGCGAAGCGGACGACGATCTGGCGATCAAGGTAGCGCTCGCGGTAGAGGATGGGCAACACCTCGGCGGCGGCGGTGCGGGCTGACAGCGTGAGATCCGGCCCCGCGCCCGCCACCTCTGCGCGACGTAGCGCCTGGCCATGGACCCCCGCGCTGAGCGCGGTGGCAAGCTCGCGCGCGACGCCCTGGCCGCGGCCGGCAGTAAGCAAGACCCAGACGCGCCCGCTCATTTGCCGGACCTCGGGCTGAAGGTGACGTTGACGGCATCCCGCCCGGTCAGGTCCAGTCCCGAAAGCGATACATCGGCGAAAGCTTCGCCTTCCACCACGGCGGCCTCGGCAAGCACCGTTTCGCCGTCCGGCCCGTGGATGAAGATGCGTGCGGTGAGGCCCTCGTAACTGGCGCGGTGGTCCAGATGTACGCTCAAGAGCACCTGGCCGCGGCCCGCGGCGCGATCTTCGGGCGCGAGGCCGGCGAAGATTTCGAGCGTCCAGAGGCCAGAGGTACTGGTGCAGACGAGGCCCTCGGTCGTCCCGCCGGTCGCGGCAGCGAAGAGGCGAAACACCTCCCACTGCGGCACCTCGGGTCGGTCGAAGAGGGCCCGCGCGGCAGTGACGAGATGCTCGGGCACCGCGGCCTCGGCATCGAGCTGCGTCAGCGCGTCGCGCAGAATGACGAGACGGCTGGGTTTTTTCATGACGGCCTCCCGCCCAGGCTCACCTTGAGCTGGGCCAAATTGCGTTCGAGGATGCGGTAGATATCCTTCACGTCGCGGCCCTCCGCCTCGGCGATCTCGCGCGGCTTCCGGCCGTCGACGAAGCGCGCGACAAGCACCCGGCGCGCATCCGTCGGCAGCGCGGCAAGCGCCGCCTTTACCGCTTCGAGGCGCGCGGCCTCCGCCAGCAGGTCTTCGGTGTCGATCAGCGCCTGTTCGCCGTCGGGGCCGTCGTCGGTTAACTCCAGTGGGTCGTCCTCGACGTCGATCGAGACAAGACGCGGCCGCCCCGATCGGGCCGGATCGGCGCCCGGGCGCACGCGGCCCTGCTCGCGCCTGCCTGCCTCGATTGCGAGGTTCACGCAGACCCGCCGCAGATAGGCGCGCAGCGGTGCGCTGCCGGCATAGGCACGGATGCGGCGGGCGCTCTCAGCCAGAAGGCCGACGAAGACCTCCTGCACGCGATCATCCACGCCCGCGCGTGCCTGGGCTGGCGTCGCGCGGGCAACCCACAGGCGGATGTCGCGCGCGAAGAGGCGGACGAAGACTTCGGCGGCGCCGGGTGCGCCGGTCTGGAAGAGCTCGAGCATCCAGGCAGAAAGCTGGGCGTCAATCTCCGAATCGAGGAAGGCCCGCACGGTGCCGGTGCCAAAGCGTCCAAGTTGCCGCGACAGGTCTTGCCGTGCCGCGAACCAGGCTTGCATGATCTGCGTAAAGAGCGCCTCGGCCTCGGCCCGGCGTGGGGTCGCGCGCGCGGCTGCGGCCCAGAGCGGGCCGCTTGCCAGTGCCACGAAGGCGTCCCAGGCGGCGCGGCCGCCGGTGTCGAGGGCGGCGATGATGGCCCGGTCGGTTGCGTCCTGGTCCTGCATGGCGACATCCCGAAGCAGCAGCTTGGGCCAGACTAGATCGGCCGGGCCGGCGGCGCCAAGCACGATCCGTGGCACCGGGGTTCGCGGTTCTGCGAGGTCTGGTGCGGGAATGTTCACGGGCGATTCCTTGCGCGATCGGCCACCCCGGATCGGGGGCCTGTGAAAGGAGTGACGGCCACCGCAGAAATTTTCCCGGGACCGGCGGGAAAATCGGCCGCCCCGCCGTCATCCCTTGCAAGGCGCAATCGAAGCGCCTGCCGACCCGAGGAGACAGACTATGAAAGCCCATCCGATCCTTGCCGCCGCACTGATCTCTGCGGCGATCCTGTCAGCCGGCACCACGCTGGCCCAGGCCTGCGGCTGCTCCTGCAACTGCCAGGCCTGTGTAATCCCGCCGCCGCCGCCGCCGCCGAAACCCTGCTGGATCGAGCCGTGGATGTGCAATCCGCCGACGCAGCCGGCCCCCGACATCAATCAGTGACCGCAAAGAAACGCCAAAAGGAGATCCATCATGGCCGCTCGCAGCAAGATCTTCACCCGCTCGCTCGTGGCGTTTCTCGCCCTGCAGCCTGCGGTTCTGACCACTGCCGCCGATGCCTTCCCGCTCGAGGTTCCAGGCTATGCCGCTGCCGCTGTCGCCGTGCTCGCTGCCCCTGCGCTTTCCGATCCCAACCTCGCCCCCGTTCCGGTCCTGACCATCGCGGCACCCGAGCCAGCGCTTGCCGTGGCTGCCCCGGCCGTCGCTACGCGCGGCTGACCGACCCTCACCCTTCACCCAAAGGAGACCCCAGATGACCCTCGCTTCCCAGTCTTCCCATCCGCTCGCCCGGATCGCCGCCGTTGTGATCGCCGCCACCGTCCTGGCCAACGCCGTCGCCGTGCGCGCTGATGTCGTTTACCTGCCCTGCAAATCTGTTGACGACTGCGGCCCGGTCCAAATCCCCACCTGCCCGGGCTGCAATCCGCCCGACAACGGCCATCCGATCGGCGGCTAGTCGAAGCCGACGCCGCGCCGACACTGGCGCATGAGGCTCTGGAAGATGGTGCAGCCTCGGTCAGCCGGTGGCTCGATGATCCGCGGCTGATGCCATACCGCCACGCCAAAGGTCGAGCGGCGCTGATGGCTTACCTGACCTTCGCGGGTCTCGCCTGAAGCCACTTGCGCGGGTTCAGAAGTCTGGTGACAATGTCCGCATACTCCACGCGGCGGATCGTGGAGTCTAACACCTATTCACAATCGGGTTGCTTCAAAACGGAGCCGCAGCTTCATTCTTCACACCGTTCCGCAGCACGCCGATGCCGGAGATTTCAACTTCGCAGGTGTCGCCGCCCATCATCCAGAGCGGCGGAGTCCGCCTGGCGCCGACACCGCCGGGTGTGCCTGTTACGATGACGTCGCCGGGAAGCAGGGGCAGCATTGTCGAGCAATAGGCGATCAGCCGGGGCACCGAGGAAATCAGCAGATCGGTGGTGGCGTCCTGCACCACCTGACCGTTTAGCCGAGTTTGCAAGTGCAGGGCCGAGGGGTCGGGGATTTCATCGGCGGTCACCATCCAGGGGCCAAAGGCGCCGGTGCCCGCGAAGACCTTGCCCGGCAAAAGCTGGTGAGTGTGGCGCTGCCAGTCGCGCACGGAGGCATCGTTGTAGCAGGCATAGCCCGCCACCACGTCCAACCCATCAGCCTCGCTCACGCGGCGGCAGGTTTTGCCGATGATCACCGCAAGTTCGCCCTCGAAGTCGAACTCATCCGACTCGTGCGGTTTGATCAGCGGCTGGCCCTGGCCGATCTGGCTACCGGGAAAGCGCGCGAACAGCACCGGATAGGGCGAGGCGTCGCGACCGGTTTCCTTGATGTGGTCGCTGTAGTTCAGCCCGACGCAAATGATCTTGTCGGGGTTCGGGATCACCGGGTCATGCGTCACGGCGTCGAAGTCAAAATCGGCCGGTTCCGAGGTGAGTGCGCGGGCCCTGGCGATATCGCCCGACGCCAGAAAGTCGCGCAACGTGGGGGCGGCGAAGCGCGCGCCCAGATCGACGATCCCGGTCTCGGTGACGAGGCCGTAGGACGCCTGGCCTTGCGCGTGGAAAGAGCAGAGCTTCATGGTGCAGACCGTCTCCGGCAAGATTGTTAGGGCAGGGCGTTGATGGCGTTCCTGCCCGGGGAGAACCGGGCCGGCATTGCTGCCGGCCCGACGCAAGTCGGCCCGGTCATGCCGATCGGTAAAGTTTGGTCATGACGAACTCACGGTGCCCCAGCGCCTCGGCGGCGGTATTGCGGCCGTTCGAGGTGCGCCGGATCATCTCGATCAACGCGTCGCCCGCGGCGTCGATGGTCATCTCACGCCGCAGGATGCCCGAGACATCGACGTCGATATGCTCGCCCATGGTGCGGACGGTGCGCGGGTTGGCGCTGATCTTGATGACCGGGACGATTGGGTTGCCTACGATATTGCCCTGACCGGTCGGAAAGGTGTGGACGACATAGCCCCCCGCTGCCATCAGCGTCACGCATTCTGCCGCTGCCGACGACGTGTCCATATAGTAGAGGCCATTGCCCGACTTCGGAGTCTCGGCGGGTTCGAGGATGTCGATGAAACTCGAGGTGCGGCCGATCTTTTCCAGGTTGCCAAAGGCTTTCTCCTCGATGGTGGTGAGCCCACCCTCAATATTGCCCTTGGTTGGTTGGCTGTCGGAGAGGTCATCGGTCTTAAATTGCTCGATGACATCTTCCTGATAGGCCTTCCACATCTTGTACCAGCGCTCGCCCACCTCTTTGGTAGCGGCGCGGGCCTGGCAGATATGCTCCGCCCCGGTGATTTCGGATGTTTCCCCGAACACCCCATAGACGCCGGTCGGCAGCAGCTTGTCGTACATGTTGCCCACGGTCGGGCAGGAGCCGAGGCCCGTGGTCGTATCACTCTCGCCGCATTTGGTGGAAATCCACAGGTCTGAAAGCGGGCAATCCTCGCGTTGCAGTTCTGTGGCGTAATGCACAAACTCCTTGGCCTTGCGCGAGGCATCCATGATGGTTTTCAGGTCGCCGTTCTGCTCGATCGCGAAGCCCGCGACCGGCTTGCCGGTCTGTGCGATCCCGTCGACGATCTTCTTGGTCCAGCCCGGCTCGATGCCGATGACTACCACCGCCGCAACGTTGGGGTTCGCGCCGGTGCCGATCATGGTGCGGAAAAACAGATTGAGGTCTTCACCGAATTGCAGTCGGCCATAGGCGTGCGGCAAGGCCATCGTGCCCTTGATGTTAGCCGCGACCGCTTCGCAGGCCGTGTTGGAAATGTCGTCGACCGGCAGGATGATCACATGGTTGCGGATGCCGACGCGGCCGTTGTCGCGCCGGTATCCCTTGATCGTCAGGTTCGCATGAGTGGGCATCTGGGCGCCTTTCCTACCAGCGTTTGGTCTTGAGATTGTGGACGTGCACATGGCCGCCTTTCGCAACGGGCGCCACGAACCGTCCGATGTCCTGGCCGTATTTGATCGCAGTGTCGCCCGCCTTGATGTCTTGCAGCGCCACCTTGTGGCCGATGGGCACGTCGGCCCCGGCTTCGAGTTCAAAGCTGGAATTGTCCGCGGTTACGACGCCCAGCATCTTCGTGCCGGCCTTCAGGCCCTCGACGACGACCACGCCGACGTTGTCGACGTGATCGTGCACCAACAGTTGGGGAATGCTCATTCTGGTTCCTTTCGTCCGTGCAGGCGCGGCGCGCCGCGAGTGTCGGCCGTCCCCTGCCGCGAACGGTGCGGCGGCGGGTCGGCGGGGATCGCCGGGGCGCTCGGTCGGGCGCGCCCCGGCAGAGTCTGTCCGGTCGTCAGTATTTCGAGGCGTCGACCTTGCCGACATTCTGCAGAACGGCATTGACGTAGGACGCGTCGATGGTCTGCTCGTAGGTCGGCACTTTGTCGATCTGGCCGAAATCTTTCAGCTTGCCGGCCGTGTAGGCGTAGGAATCCGGGCTCGGCAGGCCCTCATTCAGCGGCCAGATCTGGCCCTTGATCATCAGGTTGTAGGCGTATTCGATGGCTGCCGGATCTTCGCCGCTGGCCTTGGCTCCATCGGCGATGACCTTGGCCTTGTTGGCCGGGTCGTACATCCAGCGGCTGGCCAGCACCAAGGCCCGCACGAAGCGCTTCACCTCGTCGGGATTTTGCTTGGTATAGGCGTCGTTCGCCGCCAGCGAGCCATACCACCAATTCGGCAGCGTATCCCATTCATAGGCCAGAACATGCACCTTGGGGTCTTTCTGCATCACGACGAAGGCAGCATCAGCGTGGAACACGGCCGCTGAAATGCGCCCCGTGATCAGTGCAGGAACAAATCCGGCGCGCTGCATGTTGATCTGCGTGACCTGCTTGAGATCGACCTTGTCCGGTGCAAGGCAGGCCTGCAGCAGCGTTTGCGCGAAGCCGCCTGTGTCAGTTACGCCGACGTTCTTGCCGATCAGGTCTTTCGAGGTCTTGATGTCCTCGCCGCCGATGCAGACGGTGTCGAGCTTGAGGCCGTAGGACCAGATCACATGCGCCGCTTCGCCATGCGAAGCGGCGATGATCGGGTCGGTGGCCGAGGTGAACGAGAACTTGGTGGACCCGGCCACGGTGCTCAGGAAGGCCGGAACGCCGTTCGGTTCTGGCACCAGTTGGACATGCAGATGCTCCTTGTCAAAGAAGCCTTCGGCCTGCGCGATGAAGGGAACCAGGAACACTGCTTGCGGCGGCGACACCGCAACCGTGGCGCCGATGTCGCCCCAAGGCGTGGCGTCGGTTACCGTTGCCCAGTCGCTTGCGGTATCGGCACTGGCCGCGCCGGCCAGCAGGGACGCGCCGACACACCCTGCCACGACGGCCAGGCGCTTGGTGTCGGACCATACTGTCTTGAACCAGTTCATGTGCATCCTCCCTGTTTGTGCGCCAAGGCGGACCCATTCCGTCTTTGTGGCACCGTTCGATTGCGCTCCGCTTGGTTGCGGGGTCACCGTCCCGTGTCCGTGTTGAACCACGGCGCGAGGCGTTTTCTGAGCTTCTCGATGACCGCCCGGAAGAAGACGCCGAGGACCATCACGGTCAGCAGCACCGCCAGCATGTCGGCAGTTTTGTAGGAGTTCGCCGAATAGGCCAGGACCTGGCCCATTCCGGAAAGCGCGGTGTAGATCTCAGAGATGAACATTCCGACCAGCCCCATCGCCACACCTTGCGACACGCCGGTGACGATGTAGGGCACCACGCTGGGGATGATCACGTGTCGCCACATCGCCATCTCGTTGGCGCGGAACGAGCGCGCCACCTCGGTCAGCGAGGCATCGACGTTGCGCACGCCGTTGTAGACCGCGATGGTGACCGGGAAGAGCACGAACATCGAGATGATGATCAGTTGCGCCTCGATACCAAACCCGAACCACAGCGAAATCAGCGGGATCAGGGCCACCAGCGGCGTCGAGTAGATCGCGTAGACGTACATGCCCACCGCCGCCTCGAACCCGGCGAACCGCCCCATGGCGACGCCGAGCAGAATCCCGACGATGCTGCCGATCACCAGCCCGCCGAGGAACATCGACACGCTGTAAACGATGGCGGCGGCCAGCGGGCCATAGACAAGCAACTGGTAGAGGTGCGCGATCACATCGGTGAACGGTGAGAAGATGAGGTCGATCGTGTTTAGGCCGTAGATCTGCCAGGCCCCCAGCACGACCACGAAGGACAACACACGAATCAACAGAAACCGGTTGCGCCGCTTTTGTGCCGCTCGCTGCCGACGCTCAAGAACGCGCTCGCGCAGGGCGCTACGCGTATCGGAAAGTGGGTTTTGCATGTCCATCACATCTCCCGTCCGCTGCCCGTGAGCATGTCTTCCCAAATCTTCGCCCGCAGCGGCTCGTAGGCCGGGTGCCGTCGAACGCTCGCGATCGTTCGCGGGCGTTCAATCGGAACGTCGTAGATATGCAGCACTTCGCCGGGCTTGGCCTTCATCACCACGATCCGGTCCGCGAGGGTGATCGCCTCGTCGATGCTGTGCGTGACAAACACGACTGTTTGCCGGAACCGCTCCCAGATCGAGAGCAGTTCGGCCTGCAGCAACTCGCGCGTGTAGGCGTCGACCGAGGCGAAGGGCTCGTCCATCAGCAAAAGCTCGGGGCCAAGGGCAAGCGCGCGGGCGATGCCGACGCGCTGGCGCATTCCACCTGACAGCCGGTCGGGGTAGGCCGCCTCGAACCCCTTCAGGCCGACGAGGTCGATGGCCCATTTCACCTTCTCGTCAATCTGGGTCGGCGGCAGGCGGTCCAGCACCATCGGAAAAGCGACGTTCTGGCTGACCGTTTTCCACGGAAACAGGCCAAATTGCTGGAACACCACCGCCGCCTGTCGCGGCGGGCTGGTAATCAGCGCGCCGTCGAGCTGAACCGAGCCCTCGTCTGGCAGGATGAGCCCATCGAGGGTGCGCATCAGCGTGGTCTTGCCGCACCCGCTGGGGCCAAGCAGGCAGACGAACTCGCCCTGATGAATTTCGAGAGTGACGTTGTGGAGCACTTCAAGGGCGCCGTACCACTTGGAGATTCCGGTGGCGACCACCTTGGGCGGCCGGGCCTGCGCTGTAGCGGTCATTTCTTTCTGTTCCAGATGCAGGAGGGAAGGCCGGGGCAGGGTCGATCACCCAAATGCCGTTTGCTCAAGGTCAGGGTGTGGCTCATGTCGCGCATCAACATCTAGACAACATGCTCCGCTGGCTGGTTTTCCATCAGGACGCGGGCAACGTTGCGCCAGGCGGCGTTGAACAGAACCGCCCAGGATTGCCGCGTGATCCCGGCGATATGCGGGGTCAGAAGGATGCTCTGCGCCGCGACCTGCGACAGCATCAGCAGCGGATTGTCGGGCGTTGGCGGTTCGGTGGAAAAGACATCGACGGCGGCGCCGCCAAGCTGGTCAGCCTCCAGCGCCGCGGCAAGGGCTGCCTCGTTGACGATCCCGCCGCGCGAAGCCTGGATCAGCACCGCCTGCGGCTTCATCAAGGCCAGCCGCCGCGCGTCGATCAGATCAACCGTCGCAGGAAGCAGCGGGACATGCAGCGTCAGCACGTCGGCGACCTGCACAAGATCGTCCAGCGCCATCACCTCGGCATCCAGTTCGGCAAGCGTTGCAGCCTTCACCGCCACCGGATCATAACAGGCGATCTGTGCGCCAAGCTGGTGCAATCGCCCCGCGACGGCAGTGCCGATCACGCCCATGCCGACGATGCCCACGACCAGCCCGTCGAGCCCGGCGACATTGTCAGCGATCATCCGGCTACGCCAAGTGGCATAGTCGCCGTGCAGGATGGCGGCGGTGGAGCGGGTCATGCGGCGCAACAGTGCGGATGCACTGGCCGCCACATATTCCGCGATCGCGTCGTTGCTGCCGCCGGGCACATTGGCGACCGCGATGCCCTGCGCCTTCATACCTGCCAGATCGAGGCGGTCGAGCCCCGCGCCGGTCACCTGAACCAGCCTCACCCGGCTTTCGGCAAAGAGGCCGGACTGCAGTTTCGGCCCGACGGCGGGGATGACCAGAGCCTCGGCCCCCCGGATCGCCTGCGCGATCTGTGGATGGTCGGGCGCCATGTAGGTGATGTCCAGCGCCGTCGGCGGCGTCACCCCGACGCGGGTGAAGTCAGCTTCGGGCCGGAGACAAAGAACGTCAGGCATCTCGCACCCCTTCCGGCTCTTCCCAGCTCGCAAATTCCCGGGTGCCGGGTCGGATATCGCCGACCGGGAAGAAGCACAGCAGCCTGAGCACGCCCGCGCCGGTATTGTAGGTCGCGTGGCGTTCCCCGGCCGGAACCAGAACGGTATCGCCTGCCGAAACACTGAGGGAGCCGGCATCGGTGCGGGTGATGCCCTGCCCATCGAGAATGTGAATGCATTCCTCGAACCCGCGATGGACATGCGGGCCGCGTCTGCGCTCGCCCGCCGTTTCGGGCGCGATTTCGACCAGTCGCACCGTCGAGCGTTCCGCGCCCGCCGCCGCGCTGACAATCTCGCGCGCGGATCGCCCGGGCAGGGCCATTGCTTTCGCATCGCTCAGGGCAATGACCGTTGCCATCTCACTTGGCCCCGTGCAAGTGTTTGACCTCGGCAGTGCCGCCAAGCGCTCGACCAAGCTGCACGAAAAGCTCAGTCGCTTCGGTCGCGATCGCTTCGGCGATCCGGTCGACCATGGCAATGCCGCGTTCGATGGTGGCGCTCGACGGATCGCCATACCAGCCGGTCGGCGCAATGTTGCGGATGTCGGTCAGCACCGGCTGAAAACTGCGCGTGCGGCGCAGTTTGTCCATGTGGCTGCCCTGCCGCAGGTCCGACGAATGTCCGGCCCGGTCGAGGTGAACCAGTTCCGGCCGGGTGGCCAGAACCGCCAGCGCCTCGATCTCGCCGCCATGTGTCAGCCCGTTGCACTGCCCGCCGTAAAGTTCTTCGGCGACGTAACAGGCCTGAACCGTCAGCACCGTCAGGCCGACCCGGCGATGCAGATCCTCGGCCGCGATGGCAAGGGAGGGGATGTTCCCCTCGTGCCAGTTCACGATCATCAACAGCTTCGCGCCATGCGACGCCGCCGACTCGCAGACTTCGGTGACGACCCGGATATAGGTGTCGGGCTTGAACGTCACTGTTCCGGCGTAGGGCATATGCATCGGCGTGACACCGACCATGGGGCCCGGCAGAACCACGCCATCCATACGCCGCGCCACCGCCTCGGCCACCAGTTCGGCGGCAAAGGAATCCGTGCCGGTCGGCAAGTGGGCGCCGTGCTGCTCGACGCTGCCGGTCGGCAGCAAGATCAGCGGATTGCGCTCGAACTGCGCGGCAATCTCCGGCTGCGTGAGGTTTGCGAAGATGCGGGACTGGGGCATGTCAGCTTTTCCCCGCCAGCCTCGCCCGGGCCTCGCCCCGAACCGCGTCCAGCGTCACCAGCGCGCCGCCCTGATCAATCGAGCGCAGCGCGGCATAGACACAGGCCACCGAGGCGTTGCCATTGGCGGCGCTGAGTTCATTGGCCGTTCCGCTGCGGCAGCTTTCCGCGAACAGCTCAAGCTCGGCGCGGAACATGTTGGACTCCGGCTCGGCCAGGACTTCGCGGCTGCCATAGCCGTCCTTGCCGCGCTGGATGTAGAGCGTCGAGCTTTGGCGCAGCTTTTCCGGCGTGTCCCAAGCGCCGAAGTCAATCTCGTAGTGCATGAGGCCCTTGGAGCCGAAGACCCGCACCGAAAACACCCCCGGCGAGGTCCAGCAGGTGCCGACATAGGCCACCGCGCCGTTCGCCAGCTTTAGAAGCGTCATCGACTGGTCATCGACCTCGGCGCCCACCGGCGACAGCTTCGAGGCGATCGAGGTCGCCGACACGGCATCGCCGCCAAGGTATTGGACCACGTCGAACATGTGGATGGCAAGTTGCGACAGCGGTCCTCCGGGCGCGCGGTTCTTGTACCACCGCCATGTCTGCGGCGTCAGTTCCAGCGCGCGCTCGTTGGAGAAGTTCGTCTCGATGAATCCGACCCGCCCCAATTCCCCGGCATCGATCCGCCGCCGCATCTCGCGGATGCCGCCAAGCAGGCGCGCACTGTGGCCCACCGTGACGGTGACGCCATAGGTTGCCTGCAGCGCCTCGATCGCAAAGCCGTCATCAAGCGTGCTGGCAATCGGTTTCTCGGTATAGATGTGCTTGCCGGCCCTGGCGACCGCTTCGGCCACTGGCAGGTGCTGTTCGTTCGGCACCGTCAGGATCACGCCGGCAATATCCTCGCGGGCCAGCAGCTCATCGAGGCTGGCCGCCGAGGCGATGCCGGTGTCGGCGGTGAATGCATCCCGCTTTTCCTGCGAGCGGCTGAAACCTGCAACGATTTCAATTTCGCTGGACAGCCTGGAGGCCCGCGTGAGCACGCGCGCCCATCGCCCGAGGCCGATGATGCCGATCCTGACCTTCTGAGTGCTCATCCCGATCCCCGCTGCGATGTTCTTACCGTAATATCGTAATACAATCATCTTAAGCCAGTCAAGCCAGATGCACGCCCCGCCGCTGGTCGGCGCATCGGCGCTGTCGGACGCGGTGGTGCGCATCCGAGCGGTCAGGGCAGAATGGTTAGGGAGCGTTTTGTTTGGCCGGGACAGGGCCCGTGGCGCACGCTCGCCACAGCTTCCCAATCACGGTCGCCATCTGCGCGGTGGCCAGTGTATTCGTTTGGAAAGTCAGAGGCTTGCGGTGTCGGTTTCCGCGAAGATCCGCATGATCTCGGCACCGGCGTTGGTCACTTCCTGCCGGGCCACCCGCTCTGCTCGGTCAGCGTCGCGTGCCTTCAACGCGTCGTAAAGATCACGCAATCCGGTGATACTTTCCTGCGAGCGGTTTTGCGTACGCTTCGGGTGACCAAGCCCCAACGCGCGCCAGCGCCAGACGCGGGCATGCAGGCTGGCGATCATAGACGATAGAATCTCGCTGTCGGCACCCGCGAACAGGGTGTTGTAGAACGCATTCTTGACCGACAGAATCTCGTCCGGGTCGCCCGCTTCATAAGCGGCGACCGTCCGGTCAAGCGCTTCTCCAAGCGCCAAGATGTCGGCGTCGGATGCCTTTGCCACGTACGAACGGGCCGCAAGACCTTCCAGCACCGCTCGGATGGCATAAAGATCGACCGCTTCCGCGCGGGTCAGGCGGCGCACGATGGGCCCCTTGTTCGGGATCGTCTCGATGATCGACTCGGATTCAAGTTGTCGCAGCGCCTCGCGGATTACGGTGCGCGAGACACCGGTCATCTCGATCAGTTCGCGCTCGATCAGTCGGCTCCCCGGCGCGAGACGCCCGTCGACGATCGCCTTGCGCAAGGCATCCACCACGTCACGCCGCAAGGGTGCGGACGTCTTCTTGACGATGTGGATCGCATGATCACGGACAGCCGACCCAACCGGTTCGCGCATCGGGTGATCATTGTTCATTTTCGTCTCCGAGGATGATGACCGCGTCCAATTGACCGAGTGGGGCCTCCGCGTCAATGCCGTGTGATCGTAATACCGTCCCGGGCTCGATCAGAGCAAGAGAGCTCTGTCAGGAGAACTTCGCTTGAGGCGGGACAGGGGGCCGGGTAGCGTCCGGCCATGACCCAGCGCTCCCCTTTCCAGTACTTCAAGACGAGCCCGGCGATCATCCGCCTGGCGGTGATGATGTACATCCGGTTCCCGCTGTCGCTTTGCAACGTCGAGGATCTTCTGCACGAGCGGGGGATCGACATCTGTCACGAGACGGTTCGGTTCTGGTGGCATCGGTTCGGGCCGTTGTTCGCAGCAGAGATCCGCAAGCGGCGCGTCGAGGGCATGCGGTCAAGCCACTGGGGGTGGCACCTCGACGAGGCCTTCGTGAAGATCAATGGCGAGCGGCACTACCTCCGGCAAGCCATCGATCACGAAGGCGAAGTCCTCGAGAGCTTCGTGACGAAGACGCGAGACAAGAACGCGGCATTGAAATTCCTCAGGAAATCCTTAAAGCGGCATGGTCCTGCCCAGGCGATCGTCACGGACAGACTCCGCTCCTACGGCGCCGCCCTGCGAGTGCTCGGCATCGGCGACCGGCAGGAGACTGGCCGCTGGGCGAACAATCGGGTGGAGAATTCCCACCAACCGTTCCGAAGGCGGGAGCGGGGATCATGTCCCTGAGCGTGGTGTAGGTTCTGGTCGAGGTGGTCATCGGCGATGTTCCGGTAGGGTCTGGTTGCTGACACCAACCTGGACCGGAGATTTCACCGATGACCACCGACATGATGAACCCGCGCGACTTTGTCGAGAAGACCCCCGACGCCGAACGGCTGATGGAGCTGGAGGTCGGTGCCGCGACCGGCGCGGCCTATGGCGAGAAGGACCCGGCGCGGCTGGCGCAGCGCAACGGGTATCGCGACCGGGACTGGGAAAGCGCAGTGCCGAGACCGCGCCGTTGATCGTCGACGCGCTCACGCCGGTCTCATGCTGATGCAGCTGGAAGCGCCGGATGTCTTCGGCCGTCGCGGTGTCCGGCGCCCGGTCGAGAAATGAGGCGAAGCTGCGGACATGACGAATGTAGTCATGCTGGGTATGCCGCCCCAGGCCGCGCATCTGCATGTCCTGCTGCATGCGCTGGCGAAGCGGTGTGACGGATGTCTTGATAGGCAAGTGTGCCATGGCGAGTTTCTCTCGTTGAAGGGAACTCCATGGTCACGCCGCGGCCTCTCCGCGCCCAAAGCTTACGATCGCCGGGCTACCTCACCGCTCGCGCCCCTCCCGCGAAGCGGGTTCGTGCATGGGGCGCAAACCTGACCCAACTGCGCGCCGCACCTTCACTCTCGGGGGGGCCGCTACGGCCTGCTGCCGGGTTCACGGACAGAAGGTTCGCCCGCTGAACAGAACCAGCCCCGATTGCCGTATCAAACGAAAATAACCTGATAGAACGCCCGGAGCACTATCGGGAAAAGAGCAGCGCCCGGCTTGGGCGCTGCTCTAGGGCCCGATGCGGCCGAAGATCACATCGCCAGCTTCTCCGCCATCGCGACCAGACGTTTCGCCTGATGCGAGATTGCGGCGGCGGCCTTTTCGTCCAGTTCCGTGCCTTGGGTGTGGCTGTAGCCGTAGGGGTTGCCGCCCGCGCCAAAGACCGCGCCGTCGGTATAGCCCGGCGCCACGATGATCGAGCCCCAGTGCATGAACGTGGTGTAAAGGCTCAGCAGCGTCGCTTCCTGCCCGCCATGCGGGTTTTGCGCACTGGTCATGGCGCTGACCGGCTTGTTTGCCAGCTTCCCGTTGAACCAGAGCCCACCCAGCGTGTCGATAAAAGCGCGCATCTGGCTCGGCGCATTGCCGAAGCGGGTGGGGGCGGAGAAGAGATAGGCATTGGCCCATTCCATGTCGTCGGGCGTGGCGATGGCGACATGGGCGGTCTTTTCGACATGCGTCTTCCAGGCTTCCTGGCCGTTCACGACCTCGGTCGGCGCGGTCTCGGCGACGCGGCGCAGGCGCACCTCGGCCCCGGCGTCGCGGGCCGCGGCCATGGCGATTTCCGCCATCTGGTGGTTGGTGCCGTAGGTGGAATAGTAGACGATCGCGAGTTTGACGTTGCTCATGGGGTCCTCCGTTGGCTTGCCCCTTTAACTTAAGGCCGCTCGTGGCCGGAGAAATCCCCGACCACCGCAAGGGTCCTGTGCATGCTTGCAGAGGTTTGGCGAATCCTCTCGCCCATCCTGCCCGAAGGTCGGCGCGACCTGTCCTCCTGCGATCTGCCGTGAACCCAGAAGGGACAGCTGGTCCGCTCCCGGATGCCCGACCTCGATCATGAACGGCTGGAGTCTGAGGCACGCGGCTAGCGTCGGAAGGTCAGGTGGACGATGCCACTCTCTGCCGTTTCCGCCTTGACTGTGTAGCCAGCTTCGAGGCCGCGCAGATCGTCCCAGAGGCGGATGCCGCGCCCGAGCAGGATCGGGGTGATGGCGACGTGGAAGTGGTCAACAAGACCCGCCTTCAGGAAGTCGCGCACGACGCTGGCGCCGCCACCGACCCGGACATCTTTTCCATCGGCGACGGCAACAGCCTGCCGCAGCGCCTCGGTCGGTGTCGTGGCGAGGAAATGGAATGTCGTGCCGCCCGCCATTTTGATCGAGGCGCGCGGCTTGTGAGTCAGGACGAAGACCGGGGCGCGGAACGGAGGCTCATCACCCCACCAGCCACGCCAGTTCGGATCGTCGGGGAAGGCGTGGAGCCCGAACATGCCGGCGCCCATGATTTCGGCACCGACATTGGCGAAGTACGCTTTTGCGTAGTCGTCATCGACACCCGTGGTCCCGGCCCCGCTGGAATCCTTGAACACGCGTTCGCGGAATGTGCGCGTTGCGACGTATGCGCTGACGAGGCGCGACCAGTCCTCGCCGAACGGGGCTTCGGGCGTCTGGTCCGTCGTTGTCGCGAAACCATCGAGAGAGATCATGAGATCGACACGAACGGCCATCGGAGTTCTCCTAAATACTAAGGCATGTGCCTTTGTATTCAACATCGGACACTAAGGCAAGTACCTTTTTATTGTTGACCACACGCTCGACCCGCTTTACCAAGCCGTATGCCTTACCATTCGAACCCGCTCGACCTCTCCTTTCACGCGCTCAGTGACCCGACCCGTCGCGCTGTGGTGTCGCGGCTGGTTGAGGGCGAGTTGCCGGTCCGTGCCCTGGCCGAGCCTTTCGACATGGCGCTGCCCTCCTTCGCCCAACATCTCAAGGTGCTGGAAGATTGCGGGCTGATCGTCAGCGAGAAGCGCGGGCGCAGCCGCTGGTGCCGACTGGTGCCTGCGCGGTTCGACGAGGCGGCGGACTGGATGGAAGCGGAACGCCGACGTTGGGCCGAGCGGTTGGATCGGCTGGAAGTCTACCTGGACAAGACGGAAGAGGATGGTGGCGGACATGGCAAGCCTGTTTGAGACCTGGTCGCTCGACCGCGAAATCGTGCTGGTGAAGCTGCTCAACCACCCGCGCGAAAAGGTCTTTGCCGCCTGGATGGACCCCAAGGCGCTGACCGAATGGTACGGCCCGGCTGGTCTCAGCATCGAAACGCACGAGGCCGATATCCGCGAGGGCGGAGTCTGGCGGTTCGACATGGTGGGCGTATTCGAGGGGCGGAAGCAGCGCTTCCCGAACCTCATGCGCTTTCTGGAGATTGTGCCGAACGAGCGGATCGTGATGGACTATGGCACGCCCGACCCCGACGACCCCGACCGTTTCCGCGTTACGGTGACCTTCGACGAGCAAGCCGACGGCAAGACGGTGCTGACGATGCGCCAGCTCCACCCCAGCCGCGCGCGGCGTCAGGTGGTCATCGGCTTCGGCGCGGTGGAATACGGGTTGCAGACGCTGGAGGGCCTCGCCGCCTGGCTGGACCGCTGAGCGGTTGGCCAATCAGTGTCGCGCGGCGACGCGCAGCGCTGAGTTCAATTTGCCTCGTCCATGACCAGTGTCGCGGACGCGGCGAGAGACCCACGGTAGCCTGTCGACCGAAGAGACTGGCTCAACTTTCCTGGGCGAGGCCCTCCTTCGCCGCCTCTCCTAGAAGGCTCTGCAGACCGGCCTCCAGCCCCGCGAAGGCGGCACCCAGGCGCGCCTCGATCTCGCGCTGATAGGCTGCTGCCAACGGCAGAAGCTCGGCCATCAGCGCGCGGCCCCGCGGCGTCAGTATCAGGCGCACCAGACGGCGATCGACGTCGTTCACCGTCTTGGCGATATAGCCCGCGGCCTCCAGCCGCGATGCGGCGCGGCTGACTTTCGACTTGTCCATCGCCACGCGGGCCTCGATCTCGCGCACCGAGACATCACCGCTCTGGGCGAGGTGGACGAGCACGCGCCACTGGGGAATCGTGATGCCGAACCGGTCGCGGTACTGGCGCGCCAGTTCCTCGCTGGTGCGCTGCGCGGCGACGGCAAGCCGGTAGGGGGTGAACCGGTCGAGGTCGAACGCGGGCAGGGGGGCGTCTTTGGTCTCGGACATGGTTGCGCTTTCCCTCCCTCTGGCGGCCAGTTCATGCCGGTTTCATTGCGGGTGCAACAAGTTTCTTGACTTCGTTGCGATTACAACGAATCTTTGGCCAGGATCGCGGCCGTAGTCGGCTGGCATTTCGGGAGGAGTTTCCATGACAACGCAGAACCTGCCGCAGGGCATGATCCGCGCGAGTGTCACCACCGGCACGCACGAAGGCTACATGCCCGGCTTTGGCAATGACTTCGAGACCGAGGCGCTGCCGGGCGCGCTGCCGCAGGGGCAGAACAGCCCGCAAAAATGCAACTACGGCCTTTATGCCGAGCAGCTTTCCGGCACCGCCTTCACCGCGCCGCGCGGCCAGAACGAGCGGACATGGTGCTACCGCATCCGTCCTTCGGTCAAGCACACCGGCCGGTTCGCGCGCATCGAGGTGCCGTACTGGAAAACCGCGCCGCATGTGAACGACGACCTGATCTCGCTGGGTCAGTACCGCTGGGATCCGGTGCCGCATTCCGCTGAGCGGCTGACCTGGATCACCGGCATGCGCACGATGACCACGGCGGGCGATGTGAACACCCAGGTGGGGATGGCGAGCCATATCTACCTTGTCACCGCCTCGATGGCCGATGAATACTTCTTTTCCGCCGACAGCGAACTGCTGGTAGTGCCGCAAGAGGGGCGGCTGCGGTTCTGCACCGAGTTGGGCGTCATCGACCTCGAACCGAAGGAAATCGCGATCCTGCCGCGCGGCCTCGTCTACCGGGTCGAGGTGCTAGAGGGGCCAGCCCGCGGCTTTGTCTGCGAGAATTACGGACAGAAATTCACATTGCCGGGCCGTGGCCCGATCGGCGCCAACTGCCTGGCCAACCCGCGCGACTTCAAGTGCCCGGTGGCGGCCTTCGAGGATTGCGAGGTACGATCCCGCGTCGTCATCAAGTGGTGCGGCCAGTTCCACGAAACCTTCATCGACCATTCACCGCTGGATGTGGTGGCCTGGCACGGCAACTACGCCCCGCTGAAATACGACCTGCGCACCTATTCCCCGGTCGGCGCGATTCTGTTCGACCATCCCGACCCGTCGATCTTCACCGTTCTCACCGCGCCCTCGGGGCAGGAAGGCACGGCCAACATCGACTTCGTGCTGTTTCGCGAACGCTGGATGGTGGCCGAACATTCGTTCCGCCCGCCGTGGTATCACAAGAACATCATGTCGGAGATGATGGGCAACATCTACGGCATCTACGACGCCAAGCCCAAGGGCTTCGTCCCGGGCGGCATGTCCCTGCACAACTGCATGTTGCCGCACGGGCCGGATCGGCAGGCGTTCGAAGGTGCCTCGAACGAGGTTTTGAAGCCGGTCTATCAGGCCGACACGATGCAGTTCATGTTCGAAACCCGCTTCCCGCAGCACCTGACCGAATTCGCCGCGCAAGAGGCGCCGTTGCAGGACGATTACATCGACTGCTGGGACAGCCTCGAAAAGAAGTTCGACGGCACGCCGGGGCTGAAGTAGCCGATGGCCTCACAAAGCTGGGTGTCGTCGGCCAATGGCGACACCTATTTCCCGATTGAAAACCTGCCCTGCGGCGTCTTCGATGACGGTCGCGCTGCACGCATGGGGGTGGCGATCGGCGACATGATTCTTGATGTCGGCGCGGTGGATCACGGCTTGGACCCGGCGCTGTTCGCCGAACCGGTGTGGAATGCGGTAATGGCGGCAGGGCCTGATTGCCGGACGGCGGCAGCGGATCGGTGCGTTGAACGTGGATGACCCAAGGGTCATCGACGCCGCGCGAAAGGCCAACGTCCAGATTGTCGATATCTCCGAAGTGAATGCGAGGGGGGCCACAGGACATGGCCGTTATGCCGAACTGGCCGCGCTTTATCCCAAGCTGACGGCCGACGCGGTAAGGCCCGAGTCCAATCTGCGCGATTCCGGCGCCTTCGTCTTCGACACGGTCAGCGACACGCTCACATCGCCCTTCGATCTCGCGGGGAAGGTATTTGCCGCGAATTAGCCCGGCAGGTCAATTCGCCTCGCGCTCATGAATGGGCGGCGGCGTCGGCCCAATCCATCCTGGCGGTGAAATCAATGAAGGCGCGCAGGGCGGCCGAAATATGCCGCCGCGTCGGATAGACAAGGTGAACCGGCAAAGGCGGCAGGGCATGCGCGCGTAACACCCGCACCAGTGTTCCAGCCTCCAGATCGGCGCGGACGGAATGGTCGGGCAGAAGCGCTATCCCCCTGCCGTCAAGAGCCGCCGCGCGGATCAGGTCGATGTTGTTCGTCGAAAACACCGGGTGGATCTTCTGGTGGATGGTCTCTTCGCCATCCCGGAAGGGCCAGGTGCTGCTGCCGCGCAGGTTGCTGAAGTGCAGGCACTGATGCTGAACAAGGTCGGCGGGCTGAACCGGCGTGCCATGCCGTTCGAGATAGTCAGGCGTCGCCACTACGAAGACGCAGATATCATGCAGGTGCCGCGCGACGAGGCTTGAATCCGCGAGCCAGCCGATGCTGATCGCCGCATCCATTCCGTCCATCGACGGGTCGCTGACGCGGTCTTCCAGCACCGCGTCGAGCTGCACATCGGGGAATTCCTCCATGAAGCGCAGCATGTGCGGGCGCAACACCGCCATCATGTAGCCGACAGGCGTGGCAAGCCTGAGCTTCCCCGAAGGGCTGGACGAAAGGCTTCGCACCGCTTCGTTCGCATTGCTGAGCGAGGCGAGGATGTCTTTGACCTTCAAGTAGTAGTCGGCGCCCGCCGTGGACGGCTTGACCGAGCGCGTGGTGCGGGACAAAAGGCGGACCCCAAGGCTTTTCTCGAGATCCGAGATGTACTTGCTGCACTGGCTTTTCGAGATGCTCATCCGGCGCGCGGCGGCGGCAAAGCTGCCTTCTTCAACCACGTGCAAATACGTTTGAAGTACCGAAATATCCATTCTTCGTCGCCCGTTCCGCTCTGCCTTGCCCAATGCAATATGTTGGGCCGGGGTCGGAATAAAAGGGCGCGCGGCAGATTTCAACGCACATAGCGCCTGCACCAGCGCAGATGGCGCGATCAGCGGGGCGGGCTAGGCGCCGAGGGCGCCCGCGCGATGCGGGCGCCCTCGTGTCGATCCGGAACATGTGGTCGCGGAGCAGAGGGATCAGCTGTTGTGATCCCGGTGGCTGACGAGGCCCGCAGTCGGGAAATCGGTCACGACAATAGCGTCGCCGTCGTTCAGGCCCATCTGATGCAGGTCCCGGCCGGAGTAGAACGATCCGGCCGCGACTTCGGTCGTGTGCGGGGCGACAGCCGACGGCGTGCTCGCGTCGGGGCGTTCGGCGGCGGCGGCGCCCGCGAGGAGCATAAGGATGGTGGAAGCTGCAACGATACGTTTCATGATAGTCTCCTTGGTTCACAGTGTCCGACGCTCTCGGCGTCTTGTGAGAAGGAGGTGGGGGGCATTCCCCCCGGCCAGTAGAACCGGTTTGTCGAGTTCAGAATTCGATGAGGCTGAACAATCACCAACTCGTCAGCGATTGGAACCCGTGGCAAAATCCGCACGCGCGGCGCCGGTTATGGCACGCGGGGAGGCGACCGCGGCGGCCGGGTGGCGCCCTGTTCGGCACTGGATTTCGCCGGCTTGCCGCGGCCTAGAAACAGGCAGTCTTCCAGCCCCGCGCGCAGGTTGCCGCCAAGGATCGCGCTGAGCGTCACGAACGGCATCTGGTAGCGACCGGCGGCAGCACAGCCGCCTCGCCAGGCGGGGCGCGCGCAATTCCCGCCTGTGGCGTGATGCCCTCTTCCCCGTCTGATTCATGCGACGCGAACGATCGCCGTGCTCCCCCGGCGCGGCGTTGTCACGGGTTCAGCCGTCATGCGGGCGCGGCAAGGCAGAGCCATCACTCTTTCCTGAGTAAATTTATCGGGAATCTTGTTGACTCTTTCAGTCAGGAATCTTACCAACTTGATAAATTCACTCGTCTATCGGGGGCGGAATGCTGGCGACCCTTGTCATCGGTCTGCGGGAGGGGCTTGAAGCCTCGCTTATCGTGGGCATCATCGCGGCCTTCCTGCGCCGCAACGGCAAAAGCCTGACGCCGATGTGGCTGGGCGTGGCGCTGGCCATCGCGCTTTCCATCGCGGTCGGCGGGGGGCTCAGCCTGCTGGAACAGGCCCTGCCGCAGGCGGAACAAGAGGCGCTGGAAACGGTGATCGGCGCCATCGCGGTGTTCTTCGTCACCGGCATGATCGTGTGGATGAGCGCCCATGCCCGCCACCTGAAACGCGAGCTGGAGGCCGAGGCGGCCGCGGCGTTGACCCATGCCGGGGCCTTTGCGCTGACGGCGATGGCCTTCCTCGCCGTGCTGCGCGAGGGGTTCGAGACCAGCGTTTTCCTGCTGGCCACCTTTTCGGCGGCGCAATCGGCGGCGCTGGCGGCGGCGGGGGCGATCGTCGGGCTTGCGCTGTCGGTCGTCATCGGCTGGGGCATCTATGCGGGCGGGGTCAAGATCAACCTGTCACGCTTTTTCCGCATCACCGGCGGCTTTCTGATCCTTGTCGCGGCCGGGCTGGCCCTCAGCAGCCTGCGCACCGCGCATGAAGCGGGCTGGCTGCTGGCCGGGCAACAGCGGACGCTGGATCTGTCGTGGCTGGTGGCGCCGGGCACGGTGCAATCGGCGCTGATCACCGGCGTGCTGGGCGTCCCGGCCGACCCGCGGCTGATCGAGGTGCTGGGCTGGCTGGCCTATCTGGTGCCGGTCACGCTCTTCGTCTACTGGCCGCAGGCCCGGCGACCGGCGCCACAGGCGGCGGCGCGGCTGAAGCTGGTGATGGCCGCGGTGCTGGCGCTGGTGGCGGCGACCTTGCCGCTGGCGATCCCGGCGCCGCGCCCGGCGGTGCCCGATACGTTGACGCTGGCCGCCCCCGCAGGTGGCACCGCACGGCTGGGCGCGGCGGGGTTGATCGTGACCCCGGCGGGTGGCGCGGCGCGCATAATTCCGCTGCCGGTCGCCGAGCGGCACGAGGGCACGCATGACGGCATCACCGCATCCACCTGGGCGCTGCGCGATACGGCGACGCCTGCGGGGGTGCCGGACCAACTGACGCTGGATCAGGTGATCCAGCTGGCGGGCAGGCGCGTGCCGCCGGGGTTGAACCCGGCGCAGCACCCCGGCCCCTATGATGCCCGCTGGTCGGTGATCACCGGCACCAGCGTCTGGGTGGCGCAAGGCGTCCTGCTCGACGCGGCGCAGAAGGTCACCACGGTACTGACGCTGACCGGCAGCGGGCTGCCCGCGCCGCGCGTGCTGACCGTGCCCGCGCTGCCGGGCGCCGCCGCGGCCCCGGGCTGGCGCGTGGACCCGGCGCAGGTCGATACGACCGTGGCCGCCCTGCGCGCCTTCGCAGGCGACCGGTTGGAGCGCCGGTTCTGGGCCAACCGGCTGCCCGTTGTGCTGGTGCTGGTGGCGCTGCTGATTGCGGCGGCCGCGCTGCGAACCCTCATCCGCCTGCGCAGGACACCCGCGTCCGGCGCGGGGCCCCGTTTCACATCCGAATCCGGCCGCCGTGCCTACAAGACAACCAAAGGAGTTCCCCATGCAGCGCCGTAACACCCTCCGCCCCCACGCGGTCTCTGCCGGGCTGGCCGCCCTTGTCCTGCTGGCGCAGGGTGCCGGCACCGCGCAGGCCGAGGCCGCCGGTGTGGCCCCGGCGGCGGCGAACGGCGCGGCGCAGGTGGCGATCACGCTGACCGGCGACAACGGCGGCGCCTGCGTGCTGAGCCATGCCGAGGCGAAGGCCGGGCCTGTGACGTTCACCATCACCAACAAGACCGCGACCGCGATCACCGAGATCGAGCTGATGAGCGACACCCGCATCCTGGGCGAAAAGGAAAACCTCGCCCCCGGCCTGCCGCCCGTCAGCTTTACGGTGACGCTGGGCGGCGGCGACTACAAGGTCTACTGCCCCGGCGCGAAGGTCGAGACGGTGGCCTTCAAGGTGACCGGGGCGGTGGCGGCACAGCCGACCAGCAGCGTCGGCGTTCTGCTGGCTGATGGCACCAAGGGCTACGCGAACTACGTCGACACCACGGTGGATGCGATGGTGACGGCGATCGACCGGCTGAAGGCCGCCATCGACGCGGGCGATCTGGCCACGGCGCAGAAAACCTACGCACTGGCGCGCCCTTTCTACGAGCGTGTCGAATCCGATGTCGAAGGCTTCGTGCTGCCCGGTTTTGACGCCACCGACAACGCGGGTAACCTCGACTACCTGATCGACATGCGAGAATCGAACCTTGACCCGGCGGTGGGCTGGCACGGCCTGCACGCGATCGAGCGTGACCTGTTCGAGGCGAAGGCGATCACCGACAACACCCGGACGCTGGCCGCCGAGTTGCAAAAGAACGTGGGCCTGCTCGACAAGCTGGCGCCGACGCTGGAGTACAAGCCCGAAGACCTCGCCAACGGCGCCGCCGGCCTTCTGGAAGAGGTGCAGAGCGGCAAGATCAGCGGCGAGGAAGAGGCGTTCAGCCATATCGACCTGGTGGACTTTGCCGCTAACGTCGAGGGCGCGCAGCAGGCCTTTGCCTTCCTGACGCCGGGAATGGAAAAGATCGACCCCGCGCTGACCAAGCAGGTGCAGGACCAGTTCGACGTGGTCACCGAAATGCTGGAAAGCTACCGCGACCCGAACGGGCTGGGCGGCTACAGGCTCTACTCGGCCGAACTGAAGGCTGCCGACGCGGCGAAGCTGTCGAAGGCGATCCAGGCGTTGCAGGAACCGCTGTCGCGCATCGCCGAAAAAGTGGCGACGGCAGGCTGAGGGGAAAGCGATGACCCTGAAACATCTGTCTGACGCTGCTGCAGCCCTGCAGATTTCGCGCCGCGGCCTGCTGTTCGGGGCTGCGGCGGGCACCGCCGGGGCGGCCATGCTGCCCGCCGCGGGGTTTGCCGCCACGCCGGAAACCGATACCATCGACCTGTCGCAGCGGCATCCGTTCTACGGCAAGGGCCCGCAGGCCGGGATCATGACGCCGCCGCAGCGGTATGTGTTCTTCATGACCTTCGACCTGACCACGCAGGACCGGCAGGCGCTGCAGGTGCTGCTGGCCCGCTGGTCGGCGGCAATCGCCCAGCTGATGAAGGGCGAAACCATCGGCCAGGTGGAACCCGACCGCGCCGAAGCGGTGGGCCTCGACACCGCCGAGGCGCTGGAGCTGGAACCCGCCGGGCTGACGGTGACGGTCGGCCTTGGCCCGAACGTGTTCAGTGACGCGCTGGGGCTGGCCGCGCACCGGCCCGCGCTGCTGCGCCCGCTGGTCGACCTGCCCAGCGACGCGCTGAAGCCGGATCTGACCGGGGGCGATCTGTCGTTGCAGGCCTGCGCCGACGATCCGCAGGTGGCCTATCATGCCATCCGCGATCTGGCCCGCATCGCCAAGGTCACCGGCACCGCTGCCACCCGCTGGACGGTGATGGGCTTCGGCCGCGCCTCGGCGGGCAAGGGGCAGGCCACGCCGCGCAACCTGATGGGCTTCAAGGACGGCACACGCAACATCGTGCAACCCGCCGATTTCGACCGCCATGTCTGGGTGCAGGACGGCCCCGACTGGCAGCGCCACGGCACCTATCAGGTGGTGCGCAAGGTGCAGATGCATATCGAGAACTGGGATACCGACCGGGTCAGCGACCAGAATGCCGTCTTCGGCCGCCACAAGCTGTCGGGCGCGCCGCTGACCGGCACGAAAGAGTTCGACACGCCGGACTTTGCCAAGACCGCCACCGACGGCAGCCCGGTGATCCAGGATACGGCCCATATCCGGCTTGCGGCGCATGAGAACAACGAGGGCGTCAAGATCCTGCGCCGGGGGTTCAACTACACCGATGGCATCAACCAGTTCGGCTTTCTCGACGCCGGACTGTTGTTCCTGTCGTACCAGAACGACCCGGCGCATTTCGAACGGCTGCAGGCAAGGCTCGGTGCCTCGGATGCGCTGAACGAATACATCTCGCACATCGGCTCTGGCATCTTCTTCGTGCCGCCCGCGCCCACGGAAGGCTCGTATATCGGCGAGGCGATGTTTGCCTGAACCAACCTGACGCCCGCCGCGCGCGGTATCGGCGTCAGGTCACCTCGCTTTTCGCCAGCTCTGCCGCGAAGGCTTCGAAGAAGCTCGCCGACAGTTTGCGGGCCGCGCCGAGGATAAGTCGGCTGCCCAACTGTGCGATCTTGCCGCCAACATCCGCACGCGCGGTGTAGCGCAGCAGCGTTTCGGTGCCCTGTTCGATCAGTTCCACGTCCGCGCCGCCCTTGGCAAAGCCCGCGACGCCGCCGCTGCCCTCTCCGCTCAGGCTCATGTGGTCGGGGGCGCGGCCGGGGTCGAGGGTCACCCGGCCCGAAAAGCGCGCCTTGACCGGCCCGATCTTCAGCACGACCTTCGCCTCCAGATCGGTGTCGGAATGCTTGATCAGCTCCTCGCAGCCGGGAATTGCCGCCCGCAGGATCTCGGGGTCGTTCAACGCGGCGTAGACGATGCTGCGGGGCGCGTTGATCAGGATTTCGTCGGTCAGTTCCATCGGACGTCCTCAGCAGCAGGGAAGTTTGATCATCAGGAGGATCTCGATCATGTCGGGCGCAGCGGCCGGGGGCGGGGCGGGCAGATTGGCCCGTGGGCGCGCGCGGCGGCGAAACAGGCGGTGCAGAAGGGTCATGCGGGTTCTCCCTTGGCCGCGGGGGTGCGGCGGCTGATCTGGATGATCTCGGCGAGGATCGACAGCGCGATTTCCTCTGGCGTGATCGCGCCGATATCGAGGCCGGCGGGCACCTTGAGCCGCGCCAGCGTTGCCGCGTCGAGGCCGTCGGAGGCCAGCATCGCTTTCAGGCTTTCGCCCTTGGCGCGCGATCCGACGAAGGCGACATGGTCGGCCCTGGCCGCCAGCGCCGCCCGCAGCGCGGGCTCGTCGCCACGGCCCTGCGTCGAGACGACGATATAGCGCCGCCCCGCCGCGGCGACTTCCAGCGCAAAGCCCTCGATCCGCGTTTCGGCCTCTTCGAAGGCGGCCTGATCCTCGGGCGGCGCCACAACCACGCGGCGAAAGCCGAAGCGCCCGCCAAGATCGCACAGCGCCGCCGCGACCGGGCTGGCGCCAAGGATCACCAGTTCGGGAAGCGGCACGATCGGCTCGACAAAGACATCCATCGTGCCCTTGGACGGGCACATGTTGGAGGCGAAGCGGATGCCGTCACGTTCCTCGCCCGATTTCACGCCAAGCGCGCCCAGCAGATCGCGCGGCTGAACGGACACCAGCCGTGGCTTGCCATCCGCGATCGCCTCGCGGGCAGCCTTGAGCACGGCGGCACGGGCGCAGCCGCCACCGATCCAGCCCTCGCTGATGGTGCCGTCGGGCCGGATCACCGCCTTGGCGCCCGCCTTGGCGGCGGTCGCGGCGACGGTGCGCACCACGGTGGCCAGCGCGAAGGGCTGCCCCTGCGCCTTGAGGTCGTTCACGAGCAGATGGATATCGGCGTGTTTCATCGGAAGCCTCCGTCAAAGCCGGTGGAATTCGGGTTCAAGCGCCGCCAGCGCCGCCAGTGTGTTGGCAGCGGCGAAGAGGTCGAGATGCGGCAGCGCCGCCGCCATGCCGCGCGCGATCGGGGCATAGCCCTTCCAGCCCAGCAGCGGGTTGAGCCAGACGATGCGACAGCGCCGTTTCTTCAGCCGGGCAAGGGCGGCGGCGATCCGTTCCGGCGGGTCGGTATCATAGCCGTCCGACAGGATCAGCACGACCGTGCGCCCGCCCACGGCATGGCGGGCGTAAAGCGCGTTGAAGCTGTCAAGCGCCGCGCCGATCCTTGTGCCGCCGCCGAAGCCCTCGGCCATCAGCGACAGTTTCGCGACGGAGCGCAGCGCGTCGCGGTCGCGCAGCGCATCGGTGACGCGCACCAGCCGGGTGTGGAAGAGGTAGGCATCAGCGGTCAGGTCCGAACGCATCAGACCCTTGAGGAAGGCCAGAAAGATGCGCGCGTAGATCGTCATCGAGCCCGACACGTCGCACAGCGCCATGATACGCGCGGGGCGGTCCGGCTGGCTGCGGCGGTAAAGGCGGATCGGCTCACCGCCGGTGGCCACGCTGGCCCGTGCGATGCGGCGCAAATCCAGCCGGGCGCCGCGCCGGTCGGCCCGAAAGCGGCGCGAGTGGCGATCGCGGATCGCGGCGGCGATCTGGCCGGCCACGGCCTCGGCTTCGGCAATGGCCTCGGGGGTGACCAGATCGCGCAGGTCGGTTTTTCCGATGTTGGCAAGTCGTGCGGCGATCAGGCGGCCGTCGCCACGGGTCTCGGCCTCGCCTGTGCCCTGGTCCGGTGCATCGGCCCGGCCGTGGCCGCCTGCCGCCGCGATGCGGTCGGGGGGCGCGGAACGGGCCCGGTGCGAAGCGGCGTTGGATTTGGTCGAGGTGCCCGAATGCACGCGCCCGGCGTTGAACCAATAGGCGGCAAAGAGATCGTCGAACCGGCGAAGTTCATCTTCGCTTCCGGCGCAAACGGCCCGCAGCGCCAGCCGCGCCTCGGTCGCGTCCAGAGCATTGACCTGCCCAAGGGCAGCCAACGCGGTCGCCGTATCGGCAACGCCCACACCAAGACCGTTCAGCCGCAGATGGGCCATGAACCCAGCCATTCGGTCGGCAGGCCCCGATGCGCGCGCGGGAAAGCGGGTGACGGACATCACGCGGCCTTTCCGGCAAGCCGCTGCGCAACCTCGGTTGGCACTGCCGCGCGGTCGGCCTGCGTCTTCAGCAGCGTGACCAGCGTCGCCTGCAGCGCGACCGGATCTGCGGCAAGGTCGTTGATGCCAAGCCCGGCCAACGCCGCCGCGAAGTCGAGCATCTCGGCAACGCCCGGCTTCTTCTCCAGCTCTTCGCGCCGCAGGGCCTGAACGAAGCCGACGATCTGCCCGGCCAGCGCCGCCTCGATGCCGGGATGGCGCGCGGCGAGGATGGCAAGCTCTGTCCGCCGGTCGGGGTAGTCGACCCAGGCGTAAAGACACCGCCGCCGCAGCGCGTCGGACAGATCACGGGTGCCGTTGGCGGTCAGGATCACATGCGGGCGGGTGCGGGCGGTGATGGTGCCAAGCTCGGGAATGCTGATCTGATAGTCCGACAGGATTTCCAGCAAAAATGCCTCGAATTCCTCATCGGCCCGGTCGATCTCGTCGATCAGCAGCACCGGCGCGCGCTCTTCGCGTAGCGCCTGCAGCAGCGGGCGCGCCATCAGATAGTCTTCGGAGAAGATGCGTGCTTCGACCCCTGGCCCCGTCACGCCGCCCTCGGCCGCCGCACGGATCGCCAGCAACTGGCGCTGGTAGTTCCATTCATAGATCGCGTGGCTGGCATCCAGCCCCTCGTAGCATTGCAGCCGGATCAGCCGCGTGCCGCGCAACTGCGCCAGCACCCGCGCAACCTCGGTCTTGCCAACCCCGGCCGCACCTTCCAGCAGCAGCGGCCGCCCCAGCACCAGCGCCAGATGCAGCGCCATCGCCAGATCGTCGGCAGCCACATAGCCGGTGGTGGCAAGCTCGGATTGCAGGGTGCGCCAGTCTGACATGCAAGGCTCCGGTAGCCCGGGACGGCGCCGGGGGGCTGTCTGCCCCCCGGCCCCCCCGAGGATATTTGCGAACGGAAGAAAGGGGGCGGGGGCGCCCCCCAAGGGTCAGGCGTGCAGACCCAGACCCTCGGCGATGGTCCAGATCCGCCAGTGGTCGTGCGGCATGTGGGCGTGAACATGTCCGAAGGCCCGGAACGCATCCTGCACCGCGTTCGAGAAGGCCGGAACCGAGCCGACGTTGGGGCTTTCACCCACTCCCTTGGCGCCGATCGGGTGATGAGGGCTGGGGGTTTCGGTGAAGTCGGTGATGTAGTGCGGCGTCTCCCACGCGGTCGGGATGAAGAAGTCCATCAGCGTGCCGGTCTTGACGTTGCCGATCTCGTCATAGGCCAGTTCCTGCCCCATCGCGATCGCCAGCCCTTCGGTGACACCGCCGTGGACCTGCCCCTCGATGATCATCGGGTTGATGCGGGTGCCGCAATCGTCCAGCGCGTAGAACTGCCGGATCTCCCACACGCCGGTATCCACGTCGATCTCCATCACGCAGATATAGGCGCCGAACGGGTAGGTCATGTTGGGCGGATCGTAGTAGCTGACCGCCTCCAGCCCCGGTTCAAGGCCGGGGATGGCGTTGTGATAGGCAGCGAAAGCGATTTCCTTCATCGTCTTGAACCGCTCGGGCGCGCCTTTGACGGTGAAGCGGTCGACGTCCCATTCGACGTCGTCGTCATGCACTTCCAGCAGATAGGCCGCGATCATCTGCGCCTTGGCCCGGATCTTCCGGCCCGCCATCGCGGTGGCGGCGCCCGCCACCGGGGTGGAGCGGCTACCGTAGGTGCCGAGGCCATAAGGCGCGGTATCGGTGTCGCCCTCCTCGATGGTGATGTCATCGGCGGGCAAGCCGATTTCGCTGGCGAGGATTTGCGCGAAGGTCGTGGCGTGGCCCTGGCCCTGGCTGATGGTACCCAGCCGCGCGATCGCCGATCCGGTGGGGTGGATGCGGATCTCGCAACTGTCGAACATGCCAAGCCCGAGGATGTCGCAGTTCTTCACCGGCCCGGCGCCGACGATTTCAGTGAAGTGGCAGAGGCCGATGCCGATCAGCTTGCGGGTTTCGCCGCGCTTGAACGCCTCCACCCGCGCCGCCTGCTCTGCCCGCAGCGACTTGTAGCCCACCGCCTCTAGCGCCTTGGCCCAGGCGGTGTGGTAGTCGCCCGAGTCGTATTCCCAGCCAAGCGCCGAGTGGTAGGGGAACTGATCCTTGCGGATGAAGTTCTTGGCGCGCAGGTCCGCGGCGTCCATGCCCAGCTTGATCGCCAGCACCTCGATCATTCGCTCGATGAAATAGGCGGCCTCGGTCACCCGGAAGGAACAGCGGTAGGCCACGCCCCCCGGCGCCTTGTTGGTATAGACGCCGTCGACGGTCAGGTGGGCGACCGGGATGTCATACGACCCGGTGCAGATGTTGAAGAAGCCAGCGGGGAACTTGGTCGGGTCGGCGCAGGCGTCGAAGGCGCCGTGGTCGGCCGTCACATGGCAGTCGAGCGCGGTGATCCGGCCGTCCTTGGTGGCCGAGATCCGCCCCTTCATCCAGTAATCGCGGGCGAAGGCGGTGGACATCAGATTTTCCATCCGGTCCTCGACCCATTTCACCGGCACGCCGGTAACGATCGAGGCGACGATGGAACAGATGTAGCCGGGATAGACCCCGACCTTGTTGCCAAAGCCGCCGCCGATATCGGGCGAGATGATGCGGATGTTGTGTTCCGCAATGCCCGAGATCAGCGAGGCGACGGTGCGGACCGCGTGCGGGGCCTGAAAGGTGCCCCAGACCGTCAGCTTGCCGTTCACCTTGTCCATGCTGGCGACGCAGCCGCAGGTTTCCAGCGGGCAGGGATGGGTGCGGTGGTAGTAGACCGTTTCCTCTGCCACCACCTCGGCCTCTGACAGCGCGGTCTCGGTACCGGCCTCGTCGCCCATTTCCCAGGTAAAGATGTGGTTGTGGTGGCGGCGGTGGCCATGCGCGCCCTCGGTCTTGCCGGCCAGATCCTCGCGCAGCACCGGCGCATCGGGCTCCAGCGCCTTGAACGGGTCGGTGACGACCGGCAGATCCTCGTATTCGACTTCGATCAGTTCCACCGCATCGGCGGCGGTGTAGCGATCTTTCGCCACGACGAAGGCCACCTCTTGGCCCTGGAACAACACCTTGCCATCGGCCAGCACCATCTGCTTGTCGCCCGCCAGCGTCGGCATCCAGTGCAGGCCCAGCGGCGCCAGATCCTCGGCCGTCAGCACGGCGACGACGCCGGGCAGCGCCAGCGCGGCGGCCTTGTTCACCGAAACGACGCGGGCATGGGCGTAAGGCGAGCGCACGAAGTCGCCGAACAGCATTCCCGGCATCTTGATGTCATCGACGTAGTTGCCCTTGCCTTGGGTGAACCGCACGTCTTCGACCCGGCGTCGCGAGGCACCGAGGCCCTTGAGTTTTTCGATCCGCTCGTCGCGGGTGGGGGATTGATCGTTCATTCCGCAGCCTCCTTGACAGCGTTCATCTCGGCCGCGGCGGCGAGGATGGACTTGACGATGTTCTGATACCCGGTGCAGCGGCAAAGGTTGCCGGACATGCCAAAGCGCACCTCCTCCTCGGTCGGGTTCGGGTTTTCCTGCAGCAGGCGCCAGGCGCGGGTGATCATGCCGGGCGTGCAAAAGCCGCATTGCAGCCCGTGATGTTCGCGGAACATGCGTTGCAGCACATGCAACGCGTCGGGCGTGCCCAGCCCCTCGATGGTGGTGATGCTGGCGCCGTTCGCCTGTGCCGCGACCACGGTGCAGGCCTTGACCGACTTGCCGTTCATGTCGACGGTGCAGGCACCGCAATGCGAGGTGTCGCAGCCGATATGCGGGCCGGTCAGGTTCAGCCGCTCGCGCAACACATGGATCAGCAGTTCACGCGGTTCGGCGAGGGTTTCGACCTCGGCGCCGTTGACGGTCATCTTCAGGTGCATCTTTGACATGGAAACCTCCTCAGGCGCGCGACCAGGCGCGGGCGATGGCATGGCCGAGCACGGCACCGGCAACGTGATGCTTGAACGCAACCGGCCCGCGGTTGTCGCCGGTGGGCGAGATCGCGGCCCGCATCGCGGCCACCGCGGCCTTGATGGCGGCGGCATCGACCGGGGTGCCAACAAGTGCCGCCCCTGCCGCTTCGGCCCAGACCGGCGTATCGGCAAGGTTGGTCATCGCGATCGAGGCCGACGCGCAGGTGGCGCCCGCACGGGTCAGGATCACCGCGGCGGCGGCGGTCGCATAGTCGCCGACCTTGCGTTTCTGCTTCTCATAGGCATAGCCGCCGCCGGTGGGCGCAAAGCTGACTGCGGTCAGCAACTCGTCATCGCTGCGCGCGGTGACATAGGCGCTTTCGTAGAACGCGCGGGCCTTGACCGTTCGCGCGCCCTCGGGGCCGCGCAGCTCGAAACTCGCATCAAGGCATTGCATCAGCGCCGGCATGTCGTTGCCCGGATCGCCATTCGCGACGTTGCCGCCAATGGTGCCCATGTTGCGCACCTGCGGATCGGCGATCATCAGCGCCGTTTCCGCCAGGATCGGCGCGGCGGCGGTCAGCCCGGCATGGGCGATGATATCGGCCTGCGTCACCATCGCGCCGATCCGGATCCGGCCGGGGCCGACCTCGATGCCGCGCAGTTCGGGGATCGCCTGCAGATCGACCAGATGACCGACCGCGGCCATCCGCAGCTTCATCATCGGGATCAGGCTGTGACCGCCCGCCAGCGCCCGCGCCTCGTCGCCATGCGTGGCGAGGATGCCGAGCGCCGAGGCCACATCTGTCGGCCTGTGGTATTCGAAATGTCCGGGTATCACGAGAACCTCCTCCCTTAGGTTGTCCGATGGATCGGATGCCGTTCGCCCGTTTCGATGGGCGTTTCAGGAAGGATAAATCCGGCGCGGTCCGGGCAATCTCACGGTTCACATGATGTAGGCGTCATTTCACGAAGCGTGGAATGGCTGCACGAAATGCAGAACGGCCTGCCGCGCCCGGCAGAAAGGGCGATCAGAGGCCGAGGGCGTCGCGCAGGACCGAGACCTTGCTGCGGCTGACCGGCACCCGTTCCAGCAGGTTGACGTCGGCGAACAGGCAGACCGCGCCGCCGTCGCGCTGGCGCTCGAATCCGCTGATGCGGGTGACGTTGATCAGATAGCTGCGGTGGACCCGCAGAAAGGCCGACTGCGCCAGCCGCCGTTCCGCCTCTGATATCGACCAGGGGCAGAAGAACTTGTCTTCGCAGCAATAGGCGATGGTGTAGTGGCCTTCGGCCCGCAGCGCGGCGATTTCCGTGCATTCGACGAATTCGGTATGGCCGCGCCGCTCGACCGGGATACGCAGGTGGCCATTCAGCGGCGGCGTCTCTTCCCGCATCTGCACGGCGGCCGGTTGCGCCATCGCGACCTCCGGTGGCGGCACAGGCAGGTCCGGCCCGGTGGCGAGGGCAAGCCCGTCCGGTGTCGCGGCAAGGAAGGTCGCGCCCGACAGCAGGAACGCGCCGCAAATGACGAAGGCGCTGACCAGCACGATCAGCGCCAGTTCCTGATGGTCCAGCGTCGGGGTGAAGCCGCCCGCGCTTTCAATCTCGTAAAATCCGGTGCCCGCCATCGCGGTAAAATGCACCACCACCACCGCCGAGCCGAGGATGACCGTGCCCAGCAGGATGTTGCGCCGGGTGCGGTGGCCGTAGGCGGCCCAGATCGCCACTACGCCCATCACTAGCGCCACCGCGCCCGCCGCGACGACGCTGGTCCGGCCGTAGACCGGGCGGCACAGCTCGACCGCCGACATGCCGGTATAGTGCATCACGACGATCCCGGTGCCGAGCACAACGCCCGACAGCACGATATGGCGCATCTTGCGGCGGGTGAAATGCATGATCAGCAGCGCGATGCCCGACAGCAGGATGACGACCAACAACGAGGCGAGCGTCGAGAGCACGTCATAGGTGACCGGAATCGGCAGGCGCACCGCCAGCATCGCGATGAAATGCATCGACCAGATGCCATCCCCCAACGCGACCGCCCCCATCGCGATGCGCAACTGCCGCTCGGCCGGGCCAAGCCGCGACAGGCCGCGCGTCAGCCACAGCCCGGTGAAGGCGGCCATCATCGAGATCGCAACAGATGCGACCACGAGGCCAGCATTGTAGCTTTGCTCGAGCACCGTTTCCGTCCCAGGCGCCATCCCTTCGCCGAACCGAAGAGCCTCCCTGACGCCATCGGACCATAGCATAGACCGTTCGCCGGG
Organism: Paracoccaceae bacterium; assembly: GCA_016124615.1. Lineage (GTDB taxonomy): Bacteria > Pseudomonadota > Alphaproteobacteria > Rhodobacterales > Rhodobacteraceae > Solirhodobacter. The sequence continues at coordinate 102,944 of WGNF01000011.1, read as the reverse complement.
AAAGGTGTTAGCGGCGGGTGCGCGGGCCGGTTTACCGGGGCTGAACGCGCGATCAGCCACCGGGCAGTGGCCGACGAGTGGCGGAAATCGTTCGGCTCCATCGAACATACTCACAATAACAATCCGTTTTTTTGATTGCTTTCGGCGGCGTAAGTCGGCGGGGACCAAGGAAAGGACCTGTCATGTTCGATGCACGCCTCTCTCACTCCGCACCCGACCGGCTCGGCCCCGGCCTTTTGCTGACCGCCGGTATCGCGGCCATCGCTTTCGCCCTGCACCGGATACCCGGCCTTGGCGCGCTCAGCCCGCTGATCCTGGCCATTCTGGTCGGAATGGCGGGCCACAACATCGTCGGCACGCCCGCGGCGGCCAAGGCGGGGGTCAAGTTCAGCCTGCGCCGCATCCTGCGCGCGGGCATCGTGCTGCTGGGGCTTCAGCTGACGCTGCATCAGGTTGCGGCGGTTGGCCCGGTGGGCGTGGCGCTGATCGCCACCGCGCTGGTGGCCACCTTCACCTTCACCACATGGCTTGGCCATCGGCTGGGGGTCGAGGCCGGGCTGGCGCAGTTGATCGCCGCCGGCACCTCGATCTGCGGCGCCTCGGCCGTCATCGCCACCAATGCGGTGACGCGCGCCGGGGATGAGGACGTGGCCTATGCCGTCGCCTGCGTCACCGTCTTCGGCTCGCTGTCGATGGTGCTTTATCCGCTGTTGGGCGGGCTGTTGCCGCTGGGCGCGCATGGCTATGGCCTCTGGGCCGGGGCCTCGATCCACGAGGTCGCGCAGGTGGTGGCCGCGGGCTATCAGCGCGGCACCGAAGCCGGTGACTTTGCCACCATCGCCAAGCTGACGCGCGTCATGATGCTGGCGCCGGTGGTCATCGTCCTTGGTCGCCGGGCGGCGCGCGGGGCGGGGCAGGGGGCGGTCGGTGCGGCGACCCCGCTGCCGTGGTTCGTCATCGGCTTTCTGGGCATGGTGCTGGTCGCCTCGACCGGCTGGATGCCCGCGCCGATCCATGACGGCGCGGTCGTGCTGACCCAGTTCCTGCTGGCGATGGCACTGGCGGCGATGGGGCTGGAAACCGACATCGGCAAGCTGCGAGCGATGGGCCTGCGCCCGCTGGTGCTTGGTGCCGCATCCTGGCTCTTCATCGGCGCCGTCGCCTTGGCGCTGGTGCTGGTCTCGGGGCAGGGCTAGCATCCCGCCATGACCCTCGAGCAGCTTCGCATCTTCATCGCCGTCGCCGAACGCGAGCATGTCACCCGCGCGGCAGAGGCGCTGAACCTGACGCAATCGGCGACCTCGGCGGCCATCGTCGCGCTGGAAAACCGCCATGCGACGAAGCTGTTCGAACGGGTCGGGCGGCGCATCGCGCTGACCGAGGCCGGGCGGCTGTTCCTGCCCGAGGCGCGCGCCGTGCTTGCCCGCGCCGCCGCCGCCGAGCGGCTGCTGAACGATGTCGCCGACCTGCGCCTCGGTGCCTTGCAGATCGCGGCAAGCCAGACGCTGGCGAACTACTGGCTGCCGCCGATGATGTTGACCTTCCACCGCCAGCATCCCGGCATTGCCCTGAACCTGACCATCGGCAATTCAGAGCAGGTCGCCGTCGAGGTAACCGAGATGCGGGCCGACCTCGGGTTCGTCGAGGGGCCGGTGGTGGCCGAGGCGCTGAGCGAGCGCGACCTGAAGGGCGACGAGTTGTTTCTGGTCGCGGCCCCGTCGCATCCTTGGGCCAAGACGGCACCCGACCGCGCCGCCCTGCTTGCCGGAACCTGGGTCTTGCGAGAGCGGGGTTCGGGCACGCGGGCGCTGATGGAACGGGCGCTGGCCTGCCAGGGCATCGACCCCGACGCGCTGACCGACCGGATCGAGCTTGCCTCGAACGAAGCCGTTCGCAGCGCCGTGACCGCAGGCGGCGGGGTGACCATCCTGTCGCGGCTAGTGGTCGAGGCCGGCCTTGCCGCGGGCGATCTGGTGCGGCTGCCCTTTCCGCCGCTGGCGCGGCGCTTTCGCCTTCTGCGCCACCGCGAGCGGCATGAAAGCCACGCCGCCCGCGCCTTCACGGCGCTGGTCTGCGGGCTTGACGATGCCGCCCCCGTTCCGCGGCCCGCGCGCTAAAGGGCGCCGACCTGGGACAGGCCGACAAAAAGGGCCGCGCCGCAGGCGATCAGGATCAGCGGATTGATCCGGGTTGCCATCAGCGCCGCCGTCGAGGCCAGCGCCACACCCTCGGCGATCCAGCCGCCCTTGAGCGCGAGCATGAGCACCCAGACCGCAGCCAGCACCAACCCGGCCGCGACTGGCCGCAGCCCCGCCTCCAGCGCGATCAGAAGGCGCGCGCCGCGGTAGCGCGACCAAACGTGGGCGACCGCGTAGATCAAAAGCGCCGTTGGCCCAAAGATCGAAAGCGTGGCGACGATCGCACCAAGAACGCCCGCGATGTGCCAGCCGATCAGCGTGACCAGCAGCGAACCGGGGCCGGGCGCCAGACGCGAGATGGCGAAGTCGTCAAGGAACTGGGTCTCGGTCAGCCAGTGATGCACGTCGACGACTTGCCGGTGGATTTCGGCCACCACGCCCTGACCGCCGCCGATCGTCATCAGCGACAGCGGGGCAAAGACCTGCACCATCGCAGAGAGAAGATTATCCGCCATCAGGACCCCGTGCGGCGGTATTCGACGACGATGCTGATCGCGCCGACGACGAGAAGAACCCAAAGCATCGGCAGTTGCAGGAGGCCGATAGCAACGAAGGTGACCACCATCGCGACGAACGGCAGCACCGCGCGCCGGACGTGCCATGCCGCCGTCAGCCCCATCGACAGCGACAGCCCGATTGCCGCCGCCGCTGCACCCTCAAGCGCGACTTCGGTGATGGGGTAGCCGGTCAGCTGGGCGAACACGACGCCGAGGAAAACGATGAACACCGCCGGGGGGCCGATGATCCCGAAAAACCCCACGACCGCGCCGGGAAAGCCGCCAAGATGATAGCCGATCCAGATCGCCATGTTCTTGATGTTTACGCCCGGCAGGGCCTGCGAGATGGCCAGACCGTTCAGAAACTCTTCCTCGGTCATCCATTTGTAATCCTGGACGAAAGCGCGGAAGAACAGGCCACTCAGGCCGCCGCCGAAGCTGGTCAGCCCGATCCGCGTGAAGACCAGCAGCAGCCGCAAGACCGTCGGCTTTTCGGTCTCAAGCGTGGCGGTGTCCTGCCTGGTCATGATGTCTGACTTTCACCTTGGTCGGGGTCCGGCCGCGCCGGGTTCAGCATACCTCTGTATACCGAGGCGCGCCAGCCGCTTCTCGGCATCGTCCGGGTCGGCCGCGCCGCCGCTTCGTGCCGCCAGCCGGTGTTCCAGATGGCTGACGACCGACAGCGCCCCCGCCATCGCCGGGATCTCGTCGAAGACGGCCAGCCCGATCGCGCGCGCCTTTTCGCGGTAGATGCGGCGCTTGTCGTCGAGTTCGGGCGAGCCGTCCGAGCGCAGCGCAAGGGCGAAATGTGCCACCCCCGGCCATTGCCGCACCGCCTTGCCGATCACCTCGAACAGCGTCTCCATCGGATCGGCCGTGCCACGGCCGACGAAGGCCGCAAGGTTCAGGTGCATCGCGACGGCATCGGGTTGCGCCAGTTCCAGCACATGGCCAAGGATCTCGCCAGCGATCAGGCCGTCCTTTTCCTGCAGCGTCCGCACCGGCGTGTCGATCGGGTTCACAAGGCTGGTGCCCGGCGGCAACCCCATCGCCTCCAGCGGCGCGAGCGCCGCGGCGCAAAGCGGCGAGACGTTCAGCCCGTATGACGCGAACGCATCGGTGCCAAGCACGCTTGACCCGCCACCATTGCCGAACAGCACCACCTCTCGGGTCGGCTTGTGCGGGCGCAGGGTGACCGATTGCAGCATGAGAAGCGCGTCGATGAATTCGTCCAGCGTCGAGACGAGCGCCACTGGAAGCTGGGCCGCCAGCGCCTGCCATGCGCGGTCGTCACCGGCTAGGGCGCCGGTGTGCGAGGCCGCCGCCGCCCGCCCAAGCGCACTGCGTCCGCCTTTCAGGATCACCACCTGCTTCGGCGCGGGATGGCAGCGCAACAGGTCGAAGAAGGCGCGACCCTCGCGGATATCCTCGATGTAAAGGCCGACGGCCGTGGTCTGGGGGTCGGCGAAGTAGAATTCGACCAGCTCGTGCGGCGTCACGTCCGCGCTGTTGCCGATGGTCACGAGGCCGGAAAACCGCAGCCCCCGCCACTGGCCGCGTTTGATGATGTCGGTCGAAAGCCCGCCCGACTGGGCGACGATGCCGATCCGGCCCACCTCTGTCGGGGCGCCGACCGGAAAGGTCAGCCCGCCGCGCGGCGAGTAGGACCCAAGGCAGTTCGGCCCGACCACGCGCACCCCGGCAGCGCTGGCCTTGGCGACCAGATCCGCCTCCAGCGCACGGCCCTCGGCCAGTTCGCCGAAACCGGCCGAAATCACCTGCGCAACCTTCAGCCGACCGGCGGCACCGGCGATGACATCGGGGATCCGCTGCGCCCCGATGGCGATATAGGCGTAGTCAACCGGGCGCGGCGCCTCGGCGATGGTGCGGTAGGCCGCAAGCCCCTCGATCTCGGTCGCAGTGGGGTGGATGGGGTAGATCTCGCCAGAATAACCAAAGCTCCGCAGGCGGCGGATGAAGGTGTTGGCGATCGCCACCTCTTTGGTCGAGGCGCCAAGAACCGCGATGGTCTCGGGGAAGAACAGCGGCGCGAATTCGGTCAGCGGATCGCGCAACATCCGCGCCGGTCGCCCCGCTTCCCCTGCGGGTGTCAGGATGAAGCGCGCATCGGCGGCAACGGCACCGGTTTGGGTCACGATGATCGGGTTCAGGTCCGCCTCGGCGATGTCGTCGGCGAACCGCATCAGCAGCCCCTGCGCCCCGCCGAGCGCCAGCATGGCGTCGATCAACGCCGCTTCGTCCACCGCTGCCACGCCGCGCGCGCCGTGCAGCAGGGCGCGGCCCTTCAGCTCCGCCAGCATCGCCTCGGCATCGGCGCGGTTGATCGGGCAGATCCGGAACGAGACATCCTTCAGCACCTCGACGAAAATGCCGCCAAGGCCGACCATGATCATCGGCCCGAACTCGCGATCCCGGAAACCGCCGATCACCATCTCCTGACCCTTGGGGATCATTTCCTCGACCAGCCAGCCCTCGACCCGCGCCGCGGCGATCCTGGGCTTGCCAGCCATCTCGCGGATCGCGGCGGCCACGGCTGCGCCATCGGCGAGGTTCAGCGTCACGCCGCCCGCGTCGGACTTGTGCAGGATGTCGGGCGAGACGACCTTGACCGCAAAGGGCCCGGCCATCCCCTTGGCGCGCTCTGCCCCCTGTTCTGGGCTGGCGACCACGACCGCGCGTGGCGTGGCGATGCCGAAGCAGGATAGCAGCGCCTTGCCGCTGGCCTCGTCAAGCGCGGTGCGGCCAGCGGCGCGCGCGCGCGCGATGATCGCTTCGGCGGTCGTGGGGTTCAGGTCCATCCGTCGTCTCCTCAGTTCAGGCGGTCAGTAGCTGGTGGGCCAGGTCCGCATCAGGTGCTGGCCGATCCCGCCCGAACGGCGGCGTTGCTGGATGTCGAGCATCCGGATCAGGTAATCGCGAGTCTCTTGCGGCTTGATCACGTCATGGGCCGAGAAGATTTCGGCCATGTCCCAGATCTCCAGATCCTTCTGGATCTCGGCCAGCGCGGCCTCGAACCCGTCCTGACCGGGGGCGAGGTTGTGGACGATATTGGTGGCGAAAACCGGATCCATGAACGACACCTCGGCCATCGGCCAGGCGACCATCGCGTCGTTATGCGCGCCGCCGCCCATCGCGACATAGGCGCGCCCATAGGCCTTGCGGCAGATCACCGTCACCTGCGGCACGGTGGTCAGGCAGGTGGCGTTCATGAAGTTCATGATGTGGCCAGGGGCACCGCGCTTTTCGGCTTCGGTGCCGACAACGAAACCGGGCGTGTCCATCAGCCGGACAATGGGGATGTTGAAGCTGTCGCACAGCACCGTGAAATCGACGATCTTGCGGCAGGCATCGGCCGAAAGCGCGCCGCCACCGACTTGCGGGTTATTGGCGACGACGCCGACAACCTTGCCGGCCAGCCTTGCCAGCGCCACGATCGCCGGTTTGCCGAACCGCGCCTTGAACTCGAACAGGCTGCCGTTGTCAAAGATCACCTCGATGATCTTCTTCATCGGATAGACCTGCGTCCGTTTCTCGGGGATGATGTCGAGAATGCGATCCTGGTTTTCGCCGGAGCCCTCGCTTTCGGCCTGAGCGGGCGGCAATTCGCCGTTGTGCGAGGGCATGTAGGACAGGAACCGCCGGATCGCCGCCATCGCCTCTTCATCGGTATCGACGAACTGGTCGATCAGGCCGGTCATGTCGGCATGGATGCGCCAGCCGCCAAGCTCTTCAAGATCGACCTTTTCGCCGATCGCCATCGAGACCAGCCGCGGGCTCGACACCGACATGATCGAGCCTTTGCGCATCACCGCGAAGTCCGAGCAGCAACACATCCACGCCGAAGACCCAAAGGCGGTATCAAGCGCCGCCGCGGCCCAGGGCGTGTCGCGCATCCGGCGGAACTGGGTCACGTCGTTGCCAAGCATCGCGCCCATGCCCTTGGAGCCCATCGCATCGGGCAGTCGGGCGCCGGTGGATTCGCCGATGTGAACGAAGGGAATGCCGCGCTCGGTGCAGGTCCGGCGGATATAGCCCATCTTCTTGGAGTTTGTGGCACCGGTCGAGGCGCCCTTGGTGGTGAATTCGTTGACCACCACGCCGACATCGCGCCCCTCGATCAGCGCAAAGCCGGTCAGCTTGCCGTCGCGCGGGGTCTTTGCCGCCTCTGCCGCCGAATAGGCCGAGCGGCCAAGCAGCCCCACCTCGAAGAAACTTTCGGGATCGACCAGCGCATCAAGGCGTTCGGCGGCGTTCAGCTGCCCGTTTTCACGCCGCTGGGCCAGTTTCTTCGCGCCGCCCATCGCCGCGGCGGCGGCGCGTCTGCGGTCGAGTTCGGCAAGCATGGTTTCGTGTGGCATTGCATCCTCCTCAGAACACGTAGTCGCTGCGCACGGCCGTCAGCCGCTCCACCGCCTCGGGGTCGAGCGTGGGGCGGTACCCTTTCGGAAGGCACAGGGCGCCATCGCGAAAGGTCATCGGGTTGGCAAAAAGCCGGTCGCGGCATTTCAGGAAGCCATTGAACTCGCCCGCATTGCGGATCACGCCATTGGCAAGGCTGGCCTCCATCCAGTTGTGGATCTCTGAACCGAGCCCGTCGCCAAGCACCGGCTCCATGCCGTGGGCGCGAACCGCCTCCAGCCCGTCCCGCAGCCGCCGCAGGCCGCCGAACCGCTTCAGCTTGAGCTTGCAGAACCCGACGCCGGGGATGTTCCCGGCGCGCTTGATATCGTCGAGGGTGCAGATCGGCTCATCAAGCATCAGCGGCACGGTCGAGGCCCGCGCCACCGCCTCGTTCGATTCCCAGTCCTCTGCGGCGCAGGGCTGCTCGAACAGTTCGATCCCGGTCGGATCGAGCCGCGCAGAAAAGCTGACCCCCTGGGCGCGGTCGAACGCACGGTTGGCGTCAAGCCGCAGCGTCGCGCGACCCGCGCTGGCAGACTGGATCGCCGCCACCCGCTGCAGATCGGCCTCGACATCCTTGCCGACCTTCACCTTGAAGGTGCGATAGCCTTGGGCGAGGCAGTCCTCCACCTCGGCCGGGATCGCCGCAAGATCGGTCTGCCCGATCGGGATCAGCAGCGGCAGACGCACCGCCTCGGGCACGCCCAGCAGCGGGTCGGCGGCCAGATTCTCCAGCGCGGTGACAAGGATCGTCGCCGCCACCTTGCTGTCTTCGAACTCGCCCAGAACCTTGCCGGTCACTTCCTCGGGTTCCCGCCCCGCCGCGGCGCGGATGTGCCGTTCGAGAAAGGCCCAGGCGCCCTCGCGCGTTTCCTTGCTCGACCCCGGCGAAACGTGGCCATCGGAAAAGCTGCGACGGCCGGTTTCATCCTCAACCTCAAGCAGGAAGGGCTCGAAAACGTCGAAGGTCCGATAGGACAGGCGATAGGGTTTCACCAGCGGCAGATGAAGCCGCCTCAGCGTGACCTTTCCTAGCTTCGCCACATGCTCCTCCTGCCGTTGTGGCCGAATGTTCTTTCCCGGCAATCCCTTGCGAGAATGACGCCGGGCGGAATGACATATCCGACATTCGCCTATTTAGTAGTTGCTTAAGCGACTACACTGGCCTAGTGTCTGCCATGCGACCAGGGTCAATGCAACAGCGATGTTCGGAGAAACCCAAAAAAGGGAGGGGCTAAGATGAAAGCTGCAAAGACGGCCGCCGCGGCCATTCTGGTAGTGTTTGCCGCCGGATCGGCACTGGCACAGAACTATCCATCCGGCGATATTCGATACATTCTTCACGTGAAGCCGGGCGGGGCCACCGATGTGATGGCGCGTCGTCTGGCCGACGGGCTTTCCAAGGCGCTTGGGGTCAATATCGTGGTGGAAAACCGCGATGGCGGCAGCGGCGCGCGCCAGATGGCACAACTTACCCGCGCCAAACCGGATGGGCAGACCATCGGATCTGTCACGGCCTCGCATCTGGGCATGTTCCAGCAGACCGGAACCTACACCGTCGATTCCGTCGCCTGGGCCTGCAACCTGGTGCTCGACCCCTATCTGCTGGTGGTCCGCCCGGAAAGCGGCATCACCAGCCTGCAAGACTTGGTGGCGAAGGCCAAGGCAGCACCGGGAAAGCTGTCGATTGCAGGCTTTGGCGAGGCGTCGGGCGGGCAGATCGCCTGGCTGATGTTCGCCGATGCCGCAAAGCTGGCTGACGGCGATATCAACTGGGTGCCCTACAGCAGCGTCGGCGACGCGGTGGTGGCAACACTCGGCGGCCACAACGACATCGCCATCGCCTACACCGGGCTGGTCAAACAGCAGGTGCAGGCGGGCAAGCTGAAGGTGATCGGCGTCATGGCCGACAACCGTCTGGCCAATTTCCCCGACGCCCAGACCTTTGCCGAAGCGGGCTATCCGGTGGATACCAGCTGGCAGCAGTTCCGCGGCGTGATCATGCCGGCCGGCACCCCGATGAACATTCAGGAGTCTTTCTGCAACACCGTCGAGCAGGTCATGAAGAGCCCCGAGATGGTCAAGTACATCACCGACTCCGATCTGGAACCGGGCTACATGGGGCCGGAGGCCTTCACCAAGTTCATCAAGTCGCAGGACAAGGAAACCAAGGACTGGATGGCGAAGCTCGGGGTGACAGGGAACTGACGATGAGCAGCCGGGATGTCGAGATGGATGATCGGGGCATGGATGACGATGACGGCCTGGCCAAATCCATCCATACCCCCGTGCTGCGCGTGCCGGGGGTCGCCGTCGACATGGCGATCTGCGGACTTCTGGGGGCGATCGGGCTGTGGTTCCTGATCGGCGGCCTCGGCATGAAAGGCGGCAAGGCCGCCATCGGGCCGGGGACTGTTCCCGCCATCACCGGCGGATGCCTGATGGCACTGTCCGCCCTGCAGATCGGGCTCGCCGTGCTGCGGCGCGCCCGGCTGCCGGTTGTCGAGTTCCAGCGGCCGCTCTGGCTCGTCCTCGGGATGGTGCTGATCATCCTGTTCCCCTCGGCGGTGGATGAATTCGGCTATTTCCCCGTGGCCGTGATCTGGGTGCCTGTGTTCGGCTGGGTCGTCGGCATCCGCAGCCCTGTCGGCTTGGTCGTGGCAACCGCGATCGTGCTGGCGCTGGCCAAGTTCGTCTTCGAGATGCTGCTGGGAACGCCGCTGCCATAAGCGAGGGATCGAAATGATCGACAATATCCTGCATGCCATGACCCTGGTGCTGACCTTCAAGGTGCTGGCGGCGCTGATCATCGGCGTTCTCATCGGCTACTTCGTGGGCGCCATGCCGGGGCTGACCTCGTCGATCGGGATGGCGCTGCTGATCCCCTTCACCTTCGGCATGAGCCCGATCGCCGCCATCGTGATGCTGGTGTCGATCTACATGGCCTCTGACTACGCGGGCGGCATTCCGGCCATCCTTGTCAACGCGCCGGGCCAGCCCGGCGCCGCCGTGACCGCCTTCGATGGCTTCCCGATGAGCCAGCGCGGCGAATCCGGCCTCGCGCTCAACCTGTCGATTCTGGCCTCGGGGGTCGGCGCGCTTGTCAGCACGGTGCTGCTGGTGATCTCGGCGCAGATCATGGCCTCGGCGGCGCTGGCCTTCGGACCGGCGGAGTATTTCGCGCTTGCCATCGTCGGCCTGTCGCTGATCGGCGTGCTGTCCACCGGGTCCACGCTGAAGGCGGCCATCGGGCTGATCTTCGGCCTTGCCGTCGTCACCATCGGCATTGACCCGATCATGGGCAGCGAACGCTTTGTGTTCAGCCCGCTTCTGCTTGACGGGATTCCCTTCCTGCCGGCGCTGATCGGCCTGTTCGCCCTGTCCGAGGTCTTCGTGATGATCGAGACCGCGAATGTGCGGATCGACCGGGTTCCGGATGCCTCGTCGGCAAGCCATTCGCTGCGGACGCTTCGGCCCTACTGGGTCACCGTGCTGCGGTCCTCGCTGATCGGCTACGTGGTCGGGGTGGTGCCGGGCGCGGGGGCCTCCATCGCGTCGCTGGTCAGCTACGGGGTGGCCAAGAAGCTTTCGGCCAACGGCGCCAGCTTCGGCACCGGCAACCCCGAGGGGATCGTCGCCTCCGAGGCCGCCAACAATGCGTCGGTCTCGGGCGCGCTGGCCCCGCTTCTGTCGCTGGGAATTCCCGGCTCGGCCAGCGCGGCGGTGCTGATCGGCGGGCTGACCATTCAGGGGCTGCAGCCCGGCCCGCTGCTCTTCACCAACCACCCCGAGATTCCCTATTCCATCTTCGTCGGCCTACTGGTCGGCCTGCCGGTCATGCTGGCGGTCGGGCTGCTTGGCGCGCGGCTCTGGGTGCAGATTACCCGCATCCCGCGGCCAATCGTTGCCACCGTCGTCGCCTCGATCTGCATGCTCGGCTCTTATGCCGCGTCGAACGATGTGTTCGACATGATCATCACGGCGGTCTTCGGCGTCATCGGCTACGTCTTCCGCCGCTGCGACATCCACCCCGCGCCAATCGTTCTTGCGCTTGTCCTCGGCGACATGCTGGAGGCGAACCTGCGCCGGGCGATGATCACCGCAAACGACAATTTCCTGCAGGTCATCGCCCATCCGATCGCGGCGGGGCTGCTGATCGTCGCCATCCTTGTGCCGCTGTCGATGCTTTTCGGCCGGAAACCGGCGGCAGACTAGACCCCGGAGGCTCGCATGACCGCCTGCGCAAACCCCGAACTGCTGCGCCCGCTGCCCGGCCATGACGGTTTGCAGTTCCTCAGCCTCGCCGCGGCCGAGGCGACATTCGGCCCGCTTTTCGGCCTGCCACGGGCGCTGCTCGTGCTGGCCGAGGATATCCTGTGGCGCCTTCCGGCAGCAGCGGCGCGACAAGAGCTTGACCGCCTGCGCCGCGCCGCCTCGGGCGCCGGTGCGGCGGGGCCGGTGTCGTTCGCGCCCGGCCGGGCGCTGTTGCAGGATTTCCTTGGCGTGCCGCTGATGACCGATCTTGCCTCGATGCGCGACGCTCTCATGCGATCCGGCAAGGATCCGCGCTGCATCGAGCCAGTGATCCCGGTCGATTTCGTCGTCGATCATTCGCTGTCGGTGCGGTTCAACAGCCGGCCGGATGCGGCAGTTCTCAACCGCAAGGCCGAACTTGCAAGCAATGGCGAGCGGTTCGCCTTTATCAAGTGGTGCGAAAGCGCGTTCGATCGGGTCCGCGTGATCCCGCCCGGCCGCGGGATCATGCATCAGGTGAACCTCGAATGGCTGAGCAAGATCGTTCGCACCGAAGTGGTGGGCGGCCGCAGGGTGGCCCGGCCCGACACGATGATCGGCACCGACAGCCACACCACGATGGTGAACGCGCTTGGCGTGCTGGGCTGGGGCGTCGGCGGGATCGAGGCCGAGGCCGCCATGCTGGGCCTGCCCATCGAGATCGAGGCGCCGCGTGTCGTCGGGCTGGAACTGACGGGCAAGCTGCCGCCCGGCGCCACGGCGACCGATCTTGTCCTGCATGTCACCGAACGCCTGCGCGGGCTTGGCGTGGTCGATGCTTTCGTCGAGGTCTTCGGCGCGGGGCTGGCGGATCTGCCGCTGGCAGACCGTGCCACGATTGCCAACATGTGCCCGGAATACGGGGCAACCTGCGCCTATTTCCCGATCGACGCCGCCACGCTCGACTACCTCGCCATGACCGGGCGCGAGGCGGGCCACCTTGCGCTGGTCGAGGCCTATGCCCGCGCGCAGGGCCTGTGGTCTGAACCCGGTGCACCGCCGCCGCACTATACCGAGCGCCACCATTTCGACCTTTCAGCGGTCGAGCCGGTCATGGCGGGCCCGACCCGGCCAGAGCAGAAGGCGCGGCTGTCGGAGGTGCCCGCGACTTTCGCGGCCCGGCTGGCAGAGCTGAAGATCGACGGCGCGGCAGAGCCGGGGCGGTTCGGCCACGGCGCAGTCGCCCTTGCGGCGATCACCAGCTGCACCAACACCGCCAATCCGGCGCTGATGATCGCGGCCGGGCTTCTGGCCCGCAACGCGGTGGCGCGCGGGCTTGCACCGCCGCCCTGGGTCAAATGCTCGCTCGCCCCCGGTTCCCGCGCGGTGACCGACTATCTGGATGCGGCGGGTCTGACCCCCGCGCTTGAGACGCTGGGGTTTCACACGGTTGGCTATGGCTGCACCACCTGCAACGGCAATTCCGGCCCGCTTGCCCCCGAATGGCGCCAGCGGATCGAGGCCGAGGGGCTTGCCACCGTCGCCGTGCTTTCCGGCAACCGGAATTTCGAGGGCCGCATCCACCCGCTGGTGAAGGCGGCCTATCTCGGCTCGCCGCAGCTGGTGATCGCCGCCGCCCTTGCGGGCTCGGTCGCGGTCAATCTCGCGACAGAGCCGCTGGGCGTGGATCCGCAGGGCCAGCCAGTGACGCTGGCCGAGATTGCGCCCGATCCGGCAGAGGTGGCGGCGCTTGTGGCGCGCTTCGTCACCTCGTCAGGCTTCCGGGCGGCCTATGCGCCGGGCAACCTGACCACCGAAGCGTGGGAGGCTTTGGCCGCCCCCGCAACGCCGCGCTTTCCCTGGCAGGCGGAGAGTCTCTTCATCCGCCCTTCCGAGTTTCCCGGCCTCGCGCCCGCCTTCGACCTGCGTCGGGGTCTGGCGGGGGTGCAACCGCTGCTCGTCCTTGGCGACGGGATCACCACCGACCACATCTCGCCCAACGGGGCGATCCGGGCGGGCACCCCCGCGGCCGAATGGCTGCTGGACCACGGCGCGACCCCCGAGCTGTTCGGCAATTTCGGGCTGCGGCGCGGAAACTCTCAGCTTTGTGCCCGCGGCATGTTCGACAATCCGCTGCTGGAGAACGAGCTGTGCGGTGGCCGCCGCGGCAACCTTGCGCCGGGCGCCAACGGGCCGGTTCCGGTCTGGACGGCGGCCTCGGAACGCATCGGCCGCGGTGTCCTTTCGGCCATCTTCGCCGGGCGAAACTACGGCGCCGGATCCTCTCGCGACTGGGCGGCCAAGGGGCTGCGGCTGCTGGGCGTGGTCGTGGTCGTGGCTGAGAGCTTCGAGCGTATCCACCGCTCGAACCTGATCGGCATGGGCGTGCTGCCGCTGATCTTTCCGGCCGGTATTGATCGCCACAGCCTGGCGCTGACCGGGAATGAAGAGATCTCGATCACCCCCGCCGGTCCGCTGGCGCCGCGGATGCCAGTCCGCGTCGCCATCACCCGGCAGGGCGGCGAGGGCATGGATTTCGTCGCCCGGCTTGACGCGCATTCCCCGTCGGAGATGGAGACGCTGGCGGCGGGGGGCGTCCTGCCGCAGATCCTTTCCCGACTGATGCACAAGGCCGCGTAACGAAAGGAGCCGGGCCGCCATGGCGCCCGACCCCTTCAAGCCCTGACAGCGATCAGAGCGTGGCGATCAGCCGACGCAATGCCGGCAGCGCCAGCCCGGCCAGCACGATCTTGACCGCCTCGCCCGGCAGGAAGGGCAGAACACCGCCCTTGACGGCCGCCACCGGCCCGATGAGGGCGGCGAGCCAAGCCACGCCCAGCACATAGACAACGACGGCGCCGATGAAGGCGGCGGCGCTGGCCCGGACCGGATCGCGGCTCCAGCCGCGATCGGCAAGGAACCCGATCATCGCGGCCGCAAGCAGGAAGCCGAAGAGATAGCCCGCGGTCGGCCCGGCGAAATAGGCGATCCCGCCACCCGCCGCAAAGACCGGCAGGCCCAAGGCGCCCTCGACCAGATAGGCCGCCGCCATCGCGGTGGCGAGCCGGAAGCCGAAGCCGAGCGCCAGCCCGAACACGGCGAGCATCTGCAACGTCATCGGCACCGGCCACATCGGCACCTCGATATGGGCCGCGATGGCCATGACCAGCGAACCGGCGAGAACGGCAACCCCGTCGCGCGCCAGCCGTGCGGCCGGGCTGCGGGGCGTAGGTGTGGAATGGTCGGTCATGTCGCTCCTCCTTCTGCGCGCTCAGGCATAGTGCAAAAGCGTCGCGCGGTTGTCCTCGATGAAGCCGGTGTAGATGTCGCCGGCACGAAACCCCGGGTTTTCCAGGCAGGCGATCAGAAAGTCCCGGTTCGTCCTGATCCCGTCAATCTCGAACTGCCGCAGCGCGTCGATTGCCCGGTTGCAGGCTTGCTCGCGAGTGGCGCCGTGGGCGATCAGCTTGGCGATCATCGGGTCGTAGAACGGCGTGACGGTCTCGCCCTCGCGATAGGCCGCGTCAAGGCGAAGGTCGGGCCCGACCGGCGGCGGCCGGAAGCGCGTGAGGGTTCCGGGCGAGGGCAGGAAGTTCCGTTCCGGCGACTCGGCGTAAAGACGGCATTCAATGGCGTGACCGCTGAAGCGGATCGCGTCCTGTTCGACCCGGCCCAGCGTGTCGGCCGCAAACCGCAGCTGCATGGCGACAAGGTCGCGCCCGGTGACCATTTCGGTGACCGGATGTTCCACCTGAATGCGGGTGTTCATTTCGAGGAAGTAGAAATCGAAGCTGACGGCATCGACGATGAACTCGATCGTGCCGGCGCCACGATAGGCGGTGTGGCGGCAAAGCGCCAGCGCCGCCTCTGCCATCCGCTGGCGCACCCCTTCGGGCAGGCCGGGGGCGGGGCTTTCCTCGATCACCTTCTGGAACCGCCGTTGCAGCGAACAGTCACGCTCGCGCAGATGGACCGCGCCCGCCTCGCCAAGGCCAAAGACCTGGATCTCGATATGTCGCGCCCGTGGCACGAACCGTTCAAGGAAGACGGTGCCATCGCCGAAGGCCTTGCCGGCCATCGACTGCGTCGCCGCCACGGTCGCCGCAAGCTGGGCCGGGCCGTCGACACGGCGCATGCCGATGCCGCCGCCACCGGCCGAGGCTTTCACCAGCAGCGGATAGCCGATCCGCGCCGCTTCGGCCTCGACATCCATCACCGAACCGGGCGGAATGCGCCCCGAGCCCGGCACGACCGGCACGCCCGCCGCCTCGGCCAGGGTCCGCGCGCGGGCCTTGTCGCCCATCGCGCGGATCGTTTCCGGCGCGGGACCGACCCAGGTCAACCCGGCTGCGATCACCCGTTCGGCGAAATCCGCGTTTTCCGACAAAAAGCCGTATCCCGGATGGACCGCGTCGGCCCCGGTCTGGCGCGCCGCGTCAAGCACACGATCGACGTCAAGGTAGCTTTCCCGCGCCGGGGCAGGGCCGATCGCCACCGCCTCATCGGCCTCTTCGACATGGGCAAGGCCCGCGTCGGCCTCGGAATAGAGCGCAACGGTCCGGATCCCCAGCGCACGTGCGGAACGGATGATGCGGCGGCCGATCTCGCCGCGGTTGGCGATCAGAAGCTTTTCCACGCCGCTCAGGCCTCCAGCCTGGCGACGACGGTGCCTTCGGTGACCGTTGCGCCCTCGGGGAACAGAACCTCCCGCAGCGTGCCGCGTTCCGGCGCGGAGACGGGAATCTCCATCTTCATCGATTCCATCACCATGATCGTGTCGCCTTCCTCCAGCACATCGCCGGGGGCGGCCTCGATCTTCCAGATGTTTCCGGTGATCTCCGTTTTCACATCGACGATCGGCACGGCGTTCCTCCCTCGCTCGGCCGCCCGGATTGGTGTCGGCGGCACAACGCGATCCTAGCGTGGGAAGCACGTAGTTGCAAGAACAACTACCAATGTGTAGTCTAGTGCTGGGCAACCACCGCAGCGACAGCCTTGGGATAGCCGCCGTGACCATTCATCGGGCGGGCCTTCTCTTCCGGTTGGGCGAGGAACCGCGCCAGAACGTCGGCACGCGCAGCGGCCGTGGCCGGGCCATAACCCAAGGTGTCGAGCGCGGTCGCAGTGTCGCGTGCCCTGCCGATAGCGGTCACGAAACTTTCAAGGAATTTCAGGATGTTCCGAAGTTGTTTCATTTGCTACTCCTATTCTTGCAGCGTAGGTAGTCTTGGATGAGAATTTCTGCAACTGCAAAGGCAACATGCCGCAGTTGCATTGTAGGTATGGCAGCCGCGCCGCTGCGGCAGGCGATGGATCATGCAAGGCGGGTGACGTAGGATGACGCGGGCAAAACAAG
The DNA here is from genome assembly GCA_016124615.1 of Paracoccaceae bacterium. Classification (GTDB taxonomy): domain Bacteria; phylum Pseudomonadota; class Alphaproteobacteria; order Rhodobacterales; family Rhodobacteraceae; genus Solirhodobacter. The sequence continues at coordinate 86,238 of WGNF01000011.1, read as the reverse complement.
GGAGAACGGCCGTGCCAGCAAGAATTGCCGCGGTAAGCAACGCACCCACGGATGTCGTGGCGGATCTGCGCAGGCTGGGCCTGACCGAATACGAGGCGCGGATCTATTTCCAGCTTCTGCGCCAGAGCCCGGCCACGGCTTACGAGATCTCGCGCAGCGCCAGCGTCCCGCGCCCGAACACCTATACCGCCCTGGAGGGGCTGGTGCAGCGCGGCGCGGTGCTGCCGGTCAGCGAGTCACCGGCCCGCTACATCGCGGCGCCGCCGGATCAGTTCTTCGATGCGCTGGCCCGCCGCACCGGCGCGCTGTGCGCCAAGGTCACGTCGCGCCTGCAAGAGGTTGCCCAACCGATCGACGATCAGCACGTCTGGACGTTGCGCGGCGAGGCGCAAGTGAACGACAAGATCGGCGCCATGATTTCCGCCTGCAGCGAGTCGCTGATGATCAAGGCCAGCGACGACGTGCTGCGCCAGCATACCGAGTCGCTGCGCGCGGCGGCGGCGCGTGGCGTTGAGATGCTGATCGTCGTCTTCGGCCCGGACCCCAGCGAGTTCCAGTTCGGCCCCAACTGCAAGGTCTACATCCACGAGGCCAATGGCGTCCGCATGGGCAAGACTGACAACCTGTTCACCATCGCGACCGACCATGTCGAGATGGTGACGGCCCAGATCCTCGAAGAGGTCGTTGCCGTCCACACCCGGAACGAGGCGATCGTGACGATGGCCGAATCCCTCGTGCGGCATGATTTCTACATGGCCGAGATCTTCCTGCGCTTCGGCGATCAGATCGACGCGGTCTTTGGCCCCTACCTTCGGGATCTGCGCCTGGCCTGCTTCACGCCCGATCAGGCCGCATCGTTTCGCGCCAAGACCGGGCTGACGGTCTGACGGCGCATCCTTTCCGGCTTCTCCGGATTTCTGGCGGTCGGCTTTCCGGCAGCTTCAGCGCGGCATTGCATTGCTTGAGCAAGATGGTAGTAGTTTTAACAACTACTACTATGAGCATACGCGCGGGAGAGTGAAGGATGAACCAACCCAGCCACCTCGAATGGATCGGCCGCACCCTGAACGAGGAGACGCTCGCCGACGCCTGGCCTGCGGCGGGCTTCGCCGCCGTGCTCGACAGTCCGGACCGGCCTGCCGTGAACGAGCCGCTGCCGCAGCTGTCGCACTGGTGCTATTTCGCGCCGATGGTTCCGCAGTCCGAGCTTGGTGCGGACGGGCATCCACAGCGCGGGGGCTTCCTGCCGCCGATCGCCCTGCCGCGCCGCATGTGGGCCGCCAGCGACCTGACGTTCCAGCAGCCGATCCGGGTCGGGCAGGCGCTGCACCGCCGTGCCGAGATCGTCGAGGTCAGCGAAAAGCAGGGGGCGAGCGGGCCGCTGATCTTCGTGAAAGTCGCGAACCACTATTCCGACGCTGTCGGCAACGCCCTGTTGCGAGAGGTGCAGACCCTCGTCTATCGCGATCATCCGGCGCCGGGCGAGGCGCCGCCGCCCAAGCCCGCGCCGCAGGGCGCGGAATGGAGCCGCACCCACCGACCCGACACCGCGATGCTGTTCCGCTTTTCCGCCGTCACCTTCAACGCGCACCGCATCCACTACGACCATCCCTATGCGACCGGGGTCGAGGGCTATCCCGACGTGATCGTGCAGGGGCAGCTACTGGCCACATTCATGCGGCGGGCGATGCCGGTGGACCGGGTCGCGACCTTCTCTTTCCGCGCGCTTCGGCCGGTCTTCGCCGACGAGACGGTACTGGCCGAGGGCAGGGCGGCCGATGGCGGCGGGTACGAGCTGTGGATACGCGATGCCGCGGGCGAGATCCGGATGCAGGGCCGGGCGACGGTGCCCTGAGGCGCCTGTCAGGCCAGATCCTGCATCCAGTCGGTCAGCGCCGATGTATCGGCCAGATCGGCGATCCCGGCGGTTGCCTTCAGCAGGCTGGCGCTGGCCGCCGCGCCAAGGCGGCCTTCGGTGCAGACGCGGAATTTCTCCTCGATATCCGCCTCGGTAAAGGGCTTGCTGGGCCCGCCGCGATAGCGCTCGTCCGCCCATTGCACGAGGGTGCGGCCATCGGCGGTGTCGATCTCGATGCGAGAGCGGATACGGTCGAAGCCACGGGCCTCGATTTCAGGGTCGTGGATCGTCTCGATCCGCCGCTGCATCGCCTGCATCTCGGCCCCGCCGACGAAATCGTTGGTGAATTCGTCGGGCCCCGCCTGCCGCCGCAGCACGATCATCGACAGCAGCGCTGGCATGGAAAACTTGGCCTGCAGATGGTTGACGGCGATCGGGTAACGGATCGGCTTGAGCACGTTCGAGGCGGCATAGAAGCGGATCGCCGTCACATTCTCGGGCTTCACGTCTTCGGCCAGCACCAGATCGCGCATCGCATCCATCGACTGATGGGTAAGGATCCCCGAAGGGTAGGGCTTGATGCTGACGCCCGGCGAAACGATCGTGAACGTCCGGCCAAAGCCCTGCGCCACCTTTTCCGGGCTGATGCCGCCCATCACCTGCAAAAAGCCCCAGGGTCCGTCAAGCCCGGTCGGATCGGCAGTAAAGCCGCGGGCGGCAAGAAGCGCGGCCGTCACCCCGTTTTCCGAGGCCCGCCCGACGTGAAGCGGCTTCGACATCGTGCCGAAGTTGCACCGGATCCCGGCAGAGAGGCTTGCCGCGATCCCGAGGGCGATGGCAGTTTTCTGCGCGTCGAGCCCGAGCAGCTTGGCCGCCGCCGCACAAGAGCCGAAAATGCCGACCGTGCCGCTTGAATGATGCCCGCGCAGGTAATGCGCCGGAAGCAGCCATTCCGACAGCTTGCACTCCACCTCGAACCCGGTCTGGAACGCGAGCATCAGCCGGCGGCCATCGACGCCGCCAAGCCGCTGCGCGATGACCAGCGCCCCGGTCAGCGCCGGAACCGAGGGATGCGTCAGCAGGCCATAGACATGGGCAGGGTCGTGGCTGACCTGCGTGTCATCCCAGTCATGGGCGTGGCCTGCGGTGCCAAGCGCGCGGGCGGCGAGGGCCGCGGGCACCTTCATGCCGCCTGCACCCGGCAGCCGCGCTTCGGCCCGCCCCCCCTGTTCCACCGCGTCGGCAACAAGGATGCGCACGCAATCCTCCGTCGTCCCGGCAACGTAAAGGCCGATGGTGTCGATCATGCAGCGTCGGCCGATTTCCAGCGCCTCTGCGGGCAGGTCTTCCCAGCGCAGTTCGGTGATGAAGCGGGCGGCGGCTTCGGTGATGGCGGTTTCTGCGGTCATCTTTACTTCCTTCCTGATGCGGGCCGGGGGTCAGCGTCGGAACGCCGCGGCCGAAAACGGCGCGGCGGTTCCGGCAAGGCCATCGGCAAAGCGGGCGAGATCCGCCGCCCGCCCGGTCAGCCAGCCGCCGAAGGCGAGGTTGGCAGCGCATTTGGCGAGCAGATCGCCGCGCGTCAGCGGCTCGCGGGTTCCGCCGCGAAGCTGGGGCTGGCGTTCCTCGACCACCGTTCCGTCCTTCAGCCGCAACGCGACGTGCCCCGAGTAGTTCAGCGGATAGCCGTCAGCGGGGTCGACCTCGAACCGGACCCGGCCGCAGAGCGACAGAACCTGCGGATCGCGGATCGTCGTCTCGGTGAACTGCGCAAGACCCGCATCGCCGAAGGTGAACCCCGCCGCGACGCAGTAGGGGCCGGAGAATTTCGCGGCATAGGCGGTCGGCGGGCGTTGCTTCAGGGCCAGCGGCTCCCAAAGCCGGTGCACCGTACCCTCGCCGACGTAGCAGATCACCTCTTCGATCGCCTCTGCCTTGATGCCGCGCCGAGCGAGGCGAACGGCGCAGTCGATGAAGGGCTGGGTCATGGTTCCGCAGGCATAGGGTTTGAAGGCGACGCGAGCCGCCTCCCACCGGGTGCCGAAGTCTTGCAGGATCGCCTCGTAATCCGGCCGGGTGCTTGGTGCGAAGGCACGAAAAAGGCCGTGCGACCCCTCGATCACCGAAACCGGGCCGCGAAAGCCCGCCGCGCCCATCGTCGCGGCGCGCAGGCCGGATTGCGCTGCCCAGCCGGCATGCATCCGCTTGGTCCAGGACCCATCGGCAAGGTATTCGATGATCCCCGACGCCATGCTGCCCGCGACGCCCAGCGTATCGGTGATCTGCCGCGCGTCGAAGCCGCGGGCGGCGGCGATGCCAGCCGCGGCGCCCAGCGTGCCAAGGACCGATGTCGGATGGAACCCCGCGCTATGCACGCCCTGATGGGCGACCGCGCCCAACCGGCAGATCACCTCTATCCCCACGGCCATGCCGAAGGCGACACGGTCCGACGGCAGCCCATAAGCCTCGCCCGCCGCGAAGAGTGCGGGCACGATCACCACGCCGGTATGGACCGGGCAACCCTCGTAGGTGTTGTCGTAGTCTTCGCCGTGGCCGGTGGTCCCGTTGATCAGTGCCGCGGAAAACGGGTCGGCGGGCGCCTCGGCGCCAAAGGCGGTGCAGGGGCCGGTGCCGGGGTTCGCGGCCCGCACCGCGCGGCCGTAATCGGTTCCGACCGAGGCGATCGACAGGCCGATCGTATCAAGCACGGTATTGGCCACGGCATGGTGAACCGCGTCCGGCACGTCTTCGGGCCGCAGCCGGGCGATGGCGTCCGCCAGACGCTCTGCGATCGCGCCGGGGCTGGCCGCGGCGATGGGTGTGTCTGTCATGGGTCTCGGGTCTCGCTTCTGCGGCTGGGGGACGGGTCAGCCTGAAATCTGGTTCAGGTAGTGGGTGTGGCTCGTCTCGCAGACCGTCAGCCGCCATTCGACCGGCTCGCCGCCAAGGCTGAAGGCAACCCGCTCCACCTCAAGCAGCGGGGTGCCCGTGGGCAGCTGAAGCAGCCGCGCGTCTTCGGCCGAAGCCGCACGGGCGCGGATCCGCTCGTCCACCCGAACGATGAGCAGGTTGTAATGCTGTTCCAGCGCCAGATAGATCGAGGCGGGCTTTTCGTCTTGCAGGATGGTCTCGATGCCGGGGCAAAGCTCTGTGCTGATCATGATGTTCTCGGTCATCACCGGCGCGCCATCCTGCCGCCGGACGCGAAGAACCTCGGCCACTTCGGCCCGAAGGTCGATCTGCAACGCCTGCGCGGCGCGGGGCGAGGCAATGCTTCGGCTGCAGGACAGGTAATCCGGCGCGACCTCTACCAGTCGCGAACCGAGGTCGGAGTAGAAGAGATGGAAGCGGAACGGCCGGTAATCTCCCTTGTGCGAGGTCACGAAGGTGCCGCGCCCCGGGTGACGGCTGACAAGCCCCTCGACCGCAAGCTCTTCAATCGCCTTGCGGACGGTGCCCTGGCTCAGCCCGTAGCCCTCGGCCAGCTTCATCTCGCTTGGCAGCACCTCGCCCGGCTTCCACTCGCCCACCAGGATCCGGCGGATGAGGTGCGACTTCACCTGGAGGTAAAGCGGCATGGCCATCGGCGAGTCGAGGCCCGACGCGCCGATGGGGAGGACGGAGTGAGGCCCCCCCTCGACCGCCGCACGGTCCATTGTCTCTGTCCTGTCGGGTTTCTTCGCCATCTCGCTACGCCTTTTCACATCTCGTCACGGGTCGTGCTCTCTTGCCGGTCATTGGCCGAATTCGCGCAAGGCCGAAAGATCCGCCAGCCCCGGCAATGCCTCGCAGAACTGCAACAGCCGCTCGCCCAGCGGCTCGGGCCAGCCGCCATAGGCGACGTTGGCGCGGAACTTCGCCCGGATCTCGGCATCGGTCAGCGGCTCCCTCACGCCGCCGCGCATGTGCGGCTGGTCGAGCGCGTGGCGGCTGCCGTCCTTCATCGTGACCCGGATATGGCCGCTGTAGTTGCGCGGGTATTCGTTGTCGGGGTCGATCACGTAGGAAATCTTGCGCGCCAGGGCCAGCACCTGCGGATCGCGGGCGCGGGCGTCGGAGAACTGGCCAAGCCCGGCGTCGCCATCGAAGAAGCCCACCGCCATGCAGAACGGCATCGAGAACTTCGCGGCATAGCCCGAGGGCGGATCCTGCTTGTCGGCCAGCGGTTCCCAGAGCCGGTGCACAAGCCCCTCGCCGGTCGGGCAAGAGATGGTGTCGATCTGGTCGGCGTCGATGCCCATCCGGCCAAGGCGGATCATGCAGTCGATATAGGGGTGGATCATCGTTCCGCAGGCATAGGGTTTGAAGGCGATCCGCTGCATGTAGAAGGTCTCGCCCAACCCTTCGGTCAGGTGGGAATAATCCGGCGTCGCGGTGGGGGCGAAGGCGCGGAAGAAGTTATGCACCCCCTCGAACACGGTGCGGGGCGCAAAGAAGCCCTGCCGCGCGATCAGGGCCGCCCTCAGGCCCGATTGCGCCGCCCAGCCGGGGTGCAGCCGCTTTGTCCATGCGCCATCGGTCAGGAACTCGATGATGCCGGACGAAAAGCTGCCCGCCGTGCCCACGGCCATCGCCAATTGGTCAGGCGTCAGGCCAAGCGCCGTGCCGGTGCCGAAGGCCGAACCCAGCGCGCCGATGACGCCGACCGGGTGGAAGCAGGCGCGGTGCATGTGCCCGGCGGCGACGTGGTTGATCCGGCAGACCGCCTCCAGCCCGGCGACGATGCCGGTCAGCACCCGTTCGCCCGACAGGCCGAACCGCTGGCCCGCGGCCAGCACGGCGGGGATCACCATCGCGCCGACGCGGATCGGTGCGCCTTCCAGCGTATCGTCGAAATCCTCGCCGTGGGTCGCGATGCCCATGACGCAGGCTGCCCCCGCGGCGTCCAGCCGGTGCGATTGGCCGATGGCGGCGCAGGCCCCCTCGCTGTCCCAGCCGTCAGCGATCTGGCGCACATAGTCCTGCCCGCGCGCCGCAACGCAAAGGCCCGCCATGTCGATCAAGTCCATCACCGCGACATGCTTCGCGGCCTCCGGCAGGCGATCCGCGGACCAGCCGCTGAACACCTCGGCCATCTGTTGCGAAAGGCTCGGGCCCTTCAGGGGTGTGGTATCCATCCGCTTTTCCTTCGCTTCAATTCGACGTCACGGACCGACCATCAGGCCGAACACACCGCGCTTGCGCAGGCCCCGGCGCTGGCTTTCAAGGTCGAGCACCTGATCGCTGTCCACATCAAGGTTCACCCGCAGCCCGAAGGATTTGAGAAACCACGGGATCAGCCCGTCCTCCTTGGCCTGGAACACCAGCCGGTCGAGGCCGAATTCGCCGACCAGATCCTGGATCAGACGGGCGTTCGGCTCTTCCACGCCCTCGTTCAGCCCCTCGGCCTGCACCAGCACGCGGTAGGCGCCTGCATCAAGGCAGGCGCGCACCTCGGCCGCGACCAGCTTGCCCGATCCGGCCCAGTCCACCCCGCCCTTGCGGCCGCATTCGGCGATGACCTGCAGCCCGGCCTTTTGCCCCATGCCGATCAGCGCCACCTTTTCCGGAATGCCCATCGCAACCTGCGCGTTCGACACCTCGACCCCCCAGCCGCCAAGCGCCTTGATGGCGGCGAAATACTCTTCCACCACGCCCTGAAGAATCGCGAGTTCGAAGATCTCGCCTGCGAAGAAGCAGGGGATGCCCCGCGCGCCGTAAGCCTCGATCTTGCGGCGGACCAGATCCTCGCCCAGCAGGCGCGAGACGCCCATCGCGAATTTCGCGATGTCGATGTAGTCGCCCGCCGTTTCCAGCAGATCGCCCAGTGCGGCAGGGCCCAACCCGCGATCGGCGACGACGGTCAGCCCGCTGTCGCGCGGCTTGGCTTGCCGCGGCGGCACGCGGACTGCGGAAAGGCACTTGTCCTGAAGCATGGTCATTTCGGATCCTCTGTCGTTCGGTCGCCCGGCGGGGCCGGATCGGGTGTCGATGTTCACGGCAGGTAGGTGCCGCCGTTCACGTGCAGCGTCTGGCCGGTGACGAAACGCCCATCCGGCCCGCAAAGCCATGCGACGAGGCCCGCGACCTCTTCCGGATGGCCGCGACGGCCAAGAAGCGGGTTGTGCACGGCATGGTGTTTCGGGCGGGCGGGCGCGGTCGAAAGGTCGCGCTGCGTGTCCATCATGCCGGGAGAGACGAGGTTTGCCGTCACTTGGTCGTCGGCCAGATCCCAGGCCAGCGCCTTGGTGAAACCGATGAGCCCGGCCTTGGCGGTGACGACATGAACCCGGTCGCGCGCGCCGGTGCTGGCCGTCATGCCGCCGATGTTGACGATGGTGCCGGCGCCGCTTGCCCGCAGATGCGCCTGCGCCGCCCGTGTGCAAAGAAACGCGCCGTCAAGGGTGATGCGCAGCACACGATGCCAGTCTTCCAGCGTGACGGTGGCCAGATCCGCCTCCATCCGCAGGGCGGCATTGTTCACGAGGATGTCGAGCCGGCCGAAGCTGTCCACCGCCGTCGCGATCAGTCGCGCGGCGCCAGCCTCGTCGGCAATGTCGGCGACGCATCCCGCCGCGCGGCCACCGGCGGCGCGAATCTCGGCTACCACGGCCTCGACCTGGTCGGGCTTGCCGTGGCCGTTGATGACCACCGCCGCCCCGTCGCGCACCAGCCGCAGGGCGATCGCCCGGCCGATATTGCGTGAACTGCCGGTGACCACCGCCACCTTGCCCGACAGGGCCCCGTTGGTTTCCGCCGCCATTGCCCTAAAGCTCCCCATTCTTGGCCGCACCGTCGGAAACAGAGCGGGTCTGTGTCGTCTTCGGCCACAGGAGCTTCAGCAGCGGGGCCAGAAGGGCGCCGCCGACGAAAATCGCCGCAAGGCCAAGGAAGGCCAGCGAGATCGGATCCTGCAGGAAGATGTGATAATCGTCGCCCGACAGGACGAGCGAGCGGCGGAAGCTGGATTCCACCATGTAGCCAAGCACCAGCCCCAGAACCATCGGCAGGAAGGGCATCGCGAACAGCCGCATCGCAAAGCCGACCAGCCCCGCCGCCAGCACGATGCCAACGTCAAACAGGCTCTGATCCACCGAATAGACGCCAGAGACGATCAGCGCATAGATGAAGGCCATCAGATAGTGCTGCGGCCGGTTCACCATCCAGATGCAAAGCGGCAGCATCACGACGCCAAGGATGACCAGCACCACCGGCGCGATCGCCATGCCGCTGTAAAGGCCGAGGATGACGCGCGGCGACTCTTGCAGCAACTGCGGCCCCGGGATCAGCCCGTGGATCAGCATCCCGCCCAGCAGGACCGCGCTTGAATTCGATCCGGGAATGCCGAAGCTGAGCATGGGGATCAGCGTGGTACAGGCGACGGTGCCGTTCGCCGTCTCTGGCGCGGCGACGCCTTCTGGCGACCCCTTGCCGAATTCATCCTTGTGGCGCGACCAGCGGTGCGCCTCGTTATAGGCGAGAAACGCCGCGATGGTGCCGCCAGCGCCGGGCATGATGCCTTCGAAGGCGCCGATCACCGAGCCGATGAACTGCGGCCGGATCAGCCGCCGCCGCATGCGGGCGTTGGGGAAACGGACGCGCGAGGCGCCCTCTTCCGCCTTCACCCAGGCGGCGCCGCTCGACTGCAGGAACAGCTCGCTGACCGCGAAGAGGCCGACCATGATCAGGATCGGCTTGATGCCCGACAGCAGGTCCGACATGCCGAAGGTGAAACGGCTGACGCCGGAAATCGGATCGGTGCCGATCGTGGCGATCATCAGCCCAAGCACGCCCGCGATCAGCGCCTTCAGTACCGAACCGCCGGAGAGGGAGGCGATGACGCTGAGCCCGAGGATGCCAAGCGAGAAATAGGCTGGCGGTGTGAAGAGAAGCGCCATGCGGGCCAGCGGCTGGGTCAGCAGGACGACGATGGCGATACCCACGAAGCTGCCGATGACGCCGGAGTAGAGCGAGATGCCGATCGCCTCGGCCGCGCGGCCCTGCAGCTTCATCTGGTAGCCGTCGAGCGTGGTCGCGGCCGCGGAATTCGTGCCCGGCGTGTTGATCAGGATCGCCGGAACCGAGCCGCCATATTCGGCGCCGACATAGGTCGAGGCGAGCAGCACGATCGCCAGCGTCGGCGACATCGTGTAGGTGAAGGGGATCAGCAACGCCATCGTGATCGAGGGCGAGATGCCGGGCAGGGCGCCACCGATGATGCCCCACGCCACCCCGGCAAAAACCACCGGGATCATCATCGTCGTGCCGTAGAACGACAGAACCTGAAGGATGGTATGCATTCCGCGCCCCTAGATGGCCCCGCCCCAGAGACCCGCCGGAAGCGGGATCTGCAGGACGCGGACGAAAAGAAGCCAGAAGAACGCAGCGCCGCAGAGGGCCGTGATCAGGGTGGCGGGTGTCGCCCGGCCACCCTGATAAAGCACGACCGCGCCGATCATCAGCGCGATCGTCAGCGCATAGCCGGCCCATTCGATAAGCAAGAGATAGATCACCCCGATCGCCAGCATGCCCAGCATCCGGCCGATCGCCCGGCCCGCGGGCACCTGCGGCTTGTGCGTCTTGCCGCTGGCGGGGGCCGTGGCACCCCCCGCCGTCAGCCAGCCATAGCCCGAACGCAGGACCAGCAGCAGCGCAAGGATGGCCAGCACGGCGGCATAGGCACTGGGCACCCCCTGTGCGCCGACATTGTCGGCCAGGGTGCTGCGCTGAATGTCGAAGGTGCCGACATAGTAGAGCCCTGCAAATGCCAGGATCACCAGCCCGCCGAAGAAATCCCGAGCCATCGCTCGCCCTCCCGTTCCGGAAATTTGTCGCCCCGGCGCCCGATGCCGGGGCGACGGCTTACTTGATGACGCCGGTTTCCTTGAAGAACGCCTCGGTGTCGGATCCGAACTGGTTGACGAAGGCCACGTAATCGTCGTGCCCGATGTAGTCCGGGGTCAGCACGTCAGAGGTGTATTCCTTCTTGTAGCCCGGATCCTGAAGCACCTTCTGGATTCCGTCCTCCCAGGCCTTGATGACGTTGTCGGGCAGGCCCTTCGGCCCGGCGAGGCCGCGGAACTTGCGCACCACCACGTCATACCCCGACTCTTTCACCGTCGGGATATCCGGCGCCGCGTCGAGCCGGTTGGCGCTGAACACCGCCAGAACGCGGACCTTGCCGCCGTCAAGCTGCGGCTTCAACTCGCCGTATTCGCCGACGCCGATATCGACCGTTCCGTTCAGCACGTCGATCAGCAGATCGCCGCCGCCGTCATGGGTGACAACTGCCGCATTGACGCCCGCTGCCTTCTTCAGCCGCTCCAGCGCCTGCCGTTCCAGCGATCCGGGGGTCGAGGCGCCCCATTTGCCGCGGCTTTCCTTCGCCGTCTTCATCACATCGGCCAGCGTCTTGAACGGGCTGTCGGCGCGGGTGAAGATCACCTCCTGGTCGGTGAAGACGTTCACCAGCGGCTCGACATCCTTGTAGGTATGCTCGGGATGGCTAAGCAGCGAGGTAAACACGTAGGTTGGCGTCGTTGCGTAGAACACGCTGCCATCCGGCGGGGATTTCGCCAGCGCGGCAACCGCCTTGGCGCCGCCGCCGCCGGTGATGTTCTCGACCACGAAGCTGACATGCATGATCGGGCCGAGGTAGTTCGAAAGGTTGCGCAGGAAGATGTCGCTTCCGCTGCCGGGGCTCGAATGGGTGAGCAACTTTACGACCTTCACGGGGTAGGCTTCCTGTGCGACCGCCGGGGGCCCGCACAAGGCAAGCGCCAAGGCGACGCTGACGAGGCATTTCCGTAGCATGGGTATTCTCTCCTCCGTTGATGGGACGTGACGCAGGTTGGCCCTGCTGTTTTGATTCTTATATCTTATATAAGTTATATCTTTGGCCCAGGTTTTCTGTCAATCCGCGAACCGTTCTCAAAATATTTCTGCTATTTCCATGTGTTATGACTAGTCCGGCGGCTTCCGGCGACAGAACCGCACTGCATGCTGGCGCCAGCCGTCGGGTTTCTAGTCGGCGATTCCGGCGCCAGCGGCCCGCAGCGCGGCCCGGGCTTCGGGCAGCTTGTGCAGCGACGCCTCAAGCCTTGCGCGCCACTGCGGGCCGCTCTGCCAGGCCAGATCGAAGGCCTCGGCCAGTTCGTCGGGGCGGTCTTCGGCCAGCACCTGGGTCAGAAGCGCGGCCTGCATCCGGTCCTTCACCGCCTTCAGGCTGTCGGGCCCGTCGCGCCTGCGGTCGGCAACGATCAGTTTGTGGATGGCAAACCGTTCCGGCCGCGGGATCTGAACCAGAACGCCGCTGCGATAGAGGCCGGCCGCCGGGATCGGTTCGGCCAGCAGGTAGTTCAGGTGATGCAGCGCCTTGGCATAGGTGCCCAGAGCGGGCAGGGGCCGCGTGCCCTCCGCCGCCTCAAAGGACGGCGTGAGAAATTCGACCAGAATGTCGGAATGGCTCTGCCGCCACTTCCACACGCCTTCCCGCGCAAGCGCCGGAACCGGATCGAAGGCGAAGTCGCCAAGGATCGACTGCATCGGCGGCGACACCGTATCCTCCAGTGCCAGCGAGAGCCGCTCGAAACTGGCGATGTCGATGTCGCCGGTCTGGCCAAGCTGGTCGAAGCCAAGCCGGATGCCCAGTTCGCCCTCATAAAGGCGGAAGGCGACGGTTCCGATCAGCGTGCCGCCAAGGCGAAAGACCCCGGCGGCGGCCATCGCGGACAGCAGGCTGCCGGTGGCGGCATCCATGCCAAGATAGCCTTCGGCCCGCAGAATGCGCACCAGCCGCGTGCGATGCTGGCGCCGGGCCTCGCGCGCCTCGCGCAGCGCGGCCAACCGATCCAGCCGCTGCAGAAGCTCGGGGGTTTCCTCGCCGATATAGGTCTTGCGCACATCCGAGCCGACGCGGAAGCTGTCGTACCAGTAGATCTTGGCACCGCGCCGGACCCGGGTCGGTGTGCCGCGCAGATCGGATATGGCATCGTCGCGCAGCGACCGCAGCAGGTCGTGATAGGCCGCGTGGCCGGTGGGGCTGTGGCGTTGGATGGTGGCCATGTTCAACAAACTTCCGTTCCGTTGAACATAGCGCGTGTTCAACAAATTGCAACGGCGTTGAACACGGCGCCGGGGTCGGGAGCCGATGCGGCGTCAGCCGGAATTTTTCGCCACATCGGGCCGCGCCGTCGATCCGGCCCGGGCGGCACGGGTGCGCAGGCGACGGGCCATGAACGCACCCCATTGCTGATCCATCGTCACGCCGATCAGGATGACACCGCCCATCACCGCGAAATTGAGCGACGAGGGAATCCCCAGCAGATTGACGAGGTTCTGCAACTCCTGCAGCAGGATCACGCCAAGGATCACCCCGATCAGCGAGCCTTCGCCCCCCTGCAGCGAAAAGCCACCCAGCACAGCAGCGGCGATGGCGTAAAGCTCGTAGAAATTGCCATGCGAGGCTGGCGCGATGGACCGCGTGTACATGGCGAAATAGATCGCCGACAGCACCGTCAGAACCTGACAGATCACATAGGCGCTGATCACGATGCGGTCGGTCCGGATGCCGGAATAGCGTGCGGCCTCCTCGTTCTTGCCGACGGCATAAAGGTAGCGCCCGAAGACCGAGCGGTGCAGCACCACCCACATTGCGCCCGCCACGATGGCCAGCGCGATGACCGATGCAGGAACGCCATAGACCTTGCCGGTGGTCAGCCCGTCCAGCAGCGGGAAATCCTGCCCGAACCCGAACCCGGCGGTGGCATCCTGCGTGTAGAACCGGGCGACCCCGCGATAGATCAGAAGGCCGCACAGCGTCACCACGAAAGGTTGCAGCTTCACCTTGGTGATCAGGAACCCGTGCGCCAGCCCGACCAGCACGCCAAGCACCAGCATCAGCCCCAGCGCCACCGGCCACGGCACGCCCTCGCTGGCGATGAAATCGACGAAGAGAACCCCGACCAGCGCGATCATCGAGCCGACCGACAGCTCGATGCCGCCGGTGATGATGACGAAGGCCTGACCGATGGCCGAAAGGCCGAACAACCCGACAAGGTTCGAGGTGTTGGAGATGTTGATCGGCAACAGGAAGCGCGGGTTGAGCACCGCGACCACCGCCCCCACGGCGAGGATCAGCAAAAGAAGGCCCAGGTCTTTCTTGTTCATGATGCTGCTCTCTTGCTTGCGGTTTTCCCGACGGCGAGAAGAAGCACGTTCTCCTCGCTGAAATCTCCGGGGGTCAGAATGCCCGAAATCGCGCCCTCATGCATGACGGCAATCCGGTCAGAGACGCCGATGACCTCTTCCATGTCGCTGGAGATCATCAGGACAGCGACCCCGGCCTCGGCCAAGCGCCGCATCAGGCGGTAAATCTCGGCCTTGGCGCCGACATCAATGCCGCGGGTGGGCTCGTCAAGGATCATCACCTTCGGCGCCATCGCCAGCCATTTTGCCAGCACCACCTTTTGCTGGTTGCCCCCCGACAGCGATTTCGTCGCCACGGTCAGCCGCGCCGCCCGGATGTCAAGCTCGCCCTGCTGACGCCGCGCCGCTTCGCCCTCCATCTGGCCAGAGACCATCATCAGGCGCGAATGGGCGGGCAAATCGGGCAGCGAGATATTCTCGACGATCGACATGTCGAGCACCAGCCCGGTGGCCTTGCGATCCTCCGGCACCAGGAAGATGCCCCGTTCCACCGCCTGCGCGGTCGAGCGGAGTTTCAGCGGCACGCCATCCATTTCAAGCGCACCGGCAAGCATCGGATCCACCCCGAAGAGCGCGCAGGCCAATTCCGTCCGTCCCGCACCGACCAGACCGGCGAGGCCGAGGATCTCGCCACGGTGCAGGTCGAGGTCGACCGGTTTCGACGGATGCGCACTGGTGCGCACCCCGCGGACCTTCAGCATGACCGGACCGGGCTGCGGCGCGGCTTCGGCAACCTGCGCCTTCAACGCGCGGCCGATCATCAGTTTGACCATGCGGTCATGCGTAATCTCGTGCTTTTGCAACGTTCCGGCCAGCCGCCCGTCGCGCAGGGCCACGACGCGGTCGGCCGCGCGCTCGATCTCGTGCAGGCGGTGCGAGATGAAGATCACCGCAATCCCGTCAGCCTTCAGCCCGGCGATGATGTCAAGCAGCTTGTCGGTTTCGGCCAGTGGCAGGCTCGACGTCGGTTCATCCAGGATCACCAACCGCGCCTTGACCGACAGCGCCTTGGCGATCTCGACCATCTGCCGCTGCGCCAGCGACAGTGACAGCATCGGCGTATCGGGCGCGAAATTCGCCCCGATGCGCTTGAGCAACGGTGCCACCATCGCGCGCTGTTTCCGAGTATCGACAATGTTCAGCCAGCCGCCCTTGCGCGGCTCGCGGCCGATGAAGACATTGGCCGCAACGTCGAGATTGTCGAACAGGTTAAGCTCCTGATGCACGAAGGCGATCCCGCCCGCCATGCTTTCGGCGACGGTCAGGGCCGGTCTGGCGATGCCGTCAATCGTGATCGTGCCACTGTCGGGTGCGACGATCCCACCGAAGACTTTCATCAGCGTCGATTTGCCCGCGCCGTTTTCGCCGACGATCCCGATCACTTCGCCGGGCCGCACACTCATCGAGAACTGATCGAGCGCCAGAACGCCGGGGTAGCTTTTGCGGATATCCTCCAGGATCAGGAACGGCGCGGCCTGCGGATCGGCCGGTTGTCGGGCTGTCTGCATCGGTGTCTCACCCTCGGGACGTCTGACACGACAAGCCAGGGCGGCAATTGCGCGCTCTGGCTTGAGGATGGGGGAAAACCCCAGGGCACGGATCGGGTGCCCCGGGGCGCCTTCGTCAGCCCTGCATCGCCTTCAAATCGGCGGCATAGGCGTCGACGTTGTCCTTGGTGATGATCTTCGTCGGAACGATGATCAGGTGATTTGCCGGAACGCCCGACTTGTCACCGTTCACATAGGCCGCCATCAGCTTCATGCCTTCATAGGCCCACTGGAACGGCTGCTGAACCACGGTTCCGGCAATCGTGCCTTCCTTCACGCCACCCAGCGTCACCGGGTCATCGTCAAAGCCGACGATGGTGATCTTGCCCAGTTCGCCAGCTTCCTTGAGCGCGGCATAGATTTGCGGCGTGTTGTAGGAATAGATCCCGACCATGCAGGTGATGTTCGGGTTGGCAACCAGCGCGTCGGCCACGTTCTTCTTGGCTGCTGTCTGGTCCATGTTGTCGCCGCGCACGTCGATCAGCTTGATCTTGGTGCCCTTGATGCCGTCCTTGAAGCCTTCGACCCGCTCCTTGGAGTTGTCCGCCCCCGGCAGGCCGACGAAGCCCATGCATTCACCGCCATTCGGCATCGCCTTCTTGGCGATCTCGCCCGCCTGCTGACCGGCCAGAACGTTGGACGAGCCGATATAGGCGATCCGCTTGGTCTGCGGCGCATCGCTGTCGGTGGTGAACAGCGCGGTCTGCGAGGCGATCTTGTCAAGCATGTCCGTCGAGGTCTTGGGATCGACCGCGGAAATCATGATGCCCTTCGCTCCGGCGGTGACAAGGTCGTCAAGCAGCCGCTGTTGTGCGGCGGCGGTCGCCTGTTCCGGATATTTGAGCGACAGATCGAAATCCGGCAGTTCGGCCTGCGCCTTTTTCACCCCCGCGGCGGCGGCCTTCCAGAAGTCAGAGGACCCGTTGGTAACGAAAACCAGCATGGGCTTGGCCGAAGCCACGGCCGGGGCCAGGGTGGCCGCAGCCAACAACAATCCGGCCGCTGCCGAAGCAGCGATTTTGGCAGTGCAGTGCATCTATATCCTCCCTTGTGGCCAGCCGCGCAGGACTGCCCATTCTCCAGAGTCACTTACGAACTTACGCGACGTCGCTCACGCCGATGGCTTCTCGAACCTGATTGGTCCGGCATGACCGCGAATGAGGTTGAACCCTCAATCACAACGATAGTTTTGCCGGTCATTCCCTGTCAATAGAGCCGACTCCGGGGGAAATCCGTATCCGGCTGGAAAATTTAATTTATGTGATTCAGTGCGTTATAAAGATGCATCCACGCCAAATAGATTTCGATTGGCCAGCCGCGTCAAATATATTTTACTAATATCTATACCGGATCGTCACGTGGGAAGGGGAGCGGGGATGGGGCGGAAATTGAGCGGCAAGGCGACAATGAAAGATGTCGCCATTGCCGCGGGATGCTCGCAGACGACGGTATCCGTCATTCTCAATCGCGCGCCGGGTTACAAGCTGCCGGAAAAGACGCGGCGCCGCGTGGCAGAGGCGGCGATCGCGCTTGGCTATATCGCGCCCTCGTCCAGTGCAACCACCGGTCGCAGCGGGGAAAAGCCCGCCAACCCGGCCCGCAGGCTTTCCAGACGCAAGCCAGCGGATACATCGCTCTCGTCCTCCGACAAGGTGGTGCGGGCCTTCGCGATCGCCATCCTGTCGGGCAACTGGGCGCAGGACAGCACGCTGCCCCCGGACCGTGACCTGATGGAGCAATTCGGGGCCTCGCGCGCGGTGCTGCGCGATACGATCAAGGTGCTGACTGGCAAGGGATTGCTCGAGTCCAAGACGCGGGCCAGGGCCAAGGTCCGGCAACAGTCCGAATGGCACCTTCTGGACCCGGATGTCCTGATCTGGCAGGCCGAAGCCGGGCTTGACCGGTCGTTCGTCGAGCATCTGGGCGAGATGCGGCTGATCCTGGAACCCGAGGCTGCGGCCCTTGCCGCGCAACGCCGCACCCAGGCCGACCTCGACCTTCTGATGCGGCTGGCCGACAAGATGGGCACGCGCGGCATAACGCCGGAGGCTTTCGCCAAGGTCGATCTGGATTTTCATCTGGCGGTCGCCGCAACTGCCAACAACCCGTTCCTGAGCGCGGTCGGTGCGCTGATCGAGGTGTCGCTGATCGCCTCCCTGCGGCGCAGCTGGCCGGGGGATGATCCGGGCGGCCCCACCCGTTCCGCCAAGGCGCACCGCGACATCGTTCTGGCCATCGAAGCCGGCGACGGCGGCCGCGCCCGGCAGGCGATGCGCGCGGTGATCGAGGAAGGCATCAGCCGAGGCAAGCGCTAGGCGCGGCAACCCCGCCCGCGGCTTCAGCGGCTTGCCGCGAAAACCTCAACGGCTTGCGCCAGCGCGGCATGGCAGGGGGGCGTCAGATCATCGCGATGCGGCTTGAGGCAGGCGAGGATGCGCCCGCCGCCGGGCGAGACACCGGCGCAATAGGCGTGCAGGTCGCTTTGGCAGGCCATCGCCACCTTGCGCGCCTCGGCCCGCATCTCGGGCGTGATCTGCACCGGCATTCCGGTGTCGTCGGCCAGCGCGGCCGTTGCCAGCATCAGCGCGCAGAGGGTCGGCAACAGGCAAGAAACGAGGGAAGTCTTCATCGTCAGATCTCCATTGCGGGATGATGTCACTCGGCCGGAACCCGGGGGTCGGGCCGTTGCGGGCTGGGGCGGGTGTCGGCGGCGGATGCACCGGGGGCACCGAACAGCGCGCGCAACCGCCCGCGCAGGGTTCGCGCCGCCGCGACATCGCGCACCAGCACCAGCCATTCGCCAAGCGCGATGCGCAGCGGGTTCAGCGTGGGGGTGCCGCCAACCAACCCGTAGCGCAGCGGCTCGTCCTGCGGCGCCTCGGCAAAGGTGCCGAACAAGCGGTCGAAGACGATCAGCACACCGCCGTAATTGCGGTCAAGGCAACTCGGGTTCGAGGCGTGGTGGACGCTGTGGTGCCGGGGCGTGTTCAGCACCCATTCCAGCGGCCCGAGGTGCGGCGCCAGTTCGGTGTGGATGAAAAGCTGGTAATGCAGATTTAGAGCGAACATCGCGACGATGGCGACCGGGTGAAAGCCGATCCAGACCAGCGGCAGGAAGAACAGCACATTGCCCGACAGGCCGCCGGTCCAGCCCAGCCGGATCGCCGCCGTGAGGTTGAGCCGGGTCGGCGAATGGTGCACGGCATGGGTCGCCCACATCCAGCGGATGCGATGCGAGGCGCGGTGTTGCCAGTAATAGGCAAACTCCACCGCCAGAAAGAGCGCAACAATCGCGGCGGGCGCGGTCGGATCGAAGTTAAACAGCCGGTGCCGGTAGACAAAGGCGAAGGGCAGGGCAAAGAGCCCGGCCTCCAGCCCGCGCACCAGCAGTTGCCCGGCCGCGACGCCGAACGAGGCCGCGCTTTCGCCAAGGTTGTGGGTGCGGGCCTCGGCGCGCAGGCTGCGCGCCAGCAGGTATTCCAGCACCATGAAGCCGAGCGTGACCGCCGGAGTCAGCAGATGCGGGCCGCGACCGGCGAATTGGGGAAACTGCGCGAACATCATCGGCCTCGCGGGAAGGGGAAGGGGGCGGGCGGCAGGGGGATGCCGCCCGTCCGGCGGGTCAGCGCGTCACGGTGGTTTCGCGCGTCCAGCTGTTGCCGCGATAGCCGGTGGTGGTGCGGGTGCCGGTGCAGCTGCCGTCGGCGCAAGAGACGCTGCCCGCACGGCTCATGCTGTTGCCATAGGGCCCGGTGCGGGTGACAGAGCGGGTGCAGCTCTGATCGTAGCAGGTTCCGGCGGCAGAGGTGGTGGCGGTGCCGCGCGGGCCGGTGACGGTTGTGTTGCGGGTCCAGGCCCCGGCGCTGGCGGCCGTCAGCGCGACGGCGATGGCGACGGATGCGGTGGTGACAAGTTTCTTCATGTTCCTGATCTCCTTGATGCGGTCGACCTTGCCGATCGGCAGGTCCATGCGAAGGAGAATGCAGTCGCGATGTCAGCCCGGTTTGACCGCCGGGCAACTCTTTGTCGTATTGTGTCAACCGCTTGTAACAGAGTGTAAACGCCCGGAACGGCGCTTGCGGTCGGCCCGGCCTTGGCCGCACAATCGCCGCCATGACCGCGCCGCTGGCCCATCTGTTGATCGTGGAAGACGACCCCGACATCCGTCGGCTGGTCACCGGAATGCTGCGCCGCGAGGGCTTTACCGTTGACGAAGCCGAGGATGGCGCCGGGCTTGATGCCGCGCTGCTGCGCCAGCGCCCGGACCTGCTGATCCTTGATCTGATGCTGCCGGGCGAGGATGGGTTGTCGATCTGCCGCCGCCTGCGCGCCAGCGAGACCCTGCCGATCCTGATGCTGACCGCCAAGAGCGATGAGATCGACCGCGTTCTTGGCCTCGAAATGGGCGCCGACGACTATCTGGTGAAACCCTTCAGCCCGCGCGAACTGCTCGCCCGCGTGCGCGCCCTGTTGCGCAGGGCCAATATGGGGCCACCGGCACCGGCGAACCGGTGCCTGCTGTTCGACCGCTTCGTCATCGACCTTGACGCGCGCCAGCTTGCGACCGAGCCAGACGAGCCAATCACGCTGACCAGCGCCGAATTCGATCTGCTGGCCTGTCTGGTGCAGCGCCCGCGCCGGGTGCTGACGCGCGACCAGATCCTCGACTTTACCCGCGGGCGCCAAGCCGATCCGTTCGACCGCACGGTTGACATGCTGATCTCGCGCCTGCGCCGCAAGCTGGAGGCGGCGAGCCCCGGATCGAACCTGATCAGCACGGTGCGAAATGGCGGTTATCTGTTCACTGCCATCGTCCGGGCGGCGCCCTGATGCTGCGTGCGACCCTGGCCACGCGGCTGACCCTGATCGCCATGGTCGCGCTGACAACCGTGATGGTCGGGGCGATCGCGCTGTTCTACCTGTCCCGGCATCTGGACCGCACGGACGGCCGCCCCGACCCGGCGCAGGTTGCTGCAGTGGTGGCGCTGGTCGAGCGCACGCCCGCGGCAGAGCGGCCCGCGATTGCCGACGCCCTTCATTCACGCATTCTCGCGGTGCGGGTCGAGCCGGGCGGCACCCTTGCCGATGCGCCTGCAAGGGCGCTCCCGCTCGCCCCCCCCGAACGCCAGCCCTATGCCGCGGCGCTTGGCGCGCGTGCCTTCACGCTGTGGGCGCCGCCGGTGACCGGGCTTGGCGCGCGGTTCCCGCGCCTTTTCGCCAGCGCCGCCAACGCGCTTGAATTCCGCATCGCGCTGGATAGCGGCGATACGCTGGTGATCGACAGTTCCAGCCCGGTGGTGCTGTCGCGGATCGGCCTGCCGGTCGGCTTTGGCGCGGGGCTGTTCGGCACCGTCGTTGCGCTGCTGGCGCTGCTTGTGATGCAGCGCGAGACGCGCCAGCTTGCCCGCCTTGCTGCGGCGGCAGAGCGGATCGACCCCAGCGGGGAGCCGGTGCAGCTGCCACGCGCGCGCACCAGCGCGCCCGAGATCCGCGCCCTGATCGCCGCCTTCGAGCGGATGCAGACCCGTCTGGCGCAGCTTCAGCGCGCCCGGATGGCGATGCTGGGCGGCATCTCGCATGACGTGCGCAGCTTCGCCACCCGCTTGCGGCTGCGCGTCGAGCAAATCCCCGACCCGGACGAGCGCGCGCGCGCGATCACCGATATCGCCGACATGATCCGCCTTCTTGACGATGCGCTGCTGGCCAGCCGCGCCGGGGCGGGCGAGCTGACCGAGGAGTTGTTCGACCTGGACGAGATCGTCGCCTCCGAGGTGCGCGACCGCCGCGCCGCCGGGGCGCCGGTCGATCTGCACCTTGCCCCCGCCGCGATCGGCGCCACCATCCTTGGCGACCGGCTCGCGTTGCGGCGCGTCGTCGCCAACCTGATCGGTAACGCGCTCAGCTATGGCCATGTCGCGCATGTCGGCCTTGGCGCCGAGGCGGGGGTGCTGGTGCTGACCGTCGATGACGAAGGCCCCGGCATCCCGCCCGAGCAACGCGAGATCCTGCTGGAACCCTTCGTGCGGGCCGAAACCTCGCGCAACCGGCGCACCGGCGGCGGCGGCCTTGGCCTTGCCATCGCGCGCGGGCTGGTCGAGGCGCACGGCGGCAGCATCGCCATCGACGACGCCCCCACCGGCGGCGCGCGGCTGACCGTCCGGCTGGCGCGGTTCCGCCCTAGCTGAGCGGCGATCAGACCTCGACCTCGACCCGTCCGATCGGATGCGAGCAGCAGGCGAGGATGTAACCCGCCTCGATATCTTCGTCGCTGATCCCGCCGTTATGCACCATGTGCACCTCGCCCGCCCGCTTGTGAACCTTGCAGGTGCCGCAAACGCCGAAGTTGCAGCCGGACGGGATGTTCAGGCCAGAGGCCTTCGCCACCGCCAGAACGGTATCGGTCTGCGCGCAGCTTCGCGATACGCCGGCGCCGGTGAACACCAGTTCGGCAAGAATATCCTCTTGCGGCACAAGGTCGTGGATCTCGGGCACCTCGGCCAGCCGGGTCGCCGGGGCGTGGAAGCTTTCCTGGTGATAGCGGTCCATGTTGTAGCCAAGCGCGTTCAGCATGTCGCGCACCGCCTGCATGAAACTTTCGGGGCCGCAGCAATAGACATCGCGATCCAGATAGTCTGGCGCCATCAGGCCCAGCATCAGCTGGTTGAACCGGCCGCGATAGCCGGTCCAGACCTCATAGGGGTCTTCCCGGCCGACGACGAAATGCAGCTTCAGCCCCTGAACGCGGCTGGCCATGTATTCCAGCCGTTTGCGAAAGATCAACTCGCCTGGCCGACGCGCGCAGGCGATGAAGTTGATGTCGGGTTCCTCGCCGCGTTCGAAGAGGAAGGCGGCCATCGACATCATCGGCGTCACGCCGGAGCCCGCGCCGATGAAGAGGTATTTGCCATCGGGCTGGCGCGGCAGGTGAAAGACGCCAGAGGGGCCGCGGGCCCTGATGCGCACCCCCGGCACGAGATGGTCCAGCATCCAGCGCCCGCCGACGCTGCCCGCCTGCGCCTTCACCGTCACCGAAAGGTAGACGTTGCTTGTCGGGCTGGACGAGATGGTGAAGGTGCGCTGCACGATGCCGCCGGGCACCGGCAGATCGAGGGTCACGAACTGCCCCGCCCGGAACAGGAAGGTCGCCCCTGACGGCGGCCGGAACACAAAACTTTTCACGTCGGGCGCCTCGGGCACCACCATCACGCATTCCAGATCCTCGTCGTCGGTCCAGATCGGCGTATCCTCGCGCGGCATCGGGATCATCGGGTTACTCCGCCGCCAGCTGGTTGCCGCCGGTCAGGCGGCGCTGCAACGTGGCCGCGTACCAGTCCACGAACTGGATCACGCCGCTTTCCTGATGTTGCGAATAGGGGCCAGGCTCATAGGCTGGCGACAGGATGCCGATCTGGTTTTCCTCGACGATGCGGCGGTCTTCGTCGTTGGTGTCAAGCCAGACTTCGGTCAGCCGCTTCAGGTCATAATCCACCCCTTCGACCGCATCCTTGTTGACCAGCCACGTGGTCGTCACCTCGGTTTCGGTCGCCGAGATCGGCATGACGCGGAAGATCAGCGCCTGATCCGACAGGAAATGGTTCCAGGTGTTAGGGTAGTGGAAGAAGAGGCACGACCCCGCATTGTCGAAGGGAACGGTGCCGACCCGCTTTTTCACGGCGGCCTTTCCATCCATCGTATAGCTCACGGCATCGCCGATGAAGGGGATGCGGACAAAGCGCCATTGCTCGGACGGCGCGATGACGTATTTCGACGGCAGCCCGGCCGCCTCGCAGCGGGCGATATGGGCGGCCCCGGCGGGCGAGCCGATGCTGTCATCGCCGCCGACAAGGTCGGGATCGTCCGAGAATGTCCGGCAAAGCGCGGGGTGAGACCCCGAGCAATGGTAACACTCGCGGTTGTTTTCCAGCACCAGCTT
The DNA here is from genome assembly GCA_016124615.1 of Paracoccaceae bacterium. Lineage (GTDB taxonomy): Bacteria > Pseudomonadota > Alphaproteobacteria > Rhodobacterales > Rhodobacteraceae > Solirhodobacter. Next base: position 62,714 of record WGNF01000011.1, on the reverse strand, counting down.
CCAGTTGCCCTTCTCGACGATCGTGCTTTGGAAGGCGACCCGTGTCTGGTCCAGCCGGTGCGGGCCGAAATAGCGTTCGGCCTGAAGCCGCATCGAGTCGAACTCGGGCGCCTCGGCGGCCAGGCAGACGAACACCATCCCCGCGGCTTCGCGGCAGTGAACGGGTTTCAGCCCGTGTTCCGCAGGTTTGAACCCGGCGTCCATCTCGCGCGCGTAAAGCAGTCGGCCGTCAAGCTCATAGGTCCACTGGTGATAGGGGCAGACCAGCTTGGGCGACGATCCCTTGGCGGCCGAACAGATCCGGCTGCCACGGTGGCGGCAAGAGTTGTGGAACGACCGGATCGCACCATCGGCGCCGCGCACGATGATGATCGAATAGGCGCCGATCTGCAGCGTGACGTAGTTGCCGGTCTTCGGAATCTCGACCGTCGCGATCGTCATCAGCCAGTCGCGATAGTAGATGTTGTGCATGTCCGCCTGAAACAGGTCGGGGTCGGTGTAGAACGCCTGCGGCAGCGAATAACCCGGCTTGCGCGCCATCAGCAGCGAGAGGACATCGGTATCTGAGAGCATCATGGTGTTCCTGGCGGAGGAGGGAGGAGGAGGCCTTCCCCCCGACTTTGCGCCCAGCGTGGCCGGGCGCATTTTCCAGAAGCGACATCCCGATTGCTGTGGGAGACATCGGCCCGAAAAGCCGGGTGCGGCGTGGTTGGCGGCGCACTGGCAAGGGGTGGGGCCGGCCGGGGCGGCGCAACACTTCCGCCCCCGATCTGCATGTGGCGGAGTCGATTTGGCGGGGCGTATGGAACGCCAATTGCGATATTGGAATTTTTTGGTTGAAATGATGGCAAAATAGAATATCAATTCCACGACGGCTCGCAGAGGCCGAGTCTCAGGGAGAGTCGACGCACATGCTGCCTTTCGCGCTGAACCACATGACCGCGCCGCGGATGCCTTATGCGGCGTTCCTCGATCTGGCCGCGGCACTGGGGTGCGTCGGGGTGGAGTTTCGCAACGACTTGGGCCGCCCGCTCTACGAGGGTGCCGATCCGCAAGAGGTCGCTGCGGCGGCGGCAGCGAGGGGCCTGCGCATTCTGGCGCTGGCTGAAGTGAAGATGTTCAACGACTGGTCCGACGCCAAGCGGGCCGAGGCCGCAGCGCTGATGCGGATCGCGGTGGCCAGCGGCGCCGAGGCGGTCAGCCTGATTCCGCGCAACGATGGCATCGGCATGGAAAACGGTGTGCGGCAGAAGGCGCTGAAGCTGGCGCTGGCCGAGCTGTTGCCGATGCTGCGCGCGCACGGGCTGAAGGCGATGGTCGAGCCGCTGGGCTTCGAGATCTGTTCGCTGCGCAGCAAGGCGGAAGCGGTCGAGGCAATCGAGGCGGTCGGCGGCGCCGATACCTACCGGCTGGTGCATGACACGTTCCACCATCATCTGGCCGGTGGCGGGCGGCTTTTCCCCGAATACACCGGCATCGTTCATATCTCGAGCGTGACCGACCCCGCCGTGGCGGTCGCCGACATGCGCGACGGCCATCGCGTGCTGGTGGACGAGCATGACCGGCTGGGCAACATCGCCCAGATCGAGGCGCTGCTGGGCGCAGGCTACACCGGCCCGATCAGCTTCGAGCCCTTCGCGGCCTCGGTCCATGACCTTGAAGACGCAAAACCCGCGCTGGCGCGGTCGATGGAGTTCATCCGGGCGCGGGTGGCGCAGAGGGCGGCCTGAGCGCGGACAAGGACAGGCGCCCCGAATGGGCGCTCCGGCGGGAGGAACGGTGGGCCGGACACCGACAGTGGAGGAGAGACCATGAAAAAGACCCTGATCGTCGCCGGATTCGCGGCGCTGATGTCGACCTCGGCGATGGCCGCCAATATCGGCGTCAGCATGGCCCGGTTCGACGACAACTTCCTGACCGTGCTGCGCAACGGCATGTCGGACTATGCCAAGACGCTGCCCGACACCAACCTGCAAATCGAGGATGGCGGCAACGACGTGGCCAAGCAGCTTGACCAGGTGAAGAACTTCATCGCGTCGAAGGTGGATGCGATCATCGTGAACCCGGTCGATACCAACGCGACGCAGGCGATTTCCGACGCCGCCGAAGCCGCGCATATCCCGCTGGTCTACGTCAACCGCGAGCCGGTCAACGTCGATACGCTGCCGAAAGATCAGGCCTTCGTCGCCTCGAACGAAAAAGACTCGGGCACGCTGGAAGCAACCGAGGTCTGCCGTCTGCTGAAAGCCGCTGGCAAGGACAAAAGCGCGAACATCCTCGTGATGGAAGGCGAGTTGTCGAACCAGGCCGCCGTTCAGCGCACCAAGGACGTGCACGAGGTGATCGCGACCCCGGATTGCAACTTCATGCACATCGTGCAGGAGCAGACCGCGAACTGGCAGCGCGATCAGGCGCAGAACCTGATGACCAACTGGCTGTCCTCGGGGATCAAGTATGACGCCGTGATCTCGAACAACGACGAGATGGCGATCGGGATCATCCAGGCCATGAAGGCCGCCGGGGTCGATCCGTCGAAAACCATCGTCTCGGGCGTGGATGCGACGCAGGACGGTCTGGCCGAGATGAAGGCGGGCAACCTGAAGGCGACGGTGTTCCAGGATGCCGCCGGTCAGGGCCGCGGCGCCGTCGATACCGCGCTGACGCTGGCCAAGGGCGGCACGGTGGACAAGAAGGTCTATGTGCCGTTCCAGCTTGTGACCCCGGCGAACATGGCCACGTTCATGGCCAAGAACTGATCTCCGCCTCCCATCGGAGAGACGCAGGGAAGAGCGGCGCGGAAAGCGCCGCGCCGCTCTTCCCGAATGCCCTGACTTGGGGCCCGACCTAGGGGGAATTTGACATGGCGGACGTGGGGAGCGTGGCGGGAGTCGCGCCGAAGACCGTGCATCGGCGGCAATGGCCGGGCGAAGTGAACGTGCTGATCGGGCTGGTCGTGATCGCGCTGGTCTTTGAAGTGCTGGGCTGGATCCAACCCGCCTGGCGGTCGGACATCGCGGCACAAAGCTTTCTTTTCAACAAATTGCGCCTGTCGATCATCATCGGGCAGGTGGCGATCACCGGCATCATCGCGGTGGGGGTGACGCAGGTCATCATCACCGGCGGCATCGACCTGTCGTCGGGTTCGGTGGTGGGTGCCGCGGCGATGATCGGGATGAGCTTTGCGCAGGCCTCCACCTATTCGCGCGCCGTCTATCCGCACCTGACCGACATGCCGATCATCGTGCCGGCGGCGGTGGCGATCCTGTGCGGCGCGGTGGCTGGGTTCGTGAACGGCGGGCTGGTCGCCTATACCAAGATCCCTTCGTTCATCGCGACGCTGGGCATGATGGTGACGGCGCGCGGTGTCGCGAACTGGTATACCAAGGGCCAGCCGATCTCGTTTCCGACCGATGGTTACACCGTCTTCGGGTCCGGCCTGCATCCGGTGATGATTTTCGTGGGTCTGGCGGTGCTGTTCCATCTGGCGTTGCGCTTCACGCTTTATGGCAACCGCACCTATGCCATCGGCTCGAATGAAGAGGCGGCGCGGGTGTCGGGGATCAACGTCGAACGGCATCTGCTGCTGGTCTACACGATCGCCGGTGCGCTGGCAGGCGTTGCCGCGCTGGTGCTGACCTCGAAGAACTTGACCGCGCAGGCGGGCATGGGGGTCATGTATGAACTCGACGCCATCGCGATGGCGGTGATCGGCGGCGTGTCGCTGTCGGGCGGGCGCGGGTCGATCATCGGCACCGTGCTGGGTGCGCTGATCTTCGGCGTCATCACCTCGGGGTTCACCTTCCTTGGGATCGACGCCTATTATCAGCAGATCATCAAGGGAGCGATCATCGTGATCGCGGTCATTGCCGACGTTGCACGCCAGAAGCGTGCCGCCCGGCGCGCATGAGGAGGGGCCTGAGATGAGCGACATCGTATTGGAGACGCGCGGGCTGACCAAGCATTACGGCGGGGTGCACGCGCTGGAAGACGCCGACTTCACCCTCCGCGCGGGCGAACATATCGCGGTGGTGGGGGACAACGGCGCGGGCAAGTCCACCTTCGTGCGCCAGATCACCGGGGTGGAGCAGCGCACCGCCGGAAAGGTCTGGTTCGGCGGTGACGAGGTGACCTTTTCCGGCCCGATCGCCGCGCGCGAGGCCGGGATCGAGACGGTATTCCAGAACCTCGCGCTGGCCGACGATCTGGACGTGCCCTCGAACCTGTTTCTGGGGCGCGAACTGATCAAGTTCAACCTCGGCCCGTTCTCGATCCTCGACCGCAAGGCAATGCGCGAACGCACGCAAGAGGCGCTGACCAAGACGGCGGTGAAAATCCCGAACCTGTCCAACACCATCCGCAACATGTCGGGCGGGCAGCGGCAATGCGTGGCCATCGCGCGCTCGGCGTCGTTTGCGTCCAGGCTGATCATCATGGACGAACCGACGGCGGCGCTTGGTGTGCAGGAAACCGCGCAGGTCGAAAACATCATCCGCGGGCTGAAGGAACGCGGCGTGCCGCTGATTCTGGTCAGCCACAATCTGCGGCAGGTGTTCGATCTGGTGGACCGTATCGTGGTGTTCCGGCGCGGCCGCATCGTCGCCTCGCTGGCGAAACACGAAACCGACGGCAACGACATCGTGTCCTACATCACCGGCGTGAAGGGGGCCGAGGCGGGCGCCTACGCCTGAATGGCGCCGCTTACAGCGTCACGCGCGCGCCGCGGGCGGCGCTGTCGGCCATCGCGTGGATGATGCGCTCGAACGCCAGTGCGTCGGTGAAATCGGGGTGGCAGGGGGCACCGCCCGCGACGGCACGCAGCAGTGCCGCACATTCGATCACCTTGAGGTCGTTGAACCCAAGCTGATGCCCCGGCGCCGGGCAGAAGGCCCCGTAAGGCGCATGTTCGGGGCCGGTCAGGATGGTCCGGAAACCCTGTTCGGCCTTCGGTCCCCGGTTTTGATAAAGCTGCAACTCGTTCATCCGCTCCTGATCGTAGATCAGCATGCCGTCGAGCCCGTGCACCTCGAAACCAAGCCGCGACTTGCGCCCCCAGGCCGAGCGCGAAGATACCAGCGTGCCCTGCGCCCCCGAGGCAAAGCGGACAAGCGCATTGGCCGCATCCTCGTTTTCAACCGCCGCATGGCCCGAGCCATCCGGCAGCGGGCGCGTCGGGTGGATGATCTGGGTGTCGGCCACAAGGCTTTCGATCGGCCCCATGAGGCCCAGCGTCATCGAGACGAGGTGGCACATCAGATCGCCCAGCACACCGAGCCCGGCCTCGGCGATGCGGGCACGCCAGCTCCACGGCAGCGCCGGGTCGGCCTGATAATCCTCTTCCACCCAACCGCGGAAATGCACCGGGCGGCCGATGGCGCCATCGGCAATCAGCCGCTGCGCATGGGCGTAGGCGGGGTTGTGAACGTAGTTGTAGCCGACCATCGTGACGACCCCGGCGGCACGGGCGGCTGCGGCCATTTCCGCGGCCTCGGCCAGGGTCAGCGCCATCGGCTTTTCGCACCAGACGTGCTTGCCCGCGGCAATGGCCGCCATCGCCATCGCGTGGTGCAGCCGGTTGGGCGTGGTGATGGAAACTAGCTGGATGCCCGGATCGGCCAGCATCGCCTGCCAGTCGTCGCTGGCGCGGGCAAAGCCGAACTGGTCGGCAAAGCGGTGGGCCTGCTCGGTCGGTGTATCGCACAGCGCGACCAGCCTGGGGCGCGTGACGTCACCCATCACCGCCTTGACGGCACCATAGGCCAGCGCATGGGCCTTGCCCATGAACCCCGTTCCGACAAGCCCGACGTTGATGACGTCCATGCCCGGCCTCTTTCGCGATGCGGTTGGAATATTTGTTCCATTTACGTTATCGGGCAGAACGCGCGACGGTCAAGGGGAATCGGTTGGGACAGGCCACGCGGCACCATCTGCCGCGTTTCCGGGTATGACTTCGGAAAGCCAGGCCTCTGCCTGCCGACAATCATGGAACGTAAATTCCAGATTGCGCCCGGATCAGGCCGCCCGCGCCTCGGCGAAAGACAGAAGCTTGCGGCGCTTTTCATCCCAAAGGTGGCGCCGCGCGCAGTCAAGGCTTTGGCGCAGGGTCAGACGTTGCGCGCGGGCCAGCGCCGGATGATCGCGCAGCACTTCCGACAGGCGGTAGTACGGAATCCGGCTGTAAAGGTGGTGGACGTGGTGCATGCCGATATTGGCGGTGAACCAGCGCAGCACCGGGGGCAGGACGTAGTAGGAGGAGCCGTGCAGGGCCGCGTCGTGCATCTCCCACTCCGGCGACCAGTCCCAGCGGGTATCTTCGAACTGGTGCTGAACGTAGAACAGCCACACGCCGATCGAGGCCGCGACCAGTGTCGTCGGCAGCACGGTCAACAGCACGGGAACCACCCCGGCTGCCCAGACCCCGACGCCGAGCAGGGCTGCCAGCGCCGCGTTGGTCGCCATCGCGCTAAGCCAGGACTTGCCCGAATGCATCAGCCCAACCGGAATCCGGTTCTGCAGAAAGAACAGATAGGCCGGCGCCACCCCGAACAGAAAGACCGGGTGACGATAGACCCGGTAAAGCAACCGCCCGAACCACGACCGGCTGCGGTACTCTGCCACCGTCAGCGTCGGCATGTCGCCGATGCCGCGCCGGTCGAGGTTGCCGGCCGAGGAGTGGTGGATCGAATGGGTCCGCCGCCAGACATCGTAGGGCGTCAGCGTCAGAACCCCCAGAACCCGCCCCAGCCAGTCGTTGACCTGCCGGTTGCGGAAAAAGGCGCTGTGGCCGCAGTCATGCTGGATCATGAAGACCCGGATCAGAAAGGCGCCGTTCAGCGCCGAAATGGCGGCGGCGAGCACATAGCTGACCGACAGCGCCCACCAGGCCAGCGCCATGAGGATGACAAACGGCCCCAGCGTAATCACCAGTTCAAGGATGCTGCGCGGCTGCGACGGCTCGCGGTAGCGCGCCAGAATACGAACCCAGTCCCGCCCGTTCTGGGTGTCGGTCTCGGCGGGCACCTGATCCTGCCTGGTCATTCCGATTGCTCCTCCCGATCTGGTCTGGCACCACGCGCCCGGCGGCGTCGGCCCGGTCAGCGCATCCCCTTTAAGCTGCGCGCGACCCTGACGCACGGACTTTTCCCCGTGCCGCGCGAGTTAGATGGGCACCGTCGCCGGGGGATGCGAGCGAGAAGGTGGAACCATCTTGCAAGCACCTGGAAAGGCTCAATTCATTTCTCGGCGCTCCGGATCGCCTGCGTGCTTGCCGCCCCGAAGGCGGGTTGCTCGGCTTTCGCAGAGCGACGTTTCAAGCGTCTTATGGACGTCTTGGCCGACGTCATCGGCCGCGTTTACAAGGCCGCCATCGTTCCCGAAAACTGGTCGACGCCAACACCCCATTGGCAGAGCCCATAATGCTGAACGCCTGACGCGGCGCGCGCATAAACTCCAGCTTATGCCGCTCTGCCCCAGGGAGTATGCGACGAGAATATGCCTTCCGCTCAATAGAGCCTTTGGGTTGGCCGCGTCATGCCAGTCTCCGTGGCGCCGATCGGGCGTCGATGCGGAAAGGACCTGACCCCATGAAAATCTCGACCATCAACGTCGCCCTTGTGTTTGCTCTGCTCGGGGCGGTTGGCGTCGCTCAGAGCGCAATGGCTCAGACGACCGGAACCATCAGCGGCGGCAGCGCGACGCCTGTTATGCTTCCCACTGGCAACGATGACGCCGCGGGAAAGGAGTCGTCGGCAGGCGATGACAGCGTCGGGAAATCGGGCAGTGGCGCGGTGTCGTCGGCGGGTGAGAAAGAATCCGAGGCCGGGACTTCGGGCAACGAGGGCTCTGGCTCGGGCAGGTCGGGTGGCGAGCGGTCCGGCAGCGGCGAGTCTGGCGAGTAAGGCTCGCCCGAAGCGAAATCTGAAGACGGGCCGCCCCAACGGCGGGCGGCCCGGCAAACTCTCGGGAGGATCGGAGATGCAAAGAAGCTCGGTATTAGTATTTGCTCTGGCCGTGAGCCTTGTCGGGACGGTCGCGCGGGCCGATGGCCGGTCGTTCGCCGACAAGGTCGAGGCTGAACTTCGGCAACAGGGGTTCGCGCAACTGAGCGTGACGACGACGCTGCTTGGCCGGACGCGCATCATCGCCCTCAGCCCGACGCAGAAGCGCGAGATTGTCGTCAATCCCCACACCGGCGAAATCCTGCGGGACTACACGACGGATATGCTCGGCACCAACGGCGGCCGGGAGGATATTCTGGCCCCCGAGAGTGGTTCAGGCTCCACGACTTCAGAGACCGGGGCAAGCGGAGGCGACAGTGCGTCGGGTACTTCTGCGGGCGGATCGGACGGCGGATCAGAATCCGGCGGGTCCGACAGTGGCAACTCGGGTTCCGGTTCAGGGTCGGACAGCGGGAGCGGCAACGACTGACAGCTTGCTGCAAGCTGGCGTAACCACATAGTGCGCCAGACCACATGACCCCACCGCACGATTGCCGCCGAAGGGAACGCCCGGACATGAAGAATACCATCTTCGTCGCTCTGATCCTTGGCGTGCAGGCGATCTGTGCGCTCTTCTTCGTCTCCGACATCGTGATCAGCGTGCTTGGTCTCAACGCGACGCCGATCCTATGGGAGACCAAGGAGCTGCTGGAAATCGGCGCGGCTATCGGCCTCGTGCTGGGCTTCATTCTGGGCGCAATTGCGCTCTATCGCACGTTCCGGCGGTCGAACCGGGCCGAGCGGCAACTTCGCGCCGTCTCGATCGGCTTTCATGACCTATTGCAGGAACGGTTCGCCGACTGGGGCCTGACACCGGCCGAGCGGGACGTGGCGATGTTCGCCATCAAGGGACTGGCAACCGCCGAGATCGCCGGGCTGCGCGGCACCAGCGAAGGCACCGTGAAGGCGCAGACGGCCGCGATCTACCGCAAGGCCGCGGTCAGCGGGCGGCCGCAGCTACTGAGTTTGTTCATCGAAGACTTGATGGCGGGCGACCGCACGGCGCCGGACGTGACGGAACTCAGGCCGAACCGTCAGTCCGTGGCGTAAAGCTCCATTACGTCGAGAGGCACAACTGTCAGGGTGCGGCATTCTTCACGATAACCGACGCCACCGGCGACCGGAACAGGCCGAAGGTGACGATCCGCTCGAAACTGGACGAGCACCTACTGGAGGAGTTCCGCAGCACCGTGTCGCTGCCTTTCGAGGGCGGAGACAGCCAGCGGATCGCAGTGACGATCGTCGATTCCACATCGAAGGAGGCCCACTTGCTTTGGGCGCAATCGGCGCCGAATACACCTGCCTGTCGAAGCGAACTTGACCCGCGCGGAGGCCCTTTCGGGGATTGACCGCAAGAGCTACGATTGCCACGGGCCGCTGCCGAGAACGAACGTCGGTTCCGTTGATTGTGAGAGGATGAGCGCACCGCGGAACGAGCTCGCGGTTCAGATTATCGGTTGCCTCTGCTCATCCAGAGGTGGCGCCCGTACCAGACGACACCGATCAGAAGCGCAACCAGGACCACGCCATCGAATGCATGCATGGCCTGCTTCAGGGCCGGGCTTTTGTCCCACGCCGCGCCAAGCTTCATGCCGATGTAGGCCAAGGCAAAGCACCACGGCCATGAGCCGAGGAAGGTGTAGAGTTGGAAGCGCAGAAAGGGCATTCGCGCAATCCCGGCGGGCAGCGAGATGAAGGTGCGCACGACCGGCAGGAGGCGGCCGATGAACACGGTGGCCGAGCCCCAGCGGGCGAAGTAGCGGTCGGCCCGGTCGAGCTCGGCATGGCTCAAGAGGATGTAGCGGCCCCAGCGCTCCACCAGCGGTCGCCCGCCAAAGGCACCGGCCCAATAGGCGAGCGAGGATCCGATGTTGCAGCCGAGCGCACCTGCGGTGGCAGCCCAGAACAGCGTGAAGGTGCCGCTCGAGGCGAGATAGCCCGCGAAGGGCATGATGACCTCCGAGGGCAGTGGGATGCAGGCGGACTCGAGCGCCATCAGCAGCGCGATGCCCGGATAGCCGAGAGCACTGATGGCGCTCGTGATGAAGCCCGCGAGGGCCGCCATGATGGAACCTGCCATCAAGTGTCCTTCCTTGGTCGATCCGGTTGCACCGCGGTCACGCCAGCACGCCCGAGGCCACGAAGACGAGCAGCGCGGCCCCGAACAGGATACGGTAGATCGCGAAGGCGGTGAACCGGTGTGAACGGATGTAGCCGAGCAGCCATTTCACCGCGATGAAGGCGACGATGGTCGAGACCGCGAAACCAAGCGCGAGCTCGCCCCAGGCGAACTCAGCGGTGCCGTGCTTCACCTGGCTGTAGAGCTCGTAGCCGGAGGCGGCGAACATCGTGGGGATCGCAAGCAGGAAGGCGAATTCGGTCGCCGCCGGCCGGTTCGAGGTGCCGGCGACCATGGCCACGAAGATTGTCGTGGCTGAGCGCGAGGTGCCGGGGAAGATGCCGGCGACGATCTGCGCCAGCCCGACGAGGATCGCCACCCGCCAGGTGATCTCGGTGCGGTCAGGCAGGCGGGCAGCCACCGCCTCGGCCCCGATCATCCAGAAGCCGCCGATGATCAGCGCCGAGGCCACCGGGTTGATCGTCGTGGGCAGCACGAAGCCCATCTTTTTGGCGAGAAGGCCGAGCGCGCCGGTGATGGCGAAAGCTGCGATCAGCTTCAGCAGATAGCTCCGCTCCGCCGGATCGCGCCAGCCGGTCAGCAAGGCCCGGATGTCGCGCCAGTAGATCAGCACCACGGCGAGGATCGCGCCGGCCTGGATCACCACATTGAAGGTCTCCGACCGCGCACCCAGCCAGTGCTCGGCGATGATCAGGTGGCCGGTCGACGACACCGGCAGGAACTCGGTGATCCCCTCGATCACGCCGAGCAGGATGATGTTCAGGTAATCCAAGTCATTCTCTCCTTTGACCGGCCTATTGCTGCCTGCGCCATGACAGCCGACCGGCCAGGCTGCGCGCATCCGAGATGGCTCCCGCGCATGTCAGTTCCTCTCGCGCAACGCGGATGCCGAGCGCGCGATATAGGGCCCAGCCGGTGTAGGCGGCTACGAGCCAGCCGAAGATGACATCGGAGAGAAAGTGGCGACCCATCGCGATGCGGAGGCCAGACACGGCGATAGTGTACACGCAAAGTCCCGAGCCGAGCGCGATCCGGCCGCGCTTCGCAAGCCGTGGATAGAGCAGCACGCCGAGCACGATAGCGACGCCGACCGCCGCGGCAGCTTCCCCCGAGACGAAGGAGCAGCCCCAGTGGCACTGGTCGGTAGGCAGCAGTGCGGGCGTGAAGGCATTCGTACCGCCGAAGATGGTCGTGTCGGCTGGGCGGGCGCGGCCCCAGAGCGGCTTCAGCAGCAGGTTCACGGCGATGCCGGGCCCGAGGGCCATAGTGCCGAACCAGAAGCCCCAGATCCGGGTCGGAACCTTCCGCCCGTGTCCGATCAGCAGCGACAGGGCAAAGAGAAGGCCGCCGGCCATGCCGAACAGGTTGCCGGAAGCCCGGAACAGCTCGCGAACGATCTTGGCCGCGGGAAGGGCCGCCAGCCAGAAGCCGCCTTGCGCGTGGTAGAACTGGTTCGAAACCTCGGCGTCGATTTGGGGGGCGACCGCGAAGGTGGCGATCGCGAGCACGAGCGCAAGATGAAGTCCGATCGGGGTTGGCATCCTCGTGTCCGCATTCTCCACCGTCGACTGCCGCCTCGATACGCAATCGGCGAGTCTCCGTCCAGCGCTGCCGGATTACAAATCTTTAAGGCCGCCGAAAGCTCTGCGTGAACTGCCGCGGCGAGAGAAGGCCAGCCGCGGAGAACAGCTTACGCGGCGCATCAATCCGGCTGAGGCAGCCGTTTCAGGAGCGCGTCCGATGCAAAACCGAGCTCCCGCCCGTAGAGGGGCCGCGGGCGGGCCCCCGTACGAAATGCCCGAATCCGGGGCAGGGCCGAACCGGGGCGTTGCCGCGGCCCCGACGCGCACGTCCGGACGTGATCCCAATCGAAAAGGAAACGAAACATGACTGATATTGCAATCGCGGCGGCGCCGGTCGAACAGCACAACCGGGTGCCGGCCGTGACGGTGGACTTCTGGCTGATCAAGCTGATGGCCGTCACCGTGGGCGAAACCTTTGCCGACCTTCTCAATACCAGCCTCGAGCTCAGCCTCTCGCAGACCTCGCTACTGTTCGGCGGGCTTTTTGGCGTGATGCTGTGGGGGCAGTTCGCGCAGCGGCGCTATGTCCCGGCGATCTACTGGTCGGCGGTGGTGATGATCAGCGTGGTCGGAACGCTGATCACCGACAACCTGACTGACGGGATCGGTGTTCCGCTGCTCGTCAGCACCGTTGGCTTCAGCCTCGCCCTCGGGGCCACCTTCTGGCTCTGGTATCGGTCCGAAGGCAGCCTTTCGATCCACACCATCATGACCGCCCGGCGTGAGGCCTGGTACTGGCTGGCGATCCTCTTTACCTTTGCGCTCGGCACCGCCGCGGGCGACCTCGTGGCCGAGAGCTTCGCGCTCGGCTACCTGCAGACCGGGGTTCTGTTCGCCGCGATCATCGCCGCCATCGCCTTCGGCCACTTCGTGCTGAAACTGGATGGGATCCTTGCCTTCTGGCTGGCCTATATCCTGACCCGGCCGCTCGGCGCCTCGTTTGGCGACCTGCTGGCGCAGCCGACGGAGAACGGGGGGCTTGGTCTCGGCACGGTCGTCACGAGCTTCCTCTTCCTCGCCGCCATTGCTGGGATCGTAATCTACATGACGGTACGCCACTACGGCTATGAGAAAGATGTTCTGGTAGAGGAGTGATCGGTACGGGTTTCCATCGCAGGCCCGATCTGGAACTGTAAGCGCTGCCCTGCCGATGCAGTTGGGCAGCGCCCTGCATGAGGACGGAACGATGCGCATTCTCCTCGTCGAGGACGACGACAGCACGGCAAATTTCGTCGCCCGCGGCCTGACCGAGGCGGGCAATGTCTGCGACCGGCTGGGCGACGGGCAGGACGGGCTCTTTCACGCCACGCGCGAGGACTATGACGTGATCATTGCTGACCGGATGCTGCCGGGGCTCGACGGGCTCGCCATGATCCGGGCCATCCGGGCCGCCGGCAACCGGACGCCGGTGATCTTCCTGACGGCGGTCGGCGGAGTCGATGACCGAGTGGAGGGGCTCGAGGCGGGGGCCGATGACTACCTGGTGAAGCCCTTCGCCTTCTCCGAACTGCTCGCCCGGGTGAATGCGCTCGGCCGCCGGCCGCCGGTTCAACAGGTTCAGACGGTGCTGAAAGTGGCCGACCTGGAGCTCGACCTTGTGCGCCGGGCGGCGACGCGTGGGGGCCAGCAGATCGAGCTCTTGCCGAAGGAGTTCACCTTGCTCGAGGTGCTCATGCGGAACGCTGGCCGCGTGGTGACCCGCACGATGCTTCTGGAGCGGGTGTGGGATTTCCATTTCGATCCGCAGACCAGCGTGGTGGAGACCCATATCAGCCGGCTCCGCGCGAAGATCGACAAGCCTTTTCCGGTAGCACTCCTTCACACGATCAAGAATGCCGGGTACTCGCTCCGTGCTCCGCGATAGCCTCCTGAGACGGACCCCCGTCCGCCTGGCGCTCGCCTTCACGCTGACTGTCGTGGTGGCCTATCTCGTCGCGGTGGCCGTGGCCTATCTCTGGATGCGGGATGATTTGGTCCGCCGGCAGGACCAGCGGATCGAGGAGCTGTTCACGCTGCTTGCAACGAATACCGACCAGGGCGACGACGCGGAGCTTGTCGAGGCGGTCCGGGCGCAGATTGCCGCAGCGAAGGACGGCCATGCCGTGTATCAGCTCCTTGGTCCTGACGGGGCCGTGCTGGCCACCGACATCCTACCCGTCGCGCTGCCCGCCGGATGGTCCGACCAGTCGGCCAGTGTGCTTGGTCGCACGGGCGACATTCCGTATCGCGTGCTTGTCCGCAAGGTCGGCGCCGACCGGCTTGCGGTCGGCCGCGACTTTTCGGACCTCGACGCGCTGCGCGAGACGATCCAGACAGCGATGCTCTGGTCCTCGCTCTTTGCGCTCGCGGTGGCGCTCGGCGGCGGGTCGGTGATCGCGCTCCGCATCCGAAGGCGGCTGGTGGCGGTCAAGCAGACGTTGGACCGGGTCGCCGAGGGAGACCTCGGCGCCCGCCTGCCGCTCTCGGGTGCCGACGACGACATCGACCGCGTCTCGCAGCAGGTGAACGCTGCGCTGATCCGCCTCGCGGCGCTTGTCGAGGGGATGCGGCAGGTCGGCGTGGACATTGCCCACGACCTGCGCACACCGCTCGGGCGGCTGCGCAACCACATCGCCGAGGCGCTTGAGGCAACGGAGCAAGGGACGGACACGCGGCCGACACTCGAACAGGCGCTGGCCGAAAGCGATGCGATCGGCAACACCTTCTCGGCACTGCTGCGGATCGCCCAGATCGAGGCCGGCGCGCGCAGGGCTCGCTTCGCGCCGGTGGACCTGACGGCAACACTCCGGTCCGTCGCCGAGGTCTACGCCGAGGTTGCGGAGGATGCCGACATGGACCTCACCCTGCACGATCCCGGCAGACCGGTCTGGGTCAAGGGGGACGCCGAGCTTCTGGTGCAAGCCTTCGCGAATCTCGTGGAGAACGCGATCTGCCATTGCCCGCCAGGCGCGGCCATTCGTTGCGACCTCGGTCCGGAGGGGCATCAGGCCATCGTGCGGATCGTCGACAACGGGCCGGGTATTCCTGCCCAGGAGCGCGAGAAGGTACTTCGCCGCCTCTACCGGCTGGAGAGAAGCCGCACCACTCCCGGTTCCGGGCTCGGGCTGAGCCTCGTGAAGGCGATCGCCGATCTGCATGGGGCCAGACTTTCGCTCGGCGATGCCGGACCGGGGCTCGAAATCCAGCTTGCCTTCGATCTGGTAACGCCAGGCGCACTTACAAAACTGTAAGGCCCGCGCAAGGTCGCAGCCAAATGCATCCTCCATCTCTGTCGACGCAGAACATTGGAGGACAAAATGGCCAA
This sequence comes from Paracoccaceae bacterium, assembly GCA_016124615.1. Taxonomy (GTDB): domain Bacteria; phylum Pseudomonadota; class Alphaproteobacteria; order Rhodobacterales; family Rhodobacteraceae; genus Solirhodobacter. The sequence goes on along the minus strand of WGNF01000011.1, from coordinate 47,693 downwards.
TCCGCAAACCCCGCTCCGCCGACTTTCCCGCGCCGCGCTGACCGCAGGCGCCATCGCCTGCATCGGCGTCTCGCCGCTGGTAGCCGCGCTGCCGACTCGCGCCGAGAAGGCCTTGGCACCCGAGAAGAACCCGCCCGGCGATATTCCCGACAGCCAGGTGTTCATCACCTACGAGAATGCTGTCGGCTACGCGCTGAAAGTGCCCGAAGGCTGGGCGCGATCCGAGGCCGGGGCCGGTGTGCGGTTTCAGGACAAGCTCGACGCGGTTTCCGTGACACTGAGCCAACAGGCCCTGCCGCCGACGATGTCGCTGGCGAAGACGGTGTTCGTGCCCGAGCTCGAAAAGGCCGGGCGCGCGGTCCAGGTCGGCAAGGTTTCAGAGGTGACGCTGCCCGCGGGCCACGCGATCCGGATCGACTATAGCGCCAATTCCGACCCGAATCCGGTCACCACGAAGCAGATCCGGCTTGAGGCAAACCGCTATCTGATTTTCCGCGCTGGAAGGCTTGCCACGCTCGATCTCTCCGCCCCCTATGGCGCCGACAATGTCGACCAGTGGCAGCTCATGGCACAATCGTTCCGGTGGAGGTGAGATGGCGATTCTCGAAGCCCGCGAACTGCATCGTTTCTTCCACATCGGCGACGAGGAGACGGTGGCGCTGCGCAGCGTCAGCCTCACGCTCGAGCCCGGCGAGATCGTCGCCGTCATGGGTCCGTCCGGCAGCGGCAAGTCGACGCTTATGAACTGCCTGACCGGACTCGACGAGCCTGATGCGGGCTTCGTGCGGATCGACGGCGTGCGGATGTCGCGCCGACCGGAGGCCGACAAGGCGCGGCTCAGGGCGCACGCCTTCGGCATCCTGATGCAGTCGGGCAACCTATTCCCGCACCTGTCGGTGGCCGAGAACCTGCGCTTCCAGATGCTGCTGGCAGGCCGGTTCGACCCCGAGCGTAGCTCGCGGCTTTTGCTCGGCGTTGGCCTCGCGCATCGCGCAAACGCACTGCCCACCGAGCTGTCGGGCGGGGAGACGGCGCGCGCCGGGCTTGCCGTGGCGCTGGCTACAGACCCGCCGATTCTGGTGGCGGATGAGCCGACGGCAGAGGTGGACACGGCGACCGAGGGGCGCCTGATCTCCCAGTTCGAGGCCCGTCGCGCAGCGGGGAAGGCCACGCTGATTGCCACCCACAGCGAGGCGCTCGCGCGCCGCGCCGACCGGGTGATCCGGCTGAAGGATGGAAAGGTAATCGATGTCTGATCTCCTGGTCCGAGCGGAAGGGCTCTGGAAGCATTTCGACAGCGCGGATAGCGTCGAGGTGCTGCGTGACATATCCTGCGCGGTCGCGCCGGGCGACCGGGTAGCGCTTGTCGGCCCCTCGGGCAGCGGCAAATCCACCCTGCTGCACATCTTCGCCGGGCTCGCCGAGCCCAGCCGCGGACGGATCGCCTGGCCCGCACTCGGCGCCCGCGACGGGCTGATGCCCGCCAAGGTGCAGGTCGTGTTCCAGGCGCCGAGCCTCTACCCGCCGCTCGACGTGCGTGACAACGTCGCGCTGCCGCTCCTGCTCGCGGGCAGCCGCGACGGGACGAAGGACCGGGCCGAGGCGCTGCTTGCCCGCTTCGGCCTCGCCGATCTTGCGGCGAAGCTGCCTGAGGAACTGTCCGGCGGCCAGGCGCAGCGCGTCGCCATGGCCCGCGCGCTGTCGATCGCGCCGGCGCTGATCCTCGCCGACGAGCCAACCGGACAGCTTGACAGCGCTACGGCACGGACCTTTCTCGACACTGTGCTGGAGATCGCCGCGGAAAGCGGCTCGGCCGTCGTTCTGGCCACCCACGATCCGGCCATCGCCAGGCGCATGGACCGGGTCTGGATGATCGACCACGGATCGCTCTTCGCCCGACCTCAGTTCAATGGAGATGCGGCATGATCCGTCTCTGGCTCGCAGGGCTTCTGCGGCACCGCTTCGCGCGCATCGTCGGCACGACGCTCGGCATCGCACTGACCGTTGCGCTGATCGCCACGCTCGGGTTCTTCCTTGCTGGCAGCTCCGCCTCGATGACGGCCCGCGCGGTGGCGGGCGTGCCGATCGACTGGCAGGTGGAGGCGGTGTCGGGGGCCGATCCCGCGGCAATCCGCTCCGCCATTTCCAAGGCCGCCCCCGACGTCGCCGTGCAGGATGCCTTCTACGCTGGCACCGACGGCTTTCAGACCAGCACCGGCGGAACCGTGCAGACCACCGGGCCGGGCAAGGTGCTGGGCCTCGGGCCTGGTTATCGCGCCGCCTTCCCGAAGGAGATCCGACTGCTCTCCGGCAGCCTCGACGGCGTGCTCATCGCCCAGCAGACAGCCTCCAACCTCCATGTCGGCCCCGGAGATTTCGTGACCATCAACCGCATCGGGCTCGACCCGGCGACCGTTACCGTTGCGGGAGTGGTCGATCTGCCGGACGCGGATGCGCTGTTCCAGGCCGTTGGCTTGCCGAAGCAGGCCGCCCCGCAGGCGCCGCCCGACAACGTGCTGATCCTGCCGACCGACCAGTGGCACGCGGTCTTCGACCCGCAGGCGGCGGCACGGCCCGACAGCACGCGGCTGCAGCTGCATGTCCGCCTCGATCATACGCAGCTGCCGTCTCAACCGGCCGCGGCCTTCCTTCAGGTCGCCTCGGCCGCCCGCAACCTCGAAGCGCGGCTTGCCGGTCAGTCACTCGTCGCCAACAACCTCGGTGCCCGGCTCGATGCGGTGCGGGGGGATTCCCTCTACGCGACGGTGCTGTTCCTGTTCCTCGGGCTGCCCGGTATCGCCATCGCCGCCGCTGTCACCGCGGGTGTTGCGGCGAGTGGGGCCGACCGTCGCCGCGCCGATCAGGCGCTCCTGCGCATCCGGGGGGCCACGGCGCGGCGGATCCTCTTGCTTGGCGCCGGCGAGCCGGTGCTGGCGGCGGCGACCGGCGGGGCGCTCGCGCTCGCCGCGGCATACGCCTTCGCCCGCTTCGCGCTGCCCGGCTTCGCCACCGGCGCGGCGGTCTCGACTGGCATCGGCGCGCTTGCCGTCGGCGTCGCCCTTGCCTTCGCCGTCCTCATTCTGCCCGCGGCCCGCTCGCTTCGCCGGGACGCGGTGACCGGCACCCGGCGATCCGTCGCAAGGGTCGGCGCCGCCTGGTGGCAGCGGGTCTGGCTCGACCTTCTGCTGCTCGCGACGGCCGGGCTCCTGTTCTGGCAGACGGCGAGCAGCGGCTATCAGATCGTGCTTGCGCCGGAGGGCGTTCCCGCGACGGCCGTGGATTACAAGGCTTTCATTGCGCCGGCGCTGTTCTGGGCAGGATCGGCGCTGTTTCTGGCCCGCCTTGCGGCCTGGAGCCTCGCTCGCAGCCGCGGGCCGGTCCGCTGGATCGCGGCTGCCACCTCCGGGCCGCTGGCGGCCGTGGTCGGCCGCGCGCTTGCCCATCAAGGGCAGAGGATCACCCTCGGCATCGCCATGACGGCGCTGGCGATCGCCTTCGGCACGTCCACGGCAATCTTCAACGCGACTTATGCGGGACAGGCGCGGGTCGATGCCGAGCTGACGAATGGCGCCGATGTGACCGTGTTCGGCACCGCCGCCACGCCCGTCGGCCCCCATCTCGGTGCGTTGAAGGGCCTGCCCGGCATCGCCGCCGCGGAGCCGATGCAGCACCGCTTCGCCTATGTCGGCACCGACCTGCAGGACCTCTACGGGATCGACCCTGCCAAAATCAGCAACGTCACGCACCTGGCGAACGCGTTCTTCAGCGGCGCCAGCGCGCAGACGATCCTCGACCGTCTCGCCCGGACCCCGAACGGCGTGCTGGTCTCCGAGGAGACGGTGAAGGATTTTCAGCTCAATCAGGGCGACCTCATAAACCTGCGGCTGATGAATGCTGCGGACCGGCAGTATCATACGGTGCCCTTTCGCTTCATCGGCGTCGCCCGCGAGTTCCCGACCGCGCCCAAAGACAGCTTCCTGGTCGCCAATGCCGGCTATGTCGCGAAGATGACGGGCAACCCGGCGGCGGAATATCTGCTGATCCGCGCCAAGTCCGATCCGGCGGCGCTCGCCGACGCGGTGCGCAGCAGGCTTTCCGATGTGCCGGGGCTCCAGATCAAGGACATCGGCGCGGTCACCCACATCATCGGCTCAAGCCTGACGGCAGTGAACCTCTCAAGCCTGACCGCCATCGAACTGGTCTTCGCCGTGCTGATGGCCGCGGCCTCGGCCGGGTTGATGCTGGCACTCGGCTTCAACGATCGGCGGCGGGCCTTCGCCATCCTCGCGGCGGTCGGAGCGAAGCCCGCACAGTTGCGCGGCTTTCTCTGGGCCGAAGGCGGGGTGGTCTTCGGGATCGGTAGCGCGCTCGGCCTTGCGGTCGGCGCGGTGGTGGCCTGGATGCTGGTGAAGCTTCTGACCGGCGTCTTCGACCCGCCACCGGAGGCCCTTGTAATCCCCTGGGTCTACATCGCCGGGATGCTTCTCGCCGTGGGCCTTTCCGTCTTCGCGGCGGTACGGTTCACCCACGCCGGGGCGAGATGGAACGCCACGGCGCTGCTGCGCGAGCTATAGCTGTCGCGCCGCGCGTGCCCGCAGTATGCGCCATTCATGCCAGACGAGCACGATTATGATGAGATCGAATACCGTGAGCACGATGAGGCCTGCCGAATGGGTGTAGGAGTAGCGGTAAATCTGGTAGGCGATGAACAGACCCAGAGCCGCCAGCGACACGGGATAGGCAACGAGCTTCTCGCGCAGAAGGCCCGCGACGAGCAGGACTTTGATCAGCCCGTGGCTCAGCAGGTAGAAGGCATAGAAGGACTGCGCGCCGACCGTCAGGTGCTGCGCCGCCTCAAGCAGATGCGTGGCGACGTAGTCGCGCGGATCCTCGGTCAGTTCGTCCTGGGTCAGCAGCTTGACCCCATGCAGGATCGCCTGCGAACTGACGAGGTAGAGGAGCGCGCCGCCTGCACATTCGATCAGCGCATGGAGCCCCTTCAGGATCAGGCTGACGAAGAAGATCTGGTGGATGCGGTGTTCGTTCATCGTCGGGCCCTTGCGGCTTCGGCATCGGTCGACCGGTTTCGGACCTGAACGTCAAGCAGATCGTCGGCTCTTTCGGTCGATTTGCGCGCACTCGATTGGTGCCCGTGCGGTTGAAGTGGGAAGCCCGGCTCAACCGCGCCTTTCCGCCAGCTTACGATTTTGTAAGGCGGATGCTGGCCGGTTTACGGCGGTCGCGACCGCGCTTAGCATCTCCGGCACGGCCCTTGCGGCCAAGCGAGTTTCAGGATGGCGCCCGTTGACGATCATACCTTGACCGACCTGGACGGGACAGACGTCGGCATGGCAGTGCCTCGGCTCTTCGGATCGGTCGGCCTGCTCGCCGGAGCGGTGATTGCCCTGCAGATCGCGGTCATGCGGGTGTTCGCCGTCGGCAGCTGGAGCCATTTCGGCTCGCTCGTGGTCAGCCTCGCGATGCTGGGGTTCGGCCTTGCCGGGGTGCTGATCTATGCCGCAGGCGGCTGGCTCGACCGGCACGGGCGCGCGGCGGCGGGCGTGGCGCTTGTCCTGTTCGGGCCGCTGGCGGTGGCGGCGAACCAGATCGCCCAGATCGTGCCCTTCAATGCCGTCTTCCTTGTCTCGGACCCGATGCAGAAGTGGCGGCTCATCGCCAACTTCCTGCTCTATCTCCTGCCATTCCTCGCCGGTGCGCTATTTCTCGGCATGGTGTTCCGCCAGGAACGTGGCCGGTTCAACCGGCTCTATTTCGCCGATCTCGTCGGCTCCGGCCTCGCCGGGGTGGCGATCCTGGGCGCGATGCACCTTCTGGTGCCCGAGCGACTGCTGGTCGCGCCGCTCCTGCTCTGGGCTGGCGCGGTGGTGCTCTGGTTTGGCGCGCGGCGGCGCCTCTGGAGCCTCGTCGGCGCCGGGCTGACCCTTGCCGCCTATCTGGCGCTGCCGGGCCTCCTCCATCTGCCCGCGCTCGCCGTGTCGCAATACAAGGGCATCTCCTACGCCCGCAACTTCCCCGACGCGCGCCGCCTCTACCGCAGTGTGTCGCCCTACGGCGACCTGCAGGTCTACGCCAGCTCCTACATGCACTTTGCCCCGGGGCTTTCGGACAACGCCGCCTTCAACGTGCCCGAGCTGCCGCCCGACAGCTATGTGGGCCTCTATCTCGACGGCGATGGGCCGAGCGGGATCATGCGGCAGATCCCCGCCGCCGACACGGCCTATTTCCACTACCTGCCGATGTTCTACCCCTATGTGCTGAAGCCCGATGCGCGGGTCTTCGTGACACAGTTCGGCGGCGGGCTCTCGGCGATGACGGCGCTGAATGCCGGTGCGCGTTCCGTGACCGTGGCCGAGGCGAATCCCGAGGTGCTGCGCGCTTTCCGCGCGCCGACGCTGCGCGCAGCGACCGGCGGCATCCTCGAAGACCCAAGGCTGCGCGCAGTGGGGCTGGACGGGCGGCTCTACCTCGCAAGGACGCTCGACCGCTTCGACGTGATCGACCTCAGCCTGGCCGACTCGGTCGGCCTGTCGAACCCCGGTGGCTTCGCGGTAATCGAGCGGTATGCCTATACCGAGCAGGCGCTGATGACCTACATGCGCGCGCTTGCCCCTGGCGGCATCCTCGCGGTGACGCTCTGGAACAAGGAAGAGCCGCCGAAGTCTGTGCTGCGCTTCTACGCCACCGCCGCGGCGGCCGCGCGCCGGGCGGGCGGCGATCCGGCGCGGTCGTTCTTCGTCGCGTCGAGCTACCTCTCGACCACGACGGTCCTCTACAAACGCGGCGGCTTCACCGCCGCCGAGGTGGCGCGGCTCGAGAAGCAGACAGCCGATCTGTCATTTGACGAGGTCTATGCGCCGGGCTACGCCTTCGACCCAAACCTGGCCGATGGTATCCTCGCGAAATACCGCGCTTCGGTGTTCGGCGATGGCACATCAGCCGCCTCGGGCGACGCCCCGGCCGACGATGCCTCTGCCGCGCCGCCGGGGGATGGCGCGAGCGGGGCCCCTGCGCCCGAGCCGTCGACCACGCTCGCACGCCTTGCCTGGCACGAGGAGATGTCGCGAGGCGGCCCGGGCGCGCTGGCCGACTATGTCTTCGACATCCGCCCGCTGACCGATGACCGGCCCTATTTCGCGGGCTACGTCCACCCCGGAGACCTCGGCCGCACGCTCGACCGGCTCGACGTGCTGCAGGACGACTGGGGCTACCTGCTGCTCTGGGCCACGCTCGCGGTGGCCGCGCTGACCGTGGTGCCCCTCATCATGTTGCCGGTTCTTCTCGGCGGGCGGCGAACCGTGGCCGAGGGACGGGGCCTGGCGCCGGTGCTTGTCTATTTCGGCTGTCTCGGACTTGGCTACATCACCGTCGAGGTCGGGCTGATCGCCTGGTTCGCGCGGGCGCTGACCAACCCGACGATCTCGGCCGCGACAGTGATCTCGGGCATGCTCGTCTTTTCCGGCTTCGGCAGCCTCGCCGCGGAGCGGATCGTGACGCGCGCCCGACAGATCTTGCCTGTCCTCCTCGCGGCCATCGCGCTCGCCCTCGCAGCCCTGCCATTGGTACTGCCGTTCGCGCTCGCGACGCTTGGCACGCTGCCGATCGCCCTCCGCCTGCTCGGCACGATCGCGCTGGTGGCGCCGCCGGCCTTCCTGATGGGGTTTCCGATGGCCACCGCGATGACCTGGCTCGGCCAGGCCGGGCGCGAACGGAGCTTTGTCTGGGCCTGGGCGATCAACGGCAGCCTGTCGGTTGTGGGCGCGGCCGCGGTGCCGCTCGTCGCGGTGCTCTACGGCCTCTCGGCTGTCCTCTACGCTGCCGCGGCCGCCTATGGCCTGGCGATCCCCGCCTTCCTTGTGCTCGCAAGTAGCGCCGCACCCCTGACAGCGCCACTGCCCGCGCCGACCTGACACCTGACGGAGGAGACCGATGGACAGACGCACCTTTGTTGCCGGGGCTACGGCTGCACTTGCCGCCGCGGCCCTGCCGCCTCCCGCCTCGGCAGTCGTGCCGAAACCCTACGATTGGAACGCCACACCTCCGATGGACGACCGCCAGGCCTTCATCGACTGGATGGTCGCCAACCGTGGCGAGGACCCGCTTTACCTCGGTCAGCGCTACGACCGGTTCCTGCAGCTGATCGCCCACAACGATGTCTGGAACGACCGCAACAAGCGCGCTTACCTGATGACCCCGCGCGAGGATTTCGTGACGAAGCCCAACCTTTCGCGCGCCTACGAATGGCATTACCTCGACATCGGCTACGGCGTCTCGATCACCGGGCCGCACACGGTGATGCGGATGACCAACACGATCGACCCGCAGAAGGGCGAGCGGGTGCTCGAAGTCGGCACCGGATCAGGCTACCAGTCGGCGGTCCTGGCGAACCTCACCGACCAACTCCACACGATCGAGATCATCAAGCCGCTCTACGAGCGAACCGGCGGCGTCTATGCCGATCTGATCGCGCAGGGCTACACCGAATACCAGGCGATCCAGCGCAAAAACGACGACGGCTACTACGGCTGGGAGGAATTCGCGCCGTTCGACAAGATCATCGTCACCTGCGGCATCGACCATGTGCCGCCGCCGCTCCTGCAGCAGCTGAAGCCAGGTGGTGTCATGGTGATCCCGATCGGCCCGCCGGGGGCGCAGCATGTGCTCAGGATCGACAAGACGCAGCAGGCGGACGGCCGGTTCACCATCGCCCGCTCGGATATCTACCACGGCTCCATCGTAAATTTCGTGCCGTTCACCAAGCTGGTGGAGGGCAAGATCGTCGGCACGCATTCGAACTGAACGGCCGCGCGGCGTCGCTCAATCCGTCGCGTCGCTTTCTGGCTCTACGTCAGCTCTCGTTGCGGCAAGATATCCCACCAGAAGGAGGATCAGGACAAAGGCGACCAGACTGACCGGCCCGGTACCCCATCCGAGCCCGCCGCGCTCGGGGCTTACCCCCATCCAATCGGCGAAGGAGGCGCCGAGGGGGCGCGTGACAATATAAGCGAACCAGAAGGCTGGAATCTCTGCCATGCCGAGCTTCCACCGGGCCAGCGCCGGCACCGCCATCACCGCCGCAAACAGGAACCCGGAGTCGAGATAGCCGAACCCGAGGTTCTTGGCCGTCATATCGCCGGCGGCAGTGCCAAGCGCGAAGGTGGCCAGTACGGTCGCCCAGTAGAAGGCTTCACGTCGGCGCCGGTGGATGCTGTGGATCGACAAGGTGCCCTCGGTCCGCTGCCAGACGACGAGGATCGCGGCCAGCGCGACGGCAAAAGCGATGGTCGAGGCGATGTAGGGAACGCCAAGGGCGACGTGCAGAACATCGGCCGCCATCGTGCCGAAGACGCTGACCATGACCACGGCCGCCCAGTAGATCCACGCATTATAGCGTGGCGCGGCGAGTTGCACGGCAAGTGCGGCCACGAACCCTGCAAAGCCGAGAGCGACCGCGATCGGCGGGTCGATCCGATGGACCAGGAAATCCGACGTGGTCTCGCCCATGCCCGTCGTCAGAACTTTCACGATCCAGAACAGAGCGGTGACTTCGGGCACCTTGGAGAATGGACTGCGCTGCGCCTTTGTCGGCGCGTCGAACAGAAGGGCTGTCTGGGACATCGGCGGGTACCTTCGAGTTTCGCGAGACTCTTGCGCCATGGACGGGGCGGCACCGGAGATGCCTAACCGAATTGCTGCGCCTGCGAAATGAACAGGCCGTGAGCTTACAAATATGTAAGCTTCTTCCCTCCCTTCGCGCGCATCGGGGGCGCCCGCCAGCTTTCGGTTCTCGCTGCGATGCGCGCACGAGTTTCGGAGTTACGGACTTCGATCGGCGCGTGGCCGCCGATCTTACGGATTTGTAAGGCCGCCGACAGCTCAGCGTCAGCCCGATGGAAGCAGGGTGGTGCTTGATGAGGCATCCTCCGCCGACGGGCGTGACCTTCCGGTCCGGCGCCAGGGGATGACGACGACATCGCCATAGAGAGCAGACAGAGAAAAGAGCCGTGCCCAGACCCTTCCACCTTTTGCGAGTGCTCTACGCCTGGGCCGCTCGTCCTTTCTCGCTCGCGATATTGGGGTCCACCGCCCTGATCGCGGCCAATGCTGTACCTCTGTCGAATGGCGCCGCCGCTCCACCGCCAGCGGACCCGTCGCAGCAGATGACGGCTTATCGCGCCGATCGCCCCAAGAGCGTCATCGACCTGCAACCGTTCCGTACGACGCAGACGGCGCACCTGGCCGATGGCCGCAGCGTGACGCTGATTTCTCTCAATCCAAATGTGAATTCCTGGTTCATCCTGCAGATCGGGCCATGGGATGCGGGCACCGCCTACCATCTGCAGAACCCCTCTCCGGAAGGCCAGACTATCACCCTTGCTGGTGGCCCCGATCCGCAACTCGCTCTACAGCTCGGCACAAGCGCGACCAAGTGTGCACCCTGGGCCAACGCTGACCAGGAACTCACCGCCGCGCGCGCAGGTGGCTTGCCCTTCGCGCCGATTTGCGAGGGGCATCTCTTCCTCAGAAACCCGGTCGAGGGAAACTCCTCGCGACTCGAGCAAACTGCAAGCTTTGTCCGGAACAACGTCCCTGGCGGAGAAATGATCGTCGGCCTGGTGAAGAACGTGTTCTTCAAGGATGCCTATCGCATCGTCGCGCCGACGGTACCATCCGTTTCACAGGCGGCAGACAGCGCGGCGCCCGCAGGGCCGCCCCCTGCCCAGAGCAAGCACTATGCAGTGCACAGCGAAATAGAGCTGCGGCTGGTGACGCATGCGCCGGGCGAAATGGCGCTCGGTCGCTGGTACCAGTTGGCGGACATCCCGGATATCTATGCCAGCGCGCTCCAGCCGGGGGTCATCGACCCAACCATCCTGAACGGCCCGGGTGTGACCAGACCGTTGGATCGGATCGAGTCGGGCTCGATGGACTACTTCGTGGCCTTCGATCTGTCGCAGTTCCAGCTGGGCTACGCGGTCGGCACGGCCAATCCGGGGCTTGGCTGGTCGCCGCGCCCACCGGACGGCGTGACGGACCCTGCACTCCCCGGTCCGGACGGCGTCGGCAACCTGGCGCCCGTCGTGCCGCTCGGCATGCTAAATCCGGTACTCGCCCCGCGTGTCGTTGCGACCTTCGCGGCGGGGTTCAAGCGCCGCCATGGCGCCTTCAAGAGCGGACCGCTGTCGCGGGTTAACCACGGCTCGCACTACGGCTTCATCCAGCAAGGCGTGATCCTGAGCAAGCTGCAGCCGGGGCTTGCGACGCTCTACGTGCTGGACGACGGCAGCATCCACATGAAGACCTGGGCCGCCACGGACGATGCGATGCTGCCGAAGATCCGCTTCGCCCGGCAGAACGGCGTTCCCCTTCTCGAAAGTAACCCAGCGGGCGGGCCCGGCATTCCGGGCGCCCTGGTGGCAAGCGGCGAAGACGGAAACTGGTCGGGATCCGCCAACAACCGGTTGCGGACGCTGCGCGCCGGCGCCTGCATGATCGACCAAGACAGCAAGAAATATCTCGTCTACGGCTTTTTCTCGACCGCAACACCCTCGGCGATGGCGCGGACCTTCGAGGCCTATGGTTGCCGCTACGCCATGCTGCTCGACATGAATGCGCTGGAGCACACGTATCTTGCCATCTACGACCGCAGCACGGGGCAGCGGCAGATCGAGCATCTGATGCCCGGCATGGCAGCCGTCGACCGCAAGGACAGCCAAGGCCGCACTTTGGCACGTTTTGTCGACTATCCGGACAACAGGGATTTCTTCTACATGGTGCCGCGGACTCCCCGCAAATAGAAAGGAGATTCGTGGCCCATGTCTGGCGGAAGGTGAGCCGTGCTCTGCTTGCCGGAGCCTGATTTCTGAAGGAAGCAAGGTGCACGGACAAGCTTTCGAAGCTGCGCCAGCGAAGCTCCGCGATGCGGTGTCAAAATCTGTAGGCTATTTGCTCGCTCGCGAGTCGCCGGACGGCGGTTTCTGCTTTTACCGCTCCGAATGAGGCAGGCGAGCCTCACCAGAGACCGGGCAACAACCGCCAGGGCGTGACATGCCGATATGCCGTGTAGCCGCCACGCTGCGGGAAAGCCCGCGCAGAAACCTCGCTCGGTGATCTGTGCGACCGCATCACGCTTGAACTCGTCACTGAAATTGCCTGTGCCCATCATGGCCTCCTTGCCTCAAAATTAGCAAAGAAGGCGTCCACGAAACATGGGGCTATTCACAGGCACACATCGCGTGCCAAGGGCAACGACACCTCGCCTCTACAACCACGACAAGCGAAACGGTGAAGACTCGGCCAGATTCTGCAGTTCCGTGTTGCCCCCGAACTCCAGCAAGACGCGCACCTGCCCGGGCCTTGGTCCCTGGGCAACCTCGAAGAGAGCCTACTATCGGCCGAGTGGCTGGGCAGGACAGTGACGAGAATGATCTCGCCCGAGGAGAAGTGCTCTCGTGCGGTTTGATGGAGGCCGGGGCGCGGAATGTCGAGCGGCGGGGTTCGCGCTTAATTCATCACCCTGTCCATGCGCGTCGGGGACGAGCGATTTGCATCACTGCGACAGCATCCGTCTACGGTCCTCGAATTCCTTGGAGTCGATCTCACCCTTGGCAAGCCGCTCGCGCAGGATTGTCAACGCGCGATCCTCCGTCGGCCCATGCATCGGCGAGATTGCGTGCGGTGCAAAGGTGCGGATCAGATAGATCACACCCACGATTATCCCCACCAAAACGAGAATCATGAAGATCGGCCCGAGCACCATTCCGAAACCGCCCCACTGTTCGCCGCCGCCCCACATCATTCCCGGGCCATAGCCGCCATAAGGCCCCTGACCACCTCCGACGTCGGCAAGTGCCGCGCCCGCAGTCGCCATCGTTACAACGCCAACACCCACGAGTTGCCTCTTCATCGCCTTGTCCAATCCATCCAGAACTCCACTATTGGGATTTTCCGCCCGACGGGACAGGTTTGCCTTGACCTCGATCAATTCTAGCGCCGCCGCGGTGATGCGGTTGCCGCAGCTTTAGCAACCTAAACCCATTCCCAAAATTGCATGCTTGCGTGTGGGAACCGGGTCAGCCTAGTGTGGTACACGCGTTTGTGATTTTCCATTCGGAAAGTTGGCCATGACCCAGTCACCTGCTCCTGACCTGCCGACCGAGCTGGTACGTCACGACGATGCTGCGGCACAGGGGGCGCTGCGACGACACGGGTTCCGGCGTCGTGCGCGGTGGTTGCTGCTTTTGCTGCTGCTGCCGCCGATCATGTTTTCCGGCGCGGTGATGGGAATGTATTTCCAGCCACTTGGCCTGAAGAAATTCTACCAGTTTACCGGGCTGACCCCCGGCGGCGGCTCGGCTGCGCCGATCGCGCTGCCGCCGAATGTCGAGATCCCGAAGGACATGGCCGAGACGATGCAGGTGACCGACGTGGTCGGCCTGGCCCGGCTGATGCCGAAGGGCGACATCGTTACCGTGGCGCCGCCCTATGGCGCCGGGGACGCGCGGATCGCCGAAATCCTGGTGCGGGAAGGCCAGCATGTCGAAAAGGGCACGGTGATCGCACGGCTGGACAACGCACAACAGCTGCAGGGCACCGTGCTGTCTGCCGAGGCCAGCATGGCGGTGCGCGAGGCGACGCTGGTCCAGACGCGGGCCACGGTGCTGAACAGCGGGGACGAGGCGCGCGCCGCACTTGCTCAAGCCGAGGCGGCCTCGGTCGCAGCGACGGCCGATCTGGCCAGGGTGAAGGAATTGCACGACCGGGGCGTGGCGACGCAGGCCGCGCTGGACGCGGTGGTGGCGACCGAGCGGCAATCGGCGCTGGCAGTGGAAAAGGCCAGGGCGACTCTGGCCCGGTTTTCCGCCGCTGATATCAACAGCCAGCCAGATGTGATCGTGGCCAAACGCAATCTCGACGCCGCCCGCGCCGATCTGGAACGTGCGCAGGCCGATGTGTTGCGTGCCGACGTGCTGGCGCCGATCACTGGCGTGGTGCTGGAAATCAACGCCCGGCCCGGGGAGAAGCCGCCCGCGACCGGCATCATGCAGATGGGCGACACCTCGCAGATGATGGCCGAGGCAGAGATTTATCAGGACCGGGTTGCAGCCATTGCGCCGGGGCAAGCGGTGGAACTGGCCTCGGTCGCGCTGGGGCAGACATTGCGCGGCCGGGTGCAGGAGGTGGGGCTTATCGTCGGGCGACAGGGGCTGATCGGCGACGATACCGCCGCCAATACCGATGCGCGGGTGGTGAAGATCCGCGTCGCGCTGGACCCGGCCTCGTCGAAGATCGCGGCACGCTACACAAACCTTGAGGTCATCGCCCGGATCGACACGCGCGCCACAGCGGCGACGCCATGAGCCGCCTGCTCGAGTGGCTGTTCGGCCGCCTGCCCATCGGCTGGTTGCAGTTGATGCACCGGCGCACCCGCTTCGGGGCGGCCCTGGCTGGGGTGGCTTTCGCCAATGTGCTGGTGTTCGTACAGGTCAGCCTGATGAACTCGATGTCGCTGGCGACGCTGAAGCCTTACGATTTCTTCCAAGCGGACATCATGATTTCGGCGCAGGATGCCAATTCGCTGAGCGAGGGCGGCAACGTCGCCAGACAGTGGATGTTCCAGGCCATGCAAGACCCGGAGGTGACCGCGGGCATGGGGCTGATGATGGCCAATGTCAGCTGGCCCCGAGTGCAGAAGACCCTGACGCTGACCACCTTTGGTGTCGACCCGGAGCAGTCGGGCTTCCTGTCGCCCGGCATCGCCGACAAGGTCGCGCTATTGCAGCTCCGCGATTCCGCGCTGCTCGACCGGCTGAGCCGGGGCCTGCCGCGGGATGAGGCAGCGGCGATCCGGCCGCAATCGTCGGCCAGTTTCGAGGTGTCGGGCAAGACGCTTTCGATCAACGACACCTTTGCCGGCGGCGGCGGCTTCGGGGGCGACGGCTACATGATCGTGTCGGACCAGACGTTTCTGGACCTGTTCCCCGCGCGCAGTTCCGCCGCGCCCGACCATATCCTGCTAAAGGTCGCCCCCGGCGCCGACCCGGACGCGGTGGCGGCGCGTCTGCGGAAGATTATCACCGACAAGGCGTTGCGCATCCGCAGCTACGCCGCGGCCAAGGCCGAGGATCTGGTCTATCAGCAGACCAAGCGGCCGACTGGGATCATCTTCGGCTTCGGCGTGCTGATCGGAGTGCTGGTGGGCATTGTCATCGTGTATCAGGTGCTGTCTGCCGATGTGGCCGATCACCTGAGCGAATATGCCACCTTCAAGGCCATGGGCTATCCGCGCCGCTTTTTCCTGGGCGTGGTGTTCGAGGAGGCGCTGATCCTGGCCTTCCTTGGCTTCATCCCCGGCGCGATCATCGGTACGGCGATCCTGACGCTGATGCGCAAAGCCACCACGCTGCCGCTGACAATGACGCCAGGGATGGCCACCACGGTGTTCGTTGCTACGTTGGTCACCTGCGTGGTGTCGGGTGCCATCGCGACGCGGCGGCTGTCGGCGGCCGACCCGGCCGACCTGTTCTGAGCGCGCGCGATGGCCAACACCGATCCGATCATGGTTCGCGGGCTCAACCACTGGTTCGGGCAGGGCGAAGCGCGCAAGCAGGCGCTGTTCGATATCAACCTGTCGGTGGTGAAGGGCTCGCTGACCGTACTCGTAGGCCCGTCAGGCTCGGGCAAGACCACGCTGCTGACGTTGATGGGCTGCCTGCGCGATGTGCAGGACGGTTCGGTCCGGCTGATGGGGCACGAACTGCTGGGGGCCAACCGCGCGCTGACCGAAACGCTGCGGCGCCGGACTGGGGTGATTTTTCAGGCGCACAACCTTCATGACAGCCTGACCGCGATGCAGAACGTGCTGATGGGACTGCAGGTGCACGGCTTGCGCCGCACTCCCGAAACCGAGGCCGCGGCGCGGCACATGCTGCAACTGGTGGGGCTGGCGGACCGCACGGATTACTTGCCCGCCAACCTGTCGGGCGGGCAAAAGCAGCGCGTGGCCGTGGCCCGGGCACTGGTCGGTAGCCCCGAGGTGGTGCTCGCCGACGAACCCACCGCTGCGCTGGACCGCGAGGCCGGGTTGGCGGTGGTGCGGATGCTGAAGCAGCTGGGCCAAGCGCGCGGCACCTCGACGGTCATGGTGACGCACGATCCCCGCATCCTCGACCTGGCCGACCGCATCGTCGAGATCGACGAGGGGCGACTGACCTGACGCCGCGAGGCGCCGCAGTTCGCGGCGCCTTCGGTATCGGGTTATTGCAGGTAGGTCTCGTTGCCGCTCTGCACGACCATCACGCGGTCACCGACGTGGAACCGGCCCGAAGTCTGGATGATGGTCATGACGCCGCCGCTGTCCAGCCGCACCGTCCATGCCGCCGATTGATAGGTGCTTTGATGCGTAGCGATGTTGCTACCGATCACTGCGCCGGTGATCGCCCCAGCGCCGGTCATCAGATCCTTGCCGGTGCCAGCGCCGAACTGGCTGCCGATGATCGCCCCGACCAGCCCGCCGGTCACGGCGCCTACGATCTGGTCGCCGTTCGCGGTGCGCTGCATTGTCACGGGGCGGACCTGGATGATGGTGCCATACTGGATGTATTCCGGCTGCGAGGGGTAGCTGTTCGTCGGATAATAGGGCCCAGGCTGCGGTTCGCACGCGGCAAGAAGCGCGGCGAAGGGCAGCAGGATCGCGGTTCTTTTCAATCTCATTACATCCTCCTGGTGTGTGGACGTGAGGTGTCAGTGCGTCGACGGATCGCGCAGGTGCAGGCGGTCGCGGTCACGATCGAACTCCTGCTGGAAGAGGTGATCGCGCGTGCGGTCGCGTTCGGGGTCGAGGTTGTCCCACAGCAGCTTGCCGGTGCGGGCATCATAGACAAGCTCGCGCAACTGGTTGTCCCGGTGGGCGGTGATGCGCAACTGGTTATGTTCGCGCACCGTCTGCATCACGGTAAACCCCTGCTGCTGCAGCGCCTGATCCGCTGTGGATGCTGGTCCTTGCGGCCCTCGCATTCCCTTCGGCCCCTGGGCATTGGCGCCGAAAGCGGCCAGCATCGATGTGAAAGCGATAAGAGCGAGATAGCGCATTCGTTTCCTCCTTTCGGTGCAGAATAAATCTGCCACTCCGAAGTATCAGAGGAATCCTCCAGCGTCCTTGATTTGGCGCAAGTACAGAGTGCCTGTTCGAATTTTGGCTTGAAAGAAAGGGGCGCAGAGATCAATTAACCGCCGCACCCCGAATCATTTTGTGGTTGTTAACTTAGAGCCGCTGGAGCGGAATCCGGACGCTGAACGAAATGACCCCGGCATTGTTGTGGAAGGTCAGAGGTTCAGTCGGCACTGAAGCGCCCTTGTCCGCGGTGTAGCCGCCGGTCGCCGTGCCGAAGTGATAATAGCGGTAGGCAATTTCCAGCATGATTGGCGGCTTGCCAACCGGCGTGAGCTGGTAAGAAACCCCGACCCCGAGCGACAGCGCTGCGCTGGTGCTGGCGTGCCCGTTGAACGTGCGCACGACCGGCGTCGTGGCGGTGTTAGTGCGGGACCAGGAACCAACCGCATTGTTTGCGAAGCCCACGCCCGCCACAAGGAACGGCTGCAGTTTGGAGTTCACCCCCATCCGTTCGAATGGCGAGAAGAAAATGTTGCCCATCACCGCGGTAGTGGCGACTGATCCCGCGGTGATATCCGTGTGCGCGCCCGGTGTGGTATGCGGGCCGGTAACATCCGTCCGCCCGACATGCAGCAGGCTGATGTCGCCACGGAACCCGTTCATCCAGTCGAAGCCGACTGCCAGACCGGCGAAGCCAGCGCTTTTGCCGCCAAGGTCAAAATCGACTCGCGGATCGACCGGATAGCCCGGTGGCAGCCAGTGGCCATTGTTGAAGTTGGGCGAAGACGAGCCGAGTTCGGCGCGCATATAGGGCCCGTAGGTCACGCTGGCGACGCCCACTTTCAGAAGCCCAGCCGAATCCTGTGCAAGGCTTGCACCGGTCGATATCATACTGCCGAGGACAGCCCCCGCAACAATGATAATTTTTCTGCCCATCATGTTTCTCATACCCCCAAAATTCCTGAGTTAGCCGAAAGCCGAACTGTAATTCCGTGCATTTGGTGGGCGCAGTGTCTGCACAAGACTTTCACATCGCAAGTCATCAAAGTAGCGCGCCAGCAATCAGTGCATAATTGTAGCCGAAATTACACGCCGCGCCGGGCTGTTAGCGATTGCGAGGTATCAAATCCGCGTCCATTCGTAGCCCCCATCCAGAAACCCGAACCCACTCGAAATGCGACGGCTGCCCCGCCGGTTTGTCGGGGCAGCCGTTTTGTGGACTTTAGGCTCAACCGTGACCCGCCAGTACTGCGATGCGGATCGATTCCGCATCCGCGGCGAGTTTCTCGGCCGCAGCCCCTGTGACCGGCGTCCCGAGGATCGTGGTCACAGCGATCACGCTGTCAGCCGTGATCGGCACGGTCTTGTCGGACGCCACGCCGAGGAAGATCGCTTCCAGCTGCTGGGTGCTGCTGGTCACGCCCATCGCCGATAGCTTCGATTCGCCGTCCAGCATGTCTCTCAGCAGGGCGAGGTTCTGTAGCGGCGAGTCGATGTACGCCGTGCTGTCGAAGTTGAGCGACAACTGCTCAATCACCTGATCCAGAGTCAGGTTGTAGAAGCTCACCATCTCGGGCGAGATGGAGGCGATTGCCTCATCGTAGGCCCGTTGCAGCACGTGGTCCGGGGACCGGACTACGTTCAGCCGCCCCAACTCGACTTCAGGAATGCCTTCCTGCGCCCAAACCGGTTTCCCCCCCCCCGAGGAAGACGGCGAACCCGCATGCGGCCCCTTGGCGTCAGAGTCGGAACTCGGACCGCCCTGACCTTGGCCCTTGCCTTCGTTCGTGCCTTGCCCGTTCTGGGCGCCCTTGCTGCCCTGACCCTGGCCGCCTTGCTTACCGGTGCCGGTGTCCTGACCCGTACCCTCTTGAGCCCATGCCGCGGCGCCGATCTGGCCCCGCTGCGCGCCCCAGTTTTCACCCATTACCAGCGCTCCCACTGCCGCCGTTGCGGCTAGCAGACCCATCGTCTTGACCACAGAGTTCATCTTCCGCATGTGATACCCCTCCTCCGGGAACCGTATCGCTTCGATGACGTTATTTTGATCAGATTCTCGAATTCCATCCTTGACATACATCAATAAAGGTAAATTTGCCCGATGTATCACCCTCGCCAAGGCCGCAAACGCCATCCGATTTTCGAGTATTGCGCGGGACTTATTGTACCGCGGCATAGGGGCCGCTTCAGGCGTCGCATGGCCGGTTCTTCGCCTGAGCCGTGATCGACGGCGCGAACCGCACCGCCCAACGGTTCAACGTGGCATGGTCGAACATGCCGCCCCGCTCCGCCAAGATCTCTTCGATGTCGCGATACGAGACAGCGTAGCGCCGGTAGAAGAACACAGCATGCAGGATCACCACCTTTAGGACGTGCTGGGTTGCCACCCGCTACGACAGATGCCCGAAGGTCTTCCTCTCAGCCGTCGCACTCATTTGGACCGAAATGATGTGGCGGTGCTCGAGCCGACTACGGACGGAAGCATGCATCCGGGTCGATCTCAGCCGGAGGCTGGCGAACACGAAGGCGGTTTAATCTTCAAAGGACAAGACCGCGATCCGGCGACATATGCCGCATGCGCAAAACCGCTTGAGTGGGACGGCCCAGCTACCGAAGTCTGAAGCCTAGCTATCGGCTGGACGGCGGCACCCTTCTAGCACTGTCGCAGCCGACCCATCCCAGACCTTCGTTGCCCTCGTTTGCGCTGTGCCGCGGCTTCACGGAAGGGTCGTTCGTGACCCGGTGCAGCATTGTCCTTGCTCTAATGTAGGCAACGCGTCCTCAAGGCGGGTGTTCATCTCTCCTCATATCCGGCCCGAAAGCAGCCATTCGCCGTGCTCGAATTGAACGCACAAGACGGGCGGGAGCGGTTGCTCAACGCAGGAAAGACGCGAATGGATCACTTTTCGGAAGACAGTCATCCACCCGCAATTGGCTCGAGATCAAATCCCGACGAAATTGCTGATTGCGGCCATCAGGGCGCCCGCGAATATGACGATGAACGAAACGCCCGCTGCCGCGAACAAGAGCCCGATGAGTATCGTGAACCCGTCACCCCTCAACAGGCCGATGGCGATGAGGCAGATCGCGAGGGCGGGAATGGCATTACCGAAGGGGACGGGGAGCGTGATGATCAGGGACAGGAGAGTTGCGGCCAATCCGGTCAACCGATCGAAGGGCGCCCGCAGCATGAAGAAGCAGCGCGGCCGCGCCAAGGCGTCAAGGCGTTCCGCATAGCCGATTGCCCGCGGCAGGAGCCTTCCAAGCTGCGCCAGATTGATCGTCCTGCGAGCGAGGAAGCCGGGAAGTCGAGGCGCTCTGTATCCCAGCGACATCTGCAGCATCAGGGCGGTCAGCGGCAGGCCGACGATGGCGGACAGGCCTGGCGCCGGGGCTGGCACGAGGTTCGGAATCGCCAGAACGAGCATTGCAAGGGGGTAGCCCGCCGGAGAGAGCCGATCGATCAGCTCTCCGAGAGTGACATCTTCGGAGCCGGACTGCTGCAGCTGGCGCAGCAGGTCCGACAAGGCAGGCGGGCCTGCCGCGCCAACCTCGACGTTCGGTTCCATTACCTCACCTTCCATCGGTGTTCTCGGCCGTAGAATTGTCAGGGTGCGCGACCTACTTCCTCTGAGGCGGTGCAAGGAGCAGGTCGCACGGGCATTTTGCCAGCATCTCCCGCGCCGTGCTGCCGAGGATTGAGTCGTAGAGCCAGGATCGCGCATGGAGGCCGAGGCAGAGCAGGTCTGCCTTCAGCGTTGCCACATGCTGCCCGAGCACGCGGTCCGGGGCGCCTTCGGCGAGCAGGCTTCGGACCTCCCGGCCAGCCCGAGTGGTCTCCTGAATGAAAGCGGCGATCTGCTTGCCGAGGCCACCCTCGATCTCATCCTTTTCGGCCTTCGACAGGTCTCCCAGAGGTCCGGTATGCATTGTCAGCGCCCGGTACGATACGTGATAGGCGTGCACGAACGTTACAGCAGCCTGGGGGGCCAGATCGAGCGCGAGGCGCGCCGCCTGGCGTGAACACTCGGAGAAATCGACGCCCACGACCGCTTCGTTATAGGACGCCAATGCAGGCGCCGTCACCCGCAGCACCGGACGGCGCGATGTTCGTGCGACCCGTTCGAGCGTGGTTCCGTCAAACATATCCGCGATTCCGCGTTGCCGATGACTGCCCATGACCAGCAGATCGACATCGTGGAAGTCCGCCTTCTGTACAATCGTCCGCCAGGGATCACCCGGGGATATCTCCACCTTCACCTCCAGGCCTCTGAAGTCCTCGCCCGCCGACGCGAGCGCCTTCAGGCTGGCCTCGGCCGAGGCAATTTCCGCCTCGGCAATCGGAGCGGGCAGTTCCTCGTCCACGACGTGGAGAACGTGGAGCGCTGCGCCCTGCTGTCGGGCCAGAAGACAGGCACGGGCGATGGCACGATCGGACCGTTCGGACATATCCGTCGCAACCAGGATGAGCTTGACTGCCATCGGTTCACCTCCCTTGGTTCGTTGGCATTGCGGGTCTGGGCTCCCAGACCACGCAAAACAATCTTGGCATCAGACCAGCCATCGGCACATGACACGGATCAATGCGGCTACACCGCTGGGCACCCGCGGCCTCACGCATTCAGAGCCCGTGCAGGTAGACGGCGTAGGAGCTGAAGAGATAGACGACCAACATTGATAGGCTCACCCAGCCGACGGTGCCGCGCAGGCGCGTTTCCGGCTTGAACAGCATCGCAACGATGAAGATGCCCGACATGATCACCGCAGCGAAGGCGGTAATGGCATGAGCGGGAGCGATCGAGGAAAGCAACGGCCCCTTGGTATAGGCGATATCGTCGATGGCGATGATGAGGATGTCGAAGAGATTGCTGCCGAGCAGGTTGCCGATCGCCATGTCCACCGCTCCGATCCTGAGCGCCGATACGGAAACGACCAGTTCCGGCAGCGAGGTGGCGCCGGCGATCAGCAGCGTGCCGACGAAGGTCGGCTTCCATCCCATTGCCGCGGCGATGTCCTGACCGATGAAGGGGAGCCAGCCGCCCACTGCGACGACGAAGACCGCAGCCGTCAAGTAGCGCAACATGGCGGTGCGCAGCGTGAGCCCTTCGGCGGTCTCCAATGGCGCAGCGCTGCTCCGGTTCCGTCGCTCGTAGTCGAAGGCGGCGCGCATGGCGACGAGGTAGATAACGACGATCAGGGGTGTGTAGCCGCTGATGTGGAGGAACTGCAGGTCCAGCTGCTCGCGGCTCAGCAGGACCAGCGCACCCACTGCGCCGATCATGATGACACCGAAACCCGCAGTCAGGACATGGCCCTGGTCGATGCGCCGGTACATCGGCGCGGAGCGGCTCAACTCGTCGAGGAGCACCAGCAGCAGCAGATTGAAGACGCAGCTGCCGAGCGCGTCGCCCACCGCGATGTTCGGTGCACCGACCAATGTAACGGCACTGACGCCGGTGAAGAGCTCGGGCAGAGAGGTCGCCGTCGCCAGCAGCACGAGCCCGACCCAGGACCGCGACAGTCCCGTCAGGCGTGCCAGGGCGTCGCCATATCGGACCAGCACCGAGCCGGCGACGGCGATCACCGCGCCGCAGATGCCCAGTTCCAGCCAGGGAAGGACGAGGGGGGACATGACTCAGGTCCGTCGCGGCGTGCGCAGCCGGGTGGCGAGCTGCCAGACCGTCGCTGGCAGCGCGCTAAGGCACAACACGACAGACCACATCGCAGCGTCAAGCGGAGCGAGGCCAAGAACCTCGGCCAACGGTGGGATATAGGGCGGTGCGGCAAGCAACGCGGCGCAGAGCGCGAGGGCCGCCCAGATCCACGGGTTCCCGGTGATCTCGTTGACGAGCGGGCGGGACCGGTCGGAGCGCATGTTGAACACCTGCCAAAGCTGGGCGAAGGCCAGCGTCAGGAAGGTTACGGTAATGGTGGCCCCGGCATCGAGGCCGAGCCACCCGTCCGCGAGGGCAAGCGCGCCGAAGGTGCCGACGGTCATCAGCAGGCTCTGCACTGCGATCCGCGTCCATTGCGGCCGGCCCAGGATTTGCTGCCGGGGATCGCGCGGCGGCCGGGCCAGCACGTCGCCCTCGCCCTCGCCGAGCGCCAGGGCGAAGGCCGGGAACACGTCGGTGACGAGGTTCAGGTAGAGGATCTGCAGCGGCAGGATCGGCAGGGGAAGCGAGGACAGGACTGCGAGGCCGACCACGAGCACCTCTGCCAGATTGCAGGCGAGCAGATAGGAGGCGAAGCGACGAATGTTGCCGAAGATGTTCCGCCCCTCGCGGATCGCGGCGACGATGGTCGGGAAGGCGTCGTCGAGCAGGATCATCGCCGCCGCTTCGCGCGCCACGTCCGTGCCGCGGAGCCCCATCGCCACGCCGATGTCGGCCTGCTTGAGCGCTGGCGCGTCGTTCACGCCGTCGCCGGTCATGGCGACGATCTCGCCGGCGGCCTGGTAGGCGCGGACGAGGTCGAGCTTCTCCTTCGGGCTGACGCGCGCGAAGATGCCGATCCGCCGGAACTCGCCGTCTGCCGCGAGGGCCGCGACCGCCGAGCCTTCGGCGATCTCGTCCTCCTTGTGGCGGAGGCCCACGGCGCGACCGATGCTGCGGGCCGTCGCCGCATGGTCTCCGGTGACCATGACCACCCGGATGCCTGCGCGATGGCACGCGCCAATCGCCTCCGGCACATCGACCCTGGCCGGGTCCTCCAGCCCGATCAGCCCGAGAAAGGTCAGGCCTTGGTAGGGAGCGGCTTCCGGCGTGTCCTCGGTCTTGGCCGCGCAGGCGAGAACCCGCAAGCCGCGGTGGGCAAGGTCTGCTACCCGCTGCAACCACTCCTGCCGCTCTCGGGCTGCCATCACGCGCACCGCGCCGTCGGGAGCGACGAGATCGCAGCACGGCAACACGGCCTCGGGCGCACCCTTGATTGCGAAGATGTATCCGGCGCCGCGGCGGTGCACCGTTCCCATCATCTTGGTTTGGCCATCGAAGGCGTGCTTTAGCACGAGCGGATTGCGCGCCAGGAGCTCCGCCCGGGCGTAGCCCGCCCCGAGCCCTGCCCGGAGAAGGGCGAGCTCCATCGGGTCGCCGACGCCCTGGTCTTCCGAAGTATCGAGGGCCGCATCGTTGCAGAGGACGGCGACCTCCATCAGCGCGGCAAGCTGTGTGTCGCCCCGCGAGAGCATCGCAGGAGCTGCGTCGCCGATGTCGACTGCGCCCGACGGCAGCCAGAGCCGACGTACGGCCATTCGGTTCTCGGTCAGCGTTCCTGTCTTGTCGGTCAGGATGATTGTCGTCGCACCGAGCGTCTCAACAGCAGACAGCCTCTCGACGAGTGCGTTCTGTCGCGCCATCCGCCACATGCCGCGCGCCAACGTCAACGTCGCGACGATTGGCAGTCCTTCCGGGATGGCTGCGACGGCCAATGCAATGCCCGCCTCTGCCATCAGGAAAGGGTCCTTGCCGGTCAGAACGCCGATGCCGACGATTCCCGCGGCGAGCACCAGCGTCGCCCAGATCAGCTGCGCCGAGAGCCGGGCGAGCTTCCTTTCGATCGGCGACGAACCCGCCCCGGCTTCCGCAACGAGTTGAGACACCTGGCCGAGCTCGGTCTCCGCTCCGATGCGCACGACGACGCCGACCGCGGATCCCCCGACAAGCGCCGTTCCCTTAAACAGCATGGAGTGGCGGTCGCCGAGGCGCGCCTCGGCTGCGACGGCCTCGGCCATCTTGCCGGTGGCGACCGACTCGCCCGTTAGGACAGACTCGTCGGCACGCAGGTTCGAGCAGTCCACGATCCGGATGTCCGCAGGTACCGCATCGCCGGCGTCGAGCAGCACGATATCGCCCGGAACCAGCCGGTCGGCAGGAATCGCTCGGTCATGCCCGTCGCGGCGCACCCGGGTCATCGGCGTCTCGAGGGCTCTCAGTGCCTCGATTGAGCGAACAGCCCTGTATTCGGTGAAAAAGCCAATCACCGTGTTGAGCCCGAGCACGATCCCGATTGCGACGGCCTCCTCGTACTCAGCAAACCAGGCAGCCAGCAGCGCGGCACCTGCGAGCAGCATGACGACCGGGCTTGCAAACTGCTTGAGCAGGAGCATGAAAACGCCGACCCTCTCGCGGGCCGCGATCGTGTTCGGACCGAACCTGCCGCGCCGCTCTTCGGCATCCGCTTCAGACAGGCCCCGCGCGGACAGGACGCCCTGCCAATCGAGAATGTCCCCGACGCTTCTCGCATGTGGCGGAAGGGAATCCTTTGCCTGCTGTCTCACGCCGCCTCTCGTGGTTCAATTGCGATCCTCCGAAGCGTAGCAAAGATCGCGCGGAGCCCCCTTGATCTCGAACAAGTCATTCCGCGTGCCAGACTTTCGGTTCTGACCTGCGATAGGACCGCTACGCCGCCGCGAGCGGTATCTCATGGCCTCATTAGACCTTGCGACCCGCCTTCGACCTCCAAACTCTCCCTGCCGGAGAGGTGGTCCGCGGCGCCGTCTCCTCCTTTGCCGGGTCAATGAAGATCGCCGATAATCCGAACCGCTGCGCGACAGACGTGCCCCGGTCTTTGCCGAGCACCATCATCGCCGTGGCCCAGGCGTCGGCGCTCATGCAATCCTCGGCCAGGACGCTGACCGAGGAAAAGGATGCCGGCAGCGGCAGGCCGCGCTCGGGGTCGATCAGATGGCCGACGCGCCGGTTCCCGAACCGTATCCAGTTTCGATAGTCGCCCGATGTCGCCACCGCCATATCCGTCAACTCGAGTACCGAGTGTGGAGCCCGCCGAGCGGGTTCGGGCACCTCGATCGCTATCGCCCAGGGCGCGCCATCGGGCTGGTGGCCAACCGCGCGGAGTTCGCCATTGATCGCAAGCAACGCTCCATCAAGCCCGAAGGCATGGGCTGTCTCAGCAAGCCGGTCCACGCCGTAGCCCTTGGCAATGCCGTTGAGATCGAGATGGATCGGCTCGTGCTTCCGAACGCGGTCCCGGCCCGGATCCAGCTCGACGACCGCATAGGCGTGGGTACGCGTCGGCCGGTGGGCGGCGATTATGGCGGATGGATCTGCTGGGGTTGGCCCGAAGCCCCACGCGCAGGCGGCATCGCCGACGCCGATGTCAAAGGCGCCGCCCGATGCTTTGCCAATGGCAAGGCTGGCGGAGAGCACTTTGATCACAGCCGCCGACACGGGAACCCACTTACCCGGGCTCGCCGCATTCAGGCGGTTGAGGTCGCTGTCAGGCTTCCAGGCTGACATCTGTCGGTCGACCTCGGCAACGGCCTCGGCCAGCGCTGCATGGAAGGTGATCTCGTCGAAATGGGCTGGCGCATGGAACAGCGCAGACCAGCGCGTCCCCATGGTCGGCCCGTTGAGCGCGCAGCGTCTGCGGTCAGTAAACGTCCTCGACATAGCGCCCCTCCATTTTCAGCGTCGCGAGGGCGAGCCCT
The DNA here is from genome assembly GCA_016124615.1 of Paracoccaceae bacterium. Lineage (GTDB taxonomy): Bacteria > Pseudomonadota > Alphaproteobacteria > Rhodobacterales > Rhodobacteraceae > Solirhodobacter. The sequence goes on along the minus strand of WGNF01000011.1, from coordinate 21,114 downwards.
CTGGGAGCGAGAATTTCCGTCAGGGCTGTCGAAACACCGGCTGCCATATCGCGCCCGCCACAGACCAGGATATGCGCGCCTTGGTCGAGCAGCTGAAGAATCCGACCAGCGTCGCGCCGCAGGGCATCCTGCACGTAGTGGCGCGTCGGCGCGCGCGAAAATGCACTTGCGAGCGTGCTGAGTCTCCCGTCAGCCTGCCAGGCGCCGAGTTCCTCGCCGTATAGGAAGTCGGACGCCGGGTGGCGTGCGCCAAAATAGAGATGCATCGGCCGCCTGACATGGTTGGCGCGGATGAAGCCCGCGAGCGGTCCGATGCCGCTACCCGCCCCGATCAGGATGACCGGCCGCCGTCCAGCCGCGGGACGAAACTCCCGGTTGCGGCGGACGAAGGCCCGGATGCTGTCGCCGGGCGTCAGCGCCAGGAGCTGCCCGGAGCAGAGCCCGCCGGGGCACGCACGCACGCAAATCTCGATGAAGCCGTCGGCGCGCGAACTGGCGAGCGAGTAGAGGCGGGGAAGCGTGTCGCCCTCGGGGATGACGCCGAGAAGATCGCCGGCGGCGAAGCGCGGTATTGCCCGGCCAGAGAACTGCGCCTTGAGCCCCGGGCGCGGCAGCGCGAAGCGGAGGATGGCAACGGGCGCCAGCATCTCGGCGCCGTAGTCACGCCGGGATACGAGCTGCAGGGCGACGCTTCGCGGCGGCCGCGGATAGTGTCGGAGCTCGATTTCGTGACCCAATGCGGCGCCGAGGGTCCGCCCCCAGCGGGCGAAGTCCTGGGCAGACTGCCGGTTCACGCTGTCCGGTGGCAGAAGTGTCGGCCACCCGAGCGCCTCGGCGGCATCCGCAACGGCGCGGGCATATTCGCAGAAATCGGGAAAGCTCCGATCCCCGAAGCCCAGGATCGCCAGTGGGAAACCTGGTGCCGCAGGCAGCGCGGTCAGGCGCTCCAAGAAGCCCTTGGCCGAGGTCGGGGCGTCGCCATTGCCATAGGTTGCCGCAAGAATAAGCAGGCGCTGTGCCCGTTCGTAGCGCGCCGGGATGAAGGCGGACATCGGCGCGGCGTGAACCTCGTGGCCGGCGGCGCGCAGGGCGGCGTGCAGGGTCGTGGCAAAACCCCAGGTGCTCCCGCTCTCACTGCCCACGAGAATGATCGTGTCGGCCTGGCCTGGCCGGGCGTTGCCGCGGATTCTGGGAGCTCTTCGGAGCCGCTGCGCCGAGAGGATAAGACCGGTGACCGCCATGACCGGGACGGCTAACGCGGCCAGCCCCAGAAAGAGGCCGAGAAGCCAGGCACCCTGGCCGGTGTGCAGCATGTAGACGGCTTCCGAGAGCCGTTGCCAGGGCCCCAGCGAGGCCCAGGACAATGTAGCGCCGGTGCCTTGATCGATGTAGCCGCTGCCCTGGCTGGTCCTCAGCGTGACGACATCGCGGCCGCGGCCAGGGATCGGCAGGGTCAGCTCGCGCAGCTCGCCCGCGGCCGTGTCGCGAAGCAGGGGCATGTCGGAAAGCCGCGCCCCGGTCTGCCCGCTGACCTCCGCCGGAAAGCCCGGTGCAGGAGAGCCGGAGATGAGGTTGAACGTGCCCGCCGTCATGAAAAGGCCGGTGACGGCGGACAGAAAGAGGCCGGGAGCGGCCAGCCGCGCCGCCTCGACATGGATGCGCGACGACAGCGGGCCGCTAAGGCGGGTAAAGAACCGGCGCCAGCCACCCAGCCGTCTGGCGGTGATCCAGAGCCCGGAGAGCGAGAGCACGAGGAGCGAAAGCGCGCCCGCCGCGGTCACCAGGCGCCCGGCGTTCCCGAGGAACAGCGCGCGATGCAGGTCGGTGAGCCAGCGGACGTAGGCGGAGGGCGTATAGGGCGCCACCGCCACCCCGGTCCCAAGGTCGATGACGACGGCGATGTCACGTCCCTGATCGAGGGCATAGGCGGTGATCCGTCCCGACGGCGCGCGGCGGATCTGCTCGACCGAGGGGAGCGCCGCCGCGATCTTTTCCGCCAGGGCGGCTACGCTCATGCCCGGTTCGGGAAGGGTCGGCACCGTCGCGCGTTCAAGAGCGGGGACAACGGAAAGCAGCGTACCGCTCAGCGCCGTCGCGACGATCAGCAGGGCCGCGGCGAGACCCAGGAGCTTGTGGAGCTTGCGCAGCATGGGGTCGCCCTTCGATCACATTTCGTAACTGAGGGTGGCGACGTAGCGACGGCCGGGTGCGGACTTACCGACGCCTGCGGTGGTCAGCGGCACGACAGTATCCGACGGGCTTTCCCGCAGGTTCTCGGCGGCAGCATCGACGTGCAGTTCGTAGCCCGCGTCAAACAGCGCATCGGCCAGATCGAGCGTGAAGGTCAACGCGCGGCCCGAACCGACGCTGGCGCCGGTGATCCCGTTTATCTCGGAGAGATTTCCGGCGGTCGCACGATACCAGTCGGTGAGGTGCGGATAGTATTTCGCGCCACCACCGGCCATCCAAAGGCTTCCCTTGTAGGCACCCTGCGCGTCGGTGACATAGAAAGCGAGATAGGCGCCGTTGCCGCCGTAATCGTTCATTTGAGCCGTGAAGGTCACCGGTTTGCCCCAGGCGATTGCGGGGAGCGTAAGCGCGGTGCTCAGGGCGAGGGCAGCGAGTTTCGTTTTCATCGTGCGATCTCTCATCTGAAGTTCATCGTGGAATTCGGAGTCGACGGGCCGGACATGATGCCGGCACGGCCGCCAGAGTGGGCCCCACCGCGGGACAGACGGCGGGGCCCCGCACGGGAGTGGGACACCGTCCCATGCGAACCTGAGCCTGGCTTGCTCAGGATACGTCGTCCGGGTCGGGCGCGCGCTTCCGCCCCGTCACCATGGCCCGGGCGAGATTCTCGTTGTGGCGCAGACTGGCGAAGGCGACGCCGACGAGGTGCAGGGCAACGAGAAGCAGCGTCAGATCGGCCAAGGCACCATGGAGGTCCTTGACGGAGACGGCGCCGACCGCGCCGCGCGAGCCGCTTTCGTGCTCCTCCGCGAAGGCGGGCGAGACGGCGGCGGGCAGGGTCGGCAGCATCGCCAACCGATTGGGCTCGGCCATGAGCCAACCGGTGAAAATGGTACCGGACAAGCTGAGGAGCAAGGCGACGATCATCACTGCGCCCGCTGGGTTATGCCCGAGGTAACGTCGCTCGCGCCCCCGGAGCATGGCTCCGAGGTAACCCGCGACGGCGGCTGGGCCGTGAATGAATTGGGCAAAGCGCGCATAGCGTGGCCCGATAAACCCCCAAAGCAGGCGGAAAGCGATCAGACCGGCGGCGACGTAACCGGCCGCCTGGTGCAGCGGCTGGCCCTCCTCGGAGCTCAGCCAGGCGACGGCGACAGCGCCGACAAGTCCCCAATGGAACAGACGCAGTAGCGGGTCCCAGACGCGAACGGTCATTTTGCGACCACTCCGGCCCCGCCCTTGCGGAAGAGCCCGTTGTCCGGAGGCGCGACCGTCCCGGCGGGCGCCGCCCGGGGGCCCTGGCCGCCGTCATCATCGTCCTCTCCGTCGTTGTCCTCGTCTTCGTGCTCATGCGCCACGCCGAGGATGGCAAGTGTCGCCGGATCGACGCGCGCTTTCATCTTGCGGCCGTCGAAATCGCGGGCTTGGATGGTGTAGCAACCATCCTCGGTCTTTATCCGTCCGTCGCGCCAGCCCCGCGAGTCCGCCAACTGCTCGACGGCTTCGCGGGACTGCCAGTCCGCCATCGGCGCCCGGCAGCCATCCTCTTCGGCGACCGCGAGTCCCGCCGCGCCGAGTCCGGCCAGAGCAATTGCGAGCATCAAAGGTTTTCTCATCGTTGCGTCTCCCGCTTAGGGTTGCATTAGGCTCATATGGCTGGAGAGGCTGATGGCAGGCTGAAGCCAGCTCGGTTTCGTCTTCAGCCTGCCCTAAGCTTCAGGAGCAAGAAGGGCGGCGGCGAGCAGGGACGGATGGGTGCGATGCGCGTTTTGCTGATCGAAGATGACAAAGACCTTGGGGCCGATGTGCGCGAGCATATCCTGACCGAAGGTCATTCGCCTGATTGGGTGACCCGCCTCGGCGATGCAAGGTCGAGTCTCGATGTGGTGCCTTACGACCTCGTGTTGCTCGATCTCATGTTGCCGGATGGCCGGGGTCTCACCTTTCTGCGCGAGCTGCGCGCACGCGGCGATGTGACGCCGGTCATCATCCTGACGGCGCTCGACCAGATCAGCGACCGTATCGCGGGCCTCAACGCGGGGGCGGACGACTATCTGGTCAAACCGTTCGACCTCAGCGAACTTTCGGCCCGGCTGAACGCCGTGGCGCGGCGCTATTCGGGCAATCCGAACCCGCTCGTCAGTTTCGGCGATCTGGAGGTGGACCTCGCTGCGCGCAGCGTGTTTCGCGTCGGCAAGCCCGTTTCCCTGACCGCGCGCGAATGGACGCTCTTCGAGGCTTTCGTGCTGCGTCCAGGACAGCTTCTCTCGAAGGCCCAGTTGGAGGAGCGTCTCTATTCGTTCGACAGCGCCATCGAGAGCAACACGATCGAGGTGCATGTCAGCCACATCCGCAAGAAGCTGGGCGCGACCGCCATCGAGACCGTTCGCGGTCTCGGCTACCGGCTGGGAGCGGGTCGGTGAGGCGGCCATCCTCGCTTCAGGGTCGGCTCTCGCTGTTCGTCGGCCTCGGTGTCGCGTTGCTCTGGATCGCCGCTGCGGCACTGACGGCCGAGGTGGTGAACCGCCGGATGGCTGCCGTCTTCGACAGCGCGCTGCAAGAGGCGGCGCAACGGATCCTGCCGCTCGCCGCGGTCGACATCTTCGACCGCGGCGACGACGGGAGCACCCGCCGCATCGCGCCACTTCGCCCGCATGACGAGCTTCTGACCTATGTTGTCCGGGACGGGGGTGGCCGGGTGCTGATGACCTCGCACAATGCCGATCCGGCGGATTTTCCGCCATTCCGGGCGATCGGCTTCCAGCAGACGGCGAAGCACCGCCTCTACTATGATGCGGCGCTGCGCGGCAGCCTCACCATCGCGGCTGCCGAACCGCTCAGTTACCGCGCCGATGCTGCTCAGAAAGTCTGGTTCCAGCTTGCGGTACCCCTCCTGATCCTGGTCCCGCTCAGCCTGGTCGGCATCTGGTTTGCGGTGCACCGGACGGTGCGCCCGCTCGCCCTGTTCGGGGAAGCGCTGGCGACTCGCGGCGCGGGCGACCTCACCCCGATTCCGGCCGAGGGCCTTCCCGACGAGATCGTGCCAGTGGCCGCCGCCGTGAACGGCCTGCTCGGCCGACTGAGGCGCACGCTGGGTGCGGAGCGGAGCTTCACCGCCAACGCGGCGCACGAGCTCCGAACGCCGCTCGCAGCCGCCCTGGCGCGGTTGCAGCGGCTTGCGGCGGAGACCCGCGACGAGACGGCCCGTCGCAAGGTCGGCGAGGTTGAGGTGGTGCTGAAGCGGCTGGCCAGGCTGTCGGAGAAGCTCATGCAGCTTGCGCGGGCGGAAGGCGGCCGGCTGCGCACAGAAGCCCCCTCGGACATGCGGCCGATCCTTCACATGGTGATCGACGATTTCCAACGCTCGGACGGGCTGGAGCGGATCGAAGCTACCCTGCCGGATCGCCCGGTGCCTTCGGACATCGATCCGGATGCCTTCGCGATTCTTGCCCGCAACCTGATCGAGAACGCGCTGCGGCACGGATCGGCCGCGACGCCCGTTCAGGTGGCGTTGACACCAGCTGGCCTTCTCCGGATCACCAACGCGGGCCCCGTCGTGCCGGCTCAAATCCTCGCCCAACTCACCGCTGCCTTCGAGCGCGGGGGCGCCGTGGCGCCCGGCAGCGGGCTCGGCCTCTCGATCGTGAAGGCAATTGCCGAGGGCGTCGGCGGCAGCCTCTCGCTTTCCTCGCCTGTGCCAGGCGGCGAGGACGGTTTCGAAGCGTCATTCGCACTGCCGGCGACACGATCGCGTCACGGCACCGACACATCATCCCTATCGATCAGCGGTTCAGGAGGACCAAAATGAGCAGGTTGACCCATTCCGAAATTCACATGGTGCACCGCATCGGCTGGCTGCGGGCCGCGGTACTCGGCGCGAACGACGGCATCGTCTCGACCGCGAGCCTGGTCGTCGGCGTTGCCGCGGCCGGGTCCGGCAAGCCGGAGGTCATCGTCGCGGGGCTTGCCGGTCTGGTCGCCGGTGCGATGTCGATGGCCGCCGGCGAATATGTCTCGGTCAGTTCCCAGACCGATGCCGAACGCGCCGATCTTGCCCGCGAGCGGCGGGAGTTGACGGAAGACCCAGAGGCGGAACTCGATGAGTTGACCGCAATCTATGCCGCCCGCGGTCTCGACGAAGATCTGGCCCGGCAGGTCTCGGTGCAGCTCACCGAACGCGATGCGCTCGGTGCCCACGCCCGGGACGAGCTCGGAATCTCCGAGACCGTCACAGCGCGCCCGGTGCAGGCCGCACTCGTCTCGGCTGCAACCTTCGCCATTGGCGCCGTCGTCCCCCTGCTCGTAGCGTTGCTGACGCCAGCGGGTGCCGTCGGCACCGTCGTTGCCATAACGACGCTCGTTGCGCTGGTGGTGCTCGGCGCGCTCGGAGCAACCGCGGGCGGGGCCGGGCTTGCCAGAGGTGCCGCGCGCGTTCTGTTTTGGGGTGCGCTTGCCATGGCGATCACGGCCGCGGTCGGCATGATCTTCGGCGTGGCGGCCTGATGCTTCCCGGCCGACCTCGCTCTGCAGGTCCACACGGGAGCCCTCTGGTCTCTCGACGGGAACCGCCGCGACCACCACAATGCCGTTGCTCGCCTAACGGGAGGGCCGCCGTCCGTTGCCGGCAGCGGGTCGCTCCACTGCCGAGCTCAGATTGGCGGACCTCAAGCGGATTCCAGCGACCGGTAGATCTCCTCTTCCTGCGCAAAATGGAGCCGGGTCACAGCGGCCAGTCCGTGCAACAGGCGCTGCAACTCGTAGCGCTCGGTGTCGCTCGGTTCCGTCTGAGCGAGCATAGCGCGCATCATCTCAAGGCTCCGTACCATTCGGATGATCTCCATATGCGTGCGGCTCATGCCCGCAAGCGCGTTGTCGTCGCCCGCCTTCTTCCGGATTTCCTCGTAGATCTCTCTGTCGTCCTTCATCTCATGCGGCAGGAGCCGTCCGTTGAGCATCCGGTCGAGCGCCTCCAGCTCCTGCCGCAACGCCGGACCCGGCAAATGTCGGGACCGCTCGGCGGAAGCATTGATCGCCTCAAGAACGTCCATGAGTTCCCGATGCTCCGCCTCAAGCCCGGAAAGCTCCTTGCCCGGCATGTGCGCGTGGCCAAAGCGGTCCCGGATGGAAGGCCCAAGGGCGCGCAGCGCATTCAGGATGACCGCCACGTCAATCACTTCCTGCAGGATCGCACCCTCGACGGGCTGGAGATATCCGAGGGCGGCGACGAACATCGCCACAATGGAGAGGCCCATCCCGGCGTAGACGCTCTCGAGCGCGATCCCGCGGGAGCGCCGCGCGATGCTCATAGCACTGGCCAGACGATCTAGCCGGTCGAGCAGGATCACCACATCCGCCGCCTCGGACGAGGCTGCGGCGCCGCGAGCACCCATGGCGACGCCGATGTCCGCCGCGGCGAGGGCCGGTGCGTCGTTCACGCCGTCGCCCACCATCATGACGGGCCCATGCTCCCGCCGTTCTTCCTCGACGACCCTGATCTTGTCATCCGGCTTCAGCTCGGCGGCGACACGATCCACGCCGAGAAACGCGGCCACGCTCTCCGCAAGGTCGGCCCGGTCGCCGGTGGCGAGCACGATTCGGTTGGCCCCCGCTCCGCGGAGCCGACGCAGGACGGTTCCGGCCTCAGGCCTGACCTCGTCGGCGAAGAGGAAGGCACCGAGCAGTGCGCCATCGACGGCAACGAGCACGCTGGCGGCTCCCGCGCGCCGGATCCAGCGGCCGAGCTCAGTCTGAAAGTCCGAGCCGGGGAGCCTGCCGGTCACAAAGTCCCAACCGCCGACAACTACGCTCCGATCGTCGATCCGCCCCTCGACACCGGCGCCCGGCACCTCCTTGACGGAAGTCGGCGTCACGAGATCCAACCTGCGCTCCCGCGCCGCGGCCACGAGGGCCTCCGCGATGACATGCTGTGAGACCTGATCAAGCGAGGCCGCAAGCTGCAGCACTTGCGCCGGATCGGCGTCAGGGCGCAGCTTGAGGTCGACCAAGCGTGCGCTGCCCGCGGTTACGGTACCCGTCTTGTCGAAGAGCACGGTGCGGACCCGCGCGAGCGTTTCGAGCGCGCCGCCCCCCTTGACCAGGACACCCTTGCTCGCGCAACGGGACACGCCGGAGATGATGGCGACCGGCACCGCCAGGATCAGCGGGCAGGGCGTGGCGACAACGAGCACTGCGAGCGCCCGGTCGGGGTCTCCGCTCAGAACCCAGGCTCCGCCGGCAAGCGCGAGCGTGAGAGGCAGAAAGGCAAGTGCGAAGCGATCCGCCATTCTAGCCATCGGCGCCTTCGACTGCTGGGCGGCGCGAACCAGCCGGATGATGCCGGCGTAGGTACTGCGGTCGGCGGAAGCCGACAGCTTCAGGTCGAACGGGTCGCCGGAATTGACCGCGCCACTCATCACCGGCTCGCCGGTTGTGCGGCGCACGGGCATGGCCTCGCCGGTGAGCGCGGATTCGTCGAGCACGGCAGGCCCTCGCGCGACGTCGCCATCCGCCGGTACAACCTCTCCATGTCGGACGAGGATGCGATCGCCGGTTTCGAGCGTCCCGATCGGCACCTCCGCGATACCAGAGTCGAGATATTTTGCTGCCGTTCGGGGCGCATGCGCGAGAAGGGCGGTCAGTTCCCTCTGAGCGCGTCTTTGGGCGAAATCTTCCAGCGCCTCGCCGCCGGTGAACATCACGGCGATGATGATACCGGCGAGGTGTTCGCCGAGCAGAAGCGCTCCGGCCATGGCGAGCGCCGCGATCAGGTCGAGGCCAAACTCGCCGCGGCCGAGACGCAGCGCGATCTCGAGAAGGAGCGCCAGAAGCGCAAGCAGAGTGCCGGCGAGCCAGGCCAGCGTCGAAAGCTCCGGCCGACCCACCAGGACCAACACCGCCCCGGCCAGCAGCAGCGCCGCTACCGTCGGGAAGAGCATGTACCGCGCCGCGCGCTTCGCGAGGCCCGGTCCCCGGTCGTCCATTTCGCTCTCCATATCAGTGCCACCTTGCTGAGCGGTTGAATGCATGTCCGTTATCCGTTGCTCGCGCGCGACGCGCTGCTGCGTTCGGCGATATAGGCGCCCGGCTGCGCCGAGATGCGAACGCCATCGGCAATCCTGGCGCTCGGGAAGGCCACCACGCGATCGTCTTCGGCGAGACCGGAGAGGACCTCGGCCGTGAGGTCGTTCTGGTGACCGATCTCCACCGGCGTCAGCACCGCCCGCCCGCCCGTGTCGCGGAACACGGCCCAGCGTTCGCCAGAGCGGAACAGCGCCCCGATCGGCACCTGCAGCACGTCCTGACCGGACCAGATCACGACCTGCGCGAAAACCCGGTAGTTGTCTCCGAGGCCGCCGCGCTGCGCGATGGGGGTGCGGATGTCGAGGCGGAGGCGAACGCGCTGTTCCTCGATTCCGAGGGCGGAGACCTTGGTGAAGGCCGCTGGCTCAATCTGCCGGACCTTGCCGACGATCGGCTGCGGCCCGCCCCAGCGCTCGATATGCGCCGGGGCGCCTGGGGGCACGTTCACCGCGTCGGAGGAAAGCAGATCGACGACCACTTCCAGATCGTCCAGGCGACCGATCGTCATCAGCGACTCGCCCGCCTGCACGGGCCGGGTACTGGAGTTGGCGAGCGAGAGCACGGTGCCCGTGGCCGGGGCCTTGATGTCGAGGCAGCAGGTGTTCGATGACGGGCTTCCCGCGCTCTCTGGGCCGACCAGCTGGGCTTCCATCCGGTTCAAGGTCGCCTGCTGCAGGCTGACGGACGATTGCGCGGCATCGACTGCGGCCCTCGCGGTCCTCCGCGCCGTATCGGCATCCTCCAGCATCTGTAGCGGGATCGTGCCGCGGTCAGCGAGGGCCAGGGCGCGGGCGTATTCGCTTTCTGCGTGGTCCTGATCGGTCAGCGCCTGGGTGAGCTTCGCCTTTGCGAGCTGCAACCCGGCCAGTGCCTCGTCCACCGCCGCTTCGGCCTGAGCGCGGGCGCGGGCGTCAAGGAAGGCTGGCTCGAGCGGCCGGATCGAGGCGACCACGGTTTCGTCCGCAGTCACTGCGTCGCCGATCTCCACCGGGGAGCGGGAGACGGTGCCGGCCATCGGTGCCGTCACCTCATAGACATTGCGGATATGAGTTACCCCCTCGGCCGAGACGGTCACCTCCATCGGGGCCCGTGCGATGGTGACGAGGTCCACAGGCATGGACTCCGGCCAGAAGGCCCAAGCGAGGGCGGCGACCAGCGCGAGGACGCCGACAAGGGCGGGGAATAGGCGATGACGCATGTCACTCCCTCTGTTTCAGGGCGGTGGCGAGGTTCACTCGGTCCAGCCTGCGGCGGACCAAAAGCGCCGCGACGAAGGCCGCGACGAAGGCGATGAGCCCGGCGATCGCATAGGTGCGCCGGGAGATGACGAGCGGGATGCGGATCACGTCGGTTGAGAAACCGGCCGAGATCAGCGCCGAGAAGCCGTAGCCGCCGAGAAAGCCCGGCGGGATCGCAAAAAGGGTGAGCAGCATGAGTTCCCCCACCAGCACATAGCCTACCTCGACCCGGGTGAAGCCAAGGACGCGCAGGCTTGCGAGCTCGTAGGACCGCTCGGAAAGCTGGATGCGGGCGGCGTTGTAGATGACGCCGACGGTGATGAGGACGCCGAGAATCGCATACACCACAACGGTGCGGGTCAGGTTCTCGTTGATTGTCGCGTCGAATTGCGAGCGGATGTCGGTCCAGAGCAGCACGCCGTCTACCGCAGGCGCCGCCTTCGCCGCGGCGTATAGGGAGGGCAGCTCGGCGGTGTCGACGAGCAGGTTCAGCCGGTTCACCTGGGGGGCCTGCCGCATCAGCCGGAACAACGCGGGCGCGGAGACATAGGCCATCTCGCCGAGGCTCTGCCGCATGACCCGGGACACCGGTACCTCGAAGCTCTCCCGCGGCGGGGCGAGGAGCGACATGGTCACGCTGTCGCCGGGGGCGACGCCGAGCTTGGTCGCGAGGCTTTCAGGCAGCACGAGCCCCTCGGGCGGCATGGCGGCTGCGTGTCCGCTCTCGTCGAGCACGCGGACGAGGACGTCGCCGCTGTCGCGCGCCTCGACCTGGGTCAGTGCGCTCCGCCAGCCGCTGGTCAGCCTGACCGGTAGGCCGAAGGCGCCCTCGACCCGGATCACGCCAGGCAGGTGGGCGGCTGCGTCTTTCACCGCGGCGGGCACGTCACGCGCCAGATGCAGCGTCACCTGCTGGCGGTTGGTGCGAGTAAAGGCCTCGTCGACCACGGCGGCGATCGAGTCGAAGGTGAAGAAGCAGGCGACGAGTACGGCGATCGCGGCCGCCACGCCGAGCACGGTCACCGCCGCGCGACCAGGCCAGCGCGTGATCGAGCGCAGGATCATCATCGTTGTCTGCCGGAGCCGCAGCCCCTCGGCGGCGGCGTCGATCCAGCCCCGTCGGTAGAGCGGCGGCGTCGGCGGCAGCATGGCGACGGCGGGCCGCAGCCGCGCACTGGAGCGGACGGCACGGAAGGCGCCGAGGATCACCGCGCCAAGGCCCATCAGGCCGGATATCGCGAAGCTCGCAGTACCGGGCGCGTAGATGAGATAGGGAAAGCGGTAGAACTCCGTGTAGAGCTGGGTCATCTGCGCGCCCAGCCACCAGCCCATGACCCATCCGAGAAGCACCCCGCCGATGCCCATACCGATCGAGAGCTTCAGATAGTGCGCGGCGATCTCCCGCCCGGTGAAGCCCATCGCCTTCAGCAGCCCAATGACGGGCCGCTCCAGTAGAATCAGCCTGCTCAGCACCATGTTCACCAGGAAAGCCGAGACGATCAGGAAGATCGGCGGCAGGATCACAGCCATAGCGCCCAACTGGTCGAGTTCCCCGCGCAGAAAAGTATCGGAGACCTGACGGTCCCGCCCGTAGGCTCCAGTGCCGCCGTAGGGCGCCAGCAGCCGGTCCAGTGCGGCGATCACCGCCGGTTCCGAGGCTCCACGAGCCAGACGCAGGCCGAGATCGTTGAACGCGCCGGTGAGGCCGGCCACCGCCGCCGCCGGCTCCTCGTTCATCCAGATCACGCCATAATGGCGATCGTCCGGCATCAGCGCGCCCGGGCCGATCAGGTAGACGAACTCGGGCGAGAGCACGAGGCCGGCGATCCGCAGCTCGCGCTTCTGCCCGTTCAGGATCGCCACGAAGCTCTTGCCGGGGGTGAGACCGTTCGCCTCGGCGAAGTTCTCCGACACGGCCACTTCGTCGGCCCGCGCCGGATCGGGCAGCCGGCCGAGCCGTACCGTGGGCCGGTTCAGCAGCGGCGCACCCGCAGCGGGGAGCGACAGCACGCGGGCCTGCGCCGGCTTCTCCATCCCTGGCAGGTCGATGACGACGTTCATCGAAACACGTGCCTCGGCTAGCGCCACGTCGGGGATGCGGGCGATCGCGGGCAGTAGTTCCTTCGGCGCGCGGGTGGCGGTGGCGAAGACCTCGGCGAAGCGGGCGCGGTCGTAGTAGGCGTCGCGCGTCAGACGAAGCGAGCGTTCGACGCCGGTCGCCAGCACCAGCACCATGACGCCGCAACCGAGCACCAGAGCGATGGCGAGGCATTGCGCCCACAGGCGACGCAGGTCACGCAGGAGCTTCCGGTCGAGTGCCCGCATCACCATTCGATCCCCGAAGGTTGCATCCGATCGGCATTCTCCTCCACGGCAACCACCTGCCCGTCGGCAAGCCGGATGATGCGATGCGCCATCCGCCGGATTGCCACGTTGTGAGTGATCAGCGCGGTAATCGTCCCGAGGTCGCGGTTCGCCTCATAAAGCGCCTCCAGCACAGTCACGCCGGTTGCGCTGTCGAGCGCCCCGGTGGGCTCGTCGCACAAGAGCACCTCGGGCCGCTTGGCGATCGCTCGCGCGATGGCGACACGCTGCTGCTCGCCGCCGGAGAGCTCGGCGGGGAAATGGTTGAGGCGGGTGCCGAGGCCGACGCGCTCAAGTGCCTCCTCCGGCTGCATCGGCCGTTTCGAGATCTCGGTGACCAGCGCCACGTTTTCCCGGGCGGTAAGGCTGGGAACGAGGTTGTAGAACTGGAAGACGAAGCCGACATGTTCGCGCCGGAACGCGGTGAGCGCGGCGTCGTTCATGCCGGTCAGCTCGTGCTCGCGGAAGAACACGTGCCCCGTGGAGGGGCCGTCGAGCGCGCCGAGTATGTTGAGCAGCGTCGACTTACCCGAACCGGAGGGGCCGAGCAGGACGACCAGTTCCCCCTCGTAGAGTTGAAGGTCGATGCCCCTGAGCGCCTGCACCGAAATAGCGCCGGTCGTGTACGTCTTGGTCAGACCCTCCACCCGAAACGCGACTCGATTGGACATTCTGCACCCCTCCGCATCGCGACGGTGACATCCGCGGCCGGGCAGGCGCCTTGATCCAGAGCAATTGGCCTCAACTTTGCCCCACCAAGGATGAATGCCGCTCAGGGCTGGGCAACGCTGCGCTGCAACCGAACGACAGCTGTCGGATGCCGATCAAGGCAACAACGGAGGTCGGCTCTGGGAACCAAGGCGCAGGCAGGAAAGTGGAGCGCCGAACGTTGGTCTTGAAGTTTTTCCCCGCCCGGCCTCGCCGCCGCTTGTCAGGATCTGATGACGGGCGAATACTCGACCCATGTTTGCGAATGCGGTCAACGCCCTGGGTGGAGTCGGTCTGTTCCTGTTCGGAATGATCTGGCTCTCCGAGGGGCTACAGGCGCTCGCGGGGCGATCGCTTCGCAGAGCCTTGGCACGTTTTACCAACACGCCTCTGCGCGGTGTGGTGACTGGGGCGGCGACAACCGCAGTGATCCAGTCGTCGAGCGCGACAACGGTCATGGCCGTCGGATTCGTCAGCGCAGGGTTGCTCAGCTTCCCGCAGGCCCTTGGCATTGTTTTCGGAGCCAATATCGGGACAACCTTAACCGGGTGGATCGCGGCGATTCTGGGTTTCAAACTCGATCTCGGCCAGATCAGCTTGCCGCTCATCTTCATAGGGGCGCTCGCGCGCCTGTTCGGGGGTGTACGGCTGTCGCGTATCGGGACCGCGCTCGCGGGCTTTGCACTGATCTTCCTTGGCGTCGATGTGCTCAAGTCGAGCGTTTCCGGCCTCGAGGGCATCCTGACGCCAGCGGATTTTCCGCGCGACGATTTGATCGGGCGCTCGCAGCTTGTTCTGATCGGAACGCTCATCACGCTGATCACCCAGTCGTCGAGCGCAGGCGTAACCGCCACTCTGGCCCTGATCGGCGCCGGGGTGGTCAACCTGCCGCAGGCGATGGCGCTGGTGATCGGCATGGATGTCGGCACCACGGGAACGGCGGCGCTGGCGACACTGGGTGGCTCGACCGCGGCACGACGCACGGGCCTGTCGCATGTGATGTACAACGTCCTCACCGGTGGAATGGCCTTCCTGCTGCTCGGCCCGTTCTACGGGACCGTTGGTCCGCTGGGGCTGAATCTCGACCGCCAGATCGCGCTGGTCGTCTTTCACTCGGGCTTCAACATGCTCGGGGTGATCCTGATCCTGCCCTTCACCGGCGCGTTCGCGCGGCTCGTGACGCTCATCGTGCAAGACAGGGGGCTGGCGCTGACAAGCCGCCTTGGCAAGGAGATGCTGCGCGATCCGCGTGCGGCCGCAGACGCCGCGGTGTCGACGCTGGACGCCATCGTGACCGCCCAGTTTCGAATTCTCGCGCGCCGCCTGCGTCAGGAAGCGATGACGCATGAGAGGCCACAGGAGTTGCGTGAGATCGATGCCGCTCTTTCCGAATTGCGAGGCTTTGTAGAGCAGATTTCTTCCCTCGAGGGCGACCGGACGGAAGCAGACAGGCTGACCTCGCTCTTGCATGCGCTGGACCACTCGAGACGGCTCTATTTCCGCATCACACAGGAGCCGCGTATTCAAACGCTTTCCGGTGACCCGCGGTTGCGACGGCTTGGCTGCCTCCTCGGTGCACTTGCCGAACAGACTGTTGAGGTGGAAGATCCTTTCGCGATCGAGCCTCGCCTCGACAGGCTCCAGCGCATGTTTCGCGATCAGCACGAAATCTATCGCGTCAGGATACTGTCCGGCGCCGTGGGACAACGTCTCTCGGCCGAGTTGCTCGGGCAACGGCTCGACGCCATGCGCTGGCTGCATCGGGTCGCCTACCACATGTGGCGGATCGAGCATCACATGGTGAAGATCATCCAAAGGCGCGTGCCGACTTCGCGACGGCGGGAAGCCGCGATCGATAGGGGTCGTGGACCGCCAGGGTCTGCTGGCGACGGCAAAGGGTGCTGAAATCCGGGATCGGCCAGTTTCAGCAGGCTTGCCATCTTCCTGATGGTCTGCTGCAGCGGCAGTCCGAGCTTCCGAACCGCGCTTTCAGCTCAGGCATGTGTGGATCGCGGCATCGGCGAAGGTCGGCTGACGCCCGTGTTTGCCGGTCGGTGCGGCCAGCCACTGCGTCTGAGGATCGAACCAGATCGACAGAGAGCCGCGCATCCTGCGGCGACGCCAGGTGGCCAAAACCGGCCCCCTTCTGTCCTGTCGTCGGAGGCCAAGCAAGATCAAGGGCTCGGTATGTGCGGATACCCTGGCCGAAACGCTTGATGTTTTGGGGCCTTTTTGGGCCATCGCCCCGTTGGGTGGCCGGGGGCGTGGCGGAGGGGTGAGTGTGTCATCACGAAGGCGGTGAAAGGCCAGCCTGGCTAGTGCGGGATCGCCCGCCCCGGCGGTGGCGGCGGCCTCGCTCAGCGCGCCCTCGGGGCGGAGCAACCCGCACCAGAGTCGCCCGAAGACCAGCATCGAGACGAGGACGCCCCATTGCAGCAGCCGCACCGCGCGCTGATGGCGCCGGAGCCCGTCTCCGGCGGCAGCGAGCCCAGCCGTCCAGAAGCCCGGCCCGTTCCTGCCGCCCGCATCAGCCTAGCGGGGGGACGCACCGTCAGGCATGGGTGGCCCGGCGCGACTGTCGGCGCAGCGCGAAGGCGATGCCGCCCCAGTAAACGAGCCAGCTTGTGACGGTGACCACGTCGGGGGTCGCGCGATAGCCGGTCAACGCCGCCACAACGGCCCCGGCCGGGCGGGAATCGTCGAGGATCGCCGTCAGGTTCAGCACCGGATGGGTGTAGGGCAGCACCCCGAGCGAGACGAGATACCCCGTGCCATTCACGAAGAGCGCGCAGGCCAGAAGCAGCAGCATGACCTCGGTCAGCCGGAAGAAATGCCGCCAGAACAGGATTTTGCTGCCGAACTGCAGAAGGCCGTAGGTGGCAAGAGCGGCGGCGAAGGCCGCGAGCACCGCCAGCACGGCGCCCGCCGTCCAGCCGGTGGCGGCGATAATCCCCTGCAGAAAGATCACCGTCTCGGCCCCCTCGCGCATCACGGCGATCAGGGCCAGAGCGAATATGCCCCAGAGCCGCCCCTGCGCCAGCTTCTCGCTGAGGCCGGATTCGAGTTGGCGCTTCAGCGTGCGGCCGTGGCGGCGCATCCACAGCACCATCTGCACCACCAGCGCCGCCGCGACCAGCATCAGCGTCATCTGGAAGATGTCCTGACCCTCGGGCGGCAGCGTGTCGCCGAACCGCGTCAGTACCCAGGAAAGGCCGGCCGCTGCCGCCAGCCCGGCCGCGACGCCGCCCCAAAGGTAGAAATGGGCGGCATCGGACCCGTTGCGGCGCAGCCAAGCCTGCAGGATGCCGATGACAAGCAGCGCCTCGATGCTCTCGCGCCAGACGACGAAGATGATCTGTGCAATCATGATGCGCTCACTTGACCACGATCACACCCTTGACGGCGTCGGGGTGGAAATCGTCGAAGAAGTCGTATTCGCCGGGGGACGGCCCACGCAGGACGACAAAGGACTGGACGCCCGGCCCCAGCACCTTTTCCTTGCGCAGGGACAGGCTCTCGAACTCGACCGGCATCTGACCTTCGTTGCGCAGGATGATCTTCACGCTGTCCTGCGCGGGGACTTCCAGGCGGGTGGGTATGAAGGTGCCATCTTTGAACACGATGATCAGGGCCGCGTCTTCCGCCAGCGCGGGCAAGCCCGACGACATCAGCGCAAGTGCGGCCACGAGCGTTGAGATGGTCTTGATCCGGGACATTACCGCACCCTCCTGTCAGTAAGACCCGAGCTTGCCGGTGCCGGCAAACACGAAGTCGTATTGTGTGGTGATCATTTGGAACCACGGGCCCACGCCGGTTTCCTTGTCGACATGGCGGCCGAACTCGGGCCCTGGCGGCGAGATGGTCATGGTGAGGTGATACTTGCCCACCCCATCGAGCTTCACGTTGTCGCCGTAATGCGGCCCGTCGCTGGCGACCATCGGCATCAGCATGCCAGTGATCGCCGGCCCGGCATCCTTGGTGAGCGTGTAGGTGACGTGCAGGTAGGGAAGCCAGTCGCCCTCGGCAAAGCCGTTGGGATTGCTGGCCAACGCGTGAATGTCGGCCTCGAGATGGATATCGGTCTTGTCGGCCGGCGCCATCATCCCCGGCGGGTCCATTTCGATCGGCTGCAGATAGACCGCGCCGATCTCCATGCCCGCCACGTCGAGCGGCTTGCCGATCGGATATTCGCGGGCTTCGCCTGCCGTTGCCGCAGCAAGCAATATCGCGGCGGTGGCCAATTGCACCGCGGTTCGGGGGAAGTGCGGCATGGCTTTCACGCTCCTGTCCATTCGTCCTGTCCAGAATCGTGCTAGCACGGACAAATCCTGAGTGAAAGAATAAACTTACTGAAACGCTCAGGAATGGGGCGCCAGACCCGGCGCCCCATAGCGCTCAGGCGGCACTGGAGATGGCCAGTTCCGTCATCATGCCGGACTGGAGGTGCATCATGTGATGGCAGTGCAGCATCCATCGCGCCGCTTCGCCTGCGTCGAAGGCGATGGTGATGGCAGCCATGGGGGGCACATGCACCGTATCGCGCAGAGCGCCCGCGAAGCGCCTGCCGTTGATTGCGAACACCTGGAACTTGTGGCCATGCAGGTGCATCGGATGCGCCATCATGGACATGTTGTGGAACGTCAACTCCACCCGTTCGCCGCTGCGCACCGATACCGGAACATGATCGGCCCAGGTGTGTCCGTCGATCGTCCAGACATAGGGGCTCATCGCCCCTGCCAGCATCAGCATCTGCGCGTGATCGACTGGCCGGTTGGACAGCGGAGTGAGGGCGCGCAGCGCGGCTTCCTGCGTCAGATCGGCCGAGAAGGCGGGCGCCTCGTCCGCCCCGAGCGGAGCAACCTTGGCCACCGCGGCACCGGGACTGGCCAGGATGATCCCCGTGCGCTCCCGCGCGCCTTCGCGCAAGGCAAGGATGGGGAAGGCACCGGGGCCGGGCAGGTCGATGAGCAGGTCGGCCCGTTGCGCCATGGCGAGACCAAAATGGCTGACCGTCCTCGGCTGGACCGGGGTGCCATCCACCGCCACCAACTGGCCGCCAAGCGTGCCAAGGTCGAGCCAGAAAACCGTGGCGGTCGACGCGTTCACCACCCGCAGGCGGACCTTGCCTCCCTTGTCTACGCGCACCACCTCGGGGTCGTTCAGGGTGCGGTCGTTGGCCAGGTAGGCGTCGAAATCGAAATCATTCAGGTCCATCGCCATGCCTGACATTCCGGTCATGCCCGACATCCCGCCCATGGTGCCGCCGGCCATGCCGCCGCCGCTCCCCATCGTACCCATGCCCTGACCGGCCATGCCGGCGGAATGGTCGTCGCCCGAGGGGATGGCGCCGGTGATGGCGGCCATGACCTCCTCCGGGGTCTTGAACGAGAAGTCATGCAGGGTCATCACCACCTCCTGCCGGTCGGCCGCCAGGTCCCCGGCCGTGTGCACGATCAGCGGCGCGGTCAGCAGGTGCAACTCCTGCAGCGGAATGTGGGCATGCATCCAGTACGTGCCGGGTAGGGCCGCGTAGTCGTAGCTGCGCGTCTCGCCCGGCAGCAGCTTCGGTGCAGGCATGTCTGGCACGCCATCCTGCGCGTTGGGGGGAATCTGGCCGTGCCAGTGGATCAGCGTCGGCTCGGCCAAGGCGTTGGTCAGGTCGACCCGGAAGCGTTCGCCGGGTGCCAGCGTCAGGCCCTGCGTTCCGGAGCCGTTGGTCAACCCCCAGAGGGTGGCGGCGCGGCCATCGATGTCGAGCACGCGGGTTTCGGCGCGCAGGGTCAGCGGACCAGTGGCGGCGCGGATGCGCGCGGGGATCAGAAGGGATGCGGCCGAAGCCGCGCTTGCGACCAGAAAGCCGCGGCGGGACAATGTCATGATGTCTCTCTCCATGCGCCCGGGGGCGCGACAGCGGGATGGGCGGCAGGACCGCCCGCGTTCAGCTCAGGAGAGAGCGCGCTTCGGCGGCGGGCCCTGCGGCTCGGGCCGTTCAAAAGCCGGCAGGACAGGCTCCGCCGTGTAGACCGGGTCGGGGACAGGAAGGGCCGCGACAGCGCCGGACAGACCGGGGAGGATTGCGACGCCCGCAAGACAATGCTGTTTGCATAGGTCAACCGCGGCTTTCATGGGGCCGGACGCGACATGGACCATCTGCCCATGTTCGACCATCTGGTGCATGTCCTCCATGACGGAACTGCCCGACGCCGCTTGCCGAATGGGCAACAGAAGCACCGCCACGATCAGCGCGGCCAGAGAGAACCGCAGATAGTTTGCCAAAAACCGCATGCTTCTTTCTAACCATGGAAGCGCGGAAAGTGACACGACGTTTTCGTGCCTTCGGTCCGTTTTCACGCGCTACGCGGGCCCAGCAGGATCACCCCCGCCCCGGCCAGGACGATCAGTGCGCCGAGCAGGTCATACCGATCCAGGCGAACCCCTTCCATCGCCCAGAGCCAGAGGAGCGAGGCCGCGACATAGACGCCGCCATAGGCCGCATCGGCCCGCCCGGCATAGGCGGCGGGGGCAAGCGTCAGCAGGCTGGCAAAAGCCGCAAGCGACAGGGCGCCGGGGAGCAACCACAGCGCCGACGCCCCGCTGCGTCCCCAGGCCCAGACCGAGAAGCAGCCAGCGATCTCGGCCAGCGCCGCGAGAACATAGACTGCAAATGTTGGAGCAAGGCTCATGCCGCCGCCTCCGCGAGACCATCGTGGTCGGTGGCGCACAGGGTGTGGTCGCCCAGCACCTCGATGACGCGGCAATCGGCAATAGTGCCCTGCGCGCATTGCCCGATCATCCGTTCCAGCTCCGCCTCCAGCGCCTTCAGCCGCGCAACACGGGCGCGCACGGCCGAAAGCTGGCGGCGCGCGATCGCATCGGCCGCCGCGCAGGACTGGTCGGGCCGATCGGACAGGCTGAGCAGGTCGCGGATCGCCTCCAGCGGAAAGCCCAGTTCGCGCGCGTGGCGGATGAAGGCGAGCCGGTCGAGCGCCGACTTGCCATAGAGCCGCTGGTTGCCGGAACTGCGTTCGGGCGCGGGCAACAGGCCGATCTGCTCGTAGTAGCGGATGGTCGGCACCTTCACCCCGGCAGACTGGCCGAGTTTTCCGATCGTCAGCATCGCAATCCCCTTGAACCTATAGTTGCTAGAGAGATTAAGTATCCGTTTTGACGAAGGCAAGGATCGACTCGGAAAGGAAAACCCATGACCGGACAGGAGACCGACGCAACCGAGCGCGCCTGCGAATGGGGGCTGACGGGGATGGACTGCGCAGCCTGCGCCAACAAGATTCGGCTGGCCGTGTCCCGCCTTCCGGGGGTGGAAGACGTGGAGGTGGCGCTGATGGCCGAGCGGCTGCGGCTTCGCCTGACCGGTGGCGAGACAGCGCCCGAACAAGTGGAACAGACGGTGCGCGCGCTCGGCTACGGGATAGGCCCGCATGACGCTGCACAGCGGAAGAGCTTCGTTCTGCCGGGTGGCGCCTGTGGGCCGGATCACGGGGATCATGAACACAATCACGACCATCGGCGGGAGACT
>WGNF01000006.1 GCA_016124615.1 Paracoccaceae bacterium | reverse complement strand
TTCGCGGCGCGCCCGCCATCCTCGTCTCCAGACAACCGTCTCAACCAACACTTCCGCGTCCGTCTCAACCGTCGTACCGTCGCTTCCGCTTCGGTGAGGCGGTGTTTAGGCGGACAACCCAAGACCCGCAAGCGGAAAAATCGCGCTTCGTGACGATTTTTTGTCAGCCCCAATGTTTCTTGGGTTTTTTTGTGGTGGCCTCCCCCGGCCCCGGGGCTGCCTGGCCGAGTTACCCACAGGGTTTTCGGCCAAGCTGTTGAAAAGAAGTGATTCCCGCGCCGAATCTTCCGACTCAGGCGGCGAATCCCGGCCCCGCATGGGTGATGCGTCCGCCACAAACCGTCAGCGCCACCCCCATTGCGCCGACCGCGCCGGGGTCCGTCACCTCGATGTTGGCGCCCAGCAGCACGAGGTCGGCGGCGAGCCCCGGCACAAGGCGCCCGGTCAGGTGGTCGCGATGCGCGGCCCAGGCGCCGCCCGCGGTATAGGCCGCCAGCGTCGGGCGCAGGCCGATCCTCTCGTCGCTGCAGTCGGCCGCATAGGGTTGCCGCGTCAGCGCCGCCTGCACGCCGCGCAGCACGTTCACATCCGTCACCGGCCAGTCCGAGGCGAAGGCCAGCGGCGCCCCGGCGTCGGCGAGGCTTTTCCACAGGTAGGCATCCTTCCAGCGCGCCC
Source organism: Paracoccaceae bacterium (assembly GCA_016124615.1). Classification (GTDB taxonomy): domain Bacteria; phylum Pseudomonadota; class Alphaproteobacteria; order Rhodobacterales; family Rhodobacteraceae; genus Solirhodobacter. Next base: position 282,583 of record WGNF01000006.1, on the reverse strand, counting down.
GGCCGATGCGGGTCAGCGTCGGTTCCAGCCCGAACTCCATCGCCCCCGGCGGATGCGGCGGTTGCAGCGAGGCGACGATGCCCAGCGCGCCAAGCCGCGGCACGTCGGCCCGGTCGATCAGCTCGATATGTTCGATGCGGTGGCGGCTGTCGCGCGGGCCATTGGCCTTGCGCGCCGCCTCATAGCCGTCGATCACCGTGCGCACCGCGCCGTCGCCGATCGAATGCACGGCGATCTGCATGCCGCGGCGGTCCACCTCGGTCGCGATCTCGGCAAAGCGGGCGGGCGCGAACAGCGGCTCCGACCGGTGGCCCGGCTGGTCGGGGTAGTCGTTCAGCATATAGGCGGTGCGGCTGTCGACCACGCCATCCATGAACATCTTGACGAAATTGCAGGTCAGCCAGTCATCATCGAACTCGCGTGTCATCTCGTCGGCGCGGGCCAGTTCCGACAGCTCCATATGTGGCTTGAAGTGGAACGGCACCTTGACCCGCGCGGTCAGGTCGCCCAGCCGCTGCATCTCGCGCAGCAGTTCCAGCGTGTAGCGGTTGCCGTCCATGTTCACCATCGAGGTGACACCATGCGCGGTGCAATGCGCCAGCCCGCGCGCGATCTTGGCGCGGTCGATGGCCCGTTCGGCGTCGCTGGGCCAGGGCGAGGGCTCGCCCCCGGTGGCAATGCCAAGGCTCAGCCGCGCCTCGCCCCCCAGCGCGATCACCGGGGCGAAAGCCTCGAACTCGCGCAGCTCGCCGGTGGCAAGGCCGTCGGGGCCCATCACCACCTCATGCCCGCGCGGCGTGTCGAGGCCGTGCAGGATGCCCGCAGCCGTCAGCGCCGCCGTATTGGCCCAGACCGTGTGATGGTCATGCGCCGTCATCGCAATTGGCCGGTCGGCGATGATCGCATCCATGTCGTGGCGGCTGACCGGATGATCCAGCATCGCGTAATCCGCACCCTGCGCCATCAACAGCGGCCGGTCCGGGTGCTCGGCGGCGAAGGCCCGGAAGGCCGCCGCCAGTGCCGCCATGCCGTGCCCGCCATGCAGTTGCAAATGGCCCAGCTCGGCGCCGCCCATCACCAGATGCAGGTGGCTTTCGACGAAACCGGGCAGCAGCGTCCGGCTTTGCGCGTCGATCACCCGCGTATCGGGCCCGGCCAGCCGCTCGACCTCGATCCGGCTGCCCACTGCAAGGATGCGGCCGCCGCCGATCGCCACCGCCTCGGCGCGTGGCCGGTCGGGGTCCATCGTCAGCACGCGGGCATTGGTCACGATCAGATCAGGGGTCATCTTGCATCCTCTGCAATGCGCTCTGCCATCACGCAGAGCATTTCGAACATCAGCGTCACGCCAAGGAAGGCCGTCGCCCCGGAGGGATCGAACGGCGGCGAGACCTCGACAAGATCCGCCCCCACCACATTCACCCCGCGCAGCAGCCGCGCCACGCTGAGCGCCTGCCACGAGTTCGGCCCACCCACCTCGGGCGTACCGGTGCCGGGGGCGAAGGCCGGATCGACAAAGTCGATGTCGTAGCTGACGTAGGTCTCGCCCGACCCGGCGATGGCACGGGCCTCGACCATCACATCCTCGGCGCCACGGGCGTGAAATTCCTCGATCGGGATCACCCGGATGCCGACCGCCTTGGCAAAGTCGCGGTCTTCCATGTCGTAGACCGGGCCGCGGATGCCGATCATGCAGACCCGCCGGGGGTCCAGCAGCCCCTCTTCCACCGCGCGGCGGAACGGGGTGCCGTGGGTATACATCGTGCCGCCGAAGTAGCTGTGAAAGAGGTCGGTATGGCTGTCGAAGTGGATCATGCCCAGCGGCCGGTCCTTGGCCAGCGCGCGCAGGATCGGCAGGGTACAGAGATGGTCGCCCCCCGCCGTCAGCGGCAAGATGCCCTCGGCGCGCACGCGGGCATAGAACGCCTCCATCCGGGCCATGCTGTCCAGCAGGTCGGCCGGGTTCGGGCCGACGTCGCCCAGATCGGCGCAGTTCACCAGCTCGAACGGGCGCACGCCGGTGATGCCATGCCCGGCGCGGATCATGGTCGAGGCGTCGCGCATCTGCCGCGGCGCGTGGCGCGGGCCGGGGCGGTTGGTGGTGCCGCCATCCCAGGGCGCGCCGATCAGCCCGATCTGCACCTGCCCGATCCGCGCGTCATCCAGCCCGACATGCGGCAACCGCATGAAGGTCGGCACCCCCGCATAGCGTGGAAGGTCGAACCCGGATACCGGTCGAAACGCTGCGTCGGCCACTCGTGTCTCCATCGGAATGATCCTCTTCGGGCGCCACTCTTTCGCAGCCGCCCCCCGCTCGCAAGCGCATTCCCGACAGCGGGCCGGTGGAAATCAGCCGGAAAGCCGCCCGAAACCGGCGATGCGGCACTTCCAGACTTGACCCTTTGCCGGGCTTTGGCTTCTAACCGGTTGCGGAACGGGTGGCGCCGCGCTGCGCCCCGACGAGGAGAGATGACATGTTCACGAAATCCGCCGAAGGCGACACCATGCCTGCGGTCCGCAGCGGATCGGCCTCCGGCGCCCGGTCGGTGCTGAGTTCCGATCTTCGCATCACCGGCAACATCAGCACCACCGGCATGATCGAGGTGCTGGGCGACGTGCAGGGCGACATCGACGCCCGGACCCTGCTGATCGGCGCCGAAGGCACCGTTACCGGCAAGATCCGCGCCGAAGCCGTCGAGGTGCGCGGCAACCTGTCGGGCAGCGCAAGCTGCGTGCAGTTCACGCTGCGCTCGACCGCCGTTGCCTCGGTTCAGGTCACCTACGAGACGCTGGTGATCGAAAGCGGCGCCGTGATCGACGGCAAGTTCAAGCACGCCGCCGCCAAGTAAGGCTCAGCGCGGCGGGATCGAATAGGTCAGCCCCGCCCGCGCCACCGGCGCCGCGCTGCCGTCCGAAAAGACCAGCACATCGCCCACCGCCAACACGCGGCCCAGCTTCAGGATCCGGGCCTCGGCGATCAGGTCGCAGCCAGCGGCGGGCTTGCGCATGAAGTCGATGGCGCAATTCGTCGTCACCGCAAGCGCCTGCGGGCCGATCATCGCCAGCAGCGCCAGATACATCGCCACATCCGCCAGCGCGAAGATCGACGGGCCCGACACCGTGCCGCCGGGGCGCAGGTGACGGTCGGCCACCCGAAACCGGATGCGCGCGCCGTGCGCCGCTACCGTTTCCACCACGAAATCATCCGCGACCTGCGGAAACTCCCGCGCCAGAAACGCCGTCAGCGCCGCCTCGTCCATCACAGGCACCATGCCCTTCCCCCCGTCCGGTTGCCGCACTAGAGTTTCGCCAAAGTGGAGGAATGACAAGATGACCGAACCGATCCTGCTGCGCGAGGATGATGGCCCGATCGCGATCCTGACCCTGAACCGCCCCGAGGCGCTGAACGCGCTGTCGGATGCACTGCTGGCGGCGCTGTCCGATGCGCTGACCCGGCTGGAGGGCGAGCGTGACACCAAGGCCGTGATCCTGCGCGGCGCGGGCAAGGCGTTCTGCGCGGGCCACGACCTGAAGGAAATGCAGGCCGGGCGGCAGGCCGACGACCACGGCCGCAGCTATTTCGCCGACCTCTTCCGCCGTTGCGCCGCGGTGATGCAGCAGATCGTCCACCTGCCGCAGCCGGTGATCGCCGAAGTGCATTCCGTCGCCGTCGCCGCGGGCTGTCAGCTGGTCGCGACCTGCGACCTTGCCGTGGCGGCCGAAGGCGCGCGGTTTGGCGTCAACGGGGTGAACATCGGCCTGTTCTGCTCGACCCCGATGGTCGCGCTCAGCCGCGTGGTGCCGCGCAAGCAAGCCTTCGAGATGCTGACTACCGGCACCCTGATCGACGCCGCCAAGGCCGAGCGGATCGGGCTGATCAACCACGTCGCCCCGAAAGAGGCGCTGCGGGACGAAGCCTACTGGCTGGCCGAAACCATCGCGGGCAAGCTGGGTGCCGCGGTGAAGATCGGCAAGCGCGCCTTCTACGAACAGATCGAGATGGGGCTGGCCGGGGCCTACGACCATGCCGCCGCGGTGATGGTGGAAAACATGCTCTGGCGCGACACCGACGAGGGCATCAGCGCCTTCATCGACAAGCGGCACCCCGACTGGCCCCCCGGCGCCTGAGCGATCAGCCGTGCAGGCGCGGCCTGAGGCTGAGGCCCAGAAGCAGCGCCGCCACCGCCATCGCCAGACAGGCCCCGATCACCGCGCTGCCGCCCAACGTCAGCAGCAGCGCCCCCACCACCGGGGCAAGGGCCTGCGCCAGAAGCGGCGCCACCGACAGCGCGCCCCAGACCGCGCCGAAGCCGTCGCGGCCCAGAATCTCGGCCGCGAGCAGCGGTCGCAGGATGGTGGCGATCCCCGCAGCACTGCCCTGCGCCAGCGCATACAGCAGCCAGATCGTCGGCACGCCGTGACCGGCCAGCAGCAGCGTCGACGACAGCACGAACCCCGCCAGCGTCCAGATCGTGATGCGGCCCAGCGGCAGATCGTCCCCCGCCAGCACCAGCATCACCCGCCCCGCGACCTGCGCAGGCCCCAGCGCCGCCGCCAGCATCACCGCGATGCCATGCGGCGCGCCGCGCCCGGCCAGCAGCGGCAGCGCGAAGGTGGACAGCATGGCATGGTTCATCCAGATCAGGCCGATCAGCCCGCCCAGCCGCCAGAACGCGCCATCGCGCAGCGCCCGGTGCAGCGCACTTTTCGCCCCCGCCGCGTCCGGCGGATCCGGCACCTCGCGCCCCACGCGGCGCTGCACCAGCGCGGTGCCGATCAGGTTCAGCGGCATCGTTACCCCCGCCGCGATGGCGGCGAAGGCCAGCAGCGCGCCCTGCCAGCCAAAGCTGCGCGCCAGCGCGTCGCCCAGCGGAAAGGCGATGGTGGCCGAGAACCCCGCGACCAGCGTCACCCGCACGATGGCGCCGCGCGCCGCGGTGCCAAGACGGCGGGTCAGCAGGGCAAAGCAGGTCTCGAACTGGGTGGTGGCCATCGCGAGGCCGATCAGCAGATAGGCCGCGATCCAGATCGCCGGCCGCGCCTCGGCGAAAGTGGCCAGCACCAGCCCCGCCGCGCCGACCAGCGGGCCGTAGCGCAACAGCGTCGCGCCCCGGCCCCGGTCGACCAGCCGCCCCATCCGCGGCGCGATCAGCGCGGCGAGGATCAGCCCGATGGTCGGGCCCGCCGCCAGCATGGTGCGCGGCATATGTGCGCCCGTCACCGGATCGTTCAGCGCCACCAGCAGCGCGGCAAAAGCGAAGTTCAGCGTGGCGTAGCCGGTGGTCTGGCCCCCCGCGATCAGCCAGACGCCAATCCCGCCCGACGACGGCGGCGCGCTTTCGCTCACAATGCGTAGATCTCGGCGAACTTGGTTTCGAGGTAGTCCAGCAGCGGCGCCTCGGACGGGGCAAAGCCGCAGGCGCGCGTGATCACCTCGCGCGGCTCATAAAGCCCGCCGTGGCGCTGCACGTTGGTGTGCAGCCATGCGGTGGCGGGGCTTGCGTCGCCCTGCGCCAGCGCGCCGTCCACCCCCGGCACCGCGGCGCGCATCGCCCGGTTCAGGCAACCGGCATAGACGTTGCCCAGCGTATAGGTCGGGAAATAGCCGAACAGGCCCACCGACCAGTGCACATCCTGCAACATCCCGTGCGAGGGCTTGTCGACCGCGACGCCGAAATCCTTCTCGAACCGCGCGTTCCAGGCCGCTTCAAGATCGGCCACCTCCAGCGCGCCGCCGATCAGCGCGCGTTCCAGATCGAAGCGCAGCATGACGTGCAGGTTATAGTGCACCTCATCCGCCTCGGTCCGGATAAAGCCGGGCTGCACCCGGTTCACCGCCGCATGGAAGGCATCGGCATCCGGCGCCGACAGCGCGCCGAAGGTTTCGGTCATCCGGCCGTAAAGCCAGCCGGTGAAGGGACGCGAGCGGCCAAGCTGGTTTTCGTAAATCCGGCTCTGGCTTTCATGCACGCCCATCGACACGCCCTGCCCCAGCGGCGTCAGCAGATAGGCCGGGTCAATGCCCTGCTCGTAACAGGCGTGGCCGGTCTCGTGGATCGTCGAATAGACGCAGTTGAACGGCTCGGCTTCGACCACGCGGGTGGTGATGCGCACGTCATGGCCAGAGCCTGACGAGAACGGGTGGACCGCAAGGTCCAGCCGCCCGCGCGACCAGTCATAGCCGAAGGCCCGCGCCAGTTCGCGGGCAAGGCGCATCTGGCCATCGGCGGGGAAATGCCCGTCCAGCGCGGCGGGGCTGGCGGCGCCCAGCACCCGTTCGCGCAGCGCCACAAGGCGCGGCCGCAGCCCGTCGAACATCGCGCCGACCGTGGCCGCCGTGGCGCCGGGTTCGTAATCGTCCAGCATCGCGTCATAAAGATCGCCGTTGCCCGCCAGCGCCGCCGCCTCTTGCCGCTTCAGTGCCACCACGCGGGTCAGGGTGGGCAGGAACTGCGCCACGTTCTCGGCCCGCCGCGCTTCGGCCCAGGTGCCCTGCGCGACCGATGTGACGCGGGCGATTTCCTGCGCCAGATCGGCGGGAACGCGGGTCGCGCGCAGATGGCCGCGCCGGATCAGGCGCAGGTTGGCACGCGCCACATCGCTGTGCGGGTTCGCATCCTCCAGCCACTCGGCGATGCGCGGATCCGACCGGCGGGCATGCAGCACGCCTTCGATGGCACCCTGCTCTTCGCCGCGCTGATCGGCAGCGCCACGCGGCATCATGGTTTCCTGATCCCAGCCAAGGCGGCCGGCGATCTGGCCCAGCGCCTCGGTTTCACGCTGAAACGCCATCAGGCGGTCATAGGCAGTCATGCGGTTCCCCTCCGGATCGAGCCGACAATCGGATAGCGCGCGGTATGGCGGGCGCGCAGGATCAGCACCCAGAGAAGCACGGCGCCCAACTGGTGGACAATGGCGATATGCAGCGGCGCCGCGTAAAGCGCGGTGAAGATCCCCAGCGTCATCTGCAGGATCAGCATCGCCCCCATCGCCGCAAAAGCGCCCCGGATCGAGGCATGGGCCGACCGGCGGGCCCGGATTGCCACGATGACGCCGAATGTTACCAGCAGATAGGCCGTCATCCGGTGCACGAACTGCACGAGGCCCGCATTCTCGAAGAACGCCCGCCACAGCGCGCCGTCGACCTTGAACGCATCCTCGGGGAAGAAGTGGCCGTTCATCATCGGCCAGGTCGGATAGTTGCGGCCCGCGTCGATGCCCGCGACCAGCGCGCCCAGCAGCACCTGCAGGAACGCGAGGTGCAGAACGCCCGTCGCCATGCCAAAGAGCTTGCGGTCACCCTGCCGCCGCGCCTGCAACAGCGCGGCCTCGCTGCGCGACATCTGCAGGATGAACCACGCCGTCAGCCCGAGGATGACAAAGCCGATGCCAAGATGCGTCGCCAGCCGGTAGGACGCTACCGCGGTCATGTCGCCGGTCAGGCCCGACGACACCATCCACCAGCCGATCGCGCCCTGAAGGCCGCCCAGCACGCCCAGCGCGAACAGCCGCCGGACCCAGCCGGTCGGGATCATCCCCGCCGCCCAGAAGCCGAAGAAGCCCAGCGCCCAGACCAGCCCGATGGTGCGGCCAAGCTGGCGGTGCGACCATTCCCACCAGTAGATGTACTGGAAATGCTGCAGCGACATGCCCTTGTTCTCGATCAGGTATTGCGGGCTGTGCTGATAAAGCGCGAAGGCGTCGGCCCAGGCCTTGGCCGTCATCGGCGGCAGCGCGCCCGAGATCGGCTTCCACTGGGTGATCGACAGGCCCGAGCCGGTCAGCCGGGTCAGACCGCCGACGATGATCATCGCCGTGACCATCGCGAAGATCAGCATCAGCCAGGCCCGGATGGCGCGGCGCGCGCCCTGCCCCTTGCCGCTGATCAGGCTGCCCTGCGGCGTGGGCACGGTCCTGGCACCGACCTCTTCGAAAATCATCCGTTTCTGAGCCATGCTGCCTCCGTTCGCGCGGGGGAAACACTAGGGCCCGCCCCCGCCGCCTTCAAGTCGGCCCGCCGTCGCGCCAGCGGACGATCTGACGCAGCATGCCGTGCAGCGTCTGCACGTCGGCCCGCGTCAGCGGCAGGCGGCCCCACATGTTGCGCAGGTTCACCTTCATGCTGGGCGCTTTTGCTTCGGGAAAGAAGAACCCGGCGCGGGCCATCACATCCTCGACATGGTCGCCCAGCTTTTCCACCTCGATGCCGGTGGCAAAATCGGTGCCCGCCAGCGCCATCGCTTCGGGCGGCAGTTCGGCGGCCTGACGGCGCCATTCGTAAGCCACCAGCAGCACGCATTGCGCAAGGTTGAGCGAGGGGAAATCCGGGTTCACCGGCACGGTGACGATGGCATCGGCGCGGGCCACATCGTCATTTTCCAGCCCGGTGCGTTCGGGGCCGAAAAGGATGCCGACCTGCTTGCCCTCGGCGGCCAGCGCGCGGGCATGTTCCATCGCGCGTTCGGGCGTCATCACCGGCTTGGTCAACTCGCGCCCGCGCGCGGTGGTGGCAAAGACATAGTGGCAATCGCGCAATGCCTCAGGCAGCGTGTCGAACCGGCCCGCCGCGTCCAGCACCCGGCTGGCGCCGCTGGCCATCGCCACCGCCTTGGGGTTGGGCCAGCCGTCGCGCGGCGCCACCACGCGCATCCGCGTCAGCCCGAAGTTCAGCATGGCCCGCGCCGCCGCCCCGATGTTCTCGCCCATCTGCGGACGAACGAGGATGACGGCAGGCTCTGACATGGGCACCTTGGGCGTGGAACGTGGGGTCGCGGCCTGATACGCTGCCGTCACCGGCATGGCAAGCGGAGGGGCGCGATGGCCTATGACGAAGGGCTGGCGCAGCTGATCCGCGAAGACCTGGAAGGGCTGCCCGGCATCACCGAAAAGAAGATGTTCGGCGGGCTCTGCTTTCTGATGCACGGCAATATGGTCTGTGGCGTGCTCAAGGGTGGCGCGATCTTCCGCATCGGCAAGGCCAATGACGCCGCCGCCCGCGCCCTGCCGGGGGTGGGCGACATGACCTTTACCGGCAAGCCGATGGCCAGCATGGTTCAGGCCGATGCCGAGGCGACCGACGACGACGCGACCCGCGCCGCCCTGATGGCGATGAGCGTGGCGACCGCCCGCGCGCTGCCGCCGAAATAACGCCCCGATGCCCGCCGACAGCCCAAGGGGCGGTTACGCCGCCGTCGGCCGCATCGCCGACCTCGACACCGGGCGGCGGCTGATCGTACATGCCGCCGAAAGCTGGCATGACGCGGTGCAGTCGGGCCGCTTCGACTTCTTCGTGAAGCTCGCCGCCAAGGCACGGGTCGAAGCGGTGCAGCCGCTGCTGGTCCGGGCTGAACGCCCGGCCTCGCAGCGGTTGCTGGGCCAGCGCGGGCTGCATCTGATGCTCGGCCCGCGCCATCCGGTTGCGTCGAACGTGCTGCACGTCCACCCCGGTTACCTTTGGGGCTTCTGGTATCTCGACCCCGAGGGGGTGAACTACCGCTCCTCCATCGGTCAGCGGACATTCGACCCGGCCGGGATCGACGCCGATGCGGCTGCGGATTTCGTGCGCGGTCTGCGTGACCGCCTCGTCGCCGCCAACGTCTCGAAGTTCCCGCAGGCGGCGCGGGCGCCGCTGCCCCCCCCCTTCGCCGCGATCTTTGTGCAAGAGATCGAGCGCTATGGCACCCCGGTCCATCACCTCGACAGCGAAACCATGCTGCGGGTGACGGCGGCGGCGGCAGGCGGCGCGCCGGTGCTGGTGAAACTGCACCCGGCGCAATCGGCCGAAACCGCCGCGCGGCTGACCACGCTTGCCGCCAGCCTGCCCGGCGTCACGATCACAACCGCCAGCCTGCATGACATCGCCGCCGCCGCGCGGGTGATCGTCACCCAGAACTCCGCCGCCGGGTTCGAGGCGCTGTTGCAGCACCGGCCTGTCATCACCTGCGCGATCAGCGACTACCACGCGGCGACGCAGGTCGCCCGCACCCCGGCCGAACTGACCGAGGCGCTGCGCAACGCCCCCGCCCGCCTCGCCGCCTTTCCCTATGATGCCTACCTCGCCTGGTTCCTGCGCCAGCATCAGTTCGAGCCGACGGCACCCGATTTCACCACCCGCGTCTGGGCGGCCTGTCTGGCGACCGGTGCGCTGTGACTTGACGGACCCGTGATCGGGGCCGACCATCGGGCCTCGACTCGGCTTCGAATTCCCCCTGTATCAAGGACACGGTCATGAAACTCATGCTTTCGGCCGCGCTTCTCGCGGTCTCTGTCCTGCCCGCCGCGGCGCAATCCATCGGTGGCCGCTATGCGGTCGATGGCACCAACCTCGACGGGTCGGCCTACAGCGGCACCGCCACCATCACGCTGACCAGCAAGACCACCTGCACGATCAAATGGGTCACCGGCGGCAGCACCTCGCACGGCATCTGCTCGCGCAACGGAAATGCTTTCGCGGCGGCCTATGTGCTGGGCAACGATGTCGGGCTGGTGATCTACAAGGTCAACGACGACGGCTCGCTCAGCGGGCTGTGGACGGTCGCCGGGCAGGACGGCAGCGGCACCGAAGACCTGACGCCCGAGTGACCCCGCGCCGCAAGCCTGGCCGCGCAATGTCGCAAACGTGCGCGACGGCGGGCCGGGCGGCGGCTAGCCAGACCGGATGACCAAGCCCGCCGACCGTATCCCCCTCGGCGTCGCCTTCATGGTGGGGTTCTGTGCGATCGCCCCCCTGATCGACGTCTTTTCGAAACTCGCCGCGCAAACCGTGTCGGTGGGCGAGGTGACGCTGGCCCGCTTCGTCGTGCAGGCCGTGCTGATGGCGCCGATGGTCGCGTGGAGCGGGCAAGGCTTCGGCATGTCGGCCCGCGTGCTGTGGCTGACGACGATGCGGGCGGTGGTCTCGATCCTGTCGACCTACTGCTTTGTCGCCGCCGTGCAGGTGATGCCGATCGCCGACGCGCTGGCCATCGTCTTTGTCGAGCCATTCATCATCCTGCTGCTGGGCTGGCTGGTGTATCAGGAACAGGTCGGCCCAAGGCGCCTTGGGGCCGCCGCCGTGGGCTTCCTCGGCTCGCTTCTGGTGATCCAGCCGAGTTTTTCGCATTTCGGCGCGGTCGCCTTCTTCCCGCTGGGCACGGCGCTGTTCTTCGCGCTCTATATCCTGATCACCCGCCAGTTGGCGCCGCTGATGCACCCGATCGCGATGCAGTCGCATACCGCCATCGTCGCCACCGTGCTGTGGCTGCCGGTGATGCTGTTCGCGACCGACGTCGACATCCCCTCGCTGGCCTTCGACTGGCCCTCTGCCTGGGTCTGGGTGTTCCTGTTCGGCGTCGGCTTCGCCGCGACCGTGTCGCACATGTCGATGAGCTTCGGGTTGCGGCTTGCCCCCGCCTCGACCCTCGCGCCGCTGCACTACCTCGAAATGGTCAGCGCCGCGACCTTCGGCTACCTCGTATTCGGTGATTTCCCGAATGCGCTGACGTGGTGCGGCATCGGCGTGATTTGCGCCTCGGGGCTTTACATCATCCACCGCGAACGGGCGCTGGCTCGCCGTCCGGTCGAAGATCCGGGACCAGCGACGCTATTGCCCGAGGCAGCGCTGCCCGAGGAAGGATGACCAGCATCTTCGGGCCTGAGAAGTTGAGCCGCACCTCGGGCGCCGAAACCTCGTTGGAGGTGCCGATCCGGCCATCCGGGGCAAAGTCCAGCCCGCCGATCGGCCAGCGCAGCCCGTGGCTTTCGCCCGTCACCGGCCCCAGCGGGTAAAGCGACAACCGCGAGCCCACCGGCAGGCGCAGCGCCAGCGCGGGCGGCGCCAGAAAGCACACGTCCTGCGCCGACAGCACCAGGCAGCGGCGGTCGGGATGCTGCGCCAGCGCCGAGAAGACCGCCAGCGTGTGATCGACCCGCGCACCGGAAAAACCCACCGCCAGCACGAAGGGCGCCGCGATGTGGCGCAGCGCCTTGTCGAAGTCGGTCGTCTCCTGTTCTGCGATCGGATGCAGCGTGGCGGCGGGCAGCAGCGCCCGCGCCCGCGCGCTGATCGAATCGAAGTCGCCGATCACCGCCTCGGGCATCAATCCCGCCGCCAGCGCCCGGTCGGCGCCGCCATCGGCCGCCACCAGACGCGGCGCAAGCCGTAACGCGGCGCGCAACAATGCCGGGGTCGCCTGCCCGCCCCCGACCAGCGTTACGCCCGAGTTTGACTGGACAATCATGCGTTTCATGAAATCATTGTCACCGAATAAGGCAAGGATGCACGAGGTTGGCCACAAACAATCCTTGAAATTACCTGCGTCTGTGCACGGAATTGTTCTGCCCGTGGCGCAGGGTTGGTCGAACTGGAATTGTCAGAAAGCGAGCTTCCGATGGTCGGTGCAAGCAAGATCCTCACGGTATCTTACGGAACCTTCTCCTGCACGTTGGAAGGGTTCGACGAACCATTCTCGACGATGAAGGCAATTGCCGAATATTTCCGGGATCTTGCGGCGGATGATCGCTACTTCGGGGCGGAACCGCCGACCCCGGACGCCGAGATGCTTCACCGCATCGCCGAGCGTGAGATCCACCGCCGGGTCGAAACCAAGATTCAGGAAAACGGCGTCGTGCTGCGGGCCGACACGCCGGTGGCCCCGCTTGCCGCCCCCGCGCCTGCCATGCCGGAATCGGCCCCCGTCGCTGCACCCGCCGCGGCCCCCGTGCCGCCCGCCGCCGAAAGCATCGCCGCCAAACTGCAACGCATCCGCGCCGCGGTCGATCACGCCCGTGCCACCAGCGTCGTCGAAGAGGCCGAACTGGCCGAAGACGTCGAGGAACCGGCACCCGCCGCCGAGCCCGAGGTCGCCGAAGCCACGATGCCGGAACCGGCGGCGGTTGAAGAGGCTGGATTTGAACTTGAGGAACCCTTTGCCGACGCCCTGATCGCGCAAGTGGACGAGGACGAGGCCCCCGAGGCCCCGGCCGAAGCGGTCGTTGAAGCCGTTGCGGAACCCGAGCCGGCGCCCGCGCCCCCGGCCGCCGACGAGCCCCGGCATCAGCTCGAAGACACGATCAGCGCGGTGATGGCCAGCTACTCGCTCAGCGCCGTCACGGCGACCGTGGCCGAAGCGCCCGCCGAAGCCGAGCCCGAAGCAACCCCGCCGGAGCCCACCGCCGAAGCCGAAGCCGAAGCCGAAGTGGCCCCGCGCCGCGCCCGCGTCATCAAGGTGCGCCGGATCGAGCCTTCAGTTCCGGGCGAAGCCGCCGTGATCGAGACCGAACACCTGACCCCGGACGCCGAGGCGGCTGAGGCGGACGCAAAGGCCGAAGCTGTGGCCAAGGCGGAAGCCGAAGCGCAAGCAAAGGCGGAAGCCGAAGCGCAGGCGGCTGAAGCTGCGGCAAAGGCGGAAGCGGAAGCAAAGGCGGAAGCCGAGGCGCAGGCCGCTGAAGCTGCGGCAAAGGCGGAAGCGGAAGCAAAGGCAGAAGCCGAAGCCCAAGCGGCCGAAGCGGCAGCCAAGGCCAAAGCGGAAGCCGACGCACAAGCCGCCGCCGAAGCGGAACGGATCGCCGCGCTGGCGGCCGAGCCGGTGGCGGTTGTGTCCAGCCTGACGCCCGAACAGGAAGCCGAGTTGCAGGCCGAACTGGCCGAGGTCGAGCGTGAACTGGTGGCGGAACCCGTCGCCGAAACGCATGAACCGGTGGCCGAGGTTGCACCGGAATCCGCCGCACCGGTGGCCGAAGCGGAAGCGGAACCCGCGCCCCCGATGGCCGAAGCCAACGCAGAACCCGCGCCCGAACCCGAAGCCATCACCCCGGTCCCGGTCGTGCCGGAACCCGCCCGCTCGCCGCTGTCGGTCCGGATCGGCGATCTCGCCGCGGGCGCGCTGGCTGCGGCCGGTCTGGGCGGTGCGGCCAAGATCGCCGCCAAGGTCGGCGAGGGTCAAACCCGTCAGGGCTTCCTTGGCGGCACGGTCGAAGCCGACCCGACGGCGGTCGACCGCCTGATGCAGCATGCCGAAACCGAGGCGGACGAACCCGAAACCCGCCGCCGTCAGGCGACGCTGTCGCATCTGAAAGCCGCCGTCGCCGCGACCGAGGCCGAGAAGGAACTGACCGACGGCACCGCCGACAGCACCGCCCCGGACGAGCTTGAGCGGTATCGCGACGATCTGGCCCAGGTCGTGCGCCCGCGCCGCCCGCTGGCCTCTGCCGCGCCGACCACCCGCCCGGTGGTGCAACCCGAACGCGCGGCGCCGCTGGTGCTGGTGTCGGAACAGCGCATCGACGCGCCCGGCAAGGTCGAGCCGGTGGTGATCCGCCCGCGCCGCATCGCGGCCTCGAACATCATCGCCCTCGAAGAAGCCGAGGATGATGCCGAAGAGGCCGACGACGATACCGGCAACATCTTCGCCGACTCGCGCAGCTTTGCCGAATTCGCCGAACGTATCGGCGCGACCGAGTTGCCCGACCTGCTGGAAGCCGCCGCCGCCTATTCCGCCTGTGTCGAGGGCCGCCCCTACTTCTCGCGCCCGCAAATCCTGCGTTCGGCCGCCGCCGCGGCGGAAACCCCGGTCAGCCGCGAGCAAAGCCTGCGCAGCTTCGGGATGTTGCTGCGTCAGGGCAAGATTCAGAAGGTGAAACGCGGCCAGTTCGCGATTTCGGAAACGTCACGCTATCTGCCGGAAGCGCGCAAGATCGCGCGGTGACGGCACACCCGTTGGGTGTCGTCACGAGTGTCGGGCGGTGGGGGAAACCCCGCCGCCCTTTTCATTCCTCGGGCGGGGTATCCGGGTCGGACTGGCCGACGCCCAGAAAGACGAAGCGGAACGGCAACATCCACAGAAACCCCAGACCGACATAGATCAGCAGTTCCAGCCAGACTGGCGGCCGGTCGATCAGATCGACCAGCGTGACCGCCAGCACGATGTAAAGCGGCAGACCGATCAGCAGGATGACCAGCGACCAGCGCCGCCGCGCCTTGTAGCTCAGGGCCATGCGTTCAATCCGCGAAAGGGTCGGTGACGAGGATCGTATCGTCACGCTCGGGCGAGGTCGACAACAGCGCGACCGGGCACTGGATCAGCTCTTCGATCCGCTTGACGTATTTGATCGCCGCGGCGGGCAGGTCGGCCCAGCTGCGCGCGCCAGCGGTGCTTTCGCTCCAGCCCGGATGCGTTTCGTAGATCGGCGTCACCCGCCCCTGCAGGTTGGCGGCGGTCGGCAGGTAGTCGTAGGTCTTGCCGTCCAGCTCGTAGCCGGTGCAGATTTTCAGCGTCTCGAAGCCGTCCAGCACATCGAGCTTGGTCAGCGCGATGCCCGACACGCCCGAGGTCGCACAGGTCTGGCGCACCAGCACCGCATCGAACCAGCCGCAGCGGCGCTTGCGCCCGGTGACGGTGCCGAACTCGTGCCCGCGGCGGCCCAGCGTGTCGCCATCGGCGTCGAAAAGCTCGGTCGGGAACGGGCCTTCACCGACCCGCGTGGTGTAGGCCTTGACGATGCCCAGCACGAAATCGATCGCGGTCGGGCCAAGCCCGGTGCCGCTGGCCGCCATCCCGGCGGTGGTGTTGGACGAAGTGACGAAGGGATAGGTGCCGAAGTCGACGTCGAGCAATGATCCCTGCGCGCCCTCGAACAGGATGCGCTTGCCCGCCCGGCGCGCCTCGGTCAGCACTTTCCAGACCGGTGCCGCGAACGGCAGGATCTTCGGCGCAACCTCCAGCAGCGCCGCTTTCAACCCCTCGCGGTCGATCGGGTCCAGCCCAAGGCCCGCCCGCAGCGCGTTGTGATGTGTCAGCAGCCGGTCGATGCGCAGTTCCAGCGTCGGCCCGTCGGCGAGGTCGGCAACCCGGATCGCGCGGCGGCCAACCTTGTCCTCATAGGCCGGGCCGATACCGCGGCCGGTGGTGCCGATCTTGGCAACCGAGTTCTGCGACTCCCGCGCCCGGTCCAACTCGCCGTGGATCGGCAGGATCAGCGGGGTGTTTTCCGCGATCATCAGGTTCTCGGGCGAAATCGCCACGCCCTGCCCGGCCAGCTTGTCGATCTCGGCCAGCAAGGCCCAGGGATCCAGCACCACGCCATTGCCGATCACGCTGAGCTTGCCGCCCCGCACGATGCCCGAGGGCAACAGCGACAGCTTGTACACCACGCCGTCGATCACCAGCGTATGGCCGGCATTGTGCCCGCCCTGAAAGCGCGCGATCACATCGGCCCGCTCGCTGAGCCAGTCGACGATCTTGCCCTTGCCTTCGTCGCCCCACTGGGCGCCTACCACCACGACGTTGGCCATCTGCCCCTCGCGTTGCCTGAAACCGAGCCGGGGTATAGCGGCCCGACCGGGGTCGCGAAACCACTATTTCGTCGCGGCTTCCCGCTGTTCCGGCCGGAACGCTGGACAGGGCGCGTCCTCAGGGGATAACCAAATGATATTTACGTGACCGGTTCGGGGGGGCGAATGACGGGCATATTCCTGCGATGGTTCTTCGCCTTCATCCTGCTTGCGGCCACGTTCAACCCGACGCCGTACAATTATGTCCGCTGGATCGAGATGAACCAGACCAGCAACCTGTCGCTTTCGGTGTTCTTCGGGCTGATCCTGTTCCTCGGCTATGTCATCTACCTCAGCGCCACGCTGCGCTCGATCGGCACCTTCGGCGTGATCATGGTCTTCGCCGTCTTCGGCTCGCTGATCTGGGTGTTGCACGATCAGGGCATCCTGCTGCTGGAAAACTATGACGTGAACCTATGGCTGGGCATCTTCGCTTTGTCGCTGGTGCTGGGCATCGGCCTGTCGTGGGGCTTCCTGCATCAGGCGCTGACCGGGCGCGTCGACGTCGACGAAGCCGACGAGTGACGGCGGCGACGTCAGGGGTTGCGGCACCGGACGCTTGGGCCTAAATAGCCCCGTCCGAAGCCAGCGGAGCCCCGGCATATGGAAAACGTCGTCCTCGTCATCCACCTGATCTTGGCGCTTTGCCTGATCGGTGTCGTGCTGTTGCAGCGGTCGGAAGGCGGCGGGCTTGGCATGGGCGGCGGCGGTGGCGGCGTGATGACCGGGCGGCAGGCGGCGACCGCGCTGGCCAAGCTGACCTGGGTCTTCGCCGCGGGCTTCTTTGCCACCTCGGTGACGCTGACGATCCTTGCGGCGCGCTCCGCCAGCGTGGGCTCGGTCGTCGACCAGACCACCACCAGCGCCCCGGCCACGCCGACGACCGGCCCGGCCCCGGTGCCGAAATCCACGCTGCCCGCGGCGAGCGACCTGTTGCCGCCCTCGGCGACCGGCACCGCACCGGCCACCGACACGACGGCACCCGCCGCGCCCAGCAATGCGCCCGCCGCACCGCCCCGGGCCGGCAACTGACCACAGCAGACGAATCTGGCCACTAGCGTTTGATCGCGCCTGACAAGGCATTACTGCATCTTGCGGTCCGCTTGCGGTCGCGCGGAATTTGGACTATGAATCAAATCCCGTGATGCTGTTCCGCGACAACCGCGAATCGCATTTTTGAACCGGAACTTTCACGGGGGTCCATCCGCATGGCGCGTTACGTATTCATCACCGGCGGCGTGGTGTCCTCGCTTGGCAAGGGGCTCGCCTCGGCGGCGCTGGGGGCGCTGTTGCAGGCGCGCGGATTTACCGTCCGGCTGCGCAAGCTTGACCCCTACCTGAACGTCGATCCGGGCACGATGTCGCCGTTCGAACATGGCGAGGTTTTCGTCACCGATGACGGCGCCGAAACCGATCTTGACCTTGGCCATTACGAACGCTTCACCGGCGTCGCCGCGCGCAAGACCGACAGCGTTTCCTCTGGCCGCATCTATTCCAACGTGCTGGAAAAGGAACGTCGCGGCGACTACCTCGGCAAGACGATCCAGGTGATCCCGCACGTCACCAACGAGATCAAGAACTTCCTGCACATCGGCGAGGATGAGGTCGATTTCATGCTGTGCGAGATCGGCGGCACCGTCGGCGATATCGAGGGGCTGCCCTTCTTCGAGGCGATCCGCCAGTTCATCCACGAACGCCCGCGCGGCGAATGCATCCTGATGCACCTGACGCTGCTGCCCTACCTTGCCGCCTCGGGAGAGTTGAAAACCAAGCCGACCCAGCATTCTGTCAAGGAACTGCAATCCATCGGCCTTGCCCCCGATGTGCTGCTGCTGCGCTCTGAACATCCGATCCCGGACAAGGAGCGTGAAAAGATCGCGCTGTTCTGCAACGTCCGCAAAAGTGCGGTGATCGCCGCCCCCGACCTCAAGACCATCTACGACGCGCCGCTGGCCTATCACCGCGAGGGGCTGGATCAGGCCGTGCTGGATGCGTTCGGCATTTCACCCGCGCCGCGCCCCAACCTCGACCGCTGGACCGACGTGATGGACCGGCTGATGAACGCCGAGGGCGAGGTGCGCGTTGCCATCGTCGGCAAATACACCCAGCTGGAAGACGCCTACAAATCCATCGCCGAGGCGCTGACCCACGGCGGCATGGCCAACCGCACCCGGGTGAAGGCGGAATGGATCGACGCCGAAATCTTTGAACGCGAAGACCCGGCGCCCTGGCTTGAACCCTTCGACGCCATCCTCGTGCCCGGCGGCTTCGGCGAGCGCGGCACCGAAGGCAAGATCAAGGCGGCCCAATTCGCCCGCGAAAAGGGCGTGCCCTACCTTGGCATCTGCCTTGGCATGCAGATGGCGGTAATCGAGGCGGCCCGCGATCTGGCCGGGGTAACCAATGCCGGGTCGGAAGAGTTCGACCACGAGGCGGGCGCGAAACGCTTCACCCCGGTGGTCTACCACCTCAAGGAATGGGTGCAGGGCAACCATGTGGTCGAACGCAAGGTGGGCGACGACAAGGGTGGTACCATGCGGCTGGGCGCCTACACCGCCACGCTGGCACCGGGCAGCCGCGTCGCCGCGATCTATGGCACGACCAGCATCGAGGAACGCCACCGCCACCGCTACGAGGTCGACCTGCGCTATCGCGACAAGCTGGAAAGCTGCGGGCTGATCTTCTCGGGCATGAGCCCCGACGGCCGCCTGCCCGAAATCGTCGAAATCCCCGACCACCCCTGGTTCATCGGCGTGCAGTTCCACCCGGAGCTGAAGTCGAAACCCTTCGCCCCGCACCCGCTCTTCGCCGATTTCGTGCGGGCGGCGGTGGAGGTGAACCGGCTGGTGTGAGGGGGGTGGAGTGACGTTAGAATATCACTCCCTCGGCTCCATAATAAAGTCGGAGGCTTCATTATGCTGCGACAGCGCCATCGAATAATGGCGCGGCTAACTGCCTGAATTAAGCAGAGTCGGCCATCGTCGAAAGAGTCGCAATGGTATAGGCAAGAAAGCCTACCAGATGAAAAGTCCTTGTTAGAAAACTATAAAATAGGGCGCTCTATATTTTGCACTTTCAATTTTTATCTCCAACCCTCGAACCCGCCCATTTCCTCTGGACACCCTTATAAACAGAGACCAAAATCCGACCAATCGCGGATACACAAAAGTGCAAAATTAGGATAATGGATTTAACCACACTGGCCACAATAATTTCCTCGGTTATTAGTGCGGTTGTTTTGCTGCCCTCCTTGCGAGAAACAGGTTTTCGCGAATTTTTTCGGCTACCGATCTTCTTGAACGGCTTCGAAGCCGCAATTTTCTGAGGCTTTGGCAATTTCTGTTTTCTTGCTTTTGGCGCCTTGCCACCGGCGATTGTCTTTGACGTTTTGGTTACGTAACCGTCGCCGCCTACGCGCGTATCAGTCCTAACGACTACGCCGTTAGCCCGCGTCGTGAATGCTACTCGGGAACTCGATCCAGTCTTGAAGGAAGTTGTCTTAACTACGTCTCCCCCGCGCTTTTGAGTTGTCGTCACTCTGGTCCCTGTCGGGCCAGTCGAAGATGATCGTCTAAATCCGGAACCCATTAGACATCTCCGATCGACTTCCAATGGTCTCTTCGAAGGAAGAATTGAACCCTAGGATTAACTTGAACGAGCTTACATAAGTCATTCGTTATCCCATGCAGATGAGAAAACCTAAATGACGCATTCACCTGAACATTCCCCTCACACCATCTCCACCCTCAACCGCTTCCCCACCGCCGCCGCATATTTCCGCAGCGTCTCGACCGAGGGCGACACGCGCCCGCCCTCCAGCCGGGCGATCGCCGATTGCGTGGTGCCGATCCGGCGGCCGAGTTCGGCTTGGGTCAGCCCCGCCTCGGTGCGCGCGCGGATCATCGCCTCGATCACGCGGTATTCGGCATCCGCCTCGGCATAGGCGTCGCGGAACGCCGGATCGTCCATCATCCGCGCCTTCAGGTCTACCAGTTTCGTCATCCCGGCACCTCCATCATCCGCGCCCGAAGGCCCGGCGGCAGCGCGGCGATCTCGTCATCGACCGCGTCGAGGGTCTCTACCATCCATAGCATATCCGCTATATAGCCGATCTGCGATGATCCGGCAAGCCCTTCCCCTTCGCCAGGACTTCCCTCCACAGCGCCGCTCCGCCCATCCCTCCGCGCGCCCCTTCCCCCCTTGGGCGCCTGCGGTTATCACGGTTCGGTCAACCGGAGTAACCGATGCGTCTGTCCCCGATCCTTGCCGCCGCGCTGCTGGCGCTTGCCGCCTGCGCGCCTGCGCCTCCGCCGCCGACCGAGGCGCCGGTGGATCGCGTGGTCGGCGAGACACCCGAGATGGACGCGCTGATCGCCAAGGCGGCGCATGCCTACAACGTGCCGGTGTCGCTGGTTCACCGCGTCGTGCGGCGCGAGTCGAGCTACAACCCGCGCGCCCGCAACGGCCCCTATTACGGGCTGATGCAGATCCTGCCGCAGACCGCGCGCACGATGGGCTATCAGGGCCCCGACAGCGGGCTTTACGATCCCGGCGTGAACCTGACCTATGGCGTGAAATACCTGCGTGGTGCCTGGCTTCTGTCGCATGGCAGCGAAAGCACGGCGGTCATGTGGTACGCGAGGGGCTACTACTACGAGGCGCGCCGCCGCGGGATGCTGGAACAGGTCGGCATGAAGTAGCGCCCTCGCGCGGCGATCACGTCGCGGCGACCGCCCTGCCCTTCATGTTGTAGCACGGCCCCGCCGTCGCTATCCTGCGCGCCAATGCGGGAGGGGCAATGACCGGCCAGCGTTTCGGGCATACAGGCGAATGAGCGGCGCGTTGCTTCGTGCTGCGGCGGTCGCGCTGCTCTGCGGCCTCGCCGGGCCGGTGGCGGCGCATCCGCATGTCTGGATCAGCTATCACCTCGATCTGGTCTTCGATCATGCCCGGCTCTCGGCGATCCATCAGCTCTGGCAGCTGGATCCGCAGTTCTCCTCGATGCTGTTGCAGGATCAGGCGCCGGGCCATCGCAAGGGCCAGCCGCTGACCGCCGCCGATATCGCGGCGCTGCGCGACCATGCTTTCGCCAACCTCGCGCATTACGCCTATTTCACCCAGGTCTGGGCCGGCGACACGCCGGTCAAGCTTGGCCCGGCCCGCGATTACACCGCCCATGTGACGGGCGACGCGCTCAGCTACAGCTTCGTCACCCCGCTGGCGGCACCGGCCGACCCGCATTCCGCCCCGCTGACCATCGGGGTCTGGGACGAAAGCTACTATGTCGACCTTGAGCCGACCGACCCGGAAAGCGCCGCCGTTTCCGTGCAGGGCGACAGCAGCTGCCGCGCCGCCATCGCCGAAGACAAGGGTCACCCGATCTACTTCGGAACCGTCATCCCCCTCGCCGTCAGGATCGCCTGCCCATGACCCGCCTTCGCGCCCTCGCCGTGCTGCTGCTCGCGCTTTTCTGCCTCGCCGCCCCGCCGGGCCCGGCGCGCGCCACCGACTACTTCGGCCACCCCGACAACCCGACGGCGGCGCAGGCGGCACAGCCCCAGGTCGAGGCGCGCGTGACCCTGCCGGAACCGTTCCGCACCATCCTCGGCACAGCCATCACCTTTCAGCGCGCGCTCGACGCGCGGCTGCGCGCCAACCTTGACGCGGCGGGCAATGGCGGCGGCTGGGCGGCCGATCTGGCCATCGTGCTGGCGGCCTTCCTCTACGGCGTGCTGCATGCCGTCGGCCCCGGTCACGGCAAGGTCGTGGTGGCCAGCTATCTTGCCACCCGCCGCACCCGGTTCGTCCACGCGCTGGAGATGAGCGGGACCGTCGCCGCCGTGCAGGCGCTGTTGGCGGTGGTGCTGGTCGGTGCGCTGGCGGTGATCTTCGGCAGCACCGGCAAGGCGATCCTCGATCATGCCGGCACGATCGAGATGGCCAGCTACGTCGCGATCGCGCTGATGGGCCTCTGGATGGCCTGGGCCGCGCTGCGCCCCGGCCCGGCGCCCGCCTGCGGCTGCGCCCTGCCGCACGATCATGACCATCACCACGACCACCATCACCATGACGCCCCGCCGCCGCGCCGCAGCCAGTTGGCGCAGATGCTGACCACCGGCGGGCTGGCCGGGTTGCGCCCCTGTTCGGGGGCGATCCTGGTCTTGTTGTTCACGCTGGCCAACGGCATCTTCGTCGTCGGCATCGCCGCCACGCTGGCGATGGGCGTCGGCGTCGCGCTGACGGTGGCGGCGGTCAGCGTCGGTGCGGTCGGGCTGAACCGCGCGGTGGCGGCCACCGGCCGCGGCCGCAGCCGCTGGGTCGGGCGCGCCGCCGCCTTCAGCGGCGCGATGGTCATCGCGGCCTTCGGCGCCGCTGCTGCAACTGCCATCGCCACCGGCATGATCGCCCCCCTCATCGGCTGAACCGCACCCGAAAACGTCGGTGTTTTATCGGTGCTTTATCGGTGTGAAATCGGTGTAGCCTCGGGCTGTCACCAAACCGTCATCCGCGCCTGATCTAAGCAGCGCGACCCACGCCTGAGGATGCTGCCGATGTTCCCCCCCGAAGACCTGCCCGGACGCGACTGGCTGGAAGCCGAACTGGCCGACTCGCTCGACGAAGAGATGGAGCTGGAGCTGGAGGATGCCGCGCTCAGCCGCGAAATCGCCCGCATCTACAAGGACAAGCACCCCGACACGATCGACCGCTCGACTTATTTCCACGCGCTGATCCGGCTGCAGGCCGAACTGATCAAGCTGCAGGACTGGGTGCAGTACCACAAGGAAAAGGTCGTGGTCATCTTCGAGGGCCGCGACAGCGCCGGAAAAGGTGGCGTTATCAAACGGATAACCCAGCGCCTGAACCCCCGCGTCGTGCGCGCCGTGGCGCTGCCCGCGCCATCCGACCGCGAAAAGTCGCAGTGGTATTTCCAGCGCTACGTGCCGCACCTGCCCGCAGGCGGTGAAATCGTGCTGCTCGACCGTTCGTGGTACAACCGCGCGGGCGTCGAGCGTGTGATGGGCTTTGCCTCGGACTCGCAGGTGGAAGAGTTCTTCCACGACGTTCCGGAGTTTGAGCGGATGCTGGTAAGGTCCGGGATTCGCGTGATTAAATACTGGTTCTCGATCACCGATGAAGAACAGCAGATGCGGTTCCTCATCCGCATTCACGATCCTTTGAAACAGTGGAAACTCAGCCCGATGGACCTGCAAAGCCGGGTCCGGTGGGAACAGTACACCAAGGCCAAGGAAGAGATGTTCGCCCGCACCAACATCTCGGAAGCGCCGTGGTATATCGTTGAAGGCAATGATAAAAAGCGCGCCCGGCTGAACTGCATCGATCACTTCCTGTCGCTGGTGCCCTATGGCCCGGTGCCGCATGAAGAGGTTCACCTGCCCGACCGCGTGTTCAACCCCGACTACGAACGCGCCGTGTTGCCGCCCGAGCTTTACGTGCCGTCGAAATACTGACCCCTAGGCACGGCGCGCGGTCCGCACTAGCATGCGCCGTGCCAAAACGGGGAAGAAGATGCTGGAATTCCATACGCTTGACGTCTTCACCACGCAGCCCTTCGCGGGCAATCCGCTGGCCGTGGTGCTGGGCGCCGACGCCCTCAGCCCGCGCCAGATGCAGACGATGGCGCGAGAGTTCAACCTGTCAGAGACGATCTTCGTGCAGGCGCCGCGCGACCCGGCCAACACCGCCCGCGTCCGCATCTTCTTTCCCACGGCAGAGATTCCCTTTGCCGGTCACCCGACTGTGGGCTGTGCGATCCTGCTGGCCTCGCTGACCGCACCGGAAGGCGATTTCGTCAAGGAAATCAAGTTGGAGGAAGAGGCGGGTCTGGTACCGGTCACGGTCACGCGAACCGGTGGCCTGACCACCGCAGAGTTCACCGCCCCCCGCCTGCCGGTGCCGCACCCCGGTCATGCGTCGCGCGCGCTGGCCGCCGCCTCCATCGGCCTCGAACCCGAGGATCTGGTGCTGGGCCCGCATCATCCGGGCATCTGGCAAGCCGGTCCCGCCTTTCTGTTCCTGCCCATCCTGAACCGCCAGACCCTTGCCCGCGCCCGCCCGATCGAACCGCACTGGTCCGCCCTGATGGCCGAGGCGCGGGTGGACAGCGCCTATCTTTACACCGACGGCGTTGGCACGGATTTTCAGGCCCGCATGTTCTCGCCCGGCGCGGGCATCCCGGAAGACCCGGCCACCGGATCGGCCACCGCGATCCTTGCCGCGCAACTGCACGCCGCCGGGCTGGTGCCGCCCGGCACCACGCGCTTTACCGTGATGCAGGGGGTCGAGATGGGGCGGCCGTCCGATCTGACGCTGACCATCGACGCGGGCGCGGAAGGCCCGACCGCGATCCGCATCCGGGGCGCGGCCGTGCCGATGTCGCAGGGCCGCGTGCGCGCGCCCGACGACGCGGCAATGCCCTGAACCGACGGGGCGAGAGGGGCAGCAGGATTTCGCCTTCATTTCCGCGTCATTCCGGCGGCTTTTCCCTTGGAGGGCGGCGGCGGGGTGCCTATACCGTTGCAATGTTCGCCGATCTCCTCCGCGGCCTTCTGGCCCCCGAACCCTCGCGGCTCAGCCACCCCGATGCGCGGCTGGCGCTGGCGGCGCTGATGGTGCGCATCGCCCGCGTCGACGGCGACTACTCCGATATCGAGATCACCCGGATCGACCGCATCCTTTCCTCGCGCTACGCACTATCGCCGTTCGACGCCATCGCGCTGCGCCATGAGGCGGAAGCACTGGAGGCCGCCGCCCCCGACACCGTGCGCTTTACCCGCGCGATCAAGGACGCGGTTGACTACGACCACCGCGAAAGCGTGATCGAGGCGCTGTGGGAGGTTGTGCTGGCCGATGGCGTGCGCGACGGCGACGAGGATTCGCTGTTGCGGCTGCTGGCCAACCTGCTGGGCGTCAACGACCGTGACAGCAACCTTGCCCGCCAACGGGTGGAGAGCCGTCGGAAATGATCGCTGCGCTGCCGATGTATGACATGGTGGCGCTGCAAGGTGCCAATGACGCGTTCTGGGCGGCGGTGCGCGAGGCCCTGCGGGCGCGCGGCATCGCGGCACCGGATACGCTGAACCGCGACATCGGCATGTGGGAAGGCTGGCAATCGCCCGATCTGGTGCTGGGCCAGACCTGCGGCATGCCCTACCGCATCCGCCTGCATGGCACTGTGACGCTGATCGCCGCCGCCGACTATGGCCTCGACGATACCCCGCCGGGCTACTACCACAGCGTCTTTGTCGCCCGCGCGGATGCCCCCGGCGACGGCCCCGAAGCCTTCGCTGCCGACCGTTTTGCCTACAACCAGCCCGAAAGCCATTCCGGTTGGGCCGCGCCGCAGACCTGGGCCGCCGCGCGCGGCTTTCGCTTCGATCCTGCGGTCGAAACCGGCGGCCACCGGCTCAGCGCGCTGGCTGTGGTCGAAGGTCGCGCCGATATCGCCGCGCTCGACGCCGTGTCCTGGCGGTTCCTGACGCGCTACGATCCGGCGCTGACCGACCGCCTGCGGGTGGTCGGCCGCACCCAGACGGCGCCCGGCCTGCCTTTCATTGCAGCCCCCGGCGCCGATGCCGCGGCAACGCTTGCGGCGCTGTCCGAGGGGCTCGCGGGGTTGGACCGCAGCACCCGCGAAACCCTGTCGATCCGGGGCTTCGTCGCCATCCCGGCGGCGGATTACCTTGCGGTGCCCACCCCGCCCGGCCCCTGAGCGCACCGAATTCCGTTGCTTTTGCGCCGGGTTTCAGCCAACTGGAGGGTGTAGCAACCCCCAAGTGACATTGTGACCGCGCCCGCCCCCGCCCGAGACCACCACCGCCAGCCTGGCATGTCCGGCTGGAAAAGGGGGCCAATCGGACGGGGACGCGCTCTGTCATTGTCTCTGGCGGCTGTGCCCCGGTGCGATGCGCCGGGCCCTTTGCCGCGCCATTCCGGTCGGCAATCCAACCCCCGGTGAGATGATGAAGAACTGGCTGAGAAAACACCCCGAGGTGCGCACTATCCGCGTGGCCGCTGCCGACCTGAACGGTCAGGCGCGTGGCAAGCGCATCCCCGCGCGCTTTGCCGAAAAGGTCGTGACCGATGGCACCCGCTTCCCGATGTCGGTGCTGAACCTCGACATCTGGGGCGAGGATATCGAAGACAGTCCGCTGATCTTTGACTCGGGCGATGCCGATGGCGTGCTGCGCCCGACCGAACGCGGCTTCATCCCGATGCCCTGGCTTGAGGCGCCGACCGCGCTGCTGCCGATCTGGATGTTCCGCGAGAACGGCACCCCCTACGAAGGCGATCCGCGTCACGCGCTGGCCGCCGTGCTGAACCGCTACACCGCGCGCGGGCTGACCCCCGTGGTGGCGATGGAGCTGGAGTTCTTCCTGATCGACGACAGCGGCAAGACGCTTCAGGTGCCCACCAGCCCGCGTTCGGGCCGTCGGCGCAAGGCGGCCGAAACGCTGGCGCTGCGCGCGCTCGACGCCTTCGACACCTTCTTCACCGACCTCTACGACATGTGCGAGGCGATGGACATTCCGGCCGACACCGCGATTTCCGAGGCCGGGCTGGGGCAGTTCGAGATCAACCTGATGCACGGCGATGACGCGCTGAAGGCGGCCGACGACGCATGGTTGTTCAAGATGCTGGTGAAGGGTCTTGCCCGTCGCCACGGCTTTGCCGCCAGCTTCATGGCCAAGCCCTACCCGGACTATTCCGGCAACGGCTTGCACACCCATTTCTCGGTGCTGGACGCGAACGGCGCCAACATCTTCTCGAACGGCGGGCCCGAAGGCTCTGCCGCGCTGCATCAGGCGATCGCCGGCTGTCTGGCCGCGATGCACGATTCCACGCTGCTTTTCGCGCCCCATGCCAACAGCTACGACCGGCTGGTGCCCGAGGCGCATGCGCCCAACAACGTCTGCTGGGCCTATGAAAACCGCACCTCGGCGATCCGGGTGCCGTCGGGCAGCGTCTCGGCGCGCCGGGTCGAGCATCGCGTGTCGGGCGGCGACGTGAACCCCTACCTGATGCTGGCCGCCATCCTCGGTGCCGCGCTGATGGGGATGGAGGACGGGCTGACGCCGCCGCCGCCGATCACCGGCAGCGCCTATGCCCTTGATCTGCCCCAGCTTCCGACCACGTGGGATGACGCGATCGACGCCTTCGACACCAGCACGGTAATGCCGCGCATCTTCCCGGCCGAACTGATCCGCAACTATGTGCTGACCAAGCGGCAAGAGCAGCGCTACATGGCCGAACTCAGCGCCGAAGAGCAGGTCGAAGTCTACCTCGACACCGTCTGACGCCCTCTTGCCGCCCGGCGGGGGCCGGTCTAGGCTTTGCGAAACAACCAACACGAGCACCCTATGCTGATTGGCATCCTGCAGACCGGAGAAGCGCCCGAGGCGCTTCGCGGCCGCACTGGCGACTACCCCGACATGTTTGAAATCCTGCTGGCGGGGCACGGCTTCACCTTTCGCACCTGGCGCGCGCTGGACAATGAACTACCCGCCTCGGTGCACGACGCCGATGGCTGGCTGATCACCGGCTCACGCCACGGCGCCTACGAGGATCTGCCCTTCATCAAGCCGCTGGAGGCGTTCATCCGCGCCGCCTACGACGCCCATGTGCCCATCGTCGGCGTCTGTTTCGGTCACCAGATCATCGCGCAGGCGATGGGCGGCAAGGTCGAGAAATACCACGGCGGCTGGTCGGTCGGCCCGACCGAATACGATTTCGACGGCGGCAAGATGATCATCAACGCCTGGCATCAGGATCAGGTGACCGAAAAGCCGCCGGGGGCGACCCGCATCGCCTCGTCGCCGTTCTGCGAGAACGCGGCGTTCCTTTACGACGACCGCGCCTTTACCGTGCAGCCCCACCCCGAGATGACCGACGATTACGTTGCCGCCCTGATCGAGACGCGCGGCAAGGGTGTGGTGCCCGATCATGTCATGCAGACGGCCACCGCGAAGCTGGGCACGCCGCTTGACAGCGGCAGCCTCGCCGACCGTATGGCCGCATTTTTCAAGCAACCCAGAGGTTAAGCCCGAAAGGCCACCCGATGTCCGACTGGAGCCAGAAACTGCCCGAAGCCGCCCGCGACTACATCGCCGGGCGCCGCCTTGACGAGGTGGAATGCATCATCGGCGATATTGCGGGCGTGGCCCGCGGCAAGGCGATGCCCGCTTCGAAGTTCGCCAAGCAGCCCACGTTCTTCCTGCCGAACTCGATCTTTCTGCAAACGATCACCGGCGAATGGGCCAACAACCCGGTCGGCGCCTTCACCGAGCCCGACATGATCCTTGTGCCCGACTTTTCCACCGCCACCGCGGCGCCGTGGACGGCCGATGTGACGCTGCAAGTGATCCACGACGCGCAGGACCAGCAGGGCAACCCGATCGCCTTCAGCCCGCGCAACGTGCTGCGCCGCGTGATCACGCTTTACGAGGCCGAGGGCTGGACCCCGATCGTGGCCCCCGAGATGGAGTTCTTCCTCGTCGCCCGCAACACCGACCCGAACCAGCCGATCATCCCGCCGATGGGCCGCTCGGGCCGCCGCGCCGCCGCGAAACAGGCCTATTCGATGAGCGCGGTCGACGAATATGGCAAGGTGATCGACGACATCTACGACTTCGCCGAGGCGCAGGGGTTCGAGATCGACGGCATCCTGCAGGAAGGCGGTGCCGGTCAGGTGGAGATCAACCTGAACCACGGCGACCCGGTGAATCTGGCCGACGAGATCTTTTTCTTCAAGCGCCTGATCCGCGAGGCGGCGCTGCGCCACGACTGCTTTGCCACCTTCATGGCCAAGCCGATCGAGGGCGAACCGGGATCGGCGATGCACATCCACCATTCGGTGGTGGACGTGAAGACCGGCAAGAACATCTTCTCGGATCGCAAGGGGGCCGAGACCGAGGCCTTCCACCACTTCATCGCCGGGATGCAGACCCACCTGCCCGCCGTGATCGCGCTACTGGCGCCCTATGTGAACAGCTACCGCCGCTACGTGCCGGACTTCGCCGCCCCCATCAACCTTGAATGGGGCCGCGACAACCGCACCACCGGGCTACGGGTGCCGATCAGCGACCCGGCCGGGCGGCGGCTGGAAAACCGGCTGGCGGGGATGGATTGCAACCCCTACCTCGGCTTCGCGGCCTCTCTGGCCTGCGGCTATCTGGGGCTGAAAGAGGGCAAGCTGCCGCGCGCCGAATGCACCGGCGATGCCTATATGTCGGACGACGAACTGCCGACCAACCTCGGCGACGCGCTGGATGTGTTTTCGGAAAGCGCGCCGATCCGCGAGGTGCTGGGGGTCGACTTCTGCAACGTCTACGAGTCGGTGAAGCGGAACGAATACAAAGAGTTCTTGCAGGTCATCAGCCCTTGGGAGCGTGAACATCTGCTGATGAACGTATGAACCTGCTGCACACCAACGACCGGCCCGGCACCTATCCGCCAAGCTGGTACACGGCCACCGCCACCCCGCTGGCGCCCTTTCCGGCGCTGGAGGGGGCGGCGCGGGCCGATGTCTGCGTGGTTGGCGGCGGCTTCACCGGCCTCTCTGCCGCGCTGCATCTGGCGCAACGGGGGCTGTCGGTCGTGTTGCTGGAGGCGCACCGCGTCGGCTTCGGCGCCTCGGGGCGCAATGGCGGGCAGGTCGGGTCGGGCCAGCGGCTGGAACAGGACACGCTGGAGCAGATGCTGGGCAAGGCAGATGCCCGTCGCCTGTGGGACATGGGCGAAGACGCCAAGGCGCTGGTGCAGGCGCTGATCGCCGATCACGCGATGCCGCTGGCCTGGCACCCCGGCGTTGCCCATGCCTGCTGGCGCCCCGCCGAGGTGGCCCATGCACACGCCTATGCGGAAAAGCTGGCGCGCGACTACGGCTATGACCGGATCGAGCCGCTCGACCGCGCCGGGATCGCCGAACTGACGGGGTCCGCAGCCTATGCCGGCGGCGATCTCGACCGCGGCGCAGGCCATATCCATCCGCTGAACTTCGCCATCGGGCTGGCCACGGCCGCCGCCAAGGCCGGCGTGCGCATTCACGAGATGAGCGAGGTGACCGGCATCGAACCCGGCCCGCCGCACCGCATCGAACTGGCGCGCGGCGAGGTGATGGCGGATCACCTGATCCTGGCCTGCAACGGCTACCTTGGCGGGCTGGAACCGCAGGTCGCCGCCCGCGTGATGCCAATCAACAACTTCATCGTCGCCACCGAACCCCTTGGCGATGCCTTCACATCCATCCTTCCCGGTAACCCCGCCGTGGCCGACAGCAAGTTCGTGGTGAACTACTGGCGCCGCTCGGAGGATGGCCGGTTGCTGTTCGGCGGCGGCGAAACCTACGGCTACCGCTTCCCGGCCGACATTGCCGCGCTGGTGCGCAAGCCGATGCTGCAGGTCTACCCGCAACTGAAGGACGCCCGCATCGACTACGCCTGGGGTGGCACGCTGGCGGTGACGATGAACCGCCTGCCCTGTTTTCTGCGGATTGCCCCCACGATCCTGTCGGCCTCGGGCTATTCCGGTCATGGCGTGGCGCTTGCCACCCTTGCGGGCCGAGTCCTCGCCGAGGCCACAACGGGGCAAGCGGGCGCCTTCGACCTGATGGCGAAATTGCCGATGCCGCGCTTTCCCGGTGGCCCGGCGCTGCGCTCGCCGCTTCTGGTCCTTGCGATGACGTGGTTCGCGCTGCGCGACCGCATCGGCGTCTGAGCGCCGATCCCGTGCTTTTTCCATAGCCAAATCACGCGCCAACATTTACACATTTCCTGAAACAGACCTTCAGGAAAGGTGAAGCATGGCCCTCGCTCCCAACGTCTACGACGCCGAGCCGATCCCCGATGCCGCCCGCGCCGAAATCGAGCGCCTGCTGAGTTCCGGCGACCTCTTTCGCTACACCAACGAAGGTTCGCCGGTGCAGCTTCTCGAAGCGGAGTTCGCCGCGCTGATGGGCAGCCGCTATGCCCTTGCCGTCTCTTCCTGCTCGGCGGCGCTGTTCCTGTCGCTGAAGGCGCTGGACCTGCCGCGCGGCGCGCGTGTGCTGATCCCGGCCTTCACCTTCGCCGCCGTCCCCTCCGCCATCGTGCACGCCGACTGCGTGCCGGTGCTCTGCGAGGTCGGCGACAACTACCGCGTCGACATGGCCGATTTCGCGGCGAAAATCGACGACGACATCGCCTGTGTCCTGATCAGCCACATGCGCGGCCACACCTCGGACATGGACGCGATCATGGCGGCCTGCGACGCCCGCGGCATCCCCGTGGTCGAGGATGCGGCGCATTCGCTGGGCACCGTCTGGGGCGGCCGCAAGATCGGCACCGTCGGCAAGATCGGCTGCTTCAGCTTCCAGTCCTACAAGCTGGTGAACTCGGGCGAAGGCGGCATCCTGATCACCGACGATCCGGAACTGGCGGCCCGCGCCACCATCATGTCGGGCGCCTACGAGCATAACTGGAAAAAGCACGCCGGGTTGCAGAACAGCTTCCATCACTGGCAGAACAAGCTGCCGCTCTACAACATGCGGCTGCAGAACCTTTCGGCCGCGATCATCCGCCCGCAACTGCCGCTGGTGGCCGATCGCGTCGCCAAGGGCCGCGCCAATCACGATTATGTCGCCGACCGGCTGAACAGCTCTGCCTGGCTCGACGTGCCGCCGCCGCTGGCGCCGGAAGAGCGCGCGCCGGACTCGATCCAGTTCAACCTTGCCGGATTCGAGACCGACGCCGAGGCCCGCGCCT
This sequence comes from Paracoccaceae bacterium, assembly GCA_016124615.1. Classification (GTDB taxonomy): domain Bacteria; phylum Pseudomonadota; class Alphaproteobacteria; order Rhodobacterales; family Rhodobacteraceae; genus Solirhodobacter. The sequence goes on along the minus strand of WGNF01000006.1, from coordinate 250,516 downwards.
TCCAGGACGCGGCCAAGGCCCGCGGCGTTGCGGTGCAGGTCTTCGGCCTCAGCCAGGACAATGCGCGGGCGTTCTGGAACTGGCAGTTCCTGGGCGAGGCCCCCGATCTGCCGCAGACCCGTGCCATGCTGATGCGCGCCTGCGACGTGCGCCTGCCGGTGCGGCTGACCCGCGATGACCTCGACTTCATCGCCGAAGCGCTGCTGGCCGCCGCCGAAGACGTGAAGGGCGAAGCGCGCGCCTACGGCACCTGAGGCCCGATTTTTCGGACGAAAGGTCGGGGGGCGCAGGTCAAACCCTGGCGACGACGAGGAAGGCGGTCACCTCCCAGGGCGTGCCGTCAGGGCGAGGCACGGTGTCGCGCATTACATCCACCGACACTTCGGTGAAGTCGGCCTCCCTGTGCAGCGCGGTCAGCTCTTCGGCTGTACGGGTCACCAAGCCGAACTCGGCCCGCATCGCGGGCATGGCCCGGGCAGTCTCCGGCGTGGTGGAGGCCACGACCAGCCGCCCGCCCGGGGCAAGAACCCGGCGGATTTCCCGCAGTTGCACGACCGGATCGGGCCAGAAGTAGATCACGTTGACCGCCAGTGCCCGGTCGAAACTGGCATCGGCCGCAGGGATCGCGGTGGCCTCGGCCAGTTCGAACGCCGCCTCGCCCATCGCGATGCGGGCCGCGTTGAAGGCCCGTGCCTCGGCCACCATCGTGGGCGAGATATCGATGCCGAGGTAGCGCAGCCCCGCCGCCCGCGCCATCAGGTCGGGCAGCAGGCGGCCGTTGCCCGGCCCGATCTCCAGCACTGCGTGGCCGGGCGCCAGCTCCAGCCGGTCGACTGCGGCAACGTTTCCGGCCCGGTTGGTGCGGTTCATCCGCAGGCCGATGTCAATCCCGACCTCGCCCTCGGGCAGGCCAAGCTGGCGCGCCTGCGCCGCCGGTGGCAGGGCCGTAAAATCCACCATCTGTCAGCACTCCCCTTCGTCGCGCACCTCAGACCACCCTCAGCGCCTCGCCAATCCACGGCATCCGCGCCACGGCGGGCGCCACGATCAGTTCCTGCAACAGCGGCCTGAGCCGTCCGGCCACCTGCTCTGGCATCCCCCGCAAGACCCCGCGCCGCGCATTCAGCGAGATCGTACGGCTCAGCGGGGCAAAAGGCAGCGGCAGCACGTCGGCCTTGTCGCGGAACCGCTGCGCATGCAGGAACCCCAGCGGCGTCAGGATCGTCCAGCCCGCGCCCTGCGCCACCATCGCCATGATAGCGTGATAGCTGTCCAACTCGAACCGTTGCGCCAGCCGCAGGTCCTGCCGCGCGAGATGCCCGGCGATCTGGCGGCCCATGTGGTGGCGCTGCGAATACAGCACCAGCGGCAGCGCCCTGAGTTGCGCCAGCACGTCGCCGCCGGGATCGACCGCCCCTTTCGGCGCGGCGACGATGAAGGGCTCGCTCAGCAGCGGATGCACTTCCATCCACTCGGCCGCCGCACCCATGTCGGCGGCCACCACCATGTCAAGCGCACGGCCATCCAGCTGGTCGAACAGACGGTGGCTGGCGCCGGTTTCCAGCAGGAACTGGCAGCGTTTCAGCTCCTCTGCCATCGCCGTCAGCAGGCGCGGGGTCACGTCGCTGTCAAAATCCTCGACCATGCCCAGCCGGAACTGCGTCAGCCCGGCCAGATCGCCCGAGGCGAGTTCCGCCCGCGCCTGTTCGGCCTCGTTCACGATCACCTGCGCGCGGCGGCGGAACATCTCGCCCGCCGGGGTCAGTGCCATCGGCCGCGCCGAACGGTCGAGCAATTCCACCCCCAGCGCCAGTTCCAGCGCCGAAAGCTGCTGGCTGACGCCAGAGATGCTGGCCCCCAGACGCCGCGCGGCGGCCGAGATCGACCGTTCTTCGGCGGCGGCGAGGAACACCTCGACCCCCCACAACGTGATGCGGCCCTGCGTGTCGGCCATGCGCGCTCCCTCCGGTTGCCCCGACGCTATCCGCGCGGGCGCAATCGGGCAATGGCGGGCCGTCCTTGCCGGTCAGAGCTTGGACAGTTTGGCCTGCAGATCGGCCAGTTGCTTGCGGATCTGCTGCAGTTCCTTGGAATTGTCGGCGGCGGGCGTTTCGGTTTCAGCGTCGTCCCCGGTCGATGCCGGTGGCCAGCCCGCCATCATGGTGCGCATGAACGCCTGTTGCTGCCGCTGCATCGCCTCGAACCCCGGCAGGTTCGCCATCGGGTTCGGAATATGGGTCAGGTTTTCCATGATCTTCGACTGGCCATCGCGCAGCATTTCGAACGACATCGCCAGGAACTGCGGCACAACGCTTTGCGCCTGGGTCGTGTAGCTGCGCACAAGGTCGGTGAGCACGTTGATCGGCAGAACGCTTTCGCCCTTGCTCTCGTGCTCGGCGATGATCTGAAGCAGGTATTGCCGGGTCAGGTCATCGCCGCTTTTCAGGTCGATGATCTGCACTTCGCGGCCCGCGCGAATGAACTTCGCGATATCGTCGAGCGTGACATAGTCGCTGGTTTCGGTGTTGTAGAGTCGACGGCTGGCGTAGCGCTTGATCAAAAGCGGCTTGTCGGTCTCGGCCATCGGTCTCTCCCCATGTCGCGGTGCAGAGAACTCTAGGACGCTTCCGCAGAAAAAGAAAGGGTGGGCACAAGGCCCACCCTCTGCATCACCAACGGGGAGGACGTTGGATCTGCGTCGATTACTTCGCAGCCGCAGCAGCTTTCTTGGCGGCGGTCGTCACTTCCGTGGTCGCCTTCTTGACGGCCGCGGTCGCGTCTTCCGACATGTCCTTTCCGGCAGCCAGCATCAGCTCGACGGTTTCCATCTGCACCTTCTTCGCGACTTCGGCGAAGGCGGCCAGGTTCTCGGCAGCCATTTCAGCGGCCGACGAGGCGAAATCGGTCATCGCCTTGGTGTAGTCGGTCGGCTCTTCTTTGGCTTTCGACATGTCGCCGAACTTGGCGAGGGTGTCTTTGGTCCACTTGCTGGAAATCTCGGTCGACTTCTCGGCAGCTTCCAGCGCGACTTTCGCCATTTTCTCGCCCAGAGCGGCCTGGGTCTTGAACGCGCCCTGGAACGCGGTGGTGTCCATCGGGAACGACGCCATCATGTCCTGCATGACTTTGGTGAAATCCTGGGTCTTCGCCATGATCTTCTTCTCCATCTCGTGCAGGGCCACCCGGTCCCGCTTCTGAAGAATATATACACGCCGCAGCGCAGCATTTCAACAAAATTGCTGCGCTGCGGCATAATGCCGGATCGGGGCTGGAAAGACGTGGAAGATCAGGGGGCTGGCGTTGCCGTTACGTAAGTGCCGGGCGCCGGGGCGAGTACCGGATGCGTCGAATCACCCGGAACGCGTGCCGGAACCTTGGCCCCCGACCGCTTCGCCAGCCAGCCGCCCCAGTGCGGCCACCACGAGCCCCTGTATTCGGCCGATCGCGCCTTCCAGGCGTCGGCGTCGTCCAGCGGCCCCTCGCTGAGGTAGTGGCCGTACTTCTGCTTCGACGGCGGATTGACGATGCCCGCGATATGCCCGGACTCCGACAGGATGAACGTCTTGTCCTTGGCGCCGAACTGCCGGAGCCCGTTGAAGCTGGATCGCCAGGCCGCGATGTGGTCGGTTTCGCAGGCTACGGCGCAGACCGGCAGCGTGATGTCCTTTAGCGACACGGAATGGCCGAGGATGGTGAACTCCCCCTTCGCCAGCTTGTCTTCCTGACACAGCCCGCGCAGGTATTCCACGCTCATCCGGGCCGGCAGGTTGGTGCTGTCGCCGTTCCAGAACAACAGATCGAAGGCAGGCGGCGCCTCGCCCATCATGTAGCTCTTGATGGCGGGCTGATAGATCAGGTCGTTCGAGCGCAGGAACGAAAACGTCCGCGACATGAAGAACGAACTGAGGATGCCGGTCTCATTCACCTCGCGCTCGATCCCGTCGACGAAATCGTTGTCAAGGAAGACCCCGACCTCGCCCTGATCCGAGAAATCGGTGAGCGTGGTGAAGAACGTTGCGGAATTCACCGATTTGTCGCCCGTCTTCTTCATGTAGGCCAACGTCAGGCTCAGCGTCGTGCCGGCGATGCAGTAGCCGACGGCGTTCACCTTTGGCACGTCGCAGATCGCCTTCACCTGCTCGATCACGGTCAGGTAGCCGTCGCGGATATATTCGCCCAGACCGACGTCGCGGTAGCTGGCGTCCGGGTTCACCCAACTGACCACGAACAGCGTGAAGCCCTGATCGACGATCCACTTGATCAGGCTGTTTTGCGGTTTCAGGTCAAGGATGTAGAACTTGTTGATCCACGGCGGAAAGATGATCAGCGGCGTCTTGTGCACCGTGTCGGTCGATGGCGCATACTGGATCAGCTCCAGCATCCGGTTGCGGAAGACGACCGAACCCGGCGTGGTCGCCAGATCGACGCCCACCTTGAAGGCCTCCTTGTCGGCCAGGGTGACCACCAGATCGCCCTTGTTCGCCTCCAGGTCGCGCACCAGATTTTCGAGCCCCTGCACCAGCGATTGGCCATCGGTCTGCACGGCGCGTTCCAGTGCGTCGGGGTTGGTGGCCAGAAAGTTGGTGGGCGACATCATGTCGACGATCTGCTGGGTGAAATACTCCACCCGCTTCTTCTCGCGCGCATCCAGCCCCTCGAGTCCCTCGATCGCCTTGTCCATCGCCTCGGCGCCGAACAGGTACTGCTGCTTGATGAAGTTGAAATAGGGATGCGTTTCCCACAGCGGGTTGGCAAAGCGCCGGTCTTTCGGCGTCGGGTCCGGCGGCGCCTGCAACTTGCCCTTGGCCAGCAACTGCTGCGCCTCGACATAGTGCTTCAGCGACTTGCCCCAGTAAGACACCTGGTTCTCGATGATCTTGGCGGGGTTGTTCACCATCTCGGCCATGTAGGCCGCCGCCGCCTTCAGAAACAGCTCGTCGCTCGGCCCCTGCAGGCTTGCGTCGATCGTCCGCTTGTGTGCCATCGCCGCCACAAGTCGCTGCGTCAGCTCTTCGACCTTCGCCAGATTGGCGTTGAGGCGGGCGAGCTTGTCGGCATCTACGACCTCTTGCTCAGTTGTCATGTGAATGTTTCCCCCCTATCTTGCCGCTACGCAGCATACTGTCGCCCTTCTGGGGGGAAAAGCGACGATTTTTCCGCGTGCACCGCGCGACAAGGAGACGACATGAAGAACATGGCCACCTACGACCTCATGGAGGCGACGCGGAACACGAACGAATGGCTTGGCGCTTCGGCCCGCGCCTTCGCCTCGTATCCCGTCTTCGGCATGGTGCCGCACCCGTTCTTCAAGGTGCTGTCGGCTTGGGGCCGGATCACCGAACGCAGCTTTGCCCGCATGGTGATCAAGCCGGACTGGGGCATCTCCTCTGTTCCGGGCGATGACGGTCGCGACGCGGTTGTCACGGTGGAATGCACTGTAAAGAAAGCCTTTGGCGATCTGATCCACTTCAAGGTGCAGGGCCGCACGCCGCGCCCGCGCCGCGTTCTGCTGGTCGCGCCGATGTCTGGCCACTATGCCACACTCCTGCGCTCGACCGTGATCAGCCTAATCCCCGATTGCGAAGTCTACGTGACCGACTGGCACAACGCGCGTGACATTCCGGTGTCGGCGGGCAAGTTCGATATCGAGGATTACACGCTCTACCTTGTCGAGTTCATGCGCACGCTCGGGCCTGAAACCAATGTGATCGCGGTGTGCCAACCGGCGCCGCTGACCCTCGCCGCCGCCGCCTATCTGGCCGAGGAAGACCCCGCGGCACAACCGCGCACGCTGACCCTGATCGGTGGCCCGATCGACCCCGATGCCGCTGCGACCGACGTGACCGACTTCGGTCGCCGCATCACGATGGGCCAGCTCGAACACCTCGCCATTCAGCGCGTGGGCTTCAAGTTTGCGGGCACCGGGCGGTTGGTCTATCCGGGCCTCTTGCAACTGGCCTCGTTCATCTCGATGAACTCCGACCGCCACGCGCAGGCGTTCTATGACGAGATCGTCCTTGCCGCCAAAGGCGAGGCCAGTGACCATGACGCGCACAACCGCTTCTACGACGAATATCTCTCTGTCATGGACATGACGGCCGAGTTCTACCTGTCGACGGTGGAACGTATCTTCAAGAACCGCGAGATCGCCAAGAACGAGTTCATCGTGGCGGGCAAGCGTGTGGACATCGGCAAGATCACCGATATCGCCGTGCATACCGTCGAAGGCGCGAATGACGACATTTCCGCCCCCGGCCAATGCGTTGCGGCGCTGGACCTGTGCACCGGCCTGCCCGCCGCGAAGAAGGCGCATCATCTGGAACCCGGCGCCGGCCACTACGGCATCTTCGCCGGCAAGTCGTGGCGGCAGAATATCCGCCCGCTGATCCTCGACTTCATCGACTCGCACGGCGGCGGGCCGAAGCGGACCAAGCCGGTCAGCCTCGTCGCCGCGACCGCCTGACCACTCGACCCTTGGCCCGGCGCAGGTGTCGCCGGGCTGAAAGCGTGGTTAAAGCCCTTTCGCCCAGTCCAGAATGCGCGCAACCGTCGGCGCGGTCTGATCGGGGCTGAGAATGTCGCCCGCGATCACATGCGAGGATGGATCGTCCTTCGGCCCCATCACCGGATTCACCACCTGCTTCGGCCCGCCCCAGCGCGCCACAACGGCATCGGTCCGGTCCGGCCGCACCACCTTGTCGGCGCGGGTGTAGATGAACAGCGCGGGAGTTTTGGCGGTCGCATAGTCCTGACGGTCCGCATAGGCGACCAGCGCGCCCAGCGGCACGGCGGCGATGGTGGGATACGACGTCGTCCAGAACTTCGCCTGACGGTCATTGAGCGGCGTGAAGGAATGCACCGGCCCCGCCACCAGCGGCGCCCAGACCCGCACCAGCGGCCAGGTCAGCAAAAACGCCAGCGGGTCGTTGATGCCGAAGTTCGGCGACAGAAAGACGATGCCCGCCATCTCGGGCGCCAGCCGCGGATCGGTGGCGGCGATGGCGGCCAGCGTGCCGCCAGTGGAGGTCGAGATCACGATGACCTTGTCGCCCAACCGCTTGCCGATCGCCAACGCCTCGGCGGTGTCGTTGATCCAGTCGCCCGCCGTCGCCTGCGCCATCGCGGCGCCGCCCCGGCCGTGGCCGGTGAAGCGGGTGAAGAACAGATTGGCGCCAAGCGCCTTGGCCACGTCATCCGGCACCGGGCGGATTTCTTCCGAGGTGGCGGAGTAGCCGTGCAGGTAGACGACCGCATAGGGCGTTTTGACACCCGTCGCGCCGGCCCAGATGATCCGCTTCTCGGCGCCCGGCGTTATGTCCGAAAAGTGATGTTCTTCTGAGGTCAGATACGCATCAAGATCACTTCCCAAACTATTCGCTGAGAAGTGTAAAGCCGGATCAACGCCGGGTCTTGGCGCAAGAAACCACACCCCGGCAAGAAGTACGATAAATGCAATGAGGATCGCCCCCAGCCAACGTCCGATCCGCCGCATTCACACCCCCTGCGCCAGAATTTCCGCCACCGTCGCCTCGACCAGCCGAAGGCAGGCGCCCGTCGAAAAGCGGTGATCGGCCCCCTTCACCAGCGTCAGCCGCACATCCGGCCCGTCGATGTGGGCAAAGAGCCGCTCTGCCACCGCGACCGGCACATCCTCATCCGCCGTGCCCTGCAACAGCCGCACCGGGAACGGCAGCGCCAGCGGCGCGCGCAACACCAGATGGCGCCGCCCGTCCTCGATCAGCCGCTGGGTGTAGACATAGGGCGCGTCAGAATAGGCCGAGGCCCGCTCCACCCGGCCATCGCGGGCAAGCGCCGCACGGTCGGCCGGGGTCATCCGCTGCCACAGGCTGTCCTCGGTGAAATCGGGCGCGGCTGCGACGCCGACCAGCCCGGCCACCCGTTCCGGCATCGCCTTCGCCACCAGCAGCGAAATCCAGCCGCCCATTGAAGAGCCCACCAGCACCTGCGGCCCCTCGGTCAGCGCGCCGATTGCGGCCAGCGCATCCTCGGCCCAGTCGCCGATCGCGCCATCCTCGAACGCGCCCGAGGATGACCCGTGCCCGGAATAATCGAAGCGCAGAAAGGCGCGCCCGGTCGCGGCGGCCCAGCCGTCCAGCGCCTGCGCCTTGGTGCCCTCCATGTCCGACTTGAAGCCGCCCAGAAACACCACGCCCGGCCCCCGGCCCGACCTGCGTCGAAAGGCGATGCGCCGACCCTGCGGGGTAGCCAGTTCTTCCATGCCGACCTCGTCAATCGCCCCGTAAGGCTTCATCAGAACGAGCGAACGTTTCAACTGTTAACCCAAGGTTAACCAGAACGAACCAGAGTTATCCAAACGGAACAACGCATGAGAGGGAGCGAGATGATTGTCGAGCACAGCTACCTGACGTCCAAGTTCATTTCATATGCAACCATCATCATAGGATGGTCAACTACTGTCGTGGGGATCGTTCTAACTGTTGGAGTCTCTGCAGTAGGCTCGCCGCTGGTAGGTCTCCCTGCATTTGTCGTCGCGATTATGGGGCTGAGTGCCGTGGCGGCAGGGCAAATCTCGCTTGCAGTCATACATACAGCAGAAAACACCGCCAAAATTGCAATCCTATTGCAAAAGCGACCACCAGATAGAGCGGATCCGCAGAACTATTCGATATCACCCCCCAAGCGAATTTTCGGAAAAGCGGTAAGGGTCGAGCCACCAATCACAGCCAGTTTATAGGTTACCACCCATTTGCAGGCTGGTTGACTTCCTCGTCTCTGCGGCGCAAAACCTCGCCACCATACCCGCAACCGGGCGCATCCGTGGGCGCCAAACCGACGAGGAGAGCCAAGATGGCCCTGGACTCACACGACATTTCGCTGACCTTCCCCGATGGCTCCGTGCGGACCTTCGCCGCGGGCATCACGCCCGGCGAGGTCGCGACCTCGATCGCGACCAGCCTTGGCAAGAAGGCGATCTCGGCCACCGTGAACGGCGCGCATTTCGACCTGCAATGGCCGCTGACGGCCGATGCGTCGATCAAGATCAACACCATGCAGGATGATGGCGCCGCGCTGGAACTGATCCGGCACGATCTGGCACATATCATGGCACGCGCGGTGCAGGAAATCTGGCCTGAGGTGAAGGTGACCATCGGCCCGGTGATCCAGAACGGCTGGTACTACGACTTCGACCGCGCCGAACCCTTCACCCCCGAAGACCTCGGTGCGATCGAGAAGCGGATGAAAGAGATCATCAACCGCCGCGACCCCGTCACCACCGAGGTCTGGGACCGGGATCGCGCCATCCGCTATTACGAGGCCAACAATGAGCCCTACAAGGTCGAGCTGATCGAGGGCATTCCCGGCGATCAGCCGATCCGCATGTACTGGCATGGCCACTGGCAAGACCTGTGCCGAGGCCCGCATCTGCAAAACACCGGCCAAGTGCCCGCCGACGCCTTCAAGCTGACCACGGTCGCGGGCGCCTACTGGCGCGGTGACAGCAACCGCCAGATGTTGCAGCGCATCTATGCCGTCGCCTTCAAGAACCGCGACGACCTGAAGGCCTACCTGACCATGATGGAAGAGGCGGCCAAGCGCGACCACCGCAAGCTGGGCCGCGAGATGGAGCTGTTCCACTTGCAGGAAGAGGCGCCGGGCATGGTGTTCTGGCACCCGAACGGCTGGACGATCTGGCGCGCGCTGGAGGATTACATGCGCCGCCGCCTGCGCGCTGCGGGCTACAAGGAAATCCGCACGCCGCAAGTGGTCGATCGTGTCCTGTGGGAACGTTCGGGCCACTGGGAAGCCTACCGCGAGAACATGTTCATCGTCGAGGTCGACGAGGAAGGCGCCAAGGAAAAGCGGATCAACGCGCTGAAGCCGATGAACTGCCCCTGCCATGTGCAGGTGTATAACCAGGGCCTGAAAAGCTACCGCGACCTGCCCCTGAGGCTGGCCGAATTCGGATCATGCCATCGCTATGAAAGCTCGGGCTCGATGCACGGGCTGATGCGGGTGCGCGGCTTCACGCAGGACGACGCACATATCTTCTGCACCGAGGACCAGATCGGCGCCGAATGCGCGGGGTTCATCAAACTGTTGTCCTCGGTCTACCGTGACCTCGGGTTCGAGAAATTCGACATCAAATTCTCTACCCGCCCCGATGTGCGCATCGGCTCCGACGAAACCTGGGACAAGGTGGAAGGCATGCTGGAGGCCGCGATCAAGGGCGCTGGGGCGAGCTACGAGATCAACCCCGGCGACGGCGCGTTCTATGGCCCCAAGCTCGACTTCAAGCTGACCGACGCCATCGGGCGCGAATGGCAGTGCGGCACCTTCCAGGTCGACCCGAACCTGCCGGAGCGGCTGGGGGCGGAATACATCGGTGAAGACGGGGCGAAACACCGCCCCTACATGCTGCACCGCGCCATTCTGGGCAGCTTCGAGCGCTTCATCGGCATCCTGATCGAGAACTACGCCGGCAAGATGCCGTTCTGGCTGGCGCCGCGGCAAGTGGTGGTCGCCTCCATCGTCTCGGGCGCCGATGCCTATGTCGAAGAGGTCACCGCCGCACTCCTGGCGCAGGGCATCCGCGCCGAGGCCGACACCCGCAACGAGAAGATCAACTACAAGGTGCGCGAGCATTCGGTGGGCAAGGTGCCGGTGCTGCTGGCCATCGGCCTGAAAGAGGTCGAAGAGCGCAGTGTTTCAATCCGCCGTCTGGGCGACACGCATACCGAAACCCAGACGCTCGATGCGTTTCTGGCCACGGTTCTTGCCGAGGCGACGCCGCCCGATCTACACTAACCCGCTGATCCGGAACGACAACGGGCGCCCCTTCGGGCGCCCGTTTGCATTTGTCGGCAATATCCGGCGCTGCGGCAATGTGTTACATTCCATAACGGGGCTGGCATGCACGTCCACGTGAGTGGCGAGCGGCCGTCGGCCTGGTTTATGCCATCGTCAGTCGCGATCACCGCGGCTTTGTGACCACATTGAAGGGACCTGACCATGAACAAGAAATTCAACAGCCTTGCCATCGCCGGCGCCATCGCTGCCGCATTTGCCGCCCAGATCGCTACCCCCGCCAATGCCGCCGCGCAGGACAAGTGCTTCGGCGTCGCGATGAAGGGCGCGAACGACTGCGCCGCCGGTGCGGGCACGACCTGCGCGGGCACCTCGAAGGTCGACTATCAGGGCAACGAGTTCAAGCTCGTCCCGGCGGGCACCTGCACCACGATGAAGCTGCCGGGCGGCCGCATGGGCTCGCTGACCGCGCTGACCCGCGACCTGCCCCAGACCTGATGCCACCGCCCCCGGCGACACCGCCGGGGGCACCCCACAGGAGGCCAAGATGCGCGACACCAGCCCGAAAACGCTGCCGAACCGCCCCGGCGTGGGCTACAAGCCGCAGCACTTTTCGAACATTTTCGAGGATGTGGGCGCCGTCGAATGGCTCGAAATCCATGCAGAAAACTACATGGGGGCCGGTGGCCGCCCGATCGCGCAACTGCGCGCACTGGCCGGGCGGTTTCCGGTTTCCTGCCACGGTGTGGGCCTGTCGATCGGCGGCGAGGCGCCGCTGGACCGCGACCACCTCGCCCGGCTGAAAGCGCTTGTCGGCTGGCTGGAGCCTGCGAGTTTCTCCGAACACCTTGCCTGGTCCACGCATGACGGCGCCTATCTGAACGACCTTCTGCCGCTGCCCTATACCGCCGAAACGCTGGCCCGCGTGGCCGGGCATGTCGATCAGGTGCAAGACGTGCTCGGCCGCCGGATGCTGCTGGAAAACCCCTCCGCCTATCTCGACTTCGCCGCGGCCGAAATGGACGAGGTCGCCTTCCTGACCGAAATCGCCCGGCGTACCGGCTGCGGGCTGCTGCTGGATGTCAACAACGTCTTCATCTCGGCCACCAACCGCCAGACCGACGCCAATGCCTATATCGACGCCTTCCCGCTGGATCTGGTGGGCGAGATCCATCTTGGCGGCCATGACGCGCAGGCCGACGATACCGGCGCGCCGCTGCTGATCGACAGCCACGGCGCCCCGGTCACCGACCCGGTCTGGCAGCTTTACGCCCGCACCATCGTGCGCGGCGGGGCAAAACCCACGCTGATCGAGTGGGACAACGATGTCCCCGACTGGCCCGCGCTGGAGGCCGAGGCCGCGCTTGCCGCCCGCATCCTCACCCGGGTTCCGGCATGAGCCAGAGCACCTTTCGCACCGCGCTGCTGGACCCCGCCCAGCCCGAACCGCCGGGCCTGCACGACCCGCAGGGCCGCCCGGCGGGCCGCCGGTTTGCCGTCTACCGCAACAACGTGGCGGTGGCGCTGACCGATGCGCTGGTGGCCTCTTTTCCGGCGCTGCAGACGCTGGTGGGTGAGGAGTTCTTTCGCGCGATGGCGGGCGTCTTTCTGCGCCGCCACCCGCCGCAAACGCCGGTTCTGGCCGATTGGGGCGAGGCGATGCCCGCCTTTCTGGCCGGCTTTCCGCCGCTGGCCGATTTTCCCTACCTGCCCGACGTGGCCCGGCTGGAACTGGCGCTGCGCCGGTCCTACCACACCGCCGACAGCGTGCCGGTTGCGCCCGAAGCCTTCGCCGCGATCCCACCCGAGGCGCTTGGGGCGATGCGCCTGACGCTGGCGCCCGCGGTGCAGGTCCTGCGCTCGCCCTGGCCGCTGCTCGGCATCTGGGGCGGCGCGGCTGACCCCGGCGAGGGGCCGCAGGATGTGCTTGTCACACGCCCGGTCTATGATCCCGTCGCGGAAATCCTGCCGCCCGGCGGCGCGGACTTCCTCTCCGCACTAAACGCCGGGCAACCGCTCGCCCCGGCGATCGAGGCTGCGGGCGACGAGTTCGACTTTCCCGCCACCCTGTCGCTGCTGCTTGCAGGCGGCGCCATCATCGCGATTACCGCCGGAGAGCTGCCATGACCGCCCTGATCACCCTGCACAACCGCCTGTTCGACTGGGTCACCGCAACGCTGGCGCCGGTTCTGGTGCCGACGGCTGCGCGGCTGGTCTTCGCGGGGGTGCTGCTGGTCTATTTCTGGTCGTCGGCCTTCACCAAGCTCGGCGCGGGCCTGTTCGGCTTCCTGCATCCCAGCGTCGGCGCCTATGCGCAGATCTTCCCGAAGGCGATCGACGCCGTAGGCTATGACGCCGACATGCTGCCGCTGCCGTACCACATCATCGCCACGCTTGGCATGTGGGCCGAATTCACCCTGCCGCTGCTGATTACGCTGGGCCTTGCCACCCGCCTTGCCGCCCTGGGGATGACCGGCTTCATCGCGGTGCAAAGCTTTGTCGACATCACCGGCCACGGTGTCGCGGGCGATGACATCGGCCGCTGGTTCGATGCCGCCTCGGGCGCGCTGATCCTTGACCAGCGGGCGTTCTGGGTGCTGACGCTGCTGACCCTTGCGATGCTGGGCGGCGGGCCGCTGTCGCTGGATCGGGCCCTGCGTCAGTGGGCGTCGGGCTGACGCGCCGCCAGCGCAAGGATGCCGCCAAGCCCGCACATCGCGATCGGGAACATGGTGAAGACGCCGAAGCCGAAGGCGACATACATGCCCACCGCCGATGCCAGCAGCAGCACCCCGGCAATCAGGTTGCGCGACCGTGCCATCGCGCCGCCCGCAATGGCCAGGATCGGCGCGACAAGGCTGGCGGTCTGCACCAGCCCCACGTTGTGCACCTGCTCGGCCACACCCGAAAGCTGGCTGCCGTAGGTCTGCATCACCACCGTGTAGCCATAGCCGAAAAAGCCCACCAGCATGCCCCAGAGGCCGCCGATGATGCCCAGGATCAGGGCCGAATTGCGCATGGAGTCCCTCCGTCGTCCGCTTATGCCGATATAGCGGGCAGAGTGTCCGGGTGAAAGGCCCGGATCCGCGGCAGCCCGCGCGCTGCCTCGGACAGCGCGGCAATGCAACTTGATTCTTTTCACAGATTTGGCATTCTTGAGGGGTGACAACAGACTTCTCAACGACCCGCCTCCTGATTCAGGCAGCCGGAATTACTTGGAAGACCTGGCTGCACGGCCCGCAGCAGTCCCGCTGCGGGAGGGATGACAGAGGAGAGACGGAATGCCGACCGGCACCGTAAAGTGGTTCAACAGCACCAAGGGCTACGGGTTCGTCGCGCCGGATGACGGCGGCAAGGACGTGTTCGTTCATATCTCGGCCGTCGAACGTGCCGGCCTGAAAGGGCTGAACGACAACCAGAAGATCGCCTACGAGCTGCAATCCGGCCGTGACGGCCGCGCCTCGGCCAGCGACCTGCGGCTGCTCTGACCGCATTCGCCGCGACAGCGGACTGCCCCGCGCCTCCTCAGACGCGGAACGCCCGGGGGGTTCTCCGGGCGTCTTTCGTTTCGGGGTTCAGGCGGGCTCTGCCATCCGCATCGCCCACATCGCCTGAAATGCCGGGCGGGCCTGGCAGCGGGCCAGCCAGTCCTTCAGCCGCGGGAACTCGCCCAGCAGGGTCGGATGCCCGGCCACATAGCGGATGCATTCCGCGCTGTTGATGTCGGCCGCGGTGAAGCGGTCGCCCATCAGCCAGTCGCGCCCGGCCAGATGCGCCTCCAGCCGTTTCAGCGGGCGGCGCAGCTTTTCGGCCGCGACCGAGATGGCCGCCTGCCCTTCGGGCGTCTCGGCACCGCCGTCGGCCTGCACATACATGATTTCAAGCGCCGGGCCCTCGATGCCGGTGGCGGCATGCAGCGCCCATTGCACCATCAACGCATCTTCGGCCAGATCGCGCGGCCCCAGATCGCCGCCATAGCGCTTGGCAAGGTAAAGCGTGATCCCCAGCGACTCGGTCAGCACCAGATCGCCATCGGTCAGGCAGGGGATCTGCCCCTGCGGGTTCACCGCCAGATAGGCGGCCGACGCGGTGTTCAGCGGCGCGTCCGCCGCCTTGGCGTCGGGCAGGCGATAGCCCTGAATCACCATCTCGTGCCGATAGTCCATGCCGATCTCGGCCAGCAGCCAAAGCGGGCGCGAGGCGCGCGAGCGCGCGACGCCGTAAAGGGTGACCATCGCGAAAACCTCCATGTTCGCTGCGCGGCGACAGTAGGGCGGCGCGGGCGCGGGGAAAAGCCCCCCTCTCGCCCGCTTGCCACTGTTACCGGCCACGGATATGGCTCGGGCATGACTGCTCCCCTGACATATCGTGCCCATGTGCGGGCGTTGCTGGTATTGGGCCTTCCGCTCATCGGTTCCAACCTTGCGCAGATGGCGTTGCACGTCACCGACACGGTGATGATGGGCTGGTATTCGGTGCCGGGCCTTGCCGCCGTCGTGCTGGGCGCGTCGAGCTTTTTCATCATCTTCATCTTCGGGTCCGGTTTCGCCATCGGCGTGATGCCGATGGTCGCCTCGGCCGCCGCCGACGGCGACGAAACCGAGGTGCGCCGGGTGACCCGCATGGGCATGTGGCTGTCGCTGCTGTTCTCGGTCATCGCGTTGCCGATCTTCTGGTTCTCGGGGCCGATCTTCGGCTTTCTTGGCCAGCAGCCCGATGTCGCGGCGAATGCGCAATCCTTCATGCGCATCGCGGGCTTCGGCATGGCGCCCGCCCTGTTGGTGATGGTGCTGAAAAGCTTCGTTTCGGCGCTGGAACGCACGCATGTGGTGCTTTGGGCCACGGTGGCGGCGGTGTTTCTGAACATCGGCCTCGACTGGCTCTTGATCTTCGGCAACTGGGGCGTGCCAGAGCTTGGGGTGCGCGGCACCGCCCTTGCCACCGTTTCCACCCAGATGCTGACGCTCGCCGTCATCGGCCTTTATGCAGCGTTGAACCCGATGCTGCGCCGGTTCCACCTGTTCGTGCGGTTCTGGCGCCCCGACTGGCCCGCCTTTGCCCGCGTGTTCCATCTGGGCTGGCCGATCGGGCTGACCGGGCTGGCCGAAGGCGGCCTTTTCAACGCCTCGGCACTGATGATGGGCTGGATCGGCACGGTAGAGCTTGCCGCCCACGGCATCGCGCTTGAACTTGCGGGTCTGACCTTCATGGTTCACCTCGGGCTCAGCCAGGCCGCCACGGTGCGTGCCGGGCGGGCCAGCGGGCGCGACCCGCAGGGCCTGCGCGATGGCGCCGTTGCCGCCATCGCCCTGTCGCTTGGCTTCGCGCTTTTCGCGGTGACGCTGTTTTTGACCCTGCCGCGCGATCTGGTCGGCCTTTGGGTCAACCCCGATGACCCCCTGGCCGCGCGCATCCTTGCCTTCGGCGCGCGCCTGCTGGCCGTCGCCGCGCTGTTTCAGTTCTTCGATGCGTTGCAAGTGATGGCGCTCGGCCTGTTGCGCGGTGTGCAGGACACCCGCGTGCCGATGATCATGGCGGCACTCAGCTACTGGGTCATCGGCATCCCGGCCAGCTATATCATCGCCTTCCCGCTGGGGCTTGGCGGCGTCGGCCTCTGGCTTGGCCTTGTGATCGGGCTGATGTGCGCGGCGGCACTGATGATGGCGCGGTTCTGGCGCGGTCTGACGCGGGCCTGAATCCGCCGCTAGTCGCCGGTCGCCCCGCCGGTCAGCCGTTCGGCCTTCTTGCGCACCAGCACGGTGCGCAGATCGTGCATCGCCAGCAACAGCGCATCCGTCACGTCTTCCAGTTGCGCGTCGCTCGCCCGGGTCTGGACCCATTGCGCGGTAAGGTTCAGGTGATCGACCGCGCGGTGGATGTCATCCACGTCGCGGCGCGCCAGCACCTCGGCCCGCTCGGCCATCCACGCCTTGATGCGGGCGGTCTCTTCCGGGGTCAGCTTGCGGTCGCCCTGCGGCTTGATCTCGCCGTTGCGCAGGTTGGCAACGGCGATCGGCTCAAGCTCGATGCGGCGCTGCCGGTTCTCGGTATCAACCCGGAACACGGCGGCGCCATTCTCGCGGATGCGAAAGTAATAGTCCGGCAGATCGCCCGCCATCGGGCCCCCGTTATTTCAGACCCTTGCAGAAGGTCTGGATGCGCGTGCAGGCCTCGGTCAGGGCCTCGTCGGACGTAGCGTAGCTGACGCGGAAGTTCGGAGAAAGCCCGAAGGCCGCGCCGAACACCACCGCAACCCCGGTTTCCTCCAGCAACGCCGTCGCGAAAGCCTCGTCATCGACGATCTTGGTGCCCGCGGCCGAGGTCTTGCCGATGCAGCCCGCGATGTTGGGGTAGACGTAGAACGCGCCTTCGGGCGTCGGGCAGCGGATGCCTTCGGCCGCGTTCAGCATCGACACCACCAGATCGCGGCGGCGCTGGAAGGCCACGCGGCTGGTCGCGATATAGTCCTGCGGCCCGTTCAGCGCCTCGACCGCCGCCCATTGGCTGATCGTGCAGGGGTTCGAGGTGCTTTGCGATTGCACCTTGCCCATCGCCTTGATCAGCTTTTCCGGCCCGGCCGCATAGCCGATCCGCCAGCCGGTCATCGCATAGGCTTTCGAGACGCCATTGCAGGTCAGCGTGCGGTCGTAAAGCCCCGGCTCCACCTCGGCCGGGGTGCAGAATTCAAAGCCGTCATAGGCCAGATGTTCATACATGTCGTCGGTCATCACCCAGACATGCGGGTGGCGCATCAGCACGTCGGTCAGCCCTTTCAACTCGGCACGGGAATAGCCCGCGCCGGTCGGGTTCGACGGCGAGTTGAAGATGAACCACTTGGTCTTTGGCGTGATCGCCGCCTCCAGCTGTTCCGGCGTCAGCTTGTAGCCGGTCTGCATCGGGCATTCGACCGCCACCGGCTCGCCGCCCGCCAGCAGCACCATGTCGGGGTAGCTGACCCAATAGGGCGCCGGGATGACGACCTCGTCACCGGGGTTCAGCGTCGCCACCAGCGCGTTGTACAGCGTCTGCTTGCCGCCCGAGCCGACGGTGATCTGGCTCGGCTTGTAGTCCAGCCCGTTCTCGCGCTTGAACTTGTCGCAGATCGCGCGTTTCAGCTCGATGATGCCATCGACGGCGGTGTATTTCGTCTTGCCCGCCATGATCGCGGCGACGGCGGCATCCTTGATGTTCTGCGGCGTGTCGAAATCCGGCTCGCCCGCGCCAAGGCCGATCACATCGCGCCCGGCGGCCTTCAATTCCTGCGCCTTCGTCGTTACCGCGATGGTCGGCGAGGGTTTCACGCGGTCGAGCGTCTGCGACAGAAAGGGCATTTCGGGGAACTCCGGTTTGAACTTGCCGGTTTCGTGTCTTAGGGTGCGGCCCTGACGCGATCAAGCGATATCGAAGAGGAGAGGCAAGATGGCATCCGATACCCAACCGGGATGGTTCAGCGAAGAGGCTGCCACTTTCGGCGATCGTCTGGCCGGCGCGCGCGAGGCGGCGGCCCTGACCCAGGCCGACCTCGCCCGCCGTCTGGGCGTGCGGTTGAAGACCTTGCAGGACTGGGAAAACGACGTGGCCGACCCGCGCGCCAACCGGCTGCAGATGCTGGCGGGCATGCTTAACGTCTCGATCATGTGGCTGCTGACCGGGCGCGGCGACGGCCTTGACGAGCCGGTAGAGGCCATCCCGGCCTCGGTCGATGCCCAGGCGCTACTGGCCGAAATGCGCACCTTGCGCACCGAGGCGGGGCGCATGGCCGAACAACTCGGGCGGCTGGAAAAGCGGATGCGGCTTGCGCTGTCGGAAGCCCGGCAATGAGCGAAGCCCCTGACGACCGGCTGAAGCGGATGCGGATGCGCGCCTGGCGCCGCGGCATGAAAGAGATGGACCTGATCTTCGGCCCCTGGGCCGATGACAGCCTTGCCGGGCTCGACACCGCCACGCTGGACCTGTTCGACGCGATGATGACCGAGAATGATCAGGAAATTTACACCTGGTTCACCGGCCACACCGCGCCGCCTGACGCCTATGCCCCGCTGGTGGCGCAGATCGGCACCCATGCGCGCGCCCGGCTGGCGCCGAAAGGCTGAATCGGTCGCAGTTTAACCGAATGTTCGGCTTTTACCCCGACTCTGCCCCCGGATCTGATGGTGGAGACGGTGATGAGCATCCATGCCCCGCTGAAAGACGGCCCGCGCGATGCGTTGCTGTCGGGCTATCTTGACAGCCTTGCGCTGGTCGAACGGCTGCACCGGCTGCTGCTCGACGTCATCAAGGACGAGTTCGAGCGGCTCGGCCTGCTGGAAATCAACGCGGTGCAAGCGCTTCTCTTGTTCAACATCGGTGAAAACGAGGTGACGGCGGGCGAGTTAAAAACCCGCGGCTACTATCAGGGCTCCAACGTCAGCTACAACCTCAAGAAACTGGTGGAACTCGGCTACATGCACCACCAGCGATCCGAGATCGACCGCCGATCGGTGCGCGTGCGGCTGACCGAGAAGGGCCGCCGCGTGCGCGCCGTCATCACCGACCTTTTCGCCCGCCACGCCGAGGGGCTGGTGGCGCGCGGCGTGCTGGGTATCGACGGCATCGACCAGATCAACAGCGCCCTGAAACGGATGGAACGGTACTGGGCCGACCAGATCCGCTATATCTACTGACGCGGCGGCTCAGAAATGCTGCGCCACGCTGAGGTTGATGATCGCCTTGACGTTGCGCCCCGCGGGCACGGTGGTCAGCCGGAACTCGGTCTGGCGCACCTGCGCCGACAGGCTCAGCCCGACGATGGGGATGAAGCCGCCAAGGTTCGGGATGCCGTAGTCCCGCTTCAACTCGCCCGCCAGCGTCTTGTAATAGGCCGTGCCCGCCTCGACCCCGACGCGAAACCGCACCGGCCCGATCGACCCCACATCGACCGCCACCCCGGCCACCAGCAGCGGCGAGATTTCGCGGTAGCTGTTGTAGAACACCCCGCCCTCGACGAAGTAATTCACGCCCGGCCGCGCCGTTGGCCAGATGCGGCCGTAGGTCAGGCCGGGGTTCACGTTGTTCAGATGCGCGCTGCCGATGTGATCCGACCCGAGGATGACGCCGACATAGCGATCCGGGCCGACGATCCCGTCGGCCCGCGCCAGCCCCGGCCCGGCCAGAGCCGCCAACAGACAAAGCGCCCCCGGCCGGACCATCCGCTCACCAGTGCCCGGTGTTGGCCATGCTCAACCAGGGCTCCGCCGGGGTCAGCGCCGCGCCCTTCTGCAAGATCTCGATCGAGATATTGTCGGGCGAGCGCACAAAGGCCATCCGGCCGTCACGCGGCGGCCGGTTGATCGTCACGCCATTGGCCATCAGATGCGCGCAGGTGGCATGGATGTCGTCGACCTCATAGGCCAGATGGCCGAAATGGCGGCTGTCCGACGGCAGGCCCGGATCGCCGTCCCAGTTCCATGTCAGCTCCACCGGGCACTCCTCCTGCCCCTCGGGGGCCATGAACACCAGCGTGAAGCGGCCCCCCTCATTCTCCCACCGGCGCGTTTCCTTCAGCCCCAGCAGCCGGTAGAACGCCATCGAGGTTTCAAGGTCCAGCACGCGGACCATGGTGTGCAGGTAGCGGATCGTCATTGCCTCATCCTTCTTGCCGTTGCGCGGCGGAACATAGCACGGCGATGCGCGGGGGCGAGGTCAGAAGTCCGACTTGACGCCCACCGCGATGCCGATGTCGCGCGTCTCGTACAGGCTGACGTTCGAATGCACGCGCTGGAACTGCACGTCCACGCTGGGCGAAAACCCCATGTAACTGGCCCGCGAGAACAGCATGCTGAGGTCGGCGGTCATGTTGAGGTCGCGCCGCCCATCGACGGACAGCGGAAAGACGGCATAGCTTTCGTGCGCCACGTAAAGACTGGCGCCCAGCTTCACCCCCAGCACCGGTTTCGCCTTGGTCCAGTTGATCTGCGCGAAATTGGTGGTGTGCTGAACGTCCACGGCATTGGAGCGGGTGAAGCGGTCACCCAGCGTCAGGCTGACCTGATCGCTGTTGGCAAGGCGCCGCGTCACGCCGACAGTGCCCGTCGCCACCGTCGCCGAACGATCGCGCACATCCTGCCGGGCCTGCCGTTCCAGCGTGAAACCAAGGTTGCCGCTGTAGATCGCGTTCAGCGGCCGGTCGACCCCGCCCTGCAGGCGCAGGTAGTTCGACAGGTCGGCGCCACCATACCAGTTGTGCCCGGCCGTCACGCCCCAGTTGTAGATCGCGAGCGAAGTGACGCCCGAGCGCCACTGCTGCACCACGCCGGTCTCGACCGCGCTGTAGTCATAGTCCGATCCCTTGGCGCCGGGGGCCTGCGCCCGCGCCGAGGTGCTTAACCAGTTGTGCCGCGCAAGCCCGCTGAACCGAAGCTGGGTCACCGTGGTCTGTGTCGGCGTCAGCCGGTAGATGCCGGTCACCCCCAGCGTGCCGACCAGCCCCGACAGTGCCTGCGCATCGCCCGACAGAACGAAGGGCAGGCCCAGCAACTCGATCGTGCTGTTGGCGCTGCCGTTGTTCACGTTCGACGACGGCACCACCGAAGCCTCGATCTGGAACGACCAGTGGCTGCGGTCGCGCACATAGGTGAAGTCCCGGATCGCGACCGCCTTGGCCTGCGGATCGGGGGCAAGTTGCACCGCCCGCCGCAACCAGAACTGCGCCGCCGTGCGATCCTCGGATGAGGCGAGCGCCTGTGCCCGCACCATCGCCGCCGAATACCGTTCGGCCGGGGTCTTTGCCAGGGACCAGGCCGCCCGCGCCGCATTCCGCGCTTCGCCGAACTGCCCCAGCGCGCGGGCCGAGCGTGACCGCAGGATCAGTGCCAGAAAGTCATTCGGATCGCGCTGCAACAGCGCCAGCGCGATCCCGTGCGCCGCCTCCGCCTGCCCCGCTGCGATGGCCTTGAAGCCGTCGGCCCGCAAGCTATCCGGTGTCAGTGTTGCAGCCGTGCCCGGCCCCGCGGCCATGCACAGCGCCAGCACCAGGCACAGGTGCCGCGCCTTTTGCCGCCCGCCGGTCACTGCCGCTGCGCGATGAAGCCACCCGTCTCGCGTTGGGTCACGCCCGTGGCGCCCGGCGCCGCCGAGGTGACCACGATGATGCCCGCCACTTCGCTGGCGTTGGTGCCCGCCAGCACGGCGTAGTACGTGCCGGTTTCGTAGGCCGTCGGCCCGTTCTTGCCGGGCAGCGAGCTGGTGACATCGCCCGCGATCTCGCCGTTCGCCGTCATCACGCTGGGCTGCACGGTAAAGACCAATGTCGGCAGCGCGGTGATCGTCACCTGCTGCTGCGTCGACAGCGCCGCAAGCACGCTGGGCGTGACCACGTTGCCATTGATGTCATAGATCTGCCGGTTCGACACCGTGCCGGAAACCGCGTTCACCCCGGTGCCGGTCTGCGAGGTGTTGAAGGCGGTGAAGTCAATCGCCATCGCCATCGTGCCGGTCGTGTATTCCAGCCCGCCCTGGCCGTCGAAGTCGATCAGGCCCGCGTAGTTGCCCGAATAGTTCGCCTGCCCGCTTGCCGGCAGCGTCACGCCGCCGTTGCGCTGATAGACATAACCGCCGAAGCCGTAGTTGATGAAGTCGCCCGTCCGCACGATGCCGACCTGGGTCTTGCCGCTGGGGCTGACCGCGTAGATCGCGCGATAGCCGAACTGGCTGATCGAGGTGCCGGTGATCGCGTCCGCCGCCGTCGTCGGCCCTTCGTAGACCGCGAAGGGGCTGACCCCGTTCGTCGTCACCCCAAGCTGCGATACCGCCGTGCCGCGATTGAAGGTCTTGGCGCCCGAGAACGGCAGGTTCTGCACCGTGAACGTGTCGGTTCCGGCGTCATAGACCACGTTGGTCGCATAGCCCGAACCGGTCGTCCCGTCGGTCGCCTCGTAGCGCACGATGTTGCTGCTGGCGGTGGGCGAGGTCGTTCCCGGCGGCAGGGTCGTGGACCCGCTGATCCCGCCCGACGACGAGCTTCCCGATGACGAACTGCCGGAGGATGAACTTCCCGATCCCGATGTCGTATCGCCCAAGGGATTGCCACTGCAGGCGCCAAGCGCCACCACTGCTGCCAGTGCGTAACCGAATTTCATGCGACTGCCCCGCGCCATGATATGATTTAATACGCTTTTCGCGTCTTTTCATCACTCTCCGCATCGGGGGTGAAAAAGTCAATTCGGCTGTGGCAGATTGCCCGCGCGCGTGGCCGCCGTGCCGCGCCACCGCATCTCGTGGTTTTCACGCGGCCACCCCCCAGATACAGTGGCGCAACGACTCATCTCTGCCTTATGGAGGCCCCATGCCGCTTTCCCCCGACCAGATCGCCGAAATCGAGGCCGCCCGCGCCACGCCGCGCCTGACCCTTCGCGCGGTGTCGGAAGGGATGGAGGCGCAGCTTTACCGCGCGCAACCCGTGCTCGATCACGGCTTTGTCCGCGTCATCGACTACATGGGCGACGATGCCGCCATCGTGCAGGCCGCCCGCGTCAGCTATGGCGCGGGCACCAAGCATGTGCAGAACGACGAGGGGCTGATCCGCTACCTGATGCGGCACTGGCATTCGACCCCGTTCGAGATGTGCGAGATCAAGCTGCACGTCAAACTGCCGGTCTTCGTCGCGCGGCAGTGGATCCGCCACCGCACCGCCAACGTCAACGAATACTCCGCCCGCTACTCGATCCTCGACCGTGAATTCTACATCCCCGCCCCCGATCAACTCGCGGCGCAAAGCACCGTCAACAACCAGGGCCGCGGCGCGGTGCTGGCGGGCGAAGAGGCGGCACGGGTGCTGGCGCTGCTGAAATCCGACGCAGGCCAGATGTACGACCATTACGAGGCGATGCTGTCGCAGGACGGCCAGCAGGGCCTTGCCCGCGAACTGGCGCGGATGAACCTGCCGATGAACATCTATACCCAGTGGTACTGGAAGGTGGACCTGCACAACCTGTTCCACTTCCTGCGGCTGCGCGCCGACGCCCACGCGCAATACGAAATCCGC
Source organism: Paracoccaceae bacterium (assembly GCA_016124615.1). Taxonomy (GTDB): domain Bacteria; phylum Pseudomonadota; class Alphaproteobacteria; order Rhodobacterales; family Rhodobacteraceae; genus Solirhodobacter. Next base: position 226,707 of record WGNF01000006.1, on the reverse strand, counting down.
GTCTATGCCGAGGCCATCGCCCGCCTCGTCGCCGACTGGGTGCCGCTCGCCTTCCACGCCTTCGAGGATTACCGGATGGGCGGTGCCACACTCTCCGCGCGTGCGATCGACTGCGTGAAGCGGATGCTGAAGGGTGAGACGGTGACGCAGGAAACCTCGGGCATGAGCAAGGGGGAATGGCGCGAATTCCAGACGCTGCTCGACTGACCCCGCGCCGCACCTGCCCGACCCGCACGCTGATCGCCGCGCTTCTCGCCACGCTGCCGCTGGCCGGGTGCGGCGATGGCGAGGCGTCGTCCTTCATCCACAACCACCCCGCCCTGATGCGCCTGATGACCTCGCATCAGGTCGAGGTCGTGCAAGAGACATGGTGACCCCTACTCGCACACGCCAGCGTGATTGACTGCGGACGGCGGATGCGAAAGGGTGTGGGGGTGGCGCTGGGGGCCGTGGGCATGTGTAAGTGGAAATGGCGGGAGTTCGAGCGGTGTGAGGGTAAGGCTCCATGAAGAAGATCACCGATAGACAAAAGTACGCGCCAAAACTTAAATTTGGGGTAAAGAGGTATTTATTCAACCTAAATCTCGATCTCGACGCGATAAAGCGCGAGATCGAATTCAACCGGAGCTACTACTTCCTGTCCGGTCACTCGATTACGATCCAAAGTGACTTTCTGTCAGACGTTGAGCGCTTCATTCTATTCCTCGAGGATCGAAGATATTTCGTTCATTTCGGCTTCGAGTTTAGATCAATACCGCGGGCCATCAAACGATGGGCAAAAGGGCGCGGCCTTGGAGGCATGAGCACAATCGAGCAACAAGTCGTCCGGATTGTCACGCAGCGAAACGCGAGGACGGTGAACAGAAAGTTTACTGAGATACTTCTTGCCATAGGACTCAATGCCCATTTCTCGAAGAGGGAGATTTTCGACTACTATATACACTTTTCCTACTTCGGCTACAAACTTCAAGGCTGCGAAGTGGCTGCGAGGTACATATTCGGCAGTTCGGCGGCCGCACTAGCGGGAAAAGACGCAGCGCTTCTTGCCAGCCTCCTCCCGTTGCCGCTGCCGAAAGCGGTTTATGTTCAGTTGGGGGAAACTTCTCGCGGGGAATCTCGATCCGCGAATGAAATCATTGCGCTGGGGGATAGACTGGCACCAATGTGGTCATCAAGGATTCGCCACAGAGTAGATCTTGCCACCAAAAATCAAGCTTTTAGCCCGAAGAACCTTTGAAGAAGGTACGAATTGGAGATCATGTCAAGATTGTAACTGTATAGGTCGTTTATCGAAGCGCTCTTCCCAATCTTTCCGGAATCAAGGGCACCGTTTAAGTTGTCCAAAAAATCGAATGCGACCTTTTGAGCCCGACTGTGATAGACGGAAATTGCCAACTGCTCGGCTTTATGCTGCCGTGATAGATTTTCGAATCCGAGCTTATATGTCCTCAGCATAATATCACTGGCCACCTGCATTCTTCTGTGAACAATGCCCTCAAATGTTCTCACTGCATCCGCGCCGAAGTAGTGTTTTAACCTCGACTTTAAGGAAGAAAAGTTTCCCATCCAAGAAAGGATGGATTCCCGATAGCGTTTGTAGTCCTCTTCCTTCACCGCTCCTTCGTCAAGAAGTGCGGAGAAACTACGCTGGCTCACAAGCCTCTGGTCTATGCGCTCTGCGAGTTCAGCAATTAAGTTCAATCCATCTGAAACTTCGCGTTGCCTCAATTCTTCGAAACTTCTATGCCTCCAAGATCGCTGCTGGAGATAAGCCCCAACAATCGCAGCAATCAGACCCAACAGGGCGGTCGAGAAGAAGTGCAGCATTGAGTCGCCTGTGCCAGCCCAGAGTTTTTCTAATGTACAGCTTCGAAAGCGTGAGGCAAGCACCCGTAGGGCGGGGTTCACCCCGCCATATCGCGCGGCGGCGGGGTGAACCCCGCCCTACCCTCGAACGCATCGCGGGCCACCTCCAGCTCCCACCGCTTCTGCAGGTTCATCCAGAACTCCGCCGTGGTGCCGAACGCCGCCGCCAGCCGCAGCGCGGTATCGCCGGTGATCCCACGCTTGCCCGCCGCGATCGTCGAGATGCGGTTGGCGGGCACACCCATCCGCCCGGCCAGCGCATTGGCCGACAGGCCCAAGGGCGCCATGAACTCGTGCAGCAGCACCTCGCCGGGGTGGATGGGGTCAATGCGCCCCGCCTCAATGGTAGTCGGTGAGTTCAACGTCGTAAGCATCGCCAGCCTCCCACCGGAAACAGATCCGGTATTGGTCGTTCACGCGGATCGAATAGTACCCCGCCCGGTCGCCCCGCAGCGCCTCCAGCCGGTTGCCGGGCGGCACCCGCAGATCGTCGAGCACAGCCGCCGCATCCAGCATTGCCAGCTTGCGTAGCGCGACCCGTTCGATATTGACGAAGCTGCGGACCCGTTCGCGCCGCGCGAGCCGTTCCGTGTCACGATCCGCGAAGCTTCGTATCATATGCGATACATACAACGTACAAGGGGCGAGAGCAATGATCCTCTACGGCATTCCCACCTGCGACACCTGCAAGAAGGCGCTGAAGGCGCTGCAAGCCGCCGGGCGCGACGTGACCTTTCGCGACCTGCGCGCGCCGCCGATGACCGAGGCCGACTGGGCGCCGCTGGTGCAGCACTTCGGCCCGGCGCTGATCAACAAATCCTCCACCACCTGGCGCGGGCTGTCGGACTGGCTGCGCGAGTCCGATACCGATGCGCAACTGCTGGCGCAGCCGACGCTGATGAAGCGGCCGCTGATCCGCGATGGCGAAACGATGACGCTGGGCTGGGATGCAGCGGCCGAACGGCAGTGGCTGGGCGACGGTGCGGCTGCGGTGTGAAATCGGTGTAAAATCGGTGCGAAATCGGTATTGTGCCGGTCCCGCCCCGATCCCCAACAGCTTGCGATAAACCCCAAGGGATGGTCTACTTGCCGGGCACCAGCCAGAAAGCGCCAACATGAACGATCTGCTGAGCGGCGACGCCGCCTCCAACGCCTATGACGCCAGTTCCATCGAGGTGCTGGAGGGCCTGGAACCGGTGCGCAAACGCCCCGGCATGTATATCGGCGGCACCGACGAACGCGCCCTGCACCATCTGGTGGCCGAGATCCTCGACAACGCGATGGACGAGGCCGTGGCCGGTCACGCGAACCGGATCGAGGTCGAGCTTCACGCCGATTTTTCCTGTACGATCAAGGACAACGGCCGCGGTATGCCGGTCGACCCGCATCCGAAGTTCCCCACCAAATCGGCGCTGGAGGTGATCTTCTGCACCCTGCACTCCGGCGGCAAGTTCTCCGGCAAGGTCTACCAGACCTCGGGCGGGCTGCACGGCGTGGGGGCTTCGGTGGTCAACGCCCTCAGCGACCAGCTGCGGGTCGAGGTGGCGCGCAACCGCGAGCTTTACGCGCAAGAGTTCAGCCGGGGCAAGCCCTTGGCACCGCTGGTAAAAGTCGGCCCCGCCCCGAACCGCCGCGGCACCTCGGTGACCTTCCACCCCGATGCCGAAATCTTCGGCCACCACCAGTTCAAGCCCGCGCGACTGCTGAAAATGGTGCGGTCCAAGGCCTACCTCTTCTCCGGCGTCGAAATCCGCTGGAAATCCGCCATCCCCGACGGCGACACCCCGATGGAGGCCGTGTTCCACTTCCCCGGCGGGCTGGCCGACTACCTCAACGAAACGCTGGGCAAGGCCCCCACCTATGCCGACAAACCCTTTGCCGGTCGCGTGTCCTTCACCGAAAAGTTCAATGTTCCCGGGCAGGTAGAGTGGGCGATCAACTGGACGCCAATCCTCGACGGCTTCACCCAAAGCTACTGCAACACCGTTCCCACCCCCGAGGGCGGCACGCACGAGGCGGGGTTCTGGGCCGCCATCCTGAAGGGCATCCGCGCCTATGGCGAGCTGGTGAAGAACCGCAAGGCCAGCGAAATCACCCGTGACGACCTGCTGACCGGCGGCTGTGCGCTGGTGTCGTGCTTCATCGCCGAGCCGGAATTCGTCGGCCAGACCAAGGACCGCCTCGCCAGCGCCGAGGCCGCCCGTCTGGTCGAGGGCGCGGTGCGCGACCATTTCGACAACTGGCTCGCCGCCGATACCAAGGCGGCCGGGGCGATCCTCGATTTCCTCGTGCTGCGCGCCGAGGAACGCCTGCGCCGCAAGCAGGAAAAGGAAACCGCCCGCAAGACCGCCACCAAGAAGCTGCGCCTGCCCGGCAAGCTGACCGACTGTTCCGCCACCAACCGCGACAATACCGAGTTGTTCATTGTCGAGGGCGACAGCGCCGGCGGCAGCGCCAAGATGGCGCGCGACCGCACCAATCAGGCCCTGCTGCCCCTGCGCGGCAAAATCCTCAACGTGCTGGGCGCGGCCTCGGCCAAGATGGGCCAGAATCAGGAAATCGCCGATCTTTGTCAGGCGCTTGGCGTCAGCATGGGCACCAAATTCAACGTCGACGATCTGCGCTATGACAAGATCATCATCATGACCGATGCCGATGTCGACGGCGCCCATATTGCCAGCCTGCTGATGACCTTCTTCTTCACCCAGATGCGGCCCTTGATCGACAAGGGCCATTTGTATCTGGCCTGCCCGCCGCTATTCCGCCTGACCCAAGGCGCCAAGCGCGTTTACTGTCTGGACGAGGCCGAGAAGGAAGCCTGGCTGGCCAAGGGCCTTGGCGGCAAGGGCAAGATCGACGTGTCCCGCTTCAAGGGTCTGGGCGAGATGGACGCGAAGGATCTCAAGGACACCACGATGAACCCTTTGACCCGCAAGCTGATCCGGGTGAGCATCGACGACGAATTCCCCGGCGAGACCGGCGATCTGGTGGAACGGCTGATGGGCAAGAAGCCGGAGCTGCGGTTCCAGTATATCTCGGAGAACGCGCGGTTTGTGGAGGAGTTGGATGTATGAGGGATAAAATTGCCTGTATTTGATCTTTACTCAAAGCGTCGGAAAAGGCAGATCGAGAAAGCCTCAGACGTATTTATCTATGATGAAATACCGGAACCGCTGCGCGTCCAAATTGTTCAAATGTGGGATGATGCAATTGGGAATGAAGCAGCGTATCACAATCAATATGACATGGGTGATACGCGAGGAGTGTATAGAGAGATTGTAACTATACTTCGTCGCGAATATGGCGTGCACCAGCTCAGCAGTGCAGCAAGCGATTTCAGATCTGAGCTTCGCCAGCTCTTCCTCACTACCAACAACATCGACAGATTGCTTGATATAATTGAACTATCGTTTCGCGCCATTGATTCGGTTTGCAGGGATTGGGGTGATCGGCAATCCACGATCGCCGATGAGACTCTGATTGAGCTAAATGTGCGTTTCAGAGAGCACTCGGTTGGCTACCGATTTGAAGAACGGACGCTGCTACGGGTAGATACTGAATACACTCACGAAGAAATCATCAAACCCGCCTTACGTCTCCTTTCGGGAGACATCTATTCTGGGGCCCGTGAAGAATTTCTTTCTGCCTTCGAGCACTATCGAACGGGCAAGGCCAAGGAAGTTCTCAATGACTGCCTCAAATCATTGGAGAGCACCCTAAAAGCAATCTGCGGAAAGAGAGGGTGGCAATACAATGCAAAAGCAACCGCAAAAGACTTAATTTCGGTCGCTTTTGACAATAAGCTCATCCCCGACTTTTGGCAATCTCACTTTAACGCGCTGAGAACGTCGTTGGAATCTTCGGTGCCCACCGGAAGAAATAAAATTAGCGGCCACGGTCAAGGAGCTTTGCCGACAGCAGTACCCGATCACTTGGTTTCTTACATGTTAAATATGACGGCATCTACAATTGTCTTCCTTGCTAAGGCCGAGGCATCTATCCTCTAGACTTCAAGGGAAGCCTGGCACTTCTCCCCAACTTGGCTCCTCCCTAACCCCCCGTTAACCCTCCCTGCCCTACCCTCCCCCTTGCACCGCCACTTAATATATGCATATAAATGTGGGACTGGGACGAGGACAAACGCCGCCGCAACGCCGCCAAGCACGGCGTCGACTTCGCCGCCGTCGCGCGGTTCGACTGGGCCTCGGCCGTGGTGGAGCCCGACCGGCGCCGCGACTATGGCGAGGCGCGGCTGATCGCGACGGGGTTGATCGGCGACAGGCTGCACATCCTCATCTTCACCCGGCGCGGGGGTGTGACCCGCGTGATCAGCCTGCGCAAGGCGAACAGCAGGGAGGTGGCCCGATGGCTCAGATGACAGACCCGCGAAGCGGCAAGGCCGTGCACCTGCCCTCGCCCGAGGAGGATGCCGAGATCAATCGCGGCATCGCCGAAGACCCAGACACGATGGAACTGGACGACGACTTCTTTGCCCGCGCCAAGCCCCTGTCGGCCTTCCCGGAACTGGAGCGGATCATCCGGGGCCGCCCGCCGCTGCCCGAGGCGGCGAAGAAGCAGCGGGTGACGCTGTACCTCGACCCCGACGTGCTGGCGCGGCTGAAGGCGGATGGCAAGGGTTGGCAGACGCGGGCCAATGCGGCGCTGCGGCGGGCGCTGGGGCTTTGAGCCCCAAATTTTAGCCAAGACGCAAGACTTCTGTCGTCTTATGCCTGCGGCGACGGATTCGGCCGGAAGGATGACCATGTCGGAACAGGGTGCAGGGCACGGGGGCGGCACGCTCGACCCGGCCGATTGGGCGGGGCTGCGCGCGCAGGCGCACCGGATGCTCGACGACATGCTGGATCATCTGGAACACCGGCGCGATCTGCCGCTCTGGCAACCCGCCCCGCCCGCGGCCCGCGCGGCTTTTGCGGCGCCGCTGCCGCAGGGGCCGAGCCCGCTGGATCAGGTGCACCGCGATTTCCTGACCAATGTGCTGCCTTACGGTGCAGGCAACACCCATCCCGGCTTCATGGGCTGGGTGCAGGGCGGCGGCACCCCGGTAGGGATGCTGGCCGAGATGCTGGCGGCGGGCTTCAACGCCAACTGCGGTGGGCGCGATCACATGGCGCTGGCGGTGGAACGCCAGATCACGGCCTGGATGCGCGACCTTTACGGCTTTCCGGAAACGGCCGACGGGATTTTCCTGACCGGGGCGAGCCAGGCGAATTTCCTCGCCGTGCTTATCGCCCGCACCCGTGCCCTTGGCCCCGCGGTGCGCGAACAGGGCCTTGGCGCGGCGCCGCTGACCGCCTATGCCTCGGCAGAGGTGCATGGCTGCGTGCCGCGCGCGTTCGAGATGGCGGGGCTGGGGCGTGCGGCGCTGCGGCTGATCCCGGTCGATGCAGCGGGCCGGATCGAGCTTGCCGCGCTCGACGCCGCCATCGCCGCCGACCGCGCGGCGGGCGCGCGGCCCTTCCTGCTGGTCGGCACGGCGGGCACGGTGAACAGCGGCGCAATCGACGATCTGGCCGCGCTGGCCGACCGGGCCGCGGCGCAAGGCGTGCATTTCCACGTCGATGGCGCGCTGGGGGCCTTCGCCCGCCTATCGCCGCGCCTCGCGCCGCTGTTCGACGGCATCGCCCGCGCCGACAGCCTGGCGTTCGATTTCCACAAATGGGCGCAGGTGCCCTATGACGCGGGCTACCTGCTGGTGCGCGACGGCGGCTGGCAACGCGCCACCTTCGCCGCCGACAACGCCTACCTGACCCGCGCCGCCACCGGGCTGGCGGGCGGCGACTGGTGGCCCTGCGACACCGGCCCGGACCTGTCGCGCGGCTTTCGCGCGCTGAAGACGTGGTTCACGCTGAAGACCTACGGGCTCGACGCCCTCGGCGCGATGATCGAGGGTACCTGCGCCCTGGCCACCCGCCTCGCCGACCGCATCACCGCCGAACCGGGGTTGCAACTGATCGGGCAGGTGGCGCTGAACGTGGTCTGCTTCCGGCCTGCGGGCGATAGCGACGGCAGCCGCAGCGCCCGCATCGTCGAGGCGCTGCACCTGGAAGGGCGTGTGGCGCCCTCGGTCACCCGCATCGGCGGCGTGCCGGCCATCCGCGCCGCCATCGTCAATCACCGCACCACGGCCGCCGACATCGACGCCCTCGTGGACGGCGTGCTGCGGCTGGATGCCAGCCTTGCCTGAGCCACACCCGCAGTCTGATGCGCACTTGACCGGCCTGGCCGCGCTGGCCCGCATCGCCTTCGCCCAGGGCGACCTGCGCCCCGAGGCGGCCCGGCGCATCGCCCGGCTGGAGGCGGACCCGCAGGATGCCGCGGCGCTGGTCGACCTTGCCACCATCCTGCAGGCGCAGGGGCTGGCCGAACCGGCGCGCGCGCTGCTGGCCGAGGCGATGGAGATCACGCGCGACTACACCGTGGTGCATGGCGATGGCAGCGGGCCGCAGGTGCTGGCGCTGGTGACGCCGGGCGATTTCATGGCCAACACGCCGCTCGACTTCCTGCTGGAAGGCTCCGACGCCGTGCTGCGCCTGCACTATGTCGATGCGGAAACCGACAGCCTCGACGCCCTGCCGCCGCATGACGCGGCAATGCTGGCCATCGGCGAGGCGCCGCCGCATCGCGCCGTGCTGGAACGGCTGGCGCCCCTGCTGGCCCGCTATCCACGCCCGGTGCTGAACGGCGCCCCCGCCCGCATCGCCCGGTTGACGCGCGACGGGGTCGCGGCGCTGCTGGCCGATGCGCCCGGCCTGCTCTGCCCGCCCACCATCCAGGCCGATCGCGCGGCGCTGGAACGGCTAGCGTCCGGAACAACGCCGGAAACGCTGCACCCAGGCCTGCACTGGCCGCTGATCCTGCGCCCGGTCGGCACCCACGCCGGGGCCGGAATGGAACGGGTGTTCGACGCCGCCCACCTTGCCGACATCCTTGCCGACACCGCGGCGGCGGCGTTCTACCTGACCCGCTTCATCGACTATCGCGGGCCACACGGGCTCTATGCCAAGGCCCGCGTCGTTCTGGTCGAGGGGCGGCCCTACCCCGTCCACCTCGCGCTGTCGGAAGACTGGATCGTCCACTATCTCAGCGCCGGAATGGCGGCGAGCGCCGTCAAACGCCATGCCGAGGCCGACTGGATGGCACGGTTCGACACCGACTTCGCCGCCCGCCACGCCGCCGCTTTCGCCGCCCTCGCCGACCGTGTCGGGCTGGATTATTTCGGGCTCGATTGCGCCGAGGCGCCCGATGGCCGCCTGCTGGTGTTCGAGGTCGATGTGGCGCTGATCGTGCATGACATGGATGACCCCAGGGTCTTTCCCTACAAGGGCCCGGCGATGCGCCGCCTTGCCGCCGCCGTCCAAACGATGCTTGCGCGCAACGCTTGCCCGCAACCTGCGTCGTAAGCGCGACTTCTTGCCACAGAATTGCTTTGAACGGGTCTACAGTCGGATTCGAGGCAGAAGACCACGTCGCAGGAAAAACGGGAGGAATCTCCGGTGAATGCGCACGCAGACGGCCATCAGTTTCCCCCCGTCCCGCCGCGCGAGGAGGCGCCACGGACACCGGTCGGAAACATGCGCAGCTTTTGGGGGCTGCTGACCGCTTTCTGGCGGTCCCAAAACCGTACCGAGGCCTGGACACTGGCGATCCTGATCGCGGGGTTGAGCTGGTTTGTCAGCAAGGTCGGCATCTGGATCGCCGAGGCCGCGGGGGCGTTTGAAAACGCCAAGGCGACCTATCAGACGCCGGGCAACCTCGACCCGCTCGGCCGGTTCGAAACCGCCGCCCTTGCGTTGGTCGCGATGGTCACGCTCAGCGTTCTGACCGTCGCGACGCGGCACTATTTCTCGCAGACGCTGCAGCGCAAATGGCGCGCCTGGCTGAATGCGCAGTTCACCGAGGCGACGCTGGGCGAGGGGCACACGATCCTCAAGATCCAGTCCAACCCGACCCTCGACAGCCTCGACCAGCGTCAGCAGGAATGCCTCAAGACGCTGACGGGCAACGCAATCGGGCTGGCGATGGGGGTGCTGACCGTGCTGACCAGCGCCTGGGAAGTGTCGCGCAAGCTGTGGCAGATCTCGACCCCGGTATCGCAACTGCCCGCGCTTGGCACCGATGCCAGCTTCGTGCTGACGCTGGGGGTCATCGTGCCCTTCGCGGTGCTGTGCACCTGGGGCTTTGCGCGCATCGGCAACGTGATGCGCGGCGTCAACAAGACCTTCATGGAGGCCGAGGGCGCCTTTCGCAGCGAGTTGAACACCATGTTCCGCCGCGCGGGCCAGATCACGGCAACGGCGGGCGAACGGGTGCAGAAGAAGGTGAACCGCACCCTGTACGCCGATATCGACCACGTCTGGCACCGCAACAACGTGTTGCAGGCCGGGTTCATGGGCCTGCACGACTTCTACACGATGGTGTCGTTTCAGGTGGTCGCCTCGGTGCTGGCGCTGCCCGCCTATGCGCAGGGCGCGATCGACTTTCAGACCTACATCACCACGGCGGCGCTGGTCGGCCAGTTGACCAACGGCTTTTCCTGGCTGATCGACGTGACGCCCGCGCTGGCCGCGCTGAAGGCCGATGTCGAGCGCGTCAACGAATACGCCCAGGAGGTCGAGAAGGTGCAGGACACCCGCGCCTATTTTCAGGCGACCGGCATCCACGACTTCACCTATCGGCTGCACCCGCCAAGCCAGGGCATCCGGGTGCGCGGCCTGGAATTGATGCACGAGGGTCTGACCGCGCAGCCCTTCCTGCGCGCCCCGGCTGATCTGCACTTTCCCGCCGGCACCTGGACGGCGCTGGTCGGCACCTCGGGCGGCGGCAAGACCTCTTTCCTCAACGCGCTGATGGGGCAAGAGGATTATGGCCGCGCCGAGGTGTTCCTGCCGCCCGGCCGCAAGCCCTTCTATGCCGCGCAGGCGATGCGCATCCCCGACACCACGCTGAAGCAACTGGTCGCCGGGCCCGAGGATGAGGAAGACTTCGCCGATACCGACATCGCCGCCGTGCTGGCCGAAACCGGGCTTGGCTTTCCCGAATTCCTGCGCTGCCTGCATGAAAAGAACTGCCACGGCCGCCCGTGGGACCGCGCGCTGTCGGGCGGCCAGAAGAAACGGCTGATCCTGGCGCAGCTTTTGCTGCTGCGCCCCGAGGTCGCGCTGCTTGACGAAGTCACCGCCGGGCTCGACCCCGGCGCGCAGACAGAGTTCTATGACGTGCTGAAACGACACTGCCCGACGACGACGGTGATCAGCAGCATTCACAATCGGGCGATGCCCTTCCACGCCTCGGGCGCCCCGGTCTATCAATTCGTGGCCGAGATTGACGACGGCCTGATCTCTGTTCGCCGCTTCCACGCCGGGGCGCGGCTGCACCTGTCGCCTTCGGCCACCGAGACCACCACGCTGACCACCCTGACCCGCCACCCGGAGCACGCCCCGCATGACGACCCCGCCTGAGATGACCGCCTTCCTCGACGCGCTGCTGGCGCGCATGTCGCTGAAAGAAAAGGTGGGTCAACTCAACTACCCCTCGGGCTCGGGGGTCGACACGACCGGCGTCAGCGAGGCGGTCGACACGCCGGTGATGATCCGGCGTGGCGAGTTGTGCGGCATCTCGGCCGGGGCCACGGTCGGCGACCGGCGCGAGTTGCAACGTATCGCGGTCGAAGCGGGGCCGAACGGCATCCCGCTGTTGTTCGGCAAGGACTGCATCCAGCGCTACAAGACCGGCGGGCCGATCCCGCTGGCGCTGTCGTGTTCCTGGGATCTCGACCTGATCCGCCGCATCAACGAGATGACGGCCCGCGAGGCCCGCGCCGACGGCATCAACATCAACTGGGCGCCGATGCTCGACATCTGCCACGATGCCCGCTGGGGCCGCATCGCCGAAGGCAATGGCGAGTTTCCCTTTCTGGGCGCCCGCATCGCTGAAACCATCGTGCGCGCCTATCAGGGCGAAGACGGCGACATGGCGCGGCCCGACCGCTTCATGGCGACGCTGAAGCACTTCATGGGCTACGGGCTGGCGCGCGCGGGGCGCGACTATGCCAGCGTCGAGGCCAGCGTGGCCACGCTGGCCCGTATCATGGAACCGTTCCGCGCCGGGATCGCAGCCGGGGCGGGCGCCGTCATGGTCGCCTTCAACACGATCAACGACATTCCGGTGACCGCGCATCGCGTGCTGCTGCAAGAGGTGCTGCGCAAGCGGCTGGGCTTCACCGGCATCATCGTCACCGACTTCACCGCCATCGACCCCGAACTGCTGCACCACGGCGTCGCCGCCACCTCGCGCGAGGCCGCCTACCTCGCCTTCAAGGCCGGGGTGCATGTCGACCTTGTCAGCCAGGCCTTCCTGCGCCACCTGCCCGACCTTGTCGCCGACGGCATCGCGAACCCGGACGCCTATACCCACCCCGATGGCGCCTTCCGCTATGGCCCGGTGACCGAGGCCGAGATCACCGAACGCAGCCGCGACGTGCTGGTGGCGAAATGGCGGCTGGGCCTGTTCCACGACCCCTATATCGGCATGAGCGAGGCGCTGCGCGACGCCGTCACCTACACCCGCGAAAACCGGGCGCTGGTGCGCGAGGCGGCGGCGAAATCGCTGGTGCTGCTGAAAAACGATCGCGGCGTGCTGCCGCTGAAGCCTGCAGGAACCCTCGCCGTGATCGGCCCGCTGGCGCAGGACCGCATCGACATGCAGGGCACATGGGCCATCGACGTCGAGCCCGATCACTCGGTCACCATCCTCGAAGGGCTGCAGAACGCCGTCGGAAAGGGCGCCACGATCCTGCACGCCAAGGGCTGCAACATCGTCAACGACCCCAGCCAGGCCGCGCGGCTGAACATGCACAACACCTTCATGCCCTCGGTGGTGATCGGCCCGCACAGCCCGGCCACGATGCTGCAAGAGGCGCTGGCGGTGGTGCGGCGGGCCGACGCGATCCTGTTGTGCCTGGGCGAGGCGAAGGAACATGCGGGCGAATCCTCTACCCGCGCCGACATTACCTTGCCGCCCGACCAGCGCCCGCTGTTCGACGCCATCGCCGCGCATGCGCAGGCCACCAATACGCCGCTGATCCTGATCGCGATGGCGGGTCGCCCGCTGGCCCTGACGCATGAGGCCGCGCGGGTCGATGCGCTGATCTGGACCGGCCACCCCGGCAACGAGGCCGGGAACGCGCTGGCCGACGTCATCTTCGGCGCCGTGGCGCCTTCCGGTCGCCTCAGCCAGGCGCTACCGCGCAACGTCGGCCAACTGCCCTACCGCACCGAAGACCTGCCCACCGGCCGCCCGATCTGGGGCGCCGGCGTCGATGTGGCGGGCGATACCGAGGTTGACGCCCACGGCCGCCACGTCTTTCGCAAGTTCACCACCGCCTGCATCCTTGAAGGCCCGCATACGCCACTGTTCCCGGCCGGGTTCGGCCTGACCTACACCAGCTTCACCTACGGCCCGCTGGCCCCCAGCACCACCGCGCTGAAGGGCGATGAGACGTTGACGGTGACGGTGGAAATCACCAACACCGGCGCCCGCGCCGGGGTCGAGGTGGCGCAGGTCTATCTGCACGACCTCGTCGGCCTCACCTCGCGCCCGCGGCGCCAGTTGATCGGGTTCCAGCGGGTTGAACTTGCGCCCGGCGAGGCCCGCACGCTCAGCTTCGTCCTCACCCCCGACGCGCTGCGCTACCCGGTCGGCGACCGGCTGACCGACTACACGATGGCGCGCGAACCGGGCGCGTTCGATCTGATGATCGGCCCCAATGCCGAAGAGGTGCAACGCCTTCGTTTCCACTGGGACCGGACGTGACCCGCTTGCCCGACGATGCGCTGCTCGATCTCGTGCAGCGCCGGACGCTGCGCTACTTCTGGGATTTCGGCCACCCGGTGTCCGGCATGGCGCGCGAACGATCCGCCGGGGACTATGGCTATGACGTCGGCGAAACGGTGACGACCGGCGGCACCGGCTTTGGCATCATGGCGCTGATCGCGGGGGCGGAACGGGGGTTCCTGCCCCGCCGCGACGTCATCGCCCGGATCGGCCGGATCGTCGATTTCCTCGGTCGCGCCCCCCGCTATCAGGGCGGCTTTGCGCATTGGATGAACGGCACCAGCGGCGCGACAGTCGCCTTTTCGGCCAAGGATGACGGCGGCGACATCGTGGAAACCGCCTTCCTGATGATGGGCCTGCTGACCGCGCGGCAATGGCTTGGGCCGGGGCCGCTGGCCACCGCGATCGACGCCCTCTGGCACGCCGTAAACTGGGCCGCCTACTGCCCCGCCCCGGACCGACTGATGTGGCACTGGACCGACCGCGGCGATTGGGCCGACGCGCTGCCGATCACTGGCTACCACGAGGCGCTTGTTGCATTTGTACTAGGCATGGCTTCGCCGATCCATCCGATCAACGTGCTCGCCTATGAAAAAGGTTGGAAAACCTCAAGCACCTTCGAGAATGGCAAGACCTTCTACGGCATCCGCTTGCCGCTTGGCCCCGACTATGGCGGGCCGCTGTTCTTCACGCATTACAGCTTTCTCGGCCTCGATCCGCGCGGATTGACCGACCGCCACGCCGATTATTTCGAGCAGAACCGCGCCCATGCCCTGATCCACCACGCCTATGCGCAGGCGAACCCGAAGGGCTTCAAGGGCTATGGCCCCGCCTGGGGGCTGACCGCCTGCGACGGCGACAAGGGCTACAACGCCTTTTCGCCCACCAACGACCTTGGCGTGATCGCCCCCACCGCCGCCATCGCCAGCCTGCCCTACACGCCCGCCGAATCCCTTGCCGCGCTGCGCCACTATCACGAACACCTCGGCGACCGGCTCTGGGGCGAGTATGGCCTGCGCGACAGCTTCAACGAAACCATCGGATGGGTGGCGCCGGGCCATCTGGCGATCGACCAGGGCCCGATCGTCGGCATGGTCGAGAATGCGCGATCCGGCCTTCTGTGGCGGCTGTTCATGTCGGCGCCCGAAATTGCCCCCGCGCTGGCGCGGATGGGTTTCGCGCGGGCGATGCCTTCGGTCTAGCTTGCGCCGCTGGCGGGGGTGAATTTCGGCCCCGCGGCATCGACCGTCAGCGTCACTTGCCGCGTATAGAACCCCGGCCGACCACCGTCGTGCCCGATGTTGATCACGCCCATGTCGGTCAGCCGGGTCATGAAGATGCTTTCGATCCGCTGCCGCGCCCCACGCTCGATAAAGTTCAGCGCGTCGTCGATCACCACCCAGTCCGGCCGTTGCAGAATGGCGCGGGCGAAGGCCAGACAGTGTTTTTCATTCTCGCTCAGATGCCGTTCCCAGCGGTGGAACTTGCCCAGTTGCGGCACCAGCCGTTGCAGCCCGACATCGGTCAGCGCGGCGGCAATGGCGGCATCGTCGAACGCGGTTTCAGACTGCGGATAGGTCAGACAGGCCCGCAGCGTGCCGGTGGGCAGGTAGGCCCGTGCCGGCAGGAACATGATCCGCTCGCGCCGTGGCCGCTCGATGGTGCCGCTGCCCCAGGGCCAAAGCCCGATCAGCGCGCGGAAGAACAGCGTCTTGCCCTCGCCATGCCCGCCCCCGATCAGCACCCGGTCGCCCGGCTTCAGATCCAGCGTCGCCGGGTCCAGCCGCACCGTGCCGACCGGCCCCGCGATGCAAAGGTCGGCGATGCGGATCCCCGTCCCCGCCCCTTCGGTCAGCGTGAACCGCCCCGTGCTCTGGCCCAGCCGGTCCATCGCGATCACCGCCTTGCGGAAGGCCGCGACGCGCAGCAGCGTGGCGCGCCAGTCGGCGATGGCCGAGAAGTTGTCGACATACCAGCGCAGTGATTGCTGCACCTGATTGAAGGCGCCGACCACCATCATCAACTCGCCAAAGCTCATCTTGCCGGCGAAGTAGCTTGGCATCGCGACCAGGATCGGCGCCACGATGGTGAACCAGCCGTAGCCCGCCGTGACCCATGTCAGCCGCGTCACCGCGCTCACGATCCGGCGCGAGATCGCCAGAACGGTGCCGAAGGTGGCATCCAGCCGCCCCCGCTCGGCGGCCTCGCCGCCATACATGGCGATGGCCTCCACCCCCTCGCTGACGCGCACAAGCTCGAACCGCAGATCAGCCTCGCGGGCATAGTGTTCGGCGTCCAGCCGGATCAGCGGCCGCCCGACCAGATAGCTCAGCAGCGATGCGGTGCCCGCATAGACCAGCGCGCACCACACCATGTAGCCCGGCGGGTTGACGACGACGCCGAAGATCGTCGCGCCCATGCCATCGCTCAGTTCCCACAGCACGCCGATGAACGAGGCCAGCAGCAGGGTCGACTGCAACAACCCGATGCCGAGGTCGGTGGTCAGGTCGGTCAGGTGCTGCGCATCGGCCGCCAGCCGCTGGTCGGGGTTGGTGCCGATCGGCCCGGCATTGGCCAGCCGGAAGGCACGCAAAGGCGCCAGCCATTCCCCGAAGAGATCGCCCACCAGCCCTTGCCGCAGCACCAGCCGCGTCATCTGGTTCAGCCAGGTCTGCGCCACGTTCAGCACCAGCAGCACGCCAGCCAGCATCGCGAAAACGCCCAGCTGGGTAACGAATGCGGGCAGGTTTCGGGCTGTCAGCGCATTGTAGAACGGCTGGTTCCAGGCGTTCAGCCGGATCTGCGCCCAAGCCGTGGCGCCGATCACCGTCACCAGCGCCACCGCCAGCGCGATCAGCCGGTTGCGCTGTGGCGTGGCCCAGAACGCCCGCAGCATGGCGCCAAGCTGCGTAGCAAGGTCATCGTCTTCGACCGCCCCGACACCTGCGTCGGGCGGCGCCCCCGTCTCTGGCCCGGCCATCGTGCTGCCCGCTCCTACCCGTTCCGCCGGACAGTCCGGCGCGGGCAGATTGGCCTGCCCGCGCGCGAATGCAACACTCTGTCCGGTCTCAGCCCTCGGCGGCGGCAACGTGCCGCTTCACCGCCATGAAGCTGTCGGGCGTCACCGAGATCGAGTCAATCCCGGCCTGCACCAGAAGCCGCGCGAACTCCGGATCGTTCGAGGGCGCCTGGCCGCAAAGGCCGACCTTCGCCCCCGCCTTGTGCGCCCGCTCGATCACCGTTTCGATCATCCACTGCACCGCCGGGTTGCGTTCGTCAAAGAGGTCGGCAAGTTCGCCCGAGTCGCGGTCCACGCCCAGCGTCAGCTGGGTCAGGTCGTTGGAGCCGATCGAGAAGCCGTCAAAGCGTTCCGCGAACTGCTCGGCAAGGATCACGTTCGAGGGAATCTCGCACATCACATAGACTTGCAAGCCGTTCTTGCCACGTTCCAGCCCCGCTTCGGCCATCACCGCCAGCACCTTGTCGGCCTCTTCCAGCGTGCGGCAGAACGGGATCATGACAATGACGTTGTCGAACCCCATTTCCTCGCGCAACCGCTTGATCGCCTTGCATTCCAGCTTGAAGCCGTCGCGGTAGGCGTCCGAATAGTAGCGCGAGGCGCCGCGGAAGCCGATCATCGGGTTTTCTTCTTTCGGCTCGAACTGGCGGCCGCCCAGAAGCTCGGCGTATTCGTTGGTCTTGAAGTCGCTCATGCGAACGATCACCGGCTTGGGATAGACCACCGCCGCGATCCGGCTGAGGCCACGAGCAAGGCCGTCGACGAAGTATTCCGACTTGTCGGCATAGCCCTTGGTCAGCGCCGCCAGTTCGACCTTCGCCGCCGCATCGGTCACCTGATCGAAGTGCAGCAGCGCCAGCGGGTGCGCCTTGATCACGTTGTTGATAACGAACTCCATCCGCGCCAGCCCGACCCCTTCTGTCGGCAGCTTCCACCAGCGCGCGGCGGCGGCCGGGTTGGCCATGTTCAGCATGATTCTGGTCTTCGTTTCCGGCACATGCTCCAGCGAGATGTCTTCGACGGTGAATTCCGAAATCCCGGCGTAGACATAGCCGCTTTCCCCCTCGGCGCAGCTGACCGTCACGTCCTGATCGTCGTGCAGCACATGCGTGGCGTTGCCGGTGCCCACCACGGCGGGCAGGCCCAGTTCGCGGCTGACGATGGCGGCGTGGCTGGTGCGGCCGCCGTGGTCGGTGATGATCGCGCTCGCGCGCTTCATGATCGGCACCCAGTCGGGGTCGGTGGTCGAGGTGACGAGGATCGAGCCCTCGATGAAGCGGTCGATGTCGCGCGCATTCTCGATCAGGCAGACCCGGCCGGTGGAAATCGCGTTGCCCACGCTGAGGCCGGTCACCAGCGTCTTGCCCTTGGTGCCGATGGTGTAGGATTTCAGCACGCCCACATCGACGCGGCTCTGCACCGTTTCCGGCCGCGCTTGCACGATGAACAGCTCGCCCGTCTCGCCGTCCTTGGCCCATTCCATGTCCATCGGCTGGCCATAGTGCTGTTCAATCGTCGCCGCCTGCCGGGCAAGGTCAAGGATGTCGGCGTCCGACAGCACAAAGGTTTCGCGTTCGGCTTTCGAGGTCGGCACGTTCCGCGTGGTCTGGCCATCGCCAGACGTGTAGATCATCTTCTTTTCTTTCTCGCCGAGCTTCTTTTCAAGGATCGGCACCAGCCCCGGCTTGCCAAGGAAGGGTTTGTAAACCTCGTATTCGTCCGGGTTCACCGCGCCTTGCACGACGTTTTCACCCAGGCCCCAGGCCGCGTTGATCAGCACTGTCTTGTCAAAGCCGGACTCGGTGTCGATCGAGAACATCACGCCAGATCCGCCGATGTCAGACCGCACCATCTGCTGCACGCCAACGGACAGCGCGACCTTGGTATGGTCGAACCCCTTCAGGCTGCGATAGGTGATCGCCCGGTCGGTGAAGAGCGAGGCATAGCAGCGGCGGCAGGCATCCAGCAGACCCCTTTCGCCGGTGACGTTCAGGTAGGTTTCCTGCTGGCCGGCGAAGCTCGCATCCGGCAGGTCTTCCGCCGTGGCCGAGGACCGCACCGCCACCGAAGGATCGCGGCGCCCGGTGCGGCGGCCCAGTTCTGCGTAGGCCGCGCCGATGTCGGCCAGAATGTCGGCAGGCCAGTCACCCGCGACAATCATCGCCCGGATGCTGGTGCCCGCCTCGTGCAGGGCGATCTTGCCATCCTTCAGGTCGGTCATCGTGCGGTTGATCCGGGCGCCGAGGTCATTGGCCTCGATATAGGCCCGGAACGCATCCGCCGTGGTCGCAAAGCCTGTCGGCACGTGAATGCCCTGCGGCGCGAGGGTCGAGATCATCTCGCCCAGCGAAGAGTTCTTGCCCCCCACGCTTGCCACATCGCCGCGCTTGAGGTTCTCGAACCAGATCACGTTCTTGGTCATGTGCGGGCCTCCCAGGTCCATCAGGTTCCGTTGGCAGGGACCATAGGGGCAGCGGCGATGGGCCGCCTTGACGTGGGTCAAGGGCCCGGTCGCAAACCTGCGCCTACTGCGTCATGCGCGGGTAAAGCCGGGTCGCGATGCTGACCAGCACGGCAAGGATGACCACCAGCACGGCGACGTCGAGCCCCAGGCCAAAGACGCTGTGTTCGGCCTTGAGCATCAGCGCCCGCAGCCCGTCAACCTCGTAGGTCAGCGGATTGGCGCGCGACACCACCTTGAGCCAGCCGGGCATGATGTCGATCGGATAGATCGCGTTCGAGGCGAAGAAGATCGGCATCGTCAGCACCTGACCGATGCCCATGAACCGCTCGCGCGTTTTCACGATGCAGGCGATGATCAGCGAGAAGGTCGAAAACAGCGCCGAACCCAGCGCGATCAGCCCCGCCACGCCCAGAAGGTTCAGCGGATTGAGGTCGATCCCGATGCCCAGCACCAGCGCCAGCAGATAGACCACCACCGCCTGCGTCAGCCCCCGCACCGCCGACGACAGGCCCTTGCCCAGCACCAGGGCGCTGCGCGGCGCCGGGCTGACCATGTAGCGATGCAGCACGCCCAGATCGCGTTCCCAGATCGCCGCGATGCCGTAGAAGATCGCGGCGAACAGCACGCTTTGCGCAAGGATGCCGGGGGCGAGGAAATCCATGTAGCTGGTCTCGCCCGATGCGATACCACGCACCCGCGCCATCACACCGCCGAACAGGATCAGCCAGATCGCGGGCTGGATCGCGCGGGTTAGAATTTCGCTGGGGTCGTGGCGCAGCTTGCGGATCTCGGCATCGGCGACGGCAAAGACCTCGGTGCCATAGTCGCGCGCGCGGATCAAAGCGCCGGGGAAGGGTTCAGCCATGCTGTGCGAGGCTCCTGCGGGTGCGGCGAACATCGCGGAAGTCGCCGCCCAGATCGACGTCGTGGCCCGCGATGGCGGCGAAAACATCATCCAGCGTCGCACCGGGCCCCACGGCGGCCTTCAGTTCGGCCGGCGTGCCGACCTGTTCCAGCCGACCCAGATGCAGGATGCCGATGCGGTCGCACAGCGCCTCGGCCTCTTCCATCGCATGGGTGGTGATCAGGATCGTCGTGCCGAAGCGGTCGCGCAGGTCCTGAACATGGGTCCAGACGGCATGGCGCGCCACCGGGTCAAGGCCCACGGTCGGCTCGTCCATGATCAGCACTTCGGGGCGGTGCAGCATGCTTTGCGCAATTTCCAGCCGCCGCAGCATCCCGCCCGAATAGTGCTGCGCCGGGCGGTTGGCGGCCTCGGTCAGTTCGGTCAACTCCAGCGCGTCACGGATGCGCTGCGCGCGTTCGGCCCGCGGAATCAGGTAGAGACGCGCCGACAGCAGCAGGTTTTCATAGCCGGTCAGCGCCCCGTCGGCCGACAGCAGCTGCGGCACATAGCCGATGTGGCGGCGCACTGCGCGCGGATCGGTGCGCACATCGGCACCGGCCACCCGCGCCGTGCCGCGCGAGGGCGGCAACAAGGTCGTCAGCATCTTGATCAGCGTCGACTTGCCCGCCCCGTTCGGGCCAATCAGGCCAAAGACCTCGCCCGCGCGCACCTGCAACGTGACCGCATCGACCACGGTGCGGGTATCGAAATCGCGGGACAGGCCCATCGTCTCGATCAGCAGCAGATCCGAAGAGGGGCTGAGTGTGCTGGCCATGATGACTTTCAGATGGGGGAGCGAACTTCCGCTGCGCCTCAGTCCACCTCGGGTTCCATGCGGATCGCGCCACAGGGGCATTCGGCCACGCAGATGCCGCATCCCTTGCAGTAGTCGTAGTCGATCTTGAAGCGGTTGCCGGGGCCAAGCTTGATCACCGCATTGTCGGGGCAGACGCCGAAGCAGTTGTCGCATTCGAAGCAGTTGCCGCAACTCATGCAGCGCCGCGCCTCGTATTGCGCCGTCTCCTCGGTCAGGCCCTCAACCACCTCGTCAAAGCTGGACTGGCGGCGGATCAGCGACAGTTGCGCCTGCACGCTGCGCGGCGCGTCGTCGTAGTACCAGGTGTTCAGGTTCTCGAACGCGGCCAGTTCCTGCTTCGGCGCCGGATCGGCCACGCCGCCCCGCAGCCAGGCGTCGATGTTGCGCGCGGCCTTCTTGCCGTGGCCGATCGCCACCGTCACCGTCCGCTCGGCCGGAACCATGTCGCCGCCCGCGAACAGCCCCGGTCGGCCGGTCATCATATGCGCATCGACGCTGACCACGCCGTCTTTCGCGATCTGCACCCCTTCCACGCGGGTCAGGAACGTGGTGTCCACGTCCTGCCCCAGCGCCAGCACCAGCGTGTCGGCCTCCAGCACCTCGGTTTCGCCGGTCGGTTGCGGGCGTCCGTCGGCGTCCACCACCATCTTCTCGACGGTGAAATCCGCGCCCTCGATGCCCTTGATGGTGCGCAGCCAGTGGATCAGCACGCCTTCCTCTTCGGCCTCGGCGGCCTCGAATTCATGCGCGGGCATTTCCTTGCGGCTGCGGCGGTAGACGATCATCGCCTCATCTGCTCCCATCCGGCGCACCGTTCGGGCCACGTCCATCGCGGTATTGCCGCCGCCGTAGACGATGACGCGGCGGCCCAGTTGCGGCGCCTCGCCCATCTCGACCTGTTGCAGCAGCGTCACCGCGTCCAGGATGCGGCCCGCCGCATGGGCGGGAATCTCGGTCCGCTTGGCCAGATGCGCGCCGACTGCGGTGAAGACCGCATCGAAACCCTCGGCAAAGGCGGCCTCGATATCCTCGACCTTGGTGTTCAACTCCAGCGTCACGCCCATCGCCAGAATGCGGGCGATCTCGGCATCCAGCACCTCGCGCGGCAGCCGGTATTTCGGGATGCCGAAGCGCATCATGCCGCCCGCCATCGGCCCCGCCTCGCGGATCGTGACCGCATGGCCCAGCCGCGTCAGGTGATAGGCGGCCGACAGGCCCGAAGGCCCCGCCCCAATCACCAGCACGCGCTTGCCCGAGGGCGGCGCGTCAACCGGCGGCGTCAGCCCGTGTTCCACCGCGTAGTCGCCCAGAAACCGCTCGACCGAGTGGATGCTGACCGCCTCGTCCAGCTTGCCGCGGTTGCAGGCGGTTTCGCAGGTATGGTAGCAGACCCGCCCCATCACCGCGGGCATCGGGTTGTCGCGCATCAACGCCCGCCAAGCTTCGGCATAGTCGCCGCTTTCGGCGTGATAAAGCCAGCCCTGGATGTTTTCGCCCGCCGGGCACTGATGGTTGCAAGGCGGCAACCGGTCGACATAGACCGGCCGTTCGGACCGCCAAGAACCAGTGTGGTTCTGCTTGCTAGACCCCGGATCGAGCGTGATGGCAAAGGGCAGCGTGTGATCGTTCATGCCGCGTCCTCCTCGACAAGTCCGTAACGGCGGATGTTGGCGTCGGCCATTCGCTGGATCGCCTCGATGGTGGGGCGGTCCTCGTGCCCCTCGCGGAAGAGGTGGCGGAACCGGCCTTGCGGGCGCAGATAATCCTCCACCGGCACCTGATGGCGGATTTTCTTCACTGCCGTCACCTCGCCATGCTCCGCCTCGAACAGCGGGAACAAGCCGCTTTCCACCGCCAGCCGCGCCAGCTTGACCGTGTCATGTGACGCCGAGCCCCAGCCCAGCGGGCAGGGCACGAAGATGTGGATGTAGCGCGCGCCGCCGATGCTCATCGCGCGGGTCACCTTCGCCTCCAGGTCGTGCAGGTCGGCAACGCTGGCAGTCGCCACATAGGGGATGTTGTGCGCCATCGCGATGCGCGGCATGTTCTTCCCGGTGCCGAAGATGTTGCCCGGATGCGGGCCGATGGCCTGCGTCGTCGCCGTGCGCGCCGCGGGCGGGGTGGCCGAAGACCGCTGCACCCCGGTGTTCATATAGGCTTCGTTGTCGTAGCAGATGTAAAGCACGTCATCGTTGCGCTCGAACATGCCGGACAGGCAGCCGAAACCGATGTCGGTGGTGCCGCCGTCGCCGCCCTGTGCGACCACCCGCACATCGGTCTTGCCGCGCATCCGCATCGCCGCCGCGACCCCGGTTGCCACCGCCGGCGCGTTGCCGAAGACCGAATGCAGCCAGGCGATCTGCCAGCTCGATTCCGGCGAGGGCGTGGTGAAGACCTCAAGGCAGCCAGTCGCGTTCACCGCCACCATGCGTCCGCCCGAGGCCCGCATCGCCGCGTCCAGCGCATAGCGCGCGCCCAGTGCCTCGCCGCAACCCTGACAGGCGCGGTGGCCCGAGGTGATCGCGTTCGACCGGTCGGGCGAGGCCTGCACCGTGCGGGCGGCCTCATCCATCAGGCGGTTGCCGACGGTGTGGGTGCCGGTCTGGTAGAACCGCACCTTTTGCGGGGTGTCGTCGGTCATTGCCCGGCCTCCTTGCGCGGCGAGACCCGGCGCACGAGGCCGGGGTTCAGCGCCTTGAGCAGATTTTCCGCGATCGGCCCCGACTCGCGCAGTCCAGCCGAGCGGGTCAGTTGCGCCTCGATCGCCGGGCGGTTGAGGTCGAGGAAGGTCACATCGTCCAGCGCATCGGCACCCGCCGCGCGGATCACCTCGGTCAGCCCGGTTCGCGTGATCGGCCGCCCACCCAGACCCGCGATCACCGTCAGCACCGGCGTCGTCAGCCCGCGCATCGCCATCCGCACGTTCGAGGCCAGCATCCCGCCCAGACCGGGTGCGAGGCTCTTTTCGATGCAGACTACCCGCTTGGCCCCGGCCAGCGCATCGTGCAGTTCGGCCAGCGGAAACGGCCGGAACGAACCGATGCAGACCGACCCGACGCTGACCCCCTTCGCCCGTTCGGCATCCACCACGTCCTTGATGGTGCCGTTGATGGAGCCCAGCGCGACCAGAACCGTCTCGGCCCCGTCGACCCGGTAAGACCGCAAAAGCCCCCCGGCCTCGCGCCCGAAGGCGGCCTGAAACTCTGCCGCCACCCGCGGGATCACCTCCAGCGCATCCACCTGCTTCTGATGCGCCAGATAGCGCACCTCAGTGAAAGCCTCCGGCCCGACCATCGCGCCGATGGAATAGGGATCATCGGGGTCGAGCATCTGCACCGGGCTGAAAGGCGGCAGGAAGGCATCCACCTGCGCCTGCGTCGGCGTGTCGATCCGCTCGAAGGCATGGGTCAGAATGAAGCCGTCGACACAGACCATCACCGGGCAACTCAGCTCTTCCGCAAGGCGGAAGGCGATGATGTGCAGGTCGGCGGCCTCCTGATTGGTTTCGGCGTAAAGCTGAATCCAGCCCGCGTCCTTCAGCGCCATCGAGTCGGAATGGTCGTTCCAGATGTTGATCGGCGCGCCTATCGCCCGGTTGCCCACCGTCATCACGATCGGCAACCCGAGTCCGGCGGCGTTGTAGACCGCTTCGGCCATGAACAAGAGGCCCTGACTGGCGGTCGCCGTATAGGCCCGCGCACCGGCGGCCGAGGCGCCGATGGCCACCGACATCGCGGCGAATTCCGATTCCACGTTGATGAATTCGCAATTGGTCAGCCGCCCGTCCTTCACCATCGCGCCCACACCCTCGACGATGTGGGTCTGCGGCGTGATCGGATAAGCGCAAACCACCTGCGGGCGACACAGTGCCACGGCCTCGGCGATGCCTTGCGAACCTTCGATCTGTCTCAACATTGCGTTCCCCCTTCAGGCCGCGCGCGCCAGCGCATAGGCTTCTTCGGCCGCCGCCACGTTGGCCTCGCCGACCTTGCCCGCGAACCGCTCGCGGATCGCCTTCAGCACCGCGTCAAGTGACACCACCTCCGTCATCGCCGCGAAGCCGCCCAGCAGAACCGCGTTGGGCAGGGGCTTGCCGAAATGGCGCATCGCGATTTCGGTGGCAGGCAGGCAGCGGACGTGGCCCGCGGGCAACCGTTCGGCGATTGCCGTGATGCCCAGTTCGGCGGGCGTCCGGGTCGAGTTGATCAGCAGGTAGCCATCGGGTTTCAGCCCGGCGAAGACATGGACCGAGTGAAACAGCGTCGGATCCTGAATGATCAGCGCGTCGGGGTCGATGATCGGCTCGCGCAGCCGGATCTCGGCCTCGGCGATCCGGCAGAACGAGGCGACCGGCGCCCCCATCCGTTCCGATCCGAAACTGGGAAACGCCTGCGCATAGCGCCCCTCGTCGAAGGCCGCGACCGACAGCATCTCGGCCGCCGTCACAACGCCCTGACCGCCCCGGCCATGCAACCGCACTTCGAACATCCGCGCCTCCTCTGTCCTTGGGGAAGGTGAGGGATTCGGGCGCGCATGTCCCTGATACAAGTCAAGTCGGGCGGTTCAGACCGGGTCAAACGTGGCAAATGCGCTCACAAGCGCGAGAACGGCGGCCCCCAGCGCGATCTCGGCCAGCGTGCCGCGCGCGATTGCCCGCAGGGCGGCGGGGTCGTTTGCCGCCTTGAGGCGGGGCACGAAACCGTAGCGGTTGACCAGCGCCACGCCCACCATTGCCGCCACCAGCGCGATCTTCAGCACCAAGAGCGCCTGATAGGGCGACCCGAGGCCGGGCACCCGCCCCAGCACCAGCGCGGTATTGGCCACGCCCGTCACGATCACCGCCGCCACAGCCCAATGCCCAAGGCGCGAATAGCGCATCACCACCGGCCCCAGCGTCGCCTCGCCCTGCCGCATCCGGGCAAGGCAGCCCAGCAGGGGCGGCAAGGCGCCCACCCAATACCCCGCCGCCAGCAGATGCAGCGCGGCGTTGGCGCGGTGCGCGCCGCCGATCCAGCCCTGTTGCATCGCCGCATGACCGACCAGCGCAAGGCTGGCCAGTGCGACCCCGGCGGCCAGCGTCACCCCGCGCCCGCGCCAGATCGCAACACCCAGCGCCGCGACCAGCGCCATGTGAAATGCCCAAGCCTGCCCCACGGCCGTCGCGCTTAGCAGGGCCCAGATCGTGCCGGGGTCCAGCGTGTCAGTCCAGCCGTCACCCGCTACCCCGGCCTCCAGCATCAGCCAACCGATGGCGGTCAGCGCCAGCAGTAGCCAAAGCCGCCCCGCACGGGGCGGAACGGACCGGGCGCCGCCAAACACCGCCCCGCCCCAAAGCAGCATCGCCGCCCCGAAATGCAGGAACCGGATCAGGATCAGCGCCCGGTCCACCGGCTTACTTCACGGTGAAGGTATAGGTGCCGTGGGTCTTGTGCCCGTCGGTCGACAGCGCGTGCCAGTCCACCGTGTAGGTGCCCAGCCCCAGCGTGCCTTGCAACGGCACGGTCAGCACCGTGTCGCCCTGCGACAGCGAGGGTGTGCCCTGCGCAACCTCTGCCTTGGCGGGGCCGGTCACCTTCACGCCGGTGAATTTCAGCGACACATCCTCCGAGAAGGTCAGCATCAGGTCGGTGGGGGCGGCGACCGTCGCCTTGTCGGCGGGCATCTCGGCGGTCAGGTGGGCGTGGGCGAAGGCGGCCGAAGCAGTCATCGCGAGGCTGGCGGCAAGGATCAGTGCGGTTTTCATGGTCATGTCTTTCTGCCGGAACTCTGCCGGCGATTGGGGAAAGCTCCGCCACGGGGGGCGGATCAGGGGATTGCATGGGGAACGGGCCGCGGGATCGCGGCAGACATCGGCAACCCGGTCACCGGACCGGGCACAGATCGCGGCTCAGGCCAACGCGGGTGGCGCCCGGATCGCCGGGCCGGTCAGCGCCGGGGCGCGCGGCGCGTGCAGCACCGCAAAGGCCCACCCCACCCGCGACATCCGCAGCGTGACCGGCGGCAGGTGGCCCGGCGTCGCTTCCAGCAGCGGCGGGCCGGCGGGTTGGCAGAGGTTGTTGAGTTCATCGAGCAGATTGCGTGGCGCGGTCTTGCCACACAGATCGTCGGCGGTGCCGCCCACGGCAACGAAACGCGCCACGGCCAGATCGTCGAGCGTCGCCATGCGAGCTGCGGCCACCGTCAGGACCGAGCTGAGCCCGAGCAACAGCGCGAGCCCGAACGCGAGGAGACGAGAGTGGATCGTGCGCACCATCCACCCTGCCTAGCAGAACCGGTGCGCCGGTCCAATCCCCGCCCTGTGCGATAACGCCACGCCCCCGGATCCCGGCTTGAACGGCGGCGTTTGTGATATTATCACTAATTCCATATTGCGAATATATCTTCACCCCAGCCCGCCCGGACTGCATCGCAAGGACAGCCCATGACCCAGATCGCCATCCTCGGCTCCGGCTTCGCCGCCCTCACCGCCATCCGCGAATTGCGCCGCCACCGCGTCAACGCCGAGATTACCGTGATCTCGCCGCGCGACGACTTGCACTACCTGCCCAGTACGATCTGGATCCCCGCCGGGATCCGCAAGGGCGCGGGGCTGAAAGTGCCGCTGGCCCGCTTCTTTGCGCGGCACAAGGTGCGCCACCTCAAGGCCGCCGTCACCGGGCTTTCACCGGACGGGCGGCAGGTGGAAACCGAAATGGGGCCCGTCAGAGCCGATCACGTCATCATCGCCACCGGCGGGCGGTTCCTGCGCAAGCTGCCGGGCATCGAGCACGGCATCATCCCTTGCAACGGCATCGCGGCCGCCGAACAAATCGCCGCGCGCCTTGCCGCGCCGGATGGCGGCACCATCGCCATCGGCTTTGCCACCAACCCGGCCGAACCGGGCGCCATGCGCGGCGGCCCGATGTTCGAGTTTCTGTTCAACATCGACAGCCTCTTGCGCCGTCAGGGTCGCCGCGACCGGTTCCGGCTGGTGTTCTTCAGCCCGTCGCAGCGCCCCGGCCAGCGGCTGGGCGAAACGGCGGTGGACGGCCTGCTGGCGCAGATGGCCCGGCGCGGGATCGAGACCCATCTTGGCCACAAGCTCCTCCGGTTCGAGGAACGCGCCGTGGTCACCGAGGGCGGCACGATCCCGGCTGACCTGATCCTGTTCATGCCCGGCCTGACCGGGCCGGAGTGGCTGGCCCGATCCTCGCTGCCGCTGTCGCCCGGTGGCATGGTCCGGGCGACGGCGCAGACGCAGGTCGAAGGCTTCACCAACCTCTGGGTTGCGGGCGACGCGGGCAGCTTTCCCGGCCCCGACTGGATGCCTAAACAGGCGCATCAGGCCGACCTGCAAGCCAAGGCCGCCGCAGCAAACATCGCCGCCGTGCTGAAGGGCAAGGCGCCCGTGGTGGCCTTCAAGCCAGAGCTGGTCTGCATTCTCGACACCCTGAACAGCGGCATGCTGGTCTTTCGCAACGCCCGCTTCAATCTGGTGCTGCCCGCCTTCAAGCCGTTCCACTGGTTGAAACGGACGTTCGAGCATCACTACCTGCGCGCCTATCGCTAGGCGCGCCGGATCGCCGCCGCGCCTACTTCCGCTGCAGCGTTTCGACGTAGTCGGACAGCGCCACCAGTTGCACCGGCGTCGGCGTCATCACCCCGCCGCCGGTGTCGATCAGCACGTTCGGCCCGGTCAGCAGCGGGTCGAACACCGGCATCACCTGCCCGCCATGCTTGCCCGCCCGCGTGAAGCCGTCGATCCAGCTCATCACCCGGACACGCGGGAACACGCCGCCGTTCTTCGCCGCGATCCGCGTCAGGTCGGCGGGCTTGCGCGCCAGCCCGATCGCCGCCGGGCCGTCGCCGACCCCGCTTTCACCGTGGCACCCCGCGCAATAGTCGTGGAACAGCACCTTGCCATCCGTCTCTGGCTGCACCGCACAGGCCGCGACCATCGCCGCCACCCCAAGCCCTGACAGGATCATCGCCCAACGCATTGCAGTCTCCCTTGCCGTTTATCCCGGTCTCGCCGACCAGTCTGGCATTACCGCGGCGCGGAAACCTTGATGCAGGTCAGGGCGCCCAGCAAGTGCCGCTGGCATGTCGGGACAAGATCGGTCGGCATGTCTTGCCGCCGGTCCGCGTTCCGTCAGCCGTCCGTCACCTGCAACCCGAGGAGGTCCAGATGCCCTACACCCTGACCCGACTGATCCCCGCCAGCCTTGCCAATGTCGAGGCGCGCACGCGCGACGCCCTGAAGGCGCGCGGCTTTGGCGTTCTGACCGAGATCGACGTTGCCGCGACGATGCGTGAAAAGCTGGGCGAAGACATGCCGGGCTACCGCATCCTTGGCGCCTGCAACCCGAAAATGGCGTTTGGCGCCATCGGGTTGGAACCGCGCGTGGGGGCCATGCTGCCATGCAACGTGATCCTGCGCGAGGTTGACGGCGGCACCGAGGTTTCGGCCATCGACCCGGTCGCCTCGATGCAGGCGATCCCCAATCCGGCACTCACGTTGCTGGCGGCGGAGGTGCGCGCAATGCTGTCGGAAGCCATCGCGGCAATCTGAACCGGCGGGGGTTGAATATTGAACCGAACAGTTCAAATGATACCGGGCACGGGCAATACCCCGGCCGAACCTCTGGTGCAAACCATTGAGGACACAAAAAAAGGACAAGAGATGACCACCCCTAAACTGTTTACGCCAGCCCAGTTCGGCGCAATCTCGCTGGCCAACCGTGTCGTCATGGCACCGCTGACCCGCAACCGCGCCCGTCCGGCGGATGACGTGCCCTCCGACCTCGCCGCCGAATACTATGCCCAGCGCGCCTCGGCGGGCCTCTTGATCACCGAAGCCAGCCAGATCATGCCAGAGGGTAAGGGCTATGCCTGGACGCCGGGCATCTACAGCCCCGCCCAGATCGAGGGTTGGAAGAATGTCACCGCCGCCGTTCACGCCAAGGGCGGCAAGATCGTGCTGCAGATGTGGCATGTCGGCCGCATCTCGCACACCTCGCTGCAACCGGGCGGCGTCGCGCCGGTCGCGCCCTCGGCCATCGCGGCCAAGTCGCAGACCTTCGATGGCAAGGGCTTCGTGCCCACCTCGGAGCCCCGCGCCCTGGCGCTGGAAGAGATTCCGCAGATCGTCGCGACCTATGCCCAGGCCGCCAGGAACGCGCGCGCCGCAGGCTTTGACGGGGTCGAGATTCACGCCGCCAACGGCTATCTGATCGACCAGTTCCTGCGTGACGGTTCGAACCACCGGACCGATGCCTACGGCGGGTCGATCGAGAACCGTGCCCGCTTCCTGTTCGAGGTGGTCGAGGCCGTCACCGCCGCCATCGGCGCCGACCGCACCGGCATCCGGCTGAGCCCGCTGTCGCCGTCGAACGGCGTCACCGATACCGACCCGGTCGCCGTCTTCTCGCATGTCATCACGGGGCTGAACCGCTTCAACCTGGCCTATCTGCACATGGTGGAAGGCGCCACCGGTGGCGCCCGCGATACCGAGAGCGATGCGAAAATGGCGGCCCTGCGCGCGCTTTACACCGGCAACTACATCGCCAACAACGGCTACACCCGCACGGCGGCGATGGCCGCCGTCGACAGCGGCGCGGCCGATGCGATTGCCTTCGGCAAGGCGTTCATCGCCAACCCCGATCTGGTCGAACGGCTGACGCTGGATGCCCCGCTGGCCGAAGGCGACCGCGCCACCTACTACGGCGGCGGCGCCAAGGGCTATACCGACTACCCGACGCTGGCAGAGGCCGAAACCGCCTGAGCCGTCAGACGGACAGAGCGACAAGGGCCGCGAAGAGACTCGCGGCCCTTTGCATTGGCGCAACACCAAGTGGTATTCCCATAAACGATAAAATGTGCTTAAGTTGAATGAACATTCAACAAAGGATTCCACCATGACCGCCGCCGCCCGCGACATCTCCATCCCGAATGACTGGGACCGGCGCGGGTTGCCGGGCTGGTGCTACCACTCCCCCGCCCTGCTGGAACTGGAAAAGGCCGAGCTGTTCCGCCGCCACTGGCAGATCGCCTGCCACCTCTCGGACCTGCCCGATCCGGGTGATTTTCTCGCGCTCGACATCCTGGGCGAACGCGCGCTGGTGCTGCGCGGGCAGGATGGCGCGGTGAAAGCGTTCCACAACATCTGCCGCCACCGCGGTTCGCGACTTGTCGCCAAGGACAGCGGCCATTGTCAGGGTGCGCTGGTCTGCCCGTTCCACGGCTGGGTCTACAACCTCGACGGCACCCTGCGCGGCGCCGCGCAGCCGCGCAGCTTTCCACCGATGGACAAGGTCGAATTCGGCTTGAAACCGATCGAGACCGAGGTCTGGATGGGGCTGGTCTTCCTGCGCTTCCTGCCCGGCCCGCAACCTTCGGTGGCCGAGGTCATGGCCCCCTTCGCCGCCGAAATGGCGCCCTATGCGATGGAAACGATGGTGCCTGCCGGCGGGGTCTGGACCCAAGGTTCGGCGGTGAACTGGAAATCCGTCCGCGACGTCGACAACGAGGGCTACCACGTCGCGATGGCCCATCCCGCGCTGCAAGACCTCTACGGCTCGACCTACTACGATGAGCCCTTCGTGGCGGGCCTCAGCCGCAGTTTCGCGACCTGGAACCCCAGGGCCACCCGGCGCTGGAGTGTGAAGAACTACGTCCGCATCGCGCCGGAGAACGCCCGCCTGCCCGAAAGCCACCGCCACGCCTGGGTCTACTGGGGCCTGTTCCCCAACATGGTGATCGCCGTCACCCCCGAGACGATGCAGTTCTATCAGGAATTCCCCGTCGCCGTCGGCAAGACCCTGCTGCGCGGCGCCGTCTATCGCTACCCCGAGGAAACCCGCGCCGCGCGGTTGGCGCGCTACCTCGCGATGCGGATCGACCGCGACACGCAGGCCGAAGACGTGCAACTGCAACACTGGTCGAACGAAGCGATGACGTCAGAGGCCTTCGCGGGCTTCTACCTGTCCGATCTGGAATACGGGGTGCGCAGCCACCACGACCACCTGCGCGCCGTCCTGCCGGTGATGACGCTGGACCAAAACCCCGGCGAGGATCGGCTGGCCGAGGTCAACGCCGCGATGCGCAGCTGACCAGCCGGGGCGCCCCAAACCGGCGCCCCTTCTTTCTGGCGGAAATACTCCACGGGGGTGCGGGGGTGTGAAACCCCCGCGCGCAACCTGCCCCCGCTCAGCCCCGCCACAGCCCGTCGCGGACCAGATCGTCCATCGTCGCGCGGATCGCTTCGTCGAGGATCGACACCATCGTGTCGATCTGCGGCCGGGTGATGACCAGCGGTGGCGACATCACGCACATCTGCACCAGCGGCCGCACCATCAGCCCGCGTTCCTGGCAATGCCGGTCGATCCGCTTGCCGACCTCAAGGTCGAGCGCGAAGGGGTCGTGGCTTTGCTTGTCGGCCACGCATTCGATGCAGGCCATCAGCCCCATCCCGCGCACCTCGCCGACCAGACCATGCACCTCCAGGGTCTTCAGGGCGGTCTGGAAGTAATCGGCGTTCGCCTGCGCCTGCGCCAGCAATCCGCCTTCCAGCAGATCGAGGTTCTTCAGCGCCACCGCGCAGCCGATCGGATGGCTGGAATAGGTCAGCCCATGCGCAAATGTCGCCTCGGGGTGGTTCGATTTTCGCAGGTCTTCCAGCATCGCCGCCGACATCATCACCCCGCCCAGCGGGAAATAGCCCGAGGTCACACCCTTGGCGAAGGTGATCATGTCAGGGTCGATGTCGAACACCTCTTGCGACGCGAACACATGGCCAAGCCGCCCGAAGGCCGTCACCACTTCGTCGGCGATGAACAGGATATCGTTCTCGCGGCACAACTCACGCATCCGCTTCAGATAGCCCGGCGGTGGCACGATCACCCCACCCGAGGCCTGGATCGGCTCGCCGATGAAGGCGCCGATGCGGTCGGCCCCGACCCGCTCGATCAACTGGCGGAACTCCTCGACCAGATGATCGGCGAAGGCGGCAAGGTCCATCCCCTCCGGGCGGCGGAACGGGTTCGGGCAGGACAGGCGCAGCACCAGACCCTCGGCGGTGTCCATCCATTTCGGCTCTGGCGGGCGCAGGTCGGGGCCGCCCGTCATCTGCGCCGCGCTGCTGTTCAGCGAACCGGTCAGATAGCTCGCACCATGATAGGCGCCGTGGCGCGTCACGATCAGCTTCTTCTCGGGCCGCCCCTTGACGTTGTTGAGAAAGAACATGAACCGCAGCGCCGTTTCCACCGCCGAGGTGCCGCCGGTGGTCAGGAACACCCGGTCCAGATCGCCCGGCGCATAGGCCGCGATCCGCTCTGCCAGTTTCAGCGCCGGCGAGGTCGTGGTGTACCACGGCGAGGCGTAGCTGAGCGACATCGCCTGTTCGCGCAGCGTGTCGGCCAACGCAGCATTGCGGTGACCCGCGTTGACGCACCACATGCCCGCCGGCCCGTCGATCAGCCGCCGCCCGTCCTCGTGCAGGATGTAGACGCCCTCGCCATCACCGACCATGCCGAGCGAATCGACACCGATCTTGCCGGCCGTGGGCCAGGGCTGCACCAGATGCTGGCCCACGCGTTCGCGCAGTTTCAGCATCGCGCCAGCGGTGGCGGGGGTCGGCCGAAGGGTCGCCGTCATGTTCTCTCTCCATTATCCTCGACCTGCAATCCGCGCAGATCAAACGCATGAATTTCATTACCTAATCATATCAACATTGAATGGCGGTTCAATCAGCAAAACGCGATTTTTTCCTTGCCTTCGTGGCAAATGCGCGCAACCTTCACGGCATGAGCCAGCACCTTGCCACCACACTCCCCCGCTCACCCGCGCCCGGCCCAAGGGGCGCGCGGTGAGCGGGCGGGTGCGGCGATGGGCCGGATCCGAGGCGGCGCGCGGCCTTGCGCTGATCTCGCCCACGCTCTTGTACGCGATGGCGATGCTGCTCTTGCCGGTGATCATCATCATCCTGTTCAGCTTCTGGAAGCAGACCTTCCTGACCGTCGATCACAGCTTCCGGCTTGATAATTACCGCGCCGCGCTGACCCAGCCGATCTACCGCGACCTGTTCCTGCGCTCGCTCTGGATCTCGCTGACCGTCAGCGTGGCGACGGTGGTGATGGCCTACCCCGTCGCCTGGTACATCTCGTTCCACGGCGGACGGAACAAGAACCTTTGGCTTTTCCTGATCACCGTGCCGTTCCTGACCAGCTATCTTCTGCGCGTGATGTCGTGGAAGCTGGTGCTGGGCTACAACGGTGTGCTGAACAGCCTGCTGCTGTGGCTGGGGCTGATCCATTCGCCGATCGAGTCGCTGCTGTACAACGCCGATTCGGTCATCATCACGCTGGTCCACAGCTGGGTCGCCTTCGCGATCCTGCCGATCTTCGTCTCGCTGGAAAAGATCGACCGCTCGCTGGTCGAGGCCGGGCAGGATCTGGGCGACGGGCTGTTTCGCTCGCTGACCAAGATCGTGCTGCCGCTGTCGCTGCCGGGGGTCACCTCGGCCTTCCTGATCGTGATGATCCCGACGGTCGGCGACTACGTTACGCCCAAGCTTGTCGGCGGCACCGAGGGGGTGATGATCGCCTCGGCGATCGAGGTGAACTTTGGCCGCGCGATGAACTGGCCGCTGGGGGCGGCGCTGTCGGTCACAACGATGGTTCTGGTCGCCTCGGCGGCGGGGCTGATGGTGCTGGCGCTGCGGCTGGCGGTGCGCGGGGTGCGGCGATGAGGCTTCTGTCCCGCATCCGCTGGTTGCCGGTCTATCTTGGCGCCTTCATGGTCTTCCTCTACTTCCCGATCCTGCTGCTGCCGCTGTTCTCTTTCAATACCGGCGTGGTCGCGGCTTTTCCGCTGAAGGGCTTCACAACCCGTTGGTACGTCCAGCTTTTCGACAATCAGGTGATGCTGGGCGCAGCGTGGAACAGCCTGATGGTGGGGCTGGCGGTTTCGATCACCTCGACCGTGCTGGCGATCTGCGCGGCGCGGGCCATCACGCGCTACAAGTTCCCCGGCCAGAAGCCCGCGACCGGGCTGATCATGGCGCCGCTCTTTCTGCCAGAGATCATCGTGGCGGTGTCGATGCTGCTGGTGCTGCTGCAGATCGGGATCCAGTTGTCGCTTCTGACGGTGATCCTGGGCCAGATCGTGTTCTGCCTGCCCTATTCGATGTCGGTGCTGATCGCCGGGTTCGAGGGCTTCGACCGCAGTCTGGAGGAAGCCTCGCTCGATCTGGGCGAAACCGCGATGGGCACGTTCCGCCGGGTCACGCTGCCGGTGGTGGCGCCGGCGATCCTGTCGAGCCTGCTGGTCAGCTTCACCATCTCACTGGATGAATTCCTGCTCGCGTTCTTCCTGTCGGGGACCGAGACGACCCTGCCCGTCTACATCTGGGGCCAGCTGCGCTTTGCCGCCAAACTGCCCGAGGTGCTGGCCCTGGGCAGCCTGATGATGACCGCGTCGGTGATCCTTCTTACGGTCGCCGAGATTGTTCGCCGCCGCGCCGAAAAGCGCGTGATGGCGCGAGGGGGGCCGAATGCCTGACGTCAAACCAATGATCGAGATTCGCAACGTTTCCAGACACTTCGGAACGTTCCGCGCGCTGGATCAGATCAACCTCGACGTCGCGGCGGGCGAGTTCTTTTCGCTTCTCGGCCCGTCGGGATGCGGCAAGACCACGCTGCTCAGGATGCTCGCGGGGCTGGACACGCCGACCAGCGGCACGATTTCCATCGACGGCGCCGACTGCACCGAGGTGCGGGCGAACCAGCGGCCGACGAACATGGTGTTCCAGTCCTACGCGATTTTCCCGCATCTGAACGTGGCGGAAAACGTCGCCTATGGGCTGAAACGGATGCGGCTGGGGCGCGTGGAAGAGGCGCGACGGGTGGATGAAGCCCTTGAAATGGTTCGCCTTCCCGGCTTCGGCGCCCGCAAGGGCAATGAACTTTCGGGTGGTCAGCGGCAGCGCGTGGCGCTGGCCCGGGCACTGGTGATGCGGCCCAAGGTGCTGCTGCTGGATGAACCGTTGTCGGCGCTGGACAAGAAGCTGCGCGAAGAGATGCAGACCGAATTGCGCACATTGCAGCAAAGCGTCGGCATCACCTTCGTGCTGGTGACGCATGACCAGTACGAGGCGCTGGCGTTGAGCGACCGGATCGCGGTGATGTTCGGTGGCCAGATCGCGCAGGTCGCCAGCCCGATGGAGATCTACCAGCGGCCGACCACCCGCAAAGTGGCTGATTTCCTTGGCGGAATGAACTTTCTGCGAGGCCGGATCGCGGCCGAGGCCGGTGCGGCGCTGACGGTGGAAACCGAACGGTTCGGCACCGCCACCCTGACCAAGCCGCCCGGCTTCACCGCCAGCGGCGGGCGCGCGACGGTGGGGATCCGGCCGGAACGGCTGCGGGTGCTGTGGGACGGCGAGCGGGCGGAACACGAGTTGACCGGGCGGATCGCGAACCGGGCCTATTTCGGCGAGACCACCAGCCTGTCGGTAGCCATCGACGGGTTGGAGGCGCCGCTGTCGATCGTCGAGACCAACACCTTCGGCGCCGACGAGCTGAACATCGGCGCCGAGGTTCGCCTTGCCTTCGACCCGGAGGCGCTGGTGCTGATGGCCGACCCCGACGCGCGGTAATCCGACGGTTTGGCGCGCAAGGGGTTGGGAAGGCTGGGAAAACGGGATACCGTTTCGGCACCGATTTCACACCGCTTTCACACCGATTTCTGCGGGGTTTCGCGCGGCGGGGAAGAGCGGGGGTTTCACACCCCCGCACCCCCGTGGAGTATTTCCGCCAGGAAGAAGGGGCGCCGGTCTGGGGCGCCCCTTGGCCGGGCGCGTCAGAACCCGGCTTTGATCTTTTCGAACTCGGCGATCATCTTGGCCTTCAGCGCGATCGGCACCGGGGTCTGAAACAGCGTATTGGCGGTGAACTTCTCGACATTGTCGTAGCCGCCCGCCGCCAGCGTGGCCGGGTCGATCGCCGCCATGCCCTTGGCGTTGGAATGGCCATAGCCCCACTGCGTCACGAGGTAGTCCGACACGTCGGGCGCCGTCACCGCGTTGATGAAGTCATAGGCCTTCTGGTCGTCGCCGGTGCCGCCCTTCAGCTTGACATAGCCGCAGACCCAGGTGGAGAGCCCCTCCTTGGCGTCGCGGTTCATCGCGACCGGCACGTTTTCCCCGGCAAGCGTGGTTACCGTCTCGTTCCAGGCCCAGGCCAGATCAACCTCGCCGCTGGCCATCGCCTGCGACAGCTGGGTGTTGTCGGTCCAGTACAGCCGCACGTTCTTGTGCACCTTGCGCAGGAAGTCCGAGGCCTGCTGGAACTGCGCATCGGTCATCGTCGACCAGTCTTTCAGCCCGATGGCGAGGCTGGCCAGCGCATAGGCATCGTCGACGTTGTCGCCGATCGAGACGCGGCCCTTGTTCTTGGGATCGGCGAAGGCTTGCAGCGAGGCGACATCCTCGGGCTTCAGCTTGTCGGTGCGGTAGACAACGGCGGTGTTGCCCCATTCGAACGGCATGAACCAGGCCACGCCCTTGTCGTCGGTCATCAGGTTCTTCATCGCCTTGATGCCCGGCAGCACGTCGTTCCAGGAGGCGATCTTGGAGGTGTCGAGCGGTTCCAGCAGCCCGGCCTCGCGCCATTTCACCACCGATTGCGAGCAGGGATGCGCCAGATCGGCCTTGAAGCCCGAGGTCAGTTTCTGGAAGGCCTCGTCCTCGTCGCCGAAGAAGGCGAATTGCGGCGAGCCGCCGTATTTCTTCACATAGTCGGGGTGAAAGGCGGGGTCTTCATAGCCCGCCCAGTCGAACACCGTCAGGTCGCCCGCCAGCACCGGCCTTGCGCCAGCTGCGAAGAGGCCCACGGCCAGAACCGCGCCCAGTTTTCCGATCGTCTTCATGCCTTACGTCTCCCTGTTGTGGTTGGTTACTCCGCTTTCGGCCCGGCGGTGGTGAAGTGCCGCGGAAATACCGCGGCGAGCCAGTCTTTGGCGCCGTCATGCGCGGCTTCGCGCGTCATCCCGTCGCCCATCATCATGCGAAACCAGAGCCCTTCGAGCATGGCGCAAAGCGCGAGCGTCAGCGCCTCGGTGGCATAGCCATAGCCGCCCTCGGCCTTCAGCGCGGCCAGCAGATCCTGCACGGTGTTCTGGTAGGCATCGTCGCGCGCGCCGCAAAGCGCCTGATAGGTCGGGCGCGATTTCGCCTCGCCCCAGAAGGCGCACCAGGCCGCCAGCTTGCGCCGGGTGCACAGCCTGCGATCGAAATCGGCGGCGACGATGGCCCAGAGCCGGTCGGCGGCGCGCGGGCCCGCCTTGTCGTAGGCGCCCATCCAGTGGCTGGCGTATTCGTCGGCCATGAACTGCAACGTGGCGATAAGCAGGTTTTCCTTGCTCTCGAAATGGAAGTTGACGATGCCGCGCGACAGGCCCGCGCCGTCGGCGATGTCGGCCATCGTGGTTTCCGAGTAGCCGCGCTTGGCGAGGCTGTCGATCGTCGCCTCGATCAGCTGGCCGCGCCGGGTTTCCTTGCTGGCCTTGCGCCCGCGCGCGCCGTCTGCCTCGTCGCCTGCCTTCATCCTGATACCCTTCACTCTTTCCGGCGCGCTCATGCCCGCACCCCGCCCGGTTTACGGCCCCGAAGGCGGGCGGGGCAAGGTTCGGCCCCCGGCAGCGCGGGCAGGCGAATCGCGGTCGTGTTGTCTACGGGGTCCGGTGCGGACATCTCTGCCCCTTCCGACGGGCGTGTATCTTCAGCAAATCCTACCGCATCATCAGCACATTGCAACATACTTGCTGAATGGTCATTCAAAATATGTGGACAACCCGCTGCCTGTAATGCCATTTTCTGGGCAGATGAACGGGAAAGCGCAATGAAGCAACACGACGTCATCCTGATCGGCGGCGGCCACAACGGGCTGGTCACCGCGGGTTATCTGCAACGCGCCGGGCTGAACGTGCTGGTGGTGGAAAAGAATCCCTGGGTCGGCGGCGCCGCGACCAGCCGCGATACCGGCACCGGGGTGACGTTCTCCAACTGCTCCTATGTCTGCTCGCTGTTCCGGCCCGAGATCATGCGCGATCTGGAACTGCCCAAGCACGGGTTGCAGATCATTTCCTACGAGGGCGGCGCGGTCTTCACCCGCGACGGCGACTATCTGGCCAGCTACCGCGATCACGACTCGCACCGGCGCGAGTTTGCGCGCTTTTCGGCCCGCGACGCGGAAGCCTACGAAAGCTATGCCCGCGACGTGACGCGGCAGTGCCGGTTCATCCAGCCCCTGCTGATGCGCACCGCGCCCGACCCGGTCAGCTTCAAGCCGCGCGACATTGCCGAACTGCTGTGGATCGCCCGCCGCTTTGGTAATTTCTCGGCCGAGGAGATGGCGGCGACGGTGCGGTTCTGGACCATGTCGATCGCCGATTTCCTTGAGGAATATTTCGAGACCGACGTGATCAAGGCCTACCTTGCACTGTCGGGGATCATCGGCACCGCCTTGGGGCCGATGTCACCCGGCACGGCCTATGTGCTCTTGCATCACTACATGGGCGAGGTCGATGGCTCGGTCGGCGCCTGGGGCTATGCGCGCGGCGGCATGGGCGCGGTCACGCAGGCGCTGGCCGCGTCGTTCACGGCGGCGGGCGGCACGATCCGCACCGATGCGGGCGTGGCGAAGGTGCTGACCAAGGGCGGCCGCACCCGCGGCGTGGTGCTGGAGACGGGCGAGGAAATCCTCGCCCCCCGCGTGGTGTCGAACGCCGACGTGAAACGCACCTTCCTGAAGCTGGTCGATCCCGCCGACCTGCCTGACCCGTTCCTGCACCGGGTGAAGCACTTCAAGATGCGTGGCTCCTCGGGCAAGCTGAACATCGCGCTGGACGGGCTGCCCGACTTCCCCGCCCTGCCCGAAGGCTCGCGCTGCGCGATGGGCGACATGCACTTTACCGATTCGGTGGAGCGGATGGAACGCGGCTATGACGACTGGAAGGCCGGGCGCTGGTCGGCCGACCCGTTCGTGGACATGATGATCCCGACGCAGCTGGACCCGACGATGGCGCCGCCGGGCCAGCATTTCATGAGCTGCTTCGTGCAATACTGCCCGCCGAAGCTGGAAGGGCGCGACTGGACGGATGCCGACCGCGCCGCCTTTGCTGAAACCGTGGTCAGCCAGATCGCCGACTATTCCCCCGGCTTCCGCGACCGCATCATCGGCATGGAGGTGCGCACCCCGCGCGAGCTGGAGGCCGAGGTGGGGCTGACCGAGGGCAACATCTTCCAGGGCGAGCTGACCTTCGACCAGTTGCTGTTCAACCGCCCGGTGCCGGGCTACGCGCAATACCGCAGCCCGATCCCCGGGCTTTACATCTGCGGCTCGTCCACCCACCCCGGTGGCGGCGTGATGGGGGCGCCGGGGCGGAATGCGGCGGCCGAGATTCTGCGCGACCTGCGGATGCACCCGAAAGAGATGAGGCCCGCCCATGACGTCCTGTGACGCAATCGTCATCGGCGGCGGCCACAACGGC
This sequence comes from Paracoccaceae bacterium, assembly GCA_016124615.1. Lineage (GTDB taxonomy): Bacteria > Pseudomonadota > Alphaproteobacteria > Rhodobacterales > Rhodobacteraceae > Solirhodobacter. The sequence goes on along the minus strand of WGNF01000006.1, from coordinate 186,254 downwards.
CTGACCGCCGCCACCGTGCTGGCCAAGGCCGGCCGCCGGGTGATGCTGTTCGAGGCTGGCGCTTTGGGCGGCACGATGGCAACGGTCGAGGTTGCGCCCGGCTATCGCAGCAGCGCGCTGAGCCATCTGGTGAACCGGCTGGCGCCCGAAGTGGTGGCGGCGACCGGGCTTGAGATGACCTGCCTTGCCGCCCCCCCGGCGCCGACGGTTGTGCTGGGCGATGGCGATCCGGTGATCCTGCGCGGCGGCTACGGCGCCCGGCTTGAGGGGGTCGGTGCCGAAGAGGCGCTGGCCTTTGCCAGCCTCCGGGCCAAGCTGATGGGGCAGGCCGCGATCCTTGGCCGGATGCTGGGCCACCGGCCGCCGATGCCGGGCGACTTCGGGCTGGGTGATGCGTGGCATCTTGGGCTGACCGGGCTGGCCGTGCTGCGCAAGGGCCGGGCCGAGGCGCGCGACCTGATGCGGATGATCCTGACCAACGTCGCCGACGTCGCCGACGAGTACCTGACCGACGACCGGCTGAAGGGGCTCCTGTCCTTCGATGCCACGCTGGGCGCGCATCTCGGGCCACGCTCGCCGGGCTCGCTGTTGGGGTTGCATTACCGGCTGACCGGGTCGGCGGGCGGCGTCGCCGGGGGCCAAATCGTGCCGCGCGGCGGCATGGGCACGCTGGCCGCCGCCTTCGTTTCCGCCGCCGAACGGGCCGGGGTGGAATTGCGCCCCGGCACCCGTGTGGCGCGGATCGAGGCGGTGCAGGGCCGCGCGACGGCGGTGACACTGGCGGGCGGCGAAGTGGTCAGCGCGCCGGTGATCGTCTCGGCGATCCATCCGGGCACGACCTTTCTGCGGCTGGTCGATCCGGCAGAGATCGACACCGGTCTCACGCGCGCCTTCCGGCGCCATCGCAGCAAGGGCAACGTGGCCAAGCTGAACCTTGCGCTGAACCATATCCCGGCGTTTGGTGGGCTGGCCGAGGCTGATCTGGCTGGCCGGATCGTCATCGCGCGTTCCACCGATCATGTCGAATCCGCCTTCAACCCCGCGAAATACGGGGCGTTTTCGCCCGACCCCGCGATTGAGGTCGTGCTACCCTCGCTGGGCCAGCCGGAAATGGCGGCCAAGGGCTGCACGCTGTCGGCGCTGATCCAGTTCGCGCCCTACGATCTGAAGGAAGGCTGGGCCGGCGGCGCCCCGCGCCTGCTGGATACCGTGCTGGACATCCTCGACCGTCACGCCCCCGGCCTGCGCGCGGGCGTCATCGCCGCCGACCTCTTGCCCCCGACCGAGATCGAGGCGCGGTGCGGCCTGCCCGGCGGGCACTGGCACCACGGCGAGATGACGCCGGATCAGCTGTTGTTCAACCGCCCCGTCCATGCCGCCGCCGGTTATGCCACACCGCTCGACGGGTTGTTCCTGGCCAGCGCGGGCAGTCACCCCGGCGGCGGCATTTCCGGCCTGCCCGGTCTGAACGCCGCCCGCCATGTCCTTGAGGTTGCACGATGATCGCCGCCCGCCCCCAACCCGCCCAAGGCCATTTCCGCACCCCGTTGATGGAAACGCCGTTCCATCCGCGCCTGGCCGCGTTGGCCGAGACCAACGACTGGTACGGCTGGGCCGGGATGAAGTCGCTGCACTCGGTCTATGACGAGGAACTGGAGTATTTCGCGATCCGCTCCACCGCGGCGCTGTTCGACATCTCGCCGATGGCGAAATATCGTGTGCGGGGGCCGGGTTCCGAGGCGATGCTGAACCGCCTGACGCTGCGCGACGTGCGCAAGCTGGCGCCCGGCCGGGTGCATTACACCGCCTGGTGCGACGACGAGGGGCATGTGCTGGATGACGGCACGCTGTTCCGCCTTGCACCCGACGACTTCCGGCTGTGCTGTCAGGGGCGGCACCTGCCCTGGCTCCTCGACACTGCCGAGGGCTTCGACTGCACGGTGACGGATGAAACCGACGAGGTGGCGGGCCTTGCCCTGCAGGGGCCGTGCAGCTTTGCAGTGCTGGCGGCGGCAGGGTTTACCGGAGCTGAGACTCTCAAACCCTTCCAGTTGCGCGATTTTCCACATGAGGGCGGCCGAGTCACGATCTCGCGCACCGGGTTTACCGGCGATCTGGGCTATGAGCTGTTCGTGGCGGCCGATGCGGCGCTGACGCTGTGGGACCGGTTGTGGTCGGCAGGCCAGCCGCTGCGGCTGAAGGCAATCGGCTACAACGCCCTGAACCGCGCCCGGATCGAGGCGGGGTTCATCGTCGCGGGCGCCGATTTCACCCCGGCGGATCAGGCGATCCGCACCGACCGGGTGCGGATGCCCGACGAAATCGGGCTCGACTGGATGGTGGACCTGACGAAATCCGCCTTTACCGGGCGGCGGGCGATTGCGGCGGCGCGGGCGAAGGGGACGCTGAAACACATCCTCGTCGGCCTCGACATCGCCGACAATACCCCGGCCGAGGGCGCCATCGTTTACCACCGCGGCAAGCGCGAGGCGGGCGTGGTCAGCGCCGCGATCTGGTCGCCGACGCTGAAGCGCAACATCGCCATCGCCAGCCTAGACCGGCCCTATGGCAGTCGGTTGACCGACGACCTCTGGGTGGAAATCTACGCGCTGCGCGAGCTGCGCTATGCCAAGCTGATGAAACCCGCCCGCATCGTGCCGCGCCCCTTTCTGACCCTGCCCCGCCGCAGCGCGACCCCGCCGGGGCGGTTCTAGGTGGGCGATCTCTGGGCCATCGTCGCCTCCACCGCGACCGGCGACTGGGCCGGGCGGGCGCGCTATGCGGCTGCGATGGCGCTTTACCAGCAGGGCGAGATGACGGCCGAGGTGCTGGAGGTTTACCGCATCTGTTCGCGCCTTGACGCCGAGGATGCGCTGACGGTGCTGGCGCTGCGCGGGATCGGCGCAGATTGGTCGGCCCGCATCCGGGCGCTGCGCACGGCCGGGTGATCGCGCCACGATTCGTCGTGACATCGTCGCATCGGGCTGCGAGCCTTGCGCCAGATCAAGGCGTGGCAACGAGTCGTCTTGCTATTGGGGGAACCATGACCCAGACGATTGCCCCCCTGCATCTTGCCGACCCGACGGTGCTTGTCGCCGCGCTCTTGGCCGATGGCTACCGGGTGATCGGCCCGCAGGCCGCCCACGGCGCCATCACCTACGACCCGCTGACGGCCGCCGAGCTGCCGAAGGGGCTGACCGACACGCAGGAACCGGCGACCTACCGGCTGGTCGCGGGCGATCCGGCGCGCTGGTTCGACTATGTCGTGGGCCCGCAAAGCTGGAAGAAATGGCTGTTCCCGGCGCGGCAAAAGCTGTTCAGCGCGGATCGCGGCGCCGACGGTTTCGAGGTGACCCCGCACGAGGCCGACTGGCCGAAAACCGCGTTTTTCGGCGTGCGCGCCTGCGAGATCGCGGCGATGGAAATTCAGGATCGCGTCTTTGACAACGGCACCTTTGCCGATACCGCCTATGGCGCGCGCCGGGCCGGAACGCTGATCGTTGCCGTGCAATGCGCGCGCTCGGCCGCCACCTGCTTTTGCGCCTCGATGGACACCGGGCCGCGGGCCAAGGCTGGCTTCGACCTTGCTCTGACGGAACTGGCAACCGGCGACGGGCTGCTGCTGGAAATCGGCAGCGACCGGGGTGCTGCGATTGCCGCAACGCTGGGCCTGACCGCCGCGACCGCCGCGCAGATCGCCGCCGCCCATGCCGCGACCGACACCGCCGCCGCGCAGCAGACCCGCGCCATGCCAAAGGGCATCGCACCGATCCTGAAGGACAACCCGGACCATCCGCAATGGGACGATGTTGCCAACCGCTGCCTTGGCTGCGCCAACTGCACGCTGGCCTGCCCGACCTGCTTTTGCTCGGATGTCGAGGATGTCACCGACCTTGCGGGCGACCACGCCGAACGCTGGCGCAGTTGGGATAGCTGCTTCAGCGTCGATTTCACCTATGTTCACGGCGGCTCGGTTCGCCGGTCCGCCAAATCCCGCTATCGCCAGTGGATGACCCACAAGCTGTCCGCCTGGCACGAGCAGTTCGGCTCTTCCGGCTGCACCGGCTGCGGGCGCTGCATCGCCTGGTGCCCGGTGGGCATCGACATTACCGCCGAGGCCGCCATTTTCGCCGCCCCGCAGGAGGGCTGACCCATGCCGCTGCACCATTTCGATGAAATCCTCGCCGCCCACCCGCTGTTCAAAAGCTTCGACGCCGAGACGATCGCGCTGTTCGCGGGCTGCGCGAAGAACGAACACTTCCGCGCGGGGGAACGGATCTATGCCGAGGGCGCGTCGGCCGACCGCTTCTTCATCCTGCAACACGGCGACGTTGCGATGGAGATTGCCACCCCGCTGAGCGAGCCGCTGATCGTCGAGACCTTGCATCCGGGCGATCTGTTCGGCTGGTCCTGGCTGGTGCCGCCCTACCGGCACACCAACGACGCCGTGGCGCTGACCGAGGTGCGCGCGATCAGCCTTGATGGCGCCTGCCTGCGCGGCAAGTCGGATGCGAACCCGTCGCTGGGCTACAAGATGTATCAGGAATGGGTGCCGCATCTGGCCACCCGGCTGCGGGCGCTGCGCCTGCAGGTGCTCGACCTTTACGGCACGAAGGTCTGAGGCATGGACGCGCCCGACCCGATGCTGCCCCGCCGCTACCGCGTGACGCGCGCGCTGCCCGAAATCGAGGGCGTCGCCACCGTGGAACTGTCGCCCGTCGACGGCGCGCCGACGGCATTCCGGCCCGGCCAGTTCAACATGCTCTATGCTTTCGGGGTGGGCGAGATTCCGGTGTCGATCTCGGGCGATGCCCGCCACCCGGAACGGTTGACCCATACCACGCGCGATGTGGGCGCGGTTTCCGCCGCCATCGTGGCGCTGAAGGAAGGCGACATGCTGGGCCTGCGCGGGCCCTTCGGCTCGGCCTGGCCGGTCGAGGCAGCCAAGGGGCACCACGCGGTCTTTGTCGCGGGCGGGCTTGGCCTCGCCCCGCTGCGCCCGGCGATCTACCATGTGCTGAACAACCGCGCCGATTATGCCGGGCTGACCATCGTCTACGGCGCCCGCTCGCCCGATGACCTGCTCTACGGGGCAGAACTGCGCGACTGGAAATCCCGGCTGGATACCACAGTCGAGGTGACGGTGGACCACGCCAAACCGGGCTGGACCGGCCGCGTCGGCGTTGTCACCACGGTGCTGGGCCGCGCGCTGGCCGATGTCGACCCGGCCAGCGTCGCGGCGTTCCTCTGCGGCCCCGATATCATGATGCGCTTTTCGGTGCAGACGCTGGAGGCGCTTGGCGTATCGCAGGCGCAGTGCTGGGTGTCGCTGGAACGCAGCATGAAATGCGCAATCGGCTTTTGCGGCCACTGCCAGTTCGGCGGCGATTTCGTCTGCAAGGATGGCCCGGTGTTCCGCCACGACGCCGTCGCCGCCCGCAGCGCCGTAAAGGAGCTTTAGACATGGCCAAGCCCAAGCTTGCCGTATGGAAATTCGCCTCGTGCGATGGCTGCCAGTTGACCCTGCTCGACTGCGAGGATGAACTGCTGGCAATCGCCGGCGCGGTGGAAATCGCGCAGTTTCTTGAGGCAACGTCCGCCTCGGTCGATGGTCCGTTCGATCTGTCGCTGGTGGAAGGCTCCATCACCACCGCGCATGACGCCGAACGCATCAGGGAAATCCGCGCCCAGTCGAAGACCCTCATCACCATCGGCGCCTGCGCGACGGCGGGCGGCATCCAGTCCTTGCGCAACTTCGCCGATGTCGAGGACTATACGCGGATGGTCTATGCCCACCCCGAGTATATCTCGACCCTCGCCACCTCCACCGCGATCTCGGACCATGTGAAGGTGGATTTCGAATTGCGCGGCTGCCCGGTGTCGAAACACCAGCTGCTGGAACTGATCGCGGCCACCCTTGCGGGGCGCAAGCCGCATGTGCCGCGCACCTCGCAATGCACCGAATGCAAGGCCAAGGGCACCGTCTGCGTGACGGTGGCGCACGGCATCCCCTGCCTTGGCCCGGTGACGCAGGCCGGGTGCGGTAACCTCTGCCCCTCGGTCGGGCGCGGCTGTTACGGCTGTTTCGGGCCGAAAGAGGCGCCGAACGCCCCTTCGCTGTCGGCGCATCTGGCCGGGCTTGGCCAGCAGCCCCGGCAAATTCGCGACCTTTACCGCAGCTTCAACGCCGCGGCCCCCGATTTCAAGACAGAGAGCCTGCGCCATGACTGAACGTGTGATCCAGGTCGACGCGCTGGCCCGCGTCGAGGGCGAGGGCGCGCTTTACGTCAAGGTCACCGGCGGCGAGGTCGAAAAGGTCGAATTCCGCATCTTCGAACCGCCGCGGTTCTTCGAGGCGTTCCTGCGCGGCCGCGATGCCCACGAGGCGCCCGACATCACCAGCCGCATCTGCGGCATCTGCCCGATCGCCTATATCATGAGCGCGTCGCAGGCGATGGAGATGGCGCTGGGGCTGACCGTCACGCCCGAGATCCACGCGCTGCGGCGCATCCTTTACTGCGGCGAGTGGATTCAAAGCCATGTGCTGCACGCGGCGATGCTGCATGCGCCAGACTTCCTCGGGCTGGAGGATGCGATCCAGATCGCCCAGACCCACCCCGACGTGGTCAGGAAGGCGTTGCGGCTGAAGAAACTGGGCAATTCGCTGATGGAGGCGGTCGGCGGGCGGTCGGTGCATCCGGTCAACACCCGCGTCGGCGGCTTCTACCGCGCGCCCGAACGCGCGGCGCTGCAGGCGTTGCTGCCGGAACTTGACTGGGGTGTTCAGGCGGCGCGCGACCTGACGCTGGCATTCTCGGCCTTCGATTTCCCCGACGACAGCGGCGATTACCACTTCGTTTCGCTGGTCCACCCCGAGGTTTACCCGATCGCCGAAGGCCGCATCGGGTCAAGCCGGGGGCTGGATATCGCGCCCGCCGAGTTCAACGACCATTTCGTCGAGGAACATGTGGCGCGGTCGAACGCGTTGCAGGGGCGGATGCGCGATGGCTCGACCTATCTGGTCGGCCCGCTGGCGCGTTATGCCAACAACTTCGCCCGCCTCTCACCGGGCGCCAGGCAGACCGCCCGCGACGCCGGGCTGGACGCGGTGGTGACCAACCCGTTCAAGTCAATCCTCGTCCGCATGGTCGAGGTGCAATACGCCTGCGAAGAGGCCGCCCGGCTGATCCGCGCCTACGTGCCCCCGGTCCCGTCCTTCGTCACGGGCCCGGCCCGCGCGGGCGTCGGCCATGCCTGCACCGAGGCGCCGCGCGGCATCTGCTACCACACCTACACGCTGGACGACGACGGCCGCATCAGCCACGCCCAGATCGTGCCGCCCACCTCGCAGAACCAGCCGCAGATCGAGGTCGATCTGGAACGGGTGGTGCGCGAAAGCCTGGATCTGGGCGAGCATGCGCTGAAGGTGCGCTGCGAACAGACGATCCGCAACTACGACCCCTGCATCTCTTGTGCGACGCATTTCCTGAAGCTGACGGTGGATCGCGACTGAGGGGGCGGCGGTGAGGCAGGATCTGCTGATCCTTGGCATCGGCAACGGCCTGCGCGCGGACGACGGCGCCGGGCCCTATGTGGCCGCACGGCTGGCAGCGGCGGGGCTGAATGCGCGCGTTCATGCGGGCGACGGCACCGGCATCATCGACGCGATGGCCGAAGCGCGGCATCTGGTGCTGATCGACGCCACCCGGTCGGGTGCGGCCCCCGGCACCCACACCCGTCTGGATGCCATCGCCGCGCCGATCCCGGCCGAGTTCTTCCACTACTCCACCCACCGCTTCGGGCTGGCAGAGGCGGTGGAAACCGCCCGCGCGCTGGACCTGCTGCCGCCCGCGCTGGAGGTGCATGGCATCGAGGGCGCCGATTTCAGCCCCGGCGAAACGCTCAGCGCCCCGGTGGCCGAAGCCGCCGAGGCGTTGATCGTCACGTTGCTGGCAGCGTTCGCACGCTGATCAGCGGCGCTTTTTCGGTGTCGGCTTGCGCTCTTCCGACAGCACGGCGTCTTCCTGCATCTCCAGCCACATCGCATTGACGACGGCGAAGGCAGCGGCCAGCGGCAGGCCCAGCATCCAGGCGAAGTACCACATTTTCAGGTTCCTTTCTCAGTAGCTGCTGTGGCTGTTGGCGGCCACGTCATCCTCGGTCACCTTGCCCCAGAGGACAGCGTAGACCCAGCTGGTATAGGCCAGGATGATCGGCACGAAGATCACCGTCACCACCAGCATCACGAACAGCGTCATCTGGCTGGACGAGGCGTTCCAGACCGTCAGCGAGGATTTCGGATCGGTCGAAGACGGCAGGATGAAGGGAAACATCGTCAGCCCGACCGAAGAGATCACGCCGATGATGCCGAGCTTCGACCACAGCAGGGTCGAAACCTCGCGGCGCGAGCGCAGGCCCAGCGACGCCATCAGCATCCCGATCACGCCCAGAACCGGCGCCACCGCGATCCACGGCCGCGCGTCATAGGCGGCCAGCCAGCTGCCACCCTTCGCGGCTTCGGTCAGAAACGGGTTGGAGTCGAGGTTGGCCCCCGCCGCGCCGACCAGATGGTAGCCGGTCAGGCCATAGGCCAGCCAGACACCGGCCAGAAGATAGCCCGCCGTCGCCACCAGCCCGGTCACCGAGCCGATCGCCCGCGCCCGGCCCGCCACCGGCCCATCAGCCTTCAGCGCCAGCCAGGCCGCGCCATGCGTGGTCAGCATCGCCAGCGAAACGACGCCCGCCAGCAGCGCGAAGGGGTTCAAGAGGCCGAAGAACGTGCCTTCATAGATCGACATCAGGTCGTCGTTGAAGTGGAAGGGCACGCCTTCGATCACGTTGCCCATCGCCACGCCGAAGATCAGCGCGGGCACCGCGCCGCCGACGAACAGGGCCCAGTCCCAGGTCGCGCGCCAGGTCACCCCGTCGCGCTTGGAGCGGTATTTGAACCCGACCGGGCGCAGGATCAGCGCTGCCAGCACCACGAACATCGCCAGGTAGAAGCCCGAGAAGCTGACCGCATAAAGCGGCGGCCAGGCGGCGAAGATGGCGCCACCGCCAAGGATGAACCAGACCTGGTTGCCTTCCCAGACCGGCCCGATGGTGTTGATCGCCACCCGGCGTTCCAGATCGGTCTTGCCGACGAAGGGCAGCAGCGTGCCCACGCCAAGGTCGAACCCGTCGGTCAGCGCGAAGCCGGTCAGCAGCACACCCAAGAGCAGCCACCAGATGACGCGCAGCACGTCGAGAGAGATGAGGTCATGCAGGATCATGTCGGTTACTCCGCAGGGGTGGCAAAGGGAACCTTGCCGTCATGGGTGCGCAGGCGGTGTTCGTGCACGGCCATCCACTTCTTGGTCTCGTCCACGTCCTGGAACGGGCCCTTGCGGATGTATTTCACCATCAGCCCCATCTCGACGATGAAGAGCACGGTGTAGAAGGTCGCAAAGCCCGCGATGGTCAGCAGAAGGTCGGTGACCGAAAGGTGGCTGACCGACATCGCCGTCGGCAACACGCCATCCACCGTCCAGGGTTGGCGCCCGAACTCGGCCACGAACCAGCCCAGTTCCGCCGCAATCCACGGCGCCGGGATCATCACCACCGCGACCAGCAGGGTGCCGCGCGGGAACTTCATGCCGCGGAACGAGGCGCGATAGAAGAAGTAGGTCATCGTGCCGATGAAGCCGAAACCCAGCCCCGCCATGATGCGGAAGGCCCAGAACATCGGCCAGACCTCTGGCACCGTATCATTCGCCGCCGCCTGAATCTGATCCGGCGTCGCGGTGCGCGGGTCATCGACGTATTTCTTCAGAAGGAACGCATAGCCAAGGTCGGCCGAGTGATCCTCGAACGTCTGCTTGACGTCGGCGGGCACGTTGCCCTTGTCGGCGCGGTAGGTCATCAGCGCGTCATAGGCGACAAGGCCCGACTTGATCCGCACCTCGGCCTGTTTCACCAGATCGTTGATGCCGGGGATCTGTTCATCCAGCGACCGGGTGCCGATCAGACCCATCAGATAGGGGATCTTGATCGCGTAGTCGGTCTTGTGGGTGGTCTGGTTCGGAATGCCGAAGGCGGTGAAGGGCGCGGGCGCCGGTTCGGTTTCCCACATGCCCTCGATCGCGGCCAGTTTCATCTTCTGGCTCATGCCGGCGTTATAGCCGCTCTCGTCGCCCAGCACGACCACCGACAGCGCCGCCGCAAGCCCGAAGGCCGAGGCGATGGCGATCGAGCGGCGCGCGAGTTCGATGTGGCGCCCCTGCAGCAGATACCAGGCCGAGACGCCAAGCACGAAGACCGAGGCCGTCACATAGCCCGCCGAGACGGTATGGACGAACTTCGCCTGCGCCACCTCGTTGAACAGCACCTCGAAGAAGCTCGTCATCTCCATCCGCATGCTGATCGGGTTGAAGACGGCGCCGACCGGATGCTGCATCCAGCCGTTGGCGATCAGGATCCACAGCGCCGAGAAGTTCGACCCCAGCGCCACCATCCAGGTCACCACCAGATGGCCGCGCTTGCTCAGCTTTTCCCAGCCGAAGAAGAACAGCCCGACAAAGGTGGCTTCGAGGAAGAAGGCCATCAGCCCCTCGATCGCCAGCGGCGCGCCGAAGATGTCGCCGACATATTGGCTGTAGTAGCTCCAGTTCATGCCGAACTGAAATTCCATCGTCAGGCCGGTGGCGACGCCAAGGACGAAGTTGATCCCGAACAGCGTGCCCCAGAACTTGACCATCTGGCGCCACACCGGGCGGTTGGTCATGACGTAGACCGTCTCCATGATCGCGACGATGAGGGACAGGCCCAGCGTCAGCGGCACGAAGAGGAAGTGGTAGAGCGCCGTCATCGCGAATTGAAAGCGCGACAGCTCGATCAGACTGATATCCATGTTCTCCGCTCCAACGGTGCCGGAAACATGCCCCGGCGACTCACGTTATAAGACGGATATAGCGGCAAGGACCCGCCTGGCACTTGATCGGGATCAAATGCGCATCTTTGCCGCAGGTTTTTCCCGCCCGAAGGCTGCGACATCTTCGCAGGGTCAGACGAGGCGGATCACCCGTTGGGCCCAGCCCAGTTCGGCGACACGGTGCGATGCGGTCAGGATTGCGGCCCCGGGCAGCGCGGCGCGGATACCGGCCAGCACCCGCTGCGCGGTGTCGGGGTCAAGGCCCTCAGTCGGCTCGTCGAGCAGCAGGATCGCCGGGCGCCGCAGGATCGCCCGCGCCAGCGCCAGCCTGCGCGCCTCGCCGCCCGACAGGCCCGCGCCGCCCTCGCCCAGCCGGGCGGTCAGGCCACCCTTGTCGCGGATCGTGTCGGCCAGCGCGGCGGCCGTCAGCGCGGCCCAGGCCTCGGCCTCGCTGACCCCGTCGCGGGCGAGGGAAAGGTTGTCCAGCACCGTTCCGGCCACCAGCGCGGTGCGCTGCGGCAACAGCGTCAGCCGGGCGCGCAGATCGGCCTCGGGCAGCGCGTCGAGCGCGGTTCCCGCCACGGTCACGCGGCCCGCCTCGGGCGCGATCAGCCCGGCCAGCACAAAGAGCAGCGTCGATTTGCCGGTACCGCTCGGCCCCGCTACGGCGACGGTTTCGCCCGGTGCCACCGACAGCGCCAGACCGGTGAAGATCGGCCGCGCGGCGCCGGGGCGGCGATACGTCAGCCCCTCCACCACCAGCCCGCCCTTCGCCGCGCCGGGTGCCGGTTTCACCGCTTCGGCCGCCGCCCCGGCGCCTTCGGTCACCCGCGCGGCGGCATCCTGCATCCGGCCCAGTTCGGCCATGCCCCGCCGCAGCGCGGGCGTGATCTCGGCCAGCGCCAGCGCGACGAACACGCCCAGCGCCGCCTGTGCCGCGCTGATCCGGCCCGCCGCGACCAGCCCGCCGCCCAGCGCCAGCGCCCCCGCGAAAGCCGCGGCCGCCACCAGCGCCAGCGCCAGCCCGGCGCCGCGGTCGACCCGGTCCAGCGCCCGCGCGGCGGCCCGCGCCTCGCCATCGCACGCGGCGACGCGGTCGCGCTGATCCGCCATCCGGCCGTGCACGATCAACTCGGTCCGCGCCCGCACAAGGTCGATCACCTCGCGCCGCAGCGCCTGCCCTGCCCGCTCGGCCGTCACCGAGGGCGCCCGGCCCGCGCGCGCGGTGGCCAGCAGCACCGCGCCGCCCGCCAGCACGAAGGCGCCGGTAACCCACAGCGCAACCGCCCCCGAAACGTCAAGCCAGAGCAGAAGGAACGCCAGCGCCAGCACCAGCGCCGCACTGATCAGCGGCAGCACCAGCCGCAGCGCCACGCCGTCGAGCGCATCGACATCCGCCGTCATCCGGTTCAGCGCCGTCGCGCCGCGCAGCCGCAGCATCGCGTCCAGCCCCGCCCGCGCCTGCCGCCGCATCAGATCGACGCGCAGCGCCGCCAGCGCGCGCAGCGTGGCGTCATGCGTCAGCAGCCGCTCGCCATAGCGCCCGGCGGTGCGGCCCAGCGCCAGCGCCCGCACCCCGGCGCTTGGCCCGAACACGTTGAAGACCAGCCCCGCCCCGGCCAGACCAGCCGCGCCTGCCGCCGTGATGAACCAGCCCGACAGACCCAGCAGCGCCGCGCCCGAGGCCAGCACCAGCACCTGCAACGCGGCGCCCAGCGCCAGCGTGCCGGGCCGCATCCGCGCGATCTGGCGCCAGACCTGACCCAGCGCGCTCATATCTTCACCTCGCGCCCGAGCGCCTCGATCAGCACCGGATCATGCGTCGCCACCACCAGCGTCACGCCGCGGGTGCCCAGTTCCATCAGCGCCGCCGTCACCGCATCGGCGGTTTCGCGGTCCAGATCGGCGGTGGGCTCGTCGGCCAGCACCACCTCGGGGTTGGCGGCGAAGGCGCGGGCCAGCATCAGCCGCCGCGCCTCGCCGCCGGAAATGCCGCCGCCGGTTTCGCCCAGCCGGGCCGCCAGACCGCCGGGCAGCGTGGCCACCACCGCCTCGGCCCGCGCCGCCGCCAGCGCGGGGCCAAGATCGGCGCCGGTGCCGCGCAGGTCGAGGTTTTCGCTCAGCGGCCGGTCCAGAAAATGCGGCGCCTGCCCGACCCAGGCCATCCGCGCGCGCCAGCCATCGGCGGTGTCCTCGCTCAGCGCCACGCCTGCCACGCTCAGCGTGCCCGCCGCCAGCGGCACAAGACCCGCAAGGGCGGCCAGCAGCGTCGATTTCCCCGCCCCGCTCGGCCCGGTCACGGCGACGCGGTCACCCGGTGCCAGCGTCAGGTCGGGCAGCCGCACCCGGCGCGCACCGCGCTGCACCACCGCCCCCGCCAGCACGATCACCGCCGCCCCCGGCAGCGCCGCCGCGGCAGCGCCCTGCCCGAGTGCGGCGACCGGCGCCGCGGCCTCGGCCGTGGCCAGTTCGCCCGCTACCGCCAGCGCCTGCGCCCGATCGTGCCAGGCGGCGGCCACATCGCGCAGCGGCTGGAAATAATCGGGCGCCAGCAGCAACAGAAAGATGCCCTCGCCCACGCTCAGCGGTGCGCCCCAGGTGCCGAACCGGATCGAACCCAGCAGCGAAAAGCCGACATAGACCGCGATCATCGCCACGCCCAGCGCCGCGAAAAGCTCCAGCACGGTCGATGAGAGAAAGGCGATGCGCAGCACCGCCATCGTGCGGGCGCGCAAGCCTTCGGCCCGGGCCTCGAAATCGCGGGCGGTGCGTTCGCCCGCATCGAGCAGGCGAATATCGACCAGCGCCCCCAACCGGTCCATCAGCAGCGTGTTCAGATCGCCGATCTCGGTCATCTGCTTCTGGCTGGCTTCTTTCGCGGCGATGCCGATCAGCGCCATGAAGACCGGGATCAGCGGCCCGGCGACCAGCAGCACCAGCGCCGCCGCCCAGGAAAACCACGCGGTGATGACAAGGATCACGATCGGCAGCACGCTCGCGCGAAACTGCGCCGGGCGATAGCGGGTCAGGTACGGTAGCAGCATCGGCAGCTTTTGCGCCATCAGTGCGCCAACCTCGGCCGAGGCCGGGCCACCGCCAGCGCGGCGGCTTTCGCGCGCCAGCAGCGTTGCGCGTTCGGCGGCTACGATGCCGTCGGCGGCATCGAAGACCACCGCACCCGCCCGATGATCCAGCATTGCCCGCAGCGCCGCCAGCAGCAGAAAGGCCAGCGCCGCCTCCAGCCCGCTTGCGGCTGTCGCGTAGCCGTCAAGCCAGCCTGCCACCAGTGCCGCGACCACCGCCGCCTGCACCGGCCACAGCACACCGGTGACGATGTTCAGGATCCCCGCGATGCGAAAGGCGCCCTTGGCCTGCGCTTCCAGCGCATCCAGCCGCCGGGCGTCGGCGGCCTTCACCCGGGTCCGGCGCCCTGCCCGCGCCGGGGCATCCTCAACCTCTGCCCCGACGGTCATTAGGCCCTAACCCTTCTCGGCCGCGCGCGCCTCAAGCAGCGGACGCAGGCCACCCAGCTGGTAGCCAAAGCGCGCGGGCAGGTCGATCAGCTCGTCCACCGGGCGCGCGCCCGCCTGCGCCAGCGCCCAGAGCACCGAAGACCGGTTGCCCGACGCGCAATAGGCAAAGACCGGGCCAGAGGCTTCGGCGATGGCGTCGCGCTGCCGCGTGACGATCTCTTCGGTCAGGTTGCCGTGGCTCAGCGGGTTTTCGACGAAGGTCATCCCCGCCGCCTCGACCGCCGCGCGCACGGCGGCAGACTGCCGCTCGGGCGGGTTTTCGGCATCGGGGCGGTTGTTGATCACGGTGACGTAGCCCGCCGCACGGATCGCGTCGACATCATCGGGGTCGATCTGCGGCGAAACGGCGTAGCTTTCGGTCAGCGGGCGGATATCCATGCGTGGTTCCTTGACGTTACCCGGCCCTTGCCGCGGCGGCGCGATCCTAGCCGCGCCTGCCGCCGGGGGAAAGAGACCTCACAATCCGTTGACGGGCACCTTGAGGTAGCTGACCCCGTTGTCATCCGGCTCGGGCATCTGGCCCGCGCGCATGTTAACCTGCAACGAGGGCACGATCAGCCGCGGCATCGCCAGCGTCGCATCGCGCGCCTGCCGCATCTCGACGAAATCGGCCTTTGACCGGCCCCCGCCGATGTGGACGTTGCGGGCCTTTTCCTCGGCCACCGTCGTTTCCCAGGCGAATTCGTCGCGGCCCGGCGCCTTGTAGTCATGGCCGACGAAGATCCGCGTGGTATCGGGCAGGCTGAGGATCTTCTGCACGCTCTCGAACATGGTTTCCGCCGATCCGCCGGGGAAATCGCAGCGGGCGGTGCCGAAATCGGGCATGAACAGCGTATCGCCGACGAAGGCCGTATCGCCGATGACATAGGTCAGGCAGGCCGGCGTATGGCCCGGCGTGTGCAGTACGTCGCCACGCAATTGCCCGATGTGGAAGCTGTCACCCTCTTTGAACAGCTGGTCGAACTGGCTGCCGTCGCGCTGGAACCGGGTGCCCTCGTTGAAGACCTTGCCAAAGGTTTCCTGCACCACGGTGATGCGGTCGCCGATGCCGATCTTGCCGCCCACACGCTCCTGGATATAGGGCGCGGCGGAAAGGTGGTCGGCATGGACGTGGGTTTCCAGAATCCAGTCCACCACCAGCCCCTCGGCCTTCACCCAGTCAATCACGGCGTCGGCCGAGCGTGTGTCGGTGCGGCCCGAGGCGTAATCAAAATCCAGCACCGAGTCGATCACGGCGCAATGCGTGCCCGCCGGATCACGCACGACATAGGTGATCGTGTTGGTCGCGGTATCGAAGAAAGCTTTGACGTCGGGTGACATGGTTTCCCCCTCTGGATGCTATTCTATAGCCTCATATGGCGTGCGCGTGACATATATCAACATTGGAATATCATCTTTCCGGGCCGCCGCGCCGGTTTGACCTGCGTCAAGGTGGCATCAGCCCCGTGCGCCTACAGTGCCCGAACCCAAGGGAGACGTCCATGACTGCCACTGCGACCCGCAAGGCCCAGCTTCAGGCCCGCCTCGACGACCTGAGCCACCGGCTGGCCTCGATCGACATCGAGCTTGATGCCCATAACTCCAAGGACTGGGAAGAACTGGCCACCGAACGCGAAAGCGACGAGGTGCTGGAAGGCATGGGCAATTCCGGCAAGCAGGAAATCCGCATGATCGAGGCCGCGCTGAAGCGGATCGACGCTGGCGAGTATGGCTTCTGCGTAACCTGCGGCGCGAAAATCGCCGATGCCCGGCTGGATGTCCTGCCCTACACCCCCTTCTGCAGCCAGTGCGCCCCCTGAGGCGCGGAGGATCCGATGACCCACGCAGACCAGGCCCGTTTCGACCGCGCCACCCCGGCACCGATGCCCGCCGACCCCCGGCTTGCCCGGCTTCTGGCCGAAATGCTGGAACTGTCGGCGATCCTGCCGCCCGCCCCGACGCCCGCCGATGACGCGGCCATCGTGGCGCTGTCCGGCGCGCGCGCGGTCTGACCGCTACCGGTTCGAATAGCGCGCCAGTTCCGCCCGCGCGACCTGCCTGCGATGCACCGCATCCGGGCCGTCGGCCAGCCGCAGCGTGCGCAGATGCGCCCATTGCCGGGCCAGCGGCGTATCCTGGCTGACGCCCGCCGCGCCGAACATCTGCACCGCCTGATCCGTCACCTTCAGCGCCACCGCCGGTGCCACCACCTTCACCATGCTGATCCACGGCGCCGCCGCCCTGGCATCGCCCCGATCCATCATCCACGCCGCCTTCAGGCACAGCAGCCGCGCCTGCTCGATCTCCATCCGCGCTTCGGCGATATGGTCGAAGTTGGCGCCCAGCTGTGCCAGCGGTTTGCCGAACGCCTCGCGCCCCAGCGACCGGCGGCACATCAGCTCCAGCGCGTATTCCGCCTGCCCGATCGCGCGCATGCAGTGATGGATGCGCCCCGGCCCCAGCCGCCCCTGCGCGATCTCGAACCCGCGCCCCTCGGCCAGCAGCAGGTTTTCCACCGGCACCCGTACATCGGTAAAGCGCAGATGCATGTGGCCGTGCGGCGCGTCGTCGTGGCCGTACACCTGCATCGGCCGCAGCTTCTCGATGCCGGGCGTGTCGGCGGGCACCACGATCATCGAATGCCGCGCGTGTTTCGGCGCATCCTGTGCCGTGCGCACCATGACGATGTAAACCGCGCAGTGCGGATCGCCCGCCCCGGTCGCCCACCACTTTTCACCGTTCAGCACATAGCTGTCGCCATCGCGCGCGCAGGACATCGCGATGTTGGTCGCGTCGGACGAGGCGACCTCGGGCTCCGTCATCAGATAGGCCGACCGGATGCGCCCCGCCATCAGCGGCGTCAGCCAGCGCGCTTTCATCTCGGCCGAGCCATAGCGGTGAAACACCTCCATGTTGCCGGTGTCGGGCGCGTTGCAGTTGAACACCTCGGGCGCCAGATGGCTGCGCCCCATCTCTTCGGCGATCCAGGCGTAGTCGACGATCGACAGGCCCGCCCCGCCCTCGCCCGACCACCACAGGTTCCACAGCCCGCGATCGCGCGCCGTGCATTTCAGCCCTTCGAGGATCTCGCTTTGCCGTTCGGTATAGGCCCAGCGGTCGCCGCCCTTGCCGACCTCGGCCAGAAAGGCCGCATCCAGCGGCGCGATTTCATCGGCCACCATCGCCCGGACCGCTGCATGGATCGGTCGCGCCCGCTCGCTCAGCCCCAGTTCCATCCCGCCGCCCCCCGTTCCGATCGGCGGAAAGCCAAGCAGCGGCCCCGGCCCTTGTCAATCTGCCCATTGCCAAAGCTCTGTGACCGCTTGTTAATGCGGATATGGGAGCGGGGGCAGAGATCAGCACGGCGGAACGCCTTGCGCCGTGGCTTGCGGCACATGTGCCGGGCCTCGTGCCGCCGGTACGGCTGTGCAAGTTTCCCGGCGGCCAGTCGAACCCGACCTACCGGCTCGACCACGGCGGCGCGCCGCTGGTGCTGCGGATGAAGCCGCCGGGCCCCCTGCTGCCCTCGGCGCATCAGGTGGAACGGGAATACCGCGTCATGGCCGCGCTGGCGCAGACCTCGGTGCGGGTGCCCGGCATGGTGGCGCTCTGCGCCGATGACGCCTCGCCGCTCGGTCGCGCGTTCTTCGTGATGGCGCATCTCGACGGCCGCCTGTTCTGGGATCCCGCCCTGCCCGAACTTGCGCCCGCCGATCGCGCCGCCCTGTACACCGCGATGGCCGAGACGCTGGCGGATCTGCATTCGCTTGACCCCGCCGCGCTCGGCCTTGCCGATTTCGGCCGCCCCGGCGGCTACTTCGCCCGCCAGTGCAACCGCTGGGCCCGGCAGTATCGCGCCTCCGTCGCCAGCCCCGACCCAAAGATCGAGCGGCTGATCGGCTGGCTCGCCAGCCACCTGCCCGACGACGAAGGCCCGCCCGCGCTGGTGCATGGCGATTACCGGCTCGACAACATGATCTTCGCCCCCGACGCCCTGCGCGTGCTGGGCCTTCTGGATTGGGAGCTGTCGACCCTCGGCCCGCCGCTGGCCGACATCGCCTATCAGTGCATGCAGCTGCGCCTGCCACACGACGCTGGCATGCGCGGCCTTGGCGGGCTTGACCGCGCTGCACTCGGGCTGCCGTCGGAAGACGACTATCTCGCCGCCTACTGCGCCCGCCGCGGCCTCAGCGGCCTGCCGCATTTCACCTTCGGCCTCGTCTTCGCCTTCTTCCGCCTTGCCGCCATCCTGCAAGGTGTGGTTCACCGCGCAGAGACCGGCAACGCCTCGAACCCCGACACCGCCCGCGCCTATGGCCGGGCGATCCCGATCCTCGCCGACATGGCGCTCGACCTGACAGGAGACCCCCCGACATGATGCAGGCCGCAGAGTGGGAAAACCACGAAGGAACCGCGCTGATCACCCTCGACAACCCGCCGGTGAACGCGCTTGGCCATGACCTGCGCGCGGCCCTTGCCGCCGCGGTGGACGAGGCCGAGGCCGACCCCGCCATCCACGCCATCGTGATCCGCGCCGCTCGCCGCACCTTTCCTGCGGGCGCCGACATCCGAGAGTTCGGCAAACCGCCGGTGCCGCCGCTGCTGCCCGATCTTTGCACCCGCATCGAGGCCTGCTCCAAGCCGGTGGTCGCCGCCTTGCACGGCACTGCCCTTGGCGGCGGGCTGGAACTTGCGCTGGCCGCCCATGCCCGTGTCGCGCTCGCCTCGACCCGGCTCGGCTTTCCCGAGGTCGCGCTTGGCCTGCTGCCCGGCGCCGGGGGCACCCAGCGCACGCCCCGCCTGATCGGCGCCGAGGCGACGCTCAGGATGATGACCAACGGCCGCCCGATCCGCGCCGCCGAGGCCCTGGCCCTCGGGCTGGTCGACCGCGTGGTCGAGGATGACGTGACCGCCGCCGCGCTTGCCCTCGCGGCCGAACTGGCCGCGGCCGGTCAGCCGCCGGTGCCCACGCGCGAACGCACCGAAGGCTTTCACTACCCGGTCGCCTACGAGGCCGCCATCGCCACCGCCCGCAAGGCGCCGCAGAACCCCGACCTGCCCGCGCCCGGCCGCATCATCGACTGCGTCGAGGCGGCGCTGCTGCTGCCCTTCGACGCCGGTCTTTCGTTCGAGCGCGCGGCCTTCGGCGATCTGGTCGACTCCGCCGCCGCCAAGGGCCTGCGCCACGCCTTTCTGGCCGAGCGGCGGGTCACGAAAATCCCCGAGGCGGGCGCCACGCCCCGCGCCATCGCCCATGTCGGCGTCGTTGGCGGCGGGTTGATGGGCGCGGGCATTCTGGTCGCCCTGCTCGATGCGGGCCTGACCGCGACGCTGGTGGAACGCGATGCCGATGCGCTGACCACCGGGCTGGAACGCATCGCCACCATCCACGAGGCCGCCGTCGCCAAGGGCCGGATGAAGCCAGAGCGGCGCGATGCCGACTGGGCCCGCCTGTCCGGCTCCACCGATCTTGCCGTGCTGGCCGAGGCCGATCTGGTGATCGAGGCGGTCCCCGAGGACGAGGCGCTGAAGGCCGACCTGTTCCGCCGCCTCGACCCGATCCTGAAACCGGGCGCGCCCTTGGCCACCAACACCTCTTATCTCGACGTCAACGTGCTGGCCCGCGTGACCTCGCGCCCTTCCGACGTGCTTGGCCTGCACTTCTTTTCGCCCGCCAATGTCATGCGGCTGGTCGAGGTGATCGCGGGCGCCGAAACCGCGCCCGATGCCGTCGCCACCGGCTTTGCGCTGGCCAAGCGGATGGGCAAGACGGCGGTGCGCGCCGGGGTCTGCGACGGCTTCATCGGCAACCGCATCCTGACCGCCTATCGCACCGCCGCCGACATCACCGTCGAGGATGGCGCCACGCCCTATGCCGTCGATGCCGCGATGCGCGGCTTCGGTTTTCCGCTTGGCCCCTATCAACTTGCCGACCGCACCGGGCTTGATATTTCCTGGGCCCGGCGCAAGCGTATGGCGCCCTTGCGCGACCCCGAAGCCCGCTATGTCGCGATCGCCGACCGGCTGTGCGAGGCGGGGCGGCTGGGTCAAAAGACCGGCGCGGGCTGGTACGCCTACCCCGAGGGCGCGCGGCAGGGACAGGAAGACCCCGCCGTGCTCGCCGTGATCGCGGCGGAACGGGCGGCCAAGGGCCTGACCCCGCAAGACTTCACCGCCGACGAGATTGCGCGGCGCTGCCTGCTGGCGATGATCGCCGAAGCCGCCCGGATCGCCGAAGAGGGCATAGCGCTGCGCCCGTCCGACATCGACGTGGTCATGCTGGCGGGTTACGCCTTCCCGCGCTGGCGCGGCGGCCCGATGAAGGCGGCCGACCTGATCGGCCTGTTGCCGGTGCGCACCGAACTGGCCGCCCTCGCCCCCTCCGCCCCCGCGATCTGGACACCGCCACCGATCCTGTCGGAATTGATCAAATACGGCCGCTGCTTCGACGACCTGAACGGGGATTAGGGCGGGGCCTGCCGCCAGAGCGGCCACCCGCGCCAGACCGGCGCGAAGAAAAAGCAGGATGGTGCGGATCATATCCAACGGACGCCCCCGGGCCTGCGGCATGCGGCCCGCCCTGCATCGTCGTCGCGCCAGGTTTCGATTCCGTTAATCGGCTTCGGCCCCCCGCCGCAACGTCGGTGTGAAATCGGTGCGAAATCGGTGTGCGATCGGTATGGCTTTTCGCCGCTCCGCCAGCCCCTTGGCACCGCTCTTCCCCTTCGCGCCGCAATCGGGCAAAAGGGGCCAAACTCATAGGTGAGACATGCACGACATCCGCGCGATCCGCGAAAACCCGGCCGCTTTCGACGCCGCTCTGGCCCGTCGGGGGCTTGCGCCGTTGTCGCCCGAGGTTCTGGGCCTTGATGAGGCGCGGCGCACGAAAATCCTTGCCGCCGAGACCGCGCAGGCCGCGCAGAACGCCGCCTCCAAGGCCGTCGGCGCCGCGAAAGCCGCCGGGAATGACGAGGAGTTTCAGCGGCTTCGCGCGCTGGTCGCCGAACAGAAGGCAGAGGTCGCCCGCCTGACCGAGGAGGCCGCAGCCGAAGATACCCGCCTGCGCGACCTCCTGCTGACGATCCCGAACCTGCCGCTGCCCGAGGTGCCCAAGGGGCCGGACGAAACCGCCAATGTCGAGATCCGGCGCTGGGGAACTCCGCGAACTTTCGCCTTCAAGCCATTGGAGCATTTCGATATTCCTGGCGTCAAGCCGGGCATGGATTTCGCGACGGCGGCCAAGCTCTCGGGCGCCCGCTTCGTGGTGCTGCGCGGCGCGGTGATCCGCGTGCACCGCGCGCTGGCGCAGTTCATGCTCGACACCCACATCACCGACCACGGGCTGACCGAAACCTGGACCCCGGTTCTGGTGAAGGAAGAGGCGATGTACGGCACCAACCAGCTGCCGAAATTCGCCGAAGACAGCTATCGGACCACCAACGGCTGGTGGCTGATCCCGACCTCGGAAGTGACCCTGACCAATACCGTGGCGGGAGAAATTCTTGAGGAATCCCAACTGCCTGTCCGCATGACCGCGCATACCCAGTGCTTCCGGTCAGAGGCCGGATCGGCGGGCAAGGACACCTCTGGCATGCTGCGCCAGCATCAGTTCGAGAAGGTCGAGATGGTCTCGATCACCACGCCCGAAACCAGCCTCGCCGAGCATGAACGGATGACCCGATGCGCCGAGGCGATCCTGGAAAAGCTGGGCCTGCCCTACCGCACCATCGTGCTTTGCACCGGCGACATGGGCTTTGGCGCGCAGAAGACGCATGACCTTGAGGTCTGGCTGCCGGGCCAGAACACCTACCGCGAGATCAGCTCGGTCTCGGTCTGCGGCGATTTCCAGGCCCGCCGGATGAATGCCCGCTATCGGCCTGCGGGCGGAAAACCCGAGTTCGTCCATACCCTTAACGGCTCCGGCCTCGCCGTCGGGCGCTGCCTGATCGCGGTGCTGGAGAATGGCCAGCAGGCCGATGGCTCGGTCGATCTGCCGACGGCGCTGCACCCCTACCTCGGCGGCAAAACCCGGATCGGCGCCGACGGCGCGCTGGTCTGATGACACTGCCGCGGATCGCCCAGGCGCCGACCGATCCGGCCTTCGTGCAGAACCCCTACGGCTTTTACGACCGCGCCCGCGCGCTTGGCCCGCTGGTCTGGTGGGACGACTACAACCTGCCCTGCGCGCTGTCCTACGCGGCCGTCAACGCGATCCTGCGTGATCGCAGGTTCGGCCGCGAAGTGCCTGAGGACAAACGCAAACTGGCGCCGGATCATGTCGCTCCGTTCTACGCGGTCGAGGCCCATTCCATGCTGGAGCTGGAGCCGCCACGCCATACCAGGCTGCGCGGCCTCGTGCTGCGCGCCTTCACCTCGCGCCGCATCGCCGCGATGGGACCAGAGATCGCGGCCCTCAGCCACGACCTCATCGACCGCTTCCCACCGGGCGAGTTCGACCTGATGCCAACCTTCGCGCGGCTGATCCCGGTGATCGTCATCGCCCGGCTGCTGGGTGTGCCCGAAAGCATGGCCGAAGACCTGCTGGGCTGGTCGAACGCGATGGTCGGCATGTATCAGGCCCGCCGCAGCCGCGCGATGGAAGACGCCGCCGCCGCCGCCGCGCGCGATTTCTCTGCCTTCCTGCGGGGGTACATCGCGGAGCGCCGGACCCGGCCGGCCGACGACCTGATCACCCAGCTGATCGCCGCCGAGGAAGCCGGCGAGAAGCTTACCACCGACGAGCTGATCACCACCTGCATCCTGCTCTTGAATGCGGGGCATGAGGCGACCGTCCATTCGCTCGGCATCGCGGTCAAGACCTTGCTGGAGCAGAAGACCCCGCCCGACGCGCTATCCCCCGACCGGATCGAGGCCACGATGGAGGAGGTGCTGCGCTACGACCCGCCGCTGCACCTGTTCACCCGCCACGCCTATGACGATGTCGAGGTGATGGGCCATACCTTCCGCAAGGGCGAAGAGGTCGCCTGCCTGCTGGCCGCCGCCAACCGCGACCCCGGCATGTTCGAGCGCCCGGCGGCCTTCGATCCCGCCCGCGTCGCCAAGCCCAACCTCAGCTTCGGCGTCGGTCTGCATTTCTGCGTCGGCGCCCCGCTCGCCCGGCTGGAGCTGCAGACCGCGCTGCCGATCCTGTTCGCCCGGCTGCCGGGGCTGCGGCTGACGGGGCGGCCAACATACGGCAACGTCTATCATTTTCACGGGCTGGAGGCGCTTCGGGTCCATCCGGCCTGAGCCTTGTCGTTTCTTTCTGGCGAAAATACTCCGGGGGCGCCCGGCACGGGCGGGGGCAGAGCCCCCTCTTGCGGCGAAGCCGCGGTCAAAGCGGCAGAAGCGTGGTGGACTTGATCTCTTCCATCGAAAGCAGTGCCGTGACGTTGTAGATGCGCACCTCGGAAATCAGCGCCTGATAGAAGGTGTCATA
Source organism: Paracoccaceae bacterium (assembly GCA_016124615.1). Lineage (GTDB taxonomy): Bacteria > Pseudomonadota > Alphaproteobacteria > Rhodobacterales > Rhodobacteraceae > Solirhodobacter. Next base: position 162,394 of record WGNF01000006.1, on the reverse strand, counting down.
GGCCCGCGCGTTCTTCACCCGGACCTTCAGGATATAGTCGATATCGCCCGCCAGCCGGTGCGCCTCCAGCACCTCGGGGCGCTCGCGCAGCGCCTGCAGGAACTTCTGCTGCCAGGTGGCTTCATGTTCCGAGGTGCGGATCAGCACGAAGAAACACGCCTCCAGCCCCAGCGCCTCGGCATCGAGGATCACGGTCTGCCGGGTGATCACGCCCTGCTCGCGCAGCTTGCGGATCCGATTCCAGACCGGTGTCTTGGAACTGCCGACCTTGCGGGCGATTTCGTCCAGTGACTGGCTCGCGTCTTCCTGCAGTTCGGTGAGGATTTTCCGATCCATGTCGTCTAGGCGGACGGCCATTCCTGAACTCTCCATGATCCGGGATCAGATTTCCCCAGAGCGGCAGTATTGGAACAATCGTCCTTGTTTGCAAGCGACTATGGCGCCTGCACGGGATAAAATTCTATATTGCAGGAAGCAATACAGCATCGGACGCCCGCAATGGACCACTTCCCGATCTTCCTGAACGTGACCGGCCGCCGCATCGCCATTGTCGGCGGTGCCGAGGTGGCGCTGGCAAAGCTGCGGTTACTGCTCAAGACCACCGCGACGCTGACTGTTTTCGCCGACCAGCCGGTGGCCGAGATCGTTGCTCTCGCGGATGCGGGCAAGCTGCGGCTGATCCGCCGCGCCTTTGCCGCGGGCGACACGGCGGGCGTGGCGCTGGTCTATGCCGCGACCGAAGATGCCGCCGAGGATGCCCGTATCGCGACCCTCGCGCGGGCGGGCGGCGCGCTGGTCAACATCGTCGACAACCTGCGCGACAGCGACTTCATCACCCCCGCCATTGTCGACCGCGACCCGGTCGTGGTGGCGATCGGCACCGAAGGGGCGGCCCCCGTGCTGGCCCGCGCGCTGAAGGCGGATCTGGAAGAGCGGTTGCCGCCCGTGCTGGGCCTGCTGGCCCGCATCGGCAAGAGCTTTCGCGCGGTGGCCGAGGCGCTGCCGCAGGGCCGGGCGCGGCGGGCGTTCTGGGCGGAGTTCTACGACACCACCGGCCCGCGCGCCCATGCGGCGGGCGGCGATGATGCGGTCGAAGCGGCGCTTGATGCCCTGCTCAACAGCCATCTGACGGCGGAACCGACCGCTGGCCGCGTCGATCTGGTCGGCGCCGGGCCGGGCGATCCGGAGCTGCTGACGCTGAAGGCGCGCCACGCGCTCGACCGCGCCGATGTAGTGATCCACGACCGGCTGGTGTCGCCCGCCATTCTGGAACTGGCGCGGCGCGAGGCGCTGATCATCGACGCCGGGAAAGAGGGCTTCGGCCCCTCCACCCCGCAAGCGGAGATCAACGCGCTGATCGTGGCCCATGCCGCGCGCGGCGCCCATGTGGTGCGGCTGAAGGCGGGCGACCCCGGCATCTACGGGCGGCTGGACGAAGAGATCGACGCGCTGCAGGCTGCCGGGATCGACTGGGCCATCGTGCCCGGCATCACCGCCGCCTCTGCCGCCGCCGCCTCGGTGGGGCAAAGCCTGACCAAGCGTGGCCGCAATGGCTCGCTGCGGTTCCTGACCGGGCATGACGTGCAGGGGTTCGCGGAACAGGACTGGCGCGGGCTGGCCCGCGACGGCTCGGTTGCCGCCATCTACATGGGCAAGCGGGCGGCGCGGTTCCTGCAAGGGCGGCTGCTGATGCACGGCGCCGATGCCGAGACGCCGGTGACGGTGGTGGAAAACGCCAGCCGCCCGGATCAGCGGGTGATCGGCTGTCGGCTGACCGGCCTGCCCGAGGCGGTCGCCGACCTCGCTGGCCCCGCCGTCCTCCTTTACGGCCTCGCGCCGCGCGCGGCCGAGGTTGCCCTTCCCGATTTGCAAGAGGCCCTGTCATGAGCCCCCGTTTCACCCCCAAAGTCGTCACCGCCAACGCGCTGCTGGAAGGCGATGTGGTCTACCTCACCGCCGATGACTGCTGGTCGCGCCAGCATGCCGAGGCCGAACTGATCGAGGACGAGGCGCACGCCCAGATTCGCCTGCTGGACGCGCAGGCGCAGCGGCAGGTCGTCGTCGGCGCCTACCTCGCCGAAGCGAAAGCCGGGCCGAGGGGCCCCGAACCCGTCCACTTCCGCGAGGCGTTCCGCACCCGCGGCCCCTCGAACTATCGTCACGGCAAGCAGGAAGACCCGTCCCATGTATAAATACACCGACTTCGACGAGGCTTTCGTGCGTGAACGCGTGGCACAGTTCAGCCAGCAGGTCGCCCGCCGCATCGACGGCAGCCTGACCGAGGATGAATTTCGCCCGCTGCGCCTGATGAACGGGCTTTACCTGCAACTGCACGCCTACATGCTGCGGGTGGCGATCCCCTACGGCTCTCTGAATTCCCGCCAGATGCGGCAGCTGGCCTACATTGCCGACACCTGGGACAAGGGCTACGGCCACTTCACCACGCGGCAGAACATCCAGTACAACTGGCCGAAGCTGTCTGACGTGCCCGCGATGCTGGCGGCGCTGGCCGATGTGCAGATGCATGCGATCCAGACCAGCGGCAACACCATCCGCAACGTCACCGCCGACCACTTCGCCGGGGCGGCGGCGGATGAAATCGACGATCCGCGGCCGATCGCGGAACTCTTGCGGCAATGGTCCACCGATCACCCGGAATTCCAGTTCCTGCCGCGCAAGTTCAAGATCGCCATCACCGGCTCGCCCAACGACCGGGCGGTGACGAAGGCGCATGACATCGGCCTGCGCATGGTGCGCAACGCGGACGGCGCGGCCGGGTTCGAGGTGATTGTGGGCGGCGGCCTTGGCCGCACGCCGCTGATCGGCCATGTCGTGCGCGCCTTCCTGCCGCAGGCGGACCTGCTGCCTTACGTCGAGGCGGTGCTGAGCGTCTACAACCTGCTGGGTCGGCGCGACAACAAGTACAAGGCGCGTATCAAGATCACGCTGCACGAAACCGGCGCGGCCGAGCTGACCCGGATGATCGAGGAGCGGTTTGCCGAACTGCGCGTGGCCTATGACGGCGCCGACCAGCGGCTGCTGGCCGGGATCCGTGCCGCCTTCAGCCGCCCGGTCTACAAGACCGCACCGACCGACGCGCATTACACCGCCCAGGTCAACGACCCCGACTATCGCGCCTGGGCCGATACCAACCTCGTGGCGCACCGCAACGCCGACTATGCCATCGTGCAGGTCAGCCTGAAGGCGCACGGGCAAACGCCGGGCGACGCCACATCCGGCCAGATGCGGGTGCTGGCCGATCTGGCCGAAACCTTCGGCCACGACGAGTTGCGCATCAGCCACGAGCAGAACGTGATCCTGCCGCAGGTCCACAAGGGCGACCTGCCCGCGGTGCATGCCGCGCTGAAGGCGGCCGGGCTGGCCACGGCGAACATCGGCCTGATTTCCGATATCATCGCCTGCCCCGGCATGGATTATTGCAGCCTCGCCACCGCGCGCTCGATCCCGGTTGCGCAAGAGATTGCGCTGCGGTTTCAAGAGCTTGATCTGGAACACGAGATCGGGCCGATGAAGATCAAGATCTCGGGCTGCATCAACGCCTGCGGGCATCACCATGTCGGCCACATCGGCATCCTCGGGCTCGACCGTGCGGGGGTGGAAAATTACCAGATCACGCTGGGCGGCGACGCGACCGAAACCGCCGCCATCGGCGAAAAGGCCGGGCCGGGCTTTTCCTACGACGACGTGGTGCCCGCGCTGGAACGGCTGATCCGCGCCTATCTGTCGCTGCGACTCGAACCCGCTGAAACCTTCCTGCTGGCCTTCCGCCGCCTTGGCCCGGCCCCGTTCCGGGCCGCGCTTTACCCCGAAGAAAGGGACCGCGATGCCGCTTGAATTCCCGCTGCCGCCGGTCGAGGACCGGGTGAAGGAACTGAATGCCCGCTATCGCCACCACGCGGCGACCACGGTGCTGGAACACGCGCTGGCCGACCCGCTGGTCGGCCGGGTTGCGATGGTGTCGTCCTTCGGGGCCGAGTCGGTGGTGCTGTTGCACCTCGTGTCGGTGATCGACCGCACGGTGCCGGTGGTGTTCATCGACACGCGGATGCTGTTCGCCGAAACGCTCGCCTATCAGATCGAGGTCGCCGAAACGCTCGGGCTGGCCGAGGTGCGCACGATCCGCCCCGATCCGGTGGCGGTGCTGGCGCGCGACGTCGACAATATCCTGCATCAGGTCGATCCCGATGGCTGCTGCGCCCTGCGCAAGACCGAGCCGATGGAACGCGCGCTGCGCAGCTTCGACGCCTGGATCAACGGCCGCAAGCGGTATCAGGGCCAGACCCGCGCCGACATCGACTTTTTCGAGGCCGAGGGCAACGGGCGCATCAAGCTGAACCCGCTGGCGCATTGGGACCGGCACGACATCGAGGATTACATGGTGGAAAATCGTCTGCCCCGGCATCCGCTGGTGGCGCGCGGCTATCCCTCGATCGGCTGCGCCCCCTGCACCACGGCGGTCAAGCCCGGCGAAGACCCGCGTGCCGGGCGCTGGCGCGGCCGCGACAAGGAAGAATGCGGCATCCACTTCATCAACGGCCGCCTCGTGCGCGGCAACGGCACCCAGGAGTCCGCGGCATGAGCGTGATCGTCACCGATGCGGGCTTCGGCCCCGACAGCTTCACCGGCGCCATCGCCCCCGCGCAAGCGGGGGCCTTGCCCGCCGGCACCCGCGCCCTTGACCTGCCGCCAACGGCCGATGTGACCCTGCTGACCGGCCAGCTGGACGGGGTGGAGCTGATCCGCATCGCCTTCCCCAGCTTTTCGGATGGCCGCGGCTTCACGCTGGCCCGCCGCCTGCGGCTGATGGGCTACGCCGGGCGGCTGCGCGCGGCCGGGCATGTGATCGCCGACCAATACGCGATGGCGCGGCGTGCGGGCTTTGACGAGGTCGAAATCTCCGACGACCTCGCCGCCCGCCAGCCGGTCGAACAGTGGAACTTCCGCGCCGACTGGCGGGCCCATGACTATCAGTCGCGGCTGCGTGCCTGATTCCCGGCTTTCCCGGACCTCATTCACCGATTAGAGAGGGCGGGGACCATCATGTCCCCGCAACCCGCATGACCGAACAGACCAACGTGAACCAGATCCCCTCGACCCCCGTCAAGACCCTGCCCGACGCGCAGACCGTGACCGCCGTCCACCACTGGACGGACCGTTTGTTTTCGTTCCGGGTCACGCGCCCGCGCACGCTGCGGTTTCGCTCGGGCGAGTTCGTGATGATCGGCCTCCTGGACGACAAGGGCAAACCGCTGCTGCGGGCCTATTCCATCGCCTCGCCCGCGTGGGACGAGGAACTGGAATTCTACTCGATCAAGGTGCCCGATGGCCCGCTGACCTCGCGGCTGCAGCACATCCAGGTCGGGGATGAGATCATCCTGCGCCCGAAACCGGTGGGCACGCTGGTGCTGGACGCGCTTTTGCCCGGCCATCGGCTGTGGTTCCTGGCCACCGGCACCGGCATCGCCCCCTTCGCCAGCCTGATGCGCGACCCCGACACCTACGAGCGCTACGACGAAGTGGTGATGATGCACACCTGCCGCACGGTGGAAGAACTGGAATACGGCCGCGAACTGGTCGCCGCGCTGAAGGATGACCCGCTGATCGGTGAAATGGCGGCCGAAAAGCTGCGCTATTACCCGACGACCACGCGGGAAGACAGCCCGCACATGGGCCGCATCACCGACAACCTGACCAGCGGCAAGGTCTTCGCAGACCTCGGCATTCCGCCGATGGACGCGGGCCACGACCGGGCGATGGTCTGCGGCAGCCTTGCCTTCAACGTCGATGTGAAGGCGGTGCTGGAAGGCTTCGGCCTGCGCGAAGGCGCCAACAGCGAGCCGCTGGAATACGTGGTGGAAAAGGCCTTCGTCGGCGACGGGATCTAGGGCCGTCAGTTCTTCTTCTTCGCCGCCTCTAGCGCCAGCCTCAGCTTGTCGAGCACCGACTGCATCGACACCGGGTCGCCCTTCGACTGGGTGAAGGCCGCCATAAGCTGCACGCGGTCCGGTTCAGACACGTCGGCATTTGCGATGCGGGCCATGATCTGGTCGCGCGTCAGATCGGCCGCCGACCACGACACCGCCGGTTTCGGCGTGGCGGAAACCACCGCCGACTCGCGACCCGGCGCCGTCGGGCCAAGATGCGTCAGCATCAGGACGCAACCCGCCCCGATCACGATGATGGCCGCAGCGACAAGCACGGGTCTTTGCATTCCGGTCTCCAGAACCGCGGTGGTGAGACACCCGCGCGCCCCTTGTGGCAGAGCCGCGCGCGCATGGGAAGCGTCGCATCGGCAACGGCGTCAGACAGAACCCGCGGTCGAAGGGGAATCCGGTTGAAACCCCAGCGCGGCAAGTCTATTTTGCTGCGCATCTTCCGAAACAGCGCAAGGATTGTCGCCATAGCTCGCAGACCCCACAACGCCCCGCCGCAACGCGAAACGGGCCCCCGTGTGAATGACCGTATCCGTTCCCCCGAAATCCGCCTTATCGGCGCGGATGGCGAAAATGTGGGTGTCGTCACCCCGTCGCGCGCGATGATGATGGCCGAGGAGGCCGGGCTGGATCTGGTCGAGATTTCGCCGAACGCGGAACCGCCGGTCTGCAAGATCATGGATTTCGGCAAGTTCAAGTACGAACAGCAGAAGCGCGAAGCCGAAGCGCGCAAAAAGCAGCACATCATCGAGATCAAGGAAATCAAGTTCCGCCCCGGCACCGACATCCACGACTACGAGGTCAAGATGCGGTCGGTAGTGAAGTTCCTTGAGGGTGGCGACAAGGTGAAGGTCACGCTGCGGTTCCGTGGCCGCGAAATGGCGCACCAGCAGCTTGGCCTCGAACTTCTGAACCGGGTCGCCGATGACGTGGCCGAGATCGGCAAGGTCGAGAACATGCCCCGGCTGGAAGGTCGCCAGATGGTGATGATGATCGGCCCGAAGTAAGCCGATCCGCCACGACGACAGGGAAGGCTCTCCGCTTCGGGGGGCCTTTTGCTTTGGGCCCTGCGCACTCGCAGATCAGCGCCCGCCTACGCCTCGCGCTCGCGCGGCTGGGGCCGGATCGGGATTTCCTTCAAGAGCCCCCCAACCCCCATCATGGCAAGGTCGTCGCCCGTCACCTCGATCCCGCAGGCGAGGCGTTCCAGCACCCAGTCGGCGCCATTCAGCGCGGGCGAGCGGGCGCAACCGGGCAGGCCGATCACCGGGCGGGCGCCAAGCTGGCCAAGGAACAGCAGGTTGCCGGGATCGACCGGCATGCCGAAGCGGGCGACGCTGCCGCCCGCCGCACGCACCCCTTCGGGGCCGGTGTCGTGCAGGTCCGAGGTGGCCGAGCCGGTCAGGATCAGCACGATATCGCCCGGCAGCGCGGGCAGCGCGGCGGCAATGGCGTCGGCCTCATGCGCGACGGAGACCACCCCGGCAAGATCCATCCCCAGCGCGCGCAGCCGCCGCGCCGTCACCTCGCGCGCCTTGGCGTTCAGCTTGGCGGCCTGCCCCGGCACCTCGGTCAGCAAAAGGCCGGCGGATCGGCATTGCACCGGATGGATGCGAAGCGCGTCGCGCGCGGCGTCTTCGGCGGCGGCAAGGCTGGCGGCGTCGACCGCGTAGGCGATGATCTTGACGGTGCCGACCAGCGTGCCCTTCGCCACCCGCGTCAGCGGCGCAAGCGTCGCCAGCGTGATCGCCGGGTCGATCCGGTTCAGCGCCAGAATCGCGGCGGGATCAAGATCGACCAGCCCCGGCCCCGTTGCCTTCAGATTGACCCGGCCGGTGAAGGCGGTGGTGCGAGACAACCCGGCGGCGGCCTCATCCGGCACCAGCGCGGCGGCAAGGCGTTCGGCGGCGGCATCCTCGCCCAGATCGCCGGGCGCCGGACGGGCGACGATCAGACGCGCCACCCCTTCGGCAGCCAGCGCGGCGATGTCGGTCGCGGTCAGCTGGTGGCCCTTGGACAGCTTGCGCCCGCCCAGCATCCGCGAATGCGCCAGAATCGCGCCCTCGGCCTCTGTCAACGGCACCGGGCCGAAGTCCATCGGTCAGCCCTTCCGCAGGGTATCGGTGATCTGGGCGAGGATCGACACCGCAATCTCTGCCGGGCTCTTGGCGCCGATATCAAGGCCGACAGGGGCATGGACGCGGGCAATCTCGTCGGCGGTGTAGCCCGCCGCCGTCAACCGTTCCACCCGCTTGGCATGGGTGCGGCTGGATCCGAGACAGCCGAGGTAGAACACATCCGAGCGCAGCGCAGCCTGAATCGCCGGATCGTCCAGCTTGGCGTCATGCGTCAGCGTCACCACGGCGGTGCGGGCGTCAAGGCCGTGCGCCGCCATCGCCTCATCCGGCCAGTCGTGCGAAATCGTCTCGCCGGGAAAGCGCGCCTGCGCCCCGAACGCCTCGCGCGGGTCGATCAGCAAGGGGTCATAACCGGTCAGGCGCGCCATCACCAGCAAGGGCTGGGCGATGTGCACGGCGCCGACCACGATCATCCGCAGCGGCGGGTTGTGGACGGCCACGAACCAGTCGCCCTCTTCCACCCCCGACTTGTCCGAACGGAACCGGGCTCGGATCGCCGGTTCCAGCGGATCGCCCGCGCCATCGGTCAGCCGGTTTTCCCAGCTTGCGGTGTTCACCACATAGGCCACCGGCTGGCGCGCCGCGCGGGCGGCCACCAGCGCCTGCAGCAGCGCCAGCGGCAGGACCGGGCCGACCGGTTCCACCAGAACGCGGATCGTGCCGCCACAGGCAAGGCCCACGGCAAAGGCTTCGTTGTCGGAAACGCCGAAGGTCAGCAGGCGCGGCTTGCCATCTTCCAGCGCGTCCAGCGCCTCGGCCACCACCGCGCCCTCGACACAGCCGCCGGAGACGGAGCCCATGATCTGCGCGTCGCCCGAAATGGCCAGCTGGCTGCCCGCCTGCCGCGGCGCGCTGCCCCATGTCTCCACCACCGTGGCCAAGGCGGCGCCGCGCCCCTCGCGCACCCAGGCAAGGGCGATTTCGGGGATCTGGTCGTGCTGCAAGGATGTATCGGTCATGGGGAGAGTATGGAGCGCTGCCCGGCATTTCGCCAGCCCCGGCGCTGCGGGGCTGGCCTAAAGTCGCAAGTCGCGTGTTACTGCCCGGCTGTGGGCAACAACTCGGTAATCCGACGCACCACGACACGGCGGTTCGCCTCGTCAGACCCCTGCGTCTGGTTCTTCAGGTCGTTTTCGCCGTAGCCCTGGGTGATCAGGTTCTGCGGCGGCACCCCGAAATACTCGGTCAGCGCCATCGCCGTCGCCTGCGCCCGCGCATCCGACAGCGCAAGGTTCATCGCCGGATCGCCCACCGCATCGCTGTGCCCCTCGATCAGGAACACCTCGGCGGGGTTTTGCGCGATCATGTCGGACATGACGTGGCCCAACACCGCCAGCGACTGCGCCTGATCCGGCTCGATTGCCGACGACCCAGAGGGGAAAGCCAGCGCGGTCAGCTCAACCTCGGGCGCAAGGTAGCGCACCTGCGGGATGTCGCGGATCTGCGACAGGTTGAACGCCCGGCCCGCGGGTTGGAACGGTTTGGTCAGGAAGGCCGCGCGCAACAGGTCGGGCCCCGTCTGCAGGGTGTAAAGCACGTCCACCGGCGATTCAGGCGGCAGTTGCGCCACGACCGGCGGCGGCAGCACCTGGGTGTCGTCGAACAGCAGCACTTCGCGCCCGTCGGGGTAGGTCACCGTCCGGCGCAGCACGCGGCCGTTGGCGTTTCGCACCGTCAGGATGATCGAGCCGTCCTGCTGCACGATGCGGGTCGCCACCGAACCGTCGTCATAGGTCTGCGTGGTGATGGTATCGCCGGGCCGACGGATCAGCACGTCATCGTCATGGTAGACGCCGTAGCGGCCGCTTTGGTCGCGGTAGACGATGCGGTCGCCCGAGTTCGACACGACCCTGTCGCCGTTCGACAACAGCGCGCCGATCGTCACCGCGCCAAGCGCAAGCAGGCCGAACTTCTCGAAATCCGACATGCCGCTGCTGCGGTTGTAGGTGCGGTTCCAGTTGTTGTCGCGGCTGCGCTGCACGTCATTCGCGCCCAGATGGTATTCGTGGGTCCGGTCGCCGGGGCGGAAATCATTCGCCCCGTGGCCGGCCGCCTGCGGCGGGTGCCCGTCACGGGTACCCTGTCCGTTGCCGAAGGCCTGGCCGCCGTGGTCGTCGCCATACCGGGTGCTCGGCTGCGGTTTCGGCGCCACGTAGGTGTTACCGTGCTGGCCGCCGTTGTTGTCGCCGTTCCGGGTATTCGGTTGCGGGGTGGGCGCAATGAAGGTGTTGCCATGCTGGCCACCGTTGTTGTCGCCGTTCCGGGTATTCGGTTGCGGTTTCGGCGCGATGAAGGTGTTGCCATGCTGGCCACCGTTATTGCCGCCGTTTCGGGTATTCGGCTGCGGCGTGGGCGCAATGAAGGTGTTGCCATGCTGGCCACCGCCATTGCCGCCGTTTCGGGTATTCGGCTGCGGCGTGGGCGCAATGAAGGTGTTGCCGTGCTGCCCGCCGTTATTGCCACCGTTCCGCGTGTTCGGCTGCTCTTTGGGGGGCGAGAAGGACTTGCCTTGCTGGCCTTGCCCACCACCGCCGCCGCCCCGGTTGTTCTGTTGCGGCTTAGGCACGAACTTCGGGCAAAGCGGCGTTCCGGCCACGCAGTCGTTGTTGTTTTCGGCCATGACCGGCAGCGGCGCCACCGGAGCCAGTATCATTGCGACGATAACGGATGCGGCAAGATGGCGGGACGAATGCGACATTTCGGCTCCAATCTGGCCGACGACGAAGGGCGCCAACCTCTGACTTCCATATAGTATCGACGGTTACATCTTTGAGTCCGGGGAAAGATGCCCGGCGCGTCACCGCCACCGCAGCGGCGGAAAACTGCCACAGACAAATCGCCCGCCCTCACGCAAGAGGACCGTCATTGCGATATACGTTGCCACCCCGGAGGTTCCGTCGCGGGTCGGCCCGATCGGGATTGATCCTGACCCTGCAAGGCCGCCATCAACCGCGCCTTCTCGCCCGAGTCGGTGGCGCTGCCGATGGCGGCAGCAAGGTCTTCCAACGCCGCGATGGTGTGACCGGCGCGAAAGCAGTCGACATGCGGCAGCATCGCCGCGATGCCGCGCGCCTTGGGGGCAAATCCATCCCAGCGCAGCAGTGGATTGATCCAGATCAGCCGTCGCGCGGACAGCTGCAACCGCTCCATCTCGCGCGCCAGCGGGGCGGGGTCGTCGCGGTCGAGGCCATCGGTGATCAGCAGCACCACCGCCCCCTGCCCCAGCACGCGGCGCGACCAGTCGCGGTTGAAGGCGTGCAGGCAGGCGCCGATGCGGGTGCCGCCCTCCCAGTCCTGCGCCTCGGCCCCGGCACCGGCCAGCGCGGCATCGACATCGCGCGCGGCCATGTGACGGGTGATGTTGGTCAACCTCGTGCCGAAGGTGAAGGCATGAACCCGCGCCCAACCCGCCCCCTTCTGGTTCGCGACGGCATGGACGAAGTGCAGCACGGTGCGGGAATAGGCGGACATGCTGCCCGAAATGTCACAAAGCACGATCAGGTTCGGCCAGCGGGTGCGGCGCTTCTTCTGCGCGAAATCATGCACTTCGCCGCCCCGGCGCAGCGCATCACGAAAGGTCGCGCGCCAGTCGGGCAGGCGGCCGCGCGCGGCGGCGGCGGTGCGGCGCGACATCAGCGGCTTCACCGGCAGGGTCAGGCGCGCCAGCATCCGCCGCGCCGCCGCCATCTCGTCCACCGACATCTGTTCGAAGTCGAGCGTCTTCAACCGCTCCTCGCCCGAGGCGGTCAGCGAGGCGTCGATCTCGATCTCCGGCTCTTCTTCGGCCGGTTCTGTCGCGGGCGTTTCGCGCTGCGCGCCGTCCAGCAGCGCCTCGGCGGCGCGCTTTTCGGCGGCTGCGGCGGCGCGTTCGTGCTGCGTGCCGCGTACGGCGGGCAGCATCAGGCTCATCATGTGTTCCAGAAACCGCGGGTCGCGCCAGTAAAGCCGGAACACCTGCGCAAAGGTCAGCCGGTGTTCGGGGCGGCTGACGAAGCAGGCGTGCAGCGTCCAGTAAAAATCCGTCCGCTCGGAAAAGCCCGCCGCCTCGACCGCGCGGATCGCGTCGATCACCCGGCCGGGCCCGATCGGCAGCCCCGCCCGCCGCAGCGCGCGGGCGAAATGGGTAATGTTGTGGCTGAGCTTGCCATCCTCGGGCAATTCAAGGGCGGGAAGTTCAACCATCGCCGCCCGTCCCCAGCGCAAGAACGCGGGCGACGTTCTGGCGGTGAACACCCTCGTAGGGTGCGAACATCGTCAGCGCGCCAGAGGCGAGCGCATCGGCGATGACCGTCGCCAGCGGCAGGTCGGCCGCCGCCGGATCATCCTTCAGCCGCATCAGAAAGCGGATGTAGTCGGCGGTGGCCGCGATCAGTTCGGGGCCATAGCGCGCCTCGGCGATGCGGTCGGGCGCGCCGTGGTTGGGCAGGATCACACGCGGGTTCAGCCCGGCAAGCCGCCCCAGATCGGTCAGATGGGTCGCGAAGTCCTGCGGCGCGCCGACATAGGTCACGGTATCCTCGACCGTGTCCCCGGCCAGCAGGATGCCCGCATCCGGCAACCACAGCAGGGTCGCGTCGTCGCTGTGGATGTTGGCGGTGATCAGGCGCACCTCGCGCCCGCCGATATCCAGCGTCAGCGTGCCGTCAAAGCTGCGGGTCGGCAGGATCAGCGGGTCGATGGCGGGCAGGCCGTGGTCGGTGCCTGCCTCGATGGCCGCCTTGCGGGTGGCAAGGTGGGCCGCGGTGCGGACATTGGCGATCACCTCGCAATCGGCAAATTCGGCGGTGCCCGCGACGTGGTCAAGGTGCCAGTGGCTGAGAACAACGGTAAACCGCCGCGCGCCCTCGGCCGCCAGCGTGGCACGGATCAGCGCGGCATGGGCGCGGCTGACGTGGGTGTCATAGACCAGCGCATGATCGCCGGACAGGATCGCGTAGGACGCGACGCCCAGTGACAGCGCGCCGTCATCAACCCAGTTCGGGCCGGGCGCGAACCGGTGCCCCTCGACCCGGCCATCGTAGAAGGCAAACACACCCGGCGCCGGGCGCAGCACGCGCAGATGGCGCGTCAATGGATCGCTCATGCCAGGGTAACCTCCTTGCGCACCTCCTCCAGCAGGCGTTTGGCCTCGGAGCCCTGAATGCGCGAGATGTCGTCCTGATACTTCAGGATCGCCCCCAGCGTGTCGGCGATCACCTCTGGCGACAGGTCGATCACGTCAAGCGCCAGCAGGCATTTGGCCCAGTCGATGGTTTCCGCCACGCCGGGGCGCTTGAACAGGTCTTCGGTGCGCAGCTTCTGCACGAAGGCCACCACTTCACGGCTCAGCGTCTCGGCGGCCTCTGGCGCGCGGGCGTGCAGGATCTCGATCTCATTGGCGAAGCTGGGGTAATCAACCCAGTGATAGAGACAGCGCCGTTTCAGCGCGTCATGCACCTCGCGGGTGCGGTTCGAGGTGAGGATGACAATCGGCGGTTCCGGCGCGCGGATCGTGCCAAGCTCGGGGATCGTCACCTGAAAATCCGACAGCGCTTCCAGCAGGAACGCCTCGAACGGCTCATCCGTGCGGTCCAGCTCGTCGATCAGCAGTACCGGCGCGCCACCCGGTTGGGGGCGCATCGCTTCCAGCAGCGGCCGGGCGATCAGGTATTCGTCGGAAAAGAGTTCGGTCTTCAGCAGGTCGCGGTCGGCCCCGCCGCCCGCCTCGGCGGTGCGGATGGCGATCATCTGGGCGGCGAAGTTCCACTCATAGACCGCCGACGCGGCATCGAGCCCCTCGTAGCATTGCAGCCGGATCAGGCGGCGGCCCAGACCGGCGGCGATGGCCTTGGCGATCTCGGTCTTGCCCACCCCCGCCTCGCCTTCAAGGAACAACGGCCGCCCCAGCCGCAGCGCAAGGAACACCACGGTCGCCAGCGCGCGCCCGCAGACGTAGTTCTGGCCCGCCAGCATGGTCTGCACGGCGTCGATGGATGCGATCTTCTCGGTCACGTTCGGTCCTCCCGGCGGGGATGCTGGGCGGCGGCCGGGCGCGCGTCAAGGCACCTCATGGTCCCTCTTGACGGGCGCCGTTTGGTCTTCGATTTCCGCCCAGCGCCGGAACGAGGCCAGCGGCGCGCGGGCCGGGCGATCCTTCGGCCAGACGAGGTAGTAGCTGCCCAACGCCTTCACCGGCCCGCCGAAAACCGGAACCAACCGGCCATCCGCCAGTTCGCGCCCGATCAGGAACAGCGGCAGCAGCGCGATGCCAAGCCCGTGCACCGCGCCCTGCGTCATGGTGGCGAACTGATCGAACAGCATGCCGCCCGGCCGCTGGCCCGGCACGCCGTGATGGGCCAGCCAGCGGCCCCAGTCGCCGGTGCGGCTTTCCAACTGCAACAGCGGCAGGCTCAGCGCCTGCTCGGGGCGGGTCAGCGGATGCGGCAGCAGCGCGGGCGCTGCGACCGCGACGATGTCTTCATCCATCAGCTTCAGATACTCCACCCCCGGCCAATCCTGCCGCCCGTAATGGATCGCCGCATCGAACCCGGTCGCGGCGAAATCGAACGGGCGCAGGCGCGTGGACAGGTTCACCGTCACCTCGGGGTGGCGTTGCGCGAAATCCGCCAGCCGCGGCGCCAGCCAGTGCATCCCGAAGGCGGGCAGGATCGCAAGGTTCAGGCTGCCCCCGGTCGGGTTGGCCCTGAGCGTCAGCGAGGCCGACGACAACAGCCCCAGCGCCCGGCGCACCTCGCGCACATAGTCCTGCGCGGCGGGGGTCAGCCGCAGGCGCTGGCGATCCCGCACCAGCAGCGGCAGGCCCAGCTGATCCTCCAGCACCTGCAACTGACGGCTGATCGCGCCCTGTGTCAGCGCCAGTTCCGCCGCCGCCGCCGAGGCGGTGCCCAGCCGGTCCACCGCCTCCAGCGCCAGCAGCGAAGCGATGGAAGGCAGGTAGCGTCGCGCGAAAGCCATGAGGTTTCCTCATAATGTCCCGATAGCGTTTCGATAGCCCTCCGGGCGGTTTCGTGCAATATCTGGCCCCGACCAACACGCCCTGCCACCCCGGAGGATGCCATGACCGAGATGCCGAAGCTGAAGCCCAAGGACATGCCCGACCTCGCGCGCTTCGACTGGGAAGATTCCTTCCGGCTGGAGGATCAACTGACCGAGGACGAGCGCATGATGCGCGACTCGGCGCGCGCCTATGCGCAGGAAAAGCTGGCGCCGCGCGTCACTGCCGCGTTCCGCGATGAAGTGACCGACCCCGCGATCTTTGCCGAGATGGGCGAAATGGGCCTGCTGGGCGTCACCGTGCCCGAGGAATACGGCGGGCTTGGCGCCTCTTACGTCGCCTATGGCCTGATCGCGCGCGAGGTGGAGCGGGTGGATTCCGGCTATCGCTCGATGATGTCGGTGCAATCCAGCCTCGTGATGTATCCGATCTATGCCTACGGGACCGAGGCGCAGCGGCGCAAATATCTGCCGGGGCTGGCGGCGGGCACGCTGATCGGCTGTTTCGGGCTGACCGAACCCGATGCCGGGTCCGATCCGGCGGGGATGAAGACCCGCGCGGTCAAGACTGCGGATGGCTACCGGCTGAACGGGTCCAAGATGTGGATTTCCAACGCGCCGATCGCCGATGTCTTCGTGGTCTGGGCCAAATCCGAGGCGCATGGCGGCAAGATCCGCGGCTTTGTGCTGGAAAAGGGCATGGCCGGGCTGTCGGCTCCCAAGATCGGCGGCAAGCTGAGCTTGCGCGCCTCGATCACCGGCGAGATCGTGATGCAGGATGTCGAGGTTGGCGAGGACGCGCTGCTGCCCGGCGTCGAGGGGCTGAAGGGGCCGTTCGGCTGCCTCAACCGCGCGCGCTATGGCATTTCCTGGGGCGTGATGGGCGCGGCCGAGGCCTGCTGGCACGCCGCGCGGCAATACGGGCTGGACCGCAAGCAGTTCAACAAACCGCTGGCGCAGACCCAGCTTTACCAGAAGAAGCTGGCCGACATGATGACCGAAATCACGCTGGGCCTGCAGGGCTGCCTGCAAGTCGGCCGCCTGATGGATCAGGCCAAGGCCGCGCCAGAAATGATTTCGCTGATGAAGCGCAACAACTGCGGCAAGGCGCTGGATATCGCGCGGATGTCGCGCGACATGCACGGCGGCAACGGCATTTCCGATGCCTTCCCGGTGTTCCGCCACATGGCGAACCTGGAGACGGTGAACACCTACGAGGGCACGCAAGACGTGCACGCCCTGATCCTTGGCCGCGCGATCACCGGGTTGCAGGCGTTCTTCTGAGCCGACGGCCTCTTGACAGGCGCCGGGTGGGCATGGCTCGCTTGGCGCCTGTTTTCGGAGGAGCTTCGCGCATGTCCCTCGACCTCTGGCTTGCCTTCGTCGCTGCGGCGACGGTGCTGCTGATGATCCCCGGCCCGACGATCCTGCTGGTGGTGTCTTATTCGCTGACGCAGGGGCGACGCGTCGCGCTGGCGATGGCGCTTGGCGTGGCGCTGGGGGATTTCATCGCGATGACAGCCTCGCTGCTGGGGTTGGGCGCGGTGGTGCTGGCCTCGGCGCATCTGTTCACCGCGCTGAAATGGATCGGCGCGGTCTATCTGGTCTGGATGGGGATCAAGCTTCTGCGCGCCCGCCCGCAACTGGGCGATCTGGCCGCACCCGCCCCCAAGGCAGCCCGCGCGATCTTTGCCCATGCCGCCACGGTCACCGCGCTGAACCCTAAATCCATCGCCTTCTTCATCGCCTTCGTGCCGCAGTTCCTGCGGCTCGACGCGCCGCTCGGGCCGCAATTCGCCACGCTGATCGCGACCTTCGTCACCCTCGCCACGCTGAACGCGCTTGGCTATGCGCTGCTGGCCGACCGGCTGCGCGCGCGCATCCGCCGCCCCGCCGTGCTGGCTTGGATGAACCGCGCCGGTGGCACCGCGCTGATCGGGATGGGGGCGCTGACCGCAAGCCTCGCCCGCAGCTAAGCCTTTCTTACTGGTTGAAATATCCCCGCCGGAGGCTTCCCCGGCCCGCCGCACGCACCGCCATTGCCCTTGCGCGCCCCGCCGCCGCCGGGCAGGGTGGCGCCATGCGCGTGCTGGCCGTCACCACGATGAAGAACGAGGGCGCCTTCCTGCTGGAATGGCTCGCGCATCACCGCGCCGCCGGGTTCACTGATTTTCTGGTCTTCAGCAACGATTGCACAGACGGCACCGACGCGATGCTGGACCGGCTGGCGGCGATGGGCTGGCTGACCCATGTGCCCAACCCCGGCCCCTATTCCGAAGGCCCGCAATGGGCGGCGCTGAAGGCAGCCGACCGGCATCCTCTGGTCGCCGCGGCCGATTGGCTGCTGGTCTGCGACGTCGATGAATTCGTCACCATCCGCACCGGCGATCATACCGTGCCCGCGCTCTTGGCCGCGCTGCCGACGGCGACGGCCATCACGCTGACCTGGAGGTTCTTCGGCAATGATCGCGTGGTGGGTTATGACGATCGCCCGGTCACCGAAACCTTCCGCCGCGCGGCGCCTGCGGTGCTGGAATGGCCCTGGCGCGCGGCGATGTTCAAGACGCTGTTTCGCAACGACGGCAGCTATCGCAAGCTGGGCGTGCACCGGCCGCGCAACCCCGACCCGGATCGGCTGGCGGCGCAGGTCTGGTATGATGGCTCGGGCCGCCGTCTGGGCCCGGCGTTTCACACCGCCCGGGTGTTTTCAGACTTCGGGCAGGACAACTTCGGCCTCGTGCAACTGAACCACTACGCGCTCGGCGCGATGGAAAGCTACGTGGTCAAGGCCGACCGGGGCCGCGCCAACCGCGAGGCCGGGGCCTTCGACATGGCCTATTGGGTCGATCGCAATTTCTGCGATGTCGAGGACTCGGCGATCGACGCGCTCACCCCCGCCCGCAGGGCGATCCTCGCCGAATTGCGGGCCGACCCGGTGCTGGGCCCGCTGCACGCCGCCGCCGTGGCCTGGCGCCGCGCCCGCTTTGCCGCCCTGATGACGGCAGAGCCGTGGCGGGCGCTCTACGGGCGGCTGCTGATGACGCCGCCGACACGGGCGCTCAGCCGGGCCGAAGCGGCCCTGATCCTGGCCCATGCGCGCCGCCCAACCGACAATGGCGCAACAGTCGCGCCGGACTGTTGACGGCCCAAGGCCCCTTATCTCAGCATTGCCCCATTGCCCGCAAAATCCTGACATTGCACACTGTCATCCTGCCCTCGGTGGGAGATGGCAAATAGGCAAAACGATGGATGAAGACCTGCGCACGGCGGATGCGGCCGAGACGACCACGCGCGATGCGTGGTTTGAACGTGTCGAAGAGATCGGCGAAGAGCTTGGGTATTTCCAGCGCCTCGGCGCCCATCACAGCGCCTTTTTCGCGGATGAATCCCCCACCCTGCTGGTGACCTTCGAAACGGTCGACGACATCCGCACCCGCACCGCCGAAAAGCTGCCCGTGGGGCTGACGCTGGCCCGCGCCCACGGCTGGTCGCATCTGTGTGTCATCGCGGAAGGCGAAACCTGGTATCGCGATCCCGCCGTGTTTGCCTATTTCGACCGGCTGGTGGATGACGCCTTCTTTGAGGATTTCGACCGCGTCGTGTTCTACGGCGCCGACATGGGTGCCTATGCGGCCACGGCCTATTCGGTCACGGCGCCGGGCGCGACCGTGATCGCGGTGCGGCCCACCGCCACGCTGGACCCGATGATCACCGAATGGGACAAGCGCCACATGGCGCTGCGGCGGCTCGATTTCACCAGCCGCTACGGCTATGCCCCCGACATGATCGAGGGCGCGGGTGAGGTCTTCGTGATCTACGACCCCGAAGAGACGCTGGACGCGATGCAGGCGGCGCTGTTCACCCGCCCCTTCGTGACCAAGCTGCGCTGCCGCAACCTTGGCGCCCTGATCGAGCCGACGCTGGAAAAGCTTGGCATCCTGTCGGCCGTGATCGAGGCGGCGGGCAAGGGCGATTTCGACGCGGCGACCTTCTGGCGGCTTCTGCGCGCGCGCCGCGACCACGGGCCCTATCTGCGCACGCTGCTGACCAAGCTGGAGGCCGCGCGGCGGCCGCTGCTGACCGCGCTGCTCTGCCGCAACGTGTCGACGCGCTTGGTGGCCCCGCGCTTCAAGCGGCGGCTGGCAGAGTTGCAAGAGGAACTCGACGCGCTTGGCACCGCCTTGCCCGCCCCCGCCGCGCCGCACGCCTGATCAAAGCCCGCCCGCGCGTTCCACGAAGGCCACCACCTCGGCCACGCCACGGCCCTGCCGCAGGCTGGCCATCACATAGGGCCGCGCGCCGCGTGCCGCCCGGGTATCGGATTCAAGCAGCACCGGATCGACCCCCACATGGGGCGCAAGGTCGATCTTGTTCACTACCAGCAGGTCGGACCGGGTGACGCCCGGCCCCTTCTTGCGCGGAATGTCCTGCCCGGCCGCCGTGTCGATGACATAGATCGTCAGGTCGGCCAGTTCCGGGCTGAAGGTCGCCGCCAGATTGTCGCCGCCCGACTCGATCAGGATCACGTCCAGATCGGGGATCGCCCGGCGCAGATCGGCCACGGCGGCCAGGTTGATCGAGGCATCCTCGCGGATCGCGGTATGCGGGCAGCCGCCGGTTTCAACGCCGCGAATGCGCTCCACCGGCAGCGCCTGCGCCCGCATCAGGTATTCGGCATCCTCGCGGGTGTAGATGTCGTTGGTGATGACGGCGACGGAATAGCGGTCGCGCAGCGCGCGGCACAACTGTTCGGTCAGCGTGGTCTTGCCCGCGCCGACCGGGCCGCCGATGCCGACGCGAAGCGGGCCGTTGGGGGATGTCATGTGCGGAAAATCCTCGTGTCCATCGTCTCATGGTGCATGGCGGCAAGGTCCGACCCGAAGGCCCCCGACCCGATCGCGTCCAGCGGCGCCGTGATCGCCTCGGCCGCCAGGTGCAGGATCAGCGGATGCAACCCGGCCAGCACCTGTTGCCCCTCTGTCTGGCCCAGCGGCACGAAACGCACCGCCGCCTGCACCAGCGCCCCCGCGAAGGCTTGCAGGTAAAGCGCGACCACATCGACCGGCGCCGCTTGAAGCCCGCGCGCGGCAACACCCACCGCCACCGGCAACGGCATCGCGGGCCAGTCCTGCCCTGTCAGCGCATTCGTCGTGCGCAGGAAGGCCGCGCCCTGTTCGCTCGTCTCGGCCCAGCGTTCGCGCGAGGCCGCCATCGCCTCGGCCAGCGCGGCAAGCGGGGCCGGGTCGCCCGGCGCCATTGCATGGGCCAGCAAGATCGCATCCGACCGCCCCGCCCCCTCGGCCAGCACGCCGGTCAGCCAGCGGGCCAGACTGGCCGCATCGGTGACAAGACCCGCCTCTATCGCCCATTCCAGCCCATGCGAATAGGCGAACGACCCCACCGGGAACGCCGGTGACAGCCATTGAACCAGCGTCAGAAGCGATGCGGTCACCGCACGACCTCGGGATCGCCCTCGTCCTCCTCGGGTTCTTCGTCATGGGTGTGCGAGGCGTGGTGGTGCACATGCGGGTGCGCATGGTCAGGGCCGTGATCGTGGCCAAGCGTGCGGCCGGGGCCATAGGCGCCACCCTCGGGCGTGAAGGGTTCGACCACCTCGCGGATCGCCGCGCCAAGGCCGGTCAGCATCCCGGCCAGCACATGATCCTGCCGGATCAGCAGCCGGTCGGCCTCGATCCGGCAGGGCGTGTGGCGGTTGCCGATGTGCCAGGCGAGGCGGGCAAGATCACCCCGCACCTCGATCAGCGGCTCTTGCGCCGCGATGACGCCGATCAGGCGGCCATCGTCCAGCTCGAACGCATCGCCCGCGTCAAGGCTGGTCGTCTCGGGCAGGTCGGCCAGGAAACTTGCGCCGGTGGCGGTGTCGAGCACCCGGCGGCGCAGGAAGCGCGCGTCATAGCCCAGCGTCACGCTGTCGGCGAGCGGCTCTGTCTGGCAGGCGCGGCGGATGCGGTGGGCATGGGGCAGATCGGTCATGGCGGGGATCCTTGATGCGTCGTATCCGGCCAGCATAGCGCATCGGCGCGCCGCGTCAGCCCCGCGCGGTCAGCAGCGGTAACCGGTCGCGGTGATTTCGGTCACCATCGAGCCAGGCTCGACCTTGTCGAACACCACCGTGTTCGCCCCCGACTGCGCCGCCTGATCCAGGATCGCCTTGCGCGCGTAGTCCTGCCCCTGCGTTGCCAACTGGCCGTAAAGGCCCGGCGTGTCGTTGAGGTTCAGCACATACCGGCACTGCGTCACCTCGCTGGCCTGCGCCACCCGCACCGGCGCGGAAGAGATCGAGGACATGTCATCCATGCAGCCCGCCACGGTCGTGGCAAGCACAAGCGGCAACAGGGAAATGCGATGCGTTCTCATGGGCCTGCCCGGCGTTGTTCTGGTTGACCCGAGTGTGCCGCCCGCGCCCGCCGCCCGCAAGCGTTCCGTTCCAAGCCAAGCAGAAATCCGCGAGGGGCCACGACAAGACTGGGCGGTACACAGGGGTGACAAAAGGAAGGTAGGTTAGCGACTTACTCTTTGAAGCGGTCTTTGAGCAGACCAAAATGAGCTTCGCGATGACAATTGGGACAGAGAGCCAACGCGTTTTCCACGCTGTCCTCACCACCCTCCGCAAGCGGTAATTTATGATGCACCTCGAGATAAGGGGTGCCATCCCTTAGTCTGGCGAACGGCGCAGGTCGTTTACAATATTCGCAGGTTCCCTTTGCGCGAAACAGAGCCTCGGCGACAACATCGGGATTCCTGATGAATACATTCAAAGTGACAACAATTTTCGTCGGCTTGCGTTCTGCTGCGGCCAGTCGGGCCGTGCGTATTGCCTGGAGTGACTCAGCGGCCCTGCGCACATCCTCATCGAACTCCTGCATTAATTTTGTAAGGCCTCTCAGCGAACCGTCAGCAACGGGTCGAGCGCGAAATTCTGAGAGAATGCTACGTTGTTGGTGCAATACAACACTTTGCAATTTCTCATAGTATTCAATATGCCCCTCCAATGCCTTTAAGGCCGCTTGCATGCCCAAGTCCCCGAAATCTGAAGGGATATTTGAGAGATAATGCCTCGCCGCCTTGGCGCTTATCGTCCTTTTAAAGGCAAAGCCATCGCGCATATATTTGACGTTGCGAACATAGTCGCGGGCCGATGCTTTGTTCATTCCCCCGCTGGCTGCTTCATCGGTTGCTTCGCGAAATGTCTTCTCACCGTTGGCAAACGCCACCCCGAGGCGATAGCACCGCTCTATGTCCTTATCGGTGATTGGCGCCATATTCCCCCCTCAGTACAGGAAATACCGTTGCGCCAGCGGCAGTTCCGTCGCGGGCGCGCAGGTCAGAAGCTCGCCGTTCGCGCGCACCTCGTAGGTTTCGGGGTTCACCTCGATCTGCGGCGTGGCATCGTTCAGCCGCATGTCAGCCTTGCCGATGGTGCGCGTGCCCTCGACCGCCACCACGTCCTTGGCCAGCCCCAACCGGTCGCGCACGCCATATGCCTCGGCGGCAGCCGAGGTGAAGATGACGGCGGAACGTTCGACCGACCGGCCGAAGGCGCCGAACATCGGGCGGCTGTAAACCGGCTGCGGCGTCGGGATGCTGGCATTGGGGTCGCCCATCTGCGCCATCACGATGGTGCCGCCGATCAGCACCATTTCCGGCTTCACCCCGAAGAAGGCCGGGTTCCACAGCACCAGATCGGCGCGCTTGCCCTCCTCGACGCTGCCGATGTGGCGCGACATGCCCTGCGCGATGGCCGGGTTGATGGTGTACTTCGCGATGTAGCGGCGGACGCGGATGTTGTCGTTGTCGCCCGTCTCCTCCGCCAGCCGCCCGCGCTGCACCTTCATCTTGTGCGCGGTCTGCCAGGTACGGATGATCACCTCGCCCACCCGGCCCATCGCCTGACTGTCGGAGGACAGGATCGAAAACGCCCCCATGTCGTGCAGGATATCCTCGGCCGCGATGGTTTCGCGCCGGATGCGGCTTTCGGCGAAGGCCACATCCTCGGGGATCGACTTGTCGAGGTGGTGGCAGACCATGAGCATGTCGAGGTGTTCCTCGATCGTGTTCACGGTGTAGGGCATCGTCGGGTTGGTCGAGGACGGGATCACGTTCGGCGCCGAAACCACCTTGATGATGTCCGGCGCATGGCCGCCCCCCGCCCCCTCGGTGTGGAAGGCGTGGATGGTGCGGCCCTTGAAGGCGGCGAGCGTGTTTTCGACGAAGCCCGACTCGTTCAGCGTGTCGGTGTGGATCATCACCTGAACGTCCATCGCATCGGCGACCGACAGGCAGCAGTCGATGGCGGCGGGGGTGGTGCCCCAATCCTCGTGCAGCTTCAGCGCGCAGGCACCGGCGCGCACCTGTTCCTCCAGCGCCGCGGGCAGGCTGGCGTTGCCCTTGCCGCTGAGGCCGAAGTTCATCGGGAAGGCGTCGAGCGCCTGCAGCATCCGCCCGATGTGCCAGGGCCCCGGCGTGCAGGTGGTGGCGAGCGTGCCATGCGCGGGCCCGGTGCCGCCGCCGAGCATCGTGGTGATGCCGGAATGCAGCGCATCCTCGATCTGCTGCGGCGCGATGAAATGGATGTGGGCGTCAAAGCCCCCGGCGGTCAGGATCTTGCCCTCGCCCGCGATGATCTCGGTGCCCGGCCCGATGATGATGTCCACCCCCGGCTGGGTATCGGGGTTCCCCGCCTTGCCGATCTTCAGGATCCGCCCATCGCGCAGCCCCACGTCGGCCTTGGTGATGCCGGTCCAGTCCACGATCAGCGCGTTGGTGATCACGGTATCCGCCGCGCCTTCCGCGCGGCTTGCCTGCGACTGCCCCATGCCGTCGCGGATCACCTTGCCGCCGCCGAACTTCACCTCTTCGCCATAGGTGGTCAGGTCGCGCTCGACCTCGATGATCAGGTCGGTATCGGCCAACCGCACCCGGTCGCCCGCGGTGGGGCCAAACATGTCGGCATAGGTGGCGCGGGAAATGCGGGCGGGCATGGGCTGAACCTCAACTGCGGTGCGGGCGGGGATGGGGGCCGGGGCGACCGGCCGCCTCAGACATGGTTCTGCACCAGTCGCTTGACGACGACCGGCAGGTTGAAGCGGTCGACGTCATCGATCCGGCCGGGGCCAAGCCCGCCCAGCAGCGCCGAGGTGACCGAGAACGACGAGTGTTTCGAGTAGATCAGGTGGTCGGCGCGGCCCAGAACCCACATGTCGACCAGCGCGCTTTCGGCCTCGGCGGTCTTGTCAAAGGTCGCGTGTTCGGAATGCAGCCGCGCGCCATCCTCGGGCAGGTATTTCGGCGCCACCACGATGCCCTCGAACTCGGCCCGCATCTCGGCCTGCACGGCAGCGTTGTCGGTGGCGAGGAAAATCGCCGCACCGGGGCGTTCGGCGATCCGGCGGCGCAGCGCGGCCTTCACCTTGCCCAGCGGAATCTTGCGGTCGGTATAGCGGATGTGAACGCCGATCAGCGGCCGCCCCGCAGGCCCGCGCGCCTCGGCCAGAATCGCCTCGACCCGGGCGCGGATGCGGGCGTTGGGGGTGAAGTAGCGCGTCAGCAAATCCTGCATCACCGCCTCGATCGGGCGCCCGGCAAAGGCGGGGTGGCGGCGCAGATGCCCGGCGATGCGGCCGAATTTCGGCAGGTACGACCAGAACACCGCCACCTCTTCCGGCGCGTCGAGGCGAGAGAGGTCGACGCAATACTTGCGGTAGATCGTCGGGCTCGAATGGCTGTTCGGGTCGTTGCGGCTGATCATGGCGATGGCGTCCTCGCCCATCTGCCCGCTCCAGATCGCCGGGGTCACCGATTGCGCGGCATCGAAGCATTCCGGCGCGGTCAGCGGCGGCGCTTCGAACAGCAGCGGATAGGCATTGACCCCAAGCGGGCCATAGGTGCCGTCACGCCAGTCGATCACCGGCGCCCGCCCGGTCAGTTCCGCGAAGGCCAGCCCGGTCAGCGCCGACAGCATCCGGTTGCCCAAGCCCCCCTTGGCCTTGATGACCAGCGCCCGCCCGCTGCCGACCGGCACCGCCGTCGCGCCCGGCGCGACCTGCCCGATCTTCACAACGCCCCCATGACGGCGCCGTTGAAACCATAGACTCGCCGCGCCCCGCCGTAGGGCACAAGGCGCACCGTGCGGGTCTGCCCCGGCTCGAACCGCACCGCCGTGCCGGCGGCGATGTCCAACCGCCGCCCGCGCGCTGCCGCCCGGTCGAATGCAAGGCCCGCGTTGGTCTCGGCGAAGTGGTAGTGGCTGCCCACCTGCACCGGCCGGTCGCCGGTGTTGGCCACCGTGATTTCGACCGCTGTGGCGCCCGCGTTCAGCACGATCTCGCCCGAGGCCGGGAAAATTTCGCCGGGAATCATGTCCCTGCCCTTTCATCTTGGTCCAAATATCCTCGCCGGAGGCTCCGCCGGGGTCGTCTGGCTTATCGGATCGGGTGATGCACCGTCACCAACTTGGTGCCGTCCGGAAAGGTCGCCTCGACCTGCACATCATGGATCATCTCGGCGATGCCCGCCATGCATTGCGACGCCGCCACCACCTGCGCACCCGCATCCATCAGGTCGGCGACCGACCGGCCGTCGCGCGCGCCTTCCACCACGTAATCGGTGATCAGCGCGATCGCCTCGGGGTGATTCAGCTTGACGCCGCGCGCCAGCCGCCCCCGCGCCACCATCGCGGCAAGGCTGATCAACAGCTTGTCTTTTTCCCGTGGCGTCAGGTTCATCGCCCGTCCTCACATCTGCCAGACGCGGGGCAATGGCGCGCCCCGCAGCGTATTGAGAACCGAAGCCAGCGCCCGTTTCAAGGGCTGCGCGTCGGGCGCGAGCATCCGCACCACGCATTTGCCACCCCATGCAGTCGCCGCGACCTCGACCCCCTCGACCGTCGCCAGCATCGCGCGCAGCGGCCCCAGCGCATCCTCGGCGCCCGGCGCGATCAGCGCGACCGTCGCCATCGCCCGCGCCGCGCCCAGACAGGCGGGGCCCGCCGACAGCGTCGCGCCGGTCAGCCGCAGCGGTTCGACGAGGACGGGCACACCGCCACGCCGCACCTCGCGCCAGTCGTGCAGCCAGACGGTGGCCAGCCGCTCGCCCATCGCGGCGCGGCCCAGCACCACGGTTTCGGCCAGCAACAGCCGCGCACCTTCGGCCAGATCGGCCACCAAACGGCGCGACAGGGCCGACCGGTCGAACAGAATCGTCTCTTGCGGCAACCAGTCCAGCGCCGCCCCGGCGCCCAGTTTCAGCGAAACCTCGACTTCCGCCCGACCGCCCGCGCTGGCATAGACGCGCTCGGCCGTCTGCGTCGTCGCCACCGCCACCGCGCCCGGGGCAAGGGTCAGTTCATAAGCCAGCCGGTCGCCGCCGGTCAGCCCGCCGGAGGTGTTCAGAAACACCACCTCGGGCGGCGCGCCATGCATCCGCGGCAGCATCGCCTTGGCCGAACCGGACTGGTGCAGCCCGGTCAGCCGCGCGCCGGACCCAAGCGCCACCGCCGCGCGCCCGCGCGTGCGTTCCAGGATCGGGGCTGGGGCGGAACCGTCGGCCATGTCGCATCCTATCCACTCGCGCCACCGGGGCGAGGCTGCCCTGCCGCAGTCGTTCCCGCAAGCCGTCCTGCGCGTCGCCCCGCCGGATTTCCGGGCAGGATTGCACAGAACGCGGGCAGCGATCGAACGCCCGCCGCCACTGGAAATCCTCGCCGCTTTTGTGTAACGCCAGTGTCATCATGACCGATACCCTCACGCTCCGCCGCCCCGATGACTGGCACCTGCACCTGCGCGACGGCGCGATGCTGGACGGCATCCTGCCCGAAAGCGCGCGCCACT
The DNA here is from genome assembly GCA_016124615.1 of Paracoccaceae bacterium. Classification (GTDB taxonomy): domain Bacteria; phylum Pseudomonadota; class Alphaproteobacteria; order Rhodobacterales; family Rhodobacteraceae; genus Solirhodobacter. Next base: position 135,460 of record WGNF01000006.1, on the reverse strand, counting down.
TTGCCCGTGCCATCGTGATGCCGAACCTTGTGCCGCCGGTGGTCACCGCCCGGCAGGCCGCCGCCTACCGCGAGCGCATCCTGAAGGCGCTGCCCGAGGGCATGGTCTTCACGCCGCTGATGACGCTCTACCTGACCGAGGAAACCGACCCCGAGGATGTCACCGCCGCCTTCGCCAACGGCTTTGCCCAGGCGGTCAAGCTTTACCCGGCGGGCGCCACGACCAATTCCGCCTCGGGTGTGCAGGACTTCCAGAAGGTCCGCCCGGTGCTGGATGCGATGGCCGACATCGGCATGCCGCTGTGCGTGCATGGCGAGGTGACCGATCCGACGGTCGACATCTTCGACCGCGAGGCGGTGTTCATCGACCGCGTGCTGGAACCGCTGCGCCGGGCGACGCCGGGCCTGCGCGTGGTGATGGAACATATCACCACGCAGGAAGGCGTCGGCTATGTCCGCTCGGCCGCGAAGGGCCTTGGCGCCACGATCACCACGCACCACCTGATCATCAACCGCAACCACATCCTCGTCGGCGGTATCCGGCCGCATTATTACTGCCTGCCGGTGGCAAAGCGGGAGATCCACCGTCAGGCGCTGCGCGAGGCCGCGACCTCGGGCGATGTCCGCTTCTTCCTCGGCACCGACTCGGCGCCCCATATCGACGCGCTGAAAGAGGCCGCCTGCGGCTGCGCGGGCTGCTTCACCGCCACCAACACGCTCTCGATCCTCGCCCATGTGTTCGAGGAGATGGGGCGGCTGGACCGGCTGGAGGGGTTCACGTCGCTGCACGGCCCCGCCTTCTACGGCCTGCCGCCGAACGAGACCACGATCACCCTGCGCAAGGGCGGCCCCGTCGCCTACCCGGCGAAGATCGAGACCGGCGCGGGCCCCGTGACCGTGTTCGACGCCGGCTTCCCGCTGCACTGGCATGTTGAATGATAAGGCGTTCATCTTGGCGATAAATATCCCCGCCGGAGGCTCCGGCCGCCGCGGCAGACCGCTCCGCGGGGGATATTTGTGCCAAGATGAATGCCGCAAGAACAAAGGACTGACGCGATGATGCTGCCCTCTTCCTACCCCGCGCCCGCAGAGATTGCCCGCCTGACGGCGCGGATGCTGCTGGAAATCAAGGCGGTGCATTTCAACGCCGAGACGCCGTTCACGCTGGCCTCGGGCCTGCCCTCGCCGACCTATATCGACTGCCGCAAGCTGATCAGTTATCCGCGCATCCGCTCGACCCTGATGGACTTCATGGCCTGCACGGTTCTGCGCGGCGCGGGGTTCGAGGCATTCACCAATGTCGCGGGCGGCGAGACGGCGGGCATCCCCTTTGCCGCGATGCTGGCCGAACGGCTGGGCCTGCCGATGACCTATGTGCGCAAGAAGCCCAAGGGCTACGGCCGTAATGCCCGCATCGAGGGCGTGATGGGCGAAGGCGACCGGGTGCTGCTGGTCGAGGATCTTGCCACCGATGGCGGCTCGAAAGTGTCGTTCGTCGAGGCGATCCGGGCCACCGGGGCGACCTGCGCGCATACCTCGGTGATCTTCTTCTATGACATCTTCCCTGGCGCGACCGAGGCGCTGGCGGCGCAGGGCATCACGCTGCACCATCTGTGCACCTGGTGGGACGTTCTGGCCGAGGCGCGCGACTCGGGCGCCTTTGACGCGGGCACGCTGGCCGAGGTCGAAAGCTTCCTGAACGCCCCCCGCGCCTGGCAGGACGCCCGCGCCCGCTGAGAAAGCGGTGGAGAAGATCGCCCGAATTCTGGGCGGGTCGGCGCGGCACGGGGGAAAACCCGGGCCGAACCACCGGCAGGGAATCGCCACCGACGGCGTCGCGCGCGACAATGCCCCCCAACATGTGGTAGGCTGAGTTTCATCCACAGGCCATCCACAGGCCATCCACAGGGTTCAGCTTCGATTCGCCCGCAAGGCTCCACAGGGTTCTTCCCCTTGCCCCGTGCGACCATGAACGGCTATTCAGCATGACCAGGGACGAGGGCGAGACATGAACGATATCACTCCGATCCGGCCGGGGCTGCCGCAGGCCCTGGAACCGGACGTGGCACCGCACAACGTCGAGGCCGAGCAGCAACTGCTGGGCGCGATCCTCACCAACAACGACATCTACGATCGCATCTCGTCGCTGGTGCGGGCCGAGCATTTCTACGAACCCGTGCACCAGCGCATCTTCGAAGTCGCCGCCGCGCGCATCCTGAAGAACGCGCTGGCCTCGCCGGTGACCATCAAGGCTTTCCTTGAGGATGACGCCGGGCTCAAGGAACTGGGGGGCGCCGCCTACCTCGCCCGTCTCGCCGGGGGCGCCATCGCCGCCTATGCCGCGCGCGACTATGCCCAGATGATCTATGAACTGTCGGTGCGGCGCGAACTGATCACGCTGGGCCGCGACATCGCCGCGCGCGCCGCCAAGATCGAGGTCGCCTCGGAGCCGAAGGACCAGATCGTCGAGGCCGAGCAACGGCTTTACCAACTTGGGGAGCAGGGCGTCGCGGAACGCGGGTTCCAGTCGTTTCTGAAAGCCGTCACCGATGCGGTGAACGTCGCCAACGCCGCCTACCGGCGCGAAGGTGGTCTGGCCGGGATTTCGACTGGCCTGATCGACCTCGACAAGAAGCTGGGGGGCCTGCATCCTTCCGACCTGCTGATCCTCGCCGGGCGCCCGTCGATGGGCAAGACCTCGCTGGCCACCAACATCGCCTTCAACATTGCCAAGGCCTACAAGCGCGGCCGCACCGCCGATGGCGGTGAGGGCGCGGTCGAGGGCGGCGTGGTCGGCTTCTTCAGCCTCGAAATGTCGGCCGAACAGCTTGCCGCCCGGATCCTGTCGGAAGCCTCCGAAGTGCCCAGCGAACAGATCCGCCGCGGCGACATGACCGAGGCCGAGTTCCGCCGTTTCGTCGAAGCCGCCAAGGCGCTGGAGGCTTGCCCGCTCTACATCGACGACACCCCCGCCCTGCCGATTTCGCAGGTGGCGGCGCGGGCGCGGCGGCTGAAGCGCACGCAGGGGCTGGACGTGCTGATGGTCGACTACCTTCAACTGCTGAAGGGTTCATCGAAAGAGAACCGGGTGCAGGAAGTGTCGGAGATCACCCAAGGGCTGAAGGCCATCGCGAAAGAGCTGAACATCCCGGTGATTGCGCTCAGCCAGCTGTCACGTCAGGTCGAAAGCCGCGAGGACAAGCGCCCGCAGCTCAGCGACCTGCGCGAATCCGGCTCGATCGAGCAGGACGCCGACGTGGTGATGTTCGTCTACCGCGACGAATACTACCGCGAGCGGGAAAAGCCCGGCGACGACAACCTTGAAGCGATGGCCAAGTGGCAAGAGGCGATGGAGCGGGTGCATGGCAAGGCCGAAGTGATCATCGGCAAGCAGCGCCACGGGCCCATCGGCACGATCGAACTGAGCTTCGAGGGCCGGTTTACGCGGTTCGGCAACCTCGTGAAAGCCTGGCAGGCGGGCGGCGGCGAAGGGTTCTGAGCAAGGCTTGTCGCGTCTTCGATATTGGTTATATTGAATACGCAAGCCCCCTCCGGAGTCCCGAGAGATGACCCGCACTACGACGATGACCGTTCGCCTTGGCGGTGCCCTGAGCGAGTTCGTTGCCGCGAATGTCGGTGAGGCCGGGTCTTACGAGAACGTCAGCGAATACATCCGCGACCTGATCCGGCGCGACAAGGAGCGGGCAGAGCAACTGGCATTCGTCCGGTTGAAGGCAGAACTGGCGCAGGCGTTCGCGGCACCGGAGGCGAGCTATGCGCCACTGACCGCGGCCGATGTGATTGCGCGCAACCAGCGCTGATGCAGGATGCCGCAGGTGCGGGTTCAGGCTGCGGCGGCGTTCCGGATCGACGAGATTTACCGTTACACCCGCGACCGTTGGGGGGCCGAACAGGCTGATCGCTACATCATGGGCCTGTTCACAGCGTTCGACCGGATCGCCACCAACGGCGTCGCCTCAAAACCGATCCCGGCGGAATTCGGCGTCGAGGGGTATTTCTTCCGCTACGAAAGCCACATCGTCTACTGGCGCTGGCTGAGCGGCGGCGAAGTCGGCATCGTCACCGTCCTGCACGAACGGATGCACCAGATCGAGCGGTTTCGGGACGTCTTCGGGCCATAGGGCCCGTCAGGCCGCCGCCTCTTCGCCCTCTTCCTCGACCTCGGACGACTGGCGGTTCCACATCGCCGCGTAGCGGCCGCCGCGGGCCAGCAGATCGTCGTGACGGCCCTCTTCGACGATCACGCCCTGTTCCAGCACCACGATGCGGTCGGCGTCGGCGATGGTGGAAAGGCGGTGGGCGATGGTGATCACGGTGCGGCCCTGGCCCATCGCCTTCAGGCTTTCCTGAATGTCGCGCTCGGTCTGGGTGTCCAGCGCCGAGGTCGCTTCATCCAAGAGCAGGATCGGCGGGTTCTTCAGCAGCGTGCGGGCGATGCCCACGCGCTGCTTTTCGCCGCCCGACAGTTTCAGCCCACGTTCGCCGACCTTGGTCTGGTAACCCTCGGGCAGCGACATGATGAAATCGTGGATCTTCGCCGCCCGCGCCGCTGCCTCGATCTCGGCCGGGCTGGCGGTCGGCCGCCCGTAGGCGATGTTGTAGATCACGGTGTCATTGAACAGCACCGTATCCTGCGGCACCACCCCGATCTGGGCGTGCAGGCTGTCCTGCGTCACGTCGCGCACGTCCTGCCCGTCGATCTTCAGCGCGCCACCGGTCACCTCGTAGAACCGGAACAGCAGCCGCCCGATGGTGGACTTGCCAGAGCCGGAGGGGCCGACGATCGCCACCGTATGGCCAGCGGGCACATGGATGGTGACGCCCTTCAGGATCGGCCGCGCCGCCTCGTAGCCGAAAAACACGTTGTCCAGCAGCACGTCGCCGCCCGCCACCTTCAGCGGCTTGGCATCCGGGCTGTCGATGATCTCGGCGGGTTGGTCGAGCAGGTCGAACATGTCCGACATGTCGATCAGCGACTGACGGATTTCGCGGTAGACGGTGCCAAGAAAGCCCAGCGGCTGGGTGATCTGCATCATGTAGGCGTTGACCATGACGAAATCGCCAACCGACAGCTTGCCCTGCTGCACCCCCAGCGCCGCCATCACCATCACCGCGACAAGTCCCAGCGTGATCAGCAGCGCCTGCCCGAAGTTCAAGAACGACAGCGACTGGCCGGTCTTCACCGCCGCCGCCTCGTAGCGTTCCATCGCGCCGTCGTAGCGCATCGCCTCGCGCGCCTCGGCGCCGAAATACTTCACCGTCTCGAAGTTCAGCAGGCTGTCGATCGCCTTCTGGTTGGCGTCGGTGTCCTGCGTGTTCATCTCGCGCCGGATCTGCACCCGCCATTCCGTCACCCGGAAGGTGAACAGCACATAGGCGGTGATCGAGATCAGCACGACCAGCGCATACCAGACCGAAAACAGTGAGGCGAAGATGGTCAGCACGATGATCAGTTGCAGCACCAGCGGCCCGACCGAAAACAGCGTGAAGCGCAACAGGAAATCGACGCCCTTCACACCGCGTTCGATAACCCGGCTGAGGCCGCCGGTCTTGCGCGTGATGTGGTAGCGCATCGACAGGCGGTGGATGTGGGTGAACGTCTCCAGCGCCAGTTGCCGCAGCGCGCGCTGACCGACCCGCACAAAGATAGCATCGCGCAACTCGCCGAAGCCGACGTTGAAAAGCCGGCCGATGCCATAGGCGATCGTCAGCCCGATGGCGCCGATCGTGAACAGCCAGACCTGATCATGCGACTTGCCGACAAGGCTGTCGACCGCCGCCTTGTAGAAGAACGGCGTCGTGAGCGAGGCGACCTGCGCCAGCACCAGCGCCACCAGCGAGGCCACCACGCGGCGCTTCACCCAGACCTGCCCCTTGGGCCAGAGGTAAGGCAGGATACGGCGGATGGTGCGCAGGGTGCCCTTGCGGCCGCCCCCGGCTGCGCCTGCTTCGGTATGGCTCATGTCCGTCTCCTCGGTTGCGGGCATACCTAGGACGGTCGGCACGGAAAGGCCAGTGCCCCGGATGGCTAGGTGCCCTCCGGATGCCCCGGCCCGCGCGGGTCAGTTGCCGCCGGGCACCGCGAAGACCTGACCGGGATAGATCAGGTCGGGGTTGCGGATCTGGTCGCGGTTGGCGGCGAACACCTTCACGTACAGGATGCCCTGACCGTAGTTCGCCTGTGCGATCCCCCAGAGCGTATAGCCCGGCTGCACGGTGATGATCGCCGCGCGCACCCCCACCGATGGCCCGCCGATCACCCCGGCCGAGGCCAGCGCGGTGGCGGATTCGCGTTTGAACGGCGTCTCGAACCGCGAGGTGACCTTGCCGGTGGCGTCGATCTGATCGGCGCGCAGCGTGTAGACGCCTTCGTGCAGTTCCGGCAGCGTCAGCTTCCATTTGCCATCGGCGCCGATCTTGACGGTGATGACGGGCGAATTGTCGATGTAGATGCGCACATTGGCGCTGGCCGCGCCGTGCCCGGACAGTTCGACCGCACCCGTTTCGGAATAGGCGATCGCGTCGATGCCGATGTTCTGCAACGACTCGGTTGTGGGCGCGGCGGGTTGCAGGACGGTGACGCCACCCTTGTCGGCCAGCAGAACGGCAGGTGCCTGCGCGGCAGCCGGGGCGGCACCACCCGCCGGGGCCGCCGGTTGCGCGGGCACGCCCGGCAGCGCTTCAGGCGCCGGGGCGATGGCGCCCGGCAGCGCCGCCGTTTCGGTCGTGGCGCCCGGTGCCGCCGTGGACGCGGGCGCAGCGGCGACCGCGGGCGCAGCGGCGACCGCGGGCGCGGTTGCGGCAGGCTGGGCCGTCGCGGATGGCGCGGCGGCCGTCTGGGTTTCGGCGGGCGCGGTCGCCGGGGCGCCGGGCTGCGCCGTGCTGGTCGTCGTCGTGGCCGTCGCGGTGGTGGTTGCCGTGGCCGCGGCGGTTGCAGTGACGGCCGGTTGCGTGGCGTCGGAGGTCACCGGGGTTGCCGCTGCGGTCGTCGCGGGCGCCGCAACCTCGGCCACCGGCGTCGGCTGTTCGGCGGCCGTCGCCGCCGGGGCCGCGGTTGCGGTTTCCGCCGGTGCCTTGGGCGTGGGCGCGATGATGACGCTTTGGGTCGAGGTCACCTTGGTGCCGTCGGCCAGCGTCTCGACCAACGTCACGACACGGGCGGCGTCGGACGGGGCAAGGCTGAATAGCGCCGCGAAATGACCCCCGCCATCCACGGATGCGGTGGCGGCAGAGGCGTCATCGACCCGCACATCGACCGTGGCACCACCCTCGGCCCGACCGGCGACGGTCGCGCTGCCATCGGGGGTCACGCGGACGATATCGAAGCTTGGCACCGCCGGGGCTGCGGCAGGCGCGGGCACGGCGGCCGTGGGTGCCGGGGCCGTGGGTGCGGCGGCCGCCTGTGGGGTCGTCTGGGTCGTAGCCTGTCCGGCCGGAGCCGGGGCCGGTGCGGCGGGCGCGGGCGTGCTTGCAGCGGGGGCCTGTGCGGCCGCAGGTGCTTGCGGCGGCTTTGCCGGTGGCGCGGGCCGCAGCCACAGATAGGCGCCCGCCGCCACGGCAACCACCACGACGGCGGCGACGCCAGCCTTGGCGCCCGTGCCCAGTTCGTTCCAGCCCTTCATTCCGTCTTCCCCGACAAGTTGGCCGACCCCGGCCAGCGCTTGAGTGACCCTATGAACCCCGCTATCAGGGGCCAAAGCAACCCCTTTCAAAAAAGCGATGTGCCGATGCCCCGCCCCTTGCGCTCTGTCTGTGTTTATTGCGGCTCCCGCCCCGGCGCCAGACCGTCCTACACCGAAGCGGCACAGGCGGTTGGGGCGCTGATCGCGGCCGAAGGCTGGCGGCTGGTCTATGGCGCGGGCGATGTCGGGCTGATGGGCGAGGTGGCGCGCACCGCGCAGAGCGCGGGTGCCACGACCTTCGGCGTGATCCCGACCCATCTTTTCCGCCACGAACAGGGCAAGCGCGACCTGTCGACCCTCGTGATCACCGAGACGATGCACGAGCGCAAGAAGGTCATGTTCATGAACTCCGATGCCATCCTGGTGCTGCCCGGCGGCGCGGGCACGCTGGATGAATTCTTCGAGGTGCTGACCTGGCGCCAGCTTGACCTGCACGCGCGGCCGATCTTCCTGCTGGATACCGAAGGCTACTGGCAGCCGCTGCTGCGCCTGATGGATCACCTCATCGCCGAGGGCTTCGCCCCGGCCGAGATGCGCGACTTCGTCACCGCCGTGCCCGATGTCGCCGCCCTTGCCCCGGCGCTGCGGGCCGCCTTGTCCTGAGGCGGGCCCTGCCTCAGCCCAGATCGACCACGGTAATCTCTGGCGGCATCCCGAACCGCACCGGGATGCCGGAATAGCCGATGCCCCCCGACACCACCAGATGGTGGCCGTTCTCTTCGACCGGGCCGTAGGCGTAGCGGTTGCCATAGTCCGACGGCACCACCGGCGACCAGCCGAACAGGCGCACCTGCCCGCCGTGGGTGTGCCCGCTCAGGGTCAGCGCCACCCGGCGCGGCACCTGCGGGAAGATGTCGGGCTCATGCGCCAGAAGGATCACCGGGGCGTCATCGGTCACCTGCGCCAGCGTGGCGGGCAGATCGTCCACCCCAGTCCAGTGACCCTTGCCGTCGGGAAAGGCGATCTGGTCGCCCAGTCCTGCCAGCCAGAACGCCGCCGCCCCCTCGCCCAGCCGGATCGCGCGATTTTCCAGCACCGGGATGCCATTCGCCGCCAGCGCAAGGCCCGACCGCGTCGGCCCGGCGCGGCGTTTCTGCGCCATGCGGTCCTGCCACCAGTCGTGATTGCCCAGCACCGCATGCACACCCAGCGGCGCCGACAGGTTGGCCAGCACCGGGCACGTTTCCTCTGGCGGGATGCGGCGGCTGACATAGGGGGACGAGGCCGGCAGGTCGCCCAGCACCACCGTCAGGTCGGGCTTCAGTGCATTGGTGCGGGCGACGACGCGGGCCAGCCGGTCGAGCGTCACATAGGGCTCGGACATGTGCAGATCGGTCAGGATCGCAATCCGCAGCCGCTGGCCGGTCGGCCAGCCCTGCGGCCTGATCGCCCAGCGTTGCACGCGCAGTTCCAGCGCCGGTTCCACGAAGAAGCCGTAGACCGAAGCGGCAAGGCCTGCCAGGGGGACCCCCAGCAGGCCTTTCAGCAAGGTTCGACGGTCGATCACGCCAGGGTCAGAGGCGCGACGCGACGTTTTCCCAGTTCACAAGCGTGTTGACGAAGTTCGCGAGGTAGGCCGGGCGCTTGTTGCGGTAGTCGATGTAGTAGCTATGCTCCCACACGTCGCAGCCCAGCAGCGCGGTCTGACCGAAGCAGAGCGGGTTCACCCCGTTCTCGGTCTTCGTCACCTTCAGGCTGCCGTCCTTGTCCTTCACGAGCCAGGCCCAGCCCGAGCCGAACTGGCCCGCACCGGCGGCGGCGAAGTCGTCCTTGAACTTCTGCACCGAGCCGAACGCCTCGGTGATCGCCTTTTCCAGCTCGCCCGGCATGCCCTTGGCGCCCGGCGCCATCATTTCCCAGAACTGGGCATGGTTCCAGTGCTGCGAGGCGTTGTTGAAGATGCCGTTTTGCGCCACGGCGCCCGCCTGATAGGTGCCGCGGACGATGTCTTCCACGGACTTGCCTTCCCACTCGGTGCCCGCGATCAGCTTGTTGCCGTTGTCGACATAAGCCTTGTGGTGCAGGTCATGGTGGTATTCCAGCGTCTCTTTCGACATGCCGTAGGCAGCCAGCGCGTCGTGAGCATAGGGAAGATCGGGAAGTTCGAATGCCATCGGAGCAATCCTTTCGCGCGAGAGTGAACGTGTGGGGGGAATAAGGCCCCTCGGGCGCCGAAGGTCAAGGGAAAGCGGCCCGACCAAGCTCACTTCACGGTGCAGGTGCCGGCGCTCTGATAGAGTCGGTTATCGTAGGCCAGGATCTGCGCCACGACGATGATGCTCTGCGAGGCCTTCACGTAGATCACGTTGTACTTGATGTCTGCCGCGACCGTTTGACCGTTGTTCGTATGGCCCGGCAGGTTCTTCACCACCCAGCTCATGACGACGTGTTGCGGCGTGTCCTCGGACACGTCCACTTCGATTGGACGGGCGTAAACCTCGTTGATCGCCCCGTCGATGACGTGCATCTCCTTCAGTTCGGGTTGATAAAGCAAAACAATCCGGCTCGAGGTGAATGCCTGCGGATCGGCGATCCTGCAGTCGATGAACTTGGCGCCAGGCGGTACGGTGAACTTGGTCGTGCCTGTCGCGGCGGCAGCATTGGCACCGCTCAGCAAGAGGCCCGCGGCGGCGAGCGAGAGAAACAATCGCATGGTTGGTACTCCTTTGACGTCACGAAATAGCGTGGGACCCGGCATCGGGCACAAGGGCCGCGGGCGTCAGGGCGTCGGCGCGCATGACCCATCGGTCTGGGGGATGCCTTTGTCATACAAGATGTTTCCGCTGTCCCAGCCGAGGATTATCTTTTTCGTGGCAAAGACATAGGTCGCTGTATAGCGGACTGTCTGCGGTGGGAGGGCGGTGAAGCTATCCACATTCACGTTCGGCACCTTCCATTCCAGTTGCAGATGCGCAGCCGACGCATCGGTGATCCTGGCGTTGATCGGGTCGGCCTGCCCTTCTGCAACGTGAAACTGCCCGACCATCGCGCGCGTTGCGGCCAGCGAATAGTGCAGCTGGAAATGCGGTGCGATCAGCAGGTCACGCGGGGGCACGTTGCAGTCCAGCGTCACGTCATCCGGGCCGAGGGCGGGAAACCGCGTCGCCGCAACACGGATCAGCTCACCGACCGCGGCCCGATCCGGATCAACCGGCAGCAGGATCACTGCGACGGGGGGCGGCAGCGCCATCACCACGGCTTCAGCGCCCCGAAACGAACGCACGGTGCAGTGCCGACTCTTGCGGCCAAAGGATCACGGAACGGCACGGCAGGTTCCTCTCGATTGTGGGGCGGTTATGGTCACCAAGCCTTCCGGAAAGTCCTGAAGCATGAAGATCGACTGCGTGTCGAACACATAGATCGCGCGATAGACCACGGTTTGCCGGGTCGCGTAAGGCCAAGTCTGCAACAGAACGTCGGGCACCGACCACTGAAGCTCCAGCCGGTCCGGGGTGTTGTCCAGCACTTTGGCAGCTATGATGTCATTTTGCCGGGGCGAGACAATGAAATGCCCGATCATGGCCCGTTGCGCGTCCGCCGAATAGCGGATCTCGAACCGCGTAGCCACCGTCGGCGTCGCTTCGGTCATCGTGCAGTCGAGTGTGCGATCGTCCGCCCCCAGCGTCGGGAACACCGGTGCCGCGACACGAAAAACCTGACCAAAGGATCGCGCAGAGACGATATCAGCCGACTGCGTGATGGCAGCCGGAATCGCCGGGGGAAGACTATAGGCAACCAAAACTCAACGCCCCCGACTCGTATGCTTCACGAAAACGCTATCGGTCCGAAAGTTGTTCGGCAAGCGAAACTTCGCCTGCTGCGTGTTCTCGCCGCACCGGGCACACGTCACGGCAGCCCCCACTATCGGGTGCCATACCGCCATCGACCGCATCGCCCGGAAAATGACGGCCTGCATGAGAAAATCCGATGCGTCTGGCGGCCCTGCCGAGCCGAGCGTTGGCGTCATCAGGTCGGCGCGGAGTATACTCCCACCGCGCTGCCCGACGCCGCTGCATTGGCAAGCAGGTCAAACACATACCGCCCGACCGAGCGGAACGAGACCAGCGTGAACTCGTCCGGCCCGCTGATCCAGAAGGCGGCGGCCACCTGTGCGGCGCGGGTGCGGCGCAACTCGCCGGGGGCGAAGGCGGCGGGCGACAGGTCCACCGGGCACAGCTTCATCAGCACCTCGCGCGCCTGCGGCCCCCGGATGCGGAACACCGCGCGGGCGTCCGACACATCGACGGCCAGCGCATGTTCGCCCGACAGCGCCTGCGTCAGGGCGGCCAGCGTTTCGGAAACGGCCGCGTAGGGCAGCAGCAAGAGCAACTCGTCGGGCGACATCCAGCCCGCGCCGCGATCCGCGTCCAGTTCGATCCGCCGGGCTGCGGGAAGGCCGACGCCCACCGCCGCCTTTACCGCCGCTTGCAGGGCGGCCGAGTCCTGCGCCCCCCGCAGCGTGATCATGCCGACGGGGCCGATCTCTTCCACGGTCGCGAAGCCCTCGGACCGGGCGCCGCCAAGGGCGCTGACGATGTCAGACATTCTGCTTCTCTCCGTCCTTGTCGAAGAACACCTGATCGACGATCTTCGCGGTGACGGAACCGCCACCGATCTTCGGGAATTCCACCGTTTGCCCCATCCGATCCGGCCCGCGCCGCACCAGCCCCATCGCGATACCCTTCTTGAGCGTCGGCGAATAATAGGTTGATGTCACACGCCCTTCGGTGTTGCGCTGGCCGTTCGCGTTGACCCCCGGCGCTACGGCGATGGCCCCATCGGGGATCACCGAGCCGTCAAGCGTTTCAAGGCCGACCAGCTTCCAGCGCTCGGGGTCGGTCATGTGCACCCGCTCCTGCCCACGCTTGCCGAGGAAATCCGCTTTCTTCTTGGAAATCGCCCAGCTCAGCCCAAGGTCTTGCGGGATCACCGTGCCGTCGGTTTCATCGCCGATCATGATGAAGCCCTTTTCGGCCCGCATGATGTGCAGCGCCTCGGTGCCATAGGGCATCGCGCCGAATTCCGCCCCGGCCTTCACCACCGCATCCCAGAACGCCCGGCCTTCAGAGGCCGGAACCGCGATTTCGTAGCTGAGTTCGCCGGAAAAGCTGATCCGGTAGACCCGCGCGCGGAACCCGCCCAAGGTGCCATCGGCCCATTGCATGAACGGCAGCGTTTCTTTCGACACGTCCATCCCGCCCAGCTTTTCCAGCACCTTGCGGGCGTTCGGGCCGACCACGGCAATCTGCGCAAATTGCTCGGTCAGGTTGGCGGTGTAGACCTGCCAGTCCCACCACTCGCATTGCAGCCAGTCCTCCATCCAGGCGTGGATGCGATCGGCGCCTCCGCTCGTGGTGTGGCAAAGCCAGGTGTCCTCGTTGATGCGCGCCACCACGCCGTCGTCGCTGAGGAAGCCGTTTTCGTTGCACATCAGGCCATAGCGGCACTTGCCCACCGGCAACGTTGACATCACGCCAGTGTAGAGCATGTCGAGGAAGCGGCCCGCGTCGGCCCCCTTCACCACCAGTTTGCCCAGCGTCGAAGCATCCAGCAGCCCTACATTCGCGCGCGTGTTCAGCACTTCGCGGTGCACGGCTTGCTCGGTCGTCTCGCCCGGCCGCTTGAACGCATAGGGGCGGCGCCAGAGGCCGACCGGCTCCCACTCCACCCCGTTGGCCTCGTGCCACTCGTGCAGCGGCGTGCGACGCAGCGGCTGGAAGATCTCGCCGCGCGCCTCGCCCGCCAGCGCGCCCAGCGGCACCGGCGTATAGGGCGGGCGGAAGGTGGTGGTGCCGACCGCCGGAATGGGCGCGTTCAGCGCATTCGCAAGCACCGCCAGCCCGTTGATGTTGCTCAGCTTGCCTTGATCCGTCGCCATCCCCAGCGTGGTATAGCGCTTGGTATGCTCGACGCTTTCATAGCCCTCGCGCGCGGCCAGTTGTACGTCGGACACCTTCACGTCGTTCTGGTAGTCCAGCCACATCTTCATCCGCAATTCCGGCCCGGCGCCCTGCGGCATCATCCAGACCGGCGCCATCGGCGCCTCGGCGGCGGCTTCGGCCACCGGGCACGGCGCCGAAGCCCCGGTTGCCCCGGCTTGCGAGGCGGCGGTGCGGCCCGCCGCATCGGCATCGGCCAGCGCGCCCCCGGCAAGACCGGCGCCATTGGCCGCCCCCGCCGCGATCACAAAGCCCGCGCCGTCATCGCCGGTCGGCGGGCGGGTGGCGTCGGGGCGGAAGCAGGCGTTCGCCTCGTCCCAGATCAGCTTGCCGCCGCAATGGCTCCAGAGGTGAACCACCGGCGACCAGCCGCCCGACATGGCGACCGCGTCGCAGGCGATCTCTTCGATCACGGCGCCCTCGCCCGCCTGCAGGCACAGCGCCACGCCGGTGACGCGCTTGCCGCCCTTGACCTTGGCGATGGCCTTGCCGGTTTCCACCCGGATCCCCGCCGCGCGCGCCTGTTGCGGCAACGCGCCACTCGCCTCTGGGCGGGCGTCGATGATGACCGGCACCGCCAGCCCCGCTGCTTTCAGCGCCAGCGCGGTGCGGTAGGCGTCGTCGTTGTTGGTCACCACCACGGTGCGATCGCCGGGCGAGACAGCGAAGTTCACCACGTAGTCGCGCACCGCCCCGGCCAGCATCACGCCGGGAATGTCGTTGCCCGCGAAGGACAGCGGGCGTTCGATCGCGCCGGTCGCCGTCACGATACGCCGGGCGCGGATGCGCCACAGCCGGTGCCGGGGCCGCCCGTCGCCGGGGGTGTGGTCGGCCAGCTTCTCATCCGCCAGCACATAGCCGTGGTCATAGACCCCGGCCGCCATGCAGCGCAGCCGCAGCGTGACATTTGCCATCGCGCCAAGAGTTTCGACGGTGTCGTTGATCCAGTCTTCGGCAAGCTTGCCATCGACCGTGATGCCATCGACCGGGGCGCGACCGCCCCAGTGGGCGGTCTGCTCGACCAGCATCACGCGGGCCCCGGCACCTGCCGCGGCAACGGCGGCCTGAAGCCCGGCGATGCCGCCGCCGACCACCAGCACGTCGGTGAAGAAATAGGTGTATTCATAACGGTCTGCGTCGGGATCTTGCGGCACTTTGCCAAGCCCCGCCGACTGCCGCACGATCGGCTCGAACAGGTGTTTCCACGCCGCGCGCGGGTACATGAAGGTCTTGTAGTAGAAGCCGCCGGGCAGCATCCGGGCGGCGTAGTTGTTCAGCACGCCGACATCGAACTCAAGGCTGGGCCAGTGGTTCTGCGAGGTCGCATAAAGCCCGTCAAACAGCTCGGTCGTGGTGGTGCGCTGGTTCGGCTCGAACCGGCCACCCTGACCAAGGTTGACCAGCGCGTTCGGCTCTTCGGCGCCAGAGGCGACCACGCCGCGCGGGCGGTGGTACTTGAAGCTGCGGCCGACCAGCATCTGGTCGTTGGCCAAGAGCCCCGCCGCCAGCGTATCCCCGGCGAAGCCGCGCAAGCGGTTGCCGTTGAAAGAGAATTCAACCGATTTGGCGCGGTCGATCAGGCGGCCACCCTGGGCCAGACGCGTGCTCATTTGTAGCCCTCCCACCCCGGCCGCTTCGCCTTGATCTTTGCGATCAGGTCGGCCGGGGGTTCCTTGGATTGCGCCGGATAGGTGCCGAACACCTCCAGCGTTGCCGTATCGCGCGCCGCAAGGAACCACTTGCCGCAGCCATAGGCATGGCGCCAGCGTTCGAAATGCACGCCCTTGGGGTTCTTGCGCGCGAACATGTAGCCCTCGAAATCGTCATCCGACGATCCCGCGCCGAAGCGTTTCAGATGCGCCTCGTAGCCGGGGGCAAGCTCGGTTTCCTCGGCTTTGACGCCGCAGTAGGGGCAGGTAAGGGTCAGCATGACAAGAGACCGTTCTTCTGGGGCGGAACATCGTCGGGGTTGCAGCGGCGCATGCGAAGGGCGGGCGCCATGCGGCGCCCGCCCAGGAGGGGAAGGTCGTGGAACTCAGTTGCCGGATGCGCCTGAGCCCGTTGCCCCGGTGCCAGCACCAGTGCCAGGCGCGGGTGCCGCCGGCGGATTGGCTGCGGGTGCCGGTGTGCTGGGGCTGCTGCCCGTTGCGCCGGTGTTGGCGCCAGTGGCCGGCGCAGGTGCTGCGGGTGCCAGAGCCGCGGGTGGCGGTGTGCCGACCGATCCGCCGTTGGGCACGGTACTGCTCGGGGTGCCGAAGATGACGACGCCCAGAAGCAGCAGCACGACGACAGCGCCGATGAGCCACCAGACCCCGCCCCCACCCGGCCGACCATAGGCCGGGCGCGGGTGTTGATGGGTGTCGGGTTTGTCCGAAGAGTGCTGATACATGGTGTATCCTCCTTTCGATTACAGAAAGGTAGGTACAGCCCGGCCCCGCCGACAGGGTTGGTCGCCGGTCCGGCGATCCGCGGGCGGAAAGCCGCGGGAATGACGCGCGGCGATGCGCCAAAGTCGGCCCATTTCAGCCGCGAGCGCCCAGAACGGCCAAAATCCACCGGGATTCCACCGCAACGCTCAATGTCATAGCGGGCGGGCTTCATCGACGACGCCCACGACCGGCGCGGCGACTGAAGCCGTCCCGGCAGGGTCACCCCTTGAAGGGCATCGGCTATCATCAGTGCGTCCCCCTCGTGGCGGCGCTTTCGCTGATGAACCTGCCCTCGTGGAAGCGCGTCAATTGCGCTGCGTTGGCGGGGGAAAGCTCGGTTTCCTTGGCTTTAACGCGAGGGGAGTGGCTGGTGAGGGTCAGCATGATGCACACCACCTATCTTGATGGTAACTACCATAGGCACAAAATGTTGATTTTTGCGCAAGCTGTGCTAGAGTGGAACGAAATGCGAACTTCTGGAGCCTGAAACCATGTCTAAACTCTTCTCCGCAAAACTCTCTGGTGCTAGTGGCCGTGAGTACTCGTTCGACGTCTTTTCTGCCGGTATTGATTTCAATGAGGTCGGAGCCGTCTACGCGTTTCTCGCCGTTCCTTGGCCTCAGTTTACTGACTTCAAAGTTCTTTACGTTGGGAAGGCCAATGCACTTCAGCGACGGATGGGCGAGCATCGGCAGCCGGGCGAAAAGTGGGACG
This sequence comes from Paracoccaceae bacterium, assembly GCA_016124615.1. Taxonomy (GTDB): domain Bacteria; phylum Pseudomonadota; class Alphaproteobacteria; order Rhodobacterales; family Rhodobacteraceae; genus Solirhodobacter. The sequence continues at coordinate 118,676 of WGNF01000006.1, read as the reverse complement.
AGGCGAAAGCGCTTGGTGTCAATGCGGTCGGGGCAAAGCTCGTTACGAGCGAATCCGAACGGCGGGATATTGAGACCGATTTGATCCGGGCGTACTTCCCCCCCCTCAACAAGCATCAGAATGCTCTTGCGCAGATAGCGGAATCTTTGGGTGCTTATCCCAAGACCCCGGCAGGCAACATGCTTACCAATGGCCTTCTGGGACCGCTCGGTATCGCACCCAACACCGGGACGAATTATCTCGGTGGGTTTAGGTTTTGGAAATAACCCCATCAGTGCGCCACCCCCGCCGCGACGCTCTCATCAATGAACCGGCCCTCGCGGAACCGCTCCATCCCGAAGGCGGCGGCCAGCGGGCCCGGCTCGCCCTTGGCCATCAGTTCCGCCATCGCCCAGCCGGAGCCGGGGATCGCCTTGAAGCCGCCGGTGCCCCAGCCGCAGTTGATGAAGCAATTGCCCAGCGGGGTTTTCGACAGGATCGGCGAGCGGTCGCCGGTCATGTCGACGATGCCGCCCCATTGCCGCAGCATCTTGAGCCGCGAAATCATCGGAAAGGTCTCGACCAGCGCCCGCAGGGTTTCCTCGATATGCTGGAAGCTGCCGCGCTGGGTGAAGTTGTTGAACCCGTCGGTGCCGCCGCCGATCACCATCTCGCCCTTGTCGGATTGCGACATGTAGCCGTGCACGGTGTTGGCCATCACCACCACGTCCATGCAGGGCTTGATGGGTTCGGAAACGAGCGCCTGCAGCGCCACCGCCTCGACCGGCAGGCGGAACCCGGCCATTTCGGCGACCTGGCCCGAGTGTCCGGCGACGACGATGCCCATCTTTTTACAGCCGATGAAGCCCTTGGTGGTCTCCACCCCGGTGACGTTCCCGCCCTCTGACCGGACGCCCGTCACCTCGCATTGCTGGATGATGTCCATCCCCATCGCGGAACAGGCGCGGGCATAGCCCCAGGCCACCGCATCGTGCCGCGCGGTGCCGCCGCGCGCCTGATACAGCGCGCCCAGCACCGGGTAGCGCGGGCCGTCGATGTTGATGATCGGCACCAGTTCCTTGACCTTGGCAGGCTCGATCCACTCGGTCGCCACCCCTTGCAGGGTGTTGGCGTGCACGGTGCGCAGGTAGCCGCGCACCTCATGGTGGGTCTGCGCCAGCATCAGAAGGCCGCGGGGGCTGAACATGACGTTATAGTTCAGATCCTGGCTCAGCGTCTCGTACAGGCTGCGGGCCTTTTCGTAGATCGCGGCCGAGGGGTCTTGCAGGTAATTCGAGCGGATGATGGTGGTGTTGCGCCCGGTGTTGCCGCCGCCCAGCCAGCCCTTCTCGATCACCGCCACGTTGGTGATGCCGAAGTTCTTGCCAAGGTAGTAGGCGGTGGCAAGGCCATGCCCCCCGGCGCCGACGATCACCACGTCATAGGCGGCTTTCGGCGTGGGCGAGCGCCAGGCACGCTCCCACCCCTGATGGAAGCGCAGCGCCTCGCGGGCGATGGCAAAGACGGAGTAGCGTTTCATCGGTGGATCGATTCCCCCTGGCCCCCGGAGCGCGCGGCCCCTGCATGCGGTTCTGGAACGGGACTGCTTTATACCCGCACCTGCCAGCGGCACAATCGGGGAAGAATGCGACATCGCCCTGCGACACGCCGCCCTGCCCTGCGCCGGTGCCACGGGGCGATTGGGCCTTTTTCGGCTGGCCAATTCACCTTACATGGAAGGCGCACAAGGAGAAGCCGATGATCGACTGGGAGTTCTGGATCGCGGCCGGCGGCATGACGGCGGTGGTGATCGCACTGATGCTGCTGGCGCTGCGCAGCGGGCGCGATGCGGAACCGGCGGCGGGCTATGATCTGCAGGTCTACCGCGACCAGTTGAGCGAGGTCGACCGCGACCTGACCCGCGGCATCCTTGGCGCCGACGAGGCCGGGCGGCTGCGCACCGAAGTGGCGCGCCGGGTGCTGGATGCAGACCGCGCGCTGGCGGGCAGCGCGCCGGTGGTGCGGGCACCGCGGGCGGCAAGCCGGGCGGCGGCGGTGGCGATGGTGGTGGTCGGCCTTGGCGCGCTGTGGCTTTACGACCGCATTGGCGCGCCCGGCTATCCGGACCTGCCGAACACCGAGCGCTTTGCCGAGGCGCAGCGGATGCGCGACGCGCGCCCCTCGCAGGCAGAGGCAGAGGCGAAGATGCCACCCGCCCCGGCCCCGAACGCCGATCCGAACTTCCTTGACCTGATGACCAAGCTGCGCGCCGCCGTGGCGGCACGGCCCGACGATCTGCGCGGCGAACAGTTGCTGGCGCAGAACGAGGCGAAGCTGGGCAATTACGCGGCGGCCTGGAAGGCGCAGGCGCAGGTGATCCGGATCGAGGGCAGCACCGCGCGGGCCGAGGACTATGTCTCGCAGGCCGGGCTGATGATCCTGGCGACCAACGGCTATGTCTCGCCGGATGCCGACAAGCCGCTGGCGATGGCGCTGTCGCTGGACCCGAAGAACGGCACCGCGCGCTATTACACCGGGCTGATGTTCGCGCAGACCGGGCGGCCCGATGTGGCGTTCCACTACTGGGCGCCGCTGTTGGCAGCGGGCCCCGAAACGGCGCCGTGGATCCCACCGATCCGGGCGCAGATCGACGAGGTCGCGCAACTGGCCGGCATCAACTACAGCGCGCCGCCAGCGCCGGGCGCGGCGGGGCCCACGGCGGGCGACATGCAGGCCGCGGCACAGATGACGCCGGAAGCGCGCCAGCAGATGATCCGCGGCATGGTCGAACAACTCGCCGCCCGGCTTGACGGGCAGGGCGGCAACGCCGACGACTGGGCGAAACTGATCCGCGCCTATGGCGTGCTGGGCGAAACCGCAAAGCAGCAGGCGGCGCTGGCCAAGGCGAGCGCCGCCTTTGCCGATGCGCCCGACGATCTGGCCAAGGTGCAGGCAGCGGCAGCGGCCCCGGCGCCGGGCTTGGGCGGGGACGGCACCGCCGGGCCGACGGCCGGCGACATGCAGGCCGCCGGGCAGATGGCGCCCGCCGACCGGCAAGCGATGATCCAGGGTATGGTGACGAAGCTGGCCGAGCAGCTGCAGACCCAGGGCGGCACCCCCGCGCAATGGGCGCAGTTGATCACCGCCTATGGCGTGCTGGGCCAGACCGATCAGGCGCGCGACATCTGGACCAAGGCGCAGGGCGTCTTTGCCGGGCATGACGCCGACCTTGGCCTTGTCCGCGCCGCCGCCGAAAAGGCCGGGGTGGCCGGGTGAGCGTGTTCGAAACCATCGAGGATTTCGCCGCCGTGCTGCCCCCGATGCGGGCGCTCGCCGGGCTCGACCTTGGCGAAAAGACCATCGGCGTCGCGATCTCGGACCGGCTCTGGTCGGTCGCGACCCCAAGCGAAACCATCCGCCGCAGCAAGTTCACCGAGGATGCGGCGGCCCTGCTGGCCATCGCCAAGGCGCGCGAACTGGGCGGCCTGATCCTTGGGCTGCCGCGCAACATGGACGGCTCGGAAGGCGCGCGCTGCCAATCCACCCGCGCCTTCGCCCGCAACCTGTCGCGCCTGACCGAGTTGCCGATCGGCTTCTGGGATGAACGGCTCTCGACCGTTGCCGCCGAACGCGCGCTGCTGGAGGCGGATACGTCGCGCAAGCGTCGCAAAGAGGTGATCGACCACGTCGCCGCGGGCTATATCCTGCAAGGTGTGCTGGACCGCATGCAGCACCTCAGATGGGAAAGCGGCAAGTGAACGACGACCTGTGGCAGCGTGACGAGATCGAAAGCCCCTGCGTCAAGGTTTGCGTCGTGCATCCCGAGGCGCGGCTGTGCGTCGGCTGCCTGCGCAGCATCGACGAGATCGCGGCATGGTCGAAGATGACGCCCGAGGCCCGCCGCGCGGTGATGGCCGAACTGCCCGCCCGCGCACCGCTGTTGCAGAAGCGCCGCGGCGGCCGCGCGGCGCGGCTGGAACGCTGACCCCCGTCTGCGTCAGATCAAGGCGCGACTCGGTTACCGCTGGCACCCTTCCTGCAGACAGGAGGAGTCGCCATGAAACAAAACTACGATGCCATCGTCATCGGTTCGGGTCTGGGTGGCCTGACGGCAGGGGCGCTTTTTGCCCGCGCCGGGCATGACGTTCTCGTCCTCGAACGAAACGAAGCCTTTGGCGGCGCCGCGGGCACCTATGAACGCGGCGGCCGGTTGTTCGAGGCGTCGTTGCACGAGACCACGCCCCTGGGCGCGCCGGGCGACCCAAAGGCGGCGGTCTTTCGCGCGCTGGGGCTGGACGACGTTGTGGAACTGGTCCCCATCGAGATCTTTCAAGAAGTCCGCTCGCCCCTGCTGGGCACGCCCTTGCGGTTGCCGCATGGGCTGGACAAGGTCGAGGCCGCGCTGGCCGAACGGTTTCCCGCCGACCATGCCGCGATCCACGGCTTTCTGACCCAGATCGGCCGCAGCCAAGAGGCACTGGCGGCGTTCAGCGAGCATCACGATGGCCAATGGTGGCTGGGTCGCGCCGCCGATCTGCCGCTCGACCTCTGGGCGCTGGTGCGCGACATGGGCTCGACGCTGTCCGAGGTGATGCAGCGCCACTTCGGCGCGCATGAAGTGCTGAAACTCGTGATGGCGGCGAACCTTGGCTATTATTCCGAAAACCCCGACCGGCTGTGGTGGCTGGCCTACGCGGTGGCGCAGGGCGGTTATCTGCACAGCGGCGCCTATTACATCAAGGGCGGCTCTGGCTGGCTGGTCGAGAACCTCGTGCGGATTGTGCGCGAAGAGGGCGGCACCGCGCTGACCGGGCACAGCGTCACGCGCGTGCTGACCGACCCCCAGGGGCGCGCGAACGGGGTGCAGGTGACCGGCCCCGATGGCACCCTGTCCGAGGTGCACGCGCCGGTGATTTTCGCGAACGCCGCGCCGGAACATGTCGCCGCGATGCTGGCCACGCCGATCCGCGCCGCATTCATGGAACCCTTCGCCGGGCGTCGGCCCTCGGTTTCCGCCTTCACGATCAGCTATGCGCTGAACCGGCCCGCGGCCGAGATCGGGCTGACCGCCTATTCCACCCAGATCCTGCCCGAGTGGATGGAGACTCTGGCGGATTTCAAGGCCGTTGGTGGGTTGACTGCCGCGATGCCGGGCGACCGGCTGCCGCCGCTGGCCGTGGTCGACTACGGCCATGTTGACAGCGGTCTGGCGACGGGCCAACCGGCGCCGGTTTGTGCGACCGCCATCGACCGGCTGGAAAACTGGGACGGGCTGTCCGACGCCGACTATGCCGCCCGCAAGGCGGCCTGGGTGGCGGCCGTCACCGCCCGGCTCGACGCCGAATGGCCGGGCTTTGCGGCGGCGGTCGTCAGCGCCGACATGGCGACGGCGCGCACGCTACGCGACCGGCTGGGCACGCCGGGCGGCGCCGTGCTGGGCTTCGACCCCGAGGTGCCGCGCGGCCTGTTGTCGGTGCCGCAGATGACCGCGCGAACCTCGGTTCCGGGGCTCTGGCTCGCCTCGGCCTGGGCCGGGATGGGCGGCTACACCGGTGCGATGGGCATGGGGGCGGTCGCCGCGCGGGCGGCGCTGCGCACGGCCAGCCACCGGGCTTAGGGCGCGGCGAGCCAGTCGGCGATACCGCCGGGCAGTTCGGGGCGGAAATAGACGATCGCGCGGCCCGCCGGGTCGGCGGTGGCGCCCTCGGCCCAGGATGCGACGCCATGCAGGGCAAGGCGGTGGATCACCGTCGCCTCGCCCGGGCGGGCCGGGATCGCCACGCGGCGGCAGGTGGCGAAGACCTCGCGGCGGGCGGCATGATAGGCTTCGGTCACGTCGATGTCGGGCCAATCCTCGGGCGGGTGCCCGTGCAGCGCCGCGGCGAAGGCGCGTCGCATGATCTGATGGCTGCCTTCCCAGACCACCAGCGGGGCGGCGTCGGCGCTGCTTTCGGTGACCGGCAGGCCAAGGATGAACCCATGCGGCTCGCGGATCATCCGGCGACGGTCCGGGCCGATCGGCAACAGGCCGTCGACATGCGCCGCGTCGCGGTCGCGGCGATAGCGGGCGGCGGCGGCACTCTCATCCTCCGACGGCTGCGGATAGCCGGGGCGGGTAACCGACAGTTGCCCTGGATCCAGCGGCAGCGACAGCCCCAGCGCGTCGGCGACGAAATCCACCGCTGCACCGCCCAGCGGTGGCCCGCCACCGATCCGGCCCGCCGCATCGTTTGCCAGCACGTTGACCCCGGCAAACCAGGTACCACCGCAACGCCACCAATGTGCATTCTCGACTGCTGTCAAAGCCTCAAGGGCGGCGGGGCGGGCATGGGCCACCCAATCCTTCACCACCGGGTCGGGGCCGAAGCGGACCCAGCCGGTGGCAAAGAACCCCTGCCCTACCATCCGGCCGCCTTGCGCAGCATGTTCAGCGCGACGATGCCAAGGAAGACCGCGAACACCCGGCGCAGCGGCTTGGGGTCCATCGCATGGGCCAGCTTCACGCCCCAGGGCGTGGTGGTCAGCGTCATCGCGATGATCAAAAGGAACGCCGGGATGTTGATCAGCCCCAGCGTATAGGGCGGGGCGTCGGGAATGCCGGAAAACAGGAAGGTGATGACCGAGGGCACCGCAATCAGCATCCCGAAGCCCGCCGCCGTTGCCACCGCGCGGTGGATCGGGGTCGAGAACAGCGTCATCAGCGGCACGCCGAACGAACCGCCGCCGATCCCCATCAGGACCGAGAGGAACCCGACCAGAGGCGAGATTGCCAGCCGCAGCGCGCCGGTGGGCATCGCGTCGCCCAGCCGCCATTCGACCCGGCCAAGGCCGAGGTAGAGCGACACCACCAGCGCGAGGCAGCCGAAGATGATCTGCAGCGTCAGCGTGTGCAGATGCGACACCGCGATGGACCCCAGCAGCGAGCCGACGACGATGCCGGGGCCGAAGCCCTTCAGGATGCCCCAGTCCACTGCGCCCTTGCGATTGTGCGCCAGCACCGAGCGCCCCGAGGTGACCATGATCGTGGCAAGCGAGGTTGCGACACAAACCTGCATCAGGTGCGGGCCGCCAAAGCCGAGCGAGCCGAAGGCGTAGAAGAACGCGGGCACCAGCACGATGCCGCCGCCGACCCCCAGCAGGCCCGCCAGCACCCCGGCCAAGCCGCCGATCACCACCAAAAGCACGATCATCGGCAGCAGCGTCGCGAAATCCGGCATCGGGGGCCCTTTCTTGATGTGTCGCCTCGCACATAGCGCGCGATGCGGCCGCGCGCCAGAGCGAGCGGCGGTCGGCGCGCGTCATCCTATGGCATGGATGTCGCTTTACGCCTCGCCAGCGGCGGGCGGGGTGGATAGAACCGGGCCATTCCCGCAACGCCGGATTCCCCCCGATGACCGACTCTCGCCTGAAGACCGCGCTGATCCTCGGGTTGATGTCCTGCGTCGGCCCGTTCGCGATCGACATGTATCTGCCCGCAATGCCCGCGATCGGTGCCAGCCTCGGCGCGCCGGTGGCGGCGACGCAGGACACGATCACCGCCTATTTCCTCGCCTTCGGGGTGGCGCAGCTGATCTATGGCCCCTGGGCCGATCAGGCCGGGCGCAAGTTGCCGCTGTATGTGGGGCTCGCGATCTTCATCGCCGGGTCGGTCGCCTGCGCGCTGGCGCCGTCGATCGGCTGGCTGACGGCGGGGCGGTTCGTGCAGGGGCTGGGCGGTGCGGCGGTCATGGTGGTGCCGCGCGCGGTGATCCGCGACTTGCACACCGGGCCCGAGGCAACGCGGCTGATGGCGGCCATCATGCTGGTGATCTCGATCTCGCCGATGCTGGCGCCGCTGGCGGGGTCGGGCCTGATCGCCGTGGCAGGCTGGCGGGCGATCTTCGGCGTGCTCTGCGGCGCGGCGGCGTTAAGCCTGCTGCTGGTCGGCTTCGCGCTGCCCGAGACCTTGCCACCGGGGCGCAGGGTCAGGGCCGACCCGGCCGCGATGTGGGCGGCGGCCGCGCGGCTTCTGACCGACCGCGCGTTTCTGACGCTGACCTTCACCGGCGGCTTCGGCATGGCAAGCTTCTTCGTCTTCATCGCCTCCGCGGCTTTCGTCTACACCGGCAGCTTTGGCCTGTCGCCGACCGAATTTTCGCTCGCCTTTGCAGCGAATGCGATCGGCTTCTTTGCCAGCTCGCAGCTGGCCGCCGGGCTTGGGCTGCACTTCGGCGCGCCGCGCGTGGTGGCGGTGGCAACGGCGGGCTTCGCGCTTTCGACGCTGGTGCTGCTGGCTGTGGCGGCGGCGGGCGGCGCGACGCTGTGGGTGGTGATGGCGGGGCTGTTCATTGCCAACGCCTTTCTTGGCCTCGTCATTCCGACCACGATGGTGATGGCGCTTGACACGCATGGCGACGTGGCGGGGATGGCCTCGTCGCTGGGCGGCACGCTGCAGATGCTGGCGGGCGGCGCGATGATCGCGCTGACGGCGCCGTTCTTTGACGGCACCGCCCTGCCGATGCTGGCCGCGATCGCAGTCTGCGGGGTGCTGGCGTTCGCGCTGTCGCGGTTGGCGCGGGACTAGGCGGGCGGGCTAGTAGTGCCAGCCCTTTCCGTCCACCAGATTGCCGCAGTAATAGGCCTGCCAGTGTTCCCACAGCAGCCGGTCCTCGCGCACGACGCTGGGGTCGAGGCTGGGGTCGTTCCGCCGCTCCATCTCAAGAATGTAGCGTTCCGGGTTGAACAGGATCACCTGCGGCTTGTCTTCGTGGCCCGCGGCCTCCCAATAGCCGACAAGGATCTGCAGGTGGCCCGGATTGCGGGTGAAGATCGCGATCGGCCCGTTGTTGCGGATCATCGCCTTCAGGTCGCTGGCAGACACCGTGGCATCCAGCGGGTCACTGCGGCAACCGAGCCAGGTGAAGAACCCGTCGGCCCAGGTATCGGGCAGGCCCGAGGGCACATTGCGGAATTCAGGGTGCTGGCCGCGCACCGTCGCCTCGGCAGTGGGCAGCCGCGACAGGTCCATGCCGCCGCCCAGTTCCTCGTTCAGCAGTGCGATGTAGTTCAGGATCTGCAGGTAGCGCCCGCCGCCCTGCCGGGCGAAAAGCTCGTCGAGTGAATGGCCCGGCCCGCCCTTGCCGTGCCGTGACCGCCACATGGTCAACCCGACCCCGGCCCAGCACATGAGCACGTTGTCCTGATAGACGTAAGACGCCCGGATGCCCGGCTTGATGTATTCGCCCATGAATCACTCCCATCGAAATGCATTCATCCTATCACGCAGTCGTGATTTCGGGAAAACAAAGCGCGAGAGGGCCGAAGGTCAGGCGGCGGCGCGGCAGACCTCGGCCAGCGCGGCATCGAGCACGTCGAACCCCGCGCCGGGGCGGTTGGCCTGTTCCGACAGCAGACGACGCCAGAGCCGGGCGCCGGGCTGACCGTGGAACAGCCCCAGCATGTGGCGCGTGATCTGGTGCAGACGGCCGCCCTGTGCCAGGTGACGGGCGATGTAGGGCCGCATCGCCTCGACCGCCTCCGGCGCGCTGAGGCCGTGCGGCACGCCGAAGATGCGGCGGTCGGCGTCCAGAAGGATGGCGGCAGGATCGTGATAAGCGGCGCGGCCGATCATCACCCCATCAAGCCCGTCGGCCAGAAACCCCTCGACCGCGTCCAGCGAGGCGATGCCGCCGTTGATCGACAGATCGAGCCCCGGAAACGTCCGCTTCATCGCCAGCACCAGCGGATAGTCGAGCGGCGGAACCTCACGGTTTTCCTTGGGCGACAGGCCCTGAAGCCAGGCCTTGCGGGCGTGGATGGTGAAGCGCCGCACCCCGGCCGCCGCGACGGTTTCCAGAAACGCGGGCAGCGCCTCTTCGGGCGCCTGATCATCCACGCCGATCCGGCATTTCACCGTCACCTCGACCGGGCTGGCCGCGATCATCGCCGCCACGCAATCCGCCACCAGCGCGGGCTGCTGCATCAGCACGGCGCCGAAGCAGCCCGACTGCACCCGGTCGGACGGGCAACCGCAGTTCAGGTTGACCTCGACATAGCCCCAGTCGGCGGCGATACGCGCCGCCGCAGCCAGTTCCGCCGGATCCGACCCGCCAAGTTGCAGAGCCACCGGATGCTCGGCCGCGTCAAAATCCAGCAGCCGCGCCCGGTCGCCATGAACGATCGCGGCCGATGTGACCATCTCGGTATAAAGCAACGCCTCGCGGCTGAGCGTGCGATGAAACACGCGGCAGTGCCGGTCGGTCCAATCCATCATCGGGGCGACGGAGAGTCTGTGGGCTTGGTATCTCACGACTTTGCTTCAGTCTCGCGTTGCGGCACCTTGGCGAGTGCGCCCATTTCGGCCCCCTCGCGTCGATCTTTGAGTGCATCCATGCAACGAGCGATGCCCCGGATCGACAGGGGCGAGCCTATACTGGCGCGGGCGCCGGAAACCAAGACCTTTGCAAGACCCTGCCCTGGCGCCGGGGCGCCGCTCAGCCCATCCGCTCGCTTGCGTAGCTGCCGGGGCTGGCCGGGAACACCACCGTCTTGTTGCCGTTCAGAAAGACGCGGTGGTGGATATGGGCGTGGATGGCGCGGCTGAGCACCGCCGCCTCGACGTCGCGGCCAAGGCTGACATAGTCGTCGGGCGATTGTGCATGGGTGATGCGCACGGTGTCCTGCTCGATGATCGGGCCCTCGTCCAGATCGGCGGTCACGTAATGCGCCGTGGCGCCGATCAGCTTTACGCCGCGCTGGTAGGCCTGCTTGTAAGGGTTGGCCCCCTTGAAGCTGGGCAGGAACGAGTGGTGGATGTTGATGATCCGCCCCGACATCTTCGTGCACAGCGCATCCGACAGCACCTGCATGTAGCGCGCCAGCACGACCAGTTCTGCCCCGGTATCCTCGACCAGCGCCAGCAGGCGGGCCTCGGCGTCGGCCTTGTTGTCTTTGGTGACCTTGATCAGGTGGAACGGCAGATCGTGGTTCACCACCACCTTCTGATAGGTCAGGTGGTTTGACACCACCGCGACGATGTCGATCGGCAACGCCCCGATGCGCCAGCGATACAGCAGGTCATTCAGGCAATGGCCGAAGTTCGACACCATCAGCACCACCTTGACCCGCCGCGCAGCATCGTGGATCGCCCAGTCCATCCCGAACGGTGCCGCGATCGGGCCGAAGGTCTCGATCAACTGATCCAGCGTGGCGCCGGTTTCGCTGACGAAAGTGGTGCGGGTGAAGAAGTTCCCGGTTTCGAGGTCATCGAACTGCGCCGAGTCGGTGATGTTGCAGCCGGCGTCGTTCAGGAAGCCCGAGATGGCGGCAACGATCCCGCGGCGCGAGGGGCAGGTGACGGTCAAGACGAAGGCGGTCATCGGCAGTCCTTTGCGTTCCGGTCCCGGCCAACGGGTCCGGGTCTGGGGTCGCGGGCATGATTGGCCCGCGCGACGCAAGGCCGCCAGTCTCGAAACGACAGCAAACCGGCCAAAGGCGAAGCCCGCGCGGCACAGAGACGGGCGCGAGTTTCCGATCGGCGGCGCGGCGCGTCAGATCTGCTTTTCGGGCATGAACACCTTCAGCCCTTCGATCGTCGGCGTCACCTTGATCTGGCAGGTCAGGCGCGAGCGGATCGGGTCGGGCTGATAGGCGAAGTCGAGCATGTCCTCTTCCATCGCGTCCTTCTTCGGCAACTTGGCCACCCAGGACGGATCGACATAGACATGGCAGGTCGAACAGGCGCAGGCGCCGCCGCAATCGGCCTCGATCCCCGGAATGCCGTTGTCGCGGGCGCCTTCCATCACGGTCAACCCGTTCGGGACGTCCACGACATGCTCTTTGCCGCCGAATTCGACATAGGTGATCTTGGCCATTTCCCGTCCTCGGATTCCGTGTGTCCGGGGTATCTAGCGCAGCCTTGACAAGGCTTCCACCCCCCTGTTGCGTTTGGGCGCCGCAACAGGCAGCGTGACGAAACCAGAGGGAGGCGCAGATGACACTGAAGGTAATCGGCACGGGATTCGGACGGACCGGCACAGATTCGATGCGCGAGGCCCTTGGCCTTCTCGGCTTCGGGCCCTGCCACCACATGTACGAGGTGATCGGCAACCCCGAACAGAAGGCGCGCTGGCGGGCGATGGTGGCGGGCGGGCCGCGCGACTGGTCCAGCCTGCTCGAAGGCTATGCCGCCTGCGTCGACTGGCCCACGGCCGCCTACTGGCGCGAGCTGATCGAGATCTACCCCGAGGCGAAGGTGATCCTGACCTGGCGCACGCCCGAAAGCTGGTGGGACAGTTTTTCCCGGACGATCCTGAAGGGGATCAGCACGAGCGACGATCCGGCCTCGGTCGGCAAAGCGCTGATCGAGCGGCAGATCTTCGACGGCCGGATGGGCGACCGCGATCACGCCCTCGCGCTCTACCGGGCGAATGTCGATGCCGTGCTGGCCGAAGTGCCACCGGGTCGGCTTCTGGTGCACCGGCTGGGCGACGGCTGGGCGCCGCTCTGCGCCCATCTGGGCGTCCCGGTCCCGGATATGCCCTATCCGCACGGCAACACCGCGGCCGAGTTCCACGCGCGGGTTGAGCGGGATGGGCGGAGCTGAGGGGCGGGCTCGGGAAGTGAAGATAGCCTGAGCGACGTGATCCGCCCTTCGATCACTGACCTCCGCGCCGCCGGAGACCTGTGGCCAATTGGCTTCAGGGTCGCCGGTGATGCCTCCGAAAGTGAAATGGAGCGTAAGCGCCAAAGGCGACTCATGAAACAAGCCTGAAAGCGACCACCGAGCGGGAACGGCGGCATGCGAGAAAGACGCCCACTGGGTATGTGGATAGATGATCGGCTCGCGGTGCGCGCCCGGCAATATGCCGAGCGGACCTTGTCCACCGGAAAGCTGCCGCCGCGGCCGTCGCTGATCGTTGCGCGTGTGATCGTTGCCCTGATCCTCGCAACACCGGTGCTGACTGCGCTTGCTGGCGTCTATCTGGTCTCGATCTCCTATCCAGGAATTCTCGGTACCGCGCTAGGGCTGGGCTTCGTTGCCCTCGGCTGGGTGCTCTTCCCTCGCCGCGCCCGGATGCCGAAGGAAACGCTGTGCCGCGAGGATCTGCCCCACCTGTTCGCGCTGCTGGATCGCATTGCCGATGCTATGAACGCCCCGCGCGCGGATGTTGTCCGCCTCGACGATAGCTACAACGCCTACGCTGCGACTTTTCGACCGTTTTTCAGTCGCAAGAAACGGCTGCTCGGCATCGGTCTGACCCTTTGGGCGACCTTGGACAGTCCGCAACGGATCGCGGTGCTGGCACATGAAACGGGGCATTTCGTCAGCCGTGACCCCGAGCGCGGAACTTTCCTGCGCTACGGGAAAGTGACGCTCGCCCGCTGGGGCGACTGGCTTATGGTGGACGGGGTTCGGAACCCGTATTCGCGTCGCCAGCTTCCCGACCTCATCGTGTCAGCCGCACTCGCGGGTGCCGTCTTCCTGCTACACGGCATCTGGACGGCCTTGCACTGGACGATGATGTTCCATTCGCAAATGGCGGAATATCTGGCCGATGCGCAATCGGCGGGCATCGCTGGCCAGACCGCCACTTTGCGGTTGATGGATGCTTTGATCCTCTCGCCGGAAACCGAACGTGCGGTGCTTTGGATTGGAAACCAGAACCGGCCGGACGGAGGCTGGATCTTCGATCACGTCGCGGCGGAACTGCACAACGCACCACCGGAACGGGCCGAAGCGCATCGTCGCACGGCAGAGCAAGAACGGGCCTCGCGCAAGAGCAGCCACCCCCCGACCGTCGCGCGAAAGGCCTTTCTGAACAAGCTGCCGGAGATGGCGCCGAAGGTGATGCTCGACGAAACTGAGGCCGCCGCCATCGACACCGAGCTTTCGCCGCACAAGGACCGCCTCGGCGCGCTGCTCCTGCGGAAGCTCAAGGCTCGCTGATCGCGGTAGCTTGGGCAGACCACCGGCTTCCGCTGCCGACGTTTTTGCCGGGGCAGGGCAAAGATCGTGAACGCACTCAAAGCGGGACGTGCCGTGAAGGCACCACGAGGTTTGCATTTCCTGCATCTCTGCATTTCCTCCCATGTTCGCCCGGCCGCTGGCCTCACCCACTACCCAGCCCGCCCCTCCCGCCGTGACCCTTTCGCGAACCGGGCGAACCCGCTAACGTGCCGAAAACCGGGCAGGAGTTCCGCGCCGCATGATCCGCCTTCTTGTTCCTCTCGGGCTGGCGCTGGCGCTGGCTGGTTGCGATACGACCACGGTCGGCGACCCGTTGATGAAGTCCGGCGCGCTTGGCCCTTCGTCGCTGGCGGGCGAGCTGATCCACTCGAACGCGGCGACGCCGCCGTCGTCGAAGCCGGGCGCGTGCTGGGCCGATGCGGTGACGCCAGCGGTGTTCGAGACGGATACCGAGCATGACCTGCTGACGCCGGGACAACCGGCAACGGCGGGCCATCCGGCGGTGCCCGCGGTCTACCAGACGGTGACGCGGCAGAAGATCGTGCAGGACCGCCAGCAGGTCTGGTTCCGCAGCCCCTGCCCCGAGGTGATGACGCCCGAATTCATCGGCACCCTGCAACGCGCGCTGGTGGCGCGGGGTTACTATCACGGGCCGCTGACCGGCACGATGGATGCGCCGACGCGGGCCGCGTTGCGCCGCTATCAGGCCGCGGAAGGGCTGGACAGCGAGATCCTGTCGCTGGGCGCCGCGCGCCAGCTGGGGCTGGTCACCTACGACCTTGGCCAGCCCGAGGCGACGGCCGGGGCCGAAGCCCCCGGCGACGCCCCCGAGCCGGCGCCCGCCCCGGTGCCGGTGCCGCGCAAACACCCGGTCGAGCAGGATCCCTGAGAGAACCGGCGGCTCACGAGATCGTGAGTGGCGGGGTTCACCGCTCTGTCACACTCCTTTGGCACGTCCGCTAGGTGAACCGTAGCCAACCCCGAGGAGTCTTCCCGATGCGAACCGCTCTCCGCGCGCCGCTGGCGGCATGCAGCGTTCTTGCGCTGCTGGCCGTCCAGGCCCAGGCCGACACCGCTACCAATACCGCCACGCCGATCAAGCACCTCGTGGTGATCTTCCAGGAAAACGTGTCGTTCGACCATTACTTCGGCACCTACCCGAAGGCCGCCAACCCGTCGGGTGAGCCTGCGTTCACCGCCGCCGCCGACACGCCGACCGACATCGACACGCTGGCCCATGCCAACCTGCTGGAAAAGAACCCGAACGCGGGCGCCGACAATGGCGCGGATGCCTCGGGCCCGTTCCGGCTGGACCGCACGCAAGCCGGGACCGCCGACCAGAACCACGGCTATACCGCCGAACAGGCGGCCTATGACAACTTCAAGATGGACCTGTTCCCGAAGATGACCGGGAAAGGCACCAAGGACGCCGCGGGCGCCTTCGGCACCAAGGGCCAGGTGATGGGCTACTATGACGGCAACACCGTCACCGCGCTCTGGAACTACGCCCAGCACTACGCGATGAACGACGCCAGCTACTCGACCAACTTCGGCCCCTCGACCCCCGGTGCGATCAACTTGATCTCGGGCCAGACCAACGGCATGGCGCTGCCCCCCGGCTACAAGCTGGAAAAAGACGGCACCTATGACGGCGGCCGCGTCGTTCCCGACGGCAACGGCAACTGGACCATGATCTCGGATCTGGACCCGACCTTCGACGTCTGCTCGAACCCGAAATACCCGACCGGTCTGATGGTGGGCAAGAACATCGGCGACATGCTGAACGCCAAGGGCATCACCTGGGGCTTTTTCGAGGGCGGGTTCGACCTGACCGCGACCAACGCCGACGGCTCGACCGGCTGCGGCCGCACCACCACCTCGGCGCTGATCAACGTGAAGTCGGGCGACTACATCCCGCACCACCAGCCGTTCCAGTACTACCCCTCGACCGCGAACCCGACCCATATCCGGCCGTCCTCGGTGGCCGCGATCGGCACCTCGGCCGACGGTGGCGCGAACCACCAGTACGACATGACCGACTTCTACGCTGCGCTTGCGGCTGGCAACCTGCCCGCCGTCAGCTACCTGAAGGCCCCGGCCTATCAGGACGGCCACGCCGGTTACTCCGACCCGCTGGACGAGCAGGAATTCATCACCAAGGCGGTGAACACCCTGCAAGCCTCCCCGTTCTGGAAAGATACCGCGATCGTCATCGCCTATGACGACTCGGACGGCTGGTACGACCACGCCCATGCGATCGTGAACCCGTCGAACATCCCGGTGAAGGGTTACGACGTGCTGAACGGCGACGCCTGCGGCACCGGCACCCCGCTGCCGGGCGTCTTCGGCCAGCCGGTGCAGGGCCGCTGCGGCTATGGCACGCGGATGCCGTTCCTGGTTGTCTCGCCCTACGCCAAGGTGAACTACGTCGATCACACCCTGACCGACCAATCCAGCGTGATGCGCTTTGTCGAGGATAACTGGCTGGGCGGGCAACGCCTGGGCCAGGGCTCGTTCGACGCGATCGCCGGTTCGATCGACGGCATGTTCGACTGGGCCCATCCGCAAACCTCGATGCTGATGCTGGACACCACCACCGGCGCAGTGAAGTGATGCGGCGCGGCGGTCTTTCGGTGAACGGCCGCCGCACCATCGCCCTGGCGGGGATCATCCTTGCCGGGGCGGCCTCCGTCTCGGCGGCCGACGATCTGAGCGCGGTCGCCACGCTCGGCAAGCAGATGTTCTTCGATGCCTCGCTTTCGGCCTCGGGCGCGATGTCCTGCGCCTTCTGCCACACCCCCGCGAACCACTACGGCCCGGAGCCCGGTATCGTGGTGGAACAGGGCGGCCCCGGCATGGACCAGCCCGGCTTTCGCACCGTGCCCTCGCTCGCCTACAAGTCGCTGACGCCGACCTTCACGATCGGCCCCGAGAATGCCACCAGCGAGGCGGCCGAGGCGATCCCGATGCAGGTGGCCGAAACCTCCGACGTGGTGCCGTTTTCGGCCACCAGTGCGATGGCCAAGCTGGTCGCCGCCAATCAGGCCCCCACGACCGCGAAGACCGGCAACACCTCGGGCAACATGGTCGCCCGTGGCGGCATGTTCTGGGACGGGCGTTCGCAAACCCTGCAGGATCAGGCCTCGGGCCCGCTGCTGGCCTCGTTCGAAATGGCCAACACCGACATTCCCGCGCTGGCCACCCGCATCCGCGCCAGCTATGGCAAGCCGCTGGGCCAGTTGTTCGGCGACCAGATCCTGAGCGACGACCGCATGACGGTGGACGAAGCCGCCTATGCGCTGGCCCGCTTTCAGGTCGAAGACCCGTCGTTCCACCCATTCTCGTCGAAATACGATGCCTACCTTGCGGGCAAGGCCACGCTAAGCGCGCAAGAGGCGCAGGGGCTGAAGCTGTTCGAAGACCCGAAAAAGGGAAACTGCGCCGCCTGCCACCTCGACAAGCCCGACGCGACCGGCAAGCCGCCGCTGTTCACCGATTTCGAGTTCGAGGCGCTGGCGGTGCCGCGCAACCCCGCGATCCCGGCCAATGCCGACCCGGCCTATCATGACCTCGGCCTCTGCGGGCCGCTGCGCACCGATGCGACGCTGGCGGTCAACTGCGGCCTGTTCAAGACGCCGACGCTGCGCAATGTTGCGACGCGATCGGTGTTCTTTCACAACGGGGTCTATACCAAACTGGCCGATACCGTGCGGTTCTACGTGCTGCGCGACACCCAGTCCGACCGCATCTATCCCAAGGCGGCCGATGGCACCGTGCTGGCCTACAACGACCTGCCCGCCGCCTATCGCGGCAATATCGACCGGGTGGATGCGCCGCTCGACCGCCATCCGGGCGACCCGCCCGCGCTGACCGATGCCGAGGTCGATGACATTGTGGCTTTCCTGAACACGCTGACCGATGGCTGGCACCCCTGACCGCCATCGGAAGGCGTTGACGTGCCGGAACAAACGGCTAACGTCGGGGCGAGGCGTGGGGAGGGATACGGGAAATGAGCCTTGAGGGCAGGCACGCGCTGGTCACCGGTGGCGGCACGGGCATTGGGCTGGCCATCGCACAGGCGCTGGCCGGTGCTGGCGCGCAGGTCACCATCACCGGACGGCGCGACAACGTGCTGGAGCAGGCAGGCGACATCCACGGCCTGAACCCGGTGATGATGGATGTGACCGTGGAAGCCTCGATCAGCAACGCGATCCAGCAGGCCACCCGCAAGCTGGGGCCAATCACCATCTGCGTCGCCAATGCCGGCGTCGCCGAAGGCCGCGCCCTGCACAAGACCGAGCTGAGCTTCTGGCGCCGGATCATGGCGACCAACCTCGACGGCGCGTTCCTGACCATCCGCGACTGCCTGCATGGGATGCGCGCCGAAGGCTGGGGCCGGGTCATCGCGGTGTCATCCGTCGCCGGGTTACGCGGGCTGAAGGGCGCCCCGGCCTATACCGCATCCAAGCATGGCGTCATCGGGCTGATCCGCGCGATGAGCGAGGATTACCTTGGCACCGGTATCACCTTCAACGCGCTCTGCCCCGGCTATACCGACACCGACATCGTGCTGCGCAACAGCGAGTCGATCGCCGAGCGCGCCGGGATCAGCCCCGACGAGGCGCGCGACCTGATGATCAGCGCAAACCGCCACGGCCGCCTGATCGACCCGGCCGAGGTGGCGGCCGCCGCGCTCTGGCTGTGCGAACCGGGCGCGGAAAGCGTGAACGGCCAAGCGATCGAGATCGCGGGCGGGCAGGCCTGAGGGCCAGATGCTTCAAGCCTAAAATAATTTCGCACCGGGCTTGACTCCACCCTGTCCGGCTGTGCTTTCTGCCGCCAAGGGAGACCCGCCGATGACCGATTTCGCCGCAACCAAAGCCATGTTCCATCTGCCCGAGGGGGTGATCTACCTCGACGGCAACTCGCTGGGGCCGCTGCCGAAGGCCGCCGCCGCGCGGGTGGCCCGCACCATCGAGGCCGAATGGGGCGAAATGCTGATCACCGGCTGGAACAAGGCCGGGTGGATGGACCTGCCCGCCCGGCTTGGCGCCCGTGTCGGGCGGCTGATCGGGGCCGAACCGGGCACGGTGGTGCTGGGCGATACGCTGTCGATCAAGGTCTATCAGGCGCTCGCCTCGGCACTGGAAATGAACCCCGGCCGCAAGGTGATCCTGTCGGATACCGGCAACTTCCCGTCCGACCTCTACATGGCCGATGGTCTCGTGCGCACGCTGGGCAATGGCTACGCGCTGAAGACCGTGGCGCCGGAAGAGGTCGAGGCGAATATCGACGAAACCGTCGCGGTGACGATGATCACCGAGGTCGACTATCGCACCGGCCGCAAGCACGACATGAAGCGGCTGACCGAAAAGGCCCATGCCGTGGGCGCGCTCGCGGTTTGGGATCTGGCGCATTCGGCGGGCGCGCTGCCGGTGGACCTTGCCGGGTGCAAGGCCGACTTCGCCGTCGGCTGCAGCTACAAATACCTGAACGCTGGCCCCGGCGGCCCGGCCTTCATCTACGTCGCCCCCCGCCACGCCGAAGTGGCGCGCCCCGCCCTGTCGGGCTGGCTGGGCCACGAGGCGCCCTTCGCCTTCGACCTCGCCTACCGCCCCGGTCGCGGGATCGAGCGGATGCGCGTCGGCACCCCGCCGATCCTGCAACTCGCCGCACTGGAAGCGGCGATGGACATCTGGGATCTGGCCGACATGGCCGAGGTGCGCGCGCGCTCGATCGCGCTGACCGAACGTTTCATCGCACGGGTCGAGACCGCCTGCCCCAGCCTGACGCTGGCCAGCCCGCGCGACCCCGCAACGCGGGGCAGTCAGGTCAGCTTCCGCCACCCCGAGGGCTACGCGATCATGCAGGCGCTGATCGAACGCGGCGTAATCGGCGATTTCCGCGCCCCCGACATCCTGCGCTTCGGCGTCACCCCGCTTTACATCGGCGAGGCCGAGGTGGATGGCGCAGCGGCGATCCTCGCCGAGGTGATGACCAACGCGCTCTGGGACCAGCCGCAATACAAGGTGCGCGCCCGCGTCACCTGATCCCGCCTGCCCTTTCGCATTGGTGAAAATATCCTCGGGGGCAGCGCCGCAGGCGCCGGGGGGCAGACAGCCCCCCGTCTTGCCACGATTGTGGTTGCGGCAGGGTCAGGCCCTGAGCCGCGCCGGTTCCGCCATGCCGCGCCCGGCCCAGGCGCGGACGGCATCGCCGAAGGCGTGAAACAGCGGGCGCGAGACCGGGTCGATGCCGGCATTGTACTCGGGGTGCCATTGCACCGAGAGAGTAAAGCCCGGCGCATCCTTCACATAGATCGCCTCGGGCGTGCCGTCGGGGGCGGTGCCGTCGATGACGATGCGGCAACCGGGCGTCTTGATGCCCTGCCCGTGCAAGGAATTGGTCATCACCGCGTCGGCGCCCATCAGCCGCGCGAAGACGCCGCCGGGGGTGAAGCTGACCATGTGGCGCAGGGCGAATTTCTCCTCCAGCGTGCCGTCGGGTGGCATGCGGTGGTTCATCCGGCCCGGCAGGTCGCGAATCTCGGGCCAGAGCGTGCCGCCCATCGCCACGTTCACCTCCTGAAAGCCGCGGCAGACGCCAAGGAACGGCTGGCCACGCTCGACGCAGGCGCGGATCAGAGGCAGGGTGATTGCATCGCGGCAGCGGTCGAAGGTGCCATGCGCCTCGGTCTCTTCCTCGCCATATTCCGAGGGGTGGACGTTCGGCCGCCCGCCGGTCAGCAGGAAGCCGTCGCAGCGGTCCATCAGTTCCGCGACGGTCACGAAATGCGGATCGGCCGGAACGATCAGCGGCAGGCAGCCCGCAACATCGGCCACCGCGTGACTGTTCATGATCCCGCTCAGATGCGCCCGATAGGGCTCGGTTGGCAGATTGACGTTTCCGATGATGCCGACGACGGGCCGCGTCATGGTTCTTACCCCGCTGTGATGAAGAAAAGATAGGCGGGTCGGTGGCACGGGTCGAGGGGGCAAAGCCGCACAACGGCTGTTCAGCGCTGCAACTGTCGCAAAATTGTGCGGTTTTCATCGGTGGCCCGGCAGCGGCGGGCCACGAACGCGTGATGGGGCTCAGGCTTCGGCGGTGAACCCCGCCGCCTCGATGCCCGCGCAGGCGGCGATGGCGTCATTGTCCGAGCTGTCGCCGGTGACGCCGACCGCGCCGAGCACGTTGCCGCGCCCGTCACGCACCAGAACGCCGCCCGGAACCGGCACGAACTTGCCGCCGTAAACCCCGTTCAGCGCGTCGATAAAGCCGGGCGTGGTCTGGCTGCGGCCGTGGATCGCGCGGCCGCCCAGCCCGAGCATGACGCAGCCATAGGCCTTGCCGCGCGCGATGTCGAACCGCCCAGGGCTGGCGCCATCGGACCGCTCGAAGGCGATGGCATGGCCGCCCGCGTCCAGCACGACGACTGAAAGCGGTTTCATTCCCAGTTCGGCGCCCTTGGCGAGCGCGGACTTGATGATGCTGCGGGCTTTCTTCAGCGTGATCATGGCGGGCCTCCTCAGCCGTTCGTTACTTGCGGGGTACGGGTCGCTTTCAGTTGCAGGCGGCGGGCGTGCAGCACCGGCTCGGTATAGCCCGAGGGCTGGATGCGGCCCTTGAAGACCAGATCGCAGGCGGCCTGAAAGGCGATGCCGTCAAAGTCGGGCGCCATCGGCGTATAGGCCGCGTCACCCTCGTTCTGGCGGTCCACCACGGCGGCCATCTTGCGCATCGCCGCCATCACCTGATCCTGCGAGACCACGCCGTGATGCAGCCAGTTCGCCAGCGCCTGGCTGGAGATGCGGCAGGTCGCGCGGTCTTCCATCAGGCCGACATCGTGGATATCGGGCACCTTGGAACAGCCCACCCCCTGATCGACCCAGCGCACGACATAGCCCAGAATGCCCTGCGCGTTGTTCTCGATCTCGGATTGCAGCTCGTCGGCGTTCCAGTTCACGCCGTCGGCGACCGGCACCGTCAGCAGGTCTTCCAGCGTGCCGCGTGGCCCGCCCCTGGCAATCTCGGCCTGCCGGGCAAAGACATCGACGCGGTGGTAATGCGTTGCGTGCAGCGTGGCAGCGGTTGGCGAAGGCACCCAGGCGCAATTGGCGCCCGCCATCGGGTGGGCAATCTTCTGGCGCAGCATGTCGGCCATCAGGTCGGGCATCGCCCACATTCCCTTGCCGATCTGCGCCACGCCGGAAAGCCCGCAGGCCAGGCCGATATCGACGTTGCGATCCTCATAAGCCTTGATCCAGGCGCTGGCCTTCATGTCGCCCTTGCGCACCATCGGCCCGGCTTCCATCGAGGTGTGGATCTCGTCGCCAGTGCGGTCAAGGAAGCCGGTGTTGATGAAGGCCACCCGATGCTTCGCGGCGCGGATGCATTCCTTCAGGTTAGCACTGGTGCGCCGCTCTTCATCCATGATGCCCAGCTTCACGGTATACCGCGGCAGCCCCAGCGCGGCCTCGACCCGGCTGAACATCTCGTCGGCAAAGGCCACCTCGTCCGGCCCGTGCATCTTCGGCTTCACGACATAGACCGACCCGGTGACGGAATTGCGTGGCCCGGCGGTCTTTTGCAGGTCGTGCATCGCGCACAGCGTGGTGCAGAACGCATCCATCAGCCCCTCGCCCGCCTCCAGCCCATCCCGGTCGAGGATGGCGGGATTGGTCATCAGGTGGCCCACGTTGCGCACCAGCATCAGCGCGCGGCCCTTCAGCGTCAGGGCTCCGCCCGCTGCGGCGGTAAAGGTCAGGTCGGGCGCCAGTTCGCGCACGATCATCCGGCCGTTCTTGGTCAGGCTTTCCGACAGGTCGCCCTTCATCAGGCCCAGCCAGTTGGCATAGGCCACCACCTTGTCCTCGCCATCGACCGCGGCCACCGAATCCTCGCAATCCATGATCGAGGAAATCGCAGCCTCCAGCCGGATATCGGCGACATGGGCGCGGTCGATCCGGCCGACCGGATGATCGGCCTTGATGTCGAGGACGACGTGCAGGTGGTTCTGCTTCAGCACGATGGCGGTCGGCGCCGCGGGTATGCCCGCGTAGCCCACGAACATCGCCGGATCGCGCAGCGCCGGGACCAGCGCGCCCGCCTCGACGCGGTAGCCCGTCACATCGGCATGGCTGCCCGCCGCCAGCGGCACCACGTCATCCAGAAACGCCCGGCCCCAGGCGATCACCCGCGCGCCCCGCGCGGGGTCGAAGCCGCCGCCCGCGGGCAGGTCGCCCATCGCATCGGTGCCGTAAAGCGCGTCGTAGAGCGAGCCCCAGCGCGCGTTCGCCGCGTTCAGCGCATAGCGCGCGTTCATCACCGGCACGACCAGTTGCGGGCCGGGGATGGAAGCGAATTCCGGGTCGGTGTTGGCTGTGTCGATGGTGAAATCCGGCCCCTCGGGCACCAGATAGCCGATCTCGCGCAGAAAGCCGATATAGGCGGCCTGATCCTGCGGCTGGCCCTTACGCGCCCGGTGCCAGGCGTCGATCTGGGTCTGGAACCAATCGCGCTTGGCCAGCAGCGCCCGGTTCTTCGGCCCCAGTTCGTGGATCAGCGCCGACAGCCCGCCCCAGAATGCCTCGGTGCTGACACCGGTGCCCGGCAAGGCCTGCGAGTCGATGAAGTCGGCCAGTCGCGCATCGACCTGAAGCCCTTGTTTCTCAACACGTTCCGTCATGTCGTTTGCTCCCGTCTCCGCAAGGCGCGACGCGCCCGGTATGCCATTGCACACCATTAGGGAAAAAGTTTCCGATAGGCAACAAAGGCGGTCAACCGAAATGACCAATCCCGCGTGAAATTGCTTTCGCCGAGTCAGAAGAATGCGCGGCGGCAACATTTAGCACATCAGCTAAGTATTCGCTTGCCCGACTCGCGCTGGTCCGCAATACTTAGCTACATGACTAAGCATGATCCCTCACTCTCGACCCTCTTCCACGCGCTGGGTGACACGACCCGCCGCGACATGCTGGAACGCCTGATGCGGGGCCCCGCCGCCGTCAGCGACCTTGCCGCGCCGACCGGCCTCGCCCTGCCGACCGTGCTGCGCCATCTTGCGGTGCTGGAAGATGCCGGCCTGATCGCCAGCGAAAAGACCGGCCGCACCCGCACCTGCCGCGCCCTGCCGCAGCAGCTGGCCCCCGCCACCGACTGGCTATCCCAACAGCGCCAGGTGTGGGAGGCACGGCTGGACCGGCTGGAGGCGCATCTTGCCACCCTGACCCAAGGAGCCCCCGATGAGCACTGACCTGACCCTGCACCGCATCCTCAAGGCGCCGCGCGCGCTGGTCTGGCGCTGCTGGACCGAGCCAGAGTTGCTGAAGCAATGGTTCTGCCCCAAACCGCATTTCGTCACCGAGACCGAGATTGACCTGCGCCCCGGCGGCCGTTTCTTCACCATGATGAATGTCGAAGGCGCGCTTTACCCCAACGACGGCAGCTTTCTGGAGGTGATGCCGGGTGAAAAGCTGGTCTTCACCGACATCCTTCTGTCCAACTATCGCCCGGCTGCGGCGCCCGGCCTGGGCTTTACCGCGATCCTGACCTTCCGCGACCACCCCGAGGGCACCGAATATTCCGTGCTGGCCCGCCACCGGAATACGGAAACCGCCGAAAAGCACGCCGCGATGGGGTTCAGCCAGGGCTGGGGCATCGCCGCCGATCAACTCGAAGCGCTGGCGGCGACGCTGTGACCGGGCTGCCCGAAATCCCCGACGCCTTCGACGCCAGCCGCGACCTGCTGGCCACGCGCGACCTCGCCGCGCCGCTGCCCCGGCTTTGGGCCGCGTGGACCGATCCGGCGCAGCTGCCGCTGTGGTGGGGGCCCAAGGGCTTTCACTGCGAGACAAAAGAGATCGACCTGCGCCACGGCGGCCAGTGGCGGTTCACGATGGTCGGGCCCGATGGCACGCGGTACGAAAACCGCGTTCGCTATCTGGCGATGATCCCGCAGGCGCAGATCGACTATGTCATCGACGACGATGGGGCGGGCATGGTCTGCTTTGGCGCCCGCGCCCGCTTCAGCGCGACCGGGACCGGCAGCCGGGTCGAGATGCACAGCCGCTTCGACAGCCCGGCAACCTTGCTCGACATGGAACGCTTTCGCGCCCGCGAGGGTCTGGCCTCGACGCTGGCCTGCCTCGCCACCTTCCTCGACGGCGCCTGATCAGAACCCGAGGCTCAGCTGCCCCGGCACCGCCGGCTTGGCCCGTGGCGGGCGCGGCGGGTCGGCCGCATCCCGTCGCACAGCCTGAACCGTCGCCCGCGCCGCGCGGGCGGCGGCGGCAAGGTCGACCAATGGCTCGGGATATTTCCGCCCCAGAAACCCCTGCGAGCCCGGCCAGCGCCACGGCTGTTGCAGGAACAGGTCGGGCACCTCGGCCAGTTCCGGCACCCAGCGGCGGGTGAAGGCGCCGGTCGGATCGTGATCCTGCCCCTCTTTCACCGGGTTGACGATGCGGGCCCCGTCGATGCCCAAGGTGCCCGCCTGCAGCTGCGTCTGCGGCCAGTGGATGCCGGGTTCGTAGTCGGTGAACATCCGCGCCAGCGGCAAACCGGCGTCGCGCCAGTCGAGCCAGAGGTGCTGCGTGGCTACCGACATCACCATGCCGCGCGCCCGGGCGTTCAGCCAGCCGGTAGCGCGCAGATAGCGCAGGCAGGCGTCAACGAAGGGAAACCCGGTCTCGCCGACAGCCCAGGCCGCCAGCCGCGTCGCGTCGGCGTCGCGCGGGCGCAGATGGGCGTGCATCGGGTTCAGGCAGGCGGTCTCCACCTCCGGCCGATCCTCCAGCACCTGCAGCAAGTGGTCGCGCTGGGAAAGGCGCGCGCGGAAGGCCGCAAGGCTGCCACCCCAGCCCGCGCCGGGGCGTGCGGCAAGGCGCGCCTCGACAGCGGCCGCCACTTCACGCCCCGACAGCGTGCCGTGGGCGAAATGGGGCGAGAGGCGCGAACAGCCACGCTCGCCGGTGACGGGTGACGATAGTGCGGCGCGGTAGGGGCGGCCGCGGACGGCCAGGAACGAGTCGAGCAGCGCCAGCCCCTGCACCCGCCCGCCCGCCTGCCGGTGCGGGCAGCGATCCTCGGCCAGCCGCAGCGCGCGGGCGGTGGGGATCAGCCCCGGCTCTACCCCGCCCAGCGGCGTCAGCGCGGCAGGCGCGGGCACCGGCCCTTGCGCGAGGAACGCGGCTCGTGCGGGGCCGCGCCGCCTTACGCCTTGCTGCGGCAGTTCCGTCCAGTCGATCCCGGCGCGGCGCGCCCAGTCGGCCACCGCCCGGTCGCGCGCAAAGCTCCACAGGTTGCCGGTTTCCTCGTGCGACAGGATCCGCGTGATCGCATGCGCCTTGCACAGCTTTTCCAGCACGCTGACCGCCGTGCCCACCCGCACCACCAAAGGCGCGCCAAGGCCCGCCAGCGCCCCGCGCAAATCGCCCAGGCTTTCGGCGATGAACTCCCACTGCCGGGTGGCGGTGTCGGGCTGGCGCCAATGGTCGGGCTCGACGATGTACAGCGGCAAAACCGCCCCCAGCCCGGCCGCGAGGGCCAGCGCGGGGTGATCCTCCACCCGCAGATCGCGCTTGAACCAAACGAGAACATTCATGGAACACAGCTGTAGCGCATGCACGGGATTCGTAAACCCCCGCCTTGCACCTGCCCCGCGATTGGCTACAGCTTTCCCAAGCCGCAAAGGAGATCGCGATGACCGACGCCAGCCAAGAGACCGTGCACCTGTCCGACTACGCGGCCCCCGCACATCTGGTGGAACATGTGTCGCTGACCTTCCGGCTGGCCCCGCGCGCAACCCGGGTGACGTCGGAAATCCGTTTCGTGCCCAACCCGGCGCGGCCGGGCCGCCACGACCTGCGGCTGGACGGCGAGCAACTGCGGCTGATCTCGGCCACCATCGACGGGGTCGCGCTGGACCTGACACCCGACGACCGCGGCCTGACGGTTCCGGCGGCGTGGCTGCCAGAAGGCGGGTTCCTGTGGCAGGCCGAGGTGGAAATCTCGCCCGAGACCAACACGGCGCTGGAAGGGCTTTACATGTCGAAGGGCATGTATTGCACCCAATGCGAGGCGGAAGGCTTTCGCAAGATCACCTTTTACCCCGACCGCCCCGATGTGATGGCTCCCTTCACCGTGCGGATTGAAAGCGATCTGCCGGTTTTGCTGTCGAACGGCGACCCGACCGAGGCCGGCCCCGGCTTTGCCGAATGGCACGACCCCTGGCCGAAGCCGTCCTACCTTTTTGCACTGGTGGCGGGCGAACTGGTTGCCCATACCGATTTCTTTCGCACCCGGTCCGGGCGCCCGGTCGAGTTGAACATCTGGGTCCGCCGGGGTGACGAGGGCAAATGCGACTATGCGATG
Source organism: Paracoccaceae bacterium (assembly GCA_016124615.1). Classification (GTDB taxonomy): domain Bacteria; phylum Pseudomonadota; class Alphaproteobacteria; order Rhodobacterales; family Rhodobacteraceae; genus Solirhodobacter. The sequence continues at coordinate 91,375 of WGNF01000006.1, read as the reverse complement.
GGCGCCCTGAAACGCGCGATGAAATGGGATGAAGACACCTACGGGCGTGAATATGACCTGGACATTTTCAACATTGTCGCCGTTGACGACTTCAATATGGGCGCGATGGAAAACAAGGGGTTGAACATCTTCAACTCTCGTTACGTTCTGGCCCTGCCAGAGACGGCGACCGACGACGACTTTGCCCGGATCGAAACCATCATCGCGCACGAGTATTTCCATAACTGGACCGGCAACCGCATCACCTGCCGCGACTGGTTCCAGCTGTGCCTGAAGGAAGGGCTGACCGTGTTCCGCGATCAGCAGTTTTCCTCAGACATGCGATCGGCGGCGGTGAAGCGGATCGAGGACGTGCTGACGCTGCGCGCGCGCCAGTTCCGCGAGGATGGCGGGCCGCTGACGCATCCGGTGCGCCCCGATCACTACGTCGAGATCAACAACTTCTACACCGCGACCGTCTATGAAAAGGGCGCCGAGGTGATCGGGATGCTGAAGCGGTTGGTGGGCGACGACGACTACCGCAAGGCGCTGGACCTTTACTTCGCGCGGCACGATGGCCAGGCCGCAACGATCGAAGCCTGGCTGACGGTGTTCGAGGATGCGACCGGGCGCGATCTGACCCAGTTCAAGCGCTGGTACACCGACGCGGGCACGCCCCGGCTTTCGGTGGCCGAGGATTGGGCCGACGGGCGCTATACGCTGACCTTCACGCAGGCCACCCCGCCCACGCCCGGCCAGCCCGAGAAACCGCCACGGGTGATCCCGATCGCGGTCGGCCTGTTGAACCCCAACGGCGACGAGGTGCTGCCGACCACGGTACTGGAGATGACCGAGGCCACGCAAAGCTTCAGCTTCGACGGCCTCGCCAGCCGTCCGGTGCCCTCGATCCTGCGCGACTTTTCAGCGCCGGTGACGCTGGACCGCGCCACCACGCCCGAGGAACGGGCCTTCCTGCTGGCGCATGACACCGACCCGTTCAACAAATGGGAGGCCGGGCGCAGCCTGGCCAAGGACGTGCTGACGCGCATGATCACCGACAATGCGGCCCCCGGCCCCGCCTACCTCGACGCGCTCGCCCGCGTGGCGCGCGACGAAAGCCTGGACCCGGCGTTTCGCGCCTACGCGCTGCGGCTGCCCTCGGAAGACGACATGGCGCAAACGCTGCATGCCGCCGGGCGCACCCCCGACCCGGCCGCGATCCGCACCGCGCGCGACCGGCTGGCGACCACCGTGGCCGAACATCTGCGCGACCCCCTTGCCAGCCTTCACGCCGCGATGGCGGTGCCCGGCCCCTACACGCCCGATGCGCGGGGCGCCGGGGCGCGGGCCCTGCGGTTGCAGGCGCTTGGCTATCTCACACGGCTCGACCACGGCACCCGCGCGCGAAAGCAGTTCGCCGAGGCCACCAACATGACCGAGCAACTGGGTGCGCTGGGTTGCCTGCTGATGATCGGCGCGGGCGAGCCCGAACTTGCCAGCTTCGCCCGGCAATGGGCGCAGGATCGGCTGGTGATGGACAAGTGGTTCACCTTGCAGGTGATCGAGGCCGCCCCCGACCGGATGGTGGCCCTTGCCGAAGAGCTGACCCGCCATCCGGAGTTCGACTGGAAGACCCCCAACCGTTTTCGCGCGGTGCTGGGCGCGCTGGCGGGCAACCATGCCGGGTTTCACCATGCGGATGGGGCGGCCTATCGGCTGCTGGCCGACTGGCTGATCCGGCTTGACCCGGTGAACCCGCAAACGGCGGCGCGGATGTCGACCGCGTTCGAGACTTGGGCATGCTACGACGCCGACCGGCAGGGAATGATCCGGGCCGAGTTGTCGCGCATACTCGCGACCCCCGGCCTGAGCCGGGATCTGGCCGAGATGGCGGCGCGGATGCTGGGCGCCGGGGGCTGAGCCCGTCAGTTCGTCAGGACGATGTTCAGCCGGGCGTTGCCGTCCTTGCCGTAGCCGCCGCTGTTGGAAAAGCCGCCGAACACCTTGGCCAGCGCCAGCAGCGTGGTGAACTGCTTCATGTCGGTGTTGTCGAGGCCCGGCGTGATCCGTTTGAGGACGTCCCGCGTCGGGGCATCATCGTCGGCCGACAGCGTCATCAGGACGTTCGCGCCCGTGGTGGGCCAAAGGACGTGTTCCTGAAACATCGACACGCTCAGGATGATCGGGGTGGTGTCGAGCAGCGCGAACTGGATCGCCTCGTCCAGCAGCCAGAGCGACTCGATGTTGCCGTAACGGTCCATCGCGTTCTGCATGTTGGCGGGAAAGACCTTGTCCTTCACCTTATCCTTGACCTTGCCCTTGACGTACTCGCCCACGCTCTTGGGCGGGCTTTGCAGCGTACTCAGCAGTTCGGCGACGTTGTAGACATCGCTGCTGGTGACCTGAACGAAGTGGGTATGAAAGTCGCCGGTACCGGCGGCGAAAACGTCGATTGTCATCTAAAGGCTCTCCATCGAAAAAACACCCGACGCCGCCCCGAAAACCGGTGCTTCCCGCGCCGACCGTAGGGAATGCTAACAGAACGGACCGAGTCGGAAAATCGCCCTTGTGAGGCCGCTTACTGCGCGCAGATCTCGATCGTTCCCTGATTGCCCCAGACGGCACAGGGCCCGATCTGAAAGCTGTAGGTGCCGCCCGCCCCAAGGTAGACGTCGAGCCGACCGTTGCCGTCGTCCGCGGCCGAATAGCCACCGGGGCCGCTGAGCCATATCTGCCAAGGCGCGATCTGCATCGTGGTCCGGTTGCCGTCCGAGAAATATTCCTGCCCGACGGCACGGGCGACGACATGCTGGCCCGCGCCGAACGCACCGGTGAAGGTGGTTGCCACGCCGGAAAAGCGCCAGCATTGCGCGCCGCGCGCAAAGTGGATCGGCACCACGATTTCCTGATTGCATGCGGTAGCGGCGGCGCCCTGTGGCATCGCCACCAGCACGGCCAAAGCGACGGCGCCCGCTATTCCAGTTGCCCGCACCCCGAGTCCCCCCGCACCGCGACACGGGGCGATGCTCTCACGGCGGCGAGGGCCGTTCAATGGCCTTGCAAGGCGCCCCGTCAGCCTTTCAGCAGGGCGCGGGCCGCGGCGCGGGCGGCTTCGGTGATGGTGTCACCGGCCAGCATCCGGGCGATTTCATCGACCCGCTCGGCCCGGTCCAGCGGCGTGACGACCGAGGTGGTCACCCCGTCCGCCACCCGCTTTTCCACCCGCCAGTGATGCGCGCCCCGGGCCGCGACCTGCGGCGAGTGGGTGACGACCAGCACCTGCGCCTCGTCCGACAGCGCACGCAGGCGGCGGCCCACGGCGTCGGCGGTGGCGCCGCCCACGCCGCGGTCGATCTCGTCGAAGATCATCGTCACCGGCACCTCGCCCCGCGTCAGGCAGACCTTCAGCGCCAGCAGAAAGCGCGAAAGCTCGCCGCCCGAGGCGATGCGGTCCAGCGGGCCGGGCGGCGCGCCGGGGTTGGTGGCGACGGTAAAGGCCACCGCATCGGCGCCCTCGGGGCCCGGCTCGGCGGGCGTGATATCGGTGCGGAAGGTCGCGCGTTCCAGCTTCAGCGGCGGCAGTTCGGCGGCCATCGCGGCGTCAAGCTCTGCCGCAGCTGCCCGGCGTGCGGCGGTCAGGGCGGCACAGGCGGCGGCATGGGCCGCCGTCGCAGCGGTCACATCAGACGCGAGCCGCGACAGGTTTTTTGCGCCGCCGTCAAGCGCCGCCAGCTTTTCGCGCAGCCGGTCGGCGAAGGCCGCCAGATCGTCGGGCAGGCAGCCGTGCTTGCGGGCCAGCGCGCGGATGGCGAACAGCCGCTCCTCTGCCGCTTCCAGATCGGACGGGTTGAAATCGAGCGCGGCAAGGCAGTCCTCGACCCCCTGCTGCGCCTCGCCCAGTTCCAGCGCCAACCGTTCCAGCGCGGCGAGTGCGGCATCAAGCCGCCCGTCGGCCCGGTCGGCGGCACCGCCCAGCCAGCGGGTGGCGTCGCTCACCAGCCCCTCGACCCCCTGCGGCCCCAGCGCGGTGCCAGCGCGGGCGATATCTTCGCGAATCCGCGCCGCGCCCTGCATCAGGCGGCGGCGGGCATCCAGATCGGCCTCTTCCCCCGGCTGCGGGGCGAGGCGGTCCAGTTCGCCGACGGCATGGCGCAGATAATCCTCTTCGGCGCGCACGGCGGCCAGCGCCGCCTCGGCCGCGCCCTGTGCCTTGCGCGCGGCGGCAAGGTCGCGCCAGCGGGCGCGGGTTTCGGCCAGCAGCGGGGCGGCCCCGGCGAAGGCATCCAGAATGTCGCGATGGCCGCGCGGGTTCAGCAAGCCGCGATCGTCCTGCTGACCATGCAGTTCCACCAGCGTATCCGACAGCGCCCGCAGCACCTCGCCGCTCGTGCGCCGGTCGTTCACCCAGGCGGTCTTGCGCCCGTCGGCAGCGTTGACGCGGCGCAGGATCAACTCGTCCTCGGCCGACAATCCGGCCTCGGCCAGCACGGAGCGCGCCGGGTGGCCGGGTGCCAGATCGAAGATCGCCGTCACCTCGCCCTGCGCGGCGCCCGCGCGCACCAGCTCGGCCCGCCCGCGCCAGCCCAGCGCAAAGCCCAGGGCGTCAAGCAGGATCGACTTGCCCGCCCCGGTTTCGCCGGTCAGCACGTTCAGCCCCGGCTGGAACGTCAGGTCCAGCCGGTCGATGATCAGAAGGTCGCGGATATCGAGGCTGCGGAGCATGGCCGTCGGCCCCGCCTTACGGGTTCGTGCTCTTCGGCGGGCGGTTGAACACGTTGCGCAGCCAGCCCTGCCCCTTCACCTCGGGCGCGAGGCCCTTGTGCTTCAGGCGCACGAAGGCATCCTGATAGAATGGGCTGGACTGGAAGTTGTGGCCAAGGATCGCCCCCGCCGTCTGCGCATCGTCGGTCAGCCCCAGCGACAGGTAGCATTCCACCAACCGTTCCAGCGCCTCGGGCGTGTAGGTCGTGGTCTGGTACTGTTCCACCACCACGCGGAAGCGATTGATCGCCGCAGCATAGTCGCCGTGTTTCAGGTAGTAGCGCCCGATTTCCATCTCTTTCGCGGCGAGGTGGTCAAAGGCAAGGTCGAACTTGAGGATCGCCGAGCGGGCATAGTCGCTGTCGGGATAACGCTCGATCACCTGGCGCAACGCTTGCAGCGCCTGGAAGGTCACGCCCTGATCGCGGCCCACGGCGTCGATCTGATCGTAATACGACAGCGCCAGCAGGTATTGCGCATAGGGCGCATCCGCGTCGGCCGGGTAGAAATCGAGGAAGCGTTGCGCAGCGGCGCGGCTGTCTTCGTATTTACGCGCCGAATGGTCGGCGAAAGCCTCCATGATCAGCGCGCGCTTGGCCCAGTCGGAATAGGGATAAAGCCGCTGCACCTCGCCAAAGTCCTTGGCGGCGGCCTTGGCGTCTTTCTTGGTTTCCAACTCGTACTCGGCGCGCTTGTAGATTTGCGCGGCCGTCAGATCGTCCGTCGGAACCGTCTTGGGCTTGCGCGGCCCGCAGCCAGCCACAAAGACGACAAGCGCAAGTGTTCCGAGCAGCGCCGCCGTTGACCTGTCGCCTGCCATGATCTGCCTACCCCACCGCGTTCTTGCACGATCGGACGGTGTCCCCCGCCCATGCCTGCCCGTGTCCTAGCACAGAAAAATCCGGGGCGCAAAACGCCTTTGGACCCTTTGCGACGGGGGTCAGGACCAGGCCGGAAGGTCGGCACGGTGCACGCCGATGCCGGGCAGCGTCGCGCGCTCGTCAGGCGCGACTTCGGTCAGCCGATAGGCTTCGGGATCGGCGAAAAGCTTGCGCAACAGGCGGTTTGTCAGCGCATGGCCAGCCCGGATGCCGGTGTAGCGGCCAAGGATCGGCGCCCCGGCCAGCGCAAGGTCGCCCAATGCGTCGAGCATCTTGTGGCGCACCGCCTCATCGGCCTGCCGGAAGCCGCCGGGGCTGAGCACGATATCGCCGTCGACGACCACCGCGTTATCCAGCGTGCCACCCAGCGCAAGGCCGTTCGCCCGCATCGCGTCGACATCGGACTGGCGGCAGAACGTGCGGCTGGCGCAAAGCTCGCGCACAAAGGCGCCGTTCGCCATGTTCAGCGCCTTCGCCTGCCGCCCGATGGCGCGATCGGCAAAGTCGATGCGGAAGTCGATTTCCAGCGTGGTGGCGGGGTCCAGCCGTGCCACCGACTCGCCCTCGCGCACCTCGACAGGCCCGAGCACGCGGAAGGCCCGGACCGGAACCGCCAGCATCCGCACGCCGCGCGCCAGAATGCCTTCGACGAAGGGCATGGCCGAGCCGTCGAGGATCGGCACTTCCGGCCCGTCGATCTCGATCAGCGCATTGTGAATGCCGCAGCCCGCGAGCGCCGCCATGATGTGTTCGATGGTCGAGACCGAGGTGCCTGAGGCGTTCGCCACCAGCGTGCACAGACGCGAGGGGACCACCGCGCTCCAGATGGCGGGAACCATCGGGTCGCCGCTGATCAGGTCGGTGCGCTTGAACCAGATGCCGTAATCCGCCGAGGCCGGGCGCACGGTCATGCGCACGGGCGCGCCGGTATGAAGGCCGACGCCCGTAAAGCTGATCGGAGATTTTATCGCATTCTGCACGGTCGTCTTTCCCGGAACGAGGCATTCGCAATGCCGCAATTGTGGCTTATGCGCGACGCCCGCGAAGCTCAATTCACTCTTTGCAACGAGATGTAACAGACCCTTCATGCCTTGGCGGGATCATGCCGAGTGCCGATTCGCGGCACGTTAACGCATTGTTAACAAAAGAAAACGGGCTGGATTTCTCCAGCCCGGTTTAAGAAGTTGTGACCGTGTTCAGTTAGCCTGCCGGCGAAGGAAGGCGGGAATCTCGATGCGGTCCTGCTCGGGGTCGGCGTCTTGCTCGTCGTCGTAGGCGGTCACCGGCGGTTGCGTGCGGGCCGGTGCTGTGGCCGTGGCACGCTCGGGTTGCTGCCCTTCGGCGGCATGCCCGGTCATCCGGTTGATCAGAGAGTTGATGCCAAAGCGCGGCTTGTCGGCCGCGGTGGCACGCGGTTGTGCCGGGGCCGCCGGGCGGGCCGCGGCGGTGGTCGCCGGTCCGGCGGGTGCCGGGCGGGCCGGGGCACGATTGACCGCGGCGGCAAGGCGCGCCATCGCCTCTGGCGAGGGCGAACCGGCCGGGCGGGCGCGCGGCGCGACAAAGCTGGCGGCGTCCTCATCCGGTTTGCGGGCCTCGACGCGCTGACGCGGTTCGGCAGCCGGGCGGTAGGCGGGCGGCGGCAGATCATCGGCAGACTTCGCGGGCGCATAGGCGGCGCCGTCATCCTCCTGCTCATCCGTCAGTTCGGACTCGGGCAGTTGGAACAGCGACGGCTCGGCAGCGGCCGGGGCGTATTGCGGGCGCTGTTGCTGCGGCTGCGGCGCGGGGGCCTGCGCGGCCACCTGCGGCTGCGACTTCGGCGCCTCATAGCGCGGCGCGGGTGTGGGCGTGTGGGCCAGCGGTTCCGCCATCCGGCGACGCGGCACCGGCATATCGGCCTTCACCGTGGTCGCGTCGATGCCGGTTGCCACGACCGACACGCGGATCATGCCTTCCATCGAGGTGTCGAGCGTCGAGCCGACGATGATGTTGGCGTCGGGATCGACCTTTTCGCGGATGATGTTCGCGGCCTCGTCGAGTTCGAACAGCGTCAGGTCATAACCGCCGGTGATGTTGATCAGCACGCCACGGGCGCCATGCAGGCTGATTTCATCCAGCAGCGGGTTGGCAATCGCCTTTTCGGCGGCCTGCACTGCGCGGTCTTCGCCGCTGGCCTCGCCGGTGCCCATCATCGCCTTGCCCATCTCGTCCATCACCGCGCGCACGTCGGCGAAGTCGAGGTTGATCAGGCCGGGGCGCACCATCAGGTCGGTCACGCCCTTGACGCCCTGGTAGAGCACATCATCGGCCAGCGCGAAGGCTTCGGTGAAGGTGGTCTTTTCGTTGGCCAGCCGGAACAGGTTCTGGTTCGGGATGATGATGAGGGTGTCGACCACCTTCTGAAGGGCGTCAACGCCTTCCTCGGCCTGGCGCATCCGCTTGGCGCCCTCGAACTGGAAAGGCTTGGTGACCACGCCGACCGTGAGCACGCCCAATTCACGCGCGGCTTGCGCGATGATCGGCGCCGCGCCGGTGCCGGTTCCGCCGCCCATGCCCGCGGTGATGAAGCACATGTGGGCCCCGGCGAGGTGATCGACGATCTCCTCGATGGTTTCCTCCGCCGACATCGCACCCACCGAGGGCTTGCCGCCCGCACCAAGACCCTCGGTCGCCCGCAGACCCATCTGGATCTTCGCGCTGGCCTTGCTTTGGGCAAGCGCTTGCGCGTCGGTGTTGGCGGCGACGAACTCGACGCCTTCCAGGTTCTTGTCGATCATGTTGTTGACGGCGTTGCCGCCCGCCCCGCCGACGCCGAACACCGTGATCCGCGGCTTCAGCTCTTCCCGGTCACTCATCATCAAATTCAGTGTCATTGCTTTGCCCGCCTGCCCAAGTTGTTCGGCCTGTCCCGCCCGATATGCCCCCGCATTGGGCCGAGTCTACCCAGAGATGGCCCTGAGGTCACGAAAAAAACGCCGCCGGGCCACAAAATATGGCCACGCCCAACACCAGACCAGCGGGATTTTGCCATTACGTCATCCTGTGGTGGTCACCAGTTGTCCTTGAACCATTTGACGGCTCGTTTCAGCGAACGCGCGGGATAGCGATCGGCCGGAATGTCGAAATCCCACCACTCATCCTGCGGATGCGCGGCAAAGAGGCAAAGCCCGACCGCCCCGGAAAACGCCGGGCCGGTGGCGGCCTGCGGCAGGCCCTGCACCCTGAGCGGGCGACCAAGGCGGACGCGCTGACCGAGGATCTTGGCCGCCAACCCGTCAAGGCCGGGGATCTGGCTGCCGCCGCCGGTCAGCACGATCTGCTGGCTGGGCAGGCTGTCGAACCCGGCGGCGTCAAGCTGTGCGCGCACCTCTTCAAGGATTTCCTCGACCCGTGGCCGCATGATGCCGATCAGTTCGGCGCGGCTGACGGACCGGCGGTCCTTGTCCCAGTCGCCGCTGTCGCCGCCGATCTCGATCATCTCGCGGTCGTCCATGCCGGTCGCGTGCACGCCGCCGTGGCGGGTCTTGATCCGCTCGGCCGTGCTCAGGGGCACCTGCAGGCCCTTCGATATGTCCGAGGTGACATGGTCGCCGCCGATCCGGACCGACTCGGCATAGATCATGTGCTTCTTGATGAAGACCGACAGCCCGGTGGATCCGCCGCCCATGTCGATGCAGGCCGCGCCCAGTTCCTGTTCGTCCTCGACCAGGCTCGCGATGCCGCCGACATAGGCGGACGAGGCGATGCCCGCGACCTCCAGATCGCAGCGGTTGATGCAGAGCAAGAGCGTCTGCACCGCCGCCGCGTCGACCGACAGCATGTGCATGTCGCAGGCCAGCCGGGCACCGACCTGCCCGCGCGGATCGCCCAGACCGGTGCGGTAATCCAGCGCAAAGTTGACCGGATGGGCATGCAGCACCTCGCGCCCCTCGCCGATGTCGGGCACGTCGCAGGCCGACAGCGCCCGCGCCACATCCTGTTCGCTCACCACGCGGTCCTGCACCTGACATTCGCCGACCAGCCCGTAAGACCGCGGCCGCGCCCCGGCAAAGCAGGCGATGACATGGTCCACCCGGACGTTCGCCATCTTCTGCGCCGCCTGCACCGCGGTGCGCACCGCCCGCTCGGTTTCCGGCATCGCGTCGATCTCGCCGAACCGCACCCCGCGCGAGCGGGTGGTGGCCGCGCCGATGACGCGAAAGCTCGACTGCCCCGCCATCGGGCCGACGCTGTCCTGTTCGCCCAGGCGCCCCGGCCCGTCGAAGCGCAGCACGAGGCAGGCAATCTTGAAGGTGCCGATGTCAAGGATCGCGATCACGCCCCGCTGCATGGCGGCACGACGCATGTTCCGCATGGCCCGCTGGGATTGATAGAGGTCGGTCATTTGCTGACGGCTCCTGTCGGCTTGAGTCCAAAGGCCTTCTGGCGGGCCGCAAAGGCATCGGCGGAAAGGCGCAGCACCGGGCGATCGGGCAGGCGCATGTCGACGGCGACGATGTCGTGGGCCAGCAGGCCCTGCGACTGGTCAAGCGCGATCACCCGCTCGAACGCCGTCACCGGATCGGTTTCGGGCAGCAGGATGGTCTGGTCGCGATCCAGCATCACGTCCCACCGCCGGTCGCCGATCCGCACAAGGCCGCGGATGCGCGTCGCCAGCGGCCCCGCCGCCGCAAGGATCGCCTGCGCCTCGGGCACCGCCTGATCGGCCCCGTCGCCCGCGATCAGCGGCAATTCGGCCCGCGCCGCCCGGTCGGTCAGTTCCGCCACCCGGTGCCCTGTCGGGTCCAGCAACACCAGCCCGTCACGGGTGCGCCAGACCATCGCCGCCTCACGCTCGCGGATCGTCACCTGCAACACGCCGCCCGGCACGACCCGCAGATCGGCCGAGGCGACGGCGTCCAGCGCCTCGATCTTGGCCCGCGTCGCCTCCAGGTCGATGTCGAACGAACTTTGCGGAAACTTGATCGCCAGCATCGCACGCACCGCATCGCCCAGCGCGGGCGAGGCGCCCTCGATCGACATCATCGACACCATGAACTCGGGCCGGTGCTCGATCTCGGTGCGCAGGGTGTCGAACTGGGTCACCAGCGCGGCGCGGCGCTGCGCACTGCCGAAGTAGACCGCGAAGACCAGCACGACGATCAGGGCCGGCAGGATGTGGCGCAAGAAGACGCGGAACAGGGGCGTCAGCCAAAGCCGCTGCATCCGGTAGGCCATCCGGCTGGGCGCAGGATCGCGACGGAACACGTTCACCGGTTGCATGATGCGTCCTCCACGATCCAGCGGCAGAAGTCGGGGAAGGACATTCCGATATGCTGCGCCTGCTCGGGCGAAAGCGAGGTCGGCGTCATGCCGGGTTGGGTGTTGGTCTCCAGCAGGATCAGGCCGTCCAGCCCCTTCGCCTCGTCCCAGCGCAGGTCGGACCGGCTGACGCCCCGGCAGCCAAGGCAGTCATGCGCGCGGGCGGCATAGTCGAGGCAGGCGGCGAAAATCTCGGCCGGAAGATCCGCCGGCACCACATGGCGCGAGCCTCCGGGGGCATATTTGGCGTGGTAGTCGTACCAGCCCGGCGCAATGATGTCGGTCACGGTCAACGCCCGCCCATCCATCACCGTCACCGTCAACTCGCGCCCCGGCACATAGGCCTCGACCATCACATGCTCGGGCATCTCGGGGCCAAGCTTTGGCGGCGCGTTGGCACCTTCCGGCACGAGGTAGACCCCGACCGAAGACCCTTCGCTGTTCGGCTTCACCACATAGGGCGGCGCCATCACGTGATGGCGCTCGACCTCGGCCTTGCTGGCGATCACACTTTCCGCCACCGGCAGGCCAGCGGCGCGAAACGCCGCCTTGCTGCGCGTCTTGTCCATCGCCAGCGCCGAGGCCAGCACGCCGGAATGCGTGTAGGGAAGCCGCAGCCATTCCAGCAGGCCCTGCACGCAGCCATCCTCGCCCCAGCGGCCGTGCAGCGCGTTGAAGCAGACATCCGGAGAGATTTCAGCCAGACGTGCGACCAGATCCGGACCCGCGTCCAGTTCGATCGCATCATATCCGGCCTTCCGAAGCGCGATGGCGCATTCGCGCCCTGTGACGAGTGACACCTCCCGCTCGGCGGAAGGCCCCCCCATCAATACCGCGACACGGAAGGCTGCCCTGCTCGACATGCCCGCCACTTGTGCCTCATCCGGGCTTCGTGCCCGTTCTTATTCGTTTTCAGGGGCCGGTTCGCCGACCCTCATGATCTCCCACTGTAGCAACAGACCCGAGTCTTGGAAAACCCTTTTTCGGACCTCCTCGCCAAGTCCTTCGAGGTCTGCGGCCGTGGCGCCACCGGTATTGATCAGAAAATTCGGATGTTTCGGCGACATTTGCGCGCCGCCCCGCCGGGCGCCGCGCAGCCCCGCCTTGTCGATCAGCGCCCAGGCCTTCAACTCATGCGTGTCATCGGCGCGCCCGGTCGAGGAAAACCCGGCCGGGTTTCGGAAGGTCGATCCGGCGCTGCGGTCCTTCACCGGCTGGCTTGCATCGCGCCGCGCCATCTGCTCGGCCATCACCGCGTCCAGCATGGCCGGATCGCCGTGCGGGCCTTCGAAGCTGGCCCCGACGATCACCCAGCCCTCGGGCAGCGCGCTTTGGCGGTAGGCGAACCCCATCTCGGCCGGGGTAAGTGTCACTACCTCACCCTGCCGGGTGACGGCGGTCACGCTGGTGCAGTGATCCGCCACATAAGACCCGTAGCACCCGGCATTCATCCGCACCGCGCCGCCGATCGAGCCGGGAATGGTGCGCAGGAACGTCAGGTCCACCCCTGCCTCGGCCGCTTTCCGGGCCACCTGAGCATCCAGTGCGGCGGCCCCGGCGGTAACACGGGTGCCCTCGACGCTGACGGCGTTGAACCCCCGCCCCAGCCGGATCACCACCGCATGCAACCCGCCATCCCGCACGATCAGGTTCGAGCCGACCCCCATCGGGAAGACTGGCACTTCTGGATCAAGCGCCTTCAGGAACGCGCAAAGGTCTTCAAGGTCGGCAGGTTGGAACAGCCAGTCCGCCGGACCACCGACGCGCAGCCAAGTCAGGTCGGCCAGCGGGCGGTCGGGCGTGAGGGTGCCGCGGACCGGCGGCAGCGTCATTCCGCCCGCCCCCGCACCTGCCGCAGCACCCAGCGGCCAAAGAACCGCACCGGCCAGCGCAGCATCGACACGCCGCCTGCCAGCACGAAAAGGCCGATCAACGGGCCGTTCTGATAGGTGACGTAACCCAGAAGCGGAATGCCGACCGCGATCAGCCCATAGGCCGCGGGCCAGTGCCAGCGGCCCGAACTCATCGCGATGCCGGAGGCGACCACGACCCAGATGCAGACGAGGGTAAGCGACACCATCAGCGCCCCTCCCGGCCCGGCGGCCGTTCGACCGGCAGGCCCAGCGCGCGGCGGGTAAGGTAGTAAAGCGGGCGGCGGAACATCGAGAGGAATGCGAAAAGCGCCACGACCGCGAACCAGGGCCCGTAGGCATAACCGATCCACACCATCAGTACCGGCGCCGAAATCAGCAGCGTCAGCCCCGGCAGCATCTGCCGCCGCATCGGCAGCAGGGCCGTGCCGGTCGCGGCGAAGACCCACAGGATGGCGACAAGGGCGGGCAGCACCGTCATTTCAGCCGCCCCGGCAGCGCGTTGGCCCAGGTCGAGATCGACCCGGCACCGAGGCAGACCACCATGTCGCCCGGCCGCGCCTGTTCCTTCACCAACCGGGCGAGGTCGCTTTCATCCAGAATGGCACGGGCGTGGCGGTGGCCGTGGGCGATCAGCCCGGCCACAAGGTCATCGCGGCTGGCGCCCGGTATGGGGTCTTCGCCGGCCGCATAGACTTCGGCGATGGCGACCACGTCGGCCTCGTTGAAGCAGGTGCAGAACTCTTCGAAGAGGTTATGGAGCCGGGTATAACGGTGCGGCTGGTGCACCGCGATGACCCGACCCTTGGTCGCCTGCCGCGCTGCCTTCAGCACCGCCGCAATCTCGACCGGATGGTGGCCGTAGTCGTCGATGATGGTGACGCCGTTCACCTCGGCCACCTTGGTAAAGCGCCGGTTGACGCCGCCGAATGCCGCCAGAGCCTCGCGGATCTCGTCCCGCTTCATGCCCAGATGGCGGGCCACGGCGATGGCACCCAGCGCGTTCGACACGTTGTGATCGCCCGGCATCGGCAGGGTGCAGCCCTCGATCAGGCTCGGCTGGCCGTTTTCGTCATGCCCCTCGCCCTGCAAGGCGACGTCGAAATGCGCGGTGCCGTTCTCGTACCGCAGGTTCAGCGCCCGCACGTCGGCCTGCGCGTTGAAGCCGAAGGTGGCAAAACGGCGATCGGTGACGCGACCGACCAGCGCCTGCACCTCGGGGTGGTCGGTGCAGCAGACGGCGAGCCCGTAGAACGGGATGTTCGACACGAAATCGGTGAACCCCTGCCGCAGCGCGTCAAAGCTGTGCCAGTGTTCCATATGCTCGGGGTCGATGTTGGTCACCACGGCGATGGTGGCGGGCAGGCGGTTGAAGCTGCCATCCGACTCATCCGCCTCGACCACCATCCATTCGCCTGCCCCGGCGCGCGCGTTGGAGCCATAGGCGTGGATGATGCCGCCGTTGATCACGGTCGGATCGAACCCGCCCTTGTCCAGGAGCGTCGCCACCATCGTCGTGGTCGTGGTCTTGCCATGCGTGCCGGCGATGGCGATGTTCGACTTCAGCCGCATCAGTTCGGCCAGCATCTCGGCCCGACGCACCACCGGCAGCTTGCGCCGCCGCGCCTCTTCCAGTTCCGGGTTGCCCTTCTTGATGGCGGAGGAGATCACCACAACCGCCGCCTCGCCCAGGTTCCCGGCGGCCTGCCCCTCGAAAAAGACCGCGCCCAGCGTCACCAACCGTTCGGTGATCTTCGAAGCGCGCGCGTCCGAGCCTTGCACGCGGTAGCCCAGCGTCATCAGCACCTCGGCGATGCCGGACATGCCGATGCCGCCGATGCCGACGAAGTGGATGGGGCCAAGCTCGCCCGGAAGTTTGGTCGCTGCGTTCATGTAGGGGCTTTCTGTGCAAGGCGCTCGACCATGTCCACCAGCCGTTCGGTGGCATCGGGGCGGCCGCAGGACAGCGCGCCCGCCGCCATCCGCGCGGCACCCTGCGGGTTACCGAGGACGGTCGCGATCTGCGCCGAAAGGCTGGCCGCGTCGAGCGCGGATTCAGGGATCAGGATCGCCGCACCCGCGTCCACCAACCCGCGCGCATTGGCGGTCTGGTGATCGCCGGTCGCGGCGGCATAGGGGATCAGGATCGAGGGGCGCCCGATCACGCTGATATCGGCCACCGACGAGGCGCCGGAACGGCTGATGACCAGTTGCGCCTCGGACAGGCGGCGGGGGATGTCGGCGAAGAAGGGCTGCACCTCGGCCCGGATGCCAGCGGCGGCATAGGCGGCGGTGACCCGTTCCATATCCTCGTCGCGCGCCTGCTGCGCGACGCGCAGGTTGGCGCGCAGGCTTTCCGGCAGGGCGGCGACGGCGGCGGGCACAACATCGGCAAGGATGCGCGCGCCCTGACTGCCGCCGATCACCACAAGGCTCATCGGGTAGTCGCCGGGCGGGATATAGGCCGCCCCGGCGCGATCCAGCACCGCCGCACGCACCGGGTTGCCGGTATGCTCGCCCGTCACGCCTTCGGGCAGCGCGGTCGGCCATGTGCCGCAGGCGATGGCGTTCACCCGGCTGGCGAACCGGGTGTTCACCTTGCCCAGCAAGCCGTTCTGTTCATGGATCATCCGCGGTCGCCCGCTTAGCACCGCGGCCGTCAGCGCCGGGATCGTCGGATAGCCGCCGAAGCCCACCACCACCGCAGGCGGATCGCGCAGCATCGCCCGCAGCGCGGCCAGCACGCCACCCGCAATGCGGACCGGCACCAGCGCCTTGGCCAGCGCGCCGCCGCGCGCAAAGGTGGCAGAACCGACCTGAACCACTTCCACGACATGCGGGAAGCCGCCGGTGTAACGTGCGCCGCGCGCATCGGTCGACAGCCGCACCCGCCAGCCACGCCGCACCATCGCCTCGGCCAAAGCCTGCGCCGGGAACATATGCCCGCCGGTGCCGCCCGCCGCAATCAGCAGCAGACGGCCGGATGTCGCGCCGCCCGCCATCAGAGGCTCCGCTTGAAAAAGGCGCCGATGTCGCCCTGCGGCCGGGTGCGCGTCAGCGCCAGCAGCATGCCCACGGTGATGCCGGTCGCGATCAGCGACGACCCGCCATAGCTGACGAAGGGCAGCGTCATCCCCTTGGCGGGCAGCAGCCGCACCGCCACCGAGGTGTTCACCAGCGCCTGAACGCCAAAGATGCAGGCCAGCCCGGTACCCGCCAGCCGGGTGAACGGGTCACGTTCCCGCATCAGCCGGGTCAATGAGCGCACCACGATGGTGGTGTAAAGACCAAGGATGAAGAACACCATCAGCGTGCCGTATTCCTCGGCCGCGACCGCGATGATGAAGTCGGTATGCGCATCGGGAAGCTGCCATTTCACCTGCCCCTCGCCCACGCCGACGCCGAAGAAGCCGCCCTCTTGAATCGCGTTCACGGCGTAACCTACCTGCGTGCGCGGGTCGATGTCGGCGCTCATGTAGCCGTCGATGCGTTTGGCGAAGTGGTCAGAATAGGTATAGGCCGCGATGCCGCCCGAGGCGACCATCCCCGCCACGCCCACCAGCAACAGGATCGGCGCCCCGGCGACGAAGTAGATCACGCCCCAGGCGAACAGCACCAGCGCCGCCTGCCCGAAGTCGGGCTGCATCGCCAGAAAACCCACCACCACGATTGCCACCGCGAACGAGGCCGCCTTGCCCGGCGGGCCGTTGATTTCCTGGCTGGCGGCCATCAGCCACGCGCAAAGGACGACAAAACCCGGCTTGAGAAACTCCGACGGCTGCACCGAGATGAAGCCCAGCGAGTACCAGCGCACCGCGCCCTTGCCGAAATCCGACCCCAGCACCGGCAACAGCGCCAGCGCCACGAAGGTCAGAAGGAACCCCAGCACCCCCAGCCGCCGCACCATGTCGGGCGACATCAGCGAGGTCAGGAACATCGCGATCATCGCCAGACCGCTGAACATCGCCTGCCGCTCGACATAGTGGAACGGCGGCAATCCGTTGCGGGTGGCCAGCGGCACCGAGGCGGCCAGACCCAGCAGCAACCCGAGCCCGACCAGCAGCAAAATGCAGGCCAGCGACCAGCGGTCCACCGTGCGCCACCAGCGTGGAAGAACAGGATCGCCTGCCCTCGCGGGCGCGGCGCCAAACACCATTTCCGTCATCTGATACCGCTCTGCCTCGATGCGCCCGGTTTTCCGGGTCTCGTGGCCAGATTATCCCAGACGGCGCTACATGGCTAGGGAAAAGCCGCAGCCTTCGCATGGCTAACAGAGTCTAAGGGGCGATCGTGACGGTGATCCCCTTCGGACCATCGCCAAGAAGGCGACAGCCGATAACCCCTCCGGGGGCAAGGCGAACCTCTGTCGGAGAGAGCCAACTGATCTCGGGGTCGAGGCCCGGATCGCACTCAATGCGGCCATGTCCCTTGCTCCAGGACAGCAAGTTTCGCGTGGCTTCCTCGGGTGACCAGAAGACAAAGAACTGATCGTCCGCGTAGAGCGTCTCCTGCATCTCGCGACGGATGAAGATGCAGTGTGACTGCCCAGCGTTGCAGGATCGGCTGACCGTAACCCAGATTGGCGGCCCGAAGATCATGCGCCAGAGATTGCCGATCTGGCGCTCCGAGGACCACCCAAGGATCACGCCAAGAACAAGCGCAGTCAGGCCAATCACAACCAGTCGCCTCACCCTCTCACCCCCCGATCAATGCCTTCACCCGCGCGGTGAAATCATCGCCCCGCTTTTCGAAGTTCGGATACTGGTCAAAGCTCGCCGCCGCCGGGGCCAGCAATACCGTTTCGCCCGGCTGCGCCTCTTCCGCGGCCCGCGCCACCGCGCGTTCCATCGTCTCGCAGATCTCGTGCGGCGTCTGGCCGATCTGCAGGGCGAAGTCGCGCGCCGAATGGCCGATCAGGTAGGCCTTCACCACCGAATCGAGGAACGGCGCCAGCGCGGCGATACCGCCCTCTTTGCCAAGGCCCCCGGCGATCCAGCGGATCTTCGGGAAGGCCTGCAATGCCTTGGCCGCGCTGTCCACGTTGGTCGCCTTGGAGTCGTTGACGAACCGCACACCGCCGCGTTCGCCCACCATCTGGCTGCGGTGCGGCAGACCGTCGAACGAATGGAACGCATCCTCGATCAGCTTCGGCGCAAGGCCCAGCGTGCGCACCGCCGCATAGGCCGCGCAGGCGTTCTGGTGGTTGTGGGCGCCCGGCAGCCCCTTCACCGCGCGCAGGTCGATGGATGCGACCTGCTTGCCGCGCCGCCATTCGGCCAGAAACCCCTTGCGCGCAAAGACCGCCCAGCCCGCGTCGTCCAGCTTCTGCCCCGACGACACCCGGATCACCCGGTCATCCGCCACCCCTTCGGATAACTGGTTGGCCAGATAGCGCCCCTCCACCTCGTCGACGCCGATCACCGCGCGGTCGGGGCCGCCTTCGGCAAAGAGCCGCCGCTTGGCCGCGAAATAGCCGCCGATGCCGCCGTGCCGGTCAAGATGGTCGGGCGAGAGGTTGGTGAACACCGCCACATCCGGGGTCAGGGCGCGCGCCAGATCGGTCTGGTACGACGACAACTCCAGCACCACCACCTCGCCATCCACCGCCGGGTCAAGGTCGAAGACCCCGCGCCCGATGTTTCCGCCCATCTGCGTCGGCCGCCCCGCAACCTCCAGAATATGGTGGATCAGCGCCGTGGTGGTCGATTTCCCGTTCGAGCCGGTGACGGCCACGACCTTCGGCATCTGCTCGAACCGGTCCCAATCCGCGGTGGCCCAGGACCGAAAGAACAGCCCGATGTCATTATCGACCGGCACGCCGATCTCCAGCGCCCGGGCGATGATCTTGTGCGGCGCGGGGTAAAGATGCGGGATGCCGGGGGAAACGACCAGCGCCGTCACTCCGTCCAGCGCCCGATCCCGCGTCAGGTCGGTCAGCTGCAGCCCCGCCAGTTCGGCCTTGGCGCGCGCCTCGGGGCTGTCGTCCCACAAAAGCGCCTCGGCCCCGCCCGCGGCCAGCGCCTGCGCGACAGCCAACCCGGACCGGCCCAACCCCAGCACGGCAACCTTGCGCCCCTCATAGCCCTGAACCGGAATCATCTGTCGCCCCCAACTTGACCGGGGCCGAGATTGCCTCGCCGTTGTGCGCCTCCGCAAGCAAACAGCGACCCGGCACCCGGTTCTTGCGTCAACTTCGGTGAATGGCGCCGCGTCAGCCGCTGCAGGAAACCTCGCGGGCCACCGAACCCGGCGCGTTGTTGATGACGTAGCAATGCTGCACGCCGTCATCGCCGACACACTCGGCCCATGACGTGCCATCGCCCTGATCCATCCAGTCCGTGCAACTCGCCTTCGCCAGCGCGGCGCCCGGCGCCAGCGTCGACGCCGCCACCGCAGCAAGGATCATCGCGGCCACCATCGTTTGAACTTTGCGGAACATCTCACCCCCCTCAGGACTCCTTGGCGCACCTGGCGCGGACCCGGATTCTGGGCTCGCCGCAGGTGCGCCACCATGATCCAGGTCAATTTCGCCACGCCCGCACGCAGCCGCGAATACGGTGTCAGCATCGGTGCGAAATCGGTGCAAGATCGGTGTGCAATCGGTACGCCAGTTTTCCCGCCTTTCCAAAACCTTGCGCCCCTCTCGGCCGCAAGCTGGACTTATCGGCCGCCCCGCCGGATCGCCGCTCGGCCAGAAATGGCCCAGCCGCAGTCGCGGGGCCGTCCCTGCCGGCGCCGGGATTGCGATTTCGTGCTATGGGAGAGTCACCATTTTGAACTTCAATTTTAAAGGAGAAACAAGATGAAGGGAATTTCGGTGACCACCGGTCTTGCCGGTCGGCGTGATGCCTTCTGGCTCGACCAGAACTTCAGCATGATGGCATCATCTCCTGCGCGGGGTCTGGGTTTCAACCTGCGCCTTGGCGGCACTTTCACCTCGGTGCCGGTTGCCGTGGCCTCGACGGTGCTGGTCAACCCGGTCCTGTCCACCCTTGGCACGGATCAGGCGGTTGCGAAAACTAGCGCCAGCCCGGCCCCTGCGCCAGCGGCCCCCGCCGCCGGATCCGTCGCCGCCAGGGCGGCGCCTGCCGCGACCGCAGCCAGCAGGGTGCTGCACGGCGGCGCCTTCGTGCAGACCCAGCGGCTTGATATCTTCGGCCTCGGGCGCGACTACGCGATGTATCACAAAAGCTACGTCGGCACCCATGACAGCGATGATCTGTCCGGCTGGCAGGGCCTTGGCGGCGTCTTCACCAGCGCCCCGGCGGCAATCGCCTGGGACGGCGGGCGGATCGACGTGTTCGGCGTCGGGATGGATCACGCGCTCTACACCCGGACGCTGCGCGGCAACACCTGGACCCCGAACTGGGAAAGCCTTGGCGGCACCTTCACCAGCACGGCCAGCATGGTGTCGCGCAGTGCAACCCAGCTTGACGTGTTCGCGCGCGGCGCCGACTTCACCCTGCGCGGCAACCAATCGGACGGCACCAGCTGGTTCGGCTGGCAGAACCACGGCGGCCAACTCGCCTCGCCACCGGTGGCGATCAGCTGGGGTCCCGACCGGATCGACGTCTTCGCCGTGTTCAACGACAAGGCGCTCTGGCACATCTGGTGGGACGGGCAGATCTGGAACGAGTGGGAATCGCTTGGCGGTTCGTACTTCGGCGAGCCTGCCGCCGTAACCTGGGCGCCGGGGCGGTTGGACGTGTTCCTGAAGGGCAGCGACGGCAACCTGCACCACCACTGGTTCGAGAACAACATCTGGGCCGTGCCGGAAATCCTGAACTACGGTTCCACCTCGCCGATGGCCGAGTCGCCCACCGCCGTCAGCGCGGCACCGAACCAGATCGACGTCTACGTGCCGACCGACGACGCGCGGCTGCGCATCCTTTCGTGGAACGGTGCAATCTGGGGCACGGTTTCCGCCGGAGCGCAGTTCCGCATGCCCTCGCGTTACCGGATGTCAGTCGACTATGTGCGTGCCGACCGGGCGCGGTCGCTGAACGCCGACACCGATGCGGCCTCCGCCACGGTGTCGGCCGGCAATCTGCCCAACGCCACCGTGGTGCAATGGATCGGCGACATCGGCGGCACCCATCCGCAAACCTCGCAGACCAACCTGCTTTATTTCGACGACATCGCGGTCGACCTCGCCGAGCCGATGAGCTTCAGCTACATCGTCGTCAACAACGGCCATGCCGACCAGTCGGCCATCCTCGCCTCGTTGCAGGCCGCGGGCAACGGGCTTGGCGGCGCCGGCACCACCTCGATGGAAGAAGATATCGCCAAAGGCGTGGTGAAGTTCGTCGAAACCAAGCTGACCGGTGCGCTCAGCGTGTCGATCCCGGTTCTGGGCAGCGTGCTGGGCGCGATCGAGGGCTGGCTGCTGGGCAAGCTCAACGACATCATCTTCGCCAAATGCGACGGTCTGGTGGCGGTGGAGATGCGCGCGATGATGGGGCGCGACCTGTTCCTGATGACCGACAGCGGCACCAAGACCTTCACCACGGTGACGACCCACCAAGGCACCGACTCGGCCACCGGCTGCGGCGCGAATTCGATCTATGAGGTGACCTGGACGATCAAACCGCTTTGAGTGGAAGGGCGGTCGCCCGACCCTGCCGCCCACGACTACGGTTGCAGCAACAGTGCCCCCAGCGCCAGCAACAGCGCGGGCGGCATCACGATTGCGCCCAGACGCAGGAACTGCCCGGCGCTGACGTGCAGCCCTTCGCGCCGCAGCGCGACCAGCCACAGGATGGTCGCCAGCGATCCGGTCACCGACAGGTTCGGCCCCAGATCGACGCCGATCAGCAGCGCATTCGTGACCTGCGGCGGCACCTGCGTCGCCTGGCCCGCCGTCGCCGCGATCAGCCCGGCGGGCAGGTTGTTCATCAGGTTCGACACCACCGCAATGGCCCCGCCTGCAATCGCCGCGGTCTGGCTGGGCGCGGTTTGCGCGGATATGTGCAGCCAGGCGGTCATCGTGCCCAGCGCGCCGGTGCGAAACACCGCCCCGACCAGCACGAAAAGCCCGGCGACCAGCGGCAGCACCCCCCAGGATACATGGCGCAACAGCGGCACGGGCGACGCGCGGGTCAGCAGCGTCACGCCAAGGACGACCGCACAGCCCGACAGCAGCGTCGGCCCGCCAAGATCTGCCCCCAGCGCCGAGGCCGTCATCAGCACCAGCGCCGTCAGCACGATCCCCCCGGCGACAAGCCTGCCGCTGTGGCTCAGATGCGGCAGATCGGCGGGGCCGGGCTGTTCCGCGTCAAGCGCGCGGCGCAACGCCCAGCGCAGCGCCAGATAGGTCGCCGCGATCGCCGCCACCGAGGGCAGCAGAAGATGCCGCAGCCACTGCCCCAGCGGCGGCATCGCCGCGCCGTAGATCACAAGGTTGGCGGGGTTGGAGATCGGCAGCACGAAACTTGCTGCGTTGGCGATGAAGGCGCAGGCGAACAGATAGGGCAGCGGGTTGACTCGCGCATGTTTTGCCGCCGCGTAGACCGCCGGGGTCAGCACCACGGCGGTGGCGTCATTCGACAGGAACACCGTCACCACGATGCCCACGCCGTAGACGGTGGCAAAGAGACGGCGGGCCGAGCCCTTGGCATCCTGCACCGCCAGCGCGGCGAGGTAGTCGAACAACCCCTCTCGCGTGGCCAGCCCGGCCAGCAGCATCATGCCGATCAGGAAAAGATAGACATCCGTCCCCTTGTGCACCGCCGCCAGCGCCAGCGGCCAGGGCATGAGCCCGAACGCCACCAGCAGAACCGCGCCAGCCAGCGCGAAAGCATATTCCGGAATCCGGAACGGCCGCAGGATCACGCCAGCGGTCGCAAGGGCGGCAATGCCAAGGCTGGGCCAGTCTGCGGTCATTCAGGATCCGGCGTGGCACCGGCGCGGGCGGGACCACCCCGCCCGCCGCCATCCAGGGCTAGCGCAGCTTCAGGGTCGCAAGGCCGATCAGCGCAAGGATCAGCGAGATGATCCAGAACCGGATCACGATCTGCGGCTCGGCCCAGCCCTTCTTTTCGAAATGGTGGTGGATCGGCGCCATCAGGAACACGCGTTTGCCGGTACGCTTGAAGTAAAGCACCTGAATGATGACCGACAACGCCTCGACCACGAACAGCCCGCCGACGATGGCCAGCACGATCTCGTGCTTGATCGCCACGGCGATCACGCCCAGCGCCCCGCCCAATGCCAGCGACCCGGTATCGCCCATGAACACCGCCGCCGGTGGCGCGTTGTACCACAGGAACCCCAGCCCGCCGCCGATCAGCGCCGAGACGAAGATCAGCAACTCACCCGTGCCCGGCACGAAATGCAGGTCGAGGTATTCCGAATAGTCGATCCGGCCGACGACATAGGCGATCACGCCCAGCGTGGCGGCGGCGATCATCACCGGCATGATCGCAAGGCCATCCAGCCCGTCGGTAAGGTTCACCGCATTGGCGGCGCCGACGATCACGATCATCGCGAAGGGGATGAAGAAAATCCCCATGTGGATCAAGACGTTCTTGAAGAACGGCACGGCCAGCGTATTGGTCAGCTCAGCCGGTTGCGCATGCGTCGCGACATAGGCCGCGATCGCAGCGATCAACAGGCCCAGCAGGAACCGCACCCGGCTCGACACGCCCTTGGTGTTCTGCTTGGTCACCTTCTTCCAGTCGTCGGCAAAGCCGATCAGACCGAAACCCAGCGTTACGAACAGCGTCAGCCAGACATAGACATTGTCCAGCCGCGCCCAGAGCAGCGTCGACAGCACCAGCGCGCCAAGGATCAGCACCCCGCCCATCGTCGGCGTGCCGGCCTTGACGAAATGGGTCTGCGGCCCGTCGCTGCGGATCGGTTGCCCCTTCTTCTGGCGTGCGCGCAGAAAGTCGATCAGCGGCCGCCCGAAGACGAAGCCGAAGATCAGCGCCGTGAAGAAGGCCCCGCCCGAGCGGAACGTGATGTAGCGGAACAGGTTGAACAGCCCCCCGCCCTCGGAAAATTGGCTCAGCCAATACAGCATCTATTCCGTCCTCCGGCGTGCGGTCGCGGCCGCTTGCCCCAAATTGCGCAGGGCGTCAACCACACGGCTGACCTTGATCCCCTTCGAGCCCTTCACCAGCACAACATCGCCTGCGTCGGCCAGATGGCGGGCCTCGGCCACCATTTCGGCGGCGGTCTCGGTCCACAGCCCGCGCTGGCGGCGCGGCAGCGCATCCCAAAGCACCCGCATCCTTGGGCCAACACAGTGAATCTGCGCGATCTTCGGCAGCCCCGGATGGTCGGCAATGGCACGGTGCAGCGCCAGCTCGTCAGGCCCGAGTTCCAGCATGTCGCCAAGAATGGCGATGCGGCGGCCTTCCGCCACCCGCCCGATGCCGTGCGTCGGCTCGGCCCCGACCAGCACGTCCAGCGCCGCCGCCATCGAGGCCGGGTTGGCGTTGAATGCGTCGTCGATCAGGTCGAAGGCCATCGCGTCATTGACCAGATCAAGCACGATCCGTTCGCGCGCGCCGCGCCCCTCGGGCGGCTGCCAGCGGCCGATGTCGATCGCGGCCAGACCAAGGTCCAGCCCCAGCGCCTCGGCTACCGCCATCACACCCAGCGCGTTCATCGCAAAATGCCGGCCGGCCGAACCGACCTTGAACAGCAGCGGCAACCCCGCCGCCTCGGCCCGCACCACGGTGGTATCGCGCGTGACCTGCACGTCGCGCAGCCGGAAATCGGCGGTCGCGGCGGCGCCGAAGGTAAGGATCCGGGCCCTCGCAGCCTCGGCGGCGGCCAACAGGATCGGCGTCACCGGCAGGTCGGCGTTCAGCACGGCCACCCCGCCCGGCTGCAGCCCGGCCATGACCTGCGCCTTTTCCCGTGCGATCCCTTCAACGTTTTCAAAGGCTTCAAGGTGTGCCGCGGCAACCGTCGTGATCATCGCCACGTGCGGGCGCGCCAGTCGTGCCAGCGGGGCAATCTCGCCGGGATGGTTCATGCCGATCTCGATCACCGCGTATTCGGCGCCGACCGGCATCCGCGCCAGCGTCAGCGGCACGCCCCAGTGGTTGTTATAGCTTGCCTCGGCGGCATGCACCCGGCCCTGCCCGCCCAGCACGGCGCGCAGCATTTCTTTGGTCGAGGTTTTGCCGACCGATCCGGTGACGGCCACCACCCTGGCCGCGCTGCGAGCCCGCGCCGCCGCGCCCAAAGCCCCCAGCGCGGCCAGCACGTCGGGCACGATCAACAACGGCGCATCCGCCGCGACGCCCTCAGGAACACGCGAGACCAGCGCGGCGGCAGCGCCCTGTGCCAGCGCCTGCGACACGAAATCATGACCATCGCGCACATCCGTGAGGGCTACGAACAGATCGCCTTCCTCCAGCGTCCGGGTGTCGATGGAAACGCCGGAAGCAGCGAACGCCGCCGTGGTCCGGCCCCCCGTTGCGGCGGCGGCCTCGGCCGAGGTCCAGAGCGCGGTCATGCCCGCCCCTCCAGCGCGGCGACGGCAAGGCTGGCCTGCTCGACGTCATCAAACGGATAGATCGTGCCACCCACGGTCTGCCCGCTTTCGTGGCCTTTGCCGGCGATCAGCAAGGCGTCGCCCGGCCCCAGCGCAGCGACACCGCGCAGGATCGCCTCGGCCCGGTCGCCCACCTCGGCAGCGCCGGGACAGGCGGCGAGGATCGCGGCGCGGATGCTGGCCGGGTCTTCCGACCGTGGGTTGTCGTCGGTCACGATCAACACGTCGGCATGGGCCGCTGCCGCTGCGCCCATCAGCGGGCGTTTGGTGCGGTCGCGGTCGCCACCGGCGCCAAAGACCACGACGAGGCGGCCCAGCACATGCGGGCGCAGCGCCTTCAGCGCAGTTTCCACCGCATCCGGCGTATGCGCGTAGTCGACAAAAACCGCCGCCCCGTTGGCCCGGGTCGCCGCCAGCTGCATCCGGCCGCGCACCGTCGAAAGCCGGTCGAGAACCCCGAACACCGCCTCGGGCGGGCTGCCAGAGGCGATGGCAAGCCCCGTTGCCGCTAGTACATTTTCGGCCTGAAACCCGCCGATCAAGGACAGCCGCACCTGCCGGGCTTGTCCTTTCCAGACAAATCGTAGCTCTTGCCCCTGCGCGTCGAAGCGTTGGCCAAGAATTTGCAGATCACAGCCCTCGGCATGGCCGACGTGCAGCACATTTTGCCCCCGCGCGCGCGCCAGTTCGGCGATTTCGGCGCCTTTCGGGTCGTTCAGGTTCACCACGACGGTGCCGTCATCGGGCAGCACGCGGGTGAAAAGGCCAGCCTTTGCAGCGAAGTACGCGGCGAAGGTCTTGTGATAGTCGAGGTGGTCCTGGGTGAAATTCGTGAATGCCGCCGCCTTCAGCCGCACGCCGTCCAGCCGGTGCTGGTCCAGCCCGTGCGACGAAGCCTCCATCGCCGCATGCGTCACGCCTGCCGCCGCCGCTTCGGCCAGCGCGCGATGCAGGGTGATCGGGTCGGGCGTGGTGTGATGCAGCGGCGCCTCCCACGCGCCCTCGATGCCGGTCGTGCCGACATTGATCGCGGCATAGCCAAGCGCGGTCCAGATTTGCCGGGTGAAGGTGGCGACGGATGTCTTGCCGTTGGTGCCGGTCACCGCAACCATCACCGCGGGCTGCGCGCCGAACCACAGCGCCGCCGCCTGCGCCAGCGCGGCGCGCGGCTCTTCAACCACCACCAGCGCCGCATCGGACCCGGTCAGCGCCGTTGCCGCCAGCGCCGCCCCCTCGGGATCGGTCAGCACGGCAGCGGCACCACGATCAAGCGCCGTGGCGACATAGGCCGCGCCGTGCACCGTGCTGCCGGGCAGCGCGGCGAACAGCATCCCGGCGCGCACCTCGCGGCTGTCGACGGCTAGGCCGGTGACTGCCGTATCGCGCCCGCCGCGCGCGGTCAGGCCCAGGGCCGCCAGCGTCAGCCGCCGTCCCGCGCCCGTCCTGTCGTTTTCATGTTCCAAGCGCCACCCACCCCGTCAGTTGCGCGCGAGTGTTATCGCATTCTGCGGATCGGGCACAATCTCGGGGCGCAGGCCCAGCAGCGGCGCATCGCGACGGATGATCTCTGCCGCCACCGGCACGGCGGTATAGCCTGCGGTGCGCCGGGGGTCTTTGCCCGTGTTGTCAGAGGGTTCATCCAGCGTGACGACCAGAACGTATTTCGGATCATGCGCCGGAAACACCGATGCGAAAGTCGAAATCACTTTGTCGGTATAGTAGCCCCCCTGCGGGTCGGGCTTGTCGGCCGTGCCGGTCTTGCCGCCGACGTCATAGCCCTTAACATCGCCATAGGACGCGGTGCCGCTGGTGACAACATAGCGCAACATGGTGCGCAGCTTGTCCGATGTCGCCTCGGAAACGACGCGGGGGCCGATCTTGGGGTGGTCGGTCTTGATCAGCGTCGGATAGACCCGGATGCCGCCGTTCAGCATCGAGGCATAGGCCGTGCACAGGTGCAGCGGCGACACCGAAATGCCGTGGCCGTAGGCGATCGTCATGGTCGACAGGTCGGACCAGTTGGTGGGGTATTGCGGCCGCGCGCCGCCCGCCTCGACCAGTTCCACCGGGGTCGGATCCAGCAAGCCAAGCGATTTCAGGAACGGCTTTTGCTTGTCGCCGCCGAACAGCAACGCGATCCGCGCCGCGCCGAGGTTGGAGCTTTCGCGGATCACGTCCTTGACCGACAGCTTGGAGCCGTAGTTGTGAAAATCGTGCAGGGTATATTTGCCCCAGACGATCGGCTTGGTGTCGATGATCGTGTCGGGCGTGATCAGCCCAAGGTCGAGCGCCTGCCCGACGTCGAAGATCTTGAAGGTCGACCCGAGTTCGTAAAGCCCCTGCACCGCGCGGTTGAACAGCGGGCTGTCGGCCGCGTCGCCCTTCACCAGCGGCGCCGGGCGGTCGTTGGGGTCGAAGTCGGGCAATGAGACCATCGACAAAATCTCGCCGGTGTGGGCGTCCATCAGGATCGCCGCGGCACCCTTGGCGTTCATCATGTGCATCCCGGCATCCAGCACTTCGCGCGTTGCGGCCTGCACCGTCAGGTCGATCGACAGCTGCAGCGGCTGCCCGGCGTTGGCAGGATCGCGCAGCCAGCTGTCGTATTCTTTTTCCACCCCCGCGATGCCGATCACCTCGGCCGAGTCGACGCCCTCGCGGCCAAAGCCCGCGCCGCCCAGAATATGCGCGGCCAGCCGCCCGTTGGGGTAAAGCCGCATCTCGCGCGGGCCGAACAGCAAGCCCGGATCGCCGATGTCATGCACCGCCTGCATCTGTTCGGGCGACAGGGTGCGCTTGATCCAGACAAAGGTGCGGTCGCCGGTAAAATCCTTCTCCAGCCGCGCCTCGTCGAGGTCGGGGAAGATTTTCACCAGCGATTTTGCGGCCTTGATCGGGTCGATCATGTCCTGCGGCTGGGCGTAAAGCGAATAGGTGGCAAGGTTGGTGGCCAGCACGCGGCCGTTGCGGTCGACGATGTCGGCGCGCTGCGCGGTGATCGAAGGGCCCACCGCGGCAACCTGCGGCTCGCTGGGCGGGGCGGCGGCCATCAGGCCCATCCGCGCGCCCACCAGCGTGAAGGCGGCGAAGAAGAACAGCCCCAGCATCAACAGCCGCCCCTCGGCCTGATCGCGCGAGGTGTCGCGCATCTCTTCGTGCCGCAGGCGGATGTTCTCGCGCTCGATCGCGTCCGGATTCTCGCCCTTGGCGCGCGCCGTCAGGATGCGGGCCAGCGGTCGCAGCGGGGTCCGGATCATGGCGTGGTCCCCTTCTGCGCGGGCTTCGGTTTCGGCTTCAGCGTTGCTGCGGTTTCGACCGGCTGGGTGATCTGCATCGGCGCGGACGCCGCCACCGGCTGCGGCATGGCCACCTCGCCGACTGCGCCGAACTGCTCTGGCGTCATTGGCAGCAGGTTGAGCTTGTCGAAGTTCAGCAGCGTCAGTTCGCGCAGGCGCGCGGGCCGGTTTTCATAGGCCCATTCGGCCTGTTGCATCCCCAGCGCCTCGTGCAGCGCCCCGATCTCGCGTTGAAGGCGCGCGACCTCTTTGAGCGAGTCCTGCGTGGCGTAGTTCTGCCGGTAGGCCCAGAACGCGAGGCCCATCACGGCCACGGCAGACAGGACATAAAGCAGCGGGCGCATCTCAGGGCCGTCCTTTCGCATCGAGCATGGGCAGGCCGATCGTCGAGCGGTCCACCGGACCGGCGGGGGCGTCGGTCCGCGCGGCGGCACGCAGCTTGGCCGATCTTGCGCGCGGGTTCGCCGCCATCTCTTCATCATCCGGCGCCACCGCCTGACGCGTCAGCAGGCGGAACGGCGCATCGGTCACCGGCTTTTCCGGCGCATAGCGGTTGGCATTCGCCTCGCGCCCGGAACGAAGTTGCAGGAACCGCTTGACGATGCGGTCCTCCAGCGAGTGGAAGGTGACCACCGCCAGCCGCCCGCCCGGCTTCAGCGCACGTTCCGCCGCTTCAAGCCCGTTCACCAGCTCGTCAAACTCGGCATTCACGGCGATGCGGATCGCCTGAAAGCTGCGGGTGGCGGGGTGGCTCTGGCCTGGCTTGGGCCGCGGCAGGCAGCCTGCGACCAGTTCCGCCAGTTGCAGCGTGCTGACAATGGGCGCGACCTTGCGCGCCGCACCGATGGCGCGCGCGATGCGGCGCGAGGCGCGTTCCTCGCCGTAGTGGTAAAGGATATCGGCCAGCAGCGTTTCTGACGCGCCATTGACCAGATCGGCGGCGGTCGGGCCGGACTGGCTCATCCGCATGTCCAGCGGGCCGTCGCGCAGAAAGGAAAAGCCGCGCTCGGGCCGGTCGAGTTGCATCGACGAGACGCCAAGATCGAGCACGACGCCATCCAGCGGCTCGCCCGCCAGCGTGTCGAGGTTGGAAAACGTGCCCGCGACCAGCCGCAGCCGGTCGCCATAGGCCCCGGCCCAGTCGGCCGCCATCTCGAAGGCCAGCGGGTCGCGGTCGACCCCGATCACCGTGGTGGCGCCCGCCTCCAGCAGCCCGCGCGCATAGCCGCCCGCGCCGAACGTGCCATCAAGCCAGACCCCCGACACCGGCGCCACGACCGCCAGCAAGGGGCCAAGCAGAACCGGAACATGCGGGGCAGAGGGGGCGATCGGATGCGCCGCGGCGGCCATCAAAGCCCCCCGGCGGGCGCGTCGATCACGTCGAGCGGGTCAAAATCCTCGCCCTGCGCGGCCAGGAACGCATCTGTCTTGTCGGCCCGGCGCAGGCGATAGAGGGTGGGCGGCCAGATTTCAAAGCGGTTGCCCTTGCCCGCGAACAGCGCATCATCGCCCAGCCCGATCATGTCGCGCTTGTCCTGCGGCAGCACGATCCGGCCTGCATCATCGACGGAAAGATCGTCGACGCGGGAATAGTAAAGGTCAACCAGCATGTGCTTGTGCGGATGGTTCGACGGCAGCGTGTCGATCCGGTTGTGCAGATCGTCCAGCGACTGCACCGAGAAACCTTCAAGATAGGGGCGGTCGGGATGGCCGTGGGCGATGCACAGGATGGCCTTGCCGGTGGACGGGAAATCGGGATCGCCCGCTTCCAGAACCTTGCGGAACTTCGACGGAATCGAGACCCTGCCTTTCGGGTCCACCTTTCCGGTATTTGTTCCTACGAACCTGCGCGTCACGCGACCGCGCTCCTTGCCACCGTCTGTCCCGTTTGCCGGCTCCGGAATGGAAAACGGCGGCTGAGCTGCTGCCATTGCCCAAACCGCCGCCCTCGTCCCATCGCTGGGTATGCCCGGCTACGCGCGCCACTTGGGGGAGTGTCTGCTCGCTCGCGCGCCGGATCTCTCATGTCGATGTATGGGGGCCTGTATGAACCTGCCTCACGCTTGGGGTCTTGGTGCCCCTGTTCTGCCCGTCTGCATCTGAGTATCTTGATGACATGGAAATTCATGCCTGACAACGGAAATCCATCCCACTTTATACCAATTCTTGTCCCCGGCCCGGCGCGACGGCAAGGGGTTGTGGTCGCCGGATCAACACCTAGCGGCGCGCGAGGCTATAGAGACTAGATTTGGGGAACGGGGGCCGAAGCCGCCGGTGGGATGAAAATCCGGGATTTTGGCCCGATCCGCCGCCCGACCGGGAAATCATGACAATCCGGGCCCGCCGGGGGCGACTCACCGGGCGTCACGGCCGGGTGATTCGCCCGTCAACGCAAAAGCCACCCGGCGGGCGGGTGGCTTTTGGCAAAATCGCGCGTGGTGGTCCGAAGACGCTCAGCCCATGCCGCCGGAAATCAGCCGCTGGGCGATTTTGGCATAGGCGTCGGCGATCGGCCCGTCGCCGGTCGCGATCGGAATGCCCGCATCGCCCGCAACACGCACCTCAAGGTTCAACGGAATCTCCCCCAGAAGCGGCACGCCAAGCTTCTTCGCCTCGGCGGCGACACCGCCGTGGCCGAAGATATGCTCTTCATGTCCGCAGTTCGGACAGACGTAAGACGACATGTTCTCGATCAGCCCGAGGATCGGCGTCTTCAGCGTCTGGAACATGTTGATCGCCTTGCGGGCATCCAGAAGCGCGACATCCTGCGGGGTCGATACGATGATCGCCCCGGTCACCTGTGTGCGCTGGCCCAAAGTCAGTTGCACGTCGCCGGTGCCGGGCGGCAGGTCGATGATCAGCACATCCAGCTTGCCCCAGGCGACCTGCGTCAGCAGTTGTTGCAGCGCGCCCATCAGCATCGGGCCGCGCCAGATCACCGCCTGATCCTCTTTCAACAGAAGGCCAAGCGACATCATGGTGACCCCATGCGCGACCGGCGGGATGATGGTCTTGCCATCGGGCGCCTCGGGCCGCGTCTTCACGCCCATCATGCGCGGTTGCGAGGGGCCGTAGATATCGGCATCCAGCAGCCCCACGCGGCGGCCTTGCCGCGCCAGCGCCACCGCGAGGTTGGACGACACCGTGGACTTGCCCACCCCGCCCTTGCCCGAGGCGATGGCAAGGATGCGGTCCACCCCGGTCACACGCTGCGGCCCGCCCTCTTGCGGCGTCGGATGGCCACCGATCTTCAGTTGCGGCGGCGCCTGGTTCGGCGCCTTCGGGGCCGGGCCATGCGCCGTCAGAATCACGCTGGCCGCCGTGACGCCCGGCATACGGCGCACCAGATCCTCGGCCGCCTTCGCGATCGGGTCCAGCTTGCGCGCGGTTTCCGGATCGGGCGCTTCGATGACGAATCGCACCGCGCCACCCTCGATCATCAGCGCCCGCACCATGTCACGCGACACCAGATCACCCCCGCCCGGCAGCGCCAGACGCTTCAATTCGGCCAGAACGGCCTCGCGCGTCACAGACATGGCATCCTCCTTCGCTCAGTTCGGCGGCTTACCATGTCGTGTTTTGGGCGGAGCGCAAGGCCCGGTTGACCAGTTGATCAAGGATTGGGCAATGCCCTGAATTCGCGCCACTTAATAGGTCAGCAAGGGTTATGCACTTGCTGCATGGCAGCGTTGACCATTTGGTCCATTGTGCAGGTGCAGCATTGGCGTATGTTAGCGACAACAGCAAACGGACAGCGTCCGTAGCGGAAATGACTGAGGCAGATGAAATGGCTTACCTGACCACCACCCGCGCCGCCGGCTTCGGCCTTCGTGACCGCGTCAACGCCTTGGTTCGCGTCTACAGCGAAGGCGCCGCGCGCCGCCGGGTCTATCGCCGGACCGTGGAAGAACTGAGCGTGCTGTCGGATCGCGAACTTTCCGACCTCGGCATCCATCGGTCGATGATCGCCCGTGTGGCCCTTGAGGCCGCGAACGGCAAGTAAGAATTCGGTTTGGAAGGCCCTCTCCTCCTCCCTGGGTCTTCCTAATCTGGCGGCGACATCCTCCTCCTCCCTGATGTCGCCGTCCTTTCTATCCCGGGTCCGGTCCGCAAGGTTCGACCCAGCCGAGACGCGAAAGGCCCAACCTCCTCCCTGGGCTGATCGTGACAAGGCGGCGACGCTCCTCCTCCTCCCTGAGCGTCGTCGCCGCTTCTACCCAGAGCTTCGGCTCTGACAGGAACGAAAGGCCCAACCTCCTCCCTGGGCTGATCGGGACTCGCGGCGGCGCCCACCTCCCTGGGCGTCGCCGTTTTCATTTCAGCGCGAGTCTGTGGCGGCTCATCCAGCCGGGCCCCCGGGTGCGCTCCGCGCGGGGAGTATTTGCGCCAGAAAGAAACGGCAGAGTCAGAAGGGAATGTCGTCGGCGCGGTCGGCGGGCACCACGAAGCGGGCGACGATCTTTTTCGGCCCCGCCTTGTCGAAGTTCACATCAAGCTTGTCACCTTCGATCCCGGTGACGCTGCCATAGCCGAACTTCTGGTGGAACACCCGGTCGCCGGTGGTGAAGGCCGAAACCGCGTCGAGGTCGATCACCGTGGTGCGGCTTTCGCGCGGCTGGCTGACCGGGCGGGTGGCGGCACGGTCCTGCAACCGCTTCCAGCCGGGCGAATTGTAGACATCCGCGCGCGCTGCCCGATCCTCGATGCTCGAGGCGCGCGGCGCCGCGGCGCCATAGCCGCCGCCGTAAAGGCCGGGGGGCGTCAGCACCTCGACATGCTCTTCCGGCAGTTCGTCGATGAACCGGCTGGGCAGCGCCGATTGCCACTGGCCATAGACCCGGCGGTTGGCGGCGAAGGAGATCGTGCACAGTTCCTCGGCCCGGGTAATGCCGACGTAGGCCAGCCGCCGTTCCTCCTCCAACCCCTTCAGGCCGCTTTCGTCCATGCTGCGCTGGCTGGGGAACAGGCCATCCTCCCAGCCGGGCAGGAACACGGCGGGGAATTCGAGGCCCTTGGCCGCGTGCAGCGTCATGATGGAAACCTTGGCGCCCTGCTCCTCGGTGTCGTTGTCCATGATCAGGGCGACGTGCTCGAGGAAGCCCTGCAGGTTCTCGAACTGCTCCAGCGCCTTCACCAGTTCCTTGAGGTTCTCCAGCCGCCCCGGCGCCTCGGGTGTCTTGTCCTGCTGCCACATGGCGGTGTAGCCGGACTCCTCCAGAATCGCCTCGGCCAGTTCGATGTGGTTGTGCCCTTCGCGCAGGGTGATGGCGTGCCAGCGGGCGATGCCGTCCAGAAAGCCGCGCAACTGCCCGGCGCCCTTGCCGGTGATGCCGCCCTCGGCCAGCAGGATCCGCGCGCCCTCCAACAGCGTGGTGCCATGCTGGCGGGCGGTTACCTGAATCGTCTGCTGCGCCTTGTCGCCCAAGCCGCGCTTGGGGGTGTTCACCACCCGCTCGAACGCCAGATCGTCGTCGGGCGACACGGCGAGGCGGAAGTAGGCCATCGCATCCCGAATTTCGAGACGCTCATAGAAACGCGGGCCGCCGATCACGCGGTAAGGCAGGCCGATGGTCAGGAACCGGTCCTCGAACGCGCGCATCTGGTGGCTGGCGCGCACCAGAATCGCCATGCCGTCAAGGCTCAACGGCTCTGCCCCGCGCGGGCCCTTCGACAGTCGCTCGACCTCTTCGCCGATCCAGCGCGCCTCTTCCTCGCCATCCCAATGGCCGATCAGGCGCAGCTTTTCGCCCTCTTGCTCTTCGGTCCACAATGTCTTGCCCAGCCGCCCGGCATTGGCCGAAATCACCCCCGAGGCCGCGCCCAGGATATGCGGGGTCGACCGGTAGTTCTGCTCCAGCCGGATCACCTGCGCGCCCGGAAAATCCTTTTCGAACCGCAGGATGTTGCCCACTTCGGCGCCGCGCCAGCCGTAGATGGACTGGTCATCGTCGCCCACGCAGCAGATGTTGCGGTGCTGTTGCGCCAAGAGGCGCAGCCACAGGTATTGGGCGACGTTGGTATCCTGATACTCGTCCACCAGAATGTAGCGCAGCCAGCGCTGATAAGTGGCCAGCACATCCGGGTGGGCCTGAAAGATCGTGACCATGTGGAGGAGGAGGTCGCCGAAATCGGTGGCGTTCAGGGTGCGCAGCCGGTCCTGATAGGCGGCGTAAAGCTCGGTGCCGCGGTTGTTGAAGGCCGAAGCTTCCGACGCGGGCACCTTCTCGGGCGTCCAGGCGCGGTTCTTCCAGCTGTCGATCAGCCCCGCCAACTGCCGCGCGGGCCAGCGCTTCTCGTCGATGTCCGCCGCTGCGATCACCTGCTTCATCAGGCGGATCTGGTCGTCGGTGTCGAGGATGGTGAAGGACGATTTCAGCCCCACCAGTTCCGCATGCCGCCGCAGCATCTTGACGGAAATCGAGTGGAAGGTGCCCATCCACGGCATCCCCTCCACCGCCGCGCCCAAGAGGCGTCCCACCCGCTCCTTCATCTCGCGTGCGGCCTTGTTGGTGAAGGTCACGGCGAGGATCTCGTTCGGCCGCGCCCGGCCCGTGGTCAGCAGATGCGCGATGCGGGCGGTCAGCGCCTTGGTCTTGCCGGTCCCCGCCCCGGCCAGCATCAGCACCGGGCCATCCAGCGCCTCGACCGCCGCGCGCTGCGCGGGGTTCAGGTCGTCCAGGTATGGCGCCGGGCGCGCGGCCATCGCGCGCGCCGACAGCGGCACATGCGCGGCGGCCTCGAAGGCGTCCTGTTCGTCAGGGCTGTTCATGGATGGCAACCTACCCCGTCTTGCGCGCGAGTTAAAGAATTGTTCCCGCATTGTTCCGATCTTTCTTTTCCGGCCTGCCCGGATCCTCCGGCCCCGGCCTGGACTGCGTGCCACGTCGCAAATCTTTCATCGCAGCATTGGAGCCTCTTGCGCTGCACCGCAGCACTCCTAAAGTGGTCGGGTTCTATCGACCATTCCTTGGGGGAAACG
This sequence comes from Paracoccaceae bacterium, assembly GCA_016124615.1. Classification (GTDB taxonomy): domain Bacteria; phylum Pseudomonadota; class Alphaproteobacteria; order Rhodobacterales; family Rhodobacteraceae; genus Solirhodobacter. Next base: position 55,796 of record WGNF01000006.1, on the reverse strand, counting down.
CATGGCCGGCTTTCGCAAGATTCTTGTTGCCAACCGGGGCGAAATCGCCATCCGCGTGATGCGGGCGGCGAACGAACTGGGCAAGAAGACGGTCGCCGTTTATGCCGAGGAAGACAAACTTTCGCTGCACCGCTTCAAGGCCGATGAAGCCTATCGGATCGGCGAGGGTCTTGGCCCGGTCGCGGCTTATCTGAGCATCCCCGAGATCATCCGGGTCGCCAAAATGTCGGGCGCGGATGCGATCCATCCGGGCTATGGCCTCTTGTCGGAAAACCCTGATTTTGTCGAGGCGGTCGCCGCCGCGGGCCTGACTTTCATCGGCCCGAAGGCCGAAACCATGCGCGCGCTTGGCGACAAGGCCAGCGCGCGGCGCGTAGCGATCAAGGCCGGGGTGCCGGTGATCCCGGCGACCGAGGTTCTGGGCGATGACATGGCCGAGGTTCGCAAGATGGCCGACGCGGTCGGCTATCCCTTGATGCTGAAGGCCAGTTGGGGCGGCGGCGGGCGCGGCATGCGGCCGATCAACGGCCCGGACGAGCTGGCCGACAAGGTGCGCGAAGGGCGGCGTGAGGCCGAGGCCGCCTTTGGCAACGGCGAGGGTTATCTGGAAAAGATGATCCTGCGTGCCCGCCACGTCGAGGTGCAACTGCTCGGCGACGCACATGGCAACCTCTACCACCTTTACGAACGCGACTGCACCGTCCAGCGCCGCAACCAGAAGGTCGTGGAACGCGCCCCCGCGCCTTACCTGACCGAAGTGCAACGCGCCGAGGTCTGCGCGCTGGGGCTGAAGATCGGCAACGCCGTCGGCTACCAGAACGCCGGAACGGTCGAGTTCCTGATGGATATGGACGATGAGAAGTTCTACTTCATCGAGGTCAATCCACGGGTTCAGGTCGAACATACCGTCACCGAACAGGTGACCGGCATCGACATCGTGCGGGCCCAGATCCTGATCGCCGAGGGCAAGACGGTGGCCGAGGCAACCGGCGTGCCGGATCAGTCGGGGGTGCGGCTATACGGCCACGCGCTGCAATGCCGGGTGACAACCGAAGACCCGCAGAACAACTTCATCCCCGATTACGGCCGCATCAACACCTACCGCTCGGCCACCGGCATGGGCATCCGGCTGGACGGCGGCACCGCCTATTCCGGCTCGGTCATCACACGCTACTACGACTCGCTGCTGGTCAAGGTCACCGCCTGGGCGCAGACCCCGGAACAGGCGATCGCAAGGATGGACCGGGCGCTGCGCGAGTTCCGCATCAGGGGCGTGTCGACCAACATCGCCTTTGTCGAGAACCTGCTGAAGCACCCGACGTTCCTGAACGACACCTACACCACCAAGTTCATCGACACGACGCCCGCACTGTTCACCTTCCGCAAGCGGCGTGACCGGGCAACCAAGATCCTGACCTACATCGCCGACATCACGGTGAACGGGCACCCGGAAACCGCTGGCCGCGCCAAGCCGCATGCCGAGGCGCGGCTGCCCAAAGCCCCCGCACAGTCGACCCAGCCGCTCGCCTACGGCACGCGCAACCTGCTGGAACAGAAGGGCCCGCAGGCCGTCGCCGACTGGATGGCGGCGCAACAAAAACTGCTGTTGACCGACACCACCATGCGCGACGGGCACCAGAGCCTGTTGGCGACCCGGATGCGGTCGATCGACATGATCCAGGCCACGCCCGCCTATGCGGCCACCCTGCCTGACCTGTTCAGCATCGAGTGCTGGGGCGGCGCCACCTTCGACGTGGCCTATCGCTTTCTGCAGGAATGCCCTTGGCAGCGCCTGCGCGACATTCGCGAACGGCTGCCCAACGTGATGACGCAGATGCTGCTGCGCGCCTCGAACGGCGTCGGTTACACCAACTACCCCGACAACGTGGTGCAGGCTTTCGTCAAACAGGCCGCGAAGACCGGCGTCGACGTGTTCCGCGTCTTCGACAGCCTGAACTGGGTGGAAAACATGCGCGTCGCGATGGACGCGGTGATCGAGGCGAACAAGGTCTGCGAGGGCTCGATCTGCTACACCGGCGACCTGCTCGACCCCAACCGCGCCAAGTATGACCTGAAGTATTACGTCAGCATGGGCAAAGACCTGCGCGCGGCGGGTGCCCATGTGCTGGGGCTGAAGGATATGGCGGGGCTGTTGAAGCCCGCCGCCGCGAAGGTGCTGATCAAGGCGCTGAAAGAGGAAATCGGGCTGCCGATCCATTTCCACACCCATGACACCTCGGGCATCGCGGGCGCCACCATCCTTGCCGCCGCCGATGCCGGGGTGGATGCGGTCGATGCGGCAATGGATGCGTTCTCGGGCGGCACGTCGCAGCCTTGCCTGGGTTCCGTCGTGGAAGCCCTGCGCAACACCCCGCGCGATACCGGGCTGGACATCGGCGCGATCCGGCGGCTGTCGAACTACTGGGAACAGGTGCGCGGGCAATATGCGGCGTTTGAATCCGGCCTGCCCGCCCCCGCGTCAGAGGTTTACCTGCACGAAATGCCCGGCGGCCAGTTCACCAACCTCAAGGCGCAGGCCCGCAGCCTTGGCCTTGAGGAGCGTTGGCACGAAGTGGCGCAGACCTACGCCGACGTGAACCGCATGTTCGGCGATATCGTCAAGGTCACGCCCTCGTCCAAGGTGGTGGGTGACATGGCGCTGATGATGGTGGCGCAAAACCTGACCCGCGCGCAGGTCGAGGATCCGGCGGTCGAGGTCGCCTTCCCCGACTCGGTGGTGGACATGATGCGCGGCAACCTCGGCCAGCCGCCGGGCGGCTGGCCCGCAGCCATTCAGGCCAAGGTGCTGAAGGGCGAGGCGCCACTGGCCGACCGGCCCGGCAAGCACCTTGCCCCGGTCGATCTGGAAGAGGTGCGCGCGCAGGTTTCGAAAGAGATGTCGGGCTTCAAGGTCGATGACGAGGATCTGAACGGCTACCTGATGTACCCCAAGGTCTTCCTCGACTACATGGGGCGCCATCGGACCTATGGGCCGGTACGGACCCTGCCGACGCGCACCTTCTTCTATGGCATGGAGCCGGGCGAAGAGATCGCCGTCGAGATCGACCCTGGCAAGACGCTGGAGGTGCGCCTGCAAACGGTCGGCGAGACTGGCGACGACGGCGAGGTGAAGGTGTTCTTCGAACTGAACGGCCAGCCCCGGGTGATCCGGGTGCCGAACCGGCTGATCAAGGCGCAGACCGCGGCCAAACCCAAGGCGCAGGACGGCAACCCCGCCCAGGTCGGCGCGCCGATGCCCGGCGTCATCGCCTCGGTCGGGGTCACCGCGGGCCAGAAGGTGGCGGCGGGCGACCTGCTCTTGACCATCGAGGCGATGAAGATGGAAACCGGCATCCACGCCGACCGAGAGGCTGTGGTGAAGACGGTTCTGGTGCATCCCGGCGCGCAGGTGGATGCCAAGGATTTGCTGGTGGAATTCGCCTAGCCGGGCCACCGAATTTCGCCGCTGCCCGCTATCGCGCCCGCCCGGTGCCGGTTAGGCTGTGCCTGACCGATCCGCCAAGGGGGCCGCGATGCTGCGTGTGACACCGATCTATGCCGGGCTGCTGGGCCTGCTTCTTGTGGGCTTGTCGATCCGGGTGATTCAGGGTCGGGTGCGCTTCAGGGTGGGCCTTGGCGACGGGGGAAACCACGATCTGACCCGCCGCATCCGGGCGCAGGCGAACTGTGCCGAATATGCGCCGTTCGGCGTGCTGTTGCTGGCGATTGCAGAGCTTCAGGGCGCGGGGACGCTCTGGCTGCACGGGTTCGGCGCGATCCTGCTGATCGGGCGGCTGGCCCACGCGACCGGATTGAGCGGGTCTGGCGGGGAAAGCCCGCTGCGGTCTGTCGGAATGGCGCTGACCTTCGCCGCGCTGATCGGCCTGTCGCTGCTCTGTCTGGGGCGGGCGTTCGGCGCGATCTGACGCCGCAGGCGCCGCGAAGCCTTGTTCCACCGGCGGACCCGGTCCCATATGGTCGGCGTGGTCCCCTGAAGAAAGTTCCCCATGCTTGCCCTGCTCGCTGACCCGTCCGTCTGGCTGTCCTTCCTCACCCTGACGGTGCTCGAGATCGTTCTCGGCGTCGACAACGTCATCTTCATCTCGATCGCGGCCTCCAAACTGCCGCGCAACCGGCGCGCCAAGGCGCGCTTTCTCGGCCTTGTCGGCGCATTGGTGCTGCGGGTGGGGCTGTTGTTTTCGATCACCTGGATCATGTCGCTGGCCGAGCCTTTCCTGACGGTGCGCGGCTTCGGCCTGACCTGGCGCGACCTGATCCTGATTGCCGGTGGCCTCTTCCTGATCTGGAAGGCGACCACCGAAATCTTTTCAGAGGTGGAAGGTGGCGGCCACGAACCCCACGCCGACGGGCGCGGCACGTTCTGGGCCACCATCCTGCAGATCATGGTGCTGGACCTCGTCTTCTCGCTCGACAGCGTGATCACCGCGGTCGGCATCGCCGACCATCTGTCGGTGATGATCGCCGCCGTCGTCTTTGCCATCGTGGTGATGATGGTCGCATCCGAGCCGATCGCGAATTTCATCGAAAGCCACCCCTCGACCAAGATGCTGGCACTGGCGTTTCTGGTGATGGTCGGCATGGCGCTGGCGGCGGACGGGATGCACTATCATATCGACCGCGGCTTCATCTACGCCGCGATGATCTTCGCGGGCGGGGTCGAGGCGCTGAACCTCGTGCGGCAGAAACGGGCGCGCAGATGAATTCGCCGCGGTCGCATTTTTTCCCTTGCGGCCGCCGCGCGGAGACAATAAATCACCGCTCACCCAAGGACGCGGGCGTAGCTCAGGGGTAGAGCATAACCTTGCCAAGGTTAGGGTCGAGGGTTCGAATCCCTTCGCCCGCTCCAATAAAACAAAAGGGCACCGGTTTCGGTGCCCTTTTGTTTTCCGGCCTTCCCCCACCGCCCTGCCCCGCCTATAACCCGCGCCGAAGACAGCGACGGAGGCGCCCATGCGCAAGGCCGAGATCACCCGCACCACCGCCGAAACCGATATCCGCGTATCGGTCGACCTTGACGGCACGGGGGCTTACGACAATCAGACCGGCGTTGGTTTCTTCGACCACATGCTGGACCAGTTGGCCCGCCATTCGCTGATCGACATGACCGTGCGCGCCAAGGGCGATCTGCACATCGACGACCATCACACGGTCGAGGATGTGGGCATCGCGCTGGGTCAGGCACTGGCCAAGGCACTGGCCGACAAGCGCGGCATCCGCCGCTATGGCGCGTGCCTGTTGCCGATGGATGATGCGCTGGTGCGTGCCGCGCTCGATCTGTCGGCCCGGCCCTATCTGGTCTGGAACGTCACCTTCCCCACCGCGAAGATCGGCAGTTTTGATACCGAACTGGTGCGAGAATTCTTTCAGGCCTTCGCGACCCACGGCGGCATCACGCTGCACGTCGACGCGCTGCACGGGATCAACAGCCACCACATCGCCGAGGCCGCCTTCAAGGCCGTCGCCCGCGCTTTGCGCGAGGCGGTCGAAACCGATCCGCGCAAGGCCGATGCCGTTCCTTCGACCAAGGGCACGCTGTGACCATGCTCACCGTGCTGGTCGATTACGAGTCCGGCAACCTGCATTCCGCGGAAAAAGCGTTTCAGCGCATGGCGGCCGAAACCGGCGCGGGTGACGTGCTGGTCTCTTCGCGCCCCGAGGATGTGGCGCGCGCCGACCGGATCGTGCTGCCGGGCGATGGCGCCTTCCCGGCCTGCCGCCGCGCCCTGCTGGCGGTGCCAGGGCTGTTCGACGCCATTGAAGAGGCGGTGACGGCGAAGGGCCGCCCCTTCCTTGGCATCTGCATCGGCATGCAGATGCTGGCGACGCGCGGGATGGAATATCAGGAAACGCCCGGCTTTGGCTGGATCGCGGGCGAGGTGGTGAAGATCACCCCCGCCGACCCGCGCCTGAAGGTGCCGCACATGGGCTGGAACGATCTGGTCATCGACCGGTCCCACCCGCTGCTGGACGGCATCGCGACCGGCGAGCACGCGTATTTCGTACACTCCTACCATTTCCGCGTCGCCGACCCGGCCGACCGGCTGGCCCATGTCGATTATGCGGGCGACATTACCGCCATCGTCGGGCGCGGCAACGTCGTGGGCACCCAGTTCCACCCGGAAAAAAGCCAGGCCACCGGGCTGCGGCTGATCGCCAACTTCCTGCGGTGGCGGCCCTGACGCGCCTGCCGGGCTTGCCTTGTCGGGCGCTTGGCCCAGGTTTATAGACACCGGGACGCAGAACATCGGTTGATCCCGGCAGCGCCAAGTGCGAGCCATGCACGACCCCGCTCTTTCAGAAGGACGCAGACCATGCCCGCTTACCGTTCCCGCACCACCACCCACGGCCGCAACATGGCCGGCGCCCGCGGCCTGTGGCGCGCGACGGGCATGAAAGACAGCGACTTCGGCAAGCCGATCATCGCGGTGGTGAACAGCTTTACCCAGTTCGTGCCCGGCCACGTCCACCTGAAAGACCTCGGCCAGCTTGTGGCGCGGGAAATCGAGCAGGCGGGCGGCGTCGCGAAAGAGTTCAACACCATCGCCGTCGATGACGGCATCGCGATGGGCCATGACGGCATGCTCTACTCGCTGCCCTCGCGCGAACTGATCGCCGACTCGGTCGAATACATGGTGAACGCGCACTGCGCCGACGCGATGGTCTGCATCTCGAACTGCGACAAGATCACCCCCGGCATGCTGATGGCGGCGATGCGGCTGAACATTCCGGTCGTCTTCGTTTCCGGCGGACCGATGGAGGCTGGTAAGGTTCTGGTGCAGGGCAAGGTGAAGGCGGTCGACCTGATCGACGCGATGGTGGCCGCCGCCGATGACGCCGTCAGCGATGCCGATGTCACTGCAATGGAACGTTCGGCCTGCCCGACCTGCGGGTCGTGTTCCGGCATGTTCACCGCGAACTCGATGAACTGCCTGACCGAGGCGCTGGGGCTGTCGCTGCCCGGCAACGGCTCGACGCTGGCCACCCACGCCGACCGCAAGCGGCTGTTCGTCGAAGCCGGGCATGTGATCGTCGATCTGGCGCGGCGCTGGTACGAACAGGACGATGCCAGCGTGCTGCCGCGCTCGATCGCGTCGAAGCCCGCGTTCGAGAACGCCATGACGCTGGATATCGCGATGGGCGGCTCGACCAACACGGTGCTGCACATCCTCGCCGCTGCGCATGAGGGCGAGGTGGATTTCACCATGACCGACATCGACCAGCTGTCGCGCCGGGTGCCGGTGCTGTGCAAGGTGGCCCCGGCCAAATCCGACGTGCACATGGAAGACGTGCACCGCGCGGGCGGGATCATGGCGATCCTCGGCCAGCTTGACGCGGCGGGGCTGATCGCGCGCGACCAGCCGACCGTGCACGCGCCAACCCTTGGCGCCGCCATCGACCACTGGGACATCAGCCGCGCCCCGCAGGACAGCGTGAAGCAGCTGTTCCTTGCCGCGCCGGGCGGGGTGCCGACGCAAGTCGCCTTCAGCCAGAGCGCGCGCTGGGACAGCCTTGACCTCGACCGCGAAAAGGGCGTGATCCGCTCGGCCGCGACGCCGTTTTCCAAGGATGGCGGGCTGGCCGTTCTCAGCGGCAACCTTGCCCCCGAGGGCTGCATCGTGAAAACGGCGGGCGTGGACGAAAGCATCCTGAAGTTCACCGGCCCGGCCAAGGTGTTCGAAAGCCAGAACGCGGCGGTCGAGGCGATCCTGTCGAACAAGATCGTGGCGGGCGACGTGGTGGTGATCCGCTACGAAGGGCCCAAGGGCGGGCCGGGGATGCAGGAGATGCTGTACCCGACCAGCTACATCAAGTCGAAGGGCCTTGGCAAAACCTGCGCGCTGGTCACTGATGGCCGCTTCTCGGGCGGTACCTCGGGCCTGTCGATCGGCCACGTCTCGCCGGAGGCGGCATCGGGCGGCACCATCGGGCTGGTGCGCGATGGCGACAGCGTCGAGATCGACATCCCCAACCGGTCCATCGTGCTGGCGGTGCCCGCCGATGAGCTGGCCCGCCGCCGCGCGGAACAGGACACCAAGGGCTGGAAGCCCGCCGCAAAACGCGCCCGCAAGATCACGCCCGCGCTGCGCGCTTACGGGCTGATGGCCACCAGCGCGGCGCAGGGCGCGGTGCGGGTGGTGCCCGAGGACTGAGGGGGCCGCCGCGCCGGTTCCGGCCCTCAGTGCCGGACCAGCGCGGCCGTCCATTCCTCAAGGAAGTTCTGCCGCTTCAGCCGGTCCAGATAGACCAGCAACCCCGGATCGAGCCGGATCGGCCGCAGGTGCGGCGCATCGCTGAACGCCGCACCGCCGATCGGCGGCAGACCGGACGCGAGGATCAGCCGGTAGCCTTCGGGCCCCAGCAGAAAGTCGATGAAGCCGCCGCCCAGATCGGGGCGCTGCGCCGTGCGCGGGATGAACGCGGTCCGCAACAGCGTCAGCGTCAGATCTTGCAATTCGACGATCTGGCCATCGCTGCCGGGTGGAAACTGCGGCGCGGCGTAGCTGCCGATGACATTGGTCGCCAACACCAGTGCCCCGGATTTCAGATCGGCGATCATATCGGCGCTGCTGGTGTATAGCCGGGGCGCGAGCGTTCCCATCACCTCGGCCAGCCGCCAGAAACTGTCGGACTGGCGCGCCTCTTGCGTGGCGAACAGATAGCCGGTGCCCGAGGCGCGCACATCGTAGGTGCCGACCCGGCCGCGAAACCGGTCGGGGTCATCGCGCAGAAGCGCGATCAGGTCGCGCCGCGTGTGCGGCAACGCGAGCCCCTTCAGCGCCGCGCGCGACAGCAACACCACCACGGGTTCCTGCGCGAAGGCGAACAGCCGGTCCTGCCACTGCGCCCAACCCGGCAGCGCGACGCCGGGTGGCAGCGCGTGGGCGCGGGCATAGCCGTCGTTGGCAAGTTTCATCTGCAGATCCATCGCCGACGAGATCACAACGTCGTAGCCGGGGGCCGCAGCGGCGGTGACCGCCAGATAGATCTGCTGGCTCGACGCCACGGTATAGCGCACGGCAACGCCGGGGTGCCGGGCCTGATAGGCCGCGATCAGCGGCCCGAAAACGGCGGTATCGGTGGTCGACAGGATGCTGAGCTGCGCCACCTGCGCGGTCGCGGCGGGAAAGACGTGATCCTCTTCCATGTCGAAGGCGCGCGCGGCGGTGCCGAGCATCAGCGCCGCGATCAGCGCAAGGGCAGCGTGAACAGCGCGCATGTGCCACCTCCTTCCCGGTCGGACAGATCGAAGCTGCCGCCGTGGGCGGTGGCGACTTCTTCCACGATGGTCAGGCCAAGGCCCGAGCCCACCACATCGGCCACGTTGCCGCCGCGATGGAACCGTTCGGCCAGATCGGCCTTGGCCTTGCCGCCCAGCCCGCGGCCACGATCCTGCACACGCAGGGTCGCGCGGGCACCCTCGGCCCGCACCGCAATCCCGATCTCGCTGTCGTCGGGCGAATACTTGACCGCGTTGTCCAGCAGGTTGCGCACGGCACTTTCCAGCAGCATCCGGTCGCCCCGCACCGGCACCGGGCCGGGCGCGTCCAGACGCAGCGCGATGTCCTTCAGCTCGGCGGTCGGGCGCAGCGCCTCTGTCACCCCCCGCACGACACCGGCAAGGTCAAGCGCCTCGTCGGCCAGTCGTTCGGCCCGATAGATCACCGTGGCGTGGTCCAGCAGTTGCCCGGCCGAACGGCTGCTTTCCTCGACCGCGCGGATCACGGCGCGCAGGGTGCGCCGCGTCGCCTCGTCCTCGGACTGCCGCAGCGCGATTTCGGTCTGCGTGCGCACGGTGGCCAGCGGCGTGCGGATATGGTGCGCGGCCTCGGCGATGAAGGTCTCGGTCCGGCTCAGCGCGGCGCGCAGCCGGGCGATGAAGCCGTTCAGCGACACCACCAGCGGGCGCAATTCCTTCGGCGTCGGATGCTCCACGCTGCGCAGATCGCGCGGCCCGCGCCGCCCGACCGCCGCCGCCAGCAGGTCGATCGGGCGCAGGACGGACCGCGCCGACACCAGCGACAGCACCAGCGCGATGGCGAAGAAGCCGATGCCCAGACCGGCCGCCACCTTTGCCACCTGTGCCGCGATGGCGGCCTGCCCCAGCCGGGTCTGGCCCACCATCACCAGAACCGGCTCGACCCGGTTCGCCACCAGAACCGGGCGCGAGACGGCGCTGATGCGCACCTCGGCCTGCTTGTAGTCACTGGTGTAATAGACCGGCGCCTGCCCCTGCGGCGGCTTTGGCGGCAGCGGCAGGTCGTCGTAGCCGGTCAGCGTCTGGCCCGCCACGTCGATGCGGTAAAAGATGCGATCCTCGCTGATCGAGCCCAGGATCGAGAAGGCGGAATAGGGAATGTCGACGCTGACCCCGGCCTCTGACCCGCGCAACTGTTCGGCAATGGCGATGGTGGCGGCGCCCAGAATGCCATCCTGCGTCGCTTCGGCCGCGCGCCCGGCGACGGTGCGCACAGTCAGATACAGCAGCACCGCCAGCACGGCGGCGATCACCAGCAATTGCAGCATCAGCCGCTGCCGCAGGGACAGGGCGGCGGACCTCATGCCAGCAGCAGCCGGTAGCCGACCCCGCGCAACGTCTCGATCCGGGCGCCGCTGCCCTCAAGCTTCTTGCGCAGCCGCCCGACATAGACCTCGATCGCGTTGTCGGTGACCGGCTCGGCGAAGGAAAACAGCCGGTCGCACAGCTGCGACTTGGAAAAGATGCGTTCGGGTGCGGCCAGCAGCACCTCCAGCAGCCGCAGTTCGCGGTTGCGCAACTCGCGCGGCTCGCCGTCGATGGTCAGCGTGGCGGTCAGCGGGTCGAAGGTGAAGCCGGGGAAGGTTTGCACCGTCTGTGCGGCACCGCCCCGCCGCCGCAGCACGGCACGGCAGCGCGCCTCCAGTTCGGCGAAGTCGAAGGGCTTGGTCAGATAGTCGTCGGCGCCAAGGTCGAGCATGTCGATGCGTTCGGCGACGGCGGCGCGGGCGGTGGTGACGATCACCGGCGTGTCGCGCCGGGCGGCGCGATGGGCCTGCAGAAAGTCGCGCCCGTCGCCATCGGGCAGCATGATGTCCAGCAGGATCAGGTCGTAGCCGGTCGCCCGCAGGCAATCCGCCGCCGCGCCAAGCGTTGCGGCCCGGTCCACCGCGTGGCCATCCAGCCGCAACCGGTCGGCCACCGAGGCCGCCAGCGCGTCATTGTCCTCGACCAGAAGAAACCGCATCCGCCTCCCGGATTTTTTCGCTGATGACAGGTTCGTGTCAGCTTTTCAGCGAATGGTCCTCGCCGCAAGGGGCGCGTCGCGGTTAAGGATCGCGGCACGCCCCCGGCCAATTGACCGTCTGGGAGGACAGCAATGACTTCGAACCTACTCAAGGCGCTTGCCGCAAGCGCCGCCCTGACCCTGTGCGCCGCATCCGGCGCCTTCGCGACCGAATGCATCGCCCCCTCGGGCGCCGGCGGCGGCTGGGATTTCACCTGCCGTCAGATCGGCAAGATCCTGTATGACATCAAGGCCGTCGATACGCCGGTGCAGGTGACCAACATGGCGGGCGCCGGTGGTGGCGTCGCCTATGCCTATGTCGTGAACGAGCGCAACACCGACGCCGACCTGATCGTGGCGGCTTCGTCGGCCACCACCTCGCGGCTGGCGCAGAACGCCTATGGCGGCTCGACCGCCGATCAGGTGCGCTTTGTCGGCGCGATCGGCGCCGATCCGGGCGTCATCGTGGTGCCGAAGGACAGCCCCTACAAGACGCTGAAAGACCTTGTCGAGGCGATCAAGGCCAATCCCGCTTCGGTCACCTTCGCGGGCGGCTCGGCGGCGGGCGGCTATGACCACCTGAAGGTGCTGCAGGTGCTGAAAGCTGCGGGCTACACCGACATCCGCAAGGTTAAGTACATCGGCGTGACCGACGGCGCCGCGGCGCTGACCCAGACCATCGGCGGCCACGTTCAGGCGATGACCGGCGACATGTCGGAAACCGTGGGCTTCATCAAGTCGGGCGATATCCGCGTGCTGGCGACGCTGACCGAGGACCGCGTGCCGGGATTCGAGCAGATCCCGACCGCGCGCGAACAGGGCTATGACGTCGTCGCAGTGAACTGGCGCGGCCTGTACGTGCCGAAGGGGATCAGCGACGAACAGTTCCAGACCTGGGCCACCAAGCTGAAGCAAGTCGCGGAAAGCGACGAATGGAAGGCCGAGATGGCCTCGAGCGGCCTCGCACCCTTCACCAAGGTGGGCGATGACTTCCAGGGCTGGGTGGAAAACGTGGTGGCAGAGACCGCGGCCCTGTCGAAGGAAATCGGGGTCATCAAGTGAAAAACAGCGACCGGATCTTCGGTCTGGTCGTGATCCTGTTGGCGCTCGCGTATATCGCGAGCGCCCTTCAGATCGAGTCCAGCTTCCTGTCCGACCCCGTCGGGCCGCGCCTGTTCCCGCTGGCGATCGGCGGGTTGTCGATCCTTGCCGCGCTGTCGCTTGTGCTGCGCCCCGATGCCGGGCCCGACTGGCCCGACCTGCGCACGTTCGCCCGGCTGGGCGTCGCGCTGGCGGTGATGGTGGCCTATGCCTATGCGCTGATGCCCTATGGCTTCCTGATCCCGACCGCGCTGGCGGCCGGGCTGCTCAGCTACCAGATCGCGCCGCGCCCGCTTGCAGCCGCGCTGACCGGCATCTGCCTGTCGGCGGGGCTTTTCATCTTGTTCAAATACGCCCTCGGGCTGGGGCTCTTTGCCCTGCCGCGCGCGTGGATGGGGTAATTCGCCGTCATGGATACGCTTTCCAACCTCGCGATGGGCTTCGGCGTCGCGCTGAGCCCGTTCACCCTGATGCTGTCGGTGATCGGCTGCTTTCTGGGCACCATCATCGGCGCGCTGCCCGGCCTCGGGCCGTCGAACGGCGTGGCGATCCTGATCCCGCTGGCCTTCACGCTGGGGCTTGATGCCACCTCGGCGCTGGTCCTGCTGACCTCGGTCTATTACGGCGCCATGTACGGCGGGCGGATCAGTTCCATCCTGCTGAACATTCCGGGCGACGAACCCGCGCTGATGACCACGCTCGACGGCTATCCGATGGCCAAGCAGGGCCGCGCCGCCGATGCGCTGGTGCTGTCGGGGGTGGCGAGTTTCATCGGCGGGCTGCTGGCGACGCTGGGCCTGATCATCATGGCGCCGTTGCTGGCGAGCGTGGCCTATCTTTTTGGCCCGGCCGAGTATTTCGGGCTTTACCTGCTGGCCTTCTGCACGCTTGGCGGCATGTCCTCGAACAATCAGGCCAAGGCCGCGCTGGCGGCGCTGATCGGGCTGGCGATCGCCACCATCGGGCTGGACAACACGTCCTCGATGCCGCGCTTCACCTTCGGCAACATGCACCTGATGGACGGGGTCGATTTCCTCGTTGCCATCGTCGGCCTCTTCGCCATCGCCGAGGTGTTCTTCTTCATCGAGACGCATGGCCGTGACAGCGCCATCGGGGTGAAACTGGGCAAGATCACCGTGCCCTGGCGCGACATCTGGAAAAGCAGCGGCACCATGCTGCGCTCGTCGGTCATCGGGTTCTTCGCCGGTGTCCTGCCCGGTGCCGGGGCCTCGCTGGGCTCGTTCCTGGCCTATATGGTCGAAAAGTCGATCTCGAAGGACAAGGCGAGCTTTGGCAAGGGCAACCCGCGCGGCGTCGCGGCGCCGGAGGCCGGCAACAACGCGGCCGCGGGCGGGGCGCTGGTGCCGATGCTGACGCTGGGCATTCCGGGTTCGGGCACCACGGCGGTGCTGCTGGCCCTTTTGATGACGCTGAACATCCAGCCCGGCCCGCTGCTGTTCAGCGAAAAGCCGCAGGTGGTCTGGGGTCTGATCGCCTCGCTGCTGATCGCCAACGTGGTGCTTCTGGTGATGAACGTGCCGATGGTGCGGATCTTCGTGAAAATCCTGATGGTGCCGCCGCGCATCCTGCTGCCGGGCATCACGATGATCTCTTTCCTCGGCATCTACTCGCTATCGGGTGGTTACTTCGACCTTGTCCTGCTGATCGCCTTCGGTGTGCTGGGTTATGTGCTGCGCAAGCTCGACGTGCCGACCGTGCCGGTGATCATGGGCATCCTGCTTGGCGGGCATATGGAGGATGCGTTGCGCCGGGGCATGGTGATTTCGGACGGCGACTGGACCTACCTGTTCTCGTCGCCGATCGCGATCGGGTTCTGGGTAGCGGCGATCGGTGGCTTCATTGCGCCGATGTTCCTGCGCACGGTGCTGAAGAAGCCGCAGCGCAACCTGATCGACGTCGAGGACTGAACAGCCACTTGACGGGCGGGGCCCGGTTGCGCCAATGGCGCGGGCCCCGCCCCGATACGGCACGCCTCTTGCCGCGCCGCCAATAGCGTGTATTTATCGGGAAAGAACAGAGGGCCTCCCGGTGTCGCGCAGCAACAGCGTCTACAAGGTGATCCACAATCGCTGCCTCGATTTGGTGAAAAGCCTCGGGCCGGGCGAAGATCTGCCGCCCGAAACCGAACTCGCCGCCCGGCTGGACGCCAGCCGCACCACCGTGCGCGCTGTGCTGGAGCATCTGAACGCGACCGGCGTCATCCGCTGGAGCGGGCGCAGCAAGACCATCATCCGCCTGCCCGCCCCGCCGGACTACTTCGCGGAAGAGGAAACGCTGTCGGCCACCGAACGGGTCGAGACGGCGTTCATGGAATACATTCTCAGTGGTGACCTCAAACCCGGCGCGATCCTGCGCGAAAGCGAACTGGCGCGGGAATTCGCGGTCAGCCATTCGGCGATCCGGGAATACCTGATCCGGTTTTCGCGCTTCGGGCTGATCGAGAAGAAGCCGAACCGCCACTGGGTGCTGAACGGCTTCACCCGCGACTTTGCCATCGAAGTGTTCGACGTGCGCGAGATGTTCGAGCTGCGTGCGCTGCGCGACCTGCTGGCCCACCCGCTCGACGCGGCGACGCTGGCGGAACTTCGGGCGCTGGCCAAGCAGCACAAGGCGCTGCTGGAGCGTATCGACGACGATTTCCTGCGCTTTCCCCGGCTCGACGAGCGCTTTCACAAGCTGATCACGGCGCGGCTGCACAACCGGTTTGTCGATGACTTCTTCGCCCTCGTCTCGTTGATCTTCCATTTCCACTACCGCTGGAACAAGGCGCTTGAGAAGGACCGCAACCGGTATGCGGCGATCGAGCATCTGGCGGTGATCGAGGCGCTGCTGAAGGGCGATACCGTTCAGGCCGAGACCGCCTTCCGCCAGCATCTGCAATCGGCGCGCCAGACCCTGATGGATTCGGTGCAGTGGGATTGAACCGACCCGGCAACCGGCCGCGGGCGGGTTGACGCCTTTCGCCCATCTATCGGTTAAAAACGTCTTGTCAGCTTTGTCTCTTATCCATAATAATCATCTTCGCAACGTACAGAAAGGCGCCGTTTGCGCCCGGTCAACTGGACGTGCCTAGGGAGAGAGAAAATGAAATCATCGACTAGCTTGGGCCGCCGCGCCTCGCTTGGCCTCCTCGGGGCTGCGTTCGCCGTCAGCCTGCTGCCGGCCACGCCGACCTTCGCCGCCGACGTGACGATTCCGATCATCGTGAAGGACACCACCTCGTTCTACTGGCAGATCGTGCTTGCAGGCGCGCGCCAGGCTGGCAAAGACCTTGGCGTAAACGTGCCGGAACTGGGCGCGCAGTCGGAATCCGACATCAACGGCCAGATCACCATCCTTGAAAACGCCGTCGCCGGCAAACCGGCCGCCGTCGTCATTTCGCCGACCGAGTTCAAGGCGCTTGGCGCCCCGATCGACGAGGCCGCAAAGTCGGTTCCGATCATCGGCATCGACTCGGCCGCCGATTCGAAGGCTTTCACCTCGTTCCTGACCACCGACAACGTGCAGGGTGGCCGCGTCGCGGCTGACGGGCTTGCCGCGGCAATCAAGGCCAAGACCGGCAAGATCGCGGGCGACGTCGCGCTGATCACCGCGCTGCCGGGTGTCGGGTCGCTGGATCAGCGCGCCAAGGGCTTCAAGGAAGAACTGGCTGCCAAGTATCCCGACTTGAAGCTGACCGCCGACAAGGTCGCCGACGGGCAGGCCACGACCGGCCTGAACATCACCACCGACCTGCTGACCGCTGACCCGAACCTGGTCGGCATCTTCGCCTCGAACCTGATCATGGCGCAGGGCGCGGGTCAGGCGATTGCCGAAAACAAGGTGGCCGACAAGGTCGCGCTGATCGGCTTTGACAACGACGACAAGCTGGTCGGCTTCCTGAAGGACGGCACCATCGCGGCGCTGGTCGTGCAGGATCCCTACCGGATGGGCTATGACGGCATCAAGACCGCGCTGGCCGCCTCGAAAGGCGAAAAGGTCGAGACCTTCGTCGACACCGGCGCGAACCTCGTGACCAAGGCCAACATGGACGATCCGAAGATCGCCGCCCTGCTGAACCCGAAAGTGAAGTGACGGGCAGGGGGCGCTGCGGCCGGTCAACCGGCCCGCGGCGCCCCGGCTTGCCTGACATTCGGCGAAGGCGGGAAGGCAATATGGCAACGGAAACGGAAAGCGCGCGACCGTCCGGCAAGGCCGGGCCAGCAGCGGGCAACGACTGCATTCTGGACCTGCACGGTCTTTACAAGAACTACGGCCCGATCGAGGCCCTGAAGCCGACCACCCTCAGCTTTCGGCGCGGCGAGATTCACGCCATCGTCGGCGAGAACGGCGCGGGCAAATCCACCCTCATCAAGCTTCTGACCGGTGTCGTGCGGCGCAGCGGCGGTGACATCCGCTGGAACGGCAAGGTCGTTCCGCTGGGAAACCCGCTGGAAGCGATCGCGCTTGGGATCAACGCCGTCCATCAGGAGGTGGTGCTGTGCAAGCACCTGTCGGTGGCCGAGAACATCTTTCTGGGCGATGAAAAGGTTCGCCTCGGCCTGTTGCAGAAGCGCCGGATGAAGGTGCTGGCGCAGGCCATCCTTGACGATCTGGGCTTCAACATTTCGGCCGGTGCGACGCTTGGCAGCCTGACCATCGGCCAGCAGCAGCTTGTCGCCACAGCCCGCGCGTCAGAACGCGGCATCAGGTTTCTGATCTTCGACGAGCCGACGGCCTACCTGACCCGGCAAGAGGCGGCGCAGTTGTTCACCCTGATCCGCCGGTTCAAGGCCGAGGGCGTCACCATCGTCTACATCAGCCACCGGATGGAGGAGGTGTTCGAACTGGCCGACCGCGTTTCGGTGCTGCGCGACGGCAACCTTGTCGGCACCCGCGACATTGCCGACACGAACGAGGCCGAACTGGTCTCGCTGATGATCAACCGCACGCTGGACCAGATCTACCACAAGGAAACGATCCCGCAGGGCGAGGTTCTGCTGGAAACCCGCGACCTTTGCGGCAAGGGGTTCGAGGATATCTCGATCACCGTTCATGCCGGCGAGATCGTCGGGCTATATGGCCTGATCGGTGCCGGACGGTCGGAATTCGCGCTCAGCCTGTTCGGGCGCAATCCGCGCACCTCGGGCGAGATCCTGTGGAAGGGCAAGCCGGTCTCGATCACCAGCGAGCGGCGGGCGATCGACCTTGGCATCGCGCTGTCGCCGGAAAGCCGACGCGATCAGGGGCTGAACGTGAACCTGCCGATCGGGTTGAACATCAACCTGCCGATCTACGACCGGCTGACCTGGGGCCCGCTGGTGAACGCGCGCGAAGAGGCGCGCAGCGCCGATCGCCAGATCGCCGACCTCAGCATCAAGACCCCGACCCGCCGGGCGCTGGTGTCGTCGCTGTCGGGCGGCAACCAGCAGAAGGTGGTGATCGGCAAATGGCTGAACCACGGCGCCGACCTCTTCATCTTCGACGAGCCGACGGTGGGCGTCGACGTCGGCACCAAGGCCGAGATCTACCGGCTGTTCGCCGACCTTCTGAAGCGCGGGGCCGGGATCATCCTGATCTCTTCCTACCTGCCCGAGGTGT
Organism: Paracoccaceae bacterium; assembly: GCA_016124615.1. GTDB lineage: Bacteria > Pseudomonadota > Alphaproteobacteria > Rhodobacterales > Rhodobacteraceae > Solirhodobacter. The sequence continues at coordinate 37,812 of WGNF01000006.1, read as the reverse complement.
ATGAACTGGCCGACACGCTGCATGTGTTTCGTGGCGGCAAACTGGCGGGCAGCCACGGCTTTCGCGATGCCCCCGACGAAAGTGTTCTGGCCGAGGCGATCGGCGTCTGAGACGAGACCTGGAAGGAAAAAGCATGACGACCACCGAGCTTGCGCCGCCGGGCGCCCAAGCCGCGAAACGCAACTACAGCTTTCTGTTCGCGCTGACGCTGCTTGGCCTGCTGGCGGCGCTTTGCATCGTGCTGACGATCGCCAACCCGATCTTCATGACCGATCGCAACATCTCGAACCTGCTGCGGCAGGGCTCGATGATCGCCATCCTCGCGGTCGGGCAGACCTTTGTCATCATCACCGCCGGGATCGACCTTAGCGTCGGCGCCATCGTCGGCTTCTCGACGGTGGTGATTGCGCTTCTGATCCAGGCCGGGGTGCCGACCTCGCTGGCAATCCTGATCACGCTGATGGTCGGCGCGGGCATCGGCATGTTCCACGGCTTCGGCATCACCCGCATGGGCCTGCCGCCCTTCATCATCACGCTTGCCACGCTGACCTCGCTGCGCGGCATCGGGCTGGTGATGACCAACGGCTCGACCATCTCGATCAACGACAAGGGCTTCACCGAATTCGCGACGCAAAGCTTCCTTGGCATTCCCAGCCTGTTCTGGATGGTGATCCTCGTCTCGGTCCCGGCCTATGTCTTTCTCGATCACAGCCGGTGGGGCCGCTACCTCTTCGCCGTCGGTTCCAACCGGGAATCGGCGCGGCTGTCGGGGGTCAGCGTGCCGCGCACGATCTACCTTGCCTACAGCCTGTCGGGGGTGTTCGCGGCCTTCGTCGGCGTGCTGCTGGCGATGCGGATCGGAATCGGCAACGCGACGCAGGCCGACGGCTGGGAACTGCTGGCGATCGCTTCGACCGTGATCGGCGGCACCAGCCTGTTTGGCGCCATCGGCTCGATCCACGGGCCGCTGATCGGCGCGTTCATCCTGGCGGTGATCAACAACGGGGCCAACCTTCTGAACGTGAACTCGTTCTGGCAGCGCATCATCACCGGGGTGCTGATCATCGTCATCGTGTTCTTCGACCAGTTGCGGCGGCGCAGCGGCTAGGGCCGTCGCGGCCGGTCCACTGTTACGACACCGAAACCGCAAGTCTGCAAGAGCCACCGCTCTCAGGGGCATGAACCATGCGCGGATTGATCTGCCCGGCGCCGGGCCAGCTTGACTACGTCGACGATCTGCCCGAACCGGGGCCACCACCGCCCGGCTGGGCCCTGCTGGACGTGGCCGAGGTCGGCATCTGCGGCACCGACTATCACATCTACGAAGGCAAACACCCCTACCTCAGCTATCCGCGCGTGATGGGGCATGAGGTGTCGGCGCGGGTCCGTATCGCCGGGGCGGGCGTCGATCTGGCGCCGGGCACGCCGGTGATCGTCAACCCCTACCTGAGTTGCGGGCACTGCATCGCCTGCCGCAAGGGCAAGCCAAATTGCTGTGCCAATATCCAGGTGCTGGGCGTGCATCGCGACGGCGCGATGTGCGAGCGGATCCACGTGCCCGCCAGCAACCTTTACCCGGCCGGCACGCTCAGCCTGCGCGACGGCGCGACAGTCGAGTTCCTCGCCATCGGCGCCCATGCCGTGCGCCGCTCGATGGCCACCCCGGGCAGCCGCGCTTTGGTGATCGGCGCCGGGCCGATCGGCCTTGGCACCGCGCTGTTCGCGCGCATCGCCGGGCTTCAGGTCACGCTGCTCGACACCAGCGCCGAACGGCTGGCGGTGGCGCGCGACCGGCTGGGTTTCGACAGCACGCTGACCGCCGGGCCGGACCTGATTGCGCAGATCGACGCCTCGACCGATGGCGAGCGGTTCGATGCAGTCTTCGACGCGACGGGCAATGCCGCCTCGATGCAGGGCGCGCTGACCTTTGTGGCGCAGGGCGGTGTTCTGGTCTTCGTGGGCGTGGTCCGGGATGACATCGCCGTCAGCCATCCGGAGTTTCATCGCCGCGAAATGATGCTGGTCGGCTCGCGCAACGCGGTGAAGGCCGACTTCGACCACGTGACGGCCAGCATCCTGGCCGGGCAAGTCCCGGTCGCCGCACTGGTCACCCACACCACGACACTGGCGCAGGCCGCGACCGATCTGCCGCTCTGGGCGCGGCAGAAATCGGGGCTGATCAAGGCGATCATCCGGATCGGCTGACGGGGGCTGCAGCCCGTCATCAACTGTCACGGCGCGCCCCATCACCCGCGTCGCCAGCGGTGGAACAGCGCCAGCAGGCGCAGGGTGCGCGGGTTCACATGGGCCTTCTTCCATGCTCCGGCGGCGTATTTGTTGGCTTCGGACCGGGTCGGGTAGATGTGGATCGTGCCGAGAATCTTGTTCAGCCCAAGCCCGTGCTTCATCGCCAGCACAAACTCGGCCATCAGATCGCCCGCCGCCTCGCCGACCAGCGTCACGCCCAGGATGCGGTCCTTGCCCGGCACCGTCAGCACCTTGACGAACCCGGCCCGGGCGCTGTCGGTAATGGCGCGGTCCAGATCGTCCAGATCGTAGCGCGTGACCTCGAAGGCGATGCCCTTCGCGCGCGCCTCCTGCTCGTTCAGGCCGACCCGGGCGATCTCGGGGCGGATGAAGGTGGCCCAGGGGATCACCCGATAATCCACCTTGAAGCGCCAGATCGCGCCGAACAGCGCGTTGACCGCCGCGAACCACGCCTGATGCGCCGCGACATGGGTGAACTGGTAGGGCCCGGCCACGTCGCCCGCCGCAAGGATGCTTGGGAAAAGCGTTTCCAGACAGGCGTTGGTCTCGATCACCCCGTCGACCGGAATGCCCAGCGCCTCCAGCCCGTAGCCGGCAAGGCGCGGGGTGCGGCCGACGGCGGCGATGATCTCGTCAAAGGCGATGCGGCGGCGGGTGCCTGCGCTCTCGACCTCGATCCACTTCTCGCCCGCGTCGGTGCCACAGGCGACGGCCGTGTGGCCGGTCAGCACCCGCACGCCGTCCGCCGCCAGCGCGGCCTTCGCGAGGGCGGAAACCTCGGCATCCTCGCGCCCAAGGATGCGGGGGCCGCGCTCGATCTGCGTCACCTCGGCGCCCAGCCGGGCGAAGGCTTGCGACAGTTCCGACCCGACCGGGCCGCCGCCCAGCACCACCATCCGGCGTGGCACCGCATCGCGATCGCCCAGCGCGTCCCACAGCGTGTCCGAGGTGAGATAGCCCACGGTTTCGATGCCCGGCACACTCGGCACCGCTGGCGCGGCCCCAGTGGCCAGAATGATCGCCCGTGCCGTCAGCCGCCGGGCGGTGCCATCGGGCGCGGTAACTTCCACCGTCCAGGGGTCGATCAGGGTCGCATGGCCCTGCAACACCTCGACGCCCAGCCCTTCATAGCGTTTGGCGCTGTCATGCGGGGCGATGTCGGCGATCACCTGCCGCACCCGCGCCATCACCTCGCGAAACGAAAATTCGGGCGCGGCGGGGGTCAGCCCATAGGCGTCGGCGTGGCGCATCTGATGGGCAAGCGTCGCGCTGCGGATCAGCGCCTTCGAGGGAACACAGCCGTAGTTCAGGCAGTCGCCGCCCATCCGCTGCCCCTCGATCAGGGTGACCTTGGCCTTCACCGCCGCCCCGATATAGGCGCTGACCAGCCCGGCCGCGCCTGCCCCGATCACGATCAGGTTGCGGTCGAATTTCGCCGGTCGGCGCCATCTGGCGATGGCCTCGCGGCGGCGGCTGGCGGAAAATTCCATGCGTGCGATCCAGAGGATGAATGAGGCGACCCGACACCCCGGCCGGGATCAGCCGATAGAACGGGCCAGCGCAAGCCCGCGTCAACCCCAAGCGCAGCCCGCCGCTTTCGTATCTGCTTTCAAAAAATGTCATCCCGCTGTCACAGACAGATCATAGGTCCGGTCCGTCGGAACCGGGAAAAGAGCAATGCTTGACCATCCAGAGACGGTGGCCCGTGGTCACGCCGTGACCGACGAGACTGCCGTCCGCCTTGAAGGCGTCACGCTGAAGCTTGGCGGGGCAGAGGTGCTGAAGGGCATCGACCTTCTGTTGAAGCCGGGCCGGGTGCTGGCGCTGCTCGGGCCGTCGGGGTGCGGCAAGACCACCGTGCTGCGCCTTGTCGCAGGGTTACTGGCGCCGGATCGGGGCCGGGTTCTGGTCCGCTCGCAGGTCGTCGCCGACGCCGCCAGCGGCACCTTCCTGCCGCCGGAGGAACGCGCGCTTGGCATGGTGTTTCAGGATTACGCGCTCTGGCCGCACATGACGGTGGCCGGAAACGTCAGCTTCCCGCTGGAAATGCGGCGTGTCCCCGCTGCCCGCCGCGCGCCACGGGTGGCCGAGGCGCTCGCCCGCGTCGGGCTGGCCGCCTTCGCCGAACGCCGACCGGCCGAACTGTCCGGCGGCCAGCAGCAGCGCGTGGCGATCGCCCGCGCCATCGTCGCCGAGCCGGGGATCGTACTGTTCGACGAGCCGCTGTCGAACCTCGACCGCGAGTTGCGCGAGACCATGATCGAGGAAATCGCCGGCCTCGTCGCCGAACTCGGGCTGACCGCGCTTTACGTTACCCACGATCAGGCCGAGGCGTTTTCGCTTGCGCACGAGGTGGCGATCATGCGCGCCGGTCGGATCGAGCAGATCGCGGCGCCCGAGGCGCTGGTCGACCAGCCCGCCACCCCCTATGTCGCCGAATTCCTGCGGCTGGGGGCCGTGTTGCCGGTGGAACCGGGCGCCGATGGCTGGCGGCTTCGGGGCGGCGCGGTGATCGCCCCGCCAGAGGCCACCGCCGACGCCACGCAGGTGCTGATCCCGTCGCGCGGGCTGTCGTTCTGCGCGCCCGGCACCGGCACGCTTGATGCAACCGTGCTGCGCTCGCTCTTTCGCGGCGACGGCCACCTTGCGACCTTCGAACTTGACGGCGGGCACCGGCTGCAGGCCCCGGTGCCCGATCGGCTTGCGCCACAGACGCGCGTGGGCCTCCACGTCCCGCCAGAGAGCCTGCGCTGGTTTTCATCGCCACCCCATTCCGGAGACTGAAATGATGCACCGTACCCTTCCCGCCCTCGCCGCTCTGGCAATCCTTGCCGCTGGGCCGGCGCTGGCCGACATCACGGTTTACACCGCGGGCCCGGCCAACCTGATCGACGCGCTGTCGAAGGGGTTCACTGCCAAGACCGGGATCAAGGTGAACGCCTTTCAGGCCACCACCGGCAAGGTGATGGCCCGCCTGCAGGCCGAGGCCGCGCATCCGGTGGCCGACATCGTCATCTCTGCCTCGTGGGATACCGCGACCTCGATGGCGAAGGACGGGCTGCTGCTGCCCTACACCAGCCCGAACGCCGCCAAGGTGCCGGATTTCCTGAAAACCGACACCGCCGTGGCGCAGGGCATCTCGGCGCTGGCCATCGCGTGGAACCCGAAATCGGGCACGCCCGAGCCGAAGGACTGGACCGACCTGACCGGACCCGCGTTCAAGGACATGGTGACGGTGCCCGATCCGGCGCAGTCGGGGTCGTCCTTCGAACTGGTCGCGGCGCTTGAGGCGGCGCAGGGTGACCAGCTGTTCAAGGATCTCGCCGCCAACGGCGCCATCATCGCCGGTGCCAACGCCGACGCGCTGAACCCGGTGCTGCAGGGGGCCAAGGCCGCCGTCTTCGGCGCGGTGGATTACATCTCGCTCGCCTCGCAGGCGAAGGGTGAATCGATCAAGGTGATCCTGCCGACCAGCGGCACCGTCATCGCACCGCGCCCGGCGATGATCCTGAAATCGTCGGAACATGCCGACGAGGCCAAGCAGTTCATCGACTTCATGCTGTCGGATGAAGGCCAGGCCGATGTCGCCGCCACCTACCTGATGCCCGCGCGCACAGACGTGGCGGCCAAGCGGCCGGGGATCGCGGAACTGAAGATCCTGCCGCTGGACACCGACAAGGCCTACAACTCGCGCAAGGATACGCTGGCCGCCTTCGCCAAGCTTTTCGCGAAGTAAGCGATGCGACCGAGGGGAGGCCCTGGCCAGAACGCGCTTGCCGGACTGACGGCGGCGGCGCTCGGGGTGTCCGTGGGCCTCCCCTTCCTTTTCATCGTGCTGCAGGCGATCTTTCCCGAGATCGGCGCAGGCTCTCTGGCCGACCCGTTTTCGCATTTCGCCAGTGTGCTTGGCGCCGACGATCTGCCGCGCGAGACGTTGAACACCCTGATCCTCGGGGCGGGCACCGTGGCGCTTTCGGCAGTGATCGCCATCCCGCTTGCCGCGTTGCGCGCGCTGACCCGCCTGCCCGGCGCCGCGTTCTGGGATATTGCGTTCCTCGTTCCCTTCATGATCCCGCCCTATATCGCCAGCCTTGGCTGGATCCTGACGCTGCAGCCCGCGGGCTATCTGCAACAACTGACCGGCATTAACCTTGCTGGTTTCCTGTTTTCGGTCCCCGGCATGACCTTCGTGCTGACGATGAACACCTTCCCGGTGGTGTACTTCGCACTGTCGCGCAGCTTCGCCGCCATTGGCTCGCGCTATGCCGAGGTCAGCCGCGTCTCGGGTGCCACGCCGCTACGCGCGTTCCGCAGGGTGACCTTGCCGCTTGCCCTGCCGGGGCTTGCCGCCAGCTTCCTGCTGGTCTTCGCGATGGCGATCGAGGAATACGGCACCCCGGCCGTGCTTGGCACCCGGATCGGCTTTCGTGTGCTGGTCACCGGCATCGACGGCTCGATTGCCGACTGGCCGGTGAATCTGCCGAAGGCGGCGCTGCTGTCGCTGGTGCTGGTGGCGCTGGCCACCGCCGCCTTCTGGGTTCAGCGTCGGCTGCTGCGCCGTGGCGGCTTTGAAACGACAACCGGCCGCGCCCAGTTGCAGGAACGTCGGCCGCTCGGCCGCTGGCGGCTGCCGGTGCTGGCGGGTTTTGCCGTGGTGGCCTTTCTGGCCAGCGGCCTGCCGCTGCTCGCGATCCTTGCCACCGCGCTCAGCCGGACGATCTCGGGCGGGCTTGCCCCGGCCAATCTGGGCCTGCAGAACTTTCAGGCGATCGCCACAGACAGTTCCGGCGCGCTTGCCGCCCTGCGCACCAGCCTTGGGCTTGGCCTCGCCGCAGCCTTCGCCGCCGGGCTGCTCGGCGCGCTCGCCGCCTATGTGGCGACCCGCACCCAGACCCGCCTGCGCGGCTTTGTCGAACTGGTCGCGGCGCTGCCCAACGCGGCGCCGGGGGTGGTGGTGGCGCTTGGGCTGATCCTGCTCTGGAACCAGTCGGCTTTGCCCGTCACCCCCTACAACACGCTGGGCATCCTGCTGCTGGCCTATGTCTGCATCCTGCTGCCGCAACCTGTCCGCTACACCACCGCATCGCTGCAACAGATCGGCCCGTCACTTGACGCAGCCGCCCGGGTCAGCGGCGCCTCGGCCCCGCGCATGCTGTGGCGAGTGCTTCTGCCGTTGGTGCTGCCGAACCTGCTGGCCGCGATGCTGCTGGTCTTCGTCGTCGCCTCGCGCGAGCTTGTGGCTTCGCTGCTGGTGCTGCCCGTCGGCAGCCAGACGATTTCCACCTTCATCTGGCGCCAGTTCGATCAGGGCTCGGTCGGCCTGGGCATGGCGATGGCCTTCGTGACGATCCTGATCACGACGCTGCTGCCGCTGGTCGTCCTCGTCGCCGCGCGCCGGACCGAGGCCAACCTCTGAACCCGGCAGGCGTGTCGGCCCGCGCAGCCGTCGCCGGGCCGTTGCTGCGCGGTCTTCCGCCGCTGCCTTCGTGGCGCCCCCACAGTGGCGCCATCGTGTTTTCCGTCCTGTTGACGGGGTCGGCACGATCTGCGATGCCGCCTCCCCCGCCTGAAGAGAATGGAATCATGTCCCACAAACCGCTCGACCCGTCTGACCGCGAGCTTTTGGCCGTTCTGGTCGGCCTGCATGCCGAACGCGGCCCGATCACGCGCGAGGTTCTGTCGGTCGAGGCCAGGGGGCGCGGCATCGAAGTCGCGCGACCCTTGCTGAACCTGAAGTTCGAGGGCTTGGTTGAGGAAACCGTTTTCCGGCCGGGGCTGCTGAAGCGCCTGCTGGGCGCGAAGTCCATCGTGCTGTTGCGACCAACGGATGCGGGTCTGGCCGTGGGACAGGTCGCCGCGCCGGATGCTGCGGACAGTGCAGAGGCGCCGACAACCGGCTTTGCGCCGGTCGATGACACGCCGATGGAGCAACGCCCAGCTGCTGCACCTGCCGCCCTGCCGAAGTTCCTGCGCGTCCGCGACGATCGACTCGCGACCGCGACCACGGCATCGGACGCGGGCTCCGCCAGCCGCGATCAGGCTCTCGCCGCGCCCGCAAGCCCGACGCGCACATCGGTCTCGGCGGAGGCCCGCCGCGCCATGATCTCCGCCTTCACCGAAGATCTCGGCGGGGCGCCACTCGACGTCGATCCCCGCCTCAATGGGCCCGAGATTGCCCCCGAAGTGATGGACGGGCTGAGGGAGATCCTCGGCGTCGTCGGCATGGAACTGACCGACGCTGGCGAGGTTCTGATCGGCGATCGCATGGCAAAAGGGGCGACCCAGGGCGAGGCGCTGTCGCAGGTGGTGCTTTTTGCCTTTGCGCATGCCGTCCGCTACACCGCCTCGGCCGGGGGCAAGGGGCCGGATTTCGGTCTGAAGGAATATGCCATCGAAGTGATGCGCGAGCTTGAAAAGCTGCGCAACGCGGGCGAGATCCGGGAGGATCGCTTCGAAGACGACATGCGCCGTCTGTGGACCCTCGTGGAGGAAGCCCCCGACCGGATTCGCGACGCCGAGCAGCTTCTGACCGACCCCGTCGGCGGGATCGCCCCGCCCGCGATCCTGCCCGCGGAACTGCGTGGGGTGGAAGAATGGGTTCTCGAAGACCTGTGACGCGCGGCCGACAATACGCCCGCGCGATCTAAAGCGGCAGCGGCCGGTCGCCCTCTGCGTCGCGCAGCCGCGTGGGCAGGCCGAGCCGGTCCAGCACCGCAAGGAAGGGCGCGGGCGGCAGTTCCTCGACGTTGCGCATGCCGCCCGCGTCCCATGTGCCCTCGGCGATCAGGATTGCCGCCGCAACCGCGGGCACGCCGGCGGTATAGCTGATGCCCTGGCTGCCCACTTCGGCATAGGCCTCGGCATGGTCGGCGATGTTGTAAAGGAACGCCTCGGCGGGCGCGCCGTCCTTCTCGCCCCGGATCAGGTCGCCGATGCAGGTTTTGCCGGTATAGTCAGGCGCAAGACTCGCCGGGTCGGGCAGCACCGCCTTCACCACTTTCAGCGGCACCACCTCCAGCCCCTCGGCCGTTGTCACCGGCTTCTCGGACAGCAGGCCAAGGGTTTTCAGCACGGTGAAGACCTGAATATAGCGCTCGCCGAAGCCCATCCAGAACCGCACGTTCGGCACCTTCAGGATCTGGCTCAGCGAATGCACCTCGTCATGGCCGGTCAGGTAGGCTTTCTGCGTGCCGACCACGGGCAGATCCCAGTCCTGCCCGACCTCGAACATCTGGTTGGCAACCCATGCCCCCTTTTGCCACGACCACACCTGCCCGGTGAATTCGCGGAAATTGATCTCGGGGTCGAAGTTGGTGGCGAACCAGCGGCCGTGGCTGCCGACGTTGATGTCGATGATGTCGATCGAGTCAATCCGGTCGAAATAGCGATCCGCCGCCAGCCGCGCATAGGCGTTCACCACGCCCGGATCGAAGCCGCAGCCAAGGATCGCCGTCACCCCCGCCGCGGCGCAGGCGTCGCGCCGCGCCCATTCGTAATTCGCATACCACGGCGGAGCCTCGCAGACCTTGGCCGGGTCTTCGTGGATCGCGGTGTCCAGATAGGCCGCACCCGCGGCGATGCAGCCATCCAGCACCGACATGTTCACGAACGACGCGCCGAGGTTCAGCACGATCTGCGCGCCGGTGGCGCGGATCAGGTCCGCCACGGCGGCGCTGTTCATCGCGTCGACCTGATGCGCAGCGAAGACCCCCGGACGCTTCATCGCACCCTTTGCCTGCACGTCGGCGATGATGCTTTCGCATTTGGCCAGCGTGCGCGAGGCGATGTGAATGTCGCCCAGCACGTCGTTGTTTTGCGCGCATTTATGCGCCACGACCTTTGCCACGCCTCCGGCGCCGATGATCAGGACGTTGCGTTTCATGGGCTTGTCTCCGTTCTGCAGTGCGGGTTGCCTCAGCCGAGGCTCGCCCGGTAATCCTCATATCCGAACCGCCGCGCGACGGTGATCGCGCCGTCCAGCTCGCGGATGGCGATGGCCGGCATCTGCACGCCGTTGAACCAGTTCTTCTTGACCATCGTGTAACCGGCCGCGTCGAGGATCGACAACCGGTCGCCCACGTTCAGCGGTGCGGGGAACCGGAACGTACCGAAGATATCACCCGCGAGGCAGGACTTTCCGCAGATCATGAACTCATGTTCACCTTCGTCGGGCGCGATCTTCGCCGGTTGGCGATAGATCAGCAGATCGAGCATATGCGCCTCGATCGAGCTGTCCACGATCGCCAGCCGCTTGCCGTTTTCCAGCACGTCGAGCACCGTCACCTCCAGCGTGGCGGTGTTGGTGATTGCCGCCTCGCCCGGTTCCAGATAGACCTGCACCCCGAACCGTTCGGAAAACGCCTTCAGCCGCGCCGCCAGCGCCTCCAGCGGATAGCCCGGCCCGGTGAAGTGGATGCCGCCACCAAGGCTGACCCAATCCACCCGCCCGAGCAGCGCGCCGAACTCGGCCTCGATCCGGGAAAGCTGTGCGTCGAACAGCGCAAAGTCGCCGTTTTCGCAATTGTAATGGATCATGAACCCGGAAATCCGGTCGATCACGGCCGCGATCTTTTCCGCGTCCCATTCGCCGAGCCGGGAGAATGGCCGCGCCGGGTCGGCCAGGTCGAATCCGCTGGTGGAAAACCGCGGGTTCAGCCGCAGCCCCCGCGCGATGCCCTGTGTGCGCGGGCCAAAGCGGTCCAACTGGCCGATGGAGTTGAAGATGATCTTGTCGGCATAGCCCACCGCCTCGTCGATCTCGTGGTCGGCCCAGGACACCGAATAGGCATGCGTTTCGCCGCCGAACTCCTCGCGTCCCAGCCGCAATTCGTAGAGGGACGAGGACGTGGTTCCGGCCATGTGGGGCCGCAGCGTGTCGAACACCGGCCAGGTGGCGAAGCATTTCAGCGCCAGCAACGCCTTCGCGCCCGAGAGGGTCTGCAAGCGGTCGATGACGGCCATGTTGCGCAGAAGCGAGGCGCGGTCGATCAGGTAATAGGGCGTCTGAAGCATCGGCGATCCCCCGGTGTGCAAGGGCTGCGCCGAATAAGGCAAGTCGGGTATCGAGGCAACCCAAAAGCGCCGCATCTGCATTGTGAGATCGCGCGGGGCATCGAGGCGCGATCTCCGGCGGATCGTCCGTGGCGATTGTGACCGTCTTCAGCGCGGGGGGCCGGACTGGCTGCGCGGGATGCTGTCAGCGAGGGCGGCGGCGCGGTTCCGCTTGAGGAGGAGGCGGAAAGCGAGCGAGCGCTGCCTTGCCTCAAGGGCCATTCTTCTGACACGGCTGCCAGTCGGGCACCGAGTTCGTCAAAAAGAGGTGTCGATAACCGCAAAGGCCCGTGGCGGAGATGGCAGACGAATGCGAACTCGTCTCCGCTAGGACAGTGACACGCCCTTATTCAGCGCAGAGGCCGCGCTGCGCTGCGACGGCGGGTCGGCTTGAAGAGGGTGCGGGAGGAAAGGCTGCGTTCGTGGTTGACGTGGTTGTGAACCGAGGCGTGCACGGCGGCGAGCTTCTGCAATGTTTCGCAGATCGCGAATGCCGAGTTCGCGCAGGTTTCCACCACAGGAGCAGAGCCTGTCAGTGACGATCTCGTCGGCGCGGCCGTGCCGTTTCAGCGATTTCGTCAAGAATTTCAATGCCGCGCTTGCCTCGCGTCTTCGTCGCGAAGCTCTTGAGGACTTCGTCCAGATGCCACCGCCAGTTGCCCGACCGCTCGCACTCGACGCGCCGCTAGCGGATCTCTGCCGCGAACAGCGGCCCGAACCGATGCCGCCAGAACCGGACCGTCTCGTTGCAGTTGTCGATGCCACACTCGTGCAGCAGGTCCACGACGTTGCAGAGCGACAGCGGGAGCGGGGGTGTACATCATCACGGCGAGGCGGATGACCTCAGACTGGTCCGGAAGTAGCGGAATGGCTGCGCTTGGTCATGTACAAAGGCCATGAACCGCCTTAACGTCCATCGCTCTGACAGCACCCTCCTGAACTGCTTCACCGCTCTCGGAACGCCGCTCACGCGGCGCGCAGGATAGGTCTGTACGGGGAAGGGTAGGCCAGCCGCTGCGCGCTTTGCGTAGCATTGCCCCATGCTAAAGCGGTCGGTCACCAAGGGCAACGCGGCGCCGGATCAGGGTAGCGGTGCGACGAATGCCTGCGCGTTTTTCAGGCTGCGCAGCACGAAGCTCGACCGCGAGTGGCGGATGCCGGGCACGCGATAGAGGCGGGTGCGCAGGAATTCCTCGTACCCCCTCGTGCCATCGACGGCGACCTTGATCAGGTAGTCGTATTCGCCGGTGGTGAGGTGAACCTCGAGCACTTCGGGCATCTGCTGCATGGCGCGACCGAAGGTTTCGACGATCTCGTCGTCATGACGTTCCAGGATTACTTCGATCAACACGACCTCAGACGCACCCATCGCGGCGGGGTTCAGGATGGCGCGGTAACCCTCGATCACGCCGACCTGTTCGAGCCTACGCACGCGCTGCCAGCAGGGGCCAGGCGACAGGCCGATCTTCTGTGCGAGCGCGGCGTTCGAGATGCGCCCATCCTCAGCCAGCGTGGCGAGGATCTTGCGGTCGATGCGGTCGAGCTGAATCGCATCCATGAAACAATATTTTTCTGACTGTTGATGTTGCAATATATCATATTGGAACATCGGCAAACGGCAACAATATTTGATAACATCTTTGGGTCCGAGAGAGCTAGCCTTTCAGCAAGATAGAGGAGGCCGGGCATGACCTATTGTTGCACCTGTCGCGATCCGCTGGAGGCGGTGCCACGCATTCTCGATGCCTTGCGCCGCCTTGGGCTGGCGCTGAAGGCACTTCAGATCGAAAGCTGTCAAGAGCGGGGCTATGCCGTGAGGTTTGCTTTGAGCTTGGCCGAACCGGACCGGGTGAACCTGTTTGCCAATCGCTTCGATCTGCTTTCGGCCGCCTGGCGCGAGGTCGAGCATGAGTGACGAGGTTTCCCCCCGCCTGCATGTGCCCGCACCCGCGATAAGGGCCGGGGACACGCCTGACTTTTCGCATGTCACCATCCCGCGCGCAGGCGAAGTACGGCGGCCGGCGCCGGATTGCGGTGCGGAAGAGATGCGCGACCTGGCCTTCTCCATCATCCGGGTTTTGAACCGGCAGGGCGAGGCCGTCGGCCCCTGGGCCGGGGCGCTGGACGAGGATACCCTGCGCGCCGGTCTGCGGGACATGATGATGCTGCGGACTTATGACGCGCGGATGCTGACGGCGCAGCGGCAGGGCAAGATCTCTTTCTACATGCAGCATCTGGGGGAGGAGGCGATCTCTTGCGCGTTTCAACGCGCGCTGCGGCAGGGGGATATGAACTTCCCCACCTACCGTCAGGCCGGACTGCTGGTCGCGGCGGGCTATCCCCTCGTCAAGATGATGTGCCAAGTCTATTCCAACGACGGCGATCCGGTAAGGGGCCGGCAATTGCCAGTGTTCTACAGCTCGAAAGAGCATGGCTTCTTCTCGATCTCGGGCAATCTTGCGACGCAATATGTTCAAGCCGTGGGCTGGGCGATGGCGGCTGCGATCCGGGGCGAGCGGCATCTGGCGGCGGGCTGGATCGGCGACGGGTCCACCGCCGAGAGCGATTTTCACGGAGCACTTGTCTTTGCCTCGACCTACAAGCCGCCGGTGATCCTGAACATCGTGAACAATCAATGGGCGATTTCCACTTTTCAGGGGATCGCACGCGGCGGGGCGGGTACCTTCGCGGCACGGGCGCATGGGTTCGGTCTTCCGGCGCTTCGTGTCGATGGCAACGACTATCTTGCCGTCCATGCTGCCGCGCAATGGGCGGCGGAACGGGCGCGGCGCGATCTGGGGCCGACGCTGATCGAGTTCGTGACCTATCGGGTGGGCGGGCATTCGACATCGGACGACCCGAGCGCCTATCGCCCGAAGGAGGAGGGGCGCGCCTGGCCGCTGGGCGATCCGATCCTGCGGTTGAAGGCGCATCTCATCGCGCGTGGCGCCTGGTCGGATGAGCGCCACGCACAGGCCGAGGCCGAGATCGCCTATCAGGTCGCCGCCGCGCAGAAAGAGGCCGAGGCGATCGGCACGCTGCATGGCGGTCGGCGGCCCAGCCCGCGCGACATGTTTGAGGATGTCTTTGCCAAGATGCCGCCGCACCTGCTGCGCCAGCGGCACGAGATGGGGTATTGAGATGGCGCGGATGACGATGATCGAGGCGATCCGCGATGCCCATGTCGTCGCGATGGAGCGCGACGCTAATGTGGTCGCAATGGGCGAGGACGTGGGCTATTTCGGGGGCGTGTTCCGCTGCACCGCGGGGCTTCAGAAGCGCTTTGGGGTAGAGCGCTGCTTCGACACGCCTATCAGCGAGTTGGGGATCGTCGGCACCGCCATCGGGATGGCAGCCTATGGCCTGCGGCCGGTGGTCGAGATTCAGTTCGCCGACTACATGTACCCGGCCTATGACCAGATCGTGTCGGAGGCGGCGCGGCTGCGCTATCGTTCTGCCGGAGAGTTCACCTGCCCGCTGGTGGTGCGGATGCCGACCGGCGGCGGAATCTTCGGCGCGCAGACCCACAGCCAAAGCCCCGAGGCGCTGTTCACCCATGTCGCGGGCCTGAAGACGGTCGTGCCGTCGAATCCGCGCGATGCCAAGGGACTGCTGCTGGCCGCCATCGCGGACCCCGATCCGGTGATCTTTCTAGAGCCGAAGCGGCTATACAATGGGCCGTTCGACGGGCATTTCGACCGCCCCTCGACGCCATGGTCGAAGCATGAGCTGGGCGAGGTCGAGGACGGCGTGATCGAGGTGCCACTGGGCAAAGCGCATATCGCGCGGGCCGGGGCGGCGGCGACGTTGATCGCATACGGAACGATGGTTCATGTAGCCCATTCGGCGGTTGATGAATGCGGTGCGGATGTCGAGGTGATCGACCTGCGCACACTGCTGCCGCTGGACCTGGAGGCCATCGTCGCCTCGGTCAACAAGACGGGGCGCTGCATCGTGCTGCACGAGGCGACGCTGACCAGCGGATTCGGTGCGGAGCTGGCCGCGCTGGTGCAGGCAGAGTGTTTCTATGCGCTCGAGGCGCCTGTGCTGCGGGTGGCGGGGTGGGATACGCCCTACCCCCACGCGCAGGAGCATGACTATTTCCCCGGACCGGCGCGGGTGATCCGCGCCATTCGCGCCGTGCTGGGAGGCTGAGCGATGACCGAGTGGAGCTTTACCCTGCCCGACATCGGCGAGGGCATTGCCGAGGCGGAGCTGTCCGACTGGCGCGTCAAGCCGGGCGACGTCGTGCGCGAGGATGACATCCTCTGCGAGGTGACGACCGACAAGGCGGTGGTGGAAATCCCGGCCTCCGCCAGCGGGCGGATCACCTGGATTGCGGGTCCGGCGGGCGACATGCTGGCGATCGGTGCCGAACTTGTGCGGATCGAGGTCGACGGTAGCGCGCCGCCCCCCGAACCGGCCGTGGCTGAGATGGCCACTGCCCCGACCGCCGCGCCGAAGCCGCGCGGGGCGTCTGTGTCGGGACAGGCCCGTTTGGTGGCCCGTGGCGGCGATGGCCGACCGCTGGCCGCGCCTTCGGTGCGCGGGCGGGCCCGAGAGGAAGGCGTCGATCTTCGACAACTGCGCGGCAGCGGCCCGGCCGGTCGAATCCTGCAAGCCGATCTTGACGCCTTTCTGTCCGGGGCGGCCACCGCGCCGGATCGGGCGCGGCAGCGCACGGGCACGGAAGAGATCAAGGTGGTGGGCATCCGCCGCCGGATCGCAGAGAAAATGACGCTGTCGAAGGCGCGCATCCCGCATTTCTCGATCATCGAGGAGATCGATGTAGAGGCGCTGGAGGCGCTGCGCGAAAGGCTGAACCGCACGCAGGGGGCCGAGCAGGGCAAGCTGACACTGCTGCCGTTCGTGCTGCGTGCGCTGGTGCGTGCGCTCGCGGCGCATCCGGCGATCAACGCGACGTTCGACGATGAGGCCGGTATCGTGACGCGGCACCGCGCGCTGCACTGCGGGATCGCGACCCAGACCGATGCGGGGCTGATGGTGCCGGTGCTGCGCCATACCGAAGCGCTGGACCTGTGGCAGACCGCGAGGGCGATTCGGGAACTGGCAGAGGCGTCGCGGGCGCAAAAGGCGGCACCGGCCGATCTCTCGGGCTCGACCCTTACCGTGACCTCGCTCGGCCCGCTCGGGGCGGTGGCCACGACGCCTATCATCAACCACCCGGAGGTGGCCATCGTCGGGATCAACAAGATCGCGGTGCGACCAGTCTGGGACGGGGGGACCTTCGTGCCGCGGCGGATGATGAACCTGTCCTGCTCTTTCGATCACCGCGTGGTCGATGGCTGGGCGGCGGCGACATTCGTGGCGCGCCTCAAGGAACTGCTCGAGGTGCCGACGTTGATTTTCATGGAGGGTGGCGTGGATGAATGAGGTGACTTGCACGCTTCTGGTGATCGGTGGCGGGCCGGGCGGCTATGTCTGCGCGGCGCGGGCCGGGCGGATGGGGGTGGATACCGTACTGGTCGAGGCCGCGACGCTGGGCGGCACCTGTCTGAACGTCGGCTGTATTCCGTCCAAGGCGCTGATCCACGCGGCTGGGGCGTTCCATACTGCGCGGCGGCAATCCGGCAGCGGGCTGCATGGCGTGATAGTGACCGAGCCGACCCTCGACTATGGCGCGACGCGACACTGGATGGGGGGCGTGGTCGATCGCCTCGTCTCTGGTGTCGGCGGGCTGCTGCAACGCGCCGGGGTGCGGGTGATCACGGGCCGGGCGCGGTTCGTCGATGGCAAGACTCTGCGCGTTGAAGGGCCGGAGGGCGACATTCTGGTGCGGGCCGAGGCGGTGGTGATCGCCACCGGTTCGCGCGCGGCGGCCGTGCCGGGGCTGCCGTTTGGCGGCCGGGTGATCGATTCCACCGGAGCGCTGGCAATGACGCAGCCGCCGGCTCGGCTGGCGGTGGTCGGCGCGGGATATATTGGGCTGGAGCTGGGCACCGCCTTCGCCAAGCTGGGCAGCGCAGTGACGCTAGTTGAGGCCGCGCCGAGCGTGCTGCCGCAGTATGATGAGCGATTGACCCGCCCAGTCCAGCGGCGGCTTAACGACCTGGGCATCACGTTGAAACTCGACGCACGGGTCGAAGGCTGGGACGAGGTGAAGGGCGCGTTGCGCATCGCCGGGGCCGAGGGGCCGGAGGAACTGGCGGTGGACCGGGTGCTGGTGACGGTGGGCCGGGTGCCAATGGTAGACGGGCTGGGCCTTGAGGAACTGGGCTTGCGGCAGGCTGGACGGTTCATCGCAGTGGACGACGGCTGTCGCACCTCGATGCGCGGAGTCTATGCGATCGGCGACGTGACCGAGGGGCCGATGCTGGCACATCGCGCAATGGCGCAGGGGCAGGTTGTGGCGGATATAGTGGCGGGCCGCAGCGCCGGGTGGGACAAGGTCTGCGTTCCTGCCGTCTGTTTCACCGACCCCGAGATCCTTTGCGTCGGCCTGCTGCCCGATGCAGTGCCGGAGGCGGATCGGCTGGTTTCCGAATCTTCGTTCCGGGCCAGCGGGCGGGCGCTGACGTTGGACGATACTGAGGGGTTCGTCAGAATCGTGGCGCGCAAGTCGGATCATGTCCTGCTCGGCATACAGGCGGTTGGGCCGGGAGTGGCCGAGTTGGCCTCGGGCTACGCATTGGCGTTGGAAAACGGGTTGCTGCTGGAGGACGTGGCGGCGACGATCCACGCCCATCCGACGCTGTCGGAAGGGTTTCAGGAGGCCGCAATGGCGGCCACGGACATGGTCAATCACTGTTGATCGTCTGACACGGTTAGGGGACTGGGGACGCGGTCGGGCAACGGGTTTGCGCAGCCGTTTACGGCCGTTTCTTCATTAAATTGGCTGCCAGATGGTGCCCGTCAATCATCTGGCCTACCGATAAAAGCTATCAAAAGAATGCGTATGCGTCTTGTTGCCGCGCCATGCTATCCAAAAAATCTGCCCCGAGGGAGGGGCGTTGGAAGGGGTCTTCCGCCTTGATGTACGAGGCGTTTCCATTCGGAGCGCCATTCGGTCCGTCGCTGGGAGCCGCGGGCCTGCGTGCGGCAGGGTGGAATAACAAGAAGGTTCCAGGGTGGGAGAATATCTGAGGCCAGAGGCGCTGGTTGCGCCACGAGGCACGGTGCCGTCAGGTATCGGACGGGCCGCGCTGTCGGTGGATCGGGTCGCGCAGCATATCGAGAATGCGGCGATGGTTCTGTCGGCGCTTTCCGTGGGGGTCATCACCGTTTTGGTGGTGCTCGAAGTTTTTCTGCGCTCAGCCTTCGAGGTTTCCACGCTGATCTCGTCCGAGATGTCGGGATACCTGCTCACCAGCAACGTCTTTCTTGGCCTCGCCTGGACCTTTCGTAACGGCGGGTTCATCCGGGTCGACATTCTTTACCTGACGTTCAAAGGGCGTTTCGCCTCAGTCGTCAACCTGTTTCTGGCAGTGGTCGCGACGGCGATCCTGGTGATCTACGCTTGGCACCTCTACACCTTCGTGCTGCACAGCTATTCCACGCAGGCGACGTCGATCTACACCTCGCGCACACTGCTGTGGATGCCGCAGTTGGTGATGCCGGTCGGTGCGGTTCTACTGGCCTGGGCCACCTTCGCCGCCGCGGTGCGCGCACTGATCGAGCTGATCCGGCCCGGCTCGGTCGTCGCAGACAGCTCCGCCAAACCCACCGAGATGGAGAGCTGGTTGTGACGCTTGTTACCTTTTCGCTGTTCACGCTGATCCTGCTGATCCTGCTTCTGGCGAGCGGGCTCTGGATTGCCATCGCATTGATGACGACGGGGATTTCGGGCCTCTACATCATGGGCGGGCTGAAGCCGCTACTGGCGCTTGGCAGCATCAGCTGGAACACCATCGACAGCTTCACGCTGATCCCGGTGCCGCTGTTCATCGTGATGGGCGCGATCATCCTGCGCTGTGGCATCGCCGAGCGGTTCTACGCCGCGCTGGCGGTCTGGCTGCGGTTCCTGCCGGGCGGGTTGCTGCAATCCAACATCATCGCCTGTTCGATCTTCGCGGCGGCCTGTGGATCGAGCGTTGCGACAGCCGGCACCATCGGCACCGTGACCATCCCGCAACTCCAACAGCGCGGCTACAGCAACCCGATGATCTTCGGCTCTCTCGCTGCGGGCGGAACACTGGGCATCCTGATCCCGCCCAGCATCGTCATGATCATCTATTGTTCGATCGTCGATCAATCGGTTGCGACGATGTTTATCGCGGGCATCATGCCGGGCCTTGCGCTGGCCGCGATCTTCATGGGCTACATCGCGATCCGTAGCCTGCTGGACCCTAGCGTTGCGCCGGTCGAGCCGCCCAAGCCGGGAGAGCGGTCGCTGCGTTCCCTGCTCGACATCCTGCCGTTGATGGGGCTGATCTCGTTCGTCATGGCCTCGATCTACCTCGGCTGGGCAACGGCGACCGAAGCTGCAGCAATCGGCGTGGTGGCGGCCTATGCCATTGCGCTGCTCTATGGCGGACTGACTTGGAACAACGTGAAGCTGGCGCATGTCGAGGCGGTGCGGACCACCTGCATGGTGCTGTTCATCGTGGTTTCGGCGCAGGTGTTTTCCTATGCGTTGGTCTATTCCGGCGTCAGCCGGGCTCTGACCGAATACGTAATCGCGCTGCAGCTGCCGCCGTTCGTCCTGTTCATGGCGATTATGGGGCTCTACCTCGGGCTCGGGTGCCTGATCGACGGATCATCCATGATGCTGCTGACGCTTCCGGTGCTCTACCCCATCGTGCAGGCGGCGCACTTCGATCTGATCTGGTTCGGCGTGATCGTGGTTGTGCTGATCGAGATCGGAATGATCACGCCGCCGATCGGGCTGAACCTGTTCGTGTTGCACGCAATGGGCAATGGGCGCCCGTTTTCAGAGGTGGTGCGGGGCTCCATGCCCTATGTCGCGCTGATGCTGATCTTTCTGATCGTGATGTGGTTCGAGCCCGGCATCGTGCTTTGGCTGCCGAACCACATGACGGCGAAGTGACCTCGGCTGGGAGGCCGGACAATCATAAAGGGAGGACGACGAATGCACACTAAGGGAATTTCAAGACGCCAGACATTGCAGGGTCTGGGCGCAGCCGGGCTTGTTGCGGCCACCGCGCGGCGGGCGAGCGCGGCGGTACACAAGTGGGACTTCACCATCGTCTACGGGCCGGGTCATGCGCTGACCCAGCTCTATTCCGCCTTCGCCGACGATGTGCGGACGCGGACGAACGGGCAGCTCGACATCACCGTTCGAACTGCGGGGGAACTTCCGTTCACCGCGACTGAGGCGGTTTCAGTATGCGGCCAGGGGCAGGTGGAAATGGCGCTCGGCTACATGGGCTTCATCGCCGGCACGACGAAGATCGCGGCGCTGCCAGGGTTGCCGTTTCTGGTACGGACGCCGGAGGATGGCAAGACTGCGGTGGATATTCTGGTGCCCTATGTCGACAAGGCGGTGGGCAGCGCGGGCTGTCAGGTGCTGTTCTGGAACGGGCAGTTCTGGCCGCAGAACCTTTACGGGCGTGGCGAGCCAGTGACCAACCTAAGCCAGCTGAAGGGCCGCTCGGTTCGTGGATCGAGTCCCGAGCAGGGCGACGTGATCCGCCATTATGGCGGCGCACCGGTGTCGCTGACAACGGCCGAGGTGCCCGAGGCGATGAACCGGGGCGTGGTCAACGCCATCTTTACCGGCGCGGCGAACATCGTCGGGTCGAAATGGACCGAGTTCCTGGAATGGGGCTATATCTCGGACCCGCATGTCGGGATCGAATATATTCTGATCAACAAGGACAGCTATGCCGGGCTGGCCCTCGACTTGCGCAAGGCGCTGGACGAGGCAGTCGCAGCGGCGCGGCCGAAGATGTGGGACGCGCTGAAAAAGGTGAACGACGAAGATCTGGCCGAGCTGCGCCAGAAGCTCAAGATTGTCGACGCCACGCCGGATGACATCAAGCAATACACGACCGAGTTCACACCCTATTGGGTGGATTGGGCCAAGAACGCCGGACCGGACGCGAGCGAAGCGCTGGTCAAGATCCGCACCGCGCTGGGCAAGTAAAGCGCGGGAAGGAAGCCAGAACTGTCCCGGCCGTCCCCAGCGGCGGCCGGGCCGACTGCTCTGATTCCGCAAATAAACGATCATTTTAATAGATAGATACAATCAATATTTCAGCAATTTAACTAATTTATAAGACATGGAACAACCATCACATCACAGCGGTGGGCGGCTTGGCCCCTGGGCTGCAAGGGCTGGAACGCGACGGAAATGAACCTCGACTCTGTCATCAACTTCGACGACATGGCGCGGCTGGCAAAGGCACGGTTGCCGCGCATCGCGTTTGACTTCATCGACGGCGGCGTCGACGGGGAAACCGCACTGGCGCGAAACCGGGCGGGGTATGATCGCTATCGCCTGTTGCCGCGGTACCTGGTCGATGTTCAGAAGCGCAGCCAGAAGACGGTGCTGTTCGGGCAGGAATACGAAAGCCCATTCGGCATCTGTCCGATGGGAATCGCGGGGTTCTTCCGACCTGGGGCGGACCTTATGCTGGCACGGGCGGCCGCGAAGTTTCGGCTGCCCTACCTGATGTCGAGCGCGAGCTGCGATTCGATCGAGGCGGCGATGGCCGAAGTGCCCGAGACGACCTGGTTCCAGATCTATGGCACGCGCAATCCGAAAATCACCGACGGGCTGGTAGAGCGCGCCAAGGCGCTCGGCGTGCGGGTGCTGATCCTGACGGTAGACACCCCGGTGATGGGTAAACGAGAGCGCAACCTGCGAAGCGGCTTCCGGCGCCCGATGAAGATGACGCCGGGGGTGATCCTGCAGGGCCTCGGCCGGCCGGGCTGGACTTGGCGCTATCTGACGAAGGGCGGCATCCCGACGATGGAAAACTGGCGGCCCTACGCCAGGGCCGGGGCGAGCGCGAACGAGATAGCGGACCTCTACGGCTCCGAAACGCCCGCGCCCGGACAGACCTGGGAGGTCTTGGCGCGGGTGCGGAAGAACTGGCCGGGGCCGCTTCTGGTGAAGGGCGTGCTGCATCCGGCAGATGCGCTGCGCTGCCAGGAGCTGGGGGCCGATGGCCTGATCGTCTCGAACCACGGCGGTCGGCAGCTCGACTCGGCGCCGGCACCGATAGAGATGCTGCCACTGATTGCTGATGCGGTGGGTGGCAAGATGGACCTGCTGATCGACAGCGGCGTGCGCCGGGGCGCGGACGTGGCCAAGGCGCTGTGCCTTGGCGCCAAGGCCGTGCTGTTCGGCCGTCCCGCCATGTTCGGCGTCGCCGCGGCAGGCGAGGCCGGGGCGCGCAAAGTGCTCGACATCATGCGCAAGGAGCTTGACCTCTGCATGGGGCAGGTCGGCTGGACCGGCGTCGACTGTGCCGGGCCGGACAGCCTGATTGACATTCATGCCCTGAACAATCGACCCGTTGCGGGGGCGTCATACGGTGGCCTCCTGCCAGAAGATATGAGCGAGACACCATGACCAAGCAGATGCACCTGATCGGCTTCTACATGCACAGCCCGATCAACCACACCGCGCTGAGCTGGGCCGATCCGGCGGACGAACGGCTGGCGGGGATGGCCGGGTTCGACCATTGGAAACGATTGGCGCGGTTGCTGGAAAAGGGCTGTTTCGACGCCGCCTTCTTTGCCGACACGCCGGGCGGCTTTGACCGCTATCGCGAAAGCATCGACGACTACGTCCGCTATGGCGTCTGCTGGCCCTGCCATGATCCGCTGGCGGTGGGTAGCGTAATGCTGGCCGAGACCCAGAACCTCGGGCTGGCTGTCACCCTTTCGACCGCTGGAAGCCATCCCTATGGCACAGTTCGGCGGCTCTCCACACTGGATTACCTCAGCGGTGGGCGCGTTGGCTGGAACATCGTTTCTGGCCACCTGCGCGGCGAGCATCGGGCGCTGGGGTTGGACCAGATGGACCATGACGCGCGCTACGATCAGGCCGACGAATACATGGACATCTGCTATGCGTTGTGGAACGGAATCGCCCCCGATGCGATCCTCGCCGACCGGGAGCGGGGCATCTATGCCGATCCTGCGAAGGTGGCGGTGGTCGATGTGGAGGGGGAGTATTACCGGTGCCGCGCAGTGCCACCGGTGCTGCCCTCTGCGCAAGGTCGGCCGGTGCTGTTTCAGGCCGGATCCTCCGGGCGCGGCCAGCAATTCGCGCTGAAGCATGCCGATGTGATCTTTGCGATCCAGCCAGGCGAGGCGGCGATGCGCGGCTTTGTCCAGAAGCTCGACGCGACGTCGCAGGCGGCAGGCAAGGCCGAGGCGCCGAGGGTGACCTTCGGCATCCAATGCGTGATCGGCGGAACCGAGACCGAGGCGAAGGCGCAGCAGAAGGCGATGGCGGAGCGCATTCCGCTCGACGCCGCGCTGTGCCGGATGTCGGGCACGCTGGGGGTGGATTTCAGCAAGCTCGACCCCGCGCATCGGCTGGCGGATTCGACGACGCAAGCCTCGCAGGGGATGTTACAGGCGCTGGCGAACATGACTGGCGACGGCAATGCAACGGTGGCGGATGCGGCGCGGGTATTCGGCGCCTCGACCGGGATGCCGCAGATCGTGGGCGACCCGGCGCAAGTGGCCGAGCGGCTAATTCAATTGTGGCGCGAAAGCGGGTGCCACGGCTTCAACGTTACCCCGGCGTCTAATCTTGGCAGCGTCGAGAGCTTTGTCGACGAAGTGGTGCCGCTGTTGCAGAAGGCGGGCGTCTTCCGCACAGAATACGCGGGCAAGACCATGCAGCAGAATCTGGTCGGGTGAGGCGGGGCGATGCCAACGAGCGTTCCGGACCACACCACGCGGCCCCGCCTGAAGGCGCCAATCGGGGCCTGCGACACGCATATGCATTTCTACGACGACCGGTTTCCGGCCTCTGAGAAGGCTTGGCTGTTCCCACCGAGTTTCCTGCCCGCCGACTATGCGCGAGTGCAGGAACGGTTGGGTTTGGAGCGGATGGTGGTGGTGCAGCCAGTGACCTACGGCTTTGATAACCGCTGCATTCTCGACGCGGTGGCGCGGGCGGGAGATGCGGCGCGGGCCGTGGTGACGGTGCCATTGACCGTATCGGACGCGGAACTGGACGCATATTGGAAGGGGGGCGCGCGCGGACTGCGCTTCCACCAGATGCGCGGCGGGATGCTGACTTGGGAAGAGCTGCAGGCGATGGCCGGACGGATCGTGGGCAGCGGCTGGCATGTTCAGGTGCAGCTTGACGGGATGGAACTGCCCGAGCGTGAGGCGCTGATCGCCGCCCTCCCCTGCACCGTGGTGATCGACCATTTCGGTCGATATTCGCAGCCCGTCGGGCCCAAGCATCCGGCGGTGCAGGCGCTTCTGCGACTGACAGCACGGCCCAATGTCTGGGTCAAGCTGTCGGGCGCCTATCACATCTCGACCTCGGGAGCGCCGCAATACGCTGACGTTGCAGACTTGGCGAAAGCGGTGGCGGCCGTTGGCACCGAGCGGCTGCTCTGGGGATCGGACTGGCCGCATCCGACTCATCTGGGCGACGACCGGCCAGACGATGCCGAGTTGATGGACCTGCTTCTCGACTGGGTACCAAGCGCCGCGGAGCGTGATGCGATCCTGTCGCGCAACCCCGCGCGGTTATATGGATTCAGCCCGAAATAGTGATCGGATATACTGATGAACCGGGTAGCCATATGACAGATTTGGTGATGGATACTATCCTGGCGGCGCGCAAAGTCCGCGGGGGGAGAGACACCATGCTGAGCAGAGTTACCCTCGATCAGTTGCAGATGCTGATCGCGGTTGCGGACACCGGCAGCTTTTCGGCGGCGGCCCGGAAGATCAACCGAGTGCAATCCGCCGTGAGTCAGGCGATCCAGACGCTGGAAGAGTCGCTGGAGCTGCAGTTGTTCGACCGCAGCCACAAAGTGCCAATTCTGACCGACGCCGGGCGCGCGATCGTCGTCGACGCGCGACACACTATTGCCAGCGCGGATTCGCTGCGCGCGCGGGCGCGGTCCATCGCCACGGTCGCCGAGCCAGAGATCAGCGTGGCGATCGAGCAGGTGTTTCCGACCGACGTCGTGATCGAGAGCCTTGGTGCGCTGCGCGAGAAATTCCCGCTGGTGGCGGTGACCCTTTTCGCCGAGGGGCTGGGTGGACCCGAGCAGTCGCTGCTCGAGGGCAATGCTCGGTTGGCGATTTATTCCCCTGCACCCGAGCCAATCCCGGGCATCCAGATGGAATTTGTGGGCGATGTGCCGATCTCGGCTGTCGCTGCAGCTTCTCATCCCCTTGCGCAGATCAACGGGCTGATCAGCCAAGCCGAAACCGACGAACATGTGCAGCTTGCGCTGACGGACCGGACCAAACGCTACCGCGGATTGGTGATGGGCAGGAAGACCTGGTCTTTCATTGACCAGTACAACAGGCTCGACTTTGCGCTGAAAGGGTTCGGCTGGTGCGCAATGCCGACCCATCTGGCACTGCCGCATCTGCAAAGCGGCGCATTGGTCGAATTGCACTTCGCAGTTCATCAAGGCAGAGCGCTGAGCTTCCCTCTTTACGCCGCGCATCGCAGCGAAGAACCGCCCGGACCCGCCGCGCAATGGCTGCTGCGTGAATTGCAGCGCCGGTTTTCGGAATGGCTGGTGGGCCAGCCCGCCAGTCAGTCGAGCGACAGCAGCATTCAGATCCGTATCACGGCGGTTTGACGGGGGCAGCAGAAAGATGAGCGCAAAACGGCAGACCCAGAAGCCGCAGTCCGACGTCGGGGCCTATCGCCGGTGTCTGGGCGAATATCCGACGGGTGTAGCGGTTGTCACGACCGAGCGTGACGGCGCGGCCTATGGGATGACCTCGAATTCATTCGCATCGGTATCGCTGGACCCGGCGCTGGTTCTCTGGTCACTGCGTCGGGAGAGTACGAGCTTTGCCGCCTTTGAAGGATGCGGTCATTTCGCGGTGAACGTATTGGCAACGGATCAACTGGCTCTTGCGCAACGCTTTGCCAAATCCGGCCCGGACAAGTTCGCCGGTGTGCCGGTAACCTCCGGTATGGGCGGGGCGCCCTTGCTGGAGGGTGTGGCTGCGGCGTTCGAATGCCGGTTGTGGCGGGCGGACGAGGCCGGTGACCACCTGATCCTGATTGGCGAGGTCGAAGGGTTTCACCGCAACGATCGCCAGCCCTTGTTGTTTTCCAAGGGACGCTACGCGATGGCGGCCGACCATCCCGAGACGCGTCCGCTCGCCGACCCGGCACCCGGACCGCCTGCGGCGGATGGCGGCGAAGAGGTGCTGTCGAACCTGCTGATCCGTGCTTATAGCGCCATCGCGGTCGAATTGGAGCGGGGCCGTGCCGAGGCCGGACTGGGGATCAGCATGATGGAGGCGCGTCTGCTTCGTGTGGTGGCGCGCACGCCGGGCCGCACGCTGGAGCGGGTGCGCGCGGAATTGATGATGGGGCCGGAGGCCAGCCGCTCGGTTCTCGACGGTATGATCGCTGGCGGCTTCGTGCTGCGCGGCGACGACGGTGGAGTGCGGCTGTCCGAGGCGGGCGACCGGATGGTCGCGGCAATCGTAAGGCATGCACGGGCGCGCGAGGAAATCTTGTTCCGCGGCGTCCCGGCGCAGGACATGGAAAGCGTGGTTCGGGTGCTGTCGCGGCTCGCGGCGGAGCCGGGCGCTTAGCGACGGAGGAGAGGAAGAGCACATGGAACCGGTCGTTTACACCAAGATACCCCGGATCGACGCGGGGCTGATCGCGCGCGCGGCCAAGCTGAACGTCGCCGATCTGCATGAAGGGATGGGCGCGGTTCCGGGCCGTCTGGGTCTGATGCAGCCTCAGATGAAACCGCTGTTTCAACGCGCGCGGGTCTGCGGGCAGGCGATCACGTCCTACAACTATCCTGGCGACAACCTCTTGTTGCACGCGGCGATCCAGGTGGCGCAACCCGGTGACGTGATTGTGGTGTCGAATGGTGGCAGCCGGATGGGCGCGCTGTGGGGCGACGTCGTCACGCATTACTGCCAAATCCGCGGCATTGCGGGGGCGGTCATCGACGGGCCGGCGCGCGACAGCCTGCAAATCTCGGAACTTGGGTTCCCGGTCTTCGCCTCGGTCATCTCGGTCTCTCATCCCGAGAAGCGGGGGCCGGGGTCGGTCAATGTGCCGGTCAGCGTGGCAGGCGTCACGGTCAACCCCGGTGACCTGATCCTTGGGGATGCGGATGGCGTGCTGGTAGTGCCGCCAGAGCTGGTCGAGCAGTCGGTGGAACGGGCGGAGGCGCGGATCGCGAAGGAAGCAGACCAGCGCAGCAAGATGGATGCGGGCGCGATCATGGCCGATCTGATCGGGCTGGACACGATGTTGAAGGCCGCTGGAATTGCCGAGGTCGATGGATGCTGGTGCGATGGGAAATGAGCCCGCCGGGCAGCGCGAAGGGAAAATGACAATGAGCTTTATTGAGCGAGAAGCGACGGCGGCGATGCCTTGGACTGAGGCCGGGGTAATGGCGAACCTTGACGAAATCCTGGCCGAAGCGAGGGCCGGGCGGATGTTCATCCTGGTCGACGACGAGGACCGCGAGAACGAGGGCGACCTCGTGATCCCGGCCGATTGCGCAGATGCGGCCGCGATTACCTTCATGGCGCGCGAGGGCTGCGGGCTGATCTGCCTCGCGCTTGATGGGGCGACGGTGGACCGCCTCGGCCTGCCGATGATGCCGCGGTTGGGGCGTGGCAAGACGGATACCGCCTTTACCGCCTCGATCGAGGCGCGTGAGGGCGTGACGACCGGAATCTCGGCTGCCGATCGCGCGCGGACCGTCGCTGTGGCAGTGTCGGGGCGGACCAGCCTGGCCGACATCGTCTCGCCCGGGCATGTCTTTCCGCTGCGGGCACGGGATGGCGGCGTCCTTGAACGGGCGGGGCATACCGAGGCGGCGGTCGAGATCAGCCGGATGGCGGGGCGTCGCCCGGCGGCGGTGATCTGCGAGGTGATGAACCCCGATGGCACGATGGCGCGGCTCGATCAGTTGCGACAGATGGCGGCCCGGCACGGGCTGCGGATCGGGATGATCCGCGATCTGGTCAGCGCTCTTTCAGCCCGGTTTTGCTAGGTCATGTTGATAAATGGCGGAGCCAGAGGCGGATCGAGGTGATGTCGATGAAGCCAAGATAGTCCGACGCCTGCCCCGGCGTGATCTCGGACCTCATGGGCAGGCCCGCACCATTGGCGCGGAGGTGCGTCTTGGTCGTAAAGTCACCCCTTGAGCCGCCAAAACCCTGTCGTGGAGTCCCCCTTTATGGATGGCCCGCCCCTCCCGCCGACGCCTGTGTAGGATGTCGGTGTTCAAAGGAGGAAGGAGCGAACCATGAGCATAGCGATCCTTGGCGTCGACCTGGGCAAGAACAGCTGCAGCATCGTCGGTCTTGACGTGAACGGAGCGGTGGTTGTGCGACGGCGGATGACCGTTCAGTGAAAGCAGGCCTGAAAGCTGGTCGCGGTCAGCGACACATGGGCGTTCAGGGGCGGGCGCAGTTCGAACGCCTTCGGTTCGCGCGAGAAATTCCATAGCCGCATCAGGCACCAATCGGCGCGCCGTTCCTCGGCAACGGCCAGTTCGTTGCGGGAAATGTGGAAGGGCGTGCGCGCCCAGCCATTCGTCGTCTTGACCTCAATCAGGCGGGGCCGACCGTCCGGCGCGTAGCTTTCGATGTCATAGCCCGCGCCGTCGCCATCTTCTTCCGACACCCAGCGCACCTTGCGCGCCAGATCGCTGCGCCCGGCATAGGCCAGCGCAGCTTTTTCATGCGCCAGCGCCCGTTCCTCCCCAGCCCGGCCAAGGGCGCGGTTTCGGGCATCCCGTTCGGCCACATCGAACTTGGCGGAAATGTGAAGCATCTGCTCCAGCTCGGCCGGCGGGGGCTGGTTCGAAAGCGTCGGTGGCGGTCCGATCCACAGTCGGGCCATGTCGGCCATGCCGGTCGCTTTGCGCGCGCCTGGCGTCCGGCCCAACCAGGCCGGATTAAGCGCGAGCCAGCGCGCCACCGCATCGACCAGAGTCATCTGCAAGTTGACGGCAGGCTTGTAGCCGGGGATCCATGTTTCACCAAGGCCCTGCAGTGCCGCACTGATGTTCTGGTGCTTGAACTCGATGGAACTGCGGTTGCGGTCGATGCGGGCCTGAAGATCGCGATTGTGTTCGGCCTTGTTGTAGGGCTGGCCAGCGACATCCGCAGCCAGCATCGCGAAGTAATCCGCAACGATCAGGTCGTTCTCCGTATCCGTCCATGGCCCGTTCGACATCGCGCCAGGCTGGCCGCGGGGAAAAGCGATTGTCATCAGCGGCATCGGCGGAAATGCCATGGAAACTGTCCTCGCCGATCCGCCGGTTTACGCGGGCATCCCACCCGATATGCCTACCGTGCGTCTTGGCTCTGACCTCAACGGCGTCGTTCGGAACGCATCGCATGGTTTTGGCGGTGCCGCACGTCAGGCCATTGTAAATGCGGGGAAAAACGAACGAACTTGAAAGGGCGAGGTTCGCTCGACCTGAGCCAAGGGGGCATTCAGAGCCCGAAACGGGCCCGGCGCGCGGTCTCTGAGGTTCGGACTGTTCCGGAAAACCCCTTTGAAAACACGGAAAATTCCGCGCCCGGCATGGGGCTGTCAGTGGTTCGCAAGGGGAATGATGGCGGAGCTGGCAGACGAATGCGAACTCGTCTCCGCTAGGACAATGACACTGCCCTTATTCGGCGCAGAGACCGCGCCATTCGGCGAGAGCGGCGACGCGGGTCAGTTCGAAGCGGGCGCGGGTGGAGAGGCTGCGTTCCTGATTGAAGTGGTTGTGGATCGAGGCGTGCACGGCGGCGAACATCGGCCCGAACCTGTTCCACCGGAACCGCACCGTCTCGTGGCAGATGTCGATGCCACGCTCGTGCAACGGGTCATCCATGTTGCGGAGCGACAGTGGAAACCGGACGGACGTCATCGCCGCCAGGCGGATGATCTCGGGCTGGTCTTGAAGTACAGGAATGGAGAGCGCGGGGTAATTGCCGGACGCTACCCGGCCCCCTGCCCTGCCTCGAACGAAGTTCTTCTGACGGAGCCTGATCACGGCCATGATGCCGTGGCACGAAAGGCGTTCGAGCATTTTTCGTCCGAGAGATGGTTCCATGAATTTCTGACCGGGTCGCTCGCCACGGGGCTGGAAACCCGGTTTTCGCGTAACTTTTCGCAAGATGTCCCGGAATCCTGCCCCGGGCCTTGGCCGCGCGCCGACGGTCAGGGTGTCGGTGGGTTGGTGCTGTTGACCTGACCCGAGTTCACCGCGCCGATGACCGTCGTGACCATCTGGCTGACCTCGGCGCTGACACCCGAAATCCGGGTGGAGATATGGCCGTCGACGCCCATCATGTTCTCGGCCATGTTGATCACCGCAGCGGGGGCGCGGTCGACGCCCAGTTGCGTGACCTGCGCGACAATGGCCTGAGTCTGCCCGGTGATCGCCGCCATGTAGCCGGAATTGCCACCAGTGGCGATCGAGGCCGGGTTGAACGTGCCGCCGGTGGCGTCGGGTACAACGTTGAGGATGACATCCGTCACCACCTGCCCGCTGTTCACCGCGCCAAGCACCGTGGTCGCAAGTTGCTGCCCGCTGGGCCCGATGCCGATCCGCATGGGCACCGCGGCAAAGGCTGACGCATCTTGGCCGAAGCGGGACGGATCCAGCCCGCTGACCAGTGTGGAAACCGAACCGTCGATGCGCGCGACCACGGGCTGCATCGCGGCCGCCAGCGACGCCCCGGTGGCGGTCTGATAAAACAGCGAAAGCTGCCCGGCGGGCGGCAGGGCGTAAAGCGCGCTTCCCACCGGGTAAAACCCGGCGGGAAGGCCACTGATTTCCGCAGCTGCCTGCGCGCCTGTCACCGTCAGCCCCGCCGCACCGGCCACTGCGGTGATCGCGGTTCCCTCGGGTGTATAGCCGACGACGACGGCGTCACCCCCCTGCAGCGCGCGCGGCGCATCCAGCACCGGGGCGGCGTTCAGCGCAAGGTTCACCAGTATATCCGCGATCGGAGAGGTGCCGAATGATGACAGCTCTGCCAGAACATCCTCCAGCAGGCTCTGCGCGCGCGCCGGGGCGGCCCACAGGACCGCCAGGCCGACAAGGGCCGCGTTCAGATGTCTGGGCTTCAGCATTGCGGCTGGTTCACCATTCCCTTCGGGCGTCCGGGTGCGGACGCAAACCTACATCCTCATGCCTAGCACGAAGCCTTCGTCGAGTACGCGCGCTCTTTCGGTTGCATCCTTTCGGATCGGATCGGCAAGCGCATCCCGCACCGGCGGGAACAGGCGCGCGTCGTGCAGCCATGCGGTCGGGGCCTCCAGCAGGGTGCCGACCTCTTGGGTCAGTGCGGCAAAGTAGGGTTCGACCTTTGCCATCACCTCGGGCGCGGTGCCGTAGGGGTCGAGGATCGACATCGCGGCATTCGCCTCGAACAGGACGAACTCGGTCCGGCTGACCATGCCGACGTCGATCCCCCAGAAGTCGAGCCGCCCGCGCGCCATCACCTCGCGGCAGACGTCGTGCAGCGCGGTCCAGGCCGGGAACCGGGCCACCTCGTCCAGGAACAGCTCGATATCGGCGACGGTGGGCGCATCGCCCCAGGCGCGGCGGATCAGCCAGTCGTCCTGTTCGGTATAGCCGCGCAGGATCATCTGCGCCCCCACGAAGGCCACGCGAATGCGCACGAACTTGCCGGTATCGGCGCGGAAATCGACGAATTGCGTCATGAAATGCGGCTTGCCGATCCAGGGCGTGCGCAGCACCTTTGCCCAGTCGAGCGGCGAATTCACCCGCACCAGATCATGCGCCGTCTGCGAGGTGCAGGGCCGCACCAGCACCGGATAGCGGAAGCCCTCGGCCGCAAAGACCTTCTGGAAATCCGACGAGGCCACCGGCGCAAAGCGCACGCATTTCGGCACGGTCAGCCCCGGAATGCCTTGCAACAGGCGCGAGGAGATGTCGCGCCGCGTCATCGCAATGGCCCGCGGGTGGTTGAAGATCGGGGCCTTTTCGCCGAACCCGTCATCCAGTGAAATCAGCGCAGAGCGGTATTCGTCGGCATCGGTAACGCCGTTGATGATCCACTCCAGCCCGGACAGCGCCTGCAGGTGATCCGGCGGCGGATACCAGTAGGTGCTGGCGATACGGTCGAGCCGGTTCAGCAGCACGCCCGGCAGCACCACGAAGTTCGGGAACAGCGGTAACGGCAGGCCATTGTCGCCGACCTTGATGCCGACCATCCCGTTGCCGGGGATCGACCGGAACAGGATGCCGGGCTTCGCAAGGATAACGGGGGTTGCGGTGTCTGTCATGATCGCTTGCCTTTCTTCGGCTTTGGTGCGCGAGAGGCCGGCCGCCATCTTCACGCCAATAGACGGGGCGCCCGTATTGCCCCGCCAGCGGGCCTAATTGCCCGACGCGGTGCCGACGATCCCGGCAACGATGCCGTTCGTTGCCGCGGTCACGCCGCTGGTGATGGTGCCGGTATTGACCGCGCCAAGAACGGTGGTGGAGATCGTGCCGATGGTGCCGCTGGCCCCCGAGAACCTGTTCGTCACGTTGCCCAGAACATCCGAAGCGTTGGATGCAACGTTCAGCGCCACCTGACTGATTCCGGCCGTGCCGCCGATCTGGGTGGTGGCGTTGCGCACCGCCTCCGAGGCGCCGCTGGCGGCATCTTGCGCGCTGCTGCTGGCGCCCAGCGTGATCGTGCCGGTGTTCACCGCGCCAAGCACGGTGGTCGAGATGTTGCCCAGAACGAAATAGACTTGGCCGATCACCTGATCCACCGTGGTCCCGACCTGCGCGTTCACGCCATCGACGGTGGACATCGTGTTGGTGACAGAGCCGTCGATCCTGTTCAGGATGCCGTCGGTGCCGACGACCGGCAGGTTTTCCGCGACGTTGGCGAACACGCCCGTCGTCGGCAGCAGTGACGATGCGTCGGTGCTGTTCAGCACGCGTTCCAGCACCGATTGGCCGGTGACGACGGTGGTCGAGTCGGGAGTTGCATGTGCTGCGGTCGTCAGCGTGGCGAACACGCCCGCGACGGACACGAGGGCCACAGCGCCGCTGTCGAAGGATTTCTTCATTTTTCTGTCCTGTTTCGGATCCGGCCCTGCCCCCTTTGCGGTCACGATCCGTGTTTCCAGGGCAAAATTCGGGGCCCGGTTATCGTCCCCGGCGTGATCACCACGCCGCGAATTCTAGCGTCGGGACCGGCGCCTGACCGGTTTGGCAAAGGCACGCAAGTGGCCGGGGCGCGCGAACGCCCCGGCCGGTTGTTTCGCGCCTCTTACGGAGCGGTGCCGACGATGCCGGCCACGACGCCGTTGGTCGCGGCGTTCACGCCGTTCGTGATGGTGCCGGTGTTGACCGAACCCAGAACGGTGGTCGAGATCGTGCCGAGGGTGCCGTTCAGAGCCGAGAACGAGTTGTTCACGTTGCCCAGAACGTCGGTGGCGTTCGACGCCACGTTCAGCACCAGCGCGCTCATGTCAGCCGCGCCACCGATCTGGGTGGTGGCGTTGTTGACGGCTTGCGAAGCACCGGCAACGGCTTCGGCAACCTTGCTGTTCACGCCCAGCGAGGTGGTGCCGGTGTTAACCGCGCCCAGAACGGTGGTGGCCATGTTGCCGATGTCAACAGTGACCTGTTGCAGCGCGGTGACCGAATCCGCCACGTTCGCGGTCGCGGTTTGCGTGCCGGTCATCGTGTTGGAGATCGAGCCGTCGATCTTGTTCAGGATCGCTTGAGTCCCGCCGACAGTGTTCGACGTATAGCCGTTCAAGAGACCTTCACCGTTGTTTACGGCGTAATCGGCAGCGTCAGCCTTTGCGGCAGCCTGAGCCTGAGCCAAGGTCGCGAAGGTCGTAGTTCCACCGCCAAGGTAGGTGTACTTGTAGCCGGTCGTCGCGCCACTGGCGGCGTCGACAACAGGAGCTACGTCCGCAAGTGCTTGGTTGGTCTGCTGCGCCAGAAGGTTGTCATATTGCGTCTGGTTGAGCGTCGTCGTTCCGTCGGAGTAAGTCGTCACACCGCTGGTCCCCACCACCGGCAGGTTTTCCGCGATGTTGGCGAACACGCCGGTCGCGGGCATCAGGCTCGACGAGTTGGTCGAGTTCAGCACGCGTTCCAGCACCGATTGGCCAACAACGGTCTGCGCGAAGGCCACGCCGGTCATGGCGACGAGCGCCAGAGCCGAAGTTCCGAGAAGTTTCTTCATTGTATCCTACCTGGATTTTGGCTGTGCTCCCCGAAGCGCACAGTCTGGTTAGCCGGGCACGGCTTTCGGGGCCCGGTGGTCATCCCCGGCGGTGCAGGACACCGCAGGGGAATTCGAGAAAGGGTCGGCAAAGCGCGCATCATGGCGTCTCTCCGTCCGAGGGTTTGCCTTGCGACTGCGCCACCGGATCGCCCGGTTTCGGCGCGGCCGGGGCTGCGGGTGCCGCGGCGGGTGCGGGTGCCGCGGCGGGTGCGGCATCCGGCTTGGCCGGGTCTGCGGGCTTGGCGTCAGCGGAGGCATCCGGCCGCGCGGCGGCATCCTTTTCCGCCTGCTGCGTGGCATCGAACGCCTGCTGCACCACGACCGCGGCGGCATCGCCCACGGGCCCGGTCAGCCCGGCGGCGGCGGCCTGCCGCAGCGCCTTCACCGCGGCCTGCATATAGGCAAAGGCAAAGGCGACCTTGGGCTTCGCCTCGGCAAAGGTCTTGGCGGATTCCGCATCCTCGGCGGCGGCGATCGCCTTTGCGGCGAAAGTGGTGGCGGAATTCGCCAGCCGGACCGCATCGGCCGAGTTCTGCGCCGGCTTGGCACCCGCCTGCGGCGGTGCAGTCCCCGCTGCCCGCGCTGCCGGTGCCCCGCCCTGCGCCCCCTGCATCACCTGCGCCAGCTTGGCATCCGCCGCGCGCGCCTCGCCGACCATCACCGACAGCGGCCGGGTATGCGGCGCGTGTTTCAGGAAATCGGCCCGGTCGGCGGGCGCACCATCGCGCGGATCGACGAGGCTCAGACAATCGTCCACCTTGCCGGGGTCGACCACCTGCGCCAGCAATTGCAGCGTGGCGTAGCTGAGCATTTCACGCAGCGCGAGCTGCTGCGCCTCGCGGATCATCCCGCCCGAGTCCAGCGTCACCAGCCCCTTGCCAAAGAAGCGGTTGGTGGCAAAGCCCTCCTCAAAGGCGAAAATCTGTTTCTGCATCGGCACGTCGGCCACGACCTGCCCGTCGTAGGCATTGGTCAGCGCCAGATCGAGCCCGACCAGAATCCGGCTTTGCCGCTTGCGCGGGCCGACCCCGGCGATCTCGACGTCGTAGCCGCCACCCGGAATGAAATCGATGCTGTTGATCGAGCCGGTGATGTAGAAATCGGCCGGGGTCAGATCCTTCAGGTCGCGGATGCCCCAGTTGTGTTCGGCCAGCGCCACGTTCGGGTCGCGCCGGTTGACCACCTTCAGCCCGGCGCGAAACAGCGATGACTGCACGATGTCGCCCGCGCCCGCCGTGATCAGCTTGCCGGTGCCGCTGTCGTTGTAGGTCTCTTTCCCGGTGCTGTCGGTGATCGAGCCGACACCAAAAGTGGCATCGCCCGGCACCTTGCCGGACATGCACGACAGCGCCTTGTCAAAGGGCGTCACGATATCCTCGATCGGCGGCCCCTTCGCCAGTTCGGCGTCCTGGGTGAAGGGTGTCTTCTGCCCCGGCACGGGCGCCGTGCAACCGGCCAGCGCGGCTAGCAGGCCAAGCGCCAGACCGCCGCGGCGCCCAAGGTTGCGATCAGTTCGTGCCATTGACGCCGCCGCCGACACCACTGGTGGCGGTATCAAGGATGGTACTGCCGACCGCGGGCGTCGAACTGCCCGATGCCGTGCCGGTTCCCGGATCCGTCACCGAAACCACGCCCGCCGTCGCCGACAGCACACTGGACAGCGGGTTGGTAACGCTGGTCGTCACCGACCCATCCGTGGCGCCGACGTTGTCGGAAGAGTTGGTGGCCGAAACCGTATTTCCAGTGCCGCTGACGGTCAGGTTCGTCGTGCCGGTGTTCATCGAACCGACCGAGTTCGTGTTGGTCCCGATCGTGTTGCCGACATGGACGTAGGGCGTCACCGTTCCGCCCGAAGTTCCGGTTACGGTGATGTTGTCAGAGCCGTTGTTGTTCACCGTGTAGTAGGTGACCGTCGTGGTGGGCGAGGTCCCCTGTTCGGCGTTCTTGATCATCTGCGCCTCGGTCAGCGCAACGCTGCGGTCGCTGAACGAGGGGAACTGCCAGCTTGTCGACCAGTTCGCCCCGGCGCTGCTCGTGCTTTGCGCGAACGCGCCACCGGCGCCGATGACAACCGTCAGGACGCAGAAAGCCAAAACCGGCAGCACGCCGGACCGACCGCAAAAGCTACGCAACGCGAACATCGAACACTCCTTAGAATTGCCGCCGCAAAGGCCCGGGCAGTTCAGATTTTCAGATCTCCGGCAGTCACGCCGTTCGGGCCGGCGGACAGGCCGCTTCCGACCGAGGCCCCGTCCGGACCGGCCGATACCGCCGTCGATCCCGCCGGGCCGGTGGTCGACCCCGAGGCGCCTGAGGACCCGGCCGAAGCCGCGCTGGCCTGCGATGGCGACGCTGTCGCACCGGAGGCGCTGTCCGAACCGGCATAGGTCGCGCTGGACGAATTCCCGCTCGACACCGAACTCGACGCGCTGTTGCTGTCGGCACTGGCCGCCGAGGATCCGGTCGCGTTCGAGGTTGAAGCCGAGGCGCCACTGCCGCTCGCGCTTGCCGCGGAAGCGCCCGCGGACTGCGGACCCGGCTGCGGGCTGGGCGTCGGCGCAAGATGCGGATCCTGCACGGTGGCCGCGCCGGGCGCATTGGCTGTGGTCATCGCAGGCGAGATCGCGGACCACGGCGCCTGATCCACGCATCCCGAAACGCCGATTGCGAGGCCGGCTAACAACAGGCAATTGCCAAGAAGATTCACTTCACTTCGCCTCAAAATCACTTCTTATTGAGATTTATTAGATCGCAAGGGGCTTCGTCGCCATACGAAGCGGCAAACGCCATCCTGAATCTCAAAGTGTCTGCGTAAAGCGCGGCGGCACACTATGCTTAAGAGAGTTTAAGGATACTTCTGCGCCATCCCTGCTATTGGCTTGAGTCCGGAAATTGCGCTTTGTCAGCCGTAGCCGCGGATTTTACCACCCGCAGAAATCAGCAGAACAGTCAAAATCGCGAGTCGATCCGTGACGCCGAGTTGCAGGCGCACCCATCCGTAGAGCTATAGCTGAAAATGGGTGATGGGGCCTGGGAAGGCGGCGTATCGTGGCGGGTGTCGAAGCCTGCCAGAACCTCCAAAAGGAGCGATACGCCATGAAGGAAGATACCACGATCACCGCGCTGCACCAGCCCGGATCG
>WGNF01000004.1 GCA_016124615.1 Paracoccaceae bacterium | reverse complement strand
CGAACGCCCCTTGCGGCACCACAGAATACGAAATCGAGACATAACTCCCGTCCCGACACTCTCGCCCCGCGGCAGTCACGCCAGCGGATGCAATTTGGCTGTCGCGGCCATGCTTGACACTGACCGCCCCATTACAGAAGAATGTTCCTCGGACGCGCTTAACGAGATCTTCATCTGTCGCCCCATGTGTTCGACGGGAGCGCGCATCAATGATGGAATCGCCGGTGCCGCTTCCCGGATTATAGGGGCTTGGATATCGCAGCACGGCTTTACTCCCGATTCCACGGCGTCTGCCGTGCCCATGTTGGGGCACGTGTCCACCAGCGGCGGGCGGGTCACCTTATCTTGGCCACCCTACGGCTTAGACCTGTCTTGGAAGATTCACCCGCTACGGCAGGCTTGAACGATGGCTGCGTTCAAGCAAGAGAGAATTTGTACCTCGCGGCCAACTAATTTCGATCCACAAGCGACGATCGCAACAAGGAGCCCGCTTGGGACACCACATCGCTGATCCTGATGGGTGAGCAATGTTGATTCCGACAATAGTATTTTTCTTTTGTGATTGGCGACAGGAGCAGGACTACTGCGTCGAAAGATCAAGGTTTCCAGCGGGCTCTCCGGCGTCGGCTCGCGCTGAGTCTCGTGCCCCAATGGGCACTTGCGCATTAGGCGGATCAACAGAAATGGTTTCAGATTCGGCCACTCCCTTTCGGTGGAATTCTCCCGCTCGGTCGCAATTCGACGTGGAAGCTCATGCCGTGCAAATGACATCCGTGGACGGGTTCCCAATCGGTGGCTTCGTCTGGCGGCGGCGAGACGCCTCGGGCGAACCTCGGCCTGTGGTCATCATCAATTCTGCGACGTCGGTGCGCTGTCGCTATTACTTCCGTTTTGCCGCCTTTCTCTTCAGGCATGGCTTTGATGTAATCGTGTACGATTACCGCGGCATCGGTGAGTCCCGCCCTGCAAGCTTGCGGGGCTTCAACACATCCTGGTTGGACTGGGGATGCTTGGACTTTGAAGCGGTCATCAAATACGCCGTGGACGCGTTCCCCGGGCAACCCATCGATGTCATTGCCCACAGCATCGGCGGTCTCATGCTTGGCCTCGCTCCGTCGAACGGCTTAATCAACAGCGCGGTGACTGTGGGCGCACAATATGCTCACTGGCGAGACTATGCTCGACACGTCCGGGCCCGGATGTTCCTCAAGTGGCATCTCTTCATGCCGCTCGTGACGGAGTGTTTCGGTTACTTTCCGGGGAAGAGGATGGGATGGTTAGAGGACACTCCGAAAGGCATCGTTCGCGACTGGGCCTTTGGCAGCAGCAGCCTCGAGGGCCGTTGGCGAAGACGGTTTTCAACAGGTCGCTTTGGATCGCACGTGCCGGTCCGTCAATTCCAGTCGCTAACCGCGCCTCTCCTCGCCATCAGCCTAACGGACGATCCGTTCGGGACCGAGGCGGCCGTCGAGCGATTGCTCTCATATTTCGATTCCACCAGCCAAACTCATCTCAGGCTCATAAGTTATCTGATCGGCGAGACGGGCGTTGGGCACTTCGGCTTCTTCGACAGCCGGTTTGCGGACAACCTATGGCGCATTCCTCTAACCTGGCTGCAGACAGGTCAGATTCCAACTGCCGTTCCCGGCCGTATCGTCTGATCAGCATGCGGAAGCAATCTCGCCGAGATGCTCTGGTCGTGCTCCGCGACAATCGTGGCGGGAGGAAGATCGGACGGCTATTCAGCCGTCAACTCAGATCTCGAATGCGGCCGGAAAAGTATTTCAGGTTGTTGAGAAATGCTCGCCCGCGCGCGCAAATTACTCGGTCGTTTCCGGGATGAAGAAGGGCGAAAGTGGCGTGATCCGCAAGAGCGCGCTGTCCTATGTCCAAAAGCAACGATCTCCGTATATCCGTATCGCAACTTCCGACGAACTCTAAAATTTTGGATTTCGTGTCGAAACTTGACACGGCAGATATTCGTGCGCGGTTTGGTCGTTTGCTTGACGCCACGGGAGTCGCGCCACTCCTTATTCCGAAGGGTCGCGGGTTTCACGCGACTTGGGCCTGGGACGAAGACGCATTGATCGGAGCCGCCATGCTCGTTGAACTCGGCAACCGAGAATGCGAGCTCGCACTTTTGGTTCGCTCCGACAAAAAACGGCGCCGTGTCGGAACCAGGCTGACACTCCGTTCATTCGCACTCGCGCAGGAACTCGGTGCCGACCAAGTCATTGCACACGTCCGCGGCGACAACATTGCGGCTCTGGGACTTCTTCGATCGACCGGGTTCCGAGCGACAAGCGGCATAGCCTTCGAAATGTGGTTTAGCGCGAGCGCAAAAGCGCATAACTTGTTCGGGCCGACCAAGGAGATTGCCGCTGGCGGCGATCAGTTCTGAAGAACCAGCCACGCTGCGAGAGGCACGACCCCCACACTGAGTATCGTAGAGAGGACAATTGCTGCGGAAACGCTCTCGGCATCGGCAGCATATCGCTGTGCCATGAGATAGTTGCTGCCCGCCGAGGGAAACGTGGCAATCAGCGCGCCGGACTGAACCCAGAAGAGCCCTACGTGCAAGAGTTCGCCGAGGACGTACCAGACGAGTAGTGGATACAGGAGAAGCTTGGCCGCGCTGATGCCACCGGCCGCGAACACGGTCGCTCTGTCGATCCGTTGGAGGGCAAGGGTCCCGCCGAGAGAAAAAAGGGCGGTGGGGCCTGCCGCACCACCCAGGAACGCCAGAAGGTGCGCGAGTGAGGATGGGACGGCAATATGGAGCGCAGCCACCACCGCCCCGAGTGCGATTGCCGCGACAACAGGGTTGAGTATTGTCCCGCGTAACAGAAGGCGAACGAGTCCCACGCCTCTGCCGCTCGACATCCCCATGATGACCCCGCCAACGGACAAGAGCACCATCACCTCGGCAAGAATGGCCATAGCAAGCGGACCCGCACCGCGTTCCCCGAAGAATGCGATCATCAAGGGAGGCCCCAAAAACCCGAGATTGCTGACTGTCGCCGTCGAGGCACGCGCGCTCGCCGTAGCAAGGGGCTGCCGGCCGACAAAATGCCCAATGCCGAGTACTGCCGAGAAGACTAGCCCGCCACTTAGAAGATAGCCGCCGTAGAACAGGGGATTGAACGAGTTGCCAAGCGGTTGGCTGGAAATCAGTCTGAATACCAGGGCCGGGAGCGCGAAGCGAAACGAGAACAGGCTGAGCGCACCAAGCGCCTCTGCGGTCGTGAGTTCAAGATGCATCGCGAGCCAACCGAGTGCGACTACGCCAAACACGGGCAAGCTGAGCAGGATGAAATCGATCATTATATCTCGCTCGTCCGCTGCTCGATCGCGCGAAGAACGGCAGCCATGTCGCTTCCGCCATGCCCCAGAGCCTCCGTTTCGGCGTAGAGCGCGTGGCAGACGTCGAGAAGCGGTGACGCCACACCGGATCGCCTGGCAGCCTCCGCGATAAGCTGGTTGTTCTTAAGGACATCCGAGATCGAAGCCTGGATGTCAAAGTCACCCGCTGCGAGCTTGCCGAGTTTCACCCGAGAGATGTCGCTCGCCATTTGTCCGGCATTGAGGATGGATACGAGCTTGACCAGATCCAGCCTGTGCTGTTCGGCGAAATGAAATGCTTCGGCCAGTCCCGTCACGAGTGTGATCAGGAAGATGTTGACCGACAGCTTCATCAGAAGCGCATTTGGAACCGGACCGCAGGAGACCGTCTCGTGGCAGACCGGTGCGAGCAGGACCCTGATCCCCTCGACAGCCTCGTTTCCCGCGAGCATGCCCACGAGGCGGCCTGCCTCTGCCGGCTTGCGCGACCCTGAAACCGGAGCCTCGACATAGCAGCCCCCGGCCTCCCGGATGGCGGTGTCCAGACCTTTGGAGTATTCGGGCGAATTCGTTCCGGTACTAACGATGATCCGTTGGGAAACGTTCTCGGCGAAGGCGGGGGTCCCTCGGCCGAGGACTTCGTCGGTCGCGGCGCTGTTCGCCATCATGAGAATGATGATCCTAGCCTTGCGGAATACTTCGGCCGCGCTTTCCGCCACCTCGGCGCCCGCCTCCCGCAAGGGGGCGCATCGGCCGGGCGTTCGGTT
Organism: Paracoccaceae bacterium; assembly: GCA_016124615.1. GTDB lineage: Bacteria > Pseudomonadota > Alphaproteobacteria > Rhodobacterales > Rhodobacteraceae > Solirhodobacter. Next base: position 342,549 of record WGNF01000004.1, on the reverse strand, counting down.
CCAGACCACGAGTTTCGTCCCGGCGCGCGCCAGGTTGAGCGCCATGGGCTGGCCCATGACACCTAGACCTATAAAGCCGACTGGCATGTTCACCTCCGAGAATGTTGCCGGCCTCATACCGGCGGGCATGCGAGAAACTCCGGCCGGCTCTCCGCCCTGGCCGAGAATGCAGAAAGCCCAGGGAATTCTTCCGCATGAATAACGTCGGGAAGAGCGTCCTGCGTGAAGCGCCAGGCGACTCCCACGGCGACGTCGGCCTGTGTAGGCCTCGTTCCGAGAAGCCAGCCCGATGCTGGGCCCGCCGCTGTCTCGAGCAGCCCGCATGCCGCGAGCAACTGCGCGCGCACTCGGTCGATCCAGGGCTGATGATGTTTCTCGGGCGGGCGCAGATTGCGTTCATAAACGATCTGGACGGTTTTCTCGCAAGCGGCAAGAGCGAGGCCGACCAATCTTTGGGCTCTTAGAAAGTCCGTTTCGCCAGTAGGCGTCAGGCGTCGTTCCTTGGGCGCAAGTCGCTCCAGGACCTGCAAGATCAGTGTTGAATCCATCAGGACCATACCATCGTCCGTGACCAGCGTGGGCACTTTCACCACCGGATTGACGGCCGCGACGGCGTCGAATTGGCTGAAGACGGACAGGGAAACGTGATCAAACTGCAGCCGCAAAAACTTCAGAGAGATGGCAACTCTCCGTACATAAGGAGAATCCATCATTCCAATGATCTGCATTTCGGATTGCTCCCTGCTGGTTCGTAATTTTCCCGGCTGTCATTGATCGCGCGGACCGGCAATCACGGGAGAGCCTGGCGGTCATGGTTGGCCGGTCCGTCTTGGCTTAGGACTGGCCTCCTGCATTTGCCACGACCGAATCAGTTCGCATCGGACAATGGAAAGATCAGGCAGGTTGTGCTTGCCTGCGCGTAGATCTTGCCCGCGGCGTCAGCGAGGGTGCTTTCCGCCATCGCCGTCCGGCGGCCGGCGTGAACGACGGTCCCAACTGCCCGCATCGGTCCTGACGCAGACGTGATTGGCCGCAGGTAGTTCACCTTGATCTCCAAGGTCGAATAGGCCAGGCCCGCGCGCAGTTTGGTATGCACAGCGCAGCCCATCACCGAGTCGAGCACCGTTGCAATGATGCCGCCGTGGACGGAACCGATCGGATTGTAATGCGCCTCCCCCGGTTGCAGGACCATCACCGCGCGCCCGTCGCCGAATTCCTCGAAGGAGAAATCGACGAGCTTGCAAATCGGAGGCAACGGCAGTTCACCCCTCAATACGGTCTCGAGAAAGTCCCGTCCGTTCGTGGTACGGCCTGCTGCAGCCAAATCCACTGGGTCGGACCAGCGGACAATTCGCTGCCGCGAGCCGGAAGGCGATGTCAGGTCCTTCTCGAAGAAGAACACGGTCAGGCCACCGCCAACCCTCTTGTGGCTTGCTGGTGTGTCGATCTCCCGGCGAACTTCGCGGAAGCCGCTACGCCGATAAAAACTCACGGCGGCGCCTTGTATCTCTGCAGTGCTGAGAACGAGACGGCAGTACCCAAGCCGCGCGGCCTCGGCTTCAGCTCTTTGGAGCATTCGGTCTGCCAGCCCGCGGCCGCGAAACGACTGTCCGAGATACATACGCCGCAGTTCGACCTCCTCAGCCGACTGCCGTTCGAGCCCGAACATGCCGATCACCGCACCATCGTGCATGACCACCCAGAATCCGTTGCCGGCCGCAGGGTCGAAATACGCGGCGATCCGACCGATCTCCTCGCCGATTGCGCGTTCGACGTAGGCGGAAAATGCCTCCTCCATGCCAGCCGGTGCGAGTTCGCGATTGATCGCGATGAAGAGCGCCCTGACACCATCCGCATGCGCTTGTGCGAAGGGGACGATCACGAAGTCAGCATCGTGCGCCGCTCCGGGCCGATCGGCGTCCACCGCCGCAGGTTCGCCCTGAATGTTCATCGAACGGACTCGTCGGCTGCTGCGAGCTCACCCCTCGCTTTCGCAAGGCCGACGGGCGGTTCCAGCCAGGCCTCGACCATGGGCAGTCGATCCCATCCCCAAAACGGCTCGCCGTCGACCAGAACGAAGGGCGAGCCGAAGACACCCTTGCTCAGGGCTTCAGCCGTCCTTTCACGCAGTACACGCTTGGCCTTCTCGTCGCCCAGCCATTCGACAAGCAAGTCCGGCCGGTCCGTAAATTCCGTCGCCAGAGCGATGACCGCTTCGGGCTCCCGCAGATCGTGTCCCACTCCGAAATAGGTCGCAAAAGCCGCCTTCGCGAAATTGGTCGCCGTTTCGAGGCTTCGGGCCTCCAGCCAATAGAAGGCACGGGCAAGTGCCTGCGATGGGAAGGGAAAGTCCTCGTGCAGATTGAACGGGAGGTCCAACATGCCGGCGATGCGGCGGCAGTCATGGATTGCATACCGGCCGCGTAGCGGCGCCTGACTGATGGGGCCCATACCCGTTTCCCTGAAAGCGACACCGAGAAGAAAGGGCCGCCAAAGGATGGGCCGGCGAAAGCGCTTCAACCTCTCTTCAATTTCGTTGGCGGCGAAGTAGGCGTACGGCGAACTGAAGTCGAACCAGAACTCGATGGGTGCTGTCATGTGAGGTCCCTATTGGCGAGTCGGCGGCGGGCGCGATTAACGGTCTGGGCGGGGTCCTGGGTCGTTCGCCCGGATAATCCCGCCGCCATCCGTGCTCAATCTGCTCTTCGTGGTTTCCGTACTGACGCAATCATGTTTGCTGAAGTCGCTCGCCGGCAAACGAATTGACGTGCGGCGTGAGTCAATTTTGTTCACCCGTCCGCAAGGTCTTTAGCGGATCCGACAAGCAGCGCAGTGGCTCAGAGCAGAAGAGTCAGCGCCACCGATACAACGAGTAGCAGCGCGAAGATCACGTTGACGACGCGACTAATCCGAGAATCTCGATAAAATCGTGCGAGTACCGCGCCCGAGGAGAGCCATATTGACAAGGCCGTCGTTGCAATGGCCGCAACCGCAACCATCTTCATTGCGGTGTCCAACTCGAACCGGCTGCTGACGAGTACGAAACCCGAGGATAGGGCCGCCATTGCGGCATAGCCTTTGGGATTGACCAAAGAGAGAAATATGCCGCCATAGAAGGTAGGGCGTTTCTGCTCATCGGGATTTTGGGCCATTGGTGGTGCTGTGGCGATGCGGAACGCCAGATAGATGAAATATGAGGCTGATGCGATCGTTATGACGGGTGTCGCACCCGGAAGCTCCAGAAGAATTCCGGCCACGCCGGTCGCGACCATCCCCATAATCATGACCAAACCAGCAACGATTCCGAGCATGTAGGCAATGCCTCCGCGGGCTCCGAACGCCGCACCGGCCGCTGCGGTGCTCAGCGTCGCGGGGCCAGGACTGCCAGCAAGCGCGAAGCCAGCTAAAACGAAGCCAATCAGTCCGTGCATTTCAAGCGCACCTCACGTCGAGCGGCGTCTCGGCCAACGAGATAGAAGGTGCGGCAGATGAGGGGCGACACCCCGCCAAGCTTGGCTCCGGACTAGGACTTGGCCACCCAATGTCGAAACAGAATGCGGAACGCGAACTCATGTCTCATCCTTTTCTGAGGGTCGATGCACGACCCTGTCTCGATGGCGTTCGAGGAAGTCTCGGGTGCCGTTTGTGACGGCATCGGTGCCGAGCATGGCGCGAAACTGCATCGCCTCAATGGCGAGACCCTCAGCGATTGCGACGTTCAGCCCCCGTGTGACAGCGGTCAGGCATGCAGCAACGGTTTCCGGTGGCGATCCGATGATCGAACGCGCCAGAGCCTCGGCCTCGGTCACGAGAACCTCGTGCCGAACCACGCGGTTGACGAGCCCGATCCGGCACGCCATTTCGGCCGAGATTGGCTCACCGGTCAGGATCATTTCGATCGCCCGCTTGCGCCCGATGTGTCGCGGCAGCCTTTGCGTCCCCCCAAAGGGCGGAGGGAATCCCAGACGGATCTCGGGCTTGGCGAATGTCGCCCGGTCGCTTGCGATAGCGAGCGGCGCAGCCTCAGTGATCTCGCAGCCCCCGCCGTAAGCAAGACCGTTCACGGCCACGATCACCGGCTTCTGGAAGGCCTCGATCCGTGCCGTCAGTCTTTGGCCCCGTTCGAGGAAGTCCCGAACGGCCGCCTCTGTACCTTCGGCAACACTTGATGCCAGACCGAAAATATCGGCCCCGGCACTGAACGCTCGGTCGCCCGCTCCTGTCAGGATGACTGCGCGAGTGGCAGGACTTGCCGCCATCTCGTCCAAGGTGACGAGCAGCGCGTCGATGACATCGTAGTCGAGCGCATTGAGCCGCTCGGGGCGATTGATTGTCAGGATCGAGATCCCTGAGCGGTCTTCCCGCAGCAGCTTGCTGCTGTCCATTCGCTATCTGCCTAGAACTATTGCCAGTCCGCGGCATCATGTTTTCCGACATCGTGCCGCGGCAAACGAATAGGACTGCGGGGTGGGTGAATTCCGTTCAGCCTGATTTGCTGACTTCGATCAGCCAAGTCACAAACGTCCGCACCTCACGTCGGGCGTCGGCTTCCCGTGCCTCGACCAGCCAGAACCCGGCCGTCGCCTGGGCGGCCGGCGATGCCGCCTGCACGAGGCGCCCGCTGGCAAGATCCCTGTCGACAAGCGGTCGCCGGCCGAGGGCGACACCGAGGCCTGCAATGGCGGCGTCGATCGCCATATGAACCGTATCGAAGTTGAGCCCGGTCGTCAGATCGAGGTCGGCATGTCCCGTCTGGTCGATCCACGCTGCCCAGTCTTCTGTTACCGAAACGAGATGCAAGAGCGGGACCGTCGCGAGGTCCAACTCTCCATTCTTTTTATGCCGGTTCATGAAGTCTGGCGAGCAGACGGGAACGAGTTCCTCAGCGAAGAGAAACGTCGATGGGAGACCCGGCCATGGCGACCTTGCCATGCGAATAGCGAGGTCGACGTTGTCGACCGGAAAACCGACTTGCCGGTGCGACGTGTCGATCGTCAGCAGGATGTCCGGATGGCGATCCCGAAAATCGACCAAGCGAGGCAAAAGCCACCACGACGCGAAAGTTGGTGCAGCACTGATCGAGACACGGCGGACGCTGCCGGTATTGGGCAGACGCCGCGTTCCAACGGCGATGGTGGCGAGCGCCTCGGAGACGAAGGGGAGGTAGTCGCTACCCTCCTTCGTCAGGGTCACGCCATTGCTGCGGCGCTCAAAGAGCGTCACGCCAAGCCAGCGCTCGAGCATCACGACGCCATGGCTGACGGCGCTCGGCGTCAGGTGCAGTTCCTCGGCGGCGAGCTTGAAGCTTTCATGGCGGCCCGCGGACTCGAAAAGTCGCAGAGATGCGAGGGGGGGAAGACGAAGCGCCATTGGGTCTATTTGTCTCCGTTGGGTCCGGCTTGGGGGGATATTGTCGGCCGGGCCCGGGAGAATTCCAGAATGATACGCGAGAACAGCATCAGTTGGCGCTCTGCATCAACTGATCTCGGAAGACCGCAGAAAGCGTCGTTTCGGGCGTGCTCTCCGGACTGACAACGAACAGGTCCTTGTTGATCGCCTCGCCATCAATCTGCAGCGCAGTCAACGTACCGGCGCGGATGTCGTCGCGAACAGACGAAAGCATGACGAGCGACACACCGAGGCCAGCCTTAACGGCTTCCTTTACCGCCGCAGTGCTGCCGAGGTTCATGGATACTCTGATCCTCTCAGCTTCCTTCCCGTAGACCGCCTGCAGGAGTTGGCCAGTCCCGCTGCCTTTTTCGCCGCCAATCATGGCAGCCTCCAGCAACCACTGCCGCGGGATCGTCCGATCTTTGGCCCAAGGATGATCCGGTGCGACGATGACAACCAGTGGTTCGCGCCGCCATATCTGGGCGACGAAGCCTGGCCTCCCGTCCCACCATTCCATGACGGCGAGATCGACGGCTCCGGAAGAAAGCCGATCGGCAATTTCCGGATTGGTTGCTATCTCGAGATCGGCGCTGATGCCTTGCTCCCGGCGGAAACGGCCAAGCTGGGCCGGCAGCAAGTAGGTCCCGACATTGCCGCTGGCTCCTATCGTGAGCGTGCGGTTGGCGACAGAGGCGAGCGCCCGACCTTCTGCATCGAGAAGCCTCCGTGCATGGGGGAGAAACCGGGCGCCGGTTGCTGTTGGTGTCGAACCGTTGCGACTCCGGACCAGCAGTTGCACGCCGAGGTCGCTCTCGAGCTTTCTGATCAGCTGTGTCACGGTGGGTTGCGCACATCCGAGCCGCCGAGCTGCTTCGACAAAGCCACCCGCGTCAATCACGGTGACAAAAGCGCGAACCTGGATGAGGTTAAGCGTCATGTCCCTCCTTCCTGCCTATCGGAAACGTCGTTGATGGCCCCGCGAGGTCTTCGTCCTTGGATGGTGTCGAGCACGTTGAGTGCGGCCTCAGTTGTGATTGCTTGGCGAACCGTGGCGATCGCCGATCCCAGATGTGGTGTGAACAAAGTCTGGCGGTCGTTCGAGATCAGACGGTCCGGTATCGGTCCTGAGTGTGGCACAAAGGCTCTGTCTTCAAAGGCAAACACATCGGCAGCATAGCCTCCCAACGCGCCGGCCTCGAGCGCGTCCGCAACCGCCTCCTCGTCGACGAGCGAACCTCGGGCAGGATTGATCAGGAGGCACCCTGGCTTGATGAGCGAGAGTCTGCGTCCGTCGATGAGATGGAGGGTGTCTTTCGAGAGCGGCAAAGCCAGAATAATCACATCGCTTCCGGCTATGAGGCTGTCCAACTGCACGTAGGAGAGTTCCAGCTTCCGCTCGTCGTCGCGGAGCAGGGGGGAAGTGTCATAGTAGCGTGTCCGGCAGTCGAAGCCGCGGAGCCGCTCCGCGATCGCCCATCCGAGCGCTCCCATCCCGATGAGACCGACAGTGGCCCCGCTTAACCCTCGGCCGAAGAACATCGGGCGCCAACCCTCATGCCGACCAAGCCTTACGAAGCGGTCGGCTTGGAGCAGGTTTCGCGCGAGACCGAGCAAAAGCGCCATCGCAAGATCAGCCGTAGCCGCCACAAGGAGGTCTGGGACTATCGTCAACCACACGCCCCGCCGGGTGCAGGCGTCCACATCGAAATTGTCATAACCTTTGAGCGCGCAGGCCACGATGCGAAGGTCAGGGCAGTCGCGCAGGAAGTCCTCGTCCACGCTGTCCGTCATGAAGGCGATTAGGCCGAACGCGTCCCTGGAATACTTGATCAGATCGCGTCGAGGCCACGGATGGGGTCCGGCGTTCACGTAGAGCTCAGCATGAGGTTCGAGAACATCGAGCCAGCCCCGTTCCACGGGGTTGGTCACGACGATTTTTGGGCGTCCGTGGTTCATCTCCACCTCATAACATGATTACGAATCATAATTGACAATAATTATCAATCGCGAAATGCTATCCAACTGCGCCCGTAGGCGTGGCGGCACACCCATCGTGGTCAGATCCTATGAGAGATTGTGACGGAGGTTGAATTGCGACAAGGCGGCTTCGCGCCTTCCCAAGGTACAGTGCCGCCGCGCGGTTGGCTTGTCTGGCTCTACGTAAGCCGAATGTGCGTATCGGTCTCGTTCATGACCTACGCAGGAGCGCTGCCAGCGATTACCGCCGCATGGCATATGAGCGCGGCTCAGGCCGGGTTCGTCCAATCGACCTTCAACGCTGCCTACGCGCTGTCTCTAGTTGCGACCGGCTGGCTCTCTGACCAACTGGGTGCGAAGCGCATATTTCTCTGGTCGAGTTGGCTGACGGCGATCGCGGGCTTGCTGGTGGCGGCCTTTGCGCGCTCGTTTGAAAGCGGCCTTATTCTGTTCGCGCTCCTTGGGCTGTTCCAGGGGGGAACCTATACACCACCAATGATGCTGATCGCACACGGCGTCGGGCCCGGGCGACGGGGCTTGGCGATTGGACTCTTTCTTTCCGGCGCTTCGCTTGGATATGCGGGCTCGATCGCACTCTCGAGCACTTTGAGCGCTCTGGTCTCCTATCACGCTGCGTTCCTACTCTGCGGCTCGGTTCCGACCTTGGCAGCCCTCGCTGCCTGGATCGGAACCAGAAGCGTCCCGTCCGCCAGCTATGGAAGCCATGGTCCGGCTTTGGTCCGGTCCCGCCCCAAAAACCGCCGCGCATCCGTTCTTCTGACACTCGGCTATACAGCGCACTGCTGGGAACTCCTCGGCATGTGGGCCTGGATGCCAGCCTTCCTCATCGCATCGCTTGCCGCTTCCAAAGCCTCTGGGGTTCTTGCACAGGGCCTCTGGATCGGCCTCGCCATACATATTTCCGGCTGCATCTCGGCGTTCACAATGGGGCATGCATCCGATCGGCTCGGTCGCCGCGCCGTATTGGTCACGCTTGGTCTCATGGGCGCAATTTGCTCGATGGCAATCGGCTGGCTCGGTCAGGCGCCCTCGATAGTGGTTCTGTGCCTTGCAGCGGCTTACGGTTTCTCCGCGCTCGGGGACTCACCGGTCCTGTCGACCGCGATCACTGAAACGGTGGAGCCCCACGTTCTCGGGACCGCTCTCGCCGTTCGCTCGATCCTGGGATTCGGCGCGGGAGGCCTTGCTCCGCTTGCCTTTGGCGTCGCGAAAGATTTCGCACCAGGCGGTCTCGGGTGGGTCGTCGGGTTTTCATGCCTTGGGGTCGGCGGCCTTCTTGCCGCGGCTTGCGCGCTCCTCCTTCCCCGAGGTCGACCCGATGAAGAGCCCACCGGGGCCGTCAGGTACCCTAGGGAGGCAAAGCAATGACAACGGGGTGTCTCATTATCACTGGTGGAAGCCGTGGCATTGGGGCCGCAACGGCGCGCCTCGCCGCAAGACGGGGTTACAGCATCTGCCTGAATTACCTCAGGGACGAAGCGGCCGCCCACACCATCGTCGCCGGTATCGAGGAGGCAGGTGGCACTGCGATCGCCGTGCCCGGTGACGTGGGCAATGCCAATGACGTCGCGAAACTCTTCGACACTGCTGAAGCCCAGTTGGGCCCGTTGGAAGGGCTCGTCAACAACGCCGGCATCACCGGTCGTATCGGCCGCTTCGCAGACGCAAGCGAAGCGGCATTTGAGGCGGTCATGCGAACCAACGTGCTCGGCAGCCTCTACTGCGCTCAGGAAGCCATTCGTAGGCTCGTTCCTCGAAGGCGGGGTGTGATTGTGAACCTCTCCTCCGTTGCCGCAACGACAGGAGCGCCCAACGAATATATCCACTACGCAGCTTCGAAGGCAGCGATCGACGCTTTCACCATCGGCCTCGCGCGGGAAGTCGCAGCCGACGGCATCCGGGTCAATGCTGTTGCTCCCGGATCGACCCTGACCGATATCCATGCCTCGGCGGGCGAACCCAACAGACCAGCGCGCGTCAAGGATCGCATCCCGATGCGCCGGCTTGCTAATCCCGATGAGATCGCACAGGCCATACTATGGTTGCTTTCTGACGAGGCATCCTACGTGACGGGGGCCGTACTCCGCGCAGCGGGTGGCTTCTGAGCCGCTCAAACGGGGCGTCGCGGAGAGCCGGCCCCTCGCCACATGTCGGCCTCCGCCATGTGCACGATTTGCACCAACTCGACAATCACCTCCTGGTAGATATCGGCCCGTTGAGTCGTCAGGCGCCGCACGGGCAACTTGATCCAGAAGAGCCAAAACCGCAGTCGCCAGGCAGCGCAGCGCCCGGCAAGTCCACTGGTTGTAAAACGAGGACATCGATGAATGAAAGCGTGACCGTCCGTGACGCGAACGAAGTCGATATGGTGGCCGTCCAGGCCATCTACCTACACTACGTGCTGAACGGTCTGGCGAGCTTCGAGGAAAGTCCTCCCTCGACCGAAGAAATGTTATCGCGACGGGATGCGGTGATTGCCAAAGGTCTTCCGTATCTGGTCGCGGAATCTGATGGTCGGGTCGTCGGCTATTCTTACGCGACCACCTACCGCCCGCGCTCAGCATACCGTCACACGATCGAGGACTCGGTATATGTCGCAGATGGGATGGGCGGTCGCGGCGTCGGCTTTGCCTTGCTTCAGGTGTTAATCGCGCGCTGCGAAACGGGCCATTGGCGGCAGATGCTCGCGGTCATCGGCAATAGCGGAAACGCAGCATCGGTCGCGCTACACCGACGATTGGGCTTTCGGCATGTCGGCACGCTTCGCTCTGTTGGCTTCAAGCTTGGTCGCTGGGTCGATACGATCTTGATGCAGCGCGCGCTTGGCCTTGGCGACACGGTCCTACCTCAAAAAGGAGGGCAAGAGCGACCGAAGTGATTGCGCTTCGCAACGTCGGATCGAACAGCCGTGCCAATCGAATCCCGGCCGAAAATGTGCATTCATGGTGTTGACCAAGATTGGCGCGATCTACGCGACCAGAACGTCCGGGCTCCGCGACCTGAGTCAGATGCTAGAGGGGCTCCGTCCTATTTGCACGCCACAGTATCCGTTTCTCCAAACCAGCGCGCCACCGTCTTTGAGGCTGGAACAAGTTGGCGCAACCTCGTCTGCATGGACGACACCAAAGCGAAATATCAGGTCCCGGATGCACGGATGCTTCGCACGTCGCGCTCCTCTCAGCGGACGCCTAGTCCGAAGCCTTTGCATTTCACTGCGGCAGGCAGCACGTGCCATGATTGCGGTGGTCAGGCGCGCGAACTCAGGAGCTTGCCTACCGATGCCGACGATGCGATTCTGAAACTCGCGCGGGCGCTTGCACGCCAAGCCGCCAGGGAAGACCATGCGCGACAACAAGCCGGGAGCGCATGCAATGTCGAAACGCGCCGCGATCTATGCGAGGTTCTCCACCGATCTGCAAAATGAGCGGTCGGTCGAAGATCAGATCACCCTCTGTCGAAAGCATGCAGATCAGCACGATCTCGTCGTGGTCGCGACGTACCAGGACAAAGCTCGATCCGGCGCATCGATCTTTGGCCGAGACGGTCTGCTACAGCTCATGGATGCTGCCCGCGACGGAGCATTCGACGTCGTTGTGATCGAAGCCCTCGACAGGCTCTCACGTGACATGGAGGACTTGGCCGGCATCCACAAACGCCTCTCATTTATGAACATCGAAATTCGCGCCGTACATGACGGCGTCGCCAACACGGTTCTCGTCGGGCTTCGGGGCCTGGTCGGCCAACTCTACCGCGAAGACAACGCACACAAGATTCGCCGCGGCCAGGCAGGACGGGTCGGTCAGGGTCTCAACGCGGGAGGTCTGACCTACGGCTATGCCCCTGTTCCTGGTGAGCCGGGGAAGCGACAGATCGTCGAAGATGAGGCCGAAGCGATCCGCCGCATCTTCGAAGAGTATGTTGCTGGGCGGACACCGCGCGACATCGCACGCGATCTGAACCGTGACAATGTCTCAGCGCCCCGTGGGACAAAATGGAACGCGTCGACTATCAACGGCAACCTGCAGCGCGGCACCGGCATCCTGCAGAACGAGCTCTATGACGGTCGGCTGGTTTGGAACAAGGTGCGCATGGTCAAGGACCCGGACACCGGCCGCCGTGTCTCGCGTCCGAACCCAAAGGAGGAATGGCAATCGGTCGAGGTGCCCGAACTCGCGATCGTAAGCCGTGGAATTTTCGAGAAGGCACAAACACGGAAGCGGGAGCGCGCGTTGGCCGCGCCGCACTCCCTTCGTCGCCACCGCCACCTTCTGTCGGGCCTTCTGAAATGCGGCGCCTGCGGAGCGGGCATGTCGACGAATGGCAAGGATCGCTCGGGCCGCATCAGGATCAGGTGCTCCGCGGCAATTGAAAGCGGCTCCTGCCCTGACCCCAAGACATTCTATCTCGACACCGTCGAGGCGGCTGTGCTGGGCGGGCTTCGGACCGAAATGAAGGAACCGGACGTGCTGGCCGAATATGTTCGGGCCTACCACGAAGAACGCAAACGCCTCTCGGCCGATGCGGACGCAAAGCGATCAAAGCTCGAGCGCCGCGCTGCCCAACTCAAGCGCGAAATCGATCGACTGGTGGATCACCTCGCCAAGGGGGTCGGCGATCCCTACGTTATCGGCCCCCGCTCCACTGAATTGCACTATGAACGGGAGGGCATCCTTGCCGAGCTCGCCGAGGCCCCGCCCGCCTTCGAGGTCGTCACCCTGCACCCGGGCATCCTCAAGCGCTACGAAGAGCAGCTCAATCACCTCCAGCAGGCGCTCGCGGATGGCGCCCGCTCAGGCGACCACGAGTGCGCGGACGCCATTCGCGACCTCGTCGAAACCGTCACGGTCTACCGCGACCCTTCCGCTCCGGGCGCGGTCGAGATTGAAGTCTCGGGACGCCTAAACGCCGTCTTGGGTGACCGAGCCTATCCGAATGGCGTCCGGCGAGTGTGGGGTAAAATGGTAGCGGAGGAGGGATTTGAACCCCCGACACGCGGATTATGATTCCGCTGCTCTAACCAACTGAGCTACTCCGCCACAGGCAGCGCGGTGGTAAGAGACGCGGCCGGAGGCGTCAAGGGGGAAAGCGCGCGCGGGGCAGGGCACGTTGACCATCCGAGCGCTGCCGCGGGATCGGGCTCAATTGCCCGATCGGGCGGCATCGACCGGCAAGGAGGCGCGCATCGCGGCGATTTTGGCGACGGAAACCGCTGGCGTCAGCCGTTTGTCAGGTCTCTGCCCTATATGCCACGTGCAACGTCGGCTCTCCGGCTTCCCTTACCGACCGAAAGGCTTTCTTCGATGTCTTCCTCCTCTCCTCGCCATTCCCTGACGACCCGGCTGTTTCACGCCAGCCTTGCGGCGGCGGTGATCGTGCAGCTTTTGTCCAGCCTCTGGATGCACCGGCCGCGCGGCACCACGCCCGGCAACAACTTCTTTCTGGTCCACGAATATGCCGGGATGGTCGCGCTGGCCCTGGCGTTCCTGTTCTGGGTGACCGTTCTGCGCCGCCATGTCGGCACCGCGCCGGGCGCGCTGATCCCCTGGTTCTCGGCCGAACGCCGCCGCGCGCTTTGGGCCGATGTCGGCACCCATCTGCGCGCCGCGCGCGCGTTGACGCTGCCGCCCCATGACGACAAGGCCGCGCTGCCCTCGGCGATCCACGGCCTCGGCCTTCTGCTGATCAGCTACATGGCGGTATCGGGCACCTACTGGTACCTGATGTCGCTGGCGGGGCTGGGCCGGTCGGCCTTCGTGGCGCCGTTCATGGAACTGCACGGCCTGCTGGGCAACGTCGTCTGGGCCTATCTGATCGGCCATGCGGCGTTAGCGCTGTTGCACCATGTCACCAGGAACCTGTCGCTGGGCGTCATGTGGTCGCTGAAAAGCTGACGCGCGCTACTTGGGGTCGGCCCCGCGCGGGCCGCCCGCGATGGCCAGCGTCACGTCGCGCAGCGCGGCGATGGGCGGCAGCGATCCCGGCACCGCGAAATAGCGCGACCGCCAGAGCGGGCCGAATTTCTGCTTGAAGGCGCGCAGGCCGGCGAAGTTGTAGAAGGCGCCGCCGTACTTGAACAGGACCGAGCCGAACCGGTTCCAGAGCCGCGCGCCGTATTTCACCTCCAGCCCCGCCAGCGGCGCCATGCCAAGGCTGAACTGGGCGGTGCCCTCGTCGCGCAGCCGTTCCATCAGCGCGATGAACAGGAACTGCATCACGTTGGGCGGGGCCTCGGCGCCGTAGCGCATCAGGTCGATGGTGGCACAGGCCCTGGTGTCGGTTTCCAGCACGTTGGCGAAGGCGACCACCTGGCCGCCGCGCCGCACCAGCGCCAGCCGGAAGCGTTGCAGGTAATCGGCATTGAAGCGGCCGACCGAGAACCGCTTTTCCCGCCCGCGTTTCTCGGCCAGCCAGGCCGCCGAAATCTCGGCCAGCCGCGCCAGCAGTTCGGGGGAATGCGGCGGCGCGGCCAGTTCGAACGAAATCCCCTCGCGCTGCACCTGATTGTAGGCGGCCCGCATCGCCTTGTAGCGGCGTCCCGACAGGGCGAATTCGGCCAGCGGCACGATCGCCTCTTCGCCGATCTTGTTCACGGTCAGCCCCATCTCGACCCAGATCGGCAGGTAGGCGTCGGTCACCTCGTAGAACACCGGGCGGCACCCGGCGGCATAGGCGGCATCGAAGAAGGCCCAGGCGAGGTCGCGCACCTGTTCTTTGGGCCCGACCGGGTCGGAATAGGCGATCCAGGATTTGCCCTGCACGCCGTACATGATGAAGGCGTCGCCATCGTCCGAGAAGAAGAAGGTCTTGTCACCGCTGAGCGCGAGGTTGGCGATCGGCAGATCCTGCCGGGCGACGATGCTGCGCGCCTTTTCCATCGTTTCGGCATCGGCAAAGACGCTGTGGGCGCGGGCGGGCTGCATCGAGATATAGACCAGCGCGAAGGTCATCAGCGCTGTCGCGGTCAGCGCCGCCCGCAATGCCCGCGGCGCGTTCGCGGTCGAGGCAAATTCGGTCAACAGGGCGCTGGAATAGGTCGTGTTGTGGTGCATCAGCACCAAAAGCACGATGGCGCTGAGCGTGATCGAGGCGATCAGCGCGAACCAACCGGGTGACAGCAGGTTCTGCGTCAGCCGGGCGGGCCGGGTGAACTCGCCCCGGATCGGCGACAGCAGGATTGCGGCGGCCAGCAGAATGCCGGCGCTGATGGTGTTGAAGCCGTTCAGCATCGAGGCGACGGCGCCGCCCAGCAGCGCCGCCTCGGTCAGCCAGAACGCGGCCGAGATCCGCCGCATCAGCCCCTGCGCCAGCAGGATCAGCGTGACGCCCAGAACGGCCGACAACAGCGCGCCGCCCTCCAGCAGGATCGCGGTGATGACATCGTCGGGGTTGACGTCGCTGGGCCGCACCGATGGCAGGATCGCCAGGATCAGCAGGTAGACGCCAAGGCCCAGAACGGTGGCCCCGGTGGCGCCCGGCGCGATGGTGGTCAGCACCCGGCTGACTGGCGCCATCGTGTCGGACACATCGCCCAGAAGCCGCGCGATGGGGCCGCGCGCCAGTCGCGCCTCGTTCAGCGAGATCACCACCATCGCCAGCGTGAACGGCACGAGGTAGTAGATGATGCGGAACAGCAAAAGCGCCACCGCCGCCTGTTCGACGCTGACGCTGGCGGGCAGGGCGGTGATCACGACGCTTTCGAAAACGCCGATGCCGCCGGGCACATGGCTGAGCACGCCGGTCATCACCGCGGTCGCGAAGATGACGAGGAAGGTCACGAAGTCCGGCGCCCCGGCGGGCAGCAGCACGTAAAGCGCCAGCGCCGCCATGCAGGTGTCGATGGCGGTGAACGCCAGCTGGCCCAGCAGGATGCCGGGCGAGGGCGCCCGCAGTTCCAGCCGCCAGATGTGCAACGCATGGCCCGCGGTCGAGGCGGTGCCGATCACCCCGACCGTCGCCACCAGCACCGCCAGCGCGATCCAGCGCATCTGCTCGGGGGCGATCGGGATGATGTGGATGAAATCGGTCAGGGCCGCCGGGTGATAGACCAGCGAGGCAAGGCCGATTATGCTGATCCCGACCCCGAAGGCCAGCGACACGAAGGTGGAAATGGCCGCCACCTCCAGCGCGTTGATGCCGAAGGCGGAATAGATGCGATAGCGCACGGCGCCGCCCGACAGCACCGATATGCCGATGGTGTTGCCCAGCGAATAGCCTAGGCAGGCCCCCATCGCGACCACCGGAAACGGCAGCTTGCGCCCGATATGACGCAGCGCCGACCAGTCGTAGCCGATCAGCGAGGTATAGCCCGCCGCTGTCGCCGCCAGCGCGCCCAGCAGCATCCCCAGCGGCATCTGCTTCGCATCGGCCAGAACATGGCGCAGGTTGATGCCCGACAGCAGGTGGAACAGCGCGCCCAACCCGGCGGCGAAAAGTCCGATCCCGATCAGGAACGGCGCCGCCTTCTTGAGGGTTCCGACCCAAGGATGGCGCGCGGGCGCGGTATCGGGAAAGTCTTGCGTCATCGGAAAAGCTCGGCCTCTGCTGCGCTGCCGTCTGCGAACCGGAACTCCCGGCCGCCACAGAGTCGGCACGTCGCTGCGCGCGCACAGATGCCCCGCAATCGGTGCCGAAATCAAGGCCCGCAGGTGTAACCTGCGTCACGCCTTCGTGGCCCGGCGGGGCATGGCCTTCGGTCTGGACGCAAAGCCCCGCCCGGCGCTATGTTCGGCAACCATGCCCCAGACCGAGCTTGTCATCTTCGATTGCGACGGCGTGCTGATCGACTCTGAAGTCATCAGCGCGAACATGCTGATCGCCGAGCTGAAGGGCTATGGCGTCGAGATGGATATGGCCTTCGTCAGCCGTCATTTTCTGGGCCGCAGCTATCCTGCGGTGCTGAAAGAGGTGCGCGAACATTTCGGCGTTCACCTGCCCGACCAGTTCGAGGCCGACTATCGCCGCCGCCTGCTGGCCGCCTTCGCGCGCGACCTGAAGGTGATGCCGGGCGTTGCCGGGGTGATCGCGCGGCTGCGGCGGCCCTATGCGCTGGCGACCAGTTCCAGCCCCGAACGGGTGACCCAGTCGCTGCGCCTGACCGGGCTGGATGCGCTGTTCGGTCGCAACGTCTTTACCGCCTCGATGGTGTCGCGCGGCAAACCGGCGCCCGATCTGTTTCTGCATGTCGCGCAGGCGATGGGGGCCGATCCCGCCCGCTGCCTAGTGCTGGAAGACAGCCTGAACGGCGTGCGCGCCGGCCTTGCCGCGGGGATGGAGGTTTGGCGCTTTACCGGCGGCAGCCATCTGGCCGGGCTGGACCTGTCCGAACCGCCCGATGCCACGCCGCACGGGCGGCTGGCCAGCTTTGATGATTTCTTCGCCCAGCGGCCCGATCTTGGCCTGACCCACGATGCGGTGCCGATATGAGCCAGACCTCCGACACCGACGCCACACCGCAGGACGAGGCCGCCCGGGCCGGGTGGCTTTACTATGTCGGTGGCATGACGCAGGACCAGATCGCCCGCGAAATGGGCATCTCGCGCCAGCGGGCGCAGCGGCTGGTGTCGCGCGCGGTGGCGGACCGGCTGATCCATGTGCGGCTGGAACATCCCGTTTCGGCCTGTCTGGAACTGGAACAGGCGCTGCGGCGGCGCTTTGGCCTGACCGTCAGCCGGGTCGCGCCGACGCTGGCGGCAGGCTCCGACCCGGTGCGGGCGATTGCCCCGGTCGCCGCCGCCGAGATGGAACGCATCCTGCGCACGCCCGAACCGCTGGTGATCGCACTGGGCACCGGCCGCGCGCTGCGGGCGACGGTCGAGGAATTGTCGCCGATGGATGCCGAACAGCATCGGCTGGTCTCGCTGATCGGCAACATCGCGCCGGACGGGTCGGCCTCGTTCTTCGACGTCATCATGCGCATCGCCGACAAGGTGCGCGCCCCTCACTATCCGATGCCGGTGCCGGTGATTTCCGAAACCGCCGAGCAGGCGGCGATGTTCCACGACCTCGCGCCGATCCGCCGGGTGACCGACCTTGCCCGCGCCGCCGATGTCAGTTTCGTCGGCGTCGGCCAGATGAGCAACGACGCGCCGCTGTTGCAGGACGGCTTTGTCAGCCGTGCCGAACTGGACGAGATGCAGGCGATGGGCGCGGCGGGCGAGGTGGCGGGCTGGGTCTATGATTCGGACGGCCACTACCTCGACACCGGCACCAACCTGCGGGTTGGCGGGGTCCGGATCGACCCCGGACGCACGCAGCCGGTGATCGCCATCGCGGGCGGGCGGTCCAAACACGGTGCCATTCTCGCTGCGCTGCGCGGCCGGATTATCAACGGCTTGATCACCGACGAGGACAGCGCGCGGGCGATTCTCGCCGCGTCGCAGCGTTAAACATATCGCCTCTGACGACGCGAAAGTGTTGACTTTGTCGCACCCCTGAGTGAGCATATGCCCACAGCACGATCATATGCTCACAACGGGCGCTTATCGTGATTGAGGGAGGATACTGATGACTTCGACGCTTCGCGCGCTTTTCGGCGCGTGCGCTGTCGCGGCCCTTGCAACGGTCGCGACCGCCGAAACCACGATCACCGTCGCAACCGTGAACAACGGCGACATGATCCGCATGCAGGGGCTGATGAGCGACTTCTACGCCAAGCACCCTGACATCAAGGTCAACTGGGTCACGCTGGAAGAGAACGTCCTGCGCCAGAAGGTCACCACCGACATCGCCACCAAGGGCGGCCAGTACGACGTGATGACGATCGGCACCTACGAGGTTCCGATCTGGGGCAAGCAGGGCTGGCTGGAAAGCCTGAACGACCTGCCCGCAAGCTGGGACGCCAACGACATCCTGCCGGCGATCCGTGGCGGCCTGACCGTCGACGGCAAGCTGTACGCCGCGCCGTTCTATGGCGAAAGCTCGATGGTGATGTATCGCACCGACCTGATGAAAAAAGCCGGGCTGACGATGCCCGACAAGCCCACCTGGGCCGACATCGAGAAAGCCGCCGACGCGATGACCGACAAGGCCGCCGGCGTCTACGGCATCTGCTTGCGCGGCAAGGCCGGCTGGGGCGAGAACATGGCCTTCCTGACCGCCATGTCGAACTCGTTCGGCGCCAGCTGGTTCGACATGAAGTGGCAGCCGCAGTTCAACGGCGACGCCTGGAAGAAGACGATCAACACCTACGTTGACCTGATGAAGAAAGACGGCCCGCCCGGCGCCTCGAACAACGGCTTCAACGAGAATCTGGCGCTGTTCCAGCAAGGCAAGTGCGGCATGTGGATCGACGCGACCGTTGCCGCGTCCTTCGTGACCGGCAAGGACTCGACCGTGGCCAATGACGTGGGCTTCGCGCTTGCGCCGGACAACGGGCTTGGCAAGCGGTCGAACTGGCTCTGGGCCTGGTCGCTGGCCATCCCGGCCGGTACCAAGCACTCTGACGCGGCCAAGACCTTCATCGACTGGGCGACGTCGAAAGACTACCTCGCACTGGTCGCGTCGAAGGAAGGCTGGGCCAACGTGCCCCCGGGAACCCGCACCTCGCTTTATGAGAACCCGGAATACGCCAAAGTGCCGTTCGCCAAGATGACGCTGGACAGCATCAACTCGGCCGACCCGACCCACCCGACCGTGAACCCGGTTCCCTATGTCGGTGTGCAGTTCGTCGCGATCCCGGAATTCCAGGGCATTGCGAACGATGTGGGCCAGCAGTTCTCGGCCGCCCTTGCCGGCACCGAGACGGTGGATGAGGCTCTTTCCAAATCGCAAGACCTGACGGTCCGCGCGATGACGAAGGCCGGTTACATCAAGTAATCGACCTCCTCCCAGCGGGGCCGGTTGTCACGAGCCGGCCCCGCGCCTTTCCCCCGTCGATCCCGAGGACCGATCATGGCCACCCAGCATTCCCGCGCCGCCGCGCGCCTGATGATATCGCCCGCTGTCGTGCTGCTGCTGGGCTGGATGATCATCCCGCTGGCGATGACGATCTATTTCTCGTTCCTGAACTACAATCTGCTGCATCCGGGGCCGCATAATTTCATCGGCTTCCGCAACTACTACTACTTCCTGACCGACCCGAGTTTCACCACCGCGCTGTGGAACACCATCGTTCTCGTCCTTGGCGTGCTCTTGATCACCACCGTCGGCGGCGTGCTGCTGGCGCTTCTGCTGGATCAGCCGATGTGGGGGCAGGGCATCGTGCGGGTGCTGGTGATCGCGCCGTTCTTCGTGATGCCCACCGTGTCGGCGCTGGTCTGGAAGAACATGTTCATGAACCCCGTGAACGGTCTTTTCGCCTATTTCGCCCATTCGCTGGGCCTGCAACCCTTCGACTTCCTGTCACAGGCGCCGCTGTTCTCGATCATCCTGATCGTCGCCTGGCAGTGGTTGCCCTTCGCCACGCTGATCCTGCTGACCGCGCTGCAATCGCTGGACAGCGAGCAGATGGAGGCGGCCGAGATGGATGGCGCCTCGGCGATCAGCCGCTTCCTGTTCATCACCATTCCGCATCTGACCCGCTCGATCACCGTGGTGATCCTGATCCAGACCATTTTCCTGCTGTCGGTCTTCGCCGAGATCCTCGTCACCACCAATGGCGGCCCCGGCACGGCATCGACCAACCTGACCTACCTCGTCTACGGGCAATCGCTCTTGCAGTACGACGTGGGCGGCGGGTCGGCGGGCGGGATCGTGGCGGTCATCCTTGCCAACATCGTCGCGATCTTCCTGATGCGGATGATCGGCAAGAACCTGGAGGGGTAAGTCATGGCCCGCAACGTCACCCCCGCCCGCAAGGCAACCGTTACCGTCCTCGCCTGGGGTATCGGCTTCCTGATCTTCTTCCCGATCCTCTGGACCGTGCTGACCTCGTTCAAATCCGAGGGCGATGCGGTGGCGATCCCGCCGGTGTTCCTGAACTTCCACTGGACGCTGGAAAACTACGCCATCGTCAACCAGCGGTCCGACTATCTGCTGCACTTCTGGAACTCGATCGTCATTTCCTTCGGCTCCACCTTCCTCGGCCTCGTGATCGCGATCCCGGCCGCCTGGGCGATGGCCTTCGTGCCGGGGAGGCGCACCAAGGACGTGCTGATGTGGATGCTCTCGACCAAGATGATGCCGTCGGTGGGGGTGCTGATCCCGATCTACCTGTTGTTCCGCAACACCGGGCTGCTGGATACCCGGATCGGGCTGGTCATCGTGCTGACCCTGATCGACCTGCCGATCATCGTCTGGATGCTGTACACCTACTTCAAGGAAATCCCCGGCGAGATCCTTGAGGCCGCGCGGATGGACGGCGCCACGCTGCGCAGCGAAATCCTCTATGTGCTGACGCCGATGGCGGTGCCGGGCATCGCCTCCACGCTGCTGCTCAACGTCATCCTGGCGTGGAACGAAGCGTTCTGGACGCTGAACCTGACCGCCGCCAACGCCGCGCCGCTGACCGCGTTCATCGCCAGCTACTCCTCGCCCGAGGGCCTTTTCTACGCCAAGCTCTCGGCCGCCTCGACGATGGCCATCGCGCCAATCCTGATCCTTGGCTGGTTCAGCCAGAAACAACTTGTCCGCGGCCTGACCTTCGGCGCCGTGAAGTAGGAGACCCGCGAAATGGGCAAGATCAGTCTGAGCAAAGTCAGCAAGAAGTTCGGCGAAGTGGCGGTGATCCCGTCGCTGGACCTGGAAATCGAGGATGGTGAGTTCGTCGTCTTCGTCGGCCCCTCGGGCTGCGGCAAGTCCACCCTGCTGCGCCTGATCGCAGGGCTGGAGGATGTATCTGGCGGCGTGATCCAGATCGACGGCGTCAACGCCACCGAAACGCCCCCCGCCAAGCGCGGCCTGGCGATGGTGTTCCAGAGCTACGCGCTTTACCCGCACATGTCGGTGCGCAAGAACATCGCCTTTCCGCTGCGGATGGCCGGGTTGGACGCCGCCGAACAGGAAAAACGGGTGACGGCGGCGGCGAAGGTGCTGAACCTGACCGACTACCTCGAACGCCGCCCCGGCCAGCTGTCGGGCGGTCAGCGTCAGCGCGTCGCCATCGGCCGCGCCATCGTGCGCGAGCCCAAGGCGTTCCTGTTCGACGAACCGCTGTCGAACCTCGACGCCGCGCTGCGGGTGAACATGCGTTTGGAAATCACCGAACTGCACCACACGCTGAAAACCACGATGATCTACGTCACCCACGATCAGGTCGAGGCGATGACGATGGCCGACAAGATCGTGGTGCTGCAGGCGGGCCGGGTCGAACAGGTGGGCTCCCCGCTGGAGCTTTACCGCAACCCCGCCAACATCTTCGTTGCAGGCTTCATCGGCTCGCCGCGGATGAACTTCGTCGAAGGCGCCGATGCGGCGCGGTTGAACGCCCATACGATCGGCGTGCGTCCCGAACACATCGACCTGTCGAAGACCGAGGGCCACTGGTCCGGCAAGGTGATGGTGTCGGAACACCTCGGCTCTGACACCTTCCTGCATGTTGCGGTTGATGGCCTCGGCACCATGACGGTGCGCGGCGATGGCGAGGTGGATGCCCGCTATGGCGACCGCGTGTTCCTGACCCCGCAGGCCGACAAGATCCACCGGTTCGGCGCCGACGGAAAGACCCTGGCATGAGGCTGGACGGCAAGACGGCCCTGATCACCGGCGCCGCCCGCGGCATCGGTCGCGCCTTCGCCGAGGCCTATGTGCGCGAAGGCGCGACCGTCGCCATCGGCGACATCAACCTGGACGCCGCGCAGAAAACCGCCGCTGAAATCGGCCCCGCCGCCCATGCCGTGCGGCTGGACGTGACCGATC
This sequence comes from Paracoccaceae bacterium, assembly GCA_016124615.1. Classification (GTDB taxonomy): domain Bacteria; phylum Pseudomonadota; class Alphaproteobacteria; order Rhodobacterales; family Rhodobacteraceae; genus Solirhodobacter. The sequence continues at coordinate 320,367 of WGNF01000004.1, read as the reverse complement.
AGGCCTCCATCGACGCTGCAGTGGCGGAGTGTGTCGCCACGATGGGCCACATCGACATCCTGATCAACAACGCGGCCCTGTTCGACGCGGCGCCCATCGCCGACATCACCCGCGCGTCCTATGACAGGCTATTCGCGGTCAACGTCGCAGGCACGCTGTTCACCCTGCAGGCGGTCGCGAAGCAGATGATCGCGCGTGGCAAGGGCGGCAAGATCATCAACATGGCGTCGCAGGCCGGGCGGCGCGGCGAAAGCCTCGTGGCCGTCTATTGCGCCACCAAGGCCGCCGTCATCAGCCTGACCCAGTCGGCGGGCCTCAACCTGATCGCCCACGGCATCAACGTGAACGCCATCGCGCCCGGCGTGGTGGATGGCGAGCACTGGAACGGCGTCGATGCGCTTTTCGCGAAATTCGAGGGCAAACCCCTCGGCCAGAAAAAGCACGAGGTCGGCGCCGCCGTTCCCTTCGGGCGCATGGGCACTGCCGCCGACCTGACCGGCATGGCGATTTTCCTCGCCACCGCCGAAGCCGACTACATCGTCGCCCAGACCTACAACGTCGACGGCGGGAACTGGATGAGTTGAGCGGGCAGACGCTCGGAACAAGGACGACCATCATGAAGCTTTCCAACTCTGCCCTGTCGCACCTCTCCGCAGGCGTGGCCGGCCCGCACTACGACCGTGCCAGCCTGACCCCCGGCATCCTGCATATCGGCGTCGGCAACTTTCACCGCGCGCATCAGGCGGTCTACCTCGATGACCTTTTCGGTCTGGGCGAGGGGCACGACTGGGCGCTGATCGGCGCCGGGGTGCGCGCCACCGATGCCAGGATGCGCGACGCGCTGGCGGCGCAGGACAACCTGTCCACCGTCATCGAGCTGGACCCGCGGGGCAACCGCGCCCGCGTCACCGGCGCGATGATCGGCTTTGTCGAGGTACAGCCCGACAACGCCGCCCTGATCGCCGCGATGGCCGATCCCGCGATCCGCATCGTCTCGCTGACGGTGACAGAGGGCGGCTATTACGTCGACCCGGCCACCGGCGTCTTCGACCCGACCCATCCCGACATCGTCGCCGACGGCGCCGCCCCCGCCCGGCCCGCCACCGCCTTCGGCGCCATCCTCGCCGCGCTCGCCGCGCGCCGGGCGGCGGGGCTTGCCCCCTTCACGGTGATGTCCTGCGACAACCTTCCGGGCAACGGTACCGTCACCCGCGATGCGGTGGTCGGCCTCGCGCGCCTTTCCGACGCTGCACTGGCCGGCTGGGTGGCCGACCATGTCGCTTTCCCCAACGGCATGGTCGACCGCATCACCCCCGCCACCGGCCCGCGCGAACGCGCGCTGGCGGCCAGCTTCGGCATCGAGGACGAGGTGCCCGTCACCTGCGAGCCCTTCCGCCAGTGGGTGCTGGAGGATCATTTTCCCGCCGGGCGCCCGCCGCTGGAAAAGGTGGGCGTGACCTTTACCCCCCACGTCCACCTCTACGAGGCGATGAAGATCCGCATCCTGAACGGCGGCCATGCCATCATCGCCTACCCCTCGGGCCTGATGGATATCGAATTCGCGCATGAGGCGATGGCCGATCCGCTGATCCGCGCCTTCCTGCGCAAGGTCGAGCAGGATGAGATCGTGCCGCATGTTCCACCGGTGCCCGATACCAGCCTCACCGACTATTACGCGCTGATCGAGGAGCGCTTTTCCAACCCCGAAATCGCCGACACGATCCGCCGCCTCTGCCTTGACGGCTCGAACCGGCAGCCGAAATTCATCATCCCCTCGCTGCGCGACAACCTCGCCAAGGGGACGGTGCCCACAGGGCTGATCCTCCTCTCGGCCCTGTGGTGCCGCTACTGCGCCGGGACGACCGACGCGGGCACCGAAATCGCGCCCAACGACCCGAACTGGGATAGGCTGACCGCCACCGCCACGGCGGCGAAGACCGATCCCAAGCTCTGGCTGGGCATGGTCGAGATCTACGGCGAGACCGGCCGCGACCCGCAGGTGCAAGCCGCCTTCGCCACCGCCCTCACCGCGATCTGGACCCGCGGCACGCGGGCGGTGCTGGAGGATTATGTGGCCGGGCGGGGGGTGTGAGGGGGGGGCTTTGGACGAAGTTCACCCGCCATGCAGCGACGGACTGCCTGCAGCCCTGCATATGCTCTAATCCGCCGCCGCGACTGCTCTTTGACAGACGCGCCCATTGACCCTATCTTAGGGGTTGTTGGTATACTTGACGCTGAAAGTGGGAAGTAGATGCGTCTCCCGAATAAGAACCAAACCCCGACAGTTCTACCCGGCGAAGTTCGTCGGCTGGTAGCGTTGTGCAAGCGCGACATGAAGGCGTCTGAGGTCTGGCTCTTTGGCAGCCGAGCTCGTGGTGATTTCCGCGAGGACAGCGATTTCGACATTCTGGCAGTCATCCCTGACGATGCCCCTGAAGATGTAGATACACCAGTGGCGGCCTTCCGCCTTCGCAGGAAATCCAAAGCACACGCGGATCTTCTGACCGCGCGCATGAGCGATTTTCTGGCAGCGCGCGCGACTCCGAATACGATCAGTTACGCAGCTGCACATGAGGGTGTCCGGCTTGACGCGTGAAGCCAAGGTCATTGGCACCCACCTCAAACTCGCCTGTGATAACCTCCTCTCCGTAAAGAAGCTCTCCCCGTCGGATCGAGTATCTCCGACGCTGATGTTCTATGCTGCTGAGAATTTGCTGATGGCAATTTTCACCTCCGAGGGCATCGACGCAGGAAGCGTGCGCAAGAAGGTCGGCAGCCATCAGCTGGACCGGATGCTTGATGAATTGTCGGACGAGTGTCCGTTCAAAGAAAAATTCGAGAGTGTCATCGAGCTTGTCGCCTACTCCACAACCTACCGATACCCGACACCTGTCGGAAACTTGCCCAAGCCTCCGTCCAAGGAAGACGCTGAAGGATATTTCGCTGATCTCATGGATATCCTTCAAGTTTGCACTCGGCACTTCCAAGTCAACGTGAAGTTAGACGAGCCAACTGCTGGTTCGGTGATGCCTCTACGATAGTCGGCTGCAATATGATCCGTGGTGGCAAAGTTCAGGGACACCCGTATCTCATCGCCCGGGCGCGTTCGCCCATGCTTCGAAGCGGTCGTTGGGACGACGTGCAGCAACCAACCCCACCCTTCCCAACTCCACCGCCCCCCAAACCCCGCAACCATCGGTGTGAAATCGGTGCCAAATCGGTATGAAATCGGTGTCCCGATTTCCCAACCTTTTCAGCCGCTTGCCCCCTCAACTGGTCAGATGCCGGAGCCCCTGTGTCACGTCGGTGCGCACCGCCAGTCGCAGCCCCGGATCGTCGCCCGCCCGCAGCGCGGCGAGGATCATGCGGTGGTGTTGCGGCGGCTCGTTGCGGCGCAGGCGGCCGTAAAGCGCCCGCATCGTCGGCCCCAGTTGCAGCCAGACGGTTTCCGCGATGGCCAGCATCGCCGGGGCCTGCGCGCGCAGGTAAAGGGTGCGGTGAAACTCCAGGTTGGTGCGGATGTAGGCCACCGCATCCTGCTTGGCGACGGCCTCGGCATTGGCCGCGTTGATCGCCTGCAACCGCTCGATCAGCGCGAAATGGGCGCGGGGCAGGGCCCGGCTGGCCAGCTCCGGCTCCAGCAGCGCGCGGATCGAGGCCATCTCCTCGATCCGCTCGTTCGACAGTTCCGGGGTGGAGACCCGCCCCGACGACGACATCGTCAGCGCCCCTTCGGCCACCAGCCGCTGCACCGCCTCGCGCGCGGGAGTCATTGAAACATCGAATGTTTTCGCGATTCCCCGCAGCGTCAGCGGCTGCCCCGGCGCCAGTTCGCCATGCATCACCTGGCCGCGCAGGGCGCGGTAAACGCGGTCATGCGCGGCCAGAAGCGAGTCGGACGGGCGGGTTTGCAACAGCATGGGCCGATGTGATCACAACCGGCCGCCGGGTCAATCCCCGAAGCTGACCGCGTGCAGGTCGTGCCCGTTCCGCTTCAGCCAGGCGCGCGGCGCGGCATAGCCCGGCAGCAGCCGCGCCACCACCGCCCAGAACGCGGGCGAGTGGTTCATTTCCGCCAGATGCGCCACCTCATGCGCCGCGACATAGTCCAGCACCTCGGGCGGCGCCATCACCAGCCGCCACGAAAACATCAGCGCCCCGTCCGGCGCGCAAGACCCCCAGCGCGACCGCGTGTCGCGCAGCGTCAGCCGGGTATAGGGCCGCCCCAGCGCGCCCGCATGCCGGTCGCAGGCCGCCTGCAGCCGCGCCCGCGCCAGCACCTTCAGGTAAGCCGCCACCCGCGCCGCCGCCCGGTCCGCATCGCCCGGCACCACCAGCGCCCCCGCCTCGATCCGCGGCGCCCGCCCGGTGCCGGGGCGAATCGCGACCTCAACCCCCTCCACCAGCACGGTGCCGCCCATCACCACGGCCCGCCCCGCCGGCATCCGCGCCAGCGCCGCGCGAATCCAGCCCTCTTTCTCACGTGCGAAGGCCAGCGCCTCGGCCTCGCGCGCCCATGGTGGCAGCGACAGCGTCACCCGCCCGTCAACCCGCGACACACGCAGCGAAAATCGCCGCGCCCGCGCCGAACGACGCAGCGTGATCGCCAACGGAGGAGAGCCGGGAAGAACTGCCATGACACCCTTTGGCCACTGAATGCGGTGCGCAGACCTTAGCCGCTTCACGCTGCGGCCAAAAGGCTTTGACACCCCCCCGCCTTTGTGGCAAAGGCCCTCGACTCTGGACAGCGCATCTATGCAAGGGGACTATCCATGCCCAACCCGGAATGGGGCGTCAAACGCATTTGCCCGACGACCGGCAAACGTTTCTACGACCTGAACAGGACGCCGATCGTCAGCCCCTACACGGGCGAAGTGGTCGACATCGAAGTCTCGCGCCGCAAGGCGGCGAGCGCGATGGCGCGCGCCGTGGTCGAGAAGGAAGACGAAACGCTGACCGACGACATCGAGGCGGATGACGACATCCTCGCCCCGGTCGCCTCTGAAGACGCGGATATCGACGATGATCTGCTGGAAGACGACGAAGACGATACCGTCTCGCTCGACGACCTTGCCGACGTTCCCGGCGACGAGGAATAAGGCTCTGACGGGGGGAAAGGGGCTGCGTTTTTCGCTTGCGCCGCCCCCCGTGCTTCACTAGATAACCCGGGCGCAGCCGCAAGGATGCGCACCCCCGGTGGGGTCATAGCTCAGATGGGAGAGCGCTTGAATGGCATTCAAGAGGTCGGGAGTTCGATCCTCCCTGGCTCCACCAACAACATAAAGTGGTTAAGTGGCGTCCTGTGGGGCGCCTTTTCCATTTTGCAACAACGGCGGCTCGCAACGCGTGACGGCGGGTTGGGCGTTGTCAGGAGAACTTCTCGAACACGTTTTGCAGCAATTTCTCGATTTGGGCAGCTGACGTATTGACCGAGACCTTCAAACTGTTCGGATGCCCGCAGCCGTTGCGCAGATCGAGGCAGGCTTTCAACTGCGCCTTGACGTTCTTGCCGATGATTGAGAGCGTTTCGATCCGATCCAAGAAGTCGGCTTCACCCATCTTACCAATGTCATCCTGCGATACGGCAGTTTTCCATTTGGTATTCACTCGCAGCGCCTCGGCGTTGAACGCGGCGAGATGGCTCTGGTGGATATGCTTTTGCAAGACGTCCATAGCACCGAGCCATGACATGACGATGGCCGAGCGGTAGAGTTCCGCCTCGTGACACTTGATCGCCTCTTCGACGAACTCGCGCGTCTGGGTGTCTGTGACTTTGGCGAGGTGGTTGCGCAGATCGACAGCGACCTGCATTGCGGCGGGGCTGATCGACGACACGCCCAAAGTGCGCAAGTGCATCCGACCCGTGTCGGTTATCTCCCAGCCCGTGGTGCGGACCGCTTTGCCTTTCGACGCTCCTAAAATGGCGGATATGTTCCACTTCCTCATGGCGCGGAAGCCGTCGGCTTCCGCAATCTCATTGATCTTGGATACTGAAACTGGAAAGTCTTGCGTAGCCAAGATCAACAGAACTTTGTCCAGCTTGGCGATCTCTTTCTGGAGCCACTCTTTGAGGTCACTAGATTGCAGCAATCTTCGCCTCGAGCGATGTTCTTTCAGTCGCGTTCAACGAGAAGCGTCCCGAGCCAATATCGTTGATCCGCTTTGCTTTCGTCAGATTTGAAAGAGCCGTGGTGAGGTTTCCGCCCTGCATGCTCGACTTATAGTATGCGGTCGCGGATTTCATCTGATCCGAGATTTCTTTTCGAACTGCGCCGGATTTCCCTTGAATGAGTTCGAGGTTCGCAAGGGCGCAAACGACAAGTTCAGGGCAGGTCTTTGCTCCCAGATGCGCAGCTAGCGTCGAAGTGGAAAGTTGGTGGCCATTAGGTGGCTTTACGGTCTTTTCCCTTGGAACGGTGGCCTCCTGCTCTTGCTCCATGGCAGGTTCCTCCGAAGGAGCAATTTTTGCAAGATCGGTCATTGTGACCAGCAGGGACTCTAACCCTTCCTTGAGGAATGCGGGGTCGCCCTCGTATTCGAGCTCGATGGAGCCAACTTTGAGTTTGATCTTGGCAGGTTGTATCATGTCGATCTCCACCCCTTCCGCTAGCTGCCGATGCTACTACCATATGTAGAACCGATCATTAGAAGTGGCGGTCGCCCGAAAAGCATATACAACACTCCGTTTGACCCATCCTGGCGAGCGCGCCCAAGTGATTGTGCCTAACAACGGAGGCCCCACATGTTCATCAGGGATTCAAGAGGTCGGGAGTTCGATCCTCCCTGGCTCCACCAACTAAACACAGATTGTGACGTAAAATCAGCCGCTTCGCGGCTGTTTTCGTTTTTGTGGCCGTGCGCTTGCCGCACCACCCCGCGTACTGAAAAGGGCCCGGCTCTGCGATCAGAGCGGGCCCTTTGAAGGTCTGCGGCGTATCTGGCGCCGCGGTGCGTGTCTTGCCGGGTCACACGATGGTCCGGCCCTGCCCGCCTTTCGCGACATCGTGGATGTCGTCGCGGCGAATGCCGATATCGGCCAGATCGCGATCGCTCATCGCCACGAGTTCGCGCACGATCTTCAGGTAGCTTTGCCGACGTTCATAGCCTTCGCGCACCCGGTCGAGCGACGAACGAAGGTCGGGGACAAGGGCCGATGCCCATTGATACGACGATTTGCCAACATTTGCGTAGGCCATCTTGCAGTTCCTTTCCGTCTCATCATTTCACTGCATCATATGGCCATTTTCGCCGCCGGGGCTATGCCGCAATGCAGAATGCCGCGATGCAGCAATTGCATTGCTCACTAACGGTCTCGGCTTCGTTGCCGTCAGAACACTGCCGCGACCTCATACATGACCGGCTCGAACCGCGAGCACAGCGCGGCGATACGGCGGTTGCGCTCGCGCATCTCGGGGCTGCGCAGCATCGCCTGAAAATCCTCGCGCCGCCGCCACTTGGAGTAATTCGCGATCCGGGTCTGCGCGTCGTTCACATGCAGGCCAGCGTCGATGAACCCCGGCTGGTGCCGGATGAAGGTGGCATAGGCGTCCTTCAGCTCGTCCAGCAGGTCGGCACAGGTGCCGGGCGTCATCTCGAAGGTGGTCAGCACGGTCTGGCCATGAAAATCGGGGGCAATGGTGGGCATCGGCTCCTCCTCTGGGTCGCGCGCCCGGCAAGTATCGCCCGGCGCCGGGCAGGCTGTAAACGGCCTTCCCCACGCGCGGGCCGCGGGGTAGGGTCGCGGGATGCAGTTCCTTGACCCCAACGATCCGTTCTTCCGCCCGGTCTGGCGCCGTTGGGCGACCGTGCTGGTGCCCGCGGCCTGGTCCTGTCTCGAATTGTGGGGCGGCAATGCAAGCTGGGCGCTGCTGTTTGGCGCGGCGGCCGCCTATGCGTTCTGGATGCTGATCCTGCGCGGCCCGACGGGCTGAGCGGTTCAATCGGCCAGCAAGGCCAGAACTTCCTCGGCCATCGCCTCGACTTCGGTGGTGGCGGCGCTGCGGCCTGCCTCTTGCGCGCCAAGACCCTGCCCTAGCGTTTCGGCATAGACGACCCGGTTGGCGAACCGCGCGGCCATCAGTTCCGCCGACAATTCCGCTGCGGCCAGCGCGACCTCTTCGGCCAGCCGGGTGCCCGCCTTGGCGCGATTGAGCACGATGGTTGCCCGCTTGCGTTCCCTTGCGGCAAGGTCCAGCACGCCTTCGGTAGCCCAGAGGTCGACATGGCTCGCCGCGACCGGCACCAGGATCAGATCGGCCTCGCGTAGCGCGGGGCGTAGGTCGGCATCGACCTTGGGCGGCGTGTCGACCAGCACAATATCGACCACCTTGCGCAGCTTCTCGCATTCGTAGGACACGCCCCAGGCCGAGGCGGTGGAAAACTCCATCCCGGCGGCGCCCAGTCGTTCGCGACGGGCCATGAACCAGCGGCCAAGGCTGCCCTGCGGATCGGTATCCAGCAACGCCACCGTCAGGCCGCGGCGCCCGAATGCCACTGCCAGATTGACCGCCAGCGTGGTCTTGCCGCTGCCGCCCTTCTGCTGCGCCACCGTGATGACTTTGCCCGCCATGCCGACCCTCCGCCAATGCTGCGGCGCAGCATGGCATGATTCCTAGGCAGATGCACCGGAAAAGCGGGCGGCGGCCTTAGCCGGCGCCGTTCGCCCTTGCGACAAAATCGACAAGATGGGGCACGTAATCCTCGGCGCCCGCGCCGCCCGTCGCCATCGCCAGCGCAAAGCTGTTCTTCACCGCGCTGGCGACCGTGGTCGTGACCATCGCGGCATTGGCCATGCTTTCGACGTAGCGCATGTCCTTGTAGGCGTTCGCCAGAGTGAACCGGTGCGCCTCGCGGTTCCCCTCCAGCGCGTAGCCCATGAAGGTCTGGTAGAACCCGCAATCCATCCGGCCGCCCCGGATTACCTTGTCAAAGGTTTCAACCGGAATACCGACCTTCTTCGCCAGCGTCAGCGCCTCGGCATAAAGCGCGCCGTAGCCGAGCGAGATGAAGTTGTTCAGCAGCTTCATCCGGTGGCCGTCGCCAATCCCGCCGATGTGCACGATCTTGCCGGCCCAGGTGGCGATCACCGGCCGGATGCGGTCGAACACCGCCGGTTCGGCGCCCACCATGCAGTCGAGCGTCCCTTCCCACGCCTCCTTCGGCGTGCGGCTCAGCGGTGCGTCGGCATAGGCCACGCCCTGCGCCGCCATCTCTTCGGCCAGCCGCTGGGTCACCGTGGGCTCGCCGGTCGAGCAATCGACGATCACCGTTCCGGGGGCCAGATCAGCTTTCATCGCGGCCACAGCGGCGGCGGCCTCGGACGCGCCGGTCAGGCACATTAAGATGACGGTGGAGGCCCGCGCAAGCTCTGGCAGGTTGGCGGCCTCGGTTGCGCCGCGCGCCACGAGGTCATCGACCGGGCCCCGGTTGCGGTGCGCGATCACGCTCAGCTTATAGCCTTTTTCGACGATGTTCTTCGCCATGCCGTGCCCCATCAGGCCGACGCCGATGAAGCCGATCGTTTCGGGTTGGGTCATCCGGGGTCTCCCTTGGACTGTGTCAGGAAAGCTTGAAGCGGGCTTTGAGGTCGGCGATCTGGGCGGGTGTCAGCGGGCGGATCGCCTGACCCTGCAGCAGCAGAAACAGCCGCGCGGTCTGCTCCAGTTCTTCAGTGGCGTATTGCGCGTCGGTCAGCGAGGTTCCGGCAACCACCGGGCCATGATTGGCCAGCAGCACCGCATGATGCTGCCCGGCGAGGGCGCGCACGGCATGGGCCAGATCGGGGTCGCCGGGCGCGAAATAGGGCACCAGCGGCAGCTTTCCGACCCGCATGACATGATAGGCCGTCAGCGCGGGCAGCACGTCGGCGGAGTCGATGTCGCGCAGGATGCTTACGGCGGTGGAATGCGGCGAATGCAGGTGAACGACGGCGCCCGCCGTCGCGCGTTCGTCGTACATCGAGAAATGCAGGAAGGATTCCTTGGTCGGCGCGTCGCCCGAAACGAACCGCCCGCCCGCGTCGAACCGCGACAGCCGCGCCGGATCGAGCGTGCCGAGGCAGGCATTGGTGGGCGTCATCAGCCAGCCACCCTCGGGCAGCCGGGCCGAGATGTTGCCGCTGGATCCGGCCGTCAGGCCACGGTCGAACAGCGAGCGGCCGACGCGGCAGATCTCGTCGCGCAGGCGGGTTTCGTCAGACATGGGCGGCCTCCGGTTCCAGCCGCGACCAGGCGGTCAGGAAGAACTGCGGCCCGCCGAAGTTGCCGGACTTGAGCGCGAGCGCAAGCTCTGGCCCGGCGATGGAGCGGGTCCAGGGCACGCCCGGCGCGATCTCGGGGCCGATCGCCAGCACGCTGACCCCAAGCGCCGTGACGACCGCGCCCGAGGTTTCGCCCCCCGCCACGATGAAGCGGCGGAACCCGGCGCCCGCCAGTAAGCGGGCGACCTCGGCCAGCGTCCGCTCGACCAGCGCGCCCGCAGCGTCGCGGCCCAGTTGCGCCTGAATCGCGGCCAGTTCCGGCGGCTCGGCGCTGGAGTAGAGCAGGGGTGGTTGCCCCTCCGGCTGCGCGATGACCCAGTCCGCCAGATCCCCCGCCGTCTCGCGCCCGTCTGCCAGCGCGGCCACATCCAGCCGTCGCGCGGGCAGCCCTGCCGCCACCGCCGTGGCGATCTGCCCTCGTGTCGCCTGCGAACACGACCCGGCAAGGATCGCCGCGCGCCCCAGCGGGGCCGCCATCCGCGCCGGGGCTGCATGGCCCGCACCCGCCAGATTCAGCGCCAGCCCCATGCCGATGCCAGACCCGCCGGTGACCAGCGCCATATCGGCCGAGGCCGCGCCCAGCGTGACCAGATCGGCATCCTCCAGCGTGTCAGCAATCAGGATGCGCGTTCCAGCCGCGCACGCTGCCGCGAACGCCGCCCGCACCGCACTCACGCCCTGCCGGATCGTGCCGATCGGCAACAGCCCCACCGGCAACGACGTCTGCCGCCCCAGCACGCGCACCAGATCGGCATCGCGCATCGGCGTCAGCGGATGGTCCTTCATGCTGCTGTCCGACAGCAGGCGGCCGCCAACGAAGAGGTGCCCCTGATAGACCGTCCGCCCGGCCCGCGGAAACGCCGGGCAGGCGATCGTCAGCGCGGACCCGGTCAGCGCCATCAGCGCCTCGGCCACCGGGCCGATATTGCCCGCGTCGGTGGAATCGAAGGTCGAGCAGTATTTGAACAGCAGCCGCTCCGCTCCCGCATCCTGCAATGCCCGCGCGGCCTCAAGCGACATCGCAACCGCATCGCTCGCCGGAATGGTGCGCGATTTCAGTGCGACCACCACCGCCTCGGCCTGCGACAGGTCGGTCGCCGGGCCCGGCACCCCGATCACCTGGATCGTGCGCAGACCCGCCCGCGACAGCATCAGGCAAAGGTCGGTCGCCCCGGTAATGTCATCCGCCACCGCGCCGATCAGCATGGCGCGGCCCGCCTTGGGCAAGGGCCACATGGGTCTTGCATTGCGTTTCCCTGTCAGGCTAACGAGTGTATGACAACGCTATCATCGCGGTTTTTCCGACACAGGGCAACGTCAAAGGGCAGTGCCCGCAGACGAGGTTGGCAAGATGAACGCAGCGGCGCGCCCACGGGTCACGGTGATCGGGCTGGGGTCGATGGGCTTCGGCATGGCGGCCTCGCTTCTGCGCGGCGGTTTCGAGGTGACCGGCTGCGACGTCAGCGCCGAGGCGATGACCCGCTTCGCCGGTCTCGGTGGCCGGACTGCGGCCGACCCCGCAACCGCCGCGCAGGGGGCAGAGGTGGTGGTCGCCGTCGTGGTGAACGCAAGCCAGACGGAAACCGTGCTGCTGGGGCCGCAGGGCGCCGTGGCGGCGATGGCGCCCGGCGGCGTGGTGCTGTCCTGCGCCACGATGGCGCCGGATGCCGCGCGGGCGCTTGCCGGGCGGGTGGCCGAGGCGGGCCGCGACTACCTCGACACCCCGATTTCGGGCGGCGCGGCGCGGGCGACCTCGGGCGAGCTGACGATCATGGGCTCGGGCGCGCCGGAGGTGTTCGCAACGGTGCGCCCGGTGCTGGAAGCCATCGCCGCCAAGGTCTACGAACTGGGCCCGGAACCGGGCACCGGCGCCGCCTTCAAGATCGTCAACCAGCTGCTGGCCGGGGTGCATATCGCCGCTGCCTGCGAGGCGATGACCTTCGCGAAGGCGATGGGCCTCGACCTTGCCCGGGTTTATGAGGTCATCACCGCCTCGGCCGGCAATTCCTGGATGTTTGAAAACCGCGTGCCGCACATTCTCGACGGTGACTATGCGCCGCGCAGCGCGGTCAACATCTTCACCAAGGATCTGGGTATCGTCACCGACATCGGGCGGGCCACCAGCTTTCCGACACCGATCGCGGCCACGGCGCTGCAACTGTTCGTGATGACCGCCGCCGCCGGGATGGGGCGCGACGATGATGCCTCGGTCGCCCGGATGCTGGCCGGTCTGGCCGGGCTGGATCTGCCGCACGCCAAGGGAGAGACCTGAGCCATGCCCCGCTTCGCCGCCAACCTGACCATGATGTTCACGGAACATCCGTTTATGGACCGCTTCGCCGCTGCCGCCGCGGCGGGCTTCGACGCGGTGGAGTTTCTCTTTCCCTATGCTTTCCCACCAGAACAGATCGCCGATCAGCTTCAGGGGCATGGCCTGACCCAAGCCCTGTTCAACCTGCCGCCCGGCGATTGGGAGGCGGGCGACCGTGGCCTTGCCGCGCTGCCCGACCAGCGCGACGAATTCCGCGCCTCGGTTGCGACGGCATTGACCTATGCGGCCGCCACCGGCGTCGCCCGCCTGCATGTGATGAGCGGGCACGCCGACCGGACCGACCCAGCCGCCGTCGCGGCCTACCGCGACTCGCTGGCCTACCTTTGCGACACGGCCGGGGCCGCCGGTCTCGATGTGGTGATCGAGCCGATCAACCGGCGCGACATGCCGGGCTATTTCCTCAATGATTTTCCCTTTGCCGCCGACCTGATCGCCGATCTCGGCCTGCCGAACCTGAAGCTGCAATTCGACATCTACCACCGCCAGATTCTGCATGGTGATGTGCTGACCGGGTTGCGCGCGCTGATGCCGATCATCGGCCACGTCCAGATCGCCGCCGTCCCCGACCGCCACGAACCAGGCACCGGCGAGCTTGACGATTTCCGCATCCTGCGTGCGCTCGACAGCCTCGGCTACACCGGCTTTGTCGGTTGCGAATATCGCCCGGCCGGGGAAACCGTGGCGGGCCTTGGCTGGCTGCGGGCCTTCCACACCCAAGAAACGAACGGAGACTGACATGACCAAGCGCATCGTGTTCACCGGCGGCACCGGTAAGGCCGGGCGCCACGCCGTGCCGCATCTGCTGGCCAAGGGCTATTCGATCCTGAACCTCGATCTCAAGCCGCTCGATCTGCCCGGTGTGAACACGCTGATCACCGACATCACCGACAGCGGCGCGGTTTTCAACGCGCTGACGACGCATTTCGGCTTCGACGGCTACGACCACGGCCATCCGCCCAAGGCCCCCGATGCGGTGGTGCATTTCGCCGCCATCCCCCGCGTGATGATCGAGCCCGACAACAAGACCTTCGCGGCGAATACGGTGGGCACCTACAACGTCATCGAGGCGGCGATGAAGCTGGGGGTGCGCAAGGTCATCGTTGCATCATCGGAAACAACCTACGGCGTCTGTTTCGCGGAAGGCGACAAGGACTACCACAGCTTCCCATTGGACGAAGACTACGACAGCGACCCGATGGACAGCTACGGCCTGTCGAAGGTCTGCAACGAACGCACCGCCCGCGCCTTTGCCATGCGCTACAAGGCCGACGTCTACGCCCTGCGTATCGGCAACGTGATCGAGCCGCATGAATACGCCAGATTCCCCGGCTTCCTCGCCGACCCGATGAGCCGCAAGCGCAACGCCTGGAGCTATATCGACGCCCGCGACCTGGGCGAGATCGTGCATCTGTGCATCGAGAAGGACGGCCTTGGCTATCAGGTCTTCAACGCGGTGAACGACACCATCACCGCCGACCTGCCCACAGCCGAGTTCTTGGCGAAATACTGCCCCGACACGCCGATCACCCGGCCGATGGGGCAACACGAGGCGCCGCTGTCGAACCGCAAGGCGCGCGAGGTGCTGGGCTTCCGCGAGGCGCACCCGTGGCGGGCCTACGTTCCGCGCTAATCGCGTCCGGGCTTCGTCCTTGTGGCGTTCCGCCCGATGCAGGACACTGGCGGCACAACCAGTCGGAGGGAAAGCGGATGGACATCACGGCAGGCGGATCGCGACCCTCCGGCAAGGGCCCGGCCAGTTATTTCACCGGCGCGGTGCGGCTGGACCCGGTGATCGAGGCGCCGGAACCCGCGCGGGTACGTGCCGCCGTGGTGACGTTTGAACCCGGCGCCCGGACGGCATGGCACACCCACCCGCTCGGCCAGACTCTGCTGGTGCTGTCGGGTCTGGGGCTGGCGCAAAGCTGGGGTGGCCCGGTGCGGGTGATCCGCCCCGGCGACACGGTCTGGTTCGCGCCCGGCGAAAAGCACTGGCACGGCGCGGCGCCCGCCAACGGCATGAGCCACCTGGCGATGCAAGAGGCGCTGGCGGGCAGCGCCGTCGACTGGCTGGAGCACGTCAGCGACGATCAGTACGCCCTGCCGCCAGAGGCTTAGGCCCACTCGCCCTTGCGGAACACCGGCACACGCGCGCCATCGGCGGCAAGGCCGTCGATGTCGATCTTGTCCGAACCGATCATCCAGTCGATGTGGATGATGCTGGAATTGCCGCCCTGCGCCGCGATCTGCGCCGGGCTGAGGCTGGCACCGTCAAGGAAGCACTTGTAATAGCACTGGCCAAGCGCGATGTGGCAGGCGGCATTTTCATCAAACAGCGTGTTGTAGAACAACAGCGCCGACTGCGAGATCGGCGAGGAATGCGGCACCAGCGCAACCTCGCCCAGCCGCCGCGCGCCCGCGTCGCTGTCCAGCACCTTCAACAGCACCGCCTCGCCCTTGGTGGCCTTCGCCTCGACGATCCGCCCGGCCTCGAACCGCACGGCGATGTTCTCGATCAGCGTGCCCTGATGCGACAGCGGCTTCGTCGCGCAGACGTGGCCATCGACCCGCAGCGCATGGGGGGTGGTGAACACCTCTTCGGTCGGGATGTTGGGGTTGCAGGTGATTCCGTTCTTCGCGGTCGAGGCGCCGCCGTGCCATTCATGCCCGTCGGCCAGCCCCACCGTCAGGTCCGTGCCCGGCCCGGTGAACTGCAGCGCCGCGAACCGCTGGCCATTCAGCCAGGCACTGCGCTGGCGCAGGTTGCTGTTGTGGGTGGCCCAGGCCGCCACCGGGTCATCGTTCTCGATGCGCGAGGCGGCAAAGATCGCCCCGGCCAGCTTTGCCGTCGCTTCATCCTCGGGCAGGTCGGGGAACACCAGCCGGGCCCAGGCCGGGTTCGGATAGGCGGTGAGGTTCCAGTTGATGTCGAAGCCCGAGATTTTCTCCAGCGCCGGTTTGTAGGCGATGGAATTGGCCTTGTTCGCTCGCGCCACCTTTTCCGGGTCTTCGGCCGACAGCATCATCGGGTTGTCGCCCACCACCGCCATCCGGGCGGTATTGGCCGAAAACGCATCGGCCATGCCGCGGTAAAGCCAGTCCGCCGCCTTGTCGAAGCTGGCATCGGGCGCGTTGCGAAACCGTGCCAGCGTCAGCTCTTCATCCGACAGGATCGGCGTTACCAGCCCGGCACCCGCCTTGTAGGCATGCACCGCGATCCGCCGCACGAACGGCAGCGCGGCCGCGGGCGCCGTCAGCAGCAGGTCTTGCCCCGGTTGCAGGTTCAGGCCGACGCGCACCGCCACCTCGGCAAGGCGGTCGAGTTTGTCGGGGTCGATCGGGGTCATGGTCATGGCTCGGGCCTTCGGTAGAGGATTTGCGCAGACCTTAATCCGCCACCGGCCAAGGTCAATGCGCGCCGCCGCCCGGCCCAAGCGCCGCCGCCACCTCGGCCACCAGCGCCGCCAGCGGCTGGTCGATGTCCACCGTCACCGCATCCTCATCCGCGCCCGGCGGCTCCAGCGCGGCGAACTGGCTTTCGAGCAGGGCAGGGGGCATGAAATGCCCCTTCCGCGCCGCCATCCGTGCCGCGATCACCGCGCGGCTGCCCGCCAGATGCACGAATGTCACCGGCCCCGCGGCCTCGGCGCGGATCAGGTCGCGGTAGGCCCGCTTCAGCGCGGAACAGCCGATGATCAGCGGCGCGCCGTCGTGCAGCGCCATGCCGACCTGCCGCAGCCAGGGCGCGCGATCGGCGTCAGTCAGGGGCTCGCCCCGGCTCATCTTGGCGACATTGGCCGCCGGGTGCAGGTCGTCGCCATCGCGGTAGGGAATGCCCAGCCGTGCCGACAGCGCCGCCCCGACCGAGGATTTGCCGCTGCCCGCAACCCCCATCAGCACGATGCGTGGCGTCACAGCGACACCGTGATGCCGCCATCGACGTAAAGGATGTGACCATTGACGAAGGACGACGCCTCGGAGGCCAGGAACACGGCGGCCCCCACCAGTTCCTCGACGCGGCCCCAGCGCCCGGCCGGGGTGCGCGCCGTCAGCCAGGCCGAGAAGGCCGGGTCCGCCACCAGCGCCGCATTCAGCGGGGTGTCGAAATACCCCGGCGCGATGGCGTTGCAGTTCAGCCCGAAACGCGCCCAGTCGGTCGCCATGCCCTTGGTCAGGTTCCCCACCGCACCCTTGGTGGCGGTGTAGGGCGCGATCCCCGGCCGCGCCAAAGCCGTCTGCACCGACGCGATGTTGATGATCTTGCCGCGCCCGCGCCCGATCATGTGCCGCGCGCAGGCCTGCCCGACGTTGAACACGCTGGAGATGTTGGTGCTCAGCAGCCGCTCGAACGCCGCCGGTGAAAATTCCTCCAGCGGGCCGCGATGCTGGATGCCGGCGTTGTTCACGAGGATGTCGATCGGCCCCACGTCAGCCTCGAACCCGTCCACCGCCGCCCGCGCCGCCGCGTGGTCGGTCACGTCGAAGGCCAGCACCCAGGCCTCGCCCAAGGCATCGGCGGCGGCGGCAAGCCTGGCCTTGTCGCGCCCGTTCAGGACCACCTCGGCCCCGGCCGCGGCCAGCCCCCTGGCCAGCGCCATCCCGATACCCTGCGACGAGCCGGTGACCAGCGCGCGACGCCCGCTGAGGTCGAACAGGTTGCCTGCCATTCCCGCCTCCTGCTTTCCGCCTCGACACGCGCGGCCCCTCCCGTTTAGGTAACCCCACCCCGCAACGTCAAGCACCGGAGCCCGCGCCCGTGCCAAAGCCTCATCTGCTGCAACTCACGCCCTATCCCGAGGCGGATCAGACCCCGCTTGATGCCGCCTTCATCGTGCACCGCTATTTCGACGCGCCCGACCAGCCCGCGCTGCTGGCAACGGTCGGCCCGCTGGTGGATGCCATCGCCACCAATGGCGGCCGGGGCGTCAGCGCCGCGATCCTTGCCGCCTGCCCGCGGGTGCAGATCGTCGCGGTCTACGGTGTCGGCTATGACGCGGTTGATCTGGCGCCGTGCCGGGCCCGTGGCATCCGCGTCACCAACACCCCCGACGTGCTGACCGACGATGTGGCCGACCTTGCCGTGGCGATGATGCTGGCGCTGGCGCGGGGCATCGTCGCCGCCGATGCCAATGTGCGCAGCGGCGCCTGGGCCGCAACTGGCGGCCCGCCGCTGCGCCACCGTGTCAGCGGCGCGCGCGCGGGCATCCTTGGCCTTGGCCGCATCGGCACGGCCATCGCGCAGCGCTGTGCCGCCTTCGGAATGCCCATCGCCTATTCCGCCCGCCGCCCCAAGGACGTGCCCGCCGATTGGGCCTATGTCCCCGACCCGGTGGCCCTGGCCGCGCAGTCCGATCACCTGTTCGTCGCCCTCGCCGCCACCGCCGAGACGCGGCATGTGGTCGGGCCCGCGGTGCTGCGCGCGCTTGGCCCCGCGGGGCGCCTGATCAACATCAGTCGCGCCGCCAACATCGACGAATCCGCCCTGCTGGACGCCCTTGAGGCGCAGACCATCGCCGGGGCCGCGTTGGACGTTTTCGAGGGCGAACCGAACGTCAACTCGCGGTTCCTGCCGCTGCGGAACGTGCTGCTGCAACCTCACCACGGCTCTGCCACGGTCGAAACGCGCGCGGCGATGGGCCAGTTGATGCGCGATAACCTGACCGCCCATTTCGCGGGGTTGCCGCTGCCAAGCGCGGTTGTGTGAGCGCTCACATCCGGCGTTGCACCGCCTGCGCAATGGGGTTTAACTCTCGCCAAGCCCTGAAACGGGCAGAGGTGACCCATGTCCTTTTTCGAAACCGTCGACCCGGCCTTTGCCGCCTATGTCATCGGCAACGCGCCGGTGAAACAGATCGCGACCGGCTTCGACTGGGCCGAGGGGCCGGTCTGGTTCGGCGATGCCGGGTGCCTGCTGTTTTCCGATATCCCGAACAACCGCATCCTGCGCTGGACGCCGGGCCACGGGTTGACCACGTTCCGCGCGCCCTCGAACTACGCCAATGGCCACACCCGCGACCGGCAGGGGCGGCTGGTCTCGTGCGAACACGGCACCCGCCGGGTAACGCGAACCGAGCTTGACGGCCGCATCACCGTGATCGCCGACAGCTATAAGGGCAAGCGCTTGAATTCGCCCAACGACGTGATCGTGGCCACTGACGGCGCGATCTGGTTCAGCGATCCGCACTACGGGATCATGACCGATTACGAGGGGTTCAAGGCCGAACAGGAACTGCCCTGCAACGTCTACCGCGTCGCCCCCTCGGGTGAAATCGCCGCGGTGCTGACCGATTTCGCCTGCCCCAACGGCCTTGCCTTCAGCCCGGATGAACGCCGCCTTTACGTCGCCGACACCGGCCGCATGTTCAGCACAGACCCGCAGCATATCCGGGTCTTCGACCTTGGTGCCGATGGGCGGCTGACCGGCGGCGCGGTGTTCCACACCATCGCGCCCGGCTGCGCCGATGGCATCCGCGTCGACACTGAGGGCAACTTGTGGTCCTCGGCGGCCGATGGCGTGCATTGCCTTGCGCCCGACGGCCACCTGATGGGCAAGATTCTGGTGCCGGAAGTCGTGTCGAACCTCTGCTTTGGCGGCCGCGCCAAGCAACAGCTTTTCATCACCGCGACCACCGGTGTCTATTCCGTCATTCTCAACCGCAAAGGGGAGCAACAGCCATGAGCCAGGCAGAAATCGGTCTGATCGGCCTTGGAACCATGGGCGCCATGCTCGCGCTCAACATCGCGGAAAAGGGGTTCCCGATCGCGGTCTGGAACCGCACCGTGGCCACCACCCGCGCCTTCCACGAAAACGCAGGCGATCTTGCCGCCCGCATCACGCCGACCGAAACGCTTCAGGCGCTGGTCGCCGCCATCAAGCCGCCGCGCGCGATCATCCTGATGGTTCCCGCCGGGCCGGTGGTCGATGACGAGATTGCCGCGCTGACGCCGCTGTTGTCGCCCGGCGACATGATCATCGACGCCGGCAACGCCAATTTCCACGACACCGACCGCCGCGCCGCCGACGCGGCCAAGGGCGGCCCGCGCTTCCTTGGCATCGGCGTCTCGGGCGGCGAGGAAGGCGCCCGCCACGGCCCGTCGATCATGGGCGGCGGCGAGCGGGCCGATTGGGACCGCGTGGCGCATATCCTCGAAGCGATTTCGGCCAAGTACGAGGGTACGCCCTGCGCGACCTACATGGGCCCCGGCGGCGCCGGACATTTCGTGAAGGCGGTGCACAACGGCATCGAATACGCCGACATGCAGATGATCGCCGAGGTTTATGGCGTCATGCGTGACGGCATGGGCCTGAGCGCGGCAGAGATCGCCGAAGTGTTCCAGGGCTGGAACGCCGGGCCGCTGCAATCCTACCTGATCGAGATCTCGGGCGAGGTCGCTGCAGCAACCGACCCGATCGGCGGCGGCCCGATCCTTGACATGATCCTGGATCGCGCCGGGCAAAAGGGCACCGGCCGCTGGACCGCGATCGAGGCGCAGCACCTCGCCGCCCCGATCACCGTGATCGAGGCCGCTGTGGCCGCCCGCAACATCTCGGCCCGTCTGCCGGAAAGGCAGGCCGGGCAGGCGCTGTTCGGCGCGGCCCCCGTCGGGCTTGGCACCGGCGCGCTGTCGATCGACACGCTGGAACAGGCGCTGATCTGCGGCAAGATCCTGTGCTACGCGCAGGGGTTCGCGATGATCTCTGCCGCCGCTGCCGCCTTCGACTGGCCGCTGCCGCTGCCCGACATTGCGCGCGTCTGGCGCGAGGGCTGCATCATCCGTTCGGCGATGCTGAACGACATGGCGACGGCGCTGACCGATCATCCCGACCGCAACCTGATGCTCGCCCCCGCCTTTGCCGACCGGCTGATGGCCACCCATGTCGCGCTGCGCAACGCCGTTGCCGCCGCGGCGGTGCACGGCCTGCCGATGCCCGCGCTGTCGGCCGGGCTCGCCTATTTCGACATGATGCGCACCGCCCGATCCACCGCCAACCTGATTCAGGGCCAGCGCGATTTCTTCGGCGCGCATGGCTTCGACCGGCTCGACGGCGCCGACAGCCACCACGGGCCCTGGGGCAGCCACGGCTGACTCCGGGTGCCTCAGGCCTGCAGACGTGCTGTCGCACGGCGGCCGATGGTGCTGTGATAGACCGCCTCGATTTCGGGGATCACAACCTCAGGGGTGAAGCGTTCTTCCAGAATGTGGCGGCTCCGCTGGCCGAAGGCGCTGCGCAGCGCCGGGCTGGCGGCGAGCTGTTCCACCAATGCCGTGGCAGGCCCGATATCTTGCTCTGAAAAGAAGACGCCGCTGTGGCCGGGGTCCACCATGTCGCGCAGGCAACCGACGTCGGTGGCGATGATCGGCTTGTCCAGCGCCATGCCTTCCAGAACCGCGATCGGGCATTGCTCATCGCGTGAGGAACAGACCAGCACATCAAACGCCGCGATCAGACGCCGCGCATCGGTCCGCAGGCCGGTCATGTGGACCCTATCGTGCAATGACGAATTGTGCATGACATCCCGGACCCTCCCGGTCTCGTCGCCATCTTGTGCCCCGATCAGCACACAATGCGCATCGACCCCCCGACGCACTGCCGCCGCCATCAGCTGAACGGCAAGGCTTTGGTTTTTGCGTCGGCCAAGATGCCCCACGACGCCCAGTACAAATGCACCAGCGGGCAGCCTTAACTCGGCCCGTGCTGCCTGTCGTGCCCTGTCCGAACGGAAAAGCTCCACCTCGGCGGGCCGGAACACGTTGTGCAACACCTTGATCCGCTGCGGGTCAATCAGGTTCGTGCGGCGAAAGTGCGCCGCCGCCGCGGGGTTCAACGCGATCATTCCATCGAGGAACAGATAGTTCAGGTTGGCGATCCGCGCGTGCGCGGTGGCGATAGCCGGTGCCGTTCCGGCCAGCCGCAGCATCGCCGCCACCGTGTTGGCCATCGAGCCGTGGGCATGGATCAGGTCCACCCCACGCGCGCGCAGAAGCTGCCGTATCCGGGCAATCTCGACCCGTGGGGGCAAGCGCCGCCCCATCTCCATCGGCACCAGCGCAACCCCCGGCGGGAATCGCTGCCGCGCGATCCAGGCCTCGGGGCGGTGCAGCAGTGTGATCCGGTGCCCGCGCTCTGCGAGACAGGCGTAGAGGTCGACACAATTCGTGACGACCCCGTTGATGTCGGAGTGGCTGTTGATTTGGGCAAGGCGAAGCGGGCGCCGGCCGGAACCGTCGGGCATGAGAAAACCTCCGGGGCAAAATGCCCACGCTGTCGGAATGAACGGGACTCAACGGCAGGTCGCCTTCGCCGCCCGGTTCGGGGGCGGGTGGTGAAGATCGGGCCGGTCGGGTCAAGTGTGTGGGGGATGGGCCGGGTCTGGCGCCGTTCGGGACCTAAGTCATTCTGTCGAACACTCTGAAATTGTTTCGGTTTCCCAAGCCTGCCACTGACCTAGGCGCGACAGGCTTGCAGGTGGCTGACGCCGCGCGCACTCTTTGTGCACCCTTGCGTTACACCCCCGCGCGCGGCATTCTGCGCCCGAGCCGTGGCGATGGCGTCGCCACAGGGGTGCTGCCCCGCAGCTTGCGGATATCCCGCCACCGTCCTGTACGCCGGGACCTTTCGGGGTCCGGATTGCACCAGACCCCGGCCCATGAGGTCTGAAATGACGCTTGAACGCCCCGAGTTCTACCGCTTCCACAATGGCGACAAGGTCGCCCTTCCGTTCGCGCCCGAGGAATACGAGGAACGCCTTGCCGGTCTGCGCGACATCCTGGAACTGCACTCGCTCGATGCGGCGGTGCTGACCTCGATGCACAACATCGCCTATTACTCCGGCTTTCTCTATTGCTCGTTCGGGCGGCCCTATGCCCTTGTTGTCACGCGGGAAAACTGTGTCACCATCAGCGCCGGCATCGACGCGGGCCAGCCCTGGCGGCGCTGCCACGGCGACAACATCACCTACACCGACTGGAAGCGCGACAACTACTGGCGCGCCATCGCCAGCGTCGTCGGCACCGGCAAGGCGGTGGGCTGCGAGGCCGATCACCTGACGCTGCTGCAATCGGAAAAGCTGAACAGCTTCCTGCAACCGAAGCGCGGCATGGATATCGCCCCCGCCACGATGGCGCAGCGGATGATGAAATCCTCGGCCGAGATCGACCTGATCCGCGCAGGCGCCAATGTCGCCGATGTCGGCGGCTACGCGATCCGCGAGGCGGTCAAGGCCGGCGCGCGCGAGATCGACGTGGCAATGGCCGGGCGCGACGCGATGGAGGCCGAGATCGCCCGCCGCTTTCCCGGCGCCGAGTATCGCGACACCTGGGTCTGGTTTCAGTCGGGCCTGAACACCGATGGCGCGCACAACCCGGTGACGGGGCGCACGTTGCAGCGGGGCGATATTCTTTCTCTGAACTGTTTTCCCATGATTTCAGGCTATTACACCGCCCTTGAACGCACGATGTTCGTGGGAGAGGTCGATCCCGCCAGCCTGCGGATATGGGAGGCGAACATCGCCGCCCACGAATTCGGCATGAGCTTGCTGAAGCCCGGCGCCAGTTGCTCGGGCGTCACCGCGCAGATCAACGACTTTTTGGCCGAGCGGCAATTGCTGCAATACCGCACCTTTGGCTACGGCCATTCGTTCGGTGTGCTCAGCCACTTCTACGGCCGCGAGGCCGGGCTGGAACTGCGCGAGGATATCGACACCGTGCTGGAGCCGGGCATGGTAATCTCGATGGAACCGATGCTGACGATCCCGCAGGGCGAACCCGGCGCGGGCGGCTACCGCGAGCACGATATCCTTGTCATCACCGAGGATGGCGCCGAGGACATCACGCACTACCCCTATGGGCCGGAGTTCAACGTCGTCGGCTAAGCGAAGCGATGGCGGCGCCCCCGCGAAGGGGCGCCGACCGCTCAGGCGCGCTTGATGACGCGCAGCAGGTACAGCAGGATCACGGCGCCGATGGTGGCGTGGATGATCGAGGCGATGACGCCGCCGCCGAAGCCCAGCCCGATGCGCGGGAACAGCAGGCCCGCGATGATCGCGCCGACGATCCCGACGGCGATGTTGCCGCCAAGGCCGAAGCCGTAGCCGCTGACGATCTGCCCCGCGAGCCAGCCCGCGACGGCGCCAATGATCAGCATGATGATGATGCCCAAGGTGGTTCTCCTGATGGAAATGCCTGTTAGACCTGCAGCATAGCCGCTTTTCCGCCAGTTGGGCGCAGAAAATGCGCCGCACATCACACCCGGATGACGTAATCCTTGCGGGTGGTTTCCAGCACTTCCCAGGTTCCGGTAAAGCCGGGCCGGATCATGAAGCTGTCGCCCGCGCGCAGGGTCATCGGCGTTTCGCCATCCTCGGTCAGGACCGAGACGCCGGACAGGATGCGGCAGTATTCCCATTCGGTATAGGCGATGCGCCACTTGCCAGGGGTGCATTCCCAGATGCCGCAGAACAGCCCCTCTCGCTCTTCGATGCTCCAGGTCGTGAAGACGGGATCGCCCGCCAGAACCTTGCCCGCGTCGGGGCGCGAGGTTTCGGGGGCGAAGCCGTCGGGGATGAGGCGTTGAATATGGGGCATGGCGGTTCAAGGGGTTGGGGCGCGCCATCCGGCGCGCCCGCCGGGATCACTCGTCCCAGTACACGTCGGTCAGGTCGTTCGCCTGCGCCGGGGCATTGGCCCAGAGGCCGTGGATCTTGGCATTGGCGACACCGGTCTTGGCCAGCTGGAACAGGTAGGCGTTGACGTAATCCTTGGCGATCATCGTCTGTGCCTCTTTCAGCAGGGCAGAGCGCGCGGCCGGATCGACGGTGGTCGTCAGCTTGTCCATCAGCGCCACGAACTCCGGCTTGCCGTAGCCGAAGTAATAGTCGGGCCGGGCGTAGATATCGATGTCGTTCGCCTCGGTGTGGCTGATGATGGTCAGGTCGAAGTCATGCCGCTTGAACACCTGGTCGAGCCACTGGGCCCATTCCATGTTCGTCACCTCGGTGTCGATGCCGACGGCCTTCAGCTCGTTCTGGATGATCTCGCCGCCACGCCGGGCATAGGTCGGCGGCGGCAGGGCAAGGCGCAGCTTGAGGTTGGTCACCCCGGCCTCGGCCAGCAGCTTCTTCGACAGGGCGGGGTCGTAGTTCGACAGGCCGGTCAGGTCGACGTAATCCGGGTTGTGCGGCGCGAAATGGGTGCCGATCGGCGTGCCATAGCCGAACATCGCACCGTCGATAATGTCCTTGCGGTTGATCGCATGGGCGATCGCCTCACGCACCTTCACGTTGTTCAGGGGGGCGTTGCGGTTGTTCATGGCAAGGATCGTCTCGCCCTCGGTGGTGCCGATGATCACCTTGAACTCGGGGTTCGACTTGAACTGGTCCAGCGTTTCCGGCGCGGGGAAGTTCGGGAAGGCATCGACGTCGCCCGACATCATCGCCGCATAGGCAGCCGTCGGGTCCGAGATGAACTTGAACGTCGCCTTGGCCAGCTTCACCGGCGTGCCCCAGTAATCCGGGTTGCGCGCCAGATCGATGTGGTCGCCCTTGACCCAGTCGACGAACTTGAACGGCCCGGTGCCGACCGGGTCGGTCGCGTCGGTGCCCACGGTCTTGGCCGAGATGATGACGGAATCGCCAAGCGCGGTGAGGAAGGTGAAGTTGCCGTCGGGGTTCTTCAGCGTGAAGCGCACGGTGGCGGGGTCGATCACGTCGATGCTGTCGATCTCGGCGTATTTCGGCTTTTGCGCGTTGGGCGAATCCGCGGCGCGGGCGCGGTCATAGCTGAATTTCACATCGTCGGCGCTGAACGGCGTGCCGTCCTGAAACTTCACGCCGGTCTGCAGATGGAAGGTCCAGACCTTGCCGTCCGGGCTCACGTCCCAGCTTTTGGCAAGGTCGGGCTTGATCGCGCCATCGGGGCCGAAGCGGGTCAGCCCCTCGAAAATGTTGGCGTAGGTGACTTCCTTGATCGCGGCGGCGGCGCCTGCGGTGGGGTCGAGGATCGGCGGCTCCAGCACCATGCCGACGGTGATCGAGTCCTTCGCGGCCAGCGCGGCACCGGCGGACAGCGCCAACACGGCGACGGTGAGGGTCAGTTTGCGGAACATGGTGGCCTCCCAGCACGGCGCTCTGGCGCCTTCGGGCAAAGTCTATCGTCAGTTCCGCGACTCTGCCAAGCGTAAAGCCGCAGTGCAGCGTGCCGGGCTATTCGGGCCGGTGGCAGACCGCCTCGATGTTGTTGCCGTCGGGGTCGAGCACGAAGGCGCCGTAGTAGTTCGGGTGGTAATGCGGGCGCAAACCGGGCGCGCCGTTGTCTGTCGCGCCTGCCGCCATCGCGGCGCGATAGAAGGCATCGACCTCGGCGCGGCTGGCGGCGGCAAAGGCGACGTGCAACGGGCCCGAGGCGCGTGGGCCGCCGTAGATCCAGAAGAACGGTTTGCGGTCGGCGCCGAACCCGGCATAGGCAGGGCCACCGGTTTCCGCCGCCGTGACCTCCATCATCACCGCCAGCGACAGCGGCGCCAGCGCGGCGGTGTAGAACGCCCGCGCGCGGACGAAATCAGCAACGGTCAGGCCGATGTGGTCGAGCATGGGAGTCCCCCTTGGGCCGGTTCCGCCTCAGTCTAGCAGAAGTTCGGCCAGAACCAGCGCCATGACGCGGGCGCTGTCCATCATGTCGTCGATGCCGATCCATTCGTCGGGCTGGTGCGCCAGATCGAGGATGCCCGGGCCGTAGGCGATGCAGTTCTTCAGCCGCCCGATACGGTCGATGTGCTTCTGGTCATAGGTGCCGGGCGAGACGACGTAGTCGGGCTGCCGTGCCAGAACCCGTTCGATCGCGGCGGCGGTCGAGCGGACGATCGGCGCCTCGCGGTCGGTCATCACCGGTTGCACCTCGAACAGGTCGCGGATCTCGTAGCGGAAGCTGGGGCGGCCGGCCTGCACCCGGTCCATTAGCGCGACGATTTCCGCCTTCACCGCGCCGATCTCCTCTTCGATCAGGAAACGGCGGTCGATGGTGATACGACAACGGTCGGCGACCAGCGGCGCGGGCAAGCCGGTGTAGCCTGCGGGCGGCTCCGGCTCGCCGCCGTGGATGGCGTTGACGTTCAGGGTAGACGACCGCGCCCCCTCGGGCACCACCGGCATCGCGGTGCGCCGCCCGGCGAGCAGGGGATAAAGCACCTCCTCGATCTCGGCCAGAACGGCGCCCATGTGGCGGATGGCGCTGTCGCCAAGGAACGGCATCGAGCCGTGGGCGATGCGGCCCTTGGTCTCGATCTCGGCCCACCAGACGCCGCGATGGCCAAGGCAGATGCGGTCCTTGTTCAGCGGTTCCGGGATAATGACGTGCTGCACCCGGTCGGGGGCAAAATAGCCCTGTTCGGCCATCCATGCGACGCCGCCATAGCCGCCCGATTCCTCGTCGGCGGTGGCGCTGACCTCGATCGCGCCGCCGAAATCGGGATGCGCTGCGACGAAAGCCTCGGCCGCGATGATGGCGGTGGCGATGCCCCCCTTCATGTCGCAGGCGCCCCGGCCATAGATGCGGCCGTCCTTCACCTCGCCGCCAAACGGATCGGTGGTCCAGCCGTGGCCGACCGTGACGACATCGTGGTGGCCGTTGAAATGCACGCAATCACCCGGCCGCGTGCCCTCGCGCCGGGCCAGCAGGTTCCAGCGCGGGTGGGATTCGCTGTCGGCGATGGCACCGGTGGCGCGCAAAAGCTGCACGGTGAAGCCTGCGTTTTGCAGATACCCGGCCAGAAACTCGCAAATCTCGCGATAGTTCTGCCCCGGCGGGTTCAGCGTGGGGATGCGGATCAGGCTTTGCGTCAACTCGATCAGCGCCGCGCGGCGAGCGTCGATCTGGGCGAACAGGGGGGCGTCATCGGGCTGCATGGGCAAAGCCTAGACCGGCGACGGGGCGGGCCGCAACGGGGCTTGCATCGGTAGGTTGCCAAAGCCGCACCTGCCGCCCCGCGGGCGTTGCCGCAGGGCGGCGAAGGGCCTAGTAAGGTCCACAGACGATGCCCATCTCTCGGGCAGATCGCGGATGTTCAGGAGGCTGTGATGATCGCGCTCTTCCGGCTTGCCGTTTTCGGGCTGGTCGCCTTGACCGTCGTCTATCTGATCGTCTCGGCCTATGCCGCCTCGATCCGGCGCGAACGGCTGCAGCGGGAGTGGGAGGGGAACGCCGCCGGGTCCGACCCCGCCGCGCAGGCCGAATTTGTTGCCGCTGGAATGCGCGACTGGCGGCACGGTTTTCGCCACAAGCTGATCCTGGGCGTCTATGTGGTGCCGATCCTGCTGGTCGCGGTCGTCGTCTATGTGCTGAATTTCACCTGAGAGGGTCGCGATGCGTTATGTAAAGTGGACGTTCTACGCGCTGGTCGCCTTGGTCCTGTTCCTGTTCTTCGATTACACCCTGCCGCAGCATGAGGTGGTGCGGATCGTCGCGACCAACACCCAGCGCATCGACATGGGCGAGAATGCGTGGTTCTATGCCGCGCCCGACGTTGGCACCGCGGGCACCAATGCCTCGGGCACCGGGCGCGACATCAAGTTCATCCAGACGATCCGCCCGAACGGCCGCCCGATGGTGTTTCGGAACGAGGATACCGGCTGGGGCTGGCCGCCGTACTTCAAGCTCGACAGCTTCGATTTGCAGACCGAGGCGAGCAACCTGATTTCCACCACCGATAAGCCCAAATGGGTGATGATCACCCGCTACGGCTGGCGCAGCCAGTTCCTGACCATCTTCCCGAACGCGGTGCGACTGCGGGCCATCGACGGCCCCGACGTCACGGTGTTTCCCTGGGTCAACACGATCATCCTGACCGTTCTGGCGCTGATCCTTCTGACCATCCGGCGGATGTGGTTGCGGTTCCGCGAACGCACCATCGACCCGATGGTGAACGATGCGGAAGAGGCATGGGACAGCGCCGACGATCGCGCGCGCGGCTTCTGGCGCAGGCTGTTCGGCCGGTAGTCCTCAGCCCCGCCGCCGCAGCGTGGCCAGCAGCACCGAGACGGCAAAGCAGGCACTCGCGGCGGCAACGATGGAGGGCCCGGCGGGCGTATCGAACCTCAGCGACGCGTAAAGCCCGCCAAGTGCCGCCAGCGCGCCCACCCCGATGGCCGCAGCCGCCATCGCCTCGGGCGTGCGCGAGATGCCGCGGGCGGCGGCGGCCGGGATGA
Source organism: Paracoccaceae bacterium (assembly GCA_016124615.1). Classification (GTDB taxonomy): domain Bacteria; phylum Pseudomonadota; class Alphaproteobacteria; order Rhodobacterales; family Rhodobacteraceae; genus Solirhodobacter. The sequence goes on along the minus strand of WGNF01000004.1, from coordinate 291,581 downwards.
TCAGCATCGCCGCGATCAAGAGCGCGCCGACCACCTTGATCGCCACCGCAACCACGAGCGCCAGCGCGAGCGTCAGCACCAACCGCTCGCGTGCCGGGTTCACGCCGGAGGCTTGCGCCAGATCCTCGCTCAGCGTTGCCGTCAGCAGGGCCGACCAGCGCCAGCAGAGCAGCCCCAGCACCAGCGCCGCGCCGACCCAGATGAACACCAGATCGCTGCGCGTGACAGCAAGGATGTCGCCGAACAGGTACGCCTCCAGATCGACGCGGACGCCGTGGACGAAGCTGATCGCGATCAAGCCGAAGGCCAGCGCGGAATGGGCCAGAACCCCCAGCGTGGTGTCGATCGCCCAGCCGCGCCCGACCAGCGTCGAGACGGTCAGCGCCATCAGCAGCGCAACCCCCAGCGTGCCGGTGAAGATCGAGACCGAAAACGCCAGCGCCAGCGCCACGCCAAGGATCGCGGCATGGGCGGTCGCGTCGCCGAAATAGGCCATCCGGCGCCAGACGACAAAGCAGCCCAGCGGCCCGGCCGCCAGCGCAAGGCCGACGCCCGCCAGCGCGGCGCGCACCAGAAAATCATCCAGCATGGTTGTGCGCCCCGTGAAGTTCGTCGTGCAGGTGGTGCGGATGGGCGGGATCGTGGCCATGCCCGAGGTCGTGGGAATGGTCGTGATCGTGCCGGTGCTGGTACAGCGCCAGCGCGCCCTGCGTGCCGAGCCCGAACAGCGCCCGATATTCCGGCGCGTTCGAGACGACGTGGGGCGTACCCTCGCAGCAGACATGGCCGTTGAGGCAAATCACCCGGTCCGACGCAGCCATGACCACATGCAGGTCGTGGCTGACCATCAGCACGGCGCAGCCAAGATCGTGCCGCACCTCTTCGATCAGGCGGTAGAACGATGCCTCGCCGGGTTGGTCCAGCCCCTGCGTCGCCTCGTCGAGGATCAGGATCTCGGGCGTCATCAGCAGCGCGCGGGCCAGCAGCACGCGCTGGAACTGACCGCCCGACAGATCCGACATGCCCCGCGCCTCGGACCCGGCCATGCCGACACGGGCAAGGGCGGCCGCCATCTCGGCGGGCTTGCGGCGGTGCGGCAGCGACAGGAAGCGGCGCACCGGCATCGGCAGGCCCTGGTCGATGTAAAGCTTCTGCGGCACATAGCCGATGCGCAGCCCCGGCTTGCGGGTGACCTGGCCCGCCGACGGCGCGACAATGCCCAGAAGCGCCCGCAGCAGCGTCGATTTGCCGGACCCGTTCGGCCCGACCAGCGTGACGATCTCGCCCGGCGCGATCGACAGGTTCACCTGTTCCAGCACGGTCGCACCACCAAAGCGGACGCTCAGGTTTTCGGCGGCGATCAGGCTCATGCTGCGGTCCGGCAGGTGGGGCAAAGGCCGAGCGCCTCGACGGTGGCGCGCTCGACGGTGAAGCCGATCTCGGCCCCCGCAGCATCCAGCGCGGCGCGGACGCGGGCGGCGGGGGCCTCGGCCACCGCGTTGCAAGCCCGGCAGATCAGGAAGGCCGCGGCATGATCCTCGCCCGGATGGATGCAGGCGGTGAAGGCGTTCAGCCGGTTGATGCGATGCGCAAACCCTTGCTCCACAAGGAAATCGAGCGCGCGATAGGCGACCGGCGGCTGCTTGCCAAAGCCCTCGGCCGCCAATCGATCAAGCATGTCATAAGCGCCCATCGCACGGTGCGACTCGAGCAATATCTCCAGCGTGCGCCGCCGCACCGGGGTCAGCCGGGCGCCGCGGGCGAGGCTGGCGGCCTCGGCGCGCGCCAGCACCTCGCCGACGCAATGGGCGTGATCGTGATGCGCGAAAGCCAGCGCGGCGGTGGGTGTGGGGGATGCGGTCATCACCAGTCCATATGTTGCGATATTACATCTCTTGAAATGTGATCTTGTAACATAGAAACCTTCCGGCCGAAACGCAATGCCGGAGGTTCCCATGCGCTTGCTTCTTGTGGCCGCCCTTGCCGCCCTGTCTTCGCCTGCGGTGGCCGCGGTGCCGAAGGTGCTGACAGACTTCGCGCCGATCCAGTCGCTGGTGATGCAGGTGATGGGCGACCTCGGCACGCCCGTGATGCTGTCGCCGGTCGGGGGCGACCCGCATGATTTCCAGATGCGCCCCTCGCTGGCGACCGCGTTGAGCGAGGCCGACATCGTGTTCTGGGATGGGCCAGAACTGATGCCGTCGCTTGACGGGGCGATCCGGGCGATGGCGGGCAAGGCGCAATCGGTGCCGCTGCTGCATGAGGGCGGCGGGCACATCCGGCAGTTTGACGACGGCGAGGGAACCGATCCGCATGCCTGGCTTGACCCGACCAACGCTGAAGCTTGGGTGGTAACGATCGCGGCCCGGCTGTCGGCGCTCGATCCGGACCGTGCGGCGACCTACGCCGCCAACGCGGCGGCGGCACAGCTGCGGCTGAAGGCGCTCGACGCCGACCTGACGGCCGAACTGGCGCCCGCGCGCGGCGTTCCGATCGTCGAGTTCCATGATGCCTTCGGCTATTTTGCCGATCACTTCGGGTTGAACATCGTCGGCACGATCGAGCTTGGCGATGCCGCCTCCCCCAGCGCGGCGCGGCTGGTCGAGATTCGCAAGACGCTGGCCAAGGCCAAGGCCACCTGCGTCTTCCCCGAGTTGGGCCGCGATCCGAAGTTCATCGCGACTGTCACCGAAGGCACCGGTGCGCGCATCGGCGCCGGGCAGGATCCCGAAGGGACCGACCCGGCCGACGCGCCCAGCCCGCAGCTTTACGACACCATGCTGCGCGCGCTTGCCCGCACGGTCGCCGATTGCGTGAAGGGCTGACGGTCTCGGCACAGGCCCTTCACCTCTGCCGGTGCGCCGACTACGGTCGGGCGAACGCAATTCGCCCGACCGGGGCGCATCGGAGCACGTCATGGCCGCTGTCATCCGACCCTTTGGCACCACCCTCACCGGCGAGTCCGTTGATGCGATCCGGCTTCAGGCCGGAGAACTCACCGCCGTCGTGCTGACGCTCGGCGCGATCCTGCAAGACCTGCGGCTGGCCGGGGCGCCCTACAGCCTGACACTGGGGTCTGACCTTCTGGCGGCTTATGCCGGGCCGATGGCCTATTGCGGAGCCATCGTCGGCCCGGTCGCCAACCGTATTGGTGGGGCGGCGGCGACAATCGCCGGGCGGGACTATCGCTTTGCGGCGAATGAAGGGCCGAACCTGCTGCATTCCGGCGCGACCGGCACCCACGCACGGGTCTGGTCGGTGATCGACGCGACCGCGTCGGAGGTCACGCTGCGCCTGACGCTGGCCGATGGCCTTGGCGGGCTTCCCGGCGTTCGCGAAATCACGGCGGTCTATGCGCTGGCGGGCTCGTCGTTGACGCTGACGCTCAGCGCCGCGACGGACGCACCCACGCTGATGAACCTGGCCAGCCATGGCTACTGGACGATGGACGGCCGTGCCGACATCCGCGGCCAGCGCCTGCGGGTCGCGGCGGATCGTTACCTGCCGGTCGATGCCGCGCTGCTGCCGACGGGCGAGGCGCGGGCGGTTGCCGGAGTCTTCGACCTGCGGGACGGGCGCAGCCTCGACCTGACCGAAGGATTCGACCACAATTTCTGCCTGTCGGACGCGGTTCGCCCGCTGGCCTTTGCGGCGGATCTGACTGGGGAAAGCGGGGTGCGGATGACGCTGGAGACGACCGAACCCGGCTTGCAGGTCTATGACGGGCGCGGGCTGAACACGGCGCCCTTCCCGGGCCATGCGGGGCAGCCCTATGGCCGCTGCGCCGGGCTGGCGCTGGAGCCGCAACGCTGGCCAGACGCCGCCGCGCATCCCGGCTTTCCGCCGATCACGCTGGCGCCGGGGCAGGTTTACCGGCAGGTGACGCGTTTCAGCTTCGACCGGGTGTGAGAGCGGTGGCCGCGTGGGGGCCGTCGGCCCCCTCACCCCCGAGAGTATTTTTACCAAGAAGAATGAGGGGCGCCGGTCAGGCCAGTGCGTCCCAGATCAGCTTGCCACCGGTCACCACCAGCAGCACATAGGTGAGGCCGAAGAACAGCTTTTCGGGCACCGCATGGTGTGCCTTGATCCCCAGCCATGCGCCGAGGAAAGCGACGGGGGCCAGCATCACATCGGCAAGGATCGTTTGCCGCGTGGCCAGCCCGAGGCCGAGGAAGGGGATGAATTTCAACAGGTTCACCACCCAGAACACGATCACGTTGGTCGCCTGGAACTCGGTCTTGGTGACGCCCTTCAGCAGCAGATAGACGGCGGCGGGCGGGCTGCCCGCGTTGGCGACGAAGCTGGTGAAGCCGGTGCCGAACCCCGCCAGCAGCCCGGCGCGCGGCCCGACGCGATGGCCTTGCAGCACCAGCCAGCCCCGCGTGCGCGCCACCTGAAAGCCGACGAAGCCGATCGCGATTGCGCCGATCAGCAGCTTGAACACCGCCGGGTTGGTGAAGCGATAGATCGCGGCGCCAAGTGCCAGCCCCGGCAGCGCGCCGATCAGCAAAAGCCGCGCCGCGGTACGGTCCCACTTGCCCCAGTAGGGGCGCAGCGTGGCCACGTCCATCATCATCAAAAGCGGCAGCATCAACCCCACCGCATGGCCGGGCGAGACGAACAGCGCCAGAATCGGGGTCGCGGCAAAGGCGCCGCCGCCTGCGAAACCACCCTTGGCGACGCCTGCGAACAGCACGGCAGGGATTGCGACGGCAAAGAAGACCAGATCGAAGTTCATGCCGCGCGCCTTCGCAATCCCAAGGGGTTGCCGGGGATTTAGCGCAAACATCCGGCGACTGCCAGAGCACGAAAATTCTGCCGCAGTGCAGCGGACTTGCACGAAAGTAACAATGGGACTACGCATCCCCGCGTCATCAACCGACCCGGAGAACATCTCATGGCCAGACCCAAGATCGCCCTCATCGGCGCGGGGCAGATCGGCGGCACGCTCGCCCATCTCGCCGCGATCAAGGAACTCGGCGATATCACCCTGTTCGACATTGCCGAAGGCACGCCGCAGGGCAAGGCGCTCGACATCGCGCAATCGGGCCCGATCGAGGGCTTCGATGCCAGCCTCAAGGGCGCGAACAGCTATGCCGACATCGCGGGCGCCGATGTCTGCATCGTCACCGCCGGGGTGCCGCGCAAGCCGGGGATGAGCCGGGATGACCTGCTGGGCATCAACCTCAAGGTGATGAAATCGGTCGGCGAAGGGCTGAAGGCGCATGCGCCGAACGCTTTCGTGATCTGCATCACCAACCCGCTGGACGCGATGGTCTGGGCGCTGCGCGAATTCTCGGGCCTGCCGCACAACATGGTCGTCGGCATGGCGGGCGTGCTGGACGCCGGTCGCTTCCGCCACTTCCTGAGCCTGGAGTTCGGCGTCTCGATGCGCGACGTCAACGCCTTCGTGCTGGGTGGGCATGGCGACACGATGGTACCGCTGGCGCGCTATTCCACCGTGGGCGGTATCCCGCTGCCGGATCTGGTCGCGATGGGCTGGACCACGCAGGAAAAGCTCGACGCGATCATCCAGCGCACCCGTGACGGCGGTGCCGAGATTGTCGGCCTCTTGAAGACGGGCTCGGCCTTCTACGCGCCCGCCGCCAGCGCCATCGAGATGGCGGAAGCCTTCCTGAAAGACCAGAAGCGCGTGCTGCCCTGCGCGGCCTACGTCGATGGCGCGCTTGGCCTTGACGGGCTCTACGTCGGCGCCCCGACGGTGATCGGCGGCAACGGCGTCGAAAAGGTGATTGACATCCAGTTGAACGCCGCCGAAGCCGCGATGTTCCAGAAGTCGGTCGACGCCGTGAAAGGCCTTGTGGCCGCCTGCAAGGGCATCGACCCCTCGCTGGCCTGACCCAATCCGCAGCACGCGGGGCCACTGGCGCCCGCGTGCTGCAATTCAGCCGAATCCGGGCGGCTGATGCCGCCGAATCAGCGCCCCTCGCGGGGCGCTTTGTTTTTGTGATCACACTTTTTCGGCGCGTGATCACAAAAGTCGGAATTTTCGGCGCAAACCCCGCCCCTACGTTGAATTGCGTTTGTTGCGCCTTAAACTTGTGCCATTAGCCTGCGGAAATTCCTCAGCTACGGGACAGCTTCATGAACATCCACGAATACCAGGCGAAGGCGCTTCTGCGCAGCTACGGCGCCCCGGTGTCGGACGGCCGCGTTGTTCTGCGCGCCGACGAGGCGAAGACGGCGGCTTCCGCGCTTGATGGCCCGCTCTGGGTGGTGAAGGCACAAATTCATGCCGGCGGCCGCGGCAAGGGCCATTTCAAAGAGGCCGAGGCTGGCGAAAAGGGTGGCGTTCGTCTCGCGAAGTCGGTCGAGGAAGCCGCCGCGATGGCGCACCAGATGCTGGGCCGCACGCTGATCACGCATCAGACCGGGCCGCACGGCAAGCAGGTCAACCGCATCTACATCGAAGACGGTTCCGACATCGCCAAGGAATTCTATCTGGCGCTGCTGATCGACCGTCAGACGAGCCGCATCTCGATCGTCGTCTCGACCGAGGGCGGGATGGATATCGAAGAAGTCGCGGCCCACACGCCCGAGAAGATCCTCTCGTTCTCGATCGACCCGGTCACCGGCTACCAGGGCTTCCACGGCCGCCGCGTTGCCTTCGCGCTGGGCCTGTCGGGCAAGCAGGTCGCCAAATGCGTCGACCTCGTGCAGCGCCTCTACACCTGCTTTGTCGAAAAAGACGCCGAGATGCTGGAGATCAACCCGCTGATCCTCACCCCGGCGGGCGACCTCAAGTGCCTTGACGCCAAGATGGGCTTCGACGGCAACGCAATGTTCCGCCACGCCGACATCGCCGCGCTGCGCGATGAGACCGAGGAAGACCCGAAGGAACTGGCCGCCAGCAAGTTCGACCTGAACTACATCGCGCTGGAAGGCGAGATCGGCTGCATGGTGAACGGCGCGGGCCTCGCGATGGCCACGATGGACATCATCAAGCTTTACGGCGCCGAACCGGCGAACTTCCTTGACGTCGGCGGCGGCGCCACCCGCGAGAAGGTGACGGAGGCGTTCAAGATCATCACCTCCGACCCGAACGTGAAGGGCATCCTGGTCAACATCTTCGGCGGCATCATGCGCTGCGATATCATCGCCGAAGGCGTCATCGCCGCGGTGAAAGAGGTCGGCCTGAAGGTGCCGCTGGTGGTGCGGCTGGAAGGCACCAACGTCGAACTGGGCAAGGACATCATCAAGAACTCGGGCCTGAACGTGATCGCCGCGGATAACCTGTCGGACGCCGCGCAGAAGATCGTCAAAGCGGTGAAGGGGTGAATGCGTTGCGCTCCACAGCGTCTGCGGCTCCCCTAGCCCTAACTTGCGTTTCGGCCGCCGAGGCTGAGCCTTCCTATAGCCACGACGAACTTCAGGATGCATGCAAGTATTTCACTAAGGCTGCACTCGAAGAAGTGCTCGCGCAGCCAGCGCGTGATTTCACGTTCGACGAGTTTCTTGTGGGCGCGGGAATCGCATTAGGTAGATACAAGGACGCTGGCTGGGTTAACGCTCGCGCAGAGATTGGCTCCTTTGAAGTCGATCCTTTCGGACTTCTTCAAGTCGGTGTCTTCAAGCCAACCTCTGAGATTAGATTTGGTGCAGTTTGCCACTTCGATCTCGTCGAGCGTAGAGTCTTATCAATCGATTTTCTGGACGCAGAAAACCGCTCAACCACACCGCTCAATCCAAAGCTAGCAGACGGCAGCGTCCGCGGGATGAAAGAGACGAGTGTCATCACCGGTGACCAAGTACGCAGGGGAAAATTCTAATGGCCATTCTCGTCAACGAAAACACCAAGGTGATCTGCCAGGGCTTCACCGGCAGCCAAGGCACCTTCCACTCGGAACAGGCCATCGCCTATGGCACCAAGATGGTCGGCGGCGTGACGCCGGGCAAGGGCGGCAGCAGCCACCTGAACCTGCCGGTCTTCAACTCGGTACACGAGGCGAAGGCGGTGACCGAGGCCAATGCCTCGGTCATCTATGTGCCGCCGCCGTTCGCCGCCGACTCGATCCTCGAAGCGATCGACGCCGAGATGGAGCTGATCGTCTGCATCACCGAAGGCATCCCGGTCTTGGACATGATGAAGGTGAAGCGCGCGCTGGAGGGGTCGAAATCCCGCCTGATCGGGCCGAACTGCCCCGGCGTCATCACCCCCGACGCCTGCAAGATCGGCATCATGCCGGGCCACATCCATCGTCGCGGCTCGGTCGGCGTCGTCAGCCGGTCGGGCACGCTGACCTATGAGGCGGTGAAGCAGACTTCGGACCTCGGCCTTGGCCAGTCCACAGCGGTGGGCATCGGCGGCGACCCGATCAAAGGCACCGAACATATCGACGTGCTGGAAATGTTCCTCGCCGACCCGGAAACCCACTCGCTGATCATGATCGGCGAGATCGGCGGGGCGGCCGAGGAAGAGGCGGCGCAGTTCCTGAAGGACGAGGCGAAACGCGGCCGGTCGAAGCCCTGCGCGGGCTTCATCGCGGGCCGCACCGCGCCGAAGGGCCGCCGCATGGGCCATGCCGGTGCCATCGTGGCGGGCGGCAAGGGCGACGCCGAAAGCAAGATCGAGGCGATGCGTTCCGCCGGGATCGTGGTCGCCGACAGCCCGGCCGGGCTGGGCGAGGCCGTGATGAAGGCGATCGGCAAGTAACATGTGCCCGCGCCGGGGACGCCCGGCGGGGGCCTTTCAGGCTGAGGTGATCCCATGACCGACCAATCCCCGAACGACCTCTTCAACGCCTCGTCCTTCCTCGACGGGGCCAACGCCGACTATATCGACCAGCTTCAGGCGCGCTTCGCTGCCGATCCGGCTTCGGTCGACGCCGCCTGGGCGGATTTCTTCCGCACCCTCGGCGATAGCGAAATGGATGCCAAGCGGCAGGCGAGCGGCCCCAGCTGGGCCCGAGCCGACTGGCCGCCGATGCCGATGGATGACCTGACCTCGGCGCTGACCGGCGAATGGCCCGCCGCGGCGAAGGAGATGAAGTCTGCCGGCCCCAAGATCGCCGCGAAGGCCGCCGAAAAGGGCGTGTCGCTGACCGACGCGCAGGTGCAGCGGGCGGTGCTCGATTCCATCCGTGCGCTGATGATCATCCGCGCCTACCGCATCCGTGGTCACCTCGCCGCCGATCTCGACCCGCTGCGTCTGACCGACACCGGCAGCCATCCGGAACTGGACCCGAAGTCCTACGGCTTCGCCGACGCCGACATGGACCGGCCGATCTTCATCGACAACGTGCTGGGTCTGCAGGTCGCGTCGATGCGCCAGATCATCGAGATCGTGAAGCGCACCTACTGCGGCACCTTCGCGCTGCAATACATGCACATCTCGGACCCCGAGCAGGCGGCCTGGCTGAAGGAACGCATCGAGGGCTACGGCAAGGAAATCAGCTTCACCCGCGAGGGCCGCAAGGCGATCCTGAACAAGCTGGTCGAGGCCGAGGGCTACGAAAAGTTCCTGCATGTCAAGTACATGGGCACCAAGCGGTTCGGCCTTGACGGTGGCGAAAGCCTGATCCCGGCGCTGGAGCAGATCGTCAAGCGCGGCGGGAACCTTGGCGTGAAGGAAGTGGTGTTCGGGATGCCGCACCGCGGCCGCCTGTCGGTGCTGGCCAACGTGATGATGAAACCCTACCGGGCGATCTTCAACGAATTCCAGGGCGGCAGCTACAAGCCGGAGGATGTCGACGGATCGGGCGACGTGAAATACCACCTCGGCGCCTCGTCTGACCGGACGTTCGACGGCAACACGGTACACCTGTCGCTGACCGCGAACCCGAGCCATCTTGAGGCGGTGAACCCGGTCGTGCTGGGCAAGGCGCGCGCCAAGCAGGAACAGCGCGGCGACAAAACCCGCACCACCATTCTGCCGGTGCTGCTGCACGGCGATGCGGCCTTTGCCGGGCAGGGCGTGGTGGCCGAATGCTTCGGCATGTCGGGCCTTGTTGGCCATCGCACCGGCGGCACCATCCATGTCGTGGTGAACAACCAGATCGGTTTCACCACCTCGCCGTCGTTCAGCCGGTCGTCGCCCTATCCGACGGATATCGCCCTGATGGTCGAGGCGCCGATCTTTCACGTCAACGGAGATGACCCCGAGGCGGTGGTGCACGCCGCCAAGGTAGCAACCGAGTTCCGCCAGAAGTTCCATAAGGACGTGGTGATCGACATCTTCTGCTACCGCCGCTTCGGGCACAACGAGGGGGATGAACCGATGTTCACCAACCCCGTCATGTACACCCGCATCAAGAAGCAGAAGACCACGCTGCAACTTTATACCGAACGTCTGGTCAAGGACGGGCTGATCCCCGAGGGCGAGATCGAGGACATGAAGGCCGCCTTCCAGGCGCAGCTGAATGCCGAGTTCGAGGCCGGGAAGGACTACAAGCCGAACAAGGCCGACTGGCTTGACGGCCGCTGGTCCGGCATCGACCGCGAGGGCGAGGAATATCAGCCCGGCCAGACCGCGATCGCGCCCGAGACGCTGCAAGAGGTTGGCGAGGCGCTGACCCGCGTTCCGTCGGGGTTCGACCTGCACAAGACGGTTGGCCGCCTGCTGGACGCGAAAAGCCAGATGATCGCCACTGGCAAGGGCTTTGACTGGTCCACCGCCGAGGCGCTGGCCTTCGGCAGCCTCACGACCGAGGGCTTCCCGGTTCGCCTGTCCGGGCAGGACTGCACGCGCGGCACCTTCAGCCAGCGGCATTCGGCGTTCATCGACCAGTCGACCGAGGAACGTTATTACCCGCTCAACCACATCCGCGCCGGTCAGGCGCGGTATGAGGTGATCGACTCGATGCTGTCGGAATATGCCGTGCTCGGGTTCGAGTATGGCTATTCGCTGGCCGAACCAAACACGCTGACCCTGTGGGAGGCGCAGTTTGGCGACTTCGCCAACGGCGCGCAGATCATGTTCGACCAGTTCATCTCGTCGGGCGAATCGAAGTGGCTGCGGATGTCGGGCCTCGTCATGCTTTTGCCGCACGGATACGAGGGGCAGGGGCCGGAACACTCGTCCGCCCGGCTGGAACGCTGGCTGCAGCTTTGCGCGCAGGACAACTGGATCGTCGCCAACTGCTCGACCCCGGCGAACTACTTCCACATCCTGCGCCGCCAGATCCACCGCAGCTTCCGCAAGCCGCTGGTGCTGGTGACGCCGAAATCGCTGCTGCGTCACCCGATGTGCGTTTCGGATGTGGAGGATTTCACCACCGGATCGCATTTCCACCGGGTGCTGTGGGACGATGCCGAAAAGGGCCATTCCGACACCCAACTGGTGCCCGACGCCCAGATCAAGCGGGTCGTGCTCTGCTCGGGCAAGGTCTACTTCGACCTGCTGGCCGAACGCGACAAGCGCGGGATCGACGACGTCTACCTGATGCGGGTGGAACAGTTCTACCCGTTCCCGGCGATGTCGCTGTCCAAGGAACTGGCGCGCTTTGCGCAGGCCGAAATCGTCTGGTGCCAGGAAGAGCCGAAGAATCAGGGCGGTTGGACCTTCATCGAGCCGAACCTTGAATGGGTGCTGGGCCGCATCGGCGCCACGCATGGCCGCCCGCGCTATGTCGGGCGCTCGGCGACGGCGTCGCCCGCGACCGGTCTCGCCAGTCAGCACAAGGCGCAACAAGAGGCGCTCGTCAACGAAGCGCTGACGATCGGAGGATAGCGGATGGCTACGGAAGTCCGGGTGCCGACGCTCGGCGAGAGCGTATCAGAGGCGACCGTCGCCACCTGGTTCAAGAAGGTGGGCGATCTCGTCGCCGCCGATGAGATGCTCTGCGAGTTGGAAACCGACAAGGTGACGGTGGAGGTTCACGCGCCTGTTGCCGGTCGTCTGGCAGAGATTGTCGCACCCGAAGGGGCCACCGTCGGCATCGCTGCGCTTTTGGCGCAACTGGCCGATGCGGCCCCCGCAGAACAGTCACCGCCCAAGGCCGCACCGTCGGCGACCGGCGCAGGAGAGGTTAGAATGATCGACGTGATGGTGCCCACCTTGGGCGAAAGCGTGACCGAGGCGACCGTCTCGACCTGGTTCAAGAAGGTCGGCGACACCGTCGCGCAGGACGAGATGCTGTGCGAGCTTGAGACCGACAAGGTCTCGGTCGAGGTTCCGGCCCCCGCCGCGGGTGTGCTGACCGAGATCGTCGCCCCGGAAGGCGCAACCGTCGCAGCCTCGGGCAAGCTGGCCGTGATCGCCGAAGGCGCCGCTGCCGCCGCCCCGGCCCCCGCCGCCGCGCCCGAACCGGCACCCGCGCCCGCCGCCGCCCCGGCGAAGGATGTCGAGGATGCGCCCTCGGCCAAGAAGGCGATGGCCGATGCGGGCCTCAGCCGTGATGCCGTCACCGCCACCGGCCGCGACGGCCGTGTGATGAAGGAAGACGTGGCCTGCGCCCTGACCGCCACCAAGGCCGCGCCCGCCCCTGCGGCCCCGCAGGCCATTCCCCGCGCCCCGGTCCCGGCCGACGATGCCGCGCGCGAGGAGCGGGTGAAGATGACCCGCCTGCGCCAGACCATCGCCCGCCGCCTGAAGGATGCCCAGAACACTGCCGCGATGCTGACGACCTACAACGAGGTCGACATGTCCGGCATCATGGAACTGCGCGCCGAGTACAAGGATGCCTTCGAGAAGAAGCACGGCGTCAAGCTGGGCTTCATGTCCTTCTTCGTGAAGGCCTGCACCCACGCGCTGAAGGAAGTGCCCGAGGTCAACGCCGAGATCGATGGCACCGATGTCGTCTACAAGAACTACGTCCACATGGGCGTCGCCGTCGGCACCCCCACCGGCCTCGTCGTGCCGGTCGTGCGCGATGCCGACCAGATGGGCTTTGCCGCGATCGAGAAGAAGATCGCCGAACTTGGCCTGCGCGCCCGCGACGGCAAGCTCAGCATGGCCGAGATGCAGGGTGGTTCCTTCACCATCTCGAACGGTGGCGTCTATGGCTCGCTGATGTCCTCGCCGATCCTGAACCCGCCGCAATCGGGTATCCTCGGGATGCACAAGATCCAGGACCGCCCGATGGTGGTCAAGGGTCAGATCGTCATCCGCCCGATGATGTACCTCGCTCTCAGCTACGATCACCGCGTGGTCGACGGCAAAGGCGCGGTGACCTTCCTCGTCCGCGTGAAAGAGGCGCTGGAAGACCCGCGCCGGTTGCTGATGGATTTGTGAGGCAATGCTGAACGGGTCCGCCGCAAGCCGAGGCGACGCTGGCGCCCTCGCGGGGGTGCTGCGTCGCCTGCGGCCGACCGGTTCAGCGCGCCCGCCATGTGTGCAAATCCCAAGGCCGCAGAAATGACTGCGGCCCCCGGTTCTGTCGTGCTTGCCTCCTGCATGCGCAACGAAGGGCTCTTTATCGTCGAGTGGCTGGCCTACCACAGCTTGCTGGGCTTCAGTGACATCCTGATTTTCACGAACAACTGCACGGATGGCTCCGACCTGCTCTTGGACCGGTTGCAGGTGCTCGGCTGGGTCACCCATATCCGGCACAGTCCCCCGCCGGGCGTCGCGCCGCAGATTGCCGCGATGGGGCTAGCGTTTCGGCATCCCGCGGTCATCCGTGCCGAGTGGATGTTGCACATCGACGCCGATGAGTTTCTGAACGTCACCGCAGGCGACGGATCGGTTCAGGCTCTGCTGCAGGCCACGGGCGAGGCCGACGTGATCGCCATCGCCTGGAATCTGTTCGGCAGTGCCGGGCTGACCCGGTGGGATGGCGGCGCGGTTCTTGCCAGCTTCACGCGCGGGCAAGGCGCCCCGATGCGCCGCACGATCGACCACAAGTCGCTCTTTCGCCCGTCGCGGTTCACCTCCGCGATCGACCACATGCCGAAGACCCCGAAGGCGCCCCCGGCCGTGGCGAAGAACACGCAAGGCGTTGTCATCAGTGCCGAGTCGCTCGATCACCCCAAACGCAGCCGCTTCAAGGTGCCCTTCGGCCACGTGACCTTCGCCAACGCCAGCATCCATCACTACGCGGTGAAGTCTCTGGACGTGTTCCTGATGAAGAACGACCGGGGCGACGGCATGGGGTTGACCCACGCGAAGTATCGGATCGGGTCACAGTTTCACTCCCGCTACGACCGCAACGAGGTCGAAGACCGCTCGATCCTGTGTCGCTGGCCCGCCGTAGAGGCGCGCATGGCCGAAATGCTGGCCGATCCTGAGGTGCGGCGGCTGAACGATGCCTGCCTTGGCGCCTTTCGCGCCCGGCGCGATGTCGTCCTGACCCCCGACCGCATCGCCGCCTGGACGGCGCCCCCGGAAAGCCCGGACCATGACCCGGCCGGACTTGACCCCGATTGACCCCCGCGCGAGAGTCCGAGCGCCGTACCCTCCGCCAGAAAGGCTGCCCTCATGCTGACCAGCGAACTTGACATCCTCGGCCTCTACGGCCTCCTCGTCTGCCTCACGCTGGTGGCGCAGGCTTCCGGTGCGCTTACCCAGCTCGACATGGGTTACCTGCTGTCCTCGCGCGATGAACACCGCACTGTCACCGGTATGGTCGGTCGGCTCGACCGGGCGCTGGGCAATTCGGTCACCGCGATGGCGCTTTTCGCCCCGGCGATCCTGATCCTGCAGGCCAAGGCGGGCTTTTCGCCGACCACGCTGCTGGCGGCGCAGGTCTTCCTTGCCGCGCGTGTGATCTACGTGCCCGCCTATGTCTTCGGCCTCGTCGGCTTTCGCACGCTGGTCTGGCTTGCCGGCTTCGCCGCCACCATCGCGCTTTACCTGCTGTCCTTCTGAACCGATCCGGGCCGAGATGACCACGCTGCAGCTTCGTCACGCCGCCCTTGCCGCCGCCGCGCTGTCGGTCGTGGCCTCGGCGGTCTATTTCGGCATGCTCGGCCTGCCGCCGCCCAAGGGTGGCGTGGCCGTCGTCGTGGGATTGCTCGCGGCGCTGCCGGTCGGGGTCAGCCTTGGCTGCCTGCGTCTGCTGGCCACCCGGCGCAAGGTGCGCCTGCCAGAGCCTGCCCGGTCGATCATCGAAACGGTGGCGGCGGGCACCGCCTTTCTCTACCTGCTCTATCATCTGTCGCACACGCTGCGCTTTGCCGGGCCGGTGGCGCTGGCGATCGACACGCTGGTACCGTCGCCGGTGCTGCACCTCGTTGCGCTTCTCCCCGGCCTCGGCGCCGCCGCGCTGACCGAGGTGCTCTGGCGCCGCACCGCGAAGGGGCATGGCCGATGATGACCCCGGAACTTACCGTGCTCGCTTTGGCGGGCTTGCTGCAGGCGGTGCAGTTCGGGCTGATGTCGGTGCCCGCCAACCGCGAACTCGGCCCTCGCTATACCACCGGCCCGCGCGATGGCGCGCCGCCGCGCCCGCTTTCGCCGGTCGCCGGCCGCTTGAAGCGCGCGATGGAAAACCATTTCGAGGCGCTGATCCTCTTCACCCTCGCAGTCGTCGTCGTGACGCTCGGCCACCGCGGCAGCGGCTTCACCGCCACCTGCGCCTGCCTCTACCTTGGCGCGCGTGTTCTTTACATCCCGGCCTATGCCTTCGGCTGGGCGCCCTGGCGCTCGGCCATCTGGTCGGTCGGGTTCTTCGCGACGGTGGCGATGATCGCCGCCGCCCTTCTCTAGGCCATGCTTTCGCATTGGCCCAAATATCCTCGGGGGGCGCGCCGCAGGCGCCGGGGGGCAGACAGCCCCCCGCCTCCGCAACGCAAGGAGCAGCGTTATGGCCAACTTTGATGTGATTGTGATCGGCAGCGGCCCAGGCGGCTATGTCTGCGCCATCCGCTGCGCGCAGCTCGGGCTCAAGACCGCCTGTGTCGAGGGGCGCGAGACGCTGGGGGGCACCTGCCTCAACATCGGCTGCATCCCGTCCAAGGCGCTTCTGCACGCCAGCCACATGCTGCACGAGGCGGAAACCAACTTCGCCGCGATGGGGCTCAAGGGCAAAGCGCCCTCGGTCGACTGGGCGCAGATGCAGGCTTACAAGGACGACGTGGTGGCAACCAACACCAAGGGGGTGGAGTTCCTGTTCAAGAAGAACAAGATCACCCGCATCACCGGCTGGGCCTCGATCCCGGCGCCCGGTCAGGTGAAGGTTGGCGACGAGGTCCACACCGCGAAACACATCGTCATCGCCACTGGGTCCGAGGCGTCATCGCTGCCGGGCGTCACCGTGGATGAAACCACGGTTGTCACCTCCACCGGCGCGCTGACGCTGCCGAAGGTGCCCAAGACGATGGTGGTGATCGGCGGCGGCGTCATCGGGCTGGAACTCGGCTCGGTCTACACCCGCCTCGGCACGGCCGTGACCGTGGTCGAATACCTCGATGCCCTCGTCCCCGGCGCCGATGCCGAGGTTGCGCGCACCTTCCAGCGGCTTCTGAAGAAGCAGGGGATGGAGATCCTCACCGGCGCCGCCGTGCAGGGCGTCGAGGTCGCCAAGGGCAAGGCCAAGGTCAGCTACAAGATGCGCAAGGACGGGGCCGAGGCCACGCTAGACGCCGATGTCGTTCTGGTCGCCACCGGCCGGCGCCCCTTCACCAAAGGGCTGGGGCTGGAGGATCTGGGCGTGAAGATGACCAGCCGCGGCCAGATCGAGACCGACGCGCAATGGCGCACCAACATCCCCGGCCTC
Organism: Paracoccaceae bacterium; assembly: GCA_016124615.1. GTDB lineage: Bacteria > Pseudomonadota > Alphaproteobacteria > Rhodobacterales > Rhodobacteraceae > Solirhodobacter. The sequence continues at coordinate 274,965 of WGNF01000004.1, read as the reverse complement.
TACGCGATCGGCGACGCGATCCCTGGCCCGATGCTCGCCCACAAGGCCGAGGATGAAGGCATGGCAGTGGCAGAGGTCATGGCGGGCCAGCATGGCCATGTGAACTACGGCGTCATCCCCGGCGTGATCTACACCTGGCCCGAGGTTGCCTCGGTCGGCGAGACTGAGGAAAGCCTGAAAGCCGGGGGCCGGGCGTTCAAGGTCGGCAAGTTCAGCTTCATGGGCAACGGCCGGGCCAAGGCGACCTTCTCCGGCGACGGCTTCGTGAAGATCCTCGCCGACAAGGACACCGACCGCATCCTGGGCGCCCATATCATCGGGCCCTCGGCAGGCGATCTGATCCACGAGGTCTGCGTCGCGATGGAATTCGGCGCCGCGGCGGAAGACCTGGCCCGAACCTGCCACGCGCATCCGACCTATTCCGAAGCGGTACGCGAGGCGGCGCTGGCCTGCGGCGACGGCGCGATTCACGCCTGATGGCAGGGGGCTTCGGCCCCCTTACCGCCCCACGCCGACATAGGCGGTGAACCCGGCCCGCTTGGCATCGCGGGCCGAATAGATGTTGCGAAGGTCGGCCATCGCCGGAACCGCCATCTTTTTCGCCACCTTCGCCAGATCCAGCGCCCGGAACTCATTCCATTCCGTCAGGATCACCAGCACATGCGCGCCCTGCGCCGCGTGGTAGGCGTCGTCCGCCCATTTCACGCCGGGCAGCAGCGCCTCGCCCTCCTTGCGACCCTGCGGATCGACCACCCGCACCTTGGCGCCGTTGCCGACGAGGTGCGGGATGATGGTCAGGCTGGGCGCCTCGCGCATGTCGTCGGTGTTGGGCTTGAACGTCACCCCCAGTACCGCCACCGTCTTGCCGTTCACCGAGCCGTCGCAGAGGTCGACAATCCGGTCGATCATCCGCCGCTTGATCTCTTCGTTCACCTTGATCACCGCCTCGGTGATCTGCATCGGCACGGCATGATCCTGCCCGATCCGCGCCAGTGCGCGGGTGTCCTTGGGGAAGCACGACCCGCCATAGCCCGGCCCGGCATGCAGGAACTTGTTGCCGATCCGGCCGTCGAGGCCCATGCCCTTGGCCACGTCCTTCACATCGGCGCCGACCCGTTCGCAGAGGGCCGCGATCTCGTTGATGAAGGTGATCTTGGTCGCAAGGAAGGCGTTGGCGGCATATTTGATCATCTCGGCCGATTCGAGATCGGTGAAGACGATCGGAAACTCGCGCAGGAAGAGCGGCCGGTAGACCTCGGCCATCACCTCTTTGGCGTGCTCGGTCTGGACGCCAACCACCACCCGGTCGGGCCGCATGAAATCGTCGATCGCCGCGCCCTCGCGCAGGAATTCGGGGTTGGAGGCGACGTCGAACTCCGCCTCCGGTCGCGCCTTGCGGATCACGCGCATGACCTGCTTGTTGGTGCCCACAGGCACGGTCGATTTCGTCACGATCACCGCATAACCGGTCAGCGCCGCCGCAATCTCCTCGGCCGCCGCCATCACGTAGGTCAGGTCGGCATGGCCGTCACCGCGCCGCGTCGGGGTGCCCACGGCGATGAACACCGCCTCGGCCCCGTCCACCGCCGCCTTCAGGTCGGTGGTGAAGCTGAGCCGCCCCGCCGCCACGTTGCGCGCCATCACATCGTCAAGGCCCGGCTCGTAGATCGGCACCTTGCCCGCCTCCAGCATTTCGATCTTGCGCGGGTCTTTGTCGACGCAGACCACGTCATGCCCGAAGTCCGAGAAGCACACCCCGGAGACGAGGCCGACATAGCCCGTCCCGATCATCGCGATTTTCATGTCTCTGCTCCTGCAGCCTCAGGTTTTTCTCTTCCGCATGGGCGAAGGCGCAGGCCCTGTCAACGTCCGCAAGCGCCGCCTCGCGCGACGGGGGCGGGGTTGTGGGAAGACGGTGACGCCCGCCCGCATCAGGCGCCGTAATAGTCGCGATACCAGGCCACGAAGCGGCGCACGCCGTCATGGATATCGGTGCGGGGCAGGGCGCCCACCAGCTGCTCGATCAGTCCGGTCGCGGCCCAGGTTGCGGGCACGTCGCCCGGCTGCATCGGCAGATACTCCCGGATCGCCGGTCGCCCCACCGCCGCCTCGATCGCCTCGACGAAGTCCATCAGCTTCACCGGCGCGCCGTTGCCGATGTTCACCACCCGCCACGGCGCCACCGGCGACAGGCTGTCGCCCTCCACCGCCGCCCCGACCACCGGCGCCGTGTCGATCAGCCGCCGGATGCCCTCGACCAGATCGTCGACATAGGTGAAATCCCGCAGCATGTCGCCGTGGTTGTAAATCTCGATCGGCGCGCCCTGCAGGATCGCCTTGGTGAACTTGAACAACGCCATGTCGGGCCGCCCCCAGGGCCCGTAGACCGTGAAGAAGCGAAACATCGTCGTCGGCAGGTCGTAGAGATGGGCATAGGAATGCGCCATCGCCTCGGTGGCCTTCTTGGTGGCGGCATAGAACGACATCTGGGTGTCGGCCTTGTCGGTCTCGGCATAGGGCATCGCGGTGTTGGCGCCGTAGACGGAAGAGGTCGAGGCGATCAGCAGATGTTGCGGCGGATGCGCCCGCGCCGCTTCGAGAATCTCGAACGTGCCGATCAGGTTGGCCTCGACATAGGATCGCGGTGCGTCGATGGAATAACGCACCCCGGCCTGCGCGGCGAGGTGGATGATGACATCGGGCACCTCGGTCGCCACCAGCCCGGCCACCAGCCCCGGCGCCTCCAGCAGCCCCTCCACCGCCGTGAAGCCGGGCGACTGGCTGAGCATCGCGTGGCGGCGCTGTTTCAGCGCGACGTCATAGTAGGCCGTCATCCCGTCAAGGCCCACGACCCTGAAGCCATCGGCCAAGAGCCGCCTGCACAGATGATACCCGATGAACCCGGCCGAGCCGGTGACGAGGGCGGTGCGGGACATGCGCAGACCTTTCCTGAAACGCGCCGCCACCTTAGGGGCGCCCCCCCGGCCGTCAAGCCCGCGCCCCTGTATCTTCCTGGCAAAAATACTCCCGCCGGAGGCGTCTGGCAGGAACCGCGGGAGCCTCCGGCGGGAGTATTTGGCGCCAGAAAGAAGGGGGTCAGAAGCGCGTTGGCAAGACTGCGGAAAACCCATCGCTGGGGGCGCCGTCGATCCAGCCCTCGATCAGCGCGGCGGTGATCGGGGCCAGCGTCAGGCCGATGTGGCCGTGCCCGAAGGCCAGCAGCACCTCGGCACCGCCACGAGAGGGCCCGATCACCGGCAGCGAATCCGGGATCGAGGGGCGAAAACCCATCCAGTTGCGGGTGGGCGCGGGCAGGTCGGGGAAGATCGCGCGGGCACCCGCTTCCAGCCGGTCGAGGCGATGGGGCGAGGGTGGCGCTGTCAACCCGCCAAGTTCGACGGTGCCCGCCACCCGCAGCCGCCCCGCCATCGGGCAGAGGTAGAAGCCGCGCGAGGTGGGGCAGGCCGGGCGCGTCAGGCGCGGCGCCACCATGTCGTATTCCAGATGATAGCCGCGCTCGGTATCCAGCGGCACCCGGTCGCCCGCCTGCTGCGCTAGGTCGCGCGAATGCGCGCCTGCGGCAATCACCACGCGGCGGGCGTGCAGATGGAACGTGCCCTCGGGGCCGGTTCCTTCCAGCGCCACGCCATCGACTTGCCGGATCAGACGCTCGGCCTTGGCCTGCAAAAGCCCGGCGCCCGCCGTTTGCGCGGCCTGTGCCAGCGCCGCCATCAACCGGCCCGGATCGTTGAGGAAAACCGCCTTGGGAAAGAACGCAGCACCGCCCGGCATTTCGGGCAAGCCCGGCTCCATCTGCCGCAACTCGTCGGGGCCGATCAGGTCCACCGTCACGCCCAGACCGCGACGTGCCGCCATGGCGGCCTCGGCGCTGCGACCGGCCTCGCGGGTTTCGTAAAGATAAAGGCAGCCGCGCGATTGCAGGATGTCGGCGGCGCCGATCGCCGCCGCAAGGTCGATCCAGCGCGGGGTCGCGTCGGCCAGCAGCGCGGCCAGCGCCGTCGCGTTCCGCATCGCCGGGCCGGGCAGCGATTGCCGCAGGAAGCGCAAAAGCCACGGCGCCAGCGACAGCATTGCCGCGCGCCGGATCGACAGCGGCGAGCTGCGGTCGAAAAGCAGCGCGGGCAGGTTGCGCAGCACATCGGGTGTGCCAACCGGCATCACCGCGTAATCCGCGATGGTGCCCGCGTTACCGTAAGAGGCACCGGATCCGGGCGCGGCGGGGTCGATCAGCAGCACCTCGCGCCCGGCCGCAGCCAGACGGTGCGCGATGGCAAGGCCCACCACGCCCGCGCCGACGACGGCGATTTCGGTCGACAGATGCTGCGTCATGCCCCCCCGACGCGCCCTTACATGCAGGCGTCGAAGAGCGCGCGGGTATTCCCGCGCGTCATCGGCACCGGGTTGCCGCCGCAAGACGGGTCTTCCAGCGCCATTTCGGTCAACTCGTCGAGCCGGGCATATTCCACCCCCATCGCCGACAGGTTGGCCGGGATGTTCAGCTTGGCGCGCAGTTCCATCACCTCGGCATGGAAGCCGTCAAAGCCGCCGTCGATCCCCAGATAGGCGGCCGCGCGGACGATCCGGTCCTCGATGGCTTCGCGGTTGAACTCCAGCACCATCGGCATCACCACCGCGTTCGTCGTGCCGTGATGGGTGCCGTAGACGGCGCCGATCGGGTGGCTGAGCGAGTGGATCGCGCCGAGGCCCTTCTGGAACGCCACCGCGCCCATCGCCGCCGCACTCATCATGTTGGCGCGGGCTTCAAGGTCGTCAGGCACGGCATAGGCGCGGGGCAGGTTCTCGAACACCAGCCGCATGCCTTCCAGCGCGATGCCCTGCGACATCGGGTGGTAGAAGGGCGAGCAGTAGGCTTCAAGGCAATGCGCCAGCGCATCCATGCCGGTGCCCGCGGTGATGAACTTCGGCATCCCCACCGTCAGTTCGGGGTCGCAGATGGTGATGGCAGGCATCAGCTTGGGGTGGAAGATGATCTTTTTCTTGTGCGTGACCGAATTGGTCAAAACGCCCGCGCGGCCAACCTCGGACCCGGTTCCGGCGGTCGTGGGCACCGCCACGATGGGGGCGATCTTGTCGGCATCGGCGCGCTTCCACCAATCGCCGACATCCTCCAGATCCCAGACGCTGACCGTTTGCGCATGCATCAGCGCGATCATCTTGCCAAGGTCGAGCGCCGAGCCGCCGCCGAAGCAGACCACGCCATCATGCCCGCCCGCGTTGTAGACCGCGATCCCGGCGGCCATGTTGCCCTCGTTCGGGTTCGGGTCAACCTCGCTGAAGACGGCGCGACCAAGGCCCCCGGCCTCCATCAGGTCCAGCGCCTGCCGGGTGATCGGCAGCGCGGCCAGCGCCTTGTCGGTGACCAAGAGCGGCTTGGTCAGCCCGGCCTGCCGGCACAGATGCGCCAGTTCCTGAATCCGCCCGGGGCCGAACTTGATCAGCGTCGGATAGGACCAGTTCGCGGTGGGAACGTTGCTCATTTCGTCACCTTCTTCAGATGGTAGGATTTCGGTCGGGTGACCGCGTAATAGCCCAGAACGGACAGCGATCCGCCGCGGCCGGTGTCCTTGCAGCCGGTCCAGCACAGCGCCGGGTCGAGGTAGTCGCAGCGGTTCATGTAGATCGTGCCGGTTTCCACCCGTGCGCCGACCCGTGCCGCCCGTTCGGCGTCCTTGGTCCAGAGCGAGGCGGTCAGGCCGTAAGGCGAGTCGTTCATCACCGCGACCGCCTCGTCATCGTCCTTGACGGACATGATGCCGACGACCGGGCCAAAGCTTTCCTCGCGCATCACGCGCATTTCATGGTTCACGTTCACCAGAATCTGCGGCGCAAGGTAGGCGCCGCCATCGTCCGCCGCGAACAGCGCGGGGTCGATCAGCGGCTTGGCGCCATCGGCGATGGCATCGGCGATCTGGCTGCGCACGACATGGGCAAACCGCACGTTCGCCATCGGCCCCAGCGTGGTTTCCGGGTCGAACGGATTGCCGAGTTTCAGCGTCTTGACCCAGGCCACCGCCTTTTCGACGAAGGCGTGGAAAAGCGAATGGTGCACATAGATCCGCTCGATCCCGCAACAGCACTGGCCCGCGTTGAACATCGCGCCGTCCATCAGGCTGTCGACCGCCGCATCCAGATCGGCGTCGTCCATCACATAGCCGGGATCCTTGCCGCCCAGTTCCAGCCCTAGGCCGGTGAAGGTGCCCGCCGCCGCGCGTTCGATCGTGGCGCCGCCCGCGACAGAGCCGGTGAAGTTGATGAAGTTGAACGCCCGGTTGCCGATCAGCGCCTCGGTCGTCGCGTGATCCATCACGACGTTCTGGAACACGTCGTAGGGCACGCCGCCCGCATGCAGCGCCTCGGCCAGCCGCTCGCCGACCAGCAGGGTCTGGCTGGAATGCTTCAGCACCACCGAATTGCCCGCGATCAGCGCCGGAATGATGGTGTTGATCGAGGTCAGGTAGGGATAGTTCCACGGCGCCATCACGAAGACGACGCCGACCGGTTCGCGCTCGATCCGCCGTTCGAACCGGTCCGAGGCTTCGACCACCACCGGCGCCAGCGCGGTTTCGGCGATCCCGGCCATGTAGGTCGCGCGTTCGTTGACGCCGCCGAACTCGCCGCCGAAGCGGGTCGGGCGGCCCATCTGCCAGGCCAGTTCCTCGACCACCTTGTCCTTCATCGCGTTCAGGGCGGCGATACCCGCCTGCACCTTGGCGATGCGCTCGGCCAGCGTCAGCGCGGCCCAGCCCTTCTGCGCCGCGCGGGCGCGGGCCACGGCCTCTTCCGCCGCTGCCAGCGACAGCACGGGGCGTTCGGCATAGACCCGCCCGTCAACGGGCGAGATGCATTGGATCGTCTTCGTCATGTCATCCTCATACCACGCGCCGGTCGGGCACGCTTTTCAATTTCCGGCATTGCCCTGCGTCCGGCCATGATCTGTCGCAAGGTCCACCACTACGCCCGTTCCAGCCCGCGCTGCACTTCCCAATCGGTCACGACGCGGTTCTGTTCCTCGATCTCCCACAGCGCGGCGCGGGTGTAGTGGTCCACCACGCCGGCGCCAAAGGCGGCGCGCAGCATTGCCGAGCCGTTCAGCCGTTCGGCGGCCTCGCCCAGCGACTTCGGAATCTCGCGCACATCGCCCGCGTGATAGGCGTCGCCGGTCGCCACCGGCTCCAGCGCCAGCTTGCGTTCGATCCCGTCGAGGCCCGCGGCAAGCTGTGCCGCCAGCGCCAGATAGGGGTTCAGGTCGGCGCCGCCGATGCGGCATTCGACCCGGATCGCCTTGCTGTCCTCGCCGCAGATGCGGAACCCGGCGGTGCGGTTGTCGAGGCTCCAGACCGCCTTGGTCGGCGCGAACATGCCCACCACGAAGCGCTTGTAGCTGTTGACGTAGGGCGCAAGGAAATAGGTGATTTCCTCGGCATGGGTCAGCAATCCGGCAAGGTAGTGCTTCATCACGTCGGACATGCCATGTTCGGCGGTCTTGTCGAGGAAGGCGGGCTGGTCGCCCTGCCACAGCGACTGGTGCACATGGGCCGACGATCCGGCGCGGCGATGGTCGTATTTTGCCATGAAGGTGACCGACCGGCCCTTCTGGAACGCGATCTCCTTCACGCCGTTCTTGATGATCGCGTGGTTGTCGGCGGCATCCAGCGCGTCGGAATACTTCGCGTTGATCTCTTCCTGCCCCGCCTCGGCTTCGCCCTTCGAGCATTCGACCGGGATGCCCGCGCCGTAAAGCCCGTTGCGGACGGCCCGCATCACGTCTTCTTCCTTGGTCGTGCCAAAGACGGAATAGTCGATGTTGTAGCCGCCCCAGGTCTTGGGGTCGCGGTAGTTGGCGTCGCGCAGTTGCGCGTAGGACTGTTCGAACAGGAAGAACTCCAACTCGGTCGCCATCATCGGGGTAAAGCCCATCGCCTTCGCCCGCGCGATCTGCCGCTTCAGCACGGCGCGCGGCGAATGCGGCACTTCCTCGTGGCCGTGATGATCCAGCACGTCGCCCAGCACCAGCGCGGTACCCTCCAGCCACGGAACGCGGTGCAGCGTGCTCAGGTCAGGGCGCAGCGTATAGTCGCCATAGCCGCCCGCCCAGGACGAGGCCGCGTAGCCCTGCACTGGCGTCATGTCCATGTCGACGGTCAGCAGGTAGTTGCAGCAATGCGTTTCGTGCCAAGCCGTCTCGATGAAGTTGCGGGCGTGGAACCGCTTTCCCATCAGGCGGCCCTGCATGTCGACCATGCAGGCCACCACCGTGTCGATGCGCCCCGCCTCAACCTCTTCCTTCAACTGTTCGAACGTCAGATTTCCAGCCATGTCGTTGATCCTCTGTTGGATTGCCGACGGGGCCATGCCCTGCCGGTCGTGTGTTTCGTCAGCCCCTCAACCGCGCGACGGCGCGGGCCAGCACCGGCGCCAGCCGGTCGGCCATATCCTCTTGCGCGGCCTCGGTGGCGATCAGGTCGTTGCGCAGTTCCAGCATCACGTTCAGCAGCCCGTAGGGCAACGCCTGCAGCTTCAGCGTATGCGTCACGTCGTCCGCTGCCGAATAAGGCGCATTCATTTCGCAGGTCAGCCCAAGCGTTGCGCGCGCTTCGCCCAGCACGGCCTCGGCCAACCGCGGATCGGCGTCATGGATCACGCCGAACTCCACCGCCCGCGGCACGCCGAACCAGACCGGCGTGAAGCTGTGGATCGTCACGATCACCGGCGCAGGGCCCAGCGTCAGGCGGCGCGCAATCTCGGCGTGCAGGGCGTCGTGGAACGGCAGATAGACCGCCGCCACCCGCCGTGCGCGCGCCGCCGCCGTCAGCCCGGCGTTGCCGGGCACCGGGTGCATTTCCGACCGTTCCGCCATTGCCCCCGCCGCATCGGGTGGCCGGTTGCAGTCGTAGACCAGCCGCGACACTGGCGCATGCACCAGCCCCGCCCCCAGCCGCCGCGCCAGCCCGCGCGCCAGCCCCAGCGCACCCGGATCCCAGGCGATGTGGGCCTGACGCAAATCCTCGCCCAACCCCAGCGTGCCGTATTCCGCCGGGATCGCGTTGCTGGCATGTTCGCAGACCAGCAACACCGGCCCCGGCGCCCCCTGCGCTTCGACGATCGCGGGAAAGGTTTCGTTCTGTGCAGGGCCGGGCATCGGACGTGTCGCCTCGCTTCGGATATCCGGCAAGGCTGACCTCAGGCTCCCGGAACTGTCAAGATTGTTTCTTTCGAGGATTTCCTGTTACAAACTTTCCAGAACGCGCTATGCCAGTTCGACGCGGCCCGTTGGCGCCGCAGGGCGGAGGACCTTGATGGGCGACGGCGGCGAGACAATTGATCGGCACCTGCGGGCCAGTTTCACCGGCTTCACCCGGGCCGAACGCCAGTTGGCCACCCACATCCTCGGCAGCTACCCGGTTGCGGCGCTCGGCTCCATCACGGCGCTGGCCAAGGCGGCCGACGTGTCCACCCCCACGGTGGTGCGTCTGGTGCAGAAACTGGGCTACAAGGGCTATCCGGACTTTCAGTCCACCCTGCGGTCGGAGGTGGAAGAGATGCTGGTCTCGCCGCTGGCCAAGCATGACCGCTGGACCGGCGGCGCCCCCGACACCCATATCCTGAACCGGTTTGCCGATGCGGTGATGGGCAACTTGCAGGCGACGCTGGCCCATGTTGACCATGCCGAATTCGATGCCGCCTGCGACCTGCTGGCCGACCCCGGCCGCAAGATCGTGGCGCTGGGGGGCCGCATCACCCATGCGACGGCGGATTACTTCGTGACGCACATGAAGGTGGTCCGCCCCGGCGTCGCGCTGATGTCAGAGCTGTCCGGGGCCTGGCCCGCCGCCCTGATCGACGTGAACCCGGGCGACGTGCTCGTGGTGTTCGACATCCGCCGCTATGAAAACACCGTGCTCGGCATCGTCGAGATGGCGGTGGAGCAGGGCGCCGAAGTCGTGCTGTTCACCGACCAGTGGCTGTCGCCCGCCGCCGCCTTCGCCCGCCACGTCTTTCCCGCGCATGTCGAGGCGCCCTCGGCCTGGGATTCCACCGTCGCGATCCTTGTGCTGGTGGAAACCCTGATGGCGGGGGTCGAGGCGCGCACCTGGACCGACACCGAGGCTCGCATGAAACGGCTTGAGGGCCTCTACGACCGCGCCCGGTTCTTCCGCCGTTTCAAGTAGGCGCCTTCAGTAGCCCCGCGCCCGGTCGACCTGGTGCAGGAACGGCTCGCCGGCCTCGCCGCGCCGGATGTTTTCGGCGACCAGACGGCTCGCGCTTTCTGCGCGCGTGTCGGCGGCGATATGCGGCGTCACCGTCACCTTGGGGTGCGCCCAGAACGGATGCGCGGGCGGCAGCGGTTCCTGCCGGAACACATCCAGCGTGGCATGGGCCAACTGCCCGCTGTCCAGCGCCGCCAGCAGCGCCGCATCGTCGATCAGCGGCCCGCGCCCCGGATTGATGACGAACCCGCCCGGCGCCATAAGGCCGAACCGGTCGGCGTTCAGCAGGCTTTCCGTCTCTGCCGTCAGCGGCAGCAGAAGCACCACCACCTGCGCCCCGTCCAGCGCCGCCGCCAGCCCGTCCGCGCCGGACAGGCACCGGATGCCCGCCACCTCTTTCGGCGACCGGCTCCACCCCGTCACCGGAAAGTTCAGCCGTGCCAGCGCCTGCCCGCAGGCCGCGCCCAATGCGCCCAGCCCCAGGATCGTCACCGGCCGTTCCCGCGCGATCGGCGGGATCAGGTGGTTCCGCCACACTCCGTCCTGATGCAGGATATGCTGGTCCATGCCCAGATGGTGGCGCAGCACATGCCCCACCACATATTCCACCATGCCATCGGTCAGCGCCGGGTCCACCATGCGGCACAGGGGTTGCGTCAGCGTCGGGTTGTCCACGATCCGTTCCACCCCGGCCCAGAGGTTCAGCACCGCCTTGCAGCGGGTGTAGGGGGTGAAATCGGTGATCGTCCCGCCCGGCGCAAAGACGATGTAGTCCACCGCCGCCGGATCGGCAGCCTCCGTCATCGCCACATCAAGACCCGCCGCGGCAAACGCGCGCGCCAGCGGCTCACGATATTCCGGCCAAAGCCTCGGCCCGGCGGCGAACTGGACGGTGATCGGCATCTGGCGTTCTCTCCTGGCAGTTTGGCCGAGGCGTAGCATGGCCGCCATGCCACCACAAACCGCCCCCTCCTTTCGCATTGGTAAAAATATCCTCGGGGGGAGCGCCGCAGGCGCCGGGGGGCAGACAGCCCCCCCGCTCTGCCCTTACCGCCCGCGCGGACGGTGGATATGCGCGCTTTGCACCAGCCCGAAGGCCGCCATCAGCACCAGCATCGCCGATCCGCCGTAAGACACCAGCGGCAGCGGCACCCCCACCACCGGGGCCAGCCCCATCACCATCGACATGTTGACCGCGAAGTAGAAGAAGAAGGTCGCCGCCACGCCCAGCGTCAGAAGCGCGGCGAACCGGTCCTTGTTGTTCATCGCGGAATGGACGCAGAACACGATGATCAGCGCGTAAAGCATCAGCAGCGACACCGTGCCGACAAAGCCGAATTCTTCGCCCAGCGTGGTAAAGATGAAGTCGGTGTGTTTTTCCGGCAGGAAGTTCAACCGCGACTGCGTGCCTTGCAGAAATCCCCGCCCGACCCAGCCGCCGGACCCCAGCGCGATCTTGGCCTGGCTGATGTGGTAGCCCGCGCCCAGCGGGTCCGATCCGGGGTCGAGGAAGATGTCGATCCGCTTGAACTGATAGTCTTTCAGCAACTGCCACGAGGTGCCACGCGAGGTCATCACCGCCGCCACCAGACCGACCCCGGCGCCCAGCACGACCCCGAAATACCACACGCTGACGCCCGCCAGGAACATCACCACGCCGCCGCCCAGCAAAAGCAGGATCGCGGTGCCAAGGTCGGGCTGCTTCATCACCAGCGCCGTCGGGATCAGGATCAGGATCACCGGGATCAGCACCCAGAGCGGGCGCGAGGTTTTCCTGACGTCGAGCCAGTCGTAGTAAGAGGCCAGCAGCATCACCAGCGTGATCTTGGCCAGTTCGGACGGTTGCAGCCGCATGAAGCCAAGGTCGATCCAGCGCTGCGCCCCCATTCCGACCGAACCGGCGACATCGACCAGCACCAACAGCAGCAGCGAGACCAGATAGGCGACGCCAGAGATGTTGCGCCAGAACCAGATTGGCACGAAGGCGAAGATGAACATGATGCCAAGGCCAAGCACGAACCGCTGGATCTGCGGCAGCGCCCAGGGCTGCAACGCGCCGCCCGCGACCGAATAGAGCATCAGGAACCCGACCGAGGAGACCGCGATCAACAGCACCACCAGCGCCCAGTTCAGGTAAAGCGCCTTGCGCAGCCCGGTAGGCACCGTCTTGACGGTATATTCGAGGTAACTCATGTGCGGGCCCTCGCCACCGTGCTGGCACTGAAGTCGCGCAGCTGCATCGACTTTTGCTGGGCGTCCACGGCGCTGCGCATGCTGGCCGGAAAGGCGCTCAGCGGTGGCATCCCGCCGTTGAGTGCGAACAGCAGCACATCGCGCGAAATCGGCGCGGCCTGGTGATCGGCGCCGCCGTGTTCGACCACGACCGAAACCGCAACCTTGGGTGCGTCGTAGGGGGCGTAGCCAACGAACAGCGCGTGGTCGCGCTGGTTCCACGGCACCTTGTCATTGCCCACCACGCCGGTTTCGCGTTCCGCGGCCGAGATGTTGCGCACCTGGCTGGTGCCGGTCTTGCCCGCCATGATCATGTGCGGGTCTTCGATCCGGGCGCCGCGGGCGGTGCCGCGGGCGCCGTTCACCACGCCCCAGATGCCCGCCCGCACCGCGCCAAGCGCGGCGGGGTCTATGTCAAGCGGGCGCGCGGGCACAATCGGCGCCTCGACCCCGTTCACCGATTTGATCAGGCGCGGCAGCACCGAAGCGCCTGCCGCAAGCCGCATCACCATCACCGCCAGTTGCAGCGGCGACGACAGCACATAGCCCTGACCGATGGCCGCGTTGATCGTGTCGCCGATCAGCCAGTCCTGCTTGCGGTATTTCTTCTTCCACGCCTTGTTCGGGTTCAGCCCCTCGGCGATGGCCGACATCGGCAGGTCGTGCTTGACGCCCAGCCCCATCGTCTCGGCCATCGCGCTGATCACCTCGATCCCGCAGCGTTGCGCCACGGTGTAGAAGAACACGTCGCAGGACTGCGTCAGCGCGCCCTCAAGGTCGAGCACGCCATGCCCGCCGTGGTTCCAGCAATGGAACCGGCGGCCGCTGACGTCGATGTAGCCGGGGCAGCGGATCTTGTCGTTGAGCTTCAGCGCGCCAGATCGCAACGCCCCCAGCGCCGTGACGATCTTGAAGGTCGAGCCGGGCGGATAGATGCCCTGCACCGTCTTGTTGGCCAGCGGGCGGTGGTCGTTGGTCATGTAGTCCTGATAGTCGACCGTCGAGATACCGCGCACGAATTTGTTGGGGTCGAACGACGGCGCCGAGGCGCAGGCCAGAATGTCGCCGGTGGCAACCTCGATGGCCACCACCGCCGCGCTCTGGTCGCCCAGCCGGGCCAGCGCGTAGTTCTGCAACTTGGCGTCGATGGTCAGCTGCAGGTTTTCGCCGGGCTGGCCGTCCTTGCGGTCCAGCTCGCGCATCACCCGCCCGACAGAGTTCACCTCGATCTGCTTGGTGCCCGCCGTGCCGCGCAGGTCATCCTCTTTCAGCGCCTCGACGCCGACCTTGCCGATCTGGAATTTCGGGATTTGCAGCAGCGGGTCGGGGCTGTCGATCCTGGCCAGATCGGATTCACTGACCGGGCCGACATAGCCCACAACATGCGCCATATCCTCGATCAACGGATAGTGCCGCGACAGGCCGACTTCTGGCGTGACGCCGGGCAGGGCGGGGGCGTTCACCGCAACGCGCGACAACTCATCCCACGTCAGCCGGTCCGACACGGTGATCGGCACGAAGGCGCTGTGGCGCTTGACGTCGCGCAGGGTGCGGCTGATGTCGTCCTCGCTCAGCGGGATCAGGTCGGCAAGCCGGTGCAGTACACCGTCGACATCACCCCCGGCGTCTTCGCGGACGATCACGGCACTGAAATTCTGCTCGTTCCCCGCCAGCAGGATGCCGTTGCGGTCGAAGATCAGGCCACGCGCGGGCGGGATCAGGCGCAGGTTGATGCGGTTCTGGTCCGACAGCATGCGGTACTGATCCGCCTCGACCACCTGCATCTGCCGCATCCGCAGCGTCAGCCCGGCGACCAGCGCAGCCTGCCCGACCCCCAGCAGCAGGGCGCGGCGGCTGATCTTGCGCGAACTGTCTTCGGTATCCTTGGGCGAGCGTCTCACATCCGCCTCCCCAATGCGTCGACTTCGCCGGTGGCCGCCTTGCGCAGGCCGAACAGCGCCCGCGACAGCCCGACCACGACAGGGTAGCACAGGATCGAGCCCAGAAGTTGCAGCGCGACCAGCGACAGCTGCGGTTCATCGAGGAAGGCCACCGCATAGGCCAGCCGGTAGACCAGCACCATGCCGATCATCACGGTCGAGACCATCGCCCATTCCATCGCCAGCCCCAACTCGCGCGTCAGCGCCTCGCGGGAGCGCAGGAACTCGGTGCCCATCAGCACGATCACCGCCCAAAGGCCGGGCGGGCGCATCAGCAGAAAATCCTCCATCAGGAAGACCGCTGCGATCAGCAGCACCGGCACATAGTCGGGGCGGCGCAGCACCCAGACCAGCGTGATGCAGGTCAACAGGTCCGGCCCCGGCAGCGTCGTCGGCAGGGTGCGGATCGGCAGGATGCGGATCAGCACCAGCAGGACGGCAATCGCGACGTAAAGGCCGCGAAAGGCCCAACGCGGGCTGATGACCGGCCTAGCCATTGGTCTTCGTCGCCGTTGCGGCGGGTTGCGGCGGAAGCGGCGGCGCAATCAGGCTGCCGGGGTCGGTGACATGCTCTGCGGCATGGCTGCGCAACACGCGCAGGAAATCGAGCCGCTCGTAATCCGCCGCCAGCCGCACCTTCAGCCGCCGGTCGGGCCCTTCGGCCACCTGACCGACCAGCAACCCGGCCGGGAACACGCCACCATCGCCCGAGGACACCACCTGATCGCCCGGCCGCACCAGGTCGGGGTTCTCGACAAAGTCGATCGGCGGGATCGCGGTGTTGTCGCCCTGCAAAAGCGCATGCTGCCCCGAGGGCTCGATCGTCACCGGAATCCGGCTGTTCGAGTCGGTCAGCAGGATGACCCGGCTCGTCGTCTCGCCGACGCCCGAAACGCGCCCGACGAGGCCAAGCCCGTCCATCACCGCCCAGCCATCCACGATGCCGTCACGCGCGCCCACGTTCAGCAGCACCGACTGGCGGAAGGGCGATCCCGAATCCGCCAGCACCACGCCAGTCACATGGGTCAGGCTGGGGTCAAGCCGCACCTGATTGAGATCCAGCAGTTTCGCGTTCTTCTGTTCCAGCTGCAGCGCGGCCTCTTTCCACGCCTTCATCTGCTGCAACTCGCGCCGCAGTTCCTGGTTCTGTTCGTAGATGCGCACGTAGGACTGAAAGCTTTCGGCCATCACCGTGACGCGGGTGACCGGCAGCATCAGCCAGGAAAAGCTGGGCACGAAACGATCCACCAGCATGGTGCGGAAGCGTTCCACCCGTGGGCTGTCGACCCGCCAAAGCAGGAAAAGGGCGATCAGGACAAAGGCCATCATTCCCACCAGAATACGCCGGATGGGCCTGACGAAATCTTCCTGTCCGTTTCTGTCTTTTGCCACGGCTGCCCCGCCTCTGGCGCCAAGCCCGGCCGGCGGCCCGGCCTCAGCTATCGTAGTCTATGACATGCCGCAGCTGCTTCTCGTATTCCAGCGCCTTGCCGGTTCCGAGAGCGACACAATTCAGTGACTCGTTGGCGACCGAGATGGAAAGGCCGGTCTGCTCGCGCAGCGCCAGATCCAGCTCGCCCAGCAGCGCGCCGCCACCGGTCAGCATCACGCCACGGTCAACGATGTCGGCGGCCAGATCGGGCGGCGTCGCTTCCAGCGCGATCATTACCGCTTCGCAGATTTGCTGCACCGGTTCGGCGAGCGCCTCGGCGACCTGCGCCTGGTTGATCTCGGTTTCCTTCGGCACGCCGTTCAAGAGGTCGCGGCCCCGGATCATCATCGAGGCGCCGCGCCCGTCATCCGGCATCCGCGCCGTGCCGATCGAGGTCTTGATGCGCTCCGCCGTCGATTCGCCGACCAGCAGGTTATGCTGACGCCGCAGGTAGCTGATGATCGCCTCGTCCATCCGGTCGCCGCCGACGCGAACCGACCGCGCATAGACGATGTCGCCCAGCGAGAGCACGGCAACCTCTGTGGTGCCGCCGCCGATATCGACGATCATGCTGCCGGTCGGGTCGGTGATCGGCATCCCGGCGCCGATGGCCGCTGCGATCGGTTCGGCGATCAGCCCGGCGCGGCGGGCACCCGCCGACAGCACCGATTGGCGGATGGCGCGCTTTTCCACCGGCGTCGCGCCGTAGGGCACGCACACGATGACTTTCGGTTTCGCGAAGGTGGACCGCTTGTGCACCTTGCGCATGAAATGCTTGATCATCTCTTCGGCAACGTCGAAGTCGGCGATGACGCCATCGCGCATCGGGCGGATCGCCTCGATGCTGCCGGGCGTCCGCCCCAGCATCAGCTTGGCGTCTTCGCCCACGGCCAGCACCTGCTTCTTGCCGTCCTTGACGTGGTAGGCCACGACCGAGGGTTCGTTCAGAATGATGCCGCGACCCTTCACGTAGATCAGGGTGTTCGCCGTGCCGAGGTCGATCGCCATGTCGGACGAGAATATACCCGAGAGTCCAGCCATGCTGAGGTGATCCTGTCTTGCCGAATACGTAACAAACCCGCGACTCTCCAGTAGCAGGCCGGGCGCCCTTATAGGCGGGCCGTTCCAAGAGGGAAAGGGGCAGCGGCCGCAGTGGCAGCGCGATTCCGCCGCACCGCATCACGGTGTCGGGATGTGCGGGCCGCCGCTGCCTTCGGGCGGCCCGCGATTGGCTCAGGCCTGCCGGGCGGCCTCGGCCGGTTTGGTTTTCTGCCGCCGCAGGATCAGCTTGTTCAGCGCGTTGACATAGGCCTTGGCGCTGGCCACCACGGTATCGGTATCCGCCGACTGGCCGGTGACCATCTTGCCGTCCTCTTCCATCCGCACGCTGACGGTGGCCTGCGCGTCGGTGCCCTCGGTCACGGCATGCACCTGATAGAGTTGCAGCCGCGCCGTGTGGGGAAAGAGCGCCTTGACCGCCGCGAAAGTGGCATCGACCGGGCCGTCGCCGGTGGCGTGCACGGAATGGTCCACCCCGTCGATGGTCATCGTCAGGTCGGCCGTCTGCGGCCCTTCGGTGCCGCAGACCACGCGCAGGTGCTTGATCTGCATGTAGTCATGTTCGGCACTCGTCGTGCTGTCCTGCATCAGCGCGATCAGGTCGTCGTCGTAGACTTCCTTCTTGCGATCGGCCAAGGCCTTGAAGCGCACGAACACGTCGGCCAACTGGTTGTCGGCCAGTTCATAGCCCAGATCGGCGAGTTTCGACCGCAGCGCGGCGCGGCCCGAATGCTTGCCCATGACGAGGTTGGTCTCGGACAAGCCGATGTCGGTCGGGCGCATGATCTCGAACGTTTCGGCGTTCTTCAACATGCCGTCCTGATGGATGCCGGATTCATGCGCAAAGGCGTTCTTGCCGACGATGGCCTTGTTGAACTGCACCGGAAAGCCGGAAACGGTGGCCACCTTGCGGCTGATGTTCATGATCTTGGTGGTATCGACGCCGGTGCGGTAAGGCATGATGTCGTTGCGCACCTTGAGCGCCATCACCACTTCTTCCAGCGCGGTGTTGCCCGCGCGTTCGCCCAAGCCGTTGATCGTGCATTCGATCTGCCGCGCGCCCGCCTCGACGGCGGCCAGCGCGTTCGCCGTCGCCATGCCAAGGTCGTTGTGGCAATGCGTGGCGAATATGATGCTGTCGGCGCCCGGCACCCGTTCCAGCAACATGCGGATCAGCGCGGCGCTTTCGCGCGGCGCGGTGTAGCCCACGGTATCGGGGATGTTGATCGTGGTGGCGCCCGCCTTGATCGCGATTTCCACCACGCGGCACAGATAGTCATGTTCGGTCCGCGTCGCGTCCATCGGCGACCATTGCACGTTGTCGCACAGGTTGCGGGCATGGGTGACGGTCGCGTGGATGCGGTCGGCCATCTGGTCCATGTCGAGGTTGGGAATCGCGCGGTGCAGCGGCGAGGTGCCGATGAAGGTGTGGATACGCGGGCGGCGGGCGTGTTTCACCGCCTCCCAGCAGCGGTCGATATCGCCCATGCTGGCACGGGCGAGGCCACAGATCACGGCGTTCTTCGCCTGCCGGGCAATGTCGCTGACGGCCTCGAAATCGCCGATCGAGGCGATGGGAAAGCCGGCCTCGATGATATCCACGCCCATTTCATCGAGCAGGGCGGCGATTTCCAGCTTTTCGTCGTGCGTCATCGTCGCGCCGGGCGACTGTTCGCCATCGCGCAACGTGGTGTCGAATATCAGTACGCGGTCTTGATCAGACGGCATGATGCGGGGGGCGGGGTTGGTCATGGGAATATCTCTCTGCTTTGGCGTCTCTTTGCTTCCGGGCGCTGGTCACCTCCGAGCGGTCGCACCCGAAGGGCACGCTCAGAGGCAGCTAAGAAGCAGAAGCCCACGGGCGGGCAGGAGGCGGCTGGGCCCCGAGGCAAAGGATATGATGAACGCCCGTGTCATGCGGTCGGACTATATGGACGATTCGCGAAAAGGAAAGGCAGAAAATCCGATCGGCGATCACATCCCGTGGCTGCGGTCATAGCCGCTGGGTGCCGGGCTCTGCCAGCCCGACAGCGCGCCGTCGCGCGGGCGGAACAACTCGACCAGCAGCGGGTGGCAGGCGGCGGCATCGCTGGAATGCTCGGTCGAGCAATCGCCGCCGGGGCAGGCGGACAGCCCGCCCAAGAGGTCGATCTCGGCCAGAAACTCGATGTGGTCGCCGGGGCGCACCGGGCTGGCCTTCATGAAATACTGCCCGGTGTCGCGGCTGAAGCCGGTGCACATGAAGACGTTCAGCACGTCATGCACCAGCGCCTCGGCCTGAAACAGCGGCAGGCCGCGCGCCTCGGCCAGCGCCCGGGTCAGGTTCGAATGGCAGCAATGGTGATAGTCACCCCCCGACAGCAGCCGGTGCGTGTAGGGATCGCAGCGCGTCCCGATCACGTCATGCACCGCGCCGCCGAACGCATCGAACCCGTACCAGTCCAGCGTGTCGGCGGTGATCGTCGCCATCGGCCTGAGGCTGGGAAAGCTGGACCACATCCGATCCCCGGTCGAAAGGTGGGTGCCATGCAGGGCGCGCGTCTTGCCGGAATAGAAACGCTCCGTCAGATCGTCCGCGTTCCACAGGTTCAGGTCGCCGACCTGCGGACCTTCCACACAACGGATGCGAAAGAAATGCCCGGCGGGAACCTCGAAACAGCGCGCCTCGCGCGGCGGCACCCGCACCTCGGCGACCTTCGCGGCCCCTTCCCGCGCGGCGCGGTACAGCGGCAGGTCGGGCTGCGGCAAGGTCGCCACCGGGTAGCAGATCACCGGCGCAATCGCCTTGCGGGCCGCGGCGTCGGCGGGGGCGGCGGTTTCGGGCGTTTGCAGCTTCATTTCGGCTCCCCTCGGGTCGCGGCCACGATGCGGTGCGCCCGATTGGTCGTCAAGCGGGTGGGGGTTTCAGGCACTGGCGCGGCTTCTTGCCCGGCGGCAGGGTGCAGACCGCGCCGCAGGCCGCGCAGCGATACTGCCCCGCATCGCCATCGGCCCGCCACCGGCATTCCCGCGTCAGCGTCGACCCGCGCCGCGCCAGCCACATGCCGACGAAGACGGCGATGATGACGAAGGGGAAAAGGGCCATGAGGGTCTCGCAAAGAAAAGGCCCCGCGCCGGGCGGGGCCTTGGTCAGGATAGGCGGAGCAGGGGGCCTACACCACCCGTTCCACCATCATCTCTTTTTGATCTCGGCAATCGCCTTGGCCGGGTTCAACCCCTTCGGGCAGGTTTTGGTATGCGTGCGCAAAAATAGTGCCGAAATAGCCATAGTTTGCGATTTGCCAACCAAAGAGTCCTATTTCGTTGACTCGCGGTAGGGAATCAACAATAGTGCTGTGGCAACTGAAAAATTCAGAAACGGAGCTGAAAATGTCTAACGATGTTCTCTACGTGCCCTTTCCACGGGACCTCTACGACGACATCGTGAGGTTTTCCGACGGTCGGCTCAATCCAGTGATCTTGGCGTTGGAGCAGTTGGATGCTGCGATCCAGAGGGGCGCCGACACCTTTGTCCATGACTGGTTCGAGGACAGGACCATTGAGTTCCTGTCGGCCCAATACCCTGAAATCTTAGAGGAGTGGAAGAAAGACGCGGATAAGGAAAAGGCAGCTAAGATGGCTGCACACGCCCCGCTCATCTGGAAGGAGGTGTCCATTCCAGCGGGTTCCGAGGTGCGGATGCTCTACGACGGACGGCTCCACTTCGGATCAGTGAAAGAAGGCAAGATTTGTGACGAGTCCGGCTCTTTTTCACCATCCGAATGGGCATCAAAAGTTGCCTCGGGAACCAGCCGAAACGCTTGGCGCGACCTTTGGTTCAAGTTCCCTCGGGAGTCCGAGTGGGTTTCTGCCCTTATGCTTCGCGAGCGTGCCCGCAAGTTCTTTGCCGATCTGAAGCTGGAGATCAATCATGCGGAAGATTGAACGAGACTATGTGCTTTGGTGCCAGTCGGAAGGATTTACTGTCGAACAGGTTGAGCACCGAGGCAAGCATATTGCGTTGCATTTCCACGTGGGCGTAGCAATCGTGGCAGCAACACCGTCTGGCTGCCGCAACCGACAAAACGTCGTCGCGCAGATCCGGAGGCTTCACAGAATCTGAGGAGGCTCACGAAGCCTCAAGCCACCCGTTCCACCATCATCTTCTTGATCTCGGCGATCGCCTTGGCCGGGTTCAGGCCCTTCGGGCAGGTCTTGGTGCAGTTCATGATCGTGTGGCAGCGGTAAAGCTTGAACGGATCTTCCAGATCGTCCAGCCGCTCGCCGGTCGCCTCGTCGCGGCTGTCGATGATCCAGCGGTAGGCGTGCAGCAACGCCGCCGGCCCGAGGTATTTGTCGCCGTTCCACCAATAGCTGGGGCAAGAGGTGCTGCACGAGGCGCACATCACGCATTCGTAAAGCCCGTCGAGCTTGGCGCGATCTTCGATCGACTGGCGCCATTCTTTCGCCGGGCGGCTGGTTTTGGTTTCCAGCCACGGCATGATCGAGGCGTGCTGGGCGTAGAAATGCGTCAGGTCGGGGATCAGATCCTTCACCACCGGCATGTGCGGCAGCGGGTAGATCTTCACGTCGCCCTTGATCTCGTCCAGCCCATAGATGCAGGCCAGCGTGTTGATGCCGTCGATGTTCATCGCGCAGCTGCCGCAGATGCCCTCGCGGCAGGACCGGCGGAAGGTCAGCGTCGGGTCGATCTCGTTCTTGATCTTGATCAGGGCGTCCAGAACCATCGGGCCGCACTTGTCCATGTCGATGAAATAGGTATCGACGCGCGGAGTTTCGCCGTCATCCGGCGTCCAGCGATAGATCATGAACTTGCGCACGTTGGTCGCGCCCTCGGGCCGCGGCCAGGTCTTGCCGGTGCGGATTTTCGAGTTCTTGGGAAGCGTGAACTGGACCATCGGTCATCCCTTCCAATCGGGTCTGTCGTAAAGCGGCCGCCGGGGCGGCTGGCCGGATTCCTGCTGCACGCAGGAGGCGTAGACTTGCGCGGGGTCGTGCCCCATCAGGTAGTCGGAGCTGATCGTGATATCCGCCCCGGCGTAGCGCGCGCCGCCCGTGCCGACGCCCAGCGACACCGTGCCGCGCGGGTGGCTGGCAAGCTGCGCCTGACGAAAGCAGTCGGCTTCGGCCTGTTCGACCGGCACGGGCCCGCAGGCGGCCGCAAGGGCCGCCAGCGTCAGCGCCGCGCTGGCCGACAGGCCGCGCATCTCAGTACACCCGCGCCTTGGGGGCGATCCGCGGCAGCGCGATCCCGCCCTCGGCCTCGGTCGTCAGCGGGTCGAGGTGCACGGGGCGGTAATCCAGCGTGACCTTGGCGCCGTCGACATGGGCCAGGCTGTGCTTGCGCCAGTTGACGTCGTCGCGGTTCGGATAATCCTCGTGCGCATGGGCGCCGCGGCTTTCCTTGCGCGCCTCGGCCGCCACGATGGTGGCCAGCGCGTTCGGCATCAGGTTGGTCAGTTCCAGCGTTTCCATCAGGTCGCTGTTCCAAACCATGCTGCGGTCGGTCACCTTCAGGTCGGCCACCTTGGCAGCCACCGCGTCCATCTTCTTCACGCCCTCGGCCAGCGATTTGTCGGCGCGGAACACCGCGGCGTCGGATTGCATGGTTTTCTGCATTTCCAGCCGAAGCTCGGCCGTCGGCGTGCCGCCATTGGCGTGGCGCAGCCCGTCGAACCGGTCCAGCGCCTTGTCGACGCTGGCCTTGTTGGTGGCGGGGGCCGCGGTTTCCGGGTTGACGATCTGCCCGGCGCGGATCGCCGCCGCGCGGCCGAACACCACAAGGTCGATCAGCGAGTTCGAACCGAGCCGGTTGGCGCCGTGAACGCTGGCACAGCCCGCCTCGCCCACCGCCATCAGGCCGGGGAAGACGGCATCCGGCGCTTCGGCGGTCGGGTTCAGCACCTCACCCCAATAGTTCGTCGGAATGCCGCCCATGTTGTAGTGCACGGTCGGCAGCACCGGGATCGGTTCCTTGGTCACGTCGACGCCGGCAAAGATGCGCGCGCTTTCCGAAATGCCCGGCAGCCGCAGCGCCAGTGTTTCCGGCGGCAGGTGGCTGAGGTTCAGGAAGATGTGATCCTTCTCGGGTCCGACGCCGCGGCCTTCGCGGATCTCGATCGTCATGCAGCGGCTGACCACATCGCGGCTGGCGAGGTCTTTGTAATGCGGCGCGTACCGCTCCATGAACCGTTCGCCGTTGGAGTTGGTGAGGTATCCGCCCTCGCCGCGCACGCCCTCGGTGATCAGGCAACCGGCGCCATAGATGCCGGTCGGGTGGAATTGCACGAATTCCATGTCTTGCAGCGGCAGGCCCGCGCGCGCCACCATGCCGCCGCCATCGCCGGTGCAGGTATGCGCCGAGGTCGCCGAGAAGAAGGCGCGGCCGTAACCGCCGGTGGCCAGCACCGTCATCTTGGCGTTGAAGACGTGGATGGTGCCGTCGTCGAGCTTCCAGCAGACGACGCCGGTGCAGGCGCCATCGGTGATGATCAGGTCGATGGCGAAATATTCGATGAAGAATTCCGCGTTGTTCTTCAGCGACTGGCCGTAAAGCGTGTGCAGGATCGCGTGGCCGGTGCGGTCGGCGGCGGCGCAGGTGCGCTGCACCGGCGGGCCTTCGCCAAACTCGGTCGTGTGGCCGCCGAACGGGCGCTGGTAGATCTTGCCCTCTTCGGTGCGGCTGAACGGCACGCCGTAGTGTTCAAGTTCGTAAACCGCCTTCGGCGCCTCGCGGGCGAGGTATTCCATCGCGTCGGTGTCGCCCAGCCAGTCGGACCCCTTCACGGTGTCATACATGTGCCACTGCCAGTGGTCGGGGCCCATGTTCGACAGGCTGGCCGCAATGCCGCCCTGCGCCGCCACGGTATGCGACCGGGTCGGGAACACCTTGGTTACGCAGGCGGTGCGCAGACCCTGTTCCGCCATCCCCAGCGTGGCCCGCAGGCCCGCGCCGCCCGCCCCCACCACGACCACGTCGTAGTCGTGCGTTTCATATTCGTAAGCCGCCATTTTCTATTCTCCCGTCACGCGCCCAGGGCGATCTTGAGCACGGCGAAAATCCCGGCCAGCATCAGGGCGCGCCAGACCAGCGCGTTTGCCACCAGCCAGCGCAACCGGTGCCGCCCGGCCGGAACGTAATCCTCAATCACCACCTGCACCCCAAGGCGCACGTGCTGGAACACCGCAATCATCGTCGCCAGCGCGATGATGGCATTCACCGGGTTGCGATAGATCGCCAGTGTTGCCGCGTGACCGGCCCCCAGCGCATGCGCGAAGGGCAACAGGAACGCCAGCACCAGCGGCACCAGCGCGATTGCCGTCAGCCGCTGCACGATGAAGTGTTCGGTGCCGCTCTTGGCCGAACCCAGCCCGTGAACGCGCGCGTAATCGGTTTTGTAAGACATCGGTTCCCCCGCCTTCAGACGACCACGATGATGGTCAGCACGGTCAGCACGACCGACAACCCGACGACGATCCAGCCCGAGCGGGCGGATTCGCCGATCCCAAGGCCAAGGCCCATGTCCCAGCGCAGGTGGCGGATACCGTTCAGCAGGTGGTACCACAGCGCCCAGAGCGAGATGACCATGACCAGAATGCCGATCCACGAGGTCAGCAGCCCGTCGACAAAGGCGAAATAACCCGGCGAGATGGCCGCCGCGACGAACCACCAGACGATCAGGAACGCCGTCAGGCCAAGGCCGACACCGGTGATGCGATGCACGATCGACATTATGGTGGTGATCTGCGGCCGATAAATCTGCAGATGCGGGGAAAGCGGCCGGTTGCCCCGGTTCACGTCAGCCATGAGGGTTCCCTTTTTTCCGATACGGGCCGCTCCACTCGTGGGGAACACCCGCCGTTGGGCACGATCAATAGCCTTTTTTTTGCACAAGTCACGCGCCGAGACGCGGGGAACGGTCCAAAACACGATGCAAGTGCAGAAAAAATGAAGTTTGTGATCACACTCGTAAATTGTGTGATCACAGGATCGGCCGCCCGGCGACTCAGCGTGGAATCAGCGCCCAGTAGTCAAGGTCCAGCAACACCTCGGGCCGGTATTTGCCATCCTCGCCCTTCAGCGCGAACGCCTCTGCGCCGTGTTTGACCGCCACCAGCCGCAGCCGCAGCGCCCCGACCGAAGGCACCGCGGTTTCGGCCTTGTCCAGCACTTCCGACCAGGCCCGCACCGTATCGCCGGCAAAACAGGGGTTCGCATGGGCCCCCCCGTTCAGCGCCACGATCATCTGCGCATTGGCCAGCCCGTTGAAGCTCAGCGCCCGCGCCATCGAGATCACGTGGCCGCCATAGATCAGGCGTTGGCCGCCCGCCCGCTGCGTCGCGTCGAAATGCACCTTGGCGGTGTTCTGCCACAGGCGCGTGGCCAGCATGTGTTCGGCCTCTTCGATGGTCATGCCATCGACGTGGTCGATCTTCTCGCCCACCGCATAGTCGGCCCAGCGATGCGGCTCGCCCGCCAGAGTGAAATCGTACCCTTCGAAGTGCAGCCCTTCCGGCACCACCAGCGCCGTGGCCTCGACCGCTTTCGCCAGCACCGGCACCACCGGTTCCGGCGCCGCCCCGGTGCCGCGTTTGCGCACCATGACCCAGCGGACATAGTCGATCACCGGCACGTCATGCTGGTTCACGCCGGTGGTGCGCACCCAGACCACGCCCGAGGTGCCGTTGGAGTTTTCCTTGACCCCGATCACCTCTGACGAGGCGCGCAGCGTATCCCCCGGCCAGACCGGGCGCAGCCAGCGCCCTTCGGCATAGCCAAGGTTCGCCACCGCATTCAGCGAAATGTCCGGCACCGTCTTGCCGAAGACCAGATGGAACGCCGCCAGATCGTCGATCGGCGACATCGGCAGCCCGCAGGCCCGCGCGAATTCGTCCGAGGAATAAAGCGCGCCGCGCGCCGGGTAGAGTGCGTGATACAGCGCCCGCTCGCCGCCCGACACGGTGCGCGGAACCGCATGGGCGATCACCTCGCCCACCCGGTAATCCTCGAAAAAGCGGCCCGAATTGGTCTTCCTGCCGCTCACGCGTACATTCCCAGGAACGGGTTGTAGCCGAACGCCATGTGGATGCCGGTGATCAGCCCGTACATCACCAGCGCGATCACCACGAGCACGCCATCGCGCTTGATCCCGCCCGAGGCCGGGCGTTGCCACGGCCCGGCGCGGTTGATCACCGCAATCGTGATCAGCGCCCACAGACCCATGCCGCCGAAGAGGATGATCGAGGGAACATCATTGCGCACCGTCAGGTGCGCCAGCGCCCAAAGCGCGGTGCCCCACAGCATCGGGTGCCGGATATAGGTCCACAGCACGCCCTTCGACATGCCCGCGCCGAATACCACCACCGCGATCAGCATCAGCGTGTTGTTCAGGTGCCCGTTGCCGGGGATCAGGATCAGGTTGGGCATGTTCGGCACCGACCGGTAGCCGATCACCATCAGCACCAGCGCAATCGCCAGCCCGACCGCCACCGCGCCCTTGCCGCGATCGCCCATCGCCAGACGCGCACCGGGCGCGATGCGCTTGAACAGATGCGACACATACCAGAACGCCACCCCGAGGATCAGAAGTGCCATGCGATTTCCCTTATGCTTCCTGGACGAGTTTCTCTTCCTGCGCCGCATGCAGGGCGGTCAATTCCGCAATCGCTTCAGCCTTGGCCAGGGTCTGGCGGGCCGTCACGATATGCAGGTTCTCGACAATCTTGCCGTCCACCACCGCCACGCCCTTGCCCTGCGCCTGTGCGGCCTCGAAGGCTTCGATCTGGCGCCGGGCCAGGTCGATTTCATCCTCGCCGGGGGCGAAGGCGGCGTTCGCCACGGCGATCTGGCGCGGGTGGATGATGGTCTTGCCGTCAAAGCCCAGATCGCGGCCCTGTGCGCATTCGGCCTTGTGGCCGTTATCGTCCTTGAACGCGTTGTAGACCCCGTCAAGGCAGATCAGCCCCTCGGCCCGCGCGGCCAGCAGCGCCATCTGCAAGCTGGTCATCAGCGGCAGCCGGTCGGCGCGGAACCGCGCGCCCAGATCCTTGGCCAGATCGTTGGTGCCCAGCACGAAGCCCTGCATGCGCGGATGCGCTGCGATCTCGGCGGCGTTCAGCACGCCGCGCGGCGACTCGATCATCGCCCATAGCGGGATGTCGGGCACCAGTTCGGCCACAGCCTCCACATCTGCGGCGCAGCCGACCTTGGGGATCAGCACCACATCGGCATGTGATCCCGCCATCGCGCGCGCATCGTCACGGCCCCAGGGCGTGTCGAGGCCGTTGATCCGGGCGATTCGCGCGCGCGGCCCGAAGTCCGTTACCCGCAGGGCGTGGACCAGCAGGGACCGCGCCGAAACCTTCTCTTCCGGCGCTACGGCGTCTTCCAGGTCGAAAATGATCGCGTCGATGGCCAGATCGCAGGCCTTTTCAAAGGCGCGCTGCCGGGAACCCGGAATGTAAAGGACAGACCGCCAGGGTCTTGCACGCAGGTCCATGCTTGCCTCCTCGAAAGCCCAATCCGCCGCGTGCTAGCACGAATGCCGCGCCGCCGCGAGGGGGCCGAAGGTCGGACCCGCAGGAATGGCCGCTCAGGTGCCCTGTCCGGTCGCCGCGCGGTACCAGGCGACGATCTTGGCCCGCTCGGCCGGTTCGATCATGCTGAGGTTGGCGGGCGGCATGGCATGGGTCACGCCAGCCTGAATGTAGATGCGCTCGGCCTCATGCGCGATCTCGTTGGGGGTTTCCAGCCGCACGCCCTTCGGCGCCCACAGAATACCATCATAGCCCGGCTCTTTCGCGTGACACATCGAACAGCGGCCCTGCACGATTTGCGTCACATCCTCGAACCCGGCGGCCTGCGCGAACTTCGCATCGGCGGGCGAGGGGGTGATGTCGCCGCTCTGGGTGTCATGCGCGAACATCGGCGCCGTCGACAGCCAGGCGATCAGCACGAACAGGATCGCGGTCGCCAGCCAGGTCCAGGTCGGGTTGCCTTTCCGCGCGTGGCGGGTGTTGAAGTAGTGCCGGATGGTGACGCCCATCAGGAACACGAGGCTGGCGATGATCCAGTTGTACTTGGTCGCAAAGGCCAGCGGATAGTGGTTCGACAGCATCAGGAACAGCACCGGCAGCGTCAGGTAGTTGTTGTGGGTGCTGCGTTGCTTGGCGATCTTGCCGTATTTCGGGTCGGGCTTGCGGCCTGCCTTCAGGTCGGCCACCACGATGCGCTGGTTCGGCATGATGATGAAGAAGACGTTGGCCGTCATGATCGTCGCGGTGAAGGCGCCCAGATGCAGCAGCGCCGCCCGCCCCGAAAAGACATGGGTATAGCCCCAGCTCATCGCGACGAGGATGATGTAAAGCCCGATCATCAGCCGCGTGTTGTCGTCGCCGAACTTCGACCTGCAGATCAGGTCGTAGACGATCCAGCCGAACACCAGCGAGCCGATCGAGATGCCGATCGCCTCCGGCACCGTCAGGTTCATCACCGCCGGGTCGATCAGAAAGAAGTTGGCGCCGAAATAGTAGACCAGGATCATCATGGCGAAGCCCGACACCCAGGTCATGTAGCTTTCCCATTTGAACCAGATCAGATGGTCCGGCATCGCCTCGGGCGCCACGAGGTACTTCTGCACATGGTAGAAGCCACCGCCGTGCACCTGCCATTCCTCGCCATCCGCGCCGCTGGTCAGATTGCGGTCGCGGTGCAGGCCAAGGTCGAGCGCGATGAAGTAGAACGATGACCCGATCCAGGCGATCGCGGTGATCACATGCGTCCAGCGCACCGCGAACTGCAGCCATTCGGCCAAAACGGCTAGATCGTACATCGCATCCCTCCTGAGTGGTTGCGAAACGCTATACCCGCGCGCACCTTTTTGTTAATTCTGCAAATGAGTGAGGACTTTCAATCACCGCAGGATAATCGCCATGTCCTACGTCAACAACATCAAGATGTTCGTCCGTGTCTATGATTTGGGCAGCATGAGTGCGGCGGCGCGCGATCAGCGCACCTCGCCCGCCGTCGCCTCGGCGCGGGTGTCAGAGCTGGAAAAGCATCTGGGCGTGCGGCTGTTCAACCGCACCACCCGCAGCCTGCAACCCACCGAAAACGGCCGCCTGTTCTACGACGGCGCCCGCAAGGTACTCGACGCCATCGACGAGGCCGAGTCGGCGGTGATCGACGCCACCCAGAACCCGCGCGGCACGATCTTTGTGGCCGCCCCGCTGGGCATCGGCCGCCGCCTGATCGCGCCGCAGGTGCCGGTCTTCAAGGACGAATATCCGCAGATCGACGTGCGTCTGCGCCTGTCGGACCGCATCATCGACATCACGGCCGAGGGGCTGGACGTCGCCTTCCACCTTGGTATCCTCGACGACAGCACGCTGAAGGTGCGCGCGGTCGCCGATTGCCCGCGTGTGCTGTGCGCCGCGCCCGCCTACATCGCCCGCCGTGGCATGCCGCTGGATGGCGACGCCTTGGTGCGCGACCGCCACGATTGCCTGAACCTGCGGTTTCCCGGCGCCAAGGAGTTTCAGTGGACCCTGCTGACTCCCGACGGCCCGCACCGGTTCGAAATCGTCGGGCCGTTCGAATCGGACGATGGCGACGTGCTGACCGCCTGGGCGCTCGACGGCCGCGGCATCGTGATGAAGCCGGTGTTCGAAGTCGCCGACCATCTGCGCAGCGGCAGTCTGGTGCCGGTGGCCGAGGCCACGCCGCCGCTGCCGGTGCAGTTGAGCTGCCTGACCCCGCACCGGCGGCTGAAAGACCCCAAGATCCGGCTTTTCGTCGATTTCATGATCGGCCGCTGCAAGGCCGCGATCAGCGGCGCACAGGCGGCCTAGGGTCAGCTGCCGCGGTAGGTCGAATAGCCGAACGGCGAGAGCAGGAGCGGCACATGATAGTGGCTGTCGTGCTGCGAGATGCCGAAGCGGATCGGGATCACGTCCAGAAACCGCGGTGCCTCCGGCGGCGCGCCGGTCGCGTCGAGGTAGGCGCCCGCGTGGAAGACCAGCTCATACATCCCGGTCGCGAACTGCCCGGCAGGCAGGATCGGCGCCTCTGTCCGCCCGTCGTGGTTGGTGACCGACGAATGCAGGTGCGTCCGCGCCTCACCCTCGATCCGGTAGAGGTCGATGCGCATCCCGGCGGCAGGCAGCCCGCGCGCGGTATCCAGCACATGCGTCGTCAAAAATCCGCCCGGCATTGCCGCTCTCCCGTTTCGCCCGATCCGGTGGCAAGTCTGCCCGGTTTCCCGCCCGGAAGCGACCGCCGATCCGCTTGACAGGTCTTTCAGGAATTATTTGAAAACCCCACGCATTCGATTGCTCTACAAGAGAATGAACCGCAACCGGGAAGGGTTTGGCATGAACCGTTATCCACGCAACATGCAGGGCTATGGCGAACACGCCCCCGATGCCGCCTGGCCCGGCGGCGCCAAGGTCGCCGTGCAACTGGTGCTGAACTACGAAGAGGGCGGCGAGAATTGCGTGCTGCACGGTGATGCCGCGTCAGAGGCGTTCCTGTCCGACATCGCCGGGGCCGCGATGTGGCCGGACCAGCGGCACTGGAACATGGAGTCGATCTACGAATACGGCGCGCGCGCGGGGTTCTGGCGCCTGCATCGCCTGTTCACCGGCATGGGGATTCCGGTGACGATCTACGGCGTCGCCACCGCGCTGGCCCGCAACCCCGAACAGGTCGCGGCGATGAAGGCCGCGGGCTGGGAAATCGCCTCGCACGGCCTGAAATGGGTCGAACACCGCGACATGCCGGAAGCGGAGGAGCGCGCCGCCATCGCCGAAGCGATCCGCCTGCATACCGAGGTGGTGGGCGCCCGTCCGCTCGGCTGGTACACCGGCCGCTGCTCCGCCAACACCGTGCGGCTGGTCGCGGAAGAGGGCGGATTCGCCTGGATCTCCGACACTTATGACGACGATCTGCCCTACTGGATCGAGGTCGGCGACCGCGACCAGCTGATCATCCCCTACACGCTGGAAGCCAACGACATGCGCTTTGCCACCGCGCCGGGCTACATCGAGGGGCAGCAGTTCTTCCAATACCTCAAGGACGCCTTCGACACGCTCTATGCCGAGGGCGAGGCGGGCGGCGCCAAGATGATGTCGGTCGGACTGCACAACCGCCTGATCGGGCGGCCGGGCAAGATCGCCGGGCTGAAACGCTTTCTCGACTACGCCCGTGGCCATGCGGGCGTCTGGTTCCCGCGCCGTATCGACGTGGCACGCCATTGGGCCGCCACCCACCCGGCGAAACGCTTCGAACGCCCCAGCCAGATGACGCGCGACCGCTTCGTCGAACGTTTCGGCGGCGTCTTCGAACATTCCCCCTGGATCGCCGATCGCGCTTGGGCGCTGGAACTCGGCCCCGCGCATGATTCCGCCGTCGGCGTCCACTCCGCCCTCGCCCGCATCTTCCGCTCCGCCACCGAGGCGGAACGTCTGGCCGTCCTGACCGCCCACCCCGACCTTGCCGGAAAACTCGCGCAGGCCAAACGCCTGACCGAAGCCTCCACATCCGAGCAGACCAGCGCGGGCCTCGATGCCCTCACCGATGCCGAACGCGCCACCTTCGAGACGATGAACGCCGAATACGTCGCGCGCTTCGGCTTCCCCTTCATCATCGCCGTGCGCGACAATACCAAGGCCAGCATCCTCGCCGCCTTCCGCCGCCGCCTGACGAACGACCGCGCCACCGAATTCGCCGAGGCCTGCGCGCAGGTCGAACGCATCGCCGAACTGCGCCTCAAGGATATGTTCAAATGACCGGCTACTACGCCCCCAAAGGCGGCCTACCGCCGCAAACCAGCCTGATGACCGGCCGCGCCATCTTCACCGATGCCTACGCCTTCATCCCGCGCGGCGTGTTTTCCGATATCGTGACCTCGTGCCTGCCCGGCTGGACCCACACCCGCCTCTGGTTGATCGCCCGCCCGATGTCCGGCTTCTCGGAAACCTTCTCGCAATATGTGATGGAGGTTGGCCCCGGCGGCGGCTCCGACACCCCCGACCCGGAGGAAGGCGCTCAATCCGTGCTCTTCGTGACGGAGGGAGAGATATGGCTGTCGCTCGATGGTCAGGAATACGAGCTTTCCGCCGGCGGCTATGCCTATATCCCGGCCGGTTGCAACTGGCGCCTGAAGAACGGCGGCCCGCACATCGCCCGCTTCCACTGGGTGCGCAAACTCTACGAACCGGCGCCCGGCATTGCCGCGCCCGCCGCCTTCGTCACCTCCGACCGCGAACTCACCCCCATCGCCATGCCGGATACCGAAGGCCGCTGGGCCACCACCCGCTTCGCCGACCCCGGCGACCTCGCCCATGACATGCATGTCAACATCGTCACCTTCCAACCCGGCGGCCTGATCCCGTTCGAGGAAACCCATGTGATGGAACACGGGCTTTACGTCCTCGAAGGCAAGGCGGTCTACAAACTCAATCAGGACTGGGTCGAGGTCGAGGCCGGCGATTTCATGTGGCTGCGTGCCTACTGCCCGCAAGCCTGCTATGCCGCAGGGCCCGGTCCGTTCCGCTACCTGCTTTACAAAGACGTCAACCGCCACGCCCGCCTGCGCGGCCCCGGCGCCTTCGGGGCGCTGAAATGACCACCGGTTTCTTTCTGGCGCAAATACTCTCCGGGGGTCCGGGGGTGGAAAACCCCCGGCGGTTGCCGTGAACACGATCCGCACCCAACCGCTGACCGCCGAAGCCTTCGCCCCCTTCGGCGACGTGCTCGACACCGCGGGCGCGCCCGACCGGCTGATCAATCAGGGCCTTTGCGGGCGCTATCACGACCGTGCCCGCCTCGATTTCGGCCCCGGCGGCCGCGCCGGGATCAGCCTGTTCCGGGCCGAGCCGCGCGCGCTGCCCTACCGGCTCGACATGGTGGAACGCCACCCCGAGGGCTCCCAGGCCTTCCTGCCGATGACCGAACACCCGTTCCTCGTCATCGCCGCGCCGGATGAGAACGGCGCGCCCGGCGCGCCGCTGGCGTTCCTGACCGCGCCGGGGCAGGGGATCAACCTGCACCGTGGCATCTGGCATGGCGTGCTGACGCCGCTGCGGGCCCCCGGCCTTTTCGCCGTCGTCGACCGCATCGGCGACACGCCCAACCTGCAGGAACACTGGTTCCCCGCCCCCTTTACCGTCATCGCCTGACGGCAGACGACGACCCCGCGCGGCTGGGCCCGACGCGCGGGGCGCAAAGAACGAGGCCTGTTCCGTCGCGCTACAAAGGGAAGAGACAATGACCCAAGCCACCCACCCCGTCGATGAGGTGTTGCCACCGGCAAAGCTCCTCACGCTCGGTCTGCAACATGTGCTGGTGATGTACGCCGGTGCCATCGCCGTGCCCTACATCATCGGCGGCGTCCTCAAGCTGTCGCAACAGGACGTCGCCTACCTGATTTCCGCCGACCTCTTTGCCTGCGGGATCGTTTCAATGATCCAGTCCTTCGGCCTGACGCGCTGGTTCGGCGTGCGCCTGCCGGTGATGATGGGCGTCACCTTCGCGTCGGTCGGCCCGATGATCGCCATCGCCATCCCGCATCCGGGGGCCGAGGGGGCGCGGATCATCTTCGGCTCGATCATGGCCGCCGGAATCGTCGGCATGCTGATCGCCCCGGTGGCGAGCAGGCTCTTGCGCTTCTTCCCCTCGGTCGTGACCGGCACGGTGATCACGGTGATTGGCATCACACTGATGCAGATCGGCATCTGGTGGATCTTCGGCCAGCCCTTCGGCCCGACCGCGCCGAAACTGGTTGACCCCGCGCAGGCCGATTGGCTGAAGCATATCGGCGATCTCGCCGCCGCGACCGGATCGACCGTGCCGCCGGTGCCGCAGGGGCTCTCGCTCAACGCGAGCGTCGCGAACCCGGCCTATGCCAACGGCACCAACCTGCTGATCTCGGCGCTCGTGCTGGTCGTCGTGCTGGGCTTTGCCCGCTACGCCAAGGGCTTTCTCGGCAATATCGCCGTGCTGATGGGCATCGTTGCGGGCGGCGTTGTCGCCACCATCGTCGGCACCATGAGCTTTACCTATGTCGGCGGCGCCGCATGGTTCGCGCCGGTCGTGCCGTTCCACTTCGGCACGCCGGTATTTGAACTGGTGCCGATCCTGACGATGGTTCTGGTGATGCTGATCACGATGATCGAGTCGACCGGCATGTTCCTCGCGCTCTGCGACATGACCGGCGCGAAGATGACCCAGCCGCGCCTTTCGGCAGGTCTGCGCGCCGATGGCCTTGGCACGCTGATCGGCGGGCTGTTCAACACCTTCCCCTATACCTCGTTCTCGCAGAACGTCGGCCTCGTCGGCGTCACCGGCGTGCGCTCGCGCTTTGTGACGGTGACGGCGGGGGCGATCATGGTGGTGCTGGGGCTGGTGCCGAAGATGGGTGCGCTGGTCGCCTCGCTGCCGACGGCGGTGCTGGGCGGCGCGGGGCTGGTGATGTTCGGCATGGTCGCGGCCACCGGCATCCGCATCCTCGCCCGTGTCGATTTCGCCCACAACCGGCACAACCTCTTCGTCGTGGCGGTCTCGATCGGCTTTGGCATGATCCCGATGGTGGCGCCGAACTTCGACCAGTGGATGCCCGCCGCGATCCACCCGCTGGTCGAATCCGGCATCCTGATGGCCGCCGTTTCCGCGGTGATCCTGAACGCCTTCTTCAACGGCGCAGAGGGCACGCTGGATGAGGCGCGCGCCGCCGCCGAAGCCGCCGAGGCCTGAGCCCGCACACCCGGCCAAGGTCAAAGGCCCCCGCGCAAGCGGGGGCCTTGTTCATTTCCGGCCCAGCCGCCATCCGCGGCGGATTTCACGCAAATCCGTGGTTTTTCTTCGCCCGCCCGATCGGGAAATGCGGCAGGCCCATCCGGCCATCAATCCCTTGATTTTCGGGCGTCTGCGCCACCATCCCTAGCGCCACCTTTGCCGCCTTGCCCCGGCATTTCCCCCTCAGCGGCCGAGGCTGACCACATTGTCGCCCGGTTTGTCCGTAGAACCGAAGGGCAAGCGATCGTTCTGTGGGCCCCGAAGGCGCGCGCTGCGGGCTTGCCCGAAGATCGCGCGGCCCTGCCGCCCCCCTTGCCAACCGGCGCCAATGAGGAACAGACGATGAAAGACCGACGCGATCACAAGCGCCTGCCAGAGCGATTCCGGCATCTGTCGCTGCGCGCCTTTCTGGCCACCGCCCCGCCGCGGTTCCTCAGGGATGAAAGCGGCTCGATCCTCGTCTTTGCGATGATCATGATCACCCTGATGCTGATGACCAGCGGCATGGCGATCGACCTGATGCGCTACGAAATGAAACGGACCAAGGTCCAGAACGAGCTTGATACGGCAACGCTGGCCGCGGCGAACCTGAACCAGACCCGCGACCCCACCACGGTGGTGAACGACTACATGACGGCGGCCGGTGTCGGCGATCTGGTCTCGACCGTGGATGTGCAGCAGGGGCTGGGCTATCGCACCGTCGCCGCCGATGCCGATGTCTCGATCCGCACCTATTTCATGAAGATGATGGGCATCGACACGCTGGGCGCCGTCTCGGGCAGCACGGCGCAGGAAAAGATCGGCGATGTCGAGATTGCGCTCGCCCTCGACGTATCGGGCTCGATGGGCCAGAACAGCAAGATCCAGAACCTCCGCGTCGCCGCCCAGCAGTTCATCGACACGATGTTCAACTCGGTCAGTCCGGGCCAGTTGTCGATCTCGGTCATCCCCTATGCCGCGCAGGCCAACGTGGGCGCCGACATGCTGCAGGCGATGGGCGTGACCCGCAATCAGACCAATTCGGACTGCGTCGATTTCAAGCCCGCCGACTTCACCACCACCGCCGTCTCGACCACTGGTGGCCAGACCCAGGCCGGCAGCTTTGATCCCTACGATCGCGCCGCCCCGCCCGCCGACGGCAACCTCGTCTGCCCGCCGGACAGCGATACCAAGCGCACCTCGCTGACCTTCTCGGGCGATCAGACCAAGCTTGATACCTTCGTCAATGGCCTCAGCGCCAACGGCAACACCTCGATCGACATCGGCGTGAAATGGGCCGCGGCAACGCTGGACCCCAGCATGCGGCCGGTCGTCAGCTCCTTCATCACTGCGGGCAAGTCACTGCCCGACTTCGCCGGCCGCCCCGCCGACTTCAGCGATCACAGCACGATGAAGGTCATCGTGGTGATGACCGACGGCGAAAACACCCAGCGGGCCGAGATTGGCGATGCCTACCGCGCCGGGCCGTCGATCGTCTGGCGCAACACGCAGGACGGCAGCTACTCGATCTATGACGCCGCGATGGGCAGCACACCCTACTGGTCGCAAAGCACCAACAGCTGGCGCGAAGCGCCCTGGGGCAACGGCAGCAGCCAGCAATGCACCACCAGCGGCGGCGGTGGGCATGGCGGGCATGGCAGTCATGGCGGCGGCACGACGACCTGCAGCATGGTCGCCGACGCCAAGGGCCCCGCCGTGCAGATGACCTGGCCCGAGGTCTGGCAGGCGATGTCGACCGACTGGTTCGCCTACAACCTGATCTACAAGGCCTATGGCAGTTCGTCGCAATACTACGCTTGGTCCGACAAGCTGCTGAACGTGATCCAGCCCGGCACGATGGATTCGAACCTGCACGACATCTGCGCCGCGGCCAAGGACAACGGCATCATCATCTATTCGATCGGGTTCGAAACGTCGAAACAGGGCGCCGCCGTACTGACCGACTGCGCCACGACGCCGTCCTACTATTTCGGCGTGAAGGGCCTGCAAATCTCCAGCGCCTTCGCCTCGATCGCCAGCAACATCAACCGGCTTCGGCTGGTGCAGTAGGGCGCCCGCCGGTGTCGCGAACCGGTGCGCTATTCGGTGCGAAATCGGTAACCCGATTTCCCCGCAATTTCAGCGCATTGCCATCCGCTGGGCGACGTCGAGCATGCGGTTCGAGAATCCCCATTCGTTGTCGTACCAGCCAAAGACCCGCAGCATCCCGCCCGCCGTCACCGTTGTCTCGGGCAGTGCCATCACGATGCTTTCCGGCCGTGCCCGCAGATCGCTCGACACCAGCGGCCGATCGGTCCAGCCGATCACGCCCCCCACCGCGCGCAGCGCCGCGTTGACCCCGGCGACCGTCGGGCAATCCTTTGTCATCACGCACAAATCCACCGCCGAAACGCTGGCCGTTGGCACCCGGACGGCCGATCCCGCGATGCGCCCGGCGATGCCCGGCAGCACCATATCCAGCAACCGCTGGGCCGAGGTTGTGGTCGGCACCATCGACAACGCCGCCGCCCGGCTGCGCGCCATGTCCGGCCCCGGCGCGTCCACCGTCGGCTGGCTGCCGGTGTAACAGTGGATCGTGGTCATGTAGCCGGTCTCGATCCCCCAACGTTCGTCGATCAGCCGGGCCAGCGGTGCCAGCGCATTCGTCGTGCAAGACGCGTTTGAAATCAACTGGTTGCCATCCGCCAGCGCCTGATCCAATGCGGCGTCATTGGCCCCCAGCACCACCACCGCCTCGGCCGCCTTCGACGGGCCCGAGATCAGCACTGCCCCCGCCCCGGCGCGCAGCCCACGCCGCGCTACCTCGTCCGACTCGGCCCGGCCGGTGCATTCCATCACCACGTCCACGCCGCTCAGATCCAGTGCCGACAGGTCTGCCGAGCGGTGCAGCGGCAGGCGCCGCCCGTCCACCACAAGGGCGCCGGGTTCCAGCCCGACGCTACCCTTCCAGGTGCCAAAGACGCTATCGTATTCAAAGAGATAGGCGCAGGTTTCCGGGCTTGCGATGTCGTTGATGCCGACGATTTCCACCCCCGACGCGGCACCTTGCGCCCAGGCGCGCAGCACCGTGCGCCCGATCCGCCCGAACCCGTTAAGGAACACCCGCGCCGCCATGATCGCCTCCGTCAAACTGCAACGGGCGGCACCCTGCCGCCCGCCCGCGCCAACCGCAAGAGGTTGAATTCGTTAGACCGAAACCGCGACCACCTGCCCGCGCTCCACCGCCAGCGCCACCGCCCGTGCGGCGACCGCCAGATCCTGCAACGCCACCCCGGTGCCATCGAACAGCGTGATCTCGGCATCCGATTGCCGCCCCGGCGCCAGCCCGGCAACCACCGCCCCAAACTCGGTGATGTCCCCGGCCGCGATCAGCCCCGCCGCCACCGCATGCTGCGCCTCGCCGATGCTGATGGATTGCGCCCGCTCGTCGCAGAACACCCGGGCCTTGGCCAGCAGCGCCGCCTCAACCTCCTGCTTGCCCTTGGTGTCGGTGCCCATACAGGCCAGATGCGTGCCCGGCCGCACCATGTCGGCCATCAGCGAGGGCGCAAACGACGAGGTGATGGTGATGATCACATCCGCCTCGGCGCCCAGCCCCTCAAGGCTGACCGCCTGAAACGGCAGGCCCAATTCCGCCGCCGTGTCGGCCAGTCGACCGAGCATTTCGGGGTGCAGGTTCCAGCCTACCACCCGCTCGAAATTCCCGGCCCGCACCGCGGCGCGCATCTGGAACGCCGATTGATGCCCGGCGCCCAGCATGCCCAGCACCTTGGCATCCTTGCGCGCCAGATGCTTGATCGACACCGCCGCCGCCGCCGCCGTTCTGAGCGCGGTCAACAGGTTACCGCCCACCATCGCGCTGGCCTGCCCGGTATCGGGATCGAACAGGAACACGGTGGATTGGTGGTTGGTCAGCCCCTTGGCCATGTTCCCGGGCCAGTAACCGCCCGCCTTCACCCCCAGCACCAGCCCCGCCCGGTCGAACCCCGACTTGAAGCCGTAAAGCGCCTCGGCATGGCCGATCGCCTCGCGCACCACGGGAAAGTTCACCGCCTCGCCGCGCGCCATCGCGGCAAATACCGCCTCGACCGCCTCAAAGGCCGCCGCTTCCGAGATCAGCCCCGCGATCTCTTTCTCCGGCACGATCAGCATCGCGCGGCCCTCCCATTTTCTGTCTGCAAATATCCCCGCCGGGGGCTCCTGCGGCCAGCCGCGGACGCCTCCGGCGGGGGAGTATTTTCCCCAGGAAGAAACCCTGTCACAGCCCCTTGCCGCGTGCCGTCACCGGGATCAGCCGTTCCACCTTGCCGCCGCGCACACCCACATACCAGTCGTGCACGTTGCAGGTCGGGTCGCAGTGGCCGGGCACCAGGCGCAGCTTTTCGTTGATCTTCAGCACGCCGCCAAGGTCTTCGATGACGCCATGTTCATCCGAGCATTTGATGTATTTCACGTCCGCGCGGCCAAAGACTACCGGCAGACCCGAGTCCACCGATTGTGCCTTGAGGCCCGCGTCGCAGACCGCCTTGTCGGCCTTGGTGTGGCTCATCACCGAGGTGTAAAGGAACAGGCTGTGTTCGAACTCGGTCTCGTCGATGCGGCGGCCGTCCTTGTCGTGGATGCGGCCGTAGTCGGCATCCATGAAGGCGTAGCTGCCACATTGCAACTCGTTGTAAACGCCGGAGGTTCCCTCGAATTCATAGCTGCCGGTGCCCGCGCCGCCGACGATAGTGCAGCTCAGCCCTTCCGCCGCCAGCGCCGCCACCGCGTCCTTCACCATCGCCACCGCGATGTCTATCTTGGCCTTGCGGTCGGTCCATTCCGTCATGTGCTGCATCGCGCCCTGATAGGCCTGAATGCCCGAGAATTTCAGCCCCGGTGCCGCCGCGATGGCCTTCGCGATTTCCACCACCGCGGGGGTGGAGTTCACGCCGCAGCGCCCGGCGCCGCAGTCAATCTCCACCAGACACTCGATCACCGTCCCGTGCCGCTGCGCCGCCGCTGACAGGTCGGCGACGTTCGCCAGATCGTCGACGCAGACGAGCGTGCGCGCCAGCTTCGGCAGCCGCGCCAACCGGTCGATCTTGGCCGGATCGCGCACCTGGTTGGAGACCAGCACATCCTTCACGCCAGCGCGGGCGAAGGCTTCCGCCTCACTCACCTTCTGGCAGCAGACGCCGCAGGCCCCGGCCGCGATCTGCATCAGCGCGATATCGGCCGACTTGTGCATCTTGCCATGCACGCGCAGCCGCACGCCCATCTGGTTGGCAAAGCCCTGCATCTTGGCGATGTTGCGGTCCAGCGCATCGAGATCGACCAGCAGGCAGGGGGTCTGCACCTCGGCCTCGGCCATGCCGGGGGCGGCGGGAATGTCGTAGCCGACCTCAAGGCCGTTGAATGTTTGCGCGTTCATGGGTGCCTCCTCAGCCCTGCATCCAGGGCAGTTTGTCCAGATCGACGTTGCCGCCGGTGATGATGACGCCAACGCGCTTGCCGCGGAACGTCTCGGGGTTTCTCAGGATGGTCGCCAGCGGCACCGCGCTGGACGGTTCCATGACGATCTTCATCCGTTTCCAGATCAGCTTCATCGCCTCGATGATCTCATCCTCTTCGGCGGTCAGGATATCCTCGACATAGTTCCGCACGAAGTGCCAGGTCAGCTCCTTCAGCGGCACCTTCAGCCCGTCGGCCACCGTTTCCGGCGCATCGTCGGCGATGATGTGCCCGGCGCGAAAGCTGCGGGCGGCGTCGTCGGCCATCTTCGGCTCGGCGGCGTAAATCTGCACCCCCGGCGCGAGGGTCGAGAGCGTCAGACAGGTGCCCGAGATCATGCCACCGCCACCGATTGGCGCGATCACCGCATCCAGCCCCTCGACCTGTTCGGTCAACTCGCGTGAACATGTGGCCTGCCCGGCGATCACACGCGGGTCGTTGTAGGGGTGCACGAACTCGGCCCCGGTTTCGGCCACGACCTGCGCAAACACCGCCTCACGCGACGAGGTCGAGGGCTCGCATTCCACCACCCGGCCGCCGTAGCCCTTCACCGCATCCTTCTTTGCCTGCGGCGCGGTGCGCGGCATGACGACGGTGCAGGGAATGCCCCGCCGCCCGGCCGCGTAAGACAGCGACAGCCCGTGGTTGCCCGAGGAATGCGTGGCCACACCTTTTGCCGCCTGCGCGTCGGTCAGGCCAAAGACAGCATTCGACGCGCCGCGCGCCTTGAAGGCGCCGGCCTTCTGGAAGTTCTCGCATTTGAAGAACAATTCCGCCCCGGTCAGCGCGTTCAGATAGCTCGACGTGAGCACGGGGGTGCGGTGGATGTAGGGCGCGATCCGGTCATGCGCCGCCAGCACATCGCCGAAGGTCGGAATATACATCGGGGTCATGTCGTTCATCTCAGGCCGCGGCGCGAGCCGCCTCCGTTCCGTGGTTGCGATAATACTCCTGCGCCGCCGCGACGCCCGACCCGAGTGTGACCGGCCAGCCCAGATCGGCCATGCACATCTCGGCCGCGGCAAGGCCCGCCAGCATCTGCACCTCGGTCAACATGCCAAGGTGGCCGATGCGGAACACCTTGCCCGCAACCTCGCCCAGCCCGACGCCGAAGGCGACATCGTATTTCGCCGCCGCCAGTTTCACCAGATCGGTGCCGTTGCAGCCCGCGGGCACGACCACCGCCGTGACGGTGTCAGAGTAGAGGTCGGGCGAAACCGCGCAGGGGGTCATGCCCCAGGCGGCAACCGCGCGGCGGACGCCCTCGGCGATCCGGTGGTGACGGGCAAAGACATTTTCCAGCCCCTCGTCCAGCAGCATCTGCACCGCGGTCGCCAGCCCGTTCAGCAGTCCAACCGGCGGCGTGTAGGGAAAGCCGCCCGCGCCGTAGCTTTTGCGCATGTCGGCGAAGTCGAAGAAGGTGCGCGGCAGTTTCGCCGTTTCCATCGCGGCCAGCGCCTTCGGGCCGAGGCCGAGGATGGCCAGCCCGGCAGGCAGCATGAAGCCCTTCTGGCTGCCGGTCACCGCGATATCGACACCCCAGCCGTCCATCTCGAACGGCATCGAGCCGATGGACGACACGCCATCGACGAACAGCAGCGCCGGATGCTGCGCAGCATTCATCGCGCGGCGGATACCCGCGATATCGGATTTCACCCCGGTCGCGGTTTCGTTGTGCGTCGCCAGAACCGCCTTGATCGCATGGCCGGTATCGGCCCTCAGCGCCGCCTCGATGGCGGCCAGCGGTGCGCCCTGACCCCACGGCGTCTCGATCACCTGAACGTTCAAGCCATGGCGTTGGCACATGTCGATCCAGCGGTGGCTGAACATGCCGAACCGCGCCGCGAGAACCGTATCGCCGGGCGACAGCGTGTTGCTGATCGCCGCCTCCCAGCCGCCGGTGCCGGTGGACGGGAACAGGATCACCTCGCCCTTGGTGGTGCGCAAGACCGCCTTCACCCCTTCGACCGCGGGCTTGAAGATGCGCGCGAAGGTCGGCGAGCGATGGTCGATCGTCGGCATGTCGCAGGCCTTGCGGATCACCTCGGGGATGTTCGTCGGGCCGGGAATGAAAACCGGGTTCTGGCTGGTCATGGCGTGTCCTTGGCAGATGATGGCCAGACCTTAGGGCCGCCGCCCGCACTGCACAATTTTTTCGAAAACATTTTTCAAAACCGTGAGGCCATCGCCAAAGCCCTTGCATGACAGCGATTTTCAGTTTTTCACTTTGTGAAAGCATTTTCCAACGGCCGGAAAAAGAATGGAGTAGCGATGTCGGATCCCCGCCCGCGCGGCCGCCCCAAGGCGTTCCACGACAAGACCGAGCAGAACACCGTGCAATCGCTCGACCGCGCGATGGGCCTGCTGCGGCTGCTGAGCGAGCGGAACGGCCTGACCCTCAGCGAACTGGCGGCGGAAAGCGGGCAGGCCCCGGCCACGGTCTACCGCGTGCTGACCACGCTGCAGGGCCACGACATGGTCGAGATCGAGGAACCGGGCCAGCTGTGGCATGTCGGCGCCGGGACGTTCCGCATCGGCACCGCCTTTTTGCGCCGCACCAAGGTGGCGGAACGGGCGCGCGGCCCGATGCAGGCGCTGATGCGGGCCACGGGCGAAACCGCCAACCTCGGCGTGGAAAGCCAGGATCAGGTGCTTTTCCTCGCGCAGGTCGAAACGCACGAGGCGATCCGCGCCTTCTTCCCGCCCGGAACGCTCAGCCCGATGCATGTCTCGGGCATCGGCAAGGCGCTTTTGGCCTGGTACCCCGAGCCGCGGGTGCGCGCGATCATCGCGCGGCAGGGCCTGACCGGCTTCACCTCGCTGTCACTGACGACCGAGGCCAGCCTGCTGCGCGACCTCGCCCGCACCCGCGAGCGCGGATTCGCGGTCGACGATCAGGAAAAGGCCGAAGGCATGCGCTGCGTCGCGGCGCCGGTATTCAACGGCTACGGCGAGCCGGTCGCGGGCCTCTCGGTCTCGGGACCTGCGTTCCGCATCGGGCTCTCGGATGCCGCAAGGATCGGGGCGCTGGTGCGGGCAGCGGCCGACGAGGTGACGGAAGCCATCGGTGGCGTTCGCGGCTGAGGCCGGGGCAGTCAGCCTGCCGTCCCCCATCCGCCGCCACCCGGTGTCAGCATCTCGAACGCTGCGCCTGACGGAAGCTCGCATTCGTCATTGCCCGCGAGCTGCTCGCGGCGCCCGTCGGGCCAGATCACCCAGTTTTCACCGGTGGCACCGGCGCCGCCGCCAGCCGCGCCGAACGGCGGCACGATGCGGTGCGAGGACAGTGTGGTGACGGTGACAGGGGCGAGAAAGCGCAGGCGACGGATCACGCCGTCGCCGCCGCGCCAGTGGCCCGCGCCGCCGGAACCGCGACGGATGGCGAAGGTTTCCAGCCGCACCGGGAAGCGTTTTTCCAGCACCTCGGGGTCGGTCATGCGGGTATTGGTCATGTGGCTTTGCACTGCGTCGCAGCCGTCAAATCCGGGCCCGGCGCCGGTGCCGCCCGCGATGGTTTCGTAGTTCTGGAACCGCGCATTGCCCCAGACGAAGTTGTTCATCGTGCCCTGGCTGCCCGCGATCACCCCCAGCGCGCCGTAAAGGGCGTTGCAGGCGGCCTGGCTGACCTCGGTATTCCCGGCGATCACCGCGGCGGGTGAACGGGGGTTCAGCATCGTGCCTTCGGGGATGATGATCGTCAGCGGCTTCAGGCAACCCTCGTTCAGCGGGATGTCCTTGCCGACCAGCGTGCGGAAAACGTAAAGCACCACCGCCCGCGCGATGGCGAGCGGG
Source organism: Paracoccaceae bacterium (assembly GCA_016124615.1). GTDB lineage: Bacteria > Pseudomonadota > Alphaproteobacteria > Rhodobacterales > Rhodobacteraceae > Solirhodobacter. The sequence continues at coordinate 230,973 of WGNF01000004.1, read as the reverse complement.
GCATTGTAGTTGCCGGGCGATTGCGGCGAGGTGCCGGTGAAGTCGATGGTGGCGGCGCGGGTGGCGTGATCGACCGTGACGCGAACAGCGATCTGCGCGCCCGAATCCATCGGGTAGGTGAACGAACCATCGGAAAGCCGGGTGATGACCTCACGCACCGATTCCTCGGCGTTCTTCTGCACGTGGCCCATGTAGGCCGCGACGACCGCGGCGCCGTAGTCGGAGACGACTTTCAGCAGCGCGCGCTTGCCGGTTTCGTTCGCAGCAACCTGCGCCTTGAGGTCGGCGATATTCTGATCCGGCGCGCGCGCGGGATAGCGGCCGGAGGCCAGGATCGCCCGCGCCTCCTGTTCCAGCAGGCGCCCCCGGTCCACCAGCCGCACGTTGTCGATGACCACGCCCTCATCGTCCAGCGTCCGGCTGTCGGGTGGCGAAGAGCCTGGCGTGCGACCGCCGATATCGGCATGGTGGCCGCGCGAGCCCAGCCAGAACACGGGTTCGCCATTCACGAAGACTGGCGTCACCACCGTCACATCGGGCAGGTGGGTGCCGCCGCGATAGGGCGAATTCAGCATGAAGGCATCACCGTCGCGGATCGCCCCGGCGTTCAGCCGCATGACCGTACGGATTGAGTCCGACATCGACCCCAGATGCACCGGCACATGCGGCGCGTTGGCCACCAGATCGCCCGCGGCATTGAAGATCGCACAGGAAAAATCAAGCCGTTCCTTGATGTTGACCGACCACGAGGTATTGGCGAGTGTGGCCCCCATCTGGTCGGCGACCGACATGAAGAGGTTGTTGAACACCTCCAGCAGCACCGGATCGGCTTGCGTCCCGGCGGCGGGCGGGCGGGCGATGGCTTCGGTCCGCTCAAGGATCAGGTTGCCGCGCGGATCGACCCGCGCCGCCCAGCCGGGTTCCACGACCGTCGTGCCGGTCGCCTCGGCGATGATCGCCGGGCCGGGCAGGGTGGTGTCGCCGGGCAGGGTGTCCCGGCGGTAAAGCGGCACCTCGCGCCAGCCCGTGCCGAAATGGGCGGTGATCCGATCCGCCGGGGCCGGGGGGGCACCCGTCGGCGCGCGTTCGTCGGGCAGGGCGCCGCCGCCGCCGATGGCCTCCACCGCGACGAGGTCGAAGAACAGCCCGCGTTCGGGCGACGTGAAGCCGAAGCGGGCGCGGTGGGCCTCTTCGAACCCGGCGCGCATCGTCTCCGCCGTGTCGAAGGGCACCTCGAGCGTCTGATGCGAGCCTTCGTAGCGCAGATGCGCCCGCGCCTCGATGCGGATCATGGCCTTGGGCACGCCCTGCGCCGCAAGGTCGCCCTGCGCCTCGTCCGACAGGGTGTGAACGACCGTTTGTGCAGCCTCGACATCCTCAAGCGCCGCGTCCACTTGCGCCTCGCGCAGCGCGCGCAACTCGGCCAGACCCATGCCATAGGCCGACAGCACGCCGGCGAAAGGGTGCAGAAACACCCGGCCCATCCCCAGCGCGTCGGCGACAAGGCAGGCGTGCTGACCACCCGCGCCGCCGAAGCATTGCAGCGTGTAGCCGGTGACGTCGTGCCCGCGCTGCACCGAGATTTTCTTGATCGCATTGGCCATGTTGTCGACCGCGATGCGCAGGAAACCTTCGGCCACCGCCGCGGGGCTTTGCGCAGGCGCGCCGGTGGTGGTGGCGATCTCGGCTGCCAGTGCGGCAAACTTGTCGCGCACCACCGCTGCATCCAGCGGCTGGTCGCCGCCCGGTCCGAAGACGGCGGGGAAATGGGCGGGCGACAGCTTGCCCAGCATCACGTTGCAGTCGGTGATCGTCAGCGGCCCGCCGCGGCGATAGGCGGCCGGGCCGGGGTTGGCGCCGGCGCTTTCGGGGCCGACCTGATAGCGACCGTCGCGGAAGCTGCAGATGGAGCCGCCACCGGCCGCCACCGTATGAATGTCCATCATCGGCGCGCGCATCCGTACACCCGCCACCTCGGTTTCGAAGGATCGTTCGTAAACCTCGGCGTAGTGGCTGACGTCGGTCGAAGTGCCGCCCATGTCGAAGCCGATCAGCCTGTCAAAGCCCGCCGCCCCGGCCGTTTTCACCATGCCGACGATGCCGCCCGCGGGGCCGGACAGGATCGCATCCTTGCCCTGAAACCGCGCGGCGTCGGTCAGCCCGCCATTCGACTGCATGAACAAAAGCCGCCCGGTCGCCCGCCCCATGTCCAGCGCGCCTTCCACCTGCGCCACGTAGCGGCGCAGGATCGGCGAGAGGTAGGCATCCACCACCGTCGTATCGCCGCGCCCGACCAGCTTGATCAGCCGCGACACGGCATGGCTGGCCGACATTTGCGTGAACCCCTCCTGCGCCGCGATTTCCGCCACGCGGGCCTCGTGCGCGGGGTTCAGGTAGCCGTGCAGGAATGCGATGGCGACGGCCCGGACGCCCGCCGCGTGGGCGGCCTGAAGCGCGGCGCGGGCGGCGGCTTCGTCCAGCGGCGCCACCTCGGCGCCCTCGGCATCGAGCCGTCCTGGCACCTCGGCCACCCGTTCATACAGCAGGTCGGGGCGGCGGATGTGCAGATCGAAGAGCCGCGGCCGGGTCTGGTAGCCGATGCGCAGCAGGTCGCCGAAGCCCTCGGTGATCAGCAACAAGACCCGCTCGCCCTTGCGCTCCAGCAAAGCGTTGGTGGCGACGGTGGTGCCCATCTTCACCGCGCCGATCGCGCCGTCGGGCAGCGGCTCGCCCGCCGTCAGGCCCAGAAGGTCGCGGATGCCCTGCACCGCGGCGTCGGGATAGCGTTCCGGATTTTCCGACAGCAGTTTGTGCGTCAGCAGCCGCCCGTCGGGCGCCTGCGCCACCACGTCGGTGAAGGTGCCGCCACGGTCGATCCAGAATTCCCAGCCGGCCATTGCGCCCTCCCGATCCGATGCCCTTGGGTTCCGGATCGGGGGGCGAATGTCAACCTACTCGGCGGCTTCGGCGTAGCTTTCGACCGGCGGGCAGATGCAGATCAGGTTGCGGTCGCCATAGACGTTGTCGACCCGACCGACCGGTGGCCAGTACTTGTCGACCCGGAAGCTGGCCGGGGGGAAGCAGCCCTGCTCGCGCGGATAGGGGCGGTCCCACTCGGCCACCAGATCCTCCACCGTGTGCGGCGCGTTCTTCAGCGGGTTGTTCTCGGCATCCATCTCGCCGCGCTCGATCGCGCCGATCTCGGCCCGGATCGCCAGCATCGCGGTGATGAAGCGATCCAGTTCCGCCTTGGTCTCGCTTTCCGTCGGCTCCACCATCAGCGTGCCTGCCACCGGCCAGCTCATCGTCGGCGCGTGGAAACCGTTGTCGATCAGCCGCTTGGCGATGTCGTCCACGGTCACATGGGCGCTGTCGGCATAGGGGCGGGTGTCGAGGATGCATTCATGCGCGACGCGGCCCTGGCCGCCCTTGAACAGCACCTCGAACGCGCCGTGCAAGCGGGCGGCGATGTAGTTGGCGTTCAGGATCGCCACCTTGGTCGCCTGCGTCAGCCCCGGCCCGCCCATCATCAGGCAATAGGCCCAGGAAATCAGCAGGATCGAGGCAGAACCGTAGGGCGCGGCAGACACCGGACCCTCGGCGCCCCCGGTTTCCGGGTGGCCCGGCAGATGCGGCGCCAGATGCGCCTTCACCCCGATCGGCCCCATGCCGGGGCCGCCGCCGCCATGCGGAATGGCAAAGGTCTTGTGCAGGTTCAGGTGGCTGACGTCGCCGCCGATCTCGCCCGGTTTCGCCAGCCCGACCATCGCGTTCATGTTGGCGCCGTCGATATAGACCTGCCCGCCGTGGGCGTGGGTGATGGCGCAGACCTCTTTCACCGTTTCCTCGAACACCCCGTGGGTCGAGGGGTAGGTGATCATGCAGGCCGCCAGCCCGTCGCCCGCGGCCGCCGCCTTGGCGCGGAAATCGTCAAGGTCGATGTCGCCGTTGTCCAGCGCCTTGACCACCACCACCTCCATCCCCGCCATCACGGCAGAGGCGGGGTTGGTGCCATGCGCCGACACCGGGATCAGGCAGACCTTGCGGTGGCCCTGACCTTGCGCCCGGTGCCAGGCCTGAATCGTCAGCAGCCCGGCATATTCGCCCTGCGCGCCGGAATTCGGCTGCATCGAGAAGGCGTCATAGCCGGTGATCTCGCACAGCTTCGCGGCAAGGTCGGTGACCGCCTCGGCATAGCCCTGCGCCTGATCGCGCGGCGCGAACGGGTGCAGGGCGGCGAATTCCGGCCAGGTGATCGGCATCATCTCGGCCGCTGCGTTCAGCTTCATCGTGCAGGACCCCAGCGGGATCATCGCCCGGTCCAGCGCAAGGTCGCGGTCGGACAGCCGCCGCATATAGCGCATCATTTCGGACTCGGCCCGGTTCATGTGAAAGACCGGATGGGTCAGATAGTCGCTGTCGCGCAGCATCGCCTCGGGGAAGCCCAGCGTGGCCCGGTGCGGCGGCACGGCGTCGATGCCAAAGGCGCGCAGGATGCGCAGCAGCACCTTTTCATCGGTCGTCTCGTCCAGGCTGATCCCCACCCGGTCATGGCCAATCTTGCGAAAGTTCAGCCCCTCTTGCCGGGCGGCGGCCAGAATCCCGGCCTGCCCCACGCCAACCTCGACGGTGATCGTGTCGAAGAACGCCTTGGGGCTGACCTTGGCCCCCGCCGCCTTCAGCGCCCGCGCCAGCCGGTTGGTCAGGAAATGCACCCGCTCTGCAATCGCGCGCAGGCCCAGCGGCCCGTGGAACACCGCGTAAAAGCTCGCCATCACCGCCAGCAGCGCCTGCGCCGTACAGACGTTCGAGGTCGCCTTTTCGCGCCGGATGTGCTGCTCGCGCGTTTGCAGGCTGAGGCGATAGGCCCGCCCGCCGCGCGCATCGACCGAGACGCCGACGATCCGCCCCGGCATTGCCCGCTTCATGTCGTCCTTGCACGACATGAAGGCGGCATGCGGGCCGCCATAGCCCATCTGCACGCCAAAGCGCTGCGACGAGCCGATGGCGATATCCGCCCCCATCGCGCCCGGCTCCTTCAGCAGGCAAAGCGCCAACAGATCGGTCGCCACCACCGCCACCGCCTTTGCCGCGTGCAGCGCTGCGATGTCGGCGCTGAAGTCGCGCACATGCCCGTAGGTGCCGGGATACTGGAAAATCGCACCGAACACCTGGTCCGGCACCAGCGCCTCTGGTGCGCCGATCACCACCGTAATCCCCAGCGGTTCCGCCCGCGTGCGGATCACCGCGATGGTCTGCGGGTGGCAGTTCTCATCGACAAAGAACGCCCGCGCCTTCGACTTCGCCACCCGCTCGGCCATCGTCATCGCCTCGGCCGCCGCCGTCGCCTCGTCCAGCAGCGAGGCATTGGCCACCGGCAGCCCGGTCAGGTCGGCCACCATGGTCTGGTAGTTCAGCAGCGCCTCCAGCCGCCCCTGCGCGATTTCCGGCTGGTAGGGCGTGTAGGCCGTGTACCACGCCGGATTCTCCAGAATATTCCGCTGGATCGCGGGCGGCGTCACCGTGCCGTAATAGCCTTGCCCGATCAGGCTGGTCATCACCCGGTTCTTGCCCGCCACCTCGCGCATCTTCGCCAACAGCTCATGCTCGGCCAGCGGCGCCCAGCTTAGCGGTGCCTTCTGCCGGATCGCGGCGGGCACGGTCTGGTCGATCAACTGGTCGAGCGTGCCGACCCCCACCGCAGTCAGCATTTCGGCCATTTCCGCGGGCGAGGGGCCGATGTGGCGGCGGTTGGCGAAGTCGTAAGGATTGTAGGCGGTGGGGGTGAAGGTCATGGCATGCCTCAGGCAATCATCTCGTTGTATTCGTCCTCGTCCATGAACTCGTCGAGCACGGCGAGGTCATCGACCTTCATCTTGAAGAACCAGGCGTCGCCGGTCGGGTCTTCGTTCACCAGTCCGGGGTTGTCGGCCAGCTTGGCGTTCACCGCGACAATCTCGCCCTCGACCGGGGCAAGGATGTCGGACGCCGCCTTGACGCTTTCGATCACCACGACCTCGTCGCCCGAGGCGACCATCGTCTCGACCTCCGGCAGTTCCACGAACACCACATCGCCCAGCTGGGTCGCCGCGTGTTCGGTGATGCCGACGACGACAAGGTCGCCCTCGACGCGCAGCCATTCGTGATCCTGGGTGTATTTCATCATCGTCCTCTTGTGTTTGACGCTCGGGCGCCGGGCCTTGTCAGCGTTTGTAGGTGGTGGGGCGGAAGGGCAGATCGGTGACCGTCGCGGGCAACCGTTTGCCGCGCACTTCACCGTATACCGTGGTGCCCCGCGCGCAAAGCGGGCTTGGCAGGTAGCCCATCGCGATCGGCGCCTCCAGCGAGGGGCCGAAGCCGCCCGAGGTGACATGGCCGACCGCCTCGCCGCCCTCGGACGCGGCGAAAAGCGCGGTGCCCTCACGCATCGGTGCCCGGCCCTCGGGGCGCAGGCCGACGCGCTGGCGGTGCGGCCCCTCCGCCAGTTCGGCAAGGATGCGCGCCGCGCCGGGGAAGCCGCCCGCCCGCACACCGCCCGCCCGCCGCGACTTCTGGATCGCCCAGTCCAGCGCGCCCTCCAAAGGCGAGGTTCCGGTGTCGATGTCGTGCCCGTAAAGGCACAGCCCCGCCTCCAGCCGCAGCGAATCCCGCGCGCCAAGCCCGACCGGCTGCACGGCGGGATCGGCCAGCAGCGCCTCGGCCAGCGCCGCGGCACGGTCATCGGCAACCGAGATTTCAAAGCCGTCCTCGCCGGTATAGCCCGAGCGGGAAACCCAAAGCTCGGTCCTCTGCCAGCCCAGCACCGCCACATCCATGAACCGCATCACCGCCGCGCCGGGTGCCAGCCGCTCCAGCACCGACTCTGCCGCCGGGCCCTGCAATGCGATCAGCGCCCGGTCGGCGATTTCCTCAACCTCGCAGGCGCCCGCCAGATGAGCGCGCATATGGGCGATGTCGGGCTCTTTGCAGGCGGCATTGACCACCACGAACAGATGATCGCCCCGGTTCGTGACCATCAGGTCGTCCAGTATGCCGCCGTCGGGCGAGGTGAACATCGCATAGCGTTGCCGCCCCTCTTTCAGCCCCAGCACATCGACCGGCACCAGCGTTTCCAGCGCCGCCGCTGCGTCGGCCAGACGACCCGAGCGCGGGCGCAGGATCACCTGCCCCATGTGGCTGACGTCGAACAACCCCGCCGCCGCGCGGGTGTGCAGATGCTCTTTCAGCACCCCCAGAGGGTATTGGACCGGCATGTCATATCCGGCGAAGGGCACCATCTTGGCACCCAGCCGCAGATGCAGGTCGTAAAGGACCGTGCGTTTCAGGTCGGTCATGCCGCCCTCCCATGTTCCGCCGGTCGGGATCGTCCGGCACCGTTCAGGCAGGCCGATGCCTGCGTTCCGATGCCCCCTCTGTCCGTTCGCCTGAGATCGTTATCCCTTCGGCGCCCTGAACTTGATTCAGGGTCTCTCCAGAGTCCGTGCGTCAGAACGGTTCATGCGCCTGAGAGTTTACCGGGGCGGTTGCTCCTTCGGCACCGGCTCCGGGTCTTGCGACCCCGCCGGATTCTCCCGATCCTGACGCCTTGGGCTTAGCCCTTTGTCCCCCGCGCTGGCAAGGGGGTTGATGCGGCGCCGACGTTCCGGCACCACTGGGCGACATGGATCGGCATTTCTTCGGCTACGGCTCGCTCGTCAACCGGCTGACGCATGACCATGCGCCCGCCCATCCCGCCCGCGTCACGGGCTGGCGCCGCGAATGGCGAGCGACCGGGCGGCGGCGGCTGGCATTCCTCAGCGTGCGCCCCGATCCGGGCTGCGAGATCGAGGGGCTGGTGGCCGAGGTTCCCGGCGGCGACTGGGCCGCGCTCGACCGGCGCGAGGCGGGCTATGACCGGGTGCTCCTTGCGCCAGCGCAGCTTGCCGCGCCGGTAACGGACGGGGTTGCCGTCTACGTCATCCCGCCCGACCCGGTGCCGCGCGATCTGGCCGAACACCCGATCCTGCTCAGCTACCTCGACGTGGTGGTGCAGGGCTTTCTGGCAGAGTTCGGGCCTGCGGGCGTGGCGCGCTTCTTCGAGACGACCGATGGCTGGCAGGCCCCGGTGCTGGATGACCGCGCCCGCCCGATGTACCCGCGCGCGCAGCGGCTGACCGAAGCGGCGCGGGACATGGTGGATGGCAACCTTCACCGGCTTGGCGTGCGGCGGCTGGCGGAATAGGGGTCGGATTTACCGTCAGCGATCGGTGCAAAAGCGGTGCGAAATCGGTAAGGCGATTTTCTCGCCTGACCAACGGCTTGCACCCCGTTTGCCGAAAAATGGCCTCAGCCCCGCGCGCGCACCTTTTGCAGCAGCGGCATCAGGTCGGCCATCTCGGGCCCGTGCTCCTGCCCGGTCACGGCGCGGCGCAGCGGCATGAACAGGCCACGCCCCTTGCGCCCGGTTGCCTCTTTCACCGCCGCGGTCCACACGGCCCAGGTCGTTGGCGCATAGGGCGGCGGCGGCAAAAGCTTCATGGCGGCGGCGACGAATTCGGCATCCTCGGGCGCGATGATCGGCTCGGCGCCGTCGCGGAACAGGTGCCACCAGCCCTCAAGGTCTTGCAGCACCGTGATATTTCCCTTGGCGACCGCCCAGAAATTCTCGGCCAGCGCGGCGGGCACGCCCAGGGCCGCGATCCGGTCCTTCACCGCCGCGAAGGGCAGCGCCTGCACATGCGCGCGGGTCAGCGGCTTCAGGTCTTCGGCGTCGAACTTCGTCGGCGCGGCGCCGAAACTGCCAAGCTCGAACCCCGCCACCAGATCGTCGAGCGAACTGGCCAATTCCACCGGATGCGACGAGCCAAGCCGCGCCATCAGCGACAAAAGCGCCATCGGTTCAATGCCTTGCGCGCGCAGATCGCGCAGCGAAAGGGTGCCAAGCCGTTTCGACAGCGCCTCGCCCTGCGGGCCGGTCAGCAGGCTGTGATGCGCAAATGCGGGCGGCGTGCCCCCCAGCGCATGGATGATCTGGATCTGCGTCGCCGTGTTGGTCACATGGTCGGCGCCCCGCACGATATGCGTGACCCCCATGTCGCTGTCATCCACCGACGAGGCGAAGGTATAAAGCACCTGCCCGTCGGCCTTGATCAGCACCGGGTCCGACAGCGAGGCCGCGTCGATCGAGATCGGGCCAAGGATGCCATCGGTCCACTCGATCCGCTCCTGATCCAGCAGGAACCGCCAGTAGCCCGGCCGCTCGGCCCGCAGCTTGTCCTTTTCTTCCGCCGTCAGGTGCAGCCCGGCCCGGTCGTAGACCGGTGGCCGCCCCATGTTCAGCTGCTTTTTCCGTTTCAGATCAAGCTCCAGAGGGCTTTCGAACACCTCGTAGAACCGCCCCGCCGCACGCAACTGATCCGCCGCTTCGGCGTAACGGTCCATTCGCAGCGACTGCTTCTCGATCCGGTCCCAGGTCAGGCCCAGCCATTCGAGATCCTCCATGATCCCGTCGGCATATTCCTGTTTTGACCGTTCCTGATCGGTGTCGTCCAGCCGCAGGATGAAGGTGCCGCCCGCTTTCCGCGCGATCAGGTAGTTCATCAGCGCGGTGCGCAGGTTGCCGACATGGATATAGCCGGTGGGCGAGGGGGCGAAACGGGTGACGGTCATGGCCAAACTCCTGTTGGCCCCGCTCTTTCACAACAGGTCCGTTTTGTCCATATGATGGGGGAAAGGGAGCTATGCGATGACCGAAGACCCGACCGGCTGGGCCGAGGTGCCCGCCCCTGACGACGAGGTGATCGAAACCCTCGCGCGCGCGGCTTTGGCCGCGCTGCCGCCGCAGTTCCGTGCCGCCGCGGCGGCGCTGGTGCTGCGTATCGTCGATTTCGCGCCCGACGAGATTCTGGATGCGATGAATATCGAGGATGCGTTCGAGCTGACCGGGCTTTACGACGGTATCCCGCTGACCGAGCGTTCGGTGATGGATCAGCCGACCCAGCCCGATACGGTCTGGCTGTTCCGCCGCGCGATTCTCGACGAATGGGTCAGCCGGGGCGATGTCGGCCTGGGCGATCTGGTGGCCAATGTGGTGGTGCACGAGGTCGCGCACCACTTCGGCTGGTCGGACGATGACATCGCCAGCATCGACCGCTGGTGGGAATAGCGCCCGCGCGCGAAGGGCGGAAAGTGGCGCGGATCGTGCTATACTCCCCTTGATCGGACCGGTTTCGGGGTTCGGACATGCGCGCACGGCTTGCCCTGCTGATTGGCCTCGCGACGGCGGCTCCCGCCACCGGCATCGGGGCGGTTGTGTTCCGCTCGCCGCCACCGGCAGTAGCGACGGCCTGGGCCGCCCGGCTGATCCGCGTCAACATCGTCGGCCGCCGCGCCGATGGCATGCCGGACGACCGCCGCGATACGCTGCCGCGCCAGCAGGCTGCGCTTGGCCTCAGCGCGGCTGAGGCGGCGCGCATCCGCGCTACCACCGGGCTGGTGCTCTGCGACCTTGATGGCATGAAGGCGCTGGCCTCGGCCGTGCTGGCCGGGGACAGGCAGACACTGGTCACCGCCGCACATGTGCTGCGCGACCCCAAGCGGGGCGATATGGAACTGCCGCGCGGCACCCGCTGCGTGTTCCGCAGCCAGAGCCTGCCGCCGGAAACCGTGCAATTGCGCCTGGATGGCAGCGAGGTGCTGGGGGCGGGCGGGCGCACCGACATGTCGGACCCGAACGATTACGCGGTGGTGCGTCTGGCCGCGCCGCTGCGCAACCCGGATGCGGTGCCGTTTCCGGTCGGCGTGCCAGAAACCGATCCGGGCAGCACGGTGCTGCTGATTTCGGCGTTTCAGGTTGATCTGCAATCGACGCTCGGCAACCGCGACCCGATCGCGCAACTGGCCGAGGTGGAGGTTGCGGCCAGCCCGCAGCCCGCCACGCCGCGCCCGATCTACCTGTCCGGCGCGATGGATGCGGGCGGCTCGGGCGGGCCGATGCTGGTGCGGACGGATGGCACCTTGCACCTTGCGGGCATCGTCAGCACGACCGGCAACGTCAGCCGCGACGGGATGCCGTTCAGCCTGACGATGGGCAGCTTCATCCGGGTGATCACGGTCGAAGGGCCGTTTCTGTCGGCCATCGCCACGGTAACGGGCGCCGCACCGCGCGTGGCCGCGGCGCCGTCGCCGCCCCGGCCGCCCCACTGACCGGGTTCAGGATGGGTCGCGCCAGCGGTTGACGATCGGATAGCGCCGGTCGAGCCAGAACGCGCGCGGTGTAAGCCGGGTGCCCGGCGCCGACTGAAAGCGTTTGTATTCCGAGAGGTAGAGCAGATGCTCCACCTTCTTCACGGTGGCGTGGTCATGGCCCTCAGCGACCAGTTCGGCCACCGATGCCTCGCGCTCCACCAGCCCCTCCAGAATCGCGTCCAGCACCGGGTAGGGCGGCAGGCTGTCCTCGTCCTTCTGGTCGGCGCGCAGTTCGGCGCTGGGCGGCTTGTCGATGACGCGGGGCGGAATCACCTCGCCCGCCGGACCCTGCATCCACGGCCGGTGGTTGGCGTTGCGCCAGCGGCAGGTTTCGAACACGCGGGTCTTGTAGAGATCCTTGATCGGGTTGTAGCCGCCGTTCATGTCGCCGTAGATCGTGCAGTAGCCAACCGCCATTTCCGACTTGTTGCCGGTGGTCAGCAGCATCGCGCCGAACTTGTTCGAGATCGCCATCAGCAAGAGGCCGCGCAACCGGCTTTGCACGTTCTCTTCGGTGATCCCCGGTTGGGTGCCCGCGAACAATGGCGCCAGCGCCTCGGTGACGGCACTTTGCGGGCCGCTGATCGGCACTGTGTCAAGCTTGCAGCCCAGCCGCGTGGCCACCGCCGCCGCATCCTCCAGCGAATGGGGCGAGGTATAGGCCGAGGGCAGCATCACGCAATGGACGTTCTGCGGCCCGATCGCATCGGCGGCAAGGGTTGCCACCAGCGCCGAGTCGACGCCGCCCGAGAGGCCGAGGACGACCTTGGAGAATCCGCTCTTCCGCAGGTAGTCGGCCAGCGACAGCACCATCGCGTGGTAATCCTGTTCCCACCCATCCGGATGCGTCACGCGCTCGCCCGGTTCGGCCCGCCAGCCATCCGCGCCGCGCGCCAGATCGACGTGGATCAGCCCTTCCGTGAACACCGGGGCCAGCGCCGCCAGTTGCCCGCCGGGGTTCAGCACGAAGGATCCGCCGTCGAACACCTGATCGTCTTGCCCGCCGACCATGTTCAGGTAGATCAGCGGCAGCCCGGTCTCGACCACCCGTTCCACCATTACCATCATCCGCACGTCGAAACGGTCGCGGTAGTAGGGTGAACCGTTCGGGACAAAGATCACCTCGGCCCCGGTTTCGGCCAGCGTCTCGCAGACGTCGGGATGCCAGGCATCTTCGCAGATCGGGGTGCCGATGCGCAGCGGGCCGATGCGGAACGGGCCGCTGACCGGGCCCTGATCGTAAAGCCGCACCTCGTCGAAGACGCTTTCGTTCGGGCGGTGGTGCTTCAGGATCACCGCCAGCCGCTGGCCGCCTTGCAGGATGTAATAGGCGTTGTAAAGGCGGCCGCCTTCGCTGAACGGGGCGCCGATGCCAAGCGCGGGCCCTTCGGCGCAAGCGTGCGCCAGCCCGTCGACCGCCGCCATCGCATGGGCGACGAAGGCGGGTTTCATCACCAGATCCTGAGGCTGGTAGCCGGTCACGAACATTTCGGGCAGCGCCACGAAATCCGCGCCGGCCGTGCGTGCCTCGTCCCAGGCGGCGCGCGCCTTTTCGGCGTTGGCGTCGATCGCGCCAACGGTCGGGTTCAATTGCGCCATCGTCAGGCGGAAACGGTCGGTCATGCGCGGCCCCTCGGTCCGCAGCGGTTCTAGCAGGTTAGGCGGCAAGGGAAAGCCGATTGATGGCGAAACGCTTGTCAGCCCCGAGGGCGTCCTTTACCTTCTGCCGCGCGCCCCTCGGGGCGGAGCAGGAACAAACGACAGGGGGCTTCGCGGTGGCGAGATTTTCAGGCGTAAGAGCGCGCAGCACGCGCATGGCCGGGGTCTTGCTTGTCGTCGCCTCGGCGGCGATGGCGCAAAGCGCCGATCAGGTGATCACCAAGCAGTATGACGATGGCGGCGTCTACACCGGCACCTTCAAGGACGGCAAGCAGGACGGCAAGGGCAGCTACAAGCTGCCGAACGGCTACACCTACGAAGGCGACTGGGTGGCGGGCGAAATCTCTGGCCAGGGCACCGCGCATTTCCCCAAGGGTGCGGTCTATACCGGCAGCTTCAAGGCGGGTAAACCCGACGGCAAGGGCAAGATCACCTTTGCCGACGGCTCCACCTACGAGGGCGACTGGGCGGCCGGGCAGATGACCGGGCAGGGCACCGAACACTATGCCAACGGCATGACCTACACCGGCGGCTTCCTGAACGCGGTGCAGAACGGCCGCGGCAAGATGGAAAGCTCTGACGGTTATGTCTACGACGGCGACTGGGCCAACGGGGTGAAGACCGGAAAGGGCAAAATCACCTATCCCAACGGCACCATCTACGAGGGCGATCTGGTCAACGGTGACCGCGAAGGCACCGGCACGCTGACGATGACGGACGGGCTGACCTATGTCGGCCAGTGGAAGGGCGGCCAGATCAACGGCACCGGCACCCTGACCCAGCCGAACGGCGACGTGTTCGAGGGCACCCTTGTGGATGGCCAGCGGCAGGGCCACGGCAAGGTCACCTACAAGAACGGCGACGTCTACGAAGGCGACTTTGCCGCCGACAAGCGCGAGGGCAAGGGCACCTTCAAGGGCCACGACGGCTACATCTACACCGGCGACTGGAAGGGCGGCCGGATCGAGGGGCAGGGGCAGGTGACTTACCCCGATGGCTCGGTCTACGTCGGCAGCTTCCATGACGACCTCGCCGACGGCACCGGCAAGATCACCTATCCCGACGGCTCGACCTATGAGGGCGACTGGAAGGCGGGCGTGATCGACGGGCAGGGCACCGCGCATTACGCCAATGGCATCACCTACACCGGCGGCTTCAAGGCCGCCAAGAATGACGGGAAGGGCACGATGACCTATCCCGACGGCTACAAGTATGAAGGCGACTGGAAAGACGGCCAGCGCGACGGGCAAGGCACCGCGACCTATCCCGATGGCACCGTCTACAAGGGCCAGTTCGTCGCGGGCGAGCGTCAGGGCCAGGGCGACATCACCATGCCCGACGGCTTCAAATACTCCGGCGACTGGAAGGCGGGCGAGATCGACGGCAAGGGCACCGCGACCTATGCCAATGGCGACGTCTACGAAGGCACGTTCGCCAAGGGCCACCGTCAGGGCGAGGGCACGATGCGCTATGCCAGCGGGTTGCAGCAAAGCGGCACCTGGGACAACGGCACCCTGGGTGCGCCCCCGGCGGATGGCGCCGCCGCCCCGGCCGCCGGGAACTGAGGCGGGGGCCCCCTCAACGTTCCGGCAGGGTCAGCAGTAACGCTCGACCCCGATGATCTGGCTGTCGTTGTAGCGGTCGCCGTGGGCAAACCCCACCGGCAGCAGGCGCGCGATTTCGGCGCGGTCGGCGTCGGTCAGCGTGATCGCGTCGGCCCCGGCCCATTCGGCCAGATGTTCGGCGGTGCGGGTGCCGGGGATCGGGATCAGATGCGCGCCCTGATCAAGCACCCAGGCCAGCGCGGCACCGGCAACCGTCCAGCCGCGCGCATGGGCGAAGGTCTTGAACCCGTCGATGGTGGCGCGGTTGAAGCTGTAGTTCGGTTCGCTGAAGCGCGGCAGGCGGGTGCGAAAATCCGCCGCGTCCATCGTCGCGGGGTCGGGATAGACCTCGCCGAACACCCCACGCCCCAGCGGCGAGAACGGCACAAAGGCCACGCCAAGCTCGGCACAGGTCTGGATCAGGCCCAGTTCCGGCATGCGGGACCACAGCGAGTATTCGTTCTGCACCGCCCGGCAGGGATGCACGGCATGGGCGCGGCGCAGCGTGCCGGGCGAGATTTCGGAAAGGCCATAACCGCCGATCTTGCCCTCGGTGATCAGCTTTTGCAGCGTCTGTACCACCTCTTCCACCGGGCGGGCCTGTTCGCGGCGGTGGATGTAGAACAGGTCGACGAAATCGACCCCCAGCCGCTTCATCGACGCCTCCAACTCGGCCCGCAGATAGGGTTCGGAGTTGTCGAAACGGCGTTCCGGCTGGGTGACGATGCTCGCCTTGGTGGCAATGACCACCTTCGGCTTGCGGCTTGCAAGCCAGGTGCCGACCACACGTTCCGACCGGCCCATGCCATAGATGTTGGCGGTGTCGAGAAAGTCGATGCCGTGATCCAGCGCCGCGTCGAGGCAGCGCAGCGAGGTCGCCTCGTCCGTTTCACCAAAGAAACCCGCGAAGCTCATGCAGCCCAGACCGATCGCCGAAACCATCGGGCCATCCGCGCCCAGTTGCCGTTTTTGCATCGCACCCTCCATTCCTGTCGCGGCGGCAGGGAACCCGCTGCAGCCGCGAAGGTCAAGGGCCGGTCAGGCGAAGGCGGCGGTCAGCGCGATTTCCACCATGTCGCCAAAGCTGCGCTCGCGCTCGTCCGAGGGCAGCGATTCCTGCGTCAGCAGATGGTCGGAAATCGTCAGGATCGACAGCGCGCGGGCATGGTGGCGGGCCGCAAGGGTGTAAAGCTCGGCCGTTTCCATCTCGACGCAGAGGATGCCGTGGCGCTGCATCTGTTCGTTCAGGTCGGGGCGTTCGTCATAAAAAACGTCCGACGAATAGATGCCACCGGCATGAACCGGCACGTCGCGGGCCATCGCCGCGGCGTAGGCGTTGGCGAGCAGGCCGAAATCCGCGCTGGGGGCAAAGTTCACCTCGCGGAAGATCCCGCGCGAGGGGGTGGACAGGGTCGAGGCCGTCATCGCCAGCACCACGTCGCGCACCTTCACCTGCGGCTGCATCCCGCCCGCCGAGCCAATGCGGATCAGCGTCTTGGCGCCATACTCGCGGATCAGTTCGTTGACGTAGATCGACAGCGACGGCATCCCCATGCCGGTGCCGTGGATGGTGACCGGGTTGCCCTTCCATGTGCCGGTGAAGCCCAGCATCCCGCGCACCTCGTTGACCAGCCGCGGCCGGTCGAGAAAGGTCTGCGCCGCCCAGCGGGCCCGGTAGGGATCGCCCGGAAGCAGGACGGTTTCGGCAATCTCGCCGGGCTTGGCGCCGATATGGGTGGTCATTTCTGGCCTTTTCGTTGACGTTTGCGCCAGAGACTAAACGGAACGGCAAACAGGTCCACCCGGATTCGTGCGGCGCCTTTCCGACAGCGCAGCGGCACCCGCGCCAGATCAGCCGGGCTGCGCCGTCAGCACGACATAATCTTCGTGGTTGGGGCAGAAGGTGGCCTGATCGGCCGATGCGGCGGGGTCGGCCAGAAAGTGCGTACAGGCGCCGGTGGAATGGCACTGCGCGCAGGTGGCCAGCAGATGCGCATAGTCCTGCCGGTATTCTTCCAGTTCCACCGCGGTCAGCCCGTGACGCGCGGCCATCCGCGCCATCCGTTCTGCCACCTCATCCGGGGTGGCGACGATCTGCAGCAACTGGCCGCGGCTTAACCCGACATCCTCAAGATCGCGGGCATCCATCTGCGCGATCTCGTGCAGTTCGCGGCGGTGCTCCAGCAGGGCCTTCAACCGATCCAGCATGTCCCTCTCCTGTGGGCTGCGATGACAGCTGCGACCTATAGACCCAACGAGCAGGCGGGGCCTTGATTTGGCGCAAATCGCGGGCCGGTCGGCGGGATCGGTTTGAGCGGTCACTCGGCCGCGACGGGCAGGCGATCGACCAGCGTCACGATGTCCATCATGATGCGGTTCAGCTCGAAATCCTTGGGGGTATAGACCGCCGCCGCACCCAGCGCCCGCAGCGTGCGGGCGTCATCTTCGGGGATGATGCCGCCGACGACGACGGGAACATCGGCTAGCCCCGCCGCCTGCATCCGCTCCATCACCTCGGCGATCAGCGGCAGGTGGCTGCCCGACAGGATCGACAGGCCGACAACATGGGCGTTGGTCTCGACTGCGGCGGCGACAATCTCGGCCGGGGTCAGGCGGATGCCGTCGTAGTGGATCTGCATCCCGCAGTCGCGGGCGCGCGCGGCGATCTGTTCGGCGCCGTTGGAATGGCCGTCGAGGCCGGGTTTGCCCATCAGGAAGGTCAGGCGGCGGCCAAGCTTTGCCGAGACGGCATCAACCGCCTCGCGGATCGGCTCCAGCCCCTCGGTGCGGTTTGACGGCGCCCGGGAAACGCCGGTCGGCGCGCGGTATTCGCCAAAGGCGTTGCGCATCTCGGCGGCCCATTCGCCGGTCGTGGCCCCGGCTTTCGCCGCGGCGATCGAGGGCGGCATGATGTTGGCGCCCGACAGGGCCGCCTGCCGCAACGCCGCCAGTGCGGCCGTGACGGCCGCCGTGTCGCGGCTGGCGCGCCATTCGGTCAGGCGGGCGATCTGGTCGGCCTCGGCCGCCGCATCGACCACCATGATCGACCCGTCCCCGGCGGTCAGCGGGCTTTCGGCGGCCTCGGTCCAGCGGTTGACGCCGACCACGATGGTTTCGCCCGACTCGACCCGCGCGATGCGGGCGGCGTTCGATTCGACAAGGCGACCCTTCATGTATTCGATCGCCGCCACCGCGCCGCCCATTGCGTCGATCTGCGCCAGTTCCGCCCGCGCGCCCTCTTTCAGCGCCGTCACCTTGCGGTCCACCGCCGGGTTGCCGTCAAAGAGGTCGTCGTATTCCAGCAGGTCGCTTTCATAGGCCAGGATCTGCTGCATCCGCAGCGACCATTGCTGATCCCACGGGCGGGGCAGGCCAAGCGCCTCGTTCCACGCCGGCAATTGCACCGCGCGGGCGCGGGCGTTCTTTGACAGCGTGACCGCCAGCATTTCGATCAGGATGCGGTAGACGTTGTTTTCCGGCTGCTGCTCGGTCAGGCCAAGGCTGTTCACCTGCACGCCATAGCGAAAGCGGCGGAACTTCGGATCGGCGATGCCGTAGCGGGTTTCGCACAGTTCATCCCACAGCTCGACAAAGGCGCGCATCTTGCACATCTCGGTGACGAAGCGGATGCCGGCGTTCACGAAAAAACTGATGCGGCCGACCATCGCGGGGAACTCTTCCGGCGGCACCTTGCCCCGCAGGTCGTCCAGCACGGCGGTGGCGGTCGCCAGCGCGAAGGCCAGTTCCTGCTCCGGCGTGGCTCCGGCCTCCTGCAGGTGATAGCTGCAGACGTTCATCGGGTTCCACTTCGGCAGTGCCTGCGCGGTATAGGCCGCAACGTCGGTAATCAGCCGCAGCGAGGGTTTCGGCGGACAGATGTAGGTGCCGCGCGACAGGTACTCCTTGATGATGTCGTTCTGCACGGTGCCCTGCAGCGCGGCAACGTCGGCGCCCTGTTCCTCGGCCACCGCGATATAAAGCGCCAAGAGCCACGGCGCGGTGGCGTTGATCGTCATCGAGGTGTTCATCCGGTCCAGCGGAATGCCCTGAAACAGGGCCCGCATGTCGCCCAGATGGCCGATCGGCACGCCGACCTTGCCAACCTCGCCCCGCGCCAGCACGTGATCGCTGTCATAGCCGGTCTGGGTCGGCAGGTCGAAGGCCACCGAAAGCCCGGTTTGCCCCTTGGCAAGGTTGTCGCGGTAAAGCGCGTTCGAGGCGGTAGCCGTCGAATGGCCCGCATAGGTGCGGAACAGCCAGGGTTTTTCTTTCGCGTCGGTCATCGTTGCCTCGGGTCGCTTTGGTAACATTCTTGCTGCATCATCTTCATATGGAGAATTTTGTGTCTTTGTCAATTCGCTGCGTTGCGGCAATTATCGCCGTCCCCGGTGCCGTCAAACTGACCTTGCGATCACATCAACATCACAATGAATCACGGATTCGTGTTGATTTCCGCGCCGTTTGGAACATGATCCAGACAGGCGCATCGGCAGACCGGCGCCCGATTTCATTGGAGGAAAAAATGATTGCACCTACAGTCGCCCGCGCCTTCGCGGTGTGTGCCCTTGTTGTGGCAACGGCGTTCCCTGCGGTCGCGCAGGACCGGCATGTGAAGGTGGTCAACAAGACCGGCGTGACGATGGTTTCGCTCTACGGCTCCAACGTCGGTTCGGATTCGTGGGAAGAAGACATCCTTGGTGGCGACGAGCTTCGGTCGGGCCAATCGGTGAACGTGAACTTCGACGACGGCACCGGCTACTGCAAATACGACCTCAAGGCCGTGTTCGCGGACGGCGACAAGGTGATCAAGCGCGGCATCAACGTCTGCACCGTCGGAACCTGGACGATCAACTGACCTGCTGATCGCGCCGCTCGCCCTTCACGTTTGCGTCATTGCAAAGCGGGCGGGGCGGGCGTATCGTTTTGCCATTCCCCGCTGTCTCGTTCTTGTTTGCCGAAAATGCACGACCGCCCTGGCGGGTGGTCTGGCTTTGCGAGTGCCCGCAAATCCCATTTGGAGCTGCCTCAATGCCTCCGCCGCGTTTCAAACTGATGGATACGACCCTTCACCTCGATCCCGATATCGAGGCTTCGATTGCCCTGCTACAGGCGCAGATGGCCGCGCGGCAGGGGATCAACCTCTGGCTCAGTCCGAACTTCCACACCATCGCGCCGCTGCTGATGTTGCAGTTGAGCGAGATGCCGTCACCGTCGGCACTTGCGCCGTGGACGCTGACACCGGGCAGCGGGGCGCCAACCCCGCCCTGGACGCTGAACGCCGGGCCTTTGGTTCCCCGCGCGGGCGACGTGTCGGATGCGCTTCGGGCGGTCTACAAGGTTCCGGCGATGCAGTCGCTGGTCACGCAGGTGCATGACGAGGCGCTGCGCCAGCTCAAGAACCTTGAGACGAACTGGAAAGAGGGGTCGGCGGGCGACAAGGCCGTGATGGTTTCGATGTCCACCGTCGTGCTTGGCGGCATGCTGACTCCGATTCTTGCCAACCAGCGCACCAGAACGCTGGCTTTCGACCTGATCAAGGGGCACGACATTCCGGTGCCGGGCGTCGATGGGCTTTCCTTCAAGATCCTCGATCACGGTGCGGGGGTAAAGACGCCGCTTGGCGTGCCGGGGTTGAGCGGCGAAGCAAGTCTCAATGGGCGCGACTACGAATTCAAGGTCGAGCTGGACGTGATCGAATTGCTGAAGTCGCGGAAGCACCACGGCCATCATTGAGGCTGCGCCTTGGTTGGATGCTGCCAACGGGATCCGAACCGGCGTTCCGCGGGTCGATCGCGGAGGGCAGCGGCGCGTCCTATCGTTCCGTCACTCCCATTTTCGGACGGTCAGGCTGCATCCGCGGCGTAAATCCTGTGGGAACATCGGGAAAACGGCGATGTTTCGCCGCCTGTGAGACATAAAATTACAAAAACAATGCCACGCCCATTGCATTATTGCGCATCCGTTCGTATTCCAGTCTGAGATGGCCGCCCCGATTCTGCGGTGCGGCACCGAAGGATGGAGACGAAGATGGCACTCGACACCGCCCCCGGCATCGTTCCCTACGAGGCGCCGGTGAAAGATCTGTACGAGCTGGGTGAAATGCCGCCGCTGGGCCATGTGCCGGCCAAGATGTACGCATGGGCGATCCGGCGCGAACGCCACGGCGAGCCGGATACCGCGATGCAGGTCGAGGTGGTCGATACCTGGAAGATCGACAGCCACGAGGTGCTGGTGCTCGTGATGGCGGCGGGGGTCAATTACAACGGCGTCTGGGCCGCCCTGGGCACCCCGATCAGCCCGTTCGACGGTCACGGCCAGCCCTACCACATCGCAGGCAGCGATGCGTCGGGCATCGTCTGGGCGGTCGGCGACAAGGTGAAACGCTGGAAAGTCGGCGATGAGGTGGTGATCCACTGCAACCAGGACGATGGCGACGATGAAGAGTGCAACGGCGGCGATCCGATGTTCTCGCCCAGCCAGCGCATCTGGGGCTATGAGACGCCGGATGGCAGCTTTGCGCAGTTCACCCGCGTGCAGGCGCAGCAACTGATGCCCCGGCCCCGCCATCTGACGTGGGAGGAATCGGCCTGCTACACCCTGACGCTGGCCACCGCCTACCGGATGCTGTTCGGGCACCGGCCGCATATTCTGAAGCCGGGCGACAACGTGCTGGTCTGGGGCGCCTCGGGTGGCCTTGGGTCTTATGCGATCCAGTTGATCAACGCGGCGGGGGCCAATGCGATCGGCGTGATCTCGGAAGAGGACAAGCGCGAATTCGTCATGTCGATGGGTGCCAAGGGTGTTATCAACCGCAAGGAATTCGCCTGCTGGGGCCAGATGCCGACGGTCAACACGCCGGAATACAAGGCCTGGTTCAACGAGACGCGCAAGTTCGGCAAGGCGATCTGGGAAATCACCGGCAAGGGCAACAACGTCGACATGGTGTTCGAGCATCCGGGCGAGGCGACCTTCCCGGTCTCGGTCTTCGTGGTGAAGCGCGGCGGCATGGTGGTGATCTGCGCCGGAACCACCGGCTACAACCTGACCTTCGATGTGCGCTATCTGTGGATGCACCAGAAGCGGGTGCAGGGCAGCCACTTCGCCAACCTCAAGCAGGCCAGCGCCGCAAACAAGCTGATGCTGGAACGGCGGCTGGACCCGGCGATGTCCGAGGTGTTCCCCTGGGCCGAGATTCCGGCGGCGCATGTGAAGATGCGCAAGAACCTGCACAAGCCGGGCAATATGGCCGTGCTGGTGCAGTCGCCCCGCGCCGGGCTGCGCACCTTCGAGGATGCACTGGAGGCCGGTCCGGCGATCTGAGTTGAGCGACAGACTGTCGCCAAATCGGCGACAGTCTGTTCACGCGGCAGAGTGTTAGCGGATTGTTAACGCAATTGCCTTGTGCTTGCTCAGCTAGGTCAAGGCGGGCGCATGGGGCATGAATGGATCTTGGATGTGCTGGCCGACCTGCGGGCCTATGCCACGCAGAACGATCTGCCGACGCTGGCCGCCAAGACCGATGAGACGTTGCGCACCGCGCGGGCCGAACTGGCGGCCCGCCCCCTTTCCACCACCCGAAAGCCGCAAGCCCCGCCCCCCGGCTGAGCTGACTGGCGGCGCCGCGCGCGGTTCTGTAAGGTCCGGCCATGACCTTGCCCGTGCTCACGTTTTCCGAGGATCAGGCCGATGCCTGGGATCGCCTGGCCGAGGTGCTGCGGGCGGCGGGCGTCGACCCTGACGAGGGCACGCTGTCGCCAGATGCGCCCGGCAAGGCGACCGTGCTGGCGGTGGTCGGCAAGGCAGGCTCGGGCAAGACGATGCTGCTGGGTAGCCTGTACAAGGCGCTGCACGACGCGGGCGTCGAGACCGTTTCTGGCGATTACGAGGGGCGCAAGCGCAAGGACCGCCGCACCCTTGCGATTCTCGCGCCCACCAACAAGGCGGCGAGCGTCCTGCGCAACCGGGGCGTTCCGGCGACCACGATCCACCGCATCCTCTACACCCCAGTCTATGACCCGCAATACGAACGCATCGCCGAGTGGCTGGCGGGGCAGGGCGAACGGCCGGTGGTCGAAGGGCTGACCGATGTCGCGCTCGACCGCGCCAAGGCGTTCTACGATGCGGTCAAGTCGATCCCCGGCGCTTTGGCGGCGGCGGGCCTGCGCGGCTCGGACTTCATCAAGGGCTGGAAACGGCGCGAAGAGCCGCTGGATATCGGCTTCGTCGACGAAAGCTCGATGCTGGACGAGCGGCAGCTGGAAGACCTGCGCGAGATCTTTCCGACGCTGGTGCTGTTCGGCGACCCCGCGCAGCTGGCCCCGGTGGGTTCGTCGGGCGAGATGGTGTTCGACAAGCTGCCCGAGGCGCGCAGGCTGGTGCTGCACCGCATCCACCGGCAGGCCGAAGACAACCCGATCCTTGACCTTGCCCATGCGCTGGCCGACCCCGAGCTTGGCTTTGACGGCTTCGAGCAGCTGGTCGAAGACGCCGCGCGGCGGGATGAACGGGTGGTCGTGGCGCAGCGGGTCGAGGCCGAGCTGATGGCGCGCAGCCCCGTTCTGGTCTGGCGCAACGTCACCCGTATCCGGCTGATCCAGGCCTTCCGGGCTGCGTATGAGGCGCCGCTGGACGAATTGCTGCCGGGTGAGCCGCTGATCTGCGATGGCATCGAGCTGCCGCTGAAGCACCGCAAAAAGCGCATCGACCTTGAGGCGCGCGGGCTGATCAAGGGCGCGCAGGTGATCTACCTCGGGCCGGGGCGCAAGCCGGGTTTTTCCCGGCTTTACGTGCTGGGCGCTGAAGAGCCGCGGCTGTCGGCCGCCTCGATCATCAAGATCGAACTGCCCGACGAAGAGGAACCCTTCATCCCCTTCGCCGCACGCATGGGCGCCGCCTTCCTGCACGGTGCCGCGGTGACGATCCACAAGGCGCAAGGCAGCCAGTGGGATACCGTTCAGGTCTTTGCCCCCGACCTCTACGCCGCCGCGCAATCGGGGCGCAGCGAGGCGGGCGTGCCGCTGTGGAAACGGCTGGCCTATGTCGCGATCACGCGGGCCGAACGGCGGCTGATGTGGGTGGTGCGCAACCGGCTGGCGCGGCCCACCGCGCCCTTGGGCATCGACGATCTGGCGGGCGGCACCGCGCCGCTGGAACTTGAGGCGGAATAAGCCTCTGGCCGGGCGGGCGGCTTCGTCCTAGTCTGCGCACGAATGAGTTTGGAGGCCCGAATGCGCTGCGTCTTTGTCCAGTTCCGCTGCACCCCCGGCAAGACCTACGAGGTCGCCGACGCGATCTATGACCGCGAAGTGGTCAGCGAGCTATACTCGACCTCGGGCGAATATGACCTGATCGCCAAGGTCTACATCCCGGACGAGGCGGACGTCGGTCACTTCCTGTCGGAAAAGTTGTTCGACATTCCCGGCATCGTGCGCACCCTGACCACGATGACGTTCAAGGCTTTCTAGGATGACGCGCAGCATCCTGATCACCGGCGCCAGTGCGGGCATCGGTCAGGCTACGGCGCTGCGGTTTCTGGAGGCGGGCTGGCAGGTCGGGCTGATCGCGCGGCGCGCCGAACCGCTGGAGGATATCGCGGCGGCGCATCCGGGCGCGGTTTCGCTGCCCTGCGACGTCGCCGATCCGGCTGCGGTCGATGCGGCATTTGCTGCGGCGGTGGCGCGGTTCGGCCGGATCGACGCGCTTTTCAACAACGCGGGCATTTCGCGCCCGGCGGGTCTGATCGACGAAATTTCGCTCGATGACTGGCACGCCACTGTCTCGGTCAACCTCAACGGCATGTTCTACTGCGCCCGGGCGGCGTTTCGCCAGATGCGGGCACAGGCGCCGCAGGGCGGGCGGATCATCAACAACGGCTCAATCTCCGCCCACGCGCCGCGCCCCGGTTCGGTCGCCTACACCGCCACCAAGCACGCCATCACCGGGCTGACCAAGACCCTCTCGCTTGACGGTCGCCCGTTCGATATCGCCTGCGGTCAGATCGACATTGGCAACGCCGCGACCGAGATGGCGGCAAAGATGGCCAAGGGCGTGCCGCAGGCCGACGGCAGCATTCGCGCCGAAGCGATGATGGATGCGCGCGAGGTGGCCGAGGCGGTGCTGCACATGGCCGCCCTGCCGCTGTCCACCAACGTGCAGTTCATGACGATCATGGCGACCAGGATGCCCTTCGTCGGGCGCGGCTGATGCTTACCGCTTGACCAGCCGGAAGGCCGCCGAGGCGATCCAGCCCGCCGCGATCGCGATCAGCAGCGACAGCAATCCGTAAGCCGGCGGGTTGTCCTGCGCCAGCCGGTAGAGCCAGCGTTCCAGCCCCGCCTTTTGCACCAGCACGTCGGACTCGTGCGTGGCCACGACCTTGCCGCCCCGCGTCAGGAAGATGCGCGCGGTATAAAGCCCGTCGGTCAGGTTGGCGGGCAGCTTGATGTCGGTGCGAAACAGCGTCGACTGGTCAAGGCTGACCGTGCCCTGATCGAGCACGTAGAGCCCCTCTTCCTTGCGGATGCGGATCAGCGCGTCGACAAAGGTCTGGGCGTCGGTGGCCTGATCGGCGATGCCCGCGTCCTGAATCGCCTGCGGGATGGTGATCTTGTAGCGCAAATCGTCGGTCTGCGAGAGAACCTCGCCAAGCGGGCCCGAGGTGGCGATGGCATAGAACGCCGGGGCCGCCGCGATGCGGACCTTCTGCGTGTTGATCCAGATGCCGTAGACATGGCCCTTGCGGCTGATGTCGACCGGGTTCGGCGGCCCTTCCAGCGTGATGATCACCTGCAAGGGCTTGTCTACCGGGATCGGGGCGTCGCGTTTCACTGCGCCGAACACCAGAATGTCGGAACCGTTGAAGTTGGCGGTGATCGCGATCTGGTTCTCGCTCAGCCCCGCCACGACCTGTTCGTCGGCAAGGGCGGGGCGGGCAAGGCCGAGGGCGAGCAACAGCAGGATTGCGCGGATCATGGGTGGTTCACCGAGCGGATCGAGAACAGGTCGCCGGGCGTCAACACAAGGTCGAGGCCGATCTTCACGCTGACCGCCAGCACGAGGATCGCCAGCAGGATGCGCAACTGCTCGGCCTTCAGCCGGAAGCCGATGATGGTGCCGATCTGCGCGCCCACGACGCCGCCGACGATCAGCAGCACCGCCAGCGCCATGTCGACCGACTGGTTGGCGATGGCGTGCGCCATCACCGAATAGGCGGTGACGAAGATGATCTGAAACAGCGAGGTGCCGACCACCACGCGGGTGTTCATGCCCAGCAGGTAGATCATCGCGGGCACGATGATGAAGCCGCCGCCGACGCCCATCGTCGCCGACAGAAAGCCCACGACCAGCCCGATCAGCAGCGGCGGGAAGACGCTGATGTAAAGGCCCGAGGTGCGAAACTTCATCTTCATCGGCCAGCGCTGCACCCAGCTGTGGCGGTTGCGCTGGGTGGTGGCCTTGGGCGCAGCGGCCCCGCTGCGGCCGCGTCGGATGGCGCGAAAGCTTTCCTGAAACATCAGGGTGCCGATCGCGCCCATGAAGAACACATAGGAAAACTGCACGAACAGCTCGGTCTGCCCGGCCCTTTTCATCAGCTCGAAGACGTAGATGCCGATGTTCGATCCGATAAAGCCGCCGACCAGCATCACCGTGCCCATCTTGAAATCGACGGTGCGGCGGCGGATGTGGACCATCAGGCCGGAAACCGAGGCCGCCACCACCTGATTGGCGCCGGTCGCCACGGCAACGCCCGGCGGGATGCCGATGAACAGCAGCAGCGGCGTGATCAGAAAGCCGCCACCCACGCCGAAGATGCCCGACAGCAGACCAACGCCGCCGCCGATACTCAGCAGCAGGAAGATGTTTACGGAAACCTCGGCGATGGGCAGGTAAATCTGCATGGCGGGCCGTCCGGGCTGGCGGGGCGAAGGACCGCCGGATGACGGGCCGTGGTCTTATCGGGGAAGCGTGGAACCCAGAGCTACCACGCATTCCGTTTTTTGCAAGTATCGTCGAAGCACGCGTTCGAGTTTTGCAGCACCCCGTGGCGCCATTGCCTTGGTGTGTTCGTGGCTGATCGATTCCGTCCCCAATCCGGCCGCCATGTTGGTGATAGTCGAGATCGCCGCGACCCGGAGGCCAAGGAAGCGCGCCAGGATCACCTCTGGCACGGTCGACATGCCGACCGCATCGCCACCCAGGATGCGGATCGCGCGGATTTCGGCGGGCGTTTCGAACGAGGGGCCGGAATACCAGGCATAGACGCCCTCGTGCAGCGTCACGCCCTCGGCCGCGGCGGCGTCGCGCAGCCCGGCGCGAATGTCGGGATCATAGGCCGCCGTCATCGGCACGAAGCGGGCATCCGTCGGCTCGCCAATCAGCGGGTTCAGGCCCGAAAAGTTGATGTGGTCGCTCAGCAGCATCAACTCGCCGGTCGGCATGTCGGCTTGCAGCGACCCGGCGGCGTTGGTGGCGATCACCGTATCGGCCCCGAGTGCGCGCAACACCTCCAGCGGCAGCCGCATCGCGTCAGCGCGGCCCTTTTCGTAATAATGCTCGCGCCCGCCGAAGACGGCGACCCGCACCCCCTCCAGCGTACCGACGACAAGGTTGGCGTTGTGCCCCGAAACACCGGCATGCGGGAACCCCGGCAATTCGGCGTAGGGGATCGCAACACCTTCAACCGCGCCCGCCAGATGGCCAAGGCCGGAGCCGAGGATCAGACCCAGCCGCACGGGTTCGCTGTCCGCGCGCGACCGGATCAGGGCGGCGACGGCCTCAGCGTTCCTTGACATAGGGCTCGCCTCCGGCGCGGGGCGGGATCGCCTTGCCGACGAAGCCGGCAAGGATGACCACGGTCAGGATATAGGGGAGCGCGTCCATGAACTGGTTCGGGATCACCAGAAACCCGAGGTCGATGGTCTGATAGCGGTTCGACAGGGCGGCGAGGAAACCGAACAGCATCGTCGCCCCCAGCGCATACCACGGCCGCCACTTGGCGAAGATCAGTGCGGCCAGCGCGATAAAGCCGCGCCCCGCCGTCATCTCGCGCCCGAAGCTGGCCGCGAGCGAGGTTGATAGATAGCTGCCCGCCACGCCGCACAGGATGCCCGCGATGCAGATCGCGCCATAGCGCAGGCCGACGACCGAAACACCGGCGGTATCGACCGCCGCCGGGTTTTCACCGACCGCGCGCAGCCGCAGGCCAAAGCGCGTCTTGTAGAGCACCCACCAGGTGCCGGGGACGGCAAGGAAGGCGGCATAGACAAGGATCGAGTGGCCCGAAATCAGCTGGTCATAGATCGGCCCCAGCACCGGCACGCCTTTCAGCGCCGCGGCAAAGGGTAACTCAATGTCCTGAAACCGCCCCGCGCCGGTCAGCGCCGGGGTGCCGCCGCCCAGGTGGAACCAGTTCTGCCCGACCAGCACCGTCAGCCCCGACGCCAGCATGTTGATCGCCACGCCGGAAATCAGCTGGTTGCCGCGGAAGGTGATCGAGGCCAACCCGTGGATCAGCGAAAACGCCATCGACCCCGCGATACCGGCCAGCAGGCCCAGCCAGGCGCTGCCGGTCATGTAGGCGACGGCCGCCGACAGGAAGGCCGCAACCAGCATCTTGCCTTCCAGCCCGATGTCGAACACGCCCGAGCGTTCGGAAAAAAGCCCGGCAAGGCAGGCCAGCAACAAGGGCGTGCCCAGCCGCACCGTGCTGTCGAGGATCGAGATGAGGGTGTCGAACGACATCACGTCCTCCGCTTTCCGAATTTGCGGAACACGGCCTCGACCGGCATCCGAACCATGTTATCCAGCGCCCCGGTGAACAGGATCACCAGCGCCTGAATCACCCAGATCAGCTGCGGCGGGATCGAGGTATCCATCGAAAGCTCTGCCCCGCCCTGATACAGGAACCCGAACAGGATCGCCGCCAGCAGCACGCCCAGCGGATGCGAGCGGCCCATCAGCGCCACCGCGATGCCGATGAACCCCGCCCCTTCGGATGAGTTCAGCACCAACCGCCCGCTTTCGCCCATCACGTTGTTGATCGACATCAGGCCCGCCAGCGCGCCCGAGATCAGCATGGCATACATCGTGATCCTGACCGGCCGGATGCCCGCATAGCGCGCGGCCGGTTCCGACTTGCCGAAGGCGCGCAGGGCAAAGCCAAAGCGGGTGTGCCAGATCAGCGCCCAGATCAGGAGGCAGGCCAACAAGCCGATCAGCAGGGTGATGTTTGCGGGCGTGCCCTTGGCAAACGGAATGCCCATGCCGCGCAGCATGTCGCCCAGATGCGGGATCGCCACCGTTTTCGGGAAGTTGGCCGACGCCGGGTCCATCGTGCCGATCGGGCGCAGCACGTTCACCAGCAGGTAGTTCAGCAGCGCCGAGGCGATGAAGTTGAACATGATGGTGGTGATCACGATGTGGCTGCCGCGCTTGGCCTGCAACCACGCCGGAATCGCCGCCCAGGCCGCCCCAAACGCCGCCCCGGCCAGCGAGGCGAAGATCAGCGCCAGCCACCAGTTCGGCCAGGGCACCATCAGGCACACCAGCGTGACACCCAGGCCGCCCAGTTGCGCCTGCCCGTCGCCGCCGATGTTGAAAAGGCCGGCATGAAACGCGATGGCGACCGACAGGCCGGTGAAGATGAAGTTGGTGGCGTAGTAGAGCGTGTAGCCCCAGCCGTAGGTCGACCCCAGGCCGCCGTCGATCATGATCTGCATCGCGTTGATCGGATCCTCGCCGATGGCAAGGATGACCAGCCCCGAGATCACGAAGGCGATCAGGATCGAGATCAGCGGCACCAGCGTCGCATCGGCCCATTTTGGCAATCTGTCCATCACGCGGCCTTTCCGTTCATGCCCGCCATCAGCAGGCCCAGCTCGCGTTCGTCGGTCTGGCCCGGCAGGCGCTCGCCCATGATGCGCCCGTCGAACATCACCGCGATGCGGTCCGACAGGCTCATGATCTCGTCCAGTTCCACCGAGACCAGCAGGATCGCCTTGCCCGCGTCGCGCAGGCGCACCAGCTGCTGGTGGATGAACTCGATGGCGCCGATGTCGACGCCGCGTGTGGGCTGGCCGACCAGCAGAAGGTCCGGATTGCGCTCGATCTCGCGCGCCAGCACCAGCTTTTGCTGGTTGCCGCCCGAGAAGCTTTTGGCGTGCAGGCGCGGATCGGGCGGGCGCACATCGAAGCGGCCCATCTTGGCAGCGGTCTCGGTCACCAGTGCCGCGTTGTCCATCAGGAAGATGTTGCGCTGATAGGCCGGGTCGTTGTGATAGCCGAAGGCGACGTTTTCCCAGGCCGCGAAATCCATGATCAGGCCCAGCCGCTGGCGATCCTCGGGCACATGGGCGATGCCGTTGGCGCGCCGGGTCTGACCGTCCGAATGCCGCCCGGTCAGGTCGAGACTTTCGCCGTTCATGCGGATGACGCCCTGCCCGTGGGCGATGCCACCCAGCACCTCCAGCAGTTCCGACTGGCCGTTGCCTGCCACCCCGGCGATGCCGACGATCTCGCCCGCCCGCACGGTCAGTGACACGCCCTTCAGCCGCTCTACCCCGTGGCTGTCGGTGACCCGCAGGTTTTCGACCTCCAGTACGGTCTTGCCCGGCGTCGCGGGCTTCTTGTCCACCCGCAGCAGCACCTTGCGGCCCACCATCAACTCGGCCAGCGCCTCGGGGCTGGTTTCAGACGTTTTCACCGTCGCGGTCATCTGGCCGCGGCGCATCACGCTGACGGTATCGGTAATCTCCATGATCTCGCGCAGCTTGTGGGTGATCAGGATGATGGTTTTCCCCTCGCGCTTCAGGTTGGCGAGGATGCGGAACAGGTGGTCGGCCTCGGCCGGGGTCAGCACCCCGGTGGGCTCGTCCAGAATCAGGATGTCGGCCTGCCGGTAAAGTGCCTTGAGGATCTCCACCCGCTGTTGATGCCCGACGGAAAGGTTCTCGATCAGCGCATCGGGATCGACGTTCAACTCATATTCGCGCGCCAGATCGGTCAGCGCCCTGCGCGCCTTCGATAGCGACGGGCCCAGCAGCGCGCCATCCTCGGCTCCGAGGATGACGTTTTCCAGCACGGTGAAGTTCTGCACCAGCTTGAAGTGCTGGAACACCATGCCGATGCCCGCCCGGATCGCGGCCTGACTGTCGGGGATATGCGCGGTCTTGCCATTGATGACGATCTCGCCCGCGTCGGCTTTGTAGAAGCCGTAGAGGATCGACATCAGGGTGGACTTTCCCGCCCCGTTCTCGCCGATGATGCCGTGGATCGCGCCGGTGGCGACGCTGATCGAGATGTCCTTGTTGGCCTGCACCGGCCCGAACGCCTTGGAGATTCCGCGCAGTTCGATGGCCGGAATGGATGTGGCCGGGGCGGCAGTTTCCTGCCGCCCCGAGGTGTTACCCTTTGCCATGTGCCGCCTGCCTCAGTTCACGGGGCAGGTGTTGTCGGTGGTGTAGTCGTGCACCTTGATGGTGCCGTCCTCGATCCCGGCGGTCGCCTTGTCCACGGCGGCCTTCATCTCGGGCGTCACCAGCTTGGCGTTGTAGTCATCCATCGCCGGGGCGACGCCGCCCGCCTTCAGGTCCATGACCTTGACGCCGGGCGTCAGGTCGGCGCCCGCCTTGAACGCCTCGTAGACGGCATTGTCGACGCGCTTGGTCATCGAGGTCAGCACTTGGCCGGGGTGCATGTAGTTCTGGTCGCTGTCGACGCCGATCGACAGGATCTTGGCATCCGCCGCCGCCTGCAGCACGCCGACGCCGGTGCCGCCCGCCGCCGCATAGATCACGTCGGCGCCCTGGCTGATCTGCGCCTTGGCCAGTTCGCCGCCCTTCACCGGGTCGTTCCACGCGGTCGGCGTGGTGCCGGTCATGTTCATGACCAGCTTGGCGTTCGGGTTGGCCGCTTTCACGCCCTGAGCATAGCCGCATTCGAACTTGCGGATCAAAGGAATGTCCATGCCGCCGATGAAGCCGACGGTGCCAGTCTTCGAGGCCATCGCGGCCATGATGCCGACAAGGTAAGACCCCTGCTCTTCGGTGAAGACCACCGATTGCACGTTCGGCTGGTCAACCACCATGTCGACGATGGCGAACTTGGTCTTGGGGAAGTCGGGGGCCACCTTGTTCAGCACGTCACCGAAGGCGAAGCCCGTCATCACGATCGGGTTGGCGCCCGCTTCGGCCAGACGGCGCAGCGCCTGTTCGCGCTGGGCTTCCGATTGCATCTCGATTTCCTTGAACTTGCCGCCGGTATCCTTGGCCCAGCGTTCGGCGCCGTGGAAGGCGGCCTCGTTGAAGGATTTGTCGTACTTGCCGCCAAGGTCGTAGATGATCGCGGGATCGGCCAGCGCGGCACCCGCGGTCAGCGCCAGGGTCGCAGCGGCGCCGAGGAATTTGGTCATCAAGCTCATGGAATGGTTCTCCCGGTTGGTGGTCTGGCCGTTCGCCTTCGGGCGAAGGGGCCCCGTCGGTGTGCCGCTCTGTGGCGGATCATGGGGGAATAAGGCCGCAGCCTGACCGGACGGTCAAGTGGCATCTTGCGCGTCGCGGGGGGCAATCTTTGACCGAATGATAAACCTGCCGGATTGGCAGGCGTTACCGCCCTCAGAGCGGCCTTGAAAACAGGATCGCGTCAATCCGCCTGCCGTCGGGCCGGTGATAGTAGCCGCGCCGCAGCCCGTCCGCGGCCCAGCCCGCGCCACGGTAGAGCGCCTGCGCCGCGATGTTGTCGGCCGCAACCTCCAGAAACGCGCGTGTTGCGCCCCGGTCGCGCGCTTCCGCCTCGAACGCCGCCAGAAGGGCGCGGCCAAGGCCCTGCCGTCGATGGTGCGGCGCGGTGACGAGTGTCAGCAGTTCCGCCTCGTCCAGCACAACGCGGCCCATCGCAAAGCCGCGCGCGTCGCCGGTGACGAAGGTGCCGGGCATGGCCAGCAGGCCCGCGATCTCGGCGGCGGACCAGGGGCGGGGGGTGGTGAAGCCCTGCGCGTGCAGCGCGGCCAGCGCCTCGGGGGTCACGACAAAATGACCGGGGGCGGATCGGATGACACCGCCGCATCGGCCGCGCGCAGATAAAGCGGGGCCGGGCGCGGTTGCGGCGTGCCCAGACGGCGCGCGGTGATGCGGGCGATGGCGACCGCCAGCGGCATCGCCGGGGGCAGGATCACCCCGCCGGGGATCAGCGCCGCGCCGCCCCCGGTGCGGGGCAGGGCGCCAAGGTCGGGCAGGGAGTCTGGTTCCACGAGTTCGGCGGCTGTGGTGGGGCCGAACCGTTGCAGGTAAAGCGCGCCGCGTCGGGCATCCTCGATCACCGCAAGGGGCTGTGGCAGGCCCTCGGCCAGCGCCTCCAGCCGCGTCACGCCGATGGCGGGGCGGCCCAGCGACAGTGCCAGCCCGCGTGCCGCCGAGACCGACAGCCGCACGCCGGTGAAGTTGCCCGGCCCGGTGCCGACGCCGATGGCCGCCAGATCGCGCCAGCCCGCGCCCGCCATCGCCAGCAACTCTGCCAGCAGCGGCATCAGGCGTTCGGCCTGCCCCATTGCCATCGGTTCTTCAGCGGCGGCCAGCACCCGGTCGTCCAAAAGCACCGCGGCCGCGCAGAACGCGGCCGAGGTATCAAACGCAAGGATCAGCGGCGCGGCCAAGGCTCAGGCGGCGACGGCGCGAACCTCGACCACTTCTGGAATATAGTGGCGCAGCAGGTTCTCGATGCCCATCTTCAGCGTCAGGGTCGAGGACGGGCAGCCCGCGCAGGCGCCCTTCATGTGCAGATAGACGATGCCGCGATCGAAGCCGCGGAAGGTGATGTCGCCGCCGTCATTGGCCACGGCCGGGCGCACGCGGGTATCCAGCAACTCTTTGATCTGCGTGATGATCTCGGAATCCGGCCCATCCTGATCGGCATGGTCGCTCTCTTGGATCCCTTCGATCGCGGGCTCGCCGGACTGGAAATGCTCCATGATCGCGCCAAGAATGGCGGGTTTCACATGCGACCAGTCCAGCGCCTCTTCCTTCGTCACGGTGACGAAGTCGCGGCCAAGGAAGACGCCGGTCACGCCACCCGCCGAAAACACCCGCCGTGCCAGCGGCGAGGTGACGGCCGACTCGACCGAGGCGAAATCGGCGGTTCCGGTTTCCAGCACGGTCTGGCCGGGCAGGAACATCAGCGTGGCGGGGTTCGGGGTGGATTCGGTCTGGATGAACATGGGAAATCTCCGACTGTTATGGTCGGATATGCTCCTCGGGGGCGGCAAAGTCAATTGCGGCGAGGCGCCGCGATCAGGTGATCGCCTCCAGCCGCTCTTTTGACATTTCGCCCGGCACGATGGTGATCGGGATCGGCAGGCTGCCGGACGACTTCGAAAGCTGGGTCACCAGTTTGCCCGGCCCGCTCTTGTCGCTGCCGGCGCCCAGCACCAGCACGCCGATTTCTGGGTCTTCGCGGATATGGGCAAGAATTTCCGTCACCGGCTCGCCCTCGCGGATCACCAGATCGGGCTCCACGCCGTGGCCGGTGCGCATCCATTTGGCGAAGACTTCGAAATGCGCCTCGATCCGCTCGCGCGCTTCGGCGCGCATGATGTCGGTCACGCCGGTCCAGTATTTGAATTCCTCCGGTGGAATCACCGACAGGATGGTCACGCCGCCCTGCGTACGGGCGGCGCGGAATGCGGCAAAGCGCATGGCGTTCAGGCATTCTCGGCTGTCGTCGAGCACGACAAGGAACTTGCGCATGATGGTCTCCCCAAGATCGGGGGATCATCGCCGATCCATGACGGGTCTGGCAAGTGTGACGGGGTCGCGGTCAGGCGATCCGTTCGGCCAGCAGCGCCTGCAGGTCAAGCGGGGCGTTGTTCATGGCAAGAGAGCCGTCGGCGTTGCGCGGCCATTCCTCCTCGGGCCGGTCGCGGTAAAGCTCCACCCCGTTGCCATCCGGATCGTGCAGATAGATCGCCTCGGACACGCCGTGATCGGCGGCACCGTCGAGTGGAATTCCGGCCTGCGCCACCCGCCACAGCGCATCGGCAAGGCTGGCCCGATCGGGGTAGAGGAACGCGGTGTGGTAAAGCCCGGTATGGCCGCGCGGCGCCGGGGTGCCGCCTTTGCTCTCCCACGTGTTCAAGCCGATGTGGTGGTGATAGCCGCCCGCCGAAAGGAATGCGGCCTGACTGCCGAACCTTTGCTGCAATTCGAAGCCGAGCACGCCGGAATAGAAGGCGATGGCGCGGTCGAGGTCGGCCACCTTCAGGTGGACGTGGCCGATGCGGGTGGCGGGGTTTACGGCGGTGGGCATTGCGGGCTCCTGCAAATTCTTTCACTCAAAATAGGCGGTTTTGCGCGGTTGTGTGAGTCGCATTGGCGCAGCCGATCTGTGCGGCAGCGCAGGAAACGGCGGCGGCGAGACAGCGCGATCACGCGGGGCCTCTTGTGATGCGGCCTCCATGCCATCGGGAGATGGCAAAAAGAAACCCCCGGCGTGGGCCGGGGGCAGGCGGTCATGGCCGGGGTAAGCGCATGGGACCACCGGCGCCCGGGGTCGGCGGCGGCCCGGGGAAAGGCACACCGCACTTGGGGAAGGTGGGGACGGGACCTTCCGGGCACCGCGGACGAATCCGCAAGGCAAGACCGTAGACGCCGCAGGAATCGAACGTTTGTCGGTTTTATTGCGGTTGCGTAACGACCGCGCTGTCATGCGGCTGTCGCATCCGGCCGCACGGCGTCGTGACTTGCCCCCGGCGGGCTGGGATGCAATCCATACATCTGAAATATTCTGAAAGAGGCATGTAATGACTCAGACCCTCCACCGCCGGACGTTCATGCTGGGCGCCACCCTTGCCGCCGCGGGGCTCGCGGCGCCGTCACTCGTTCGCGCCGATGACGCCGGGGTGGATGCCAACATATCGAGTTTCCGCGCCAAAGCCTGGAAAGACTACTTCCCCAGCCTGCGCCACGGCGCGATTCTTGCCGATACACAATCGCGCGCGGTGCATTTCTGGTCCGAGGATGAGGCGACCTATCTGCTGTTCCCCTGCTCGGTGCCCGGCAGCCCGGATCTGACCCGGACCGGCATGACCGAGGTGGTCGAGAAGGTCGTCGGCCCCACCTGGCGGCCGACCCCTTCGATGCGGCAGCGGATGCCCTGGCTGCCCGCCGTGGTCGGGCCGGGGCCCGACAACCCGCTTGGGCCCTTCGCGCTTTACCTCAGCTGGCAGTACTACCGCGTGCACGGCACCCAGGACACCCGCAAGATCGGGCGCAAATCCTCGGACGGCTGCATCGGGCTTTACAACGAGGACATCACCGACTTGTTCAAGCGCGCCAAGGTCGGCACACAGGTGCATATCATCTGAGCGCGCGGCGAAGGCGTCGGACGCCCATGAAGGTCGCGTGGTGCAAAAGGTGGCCAAGAAGGGTCGCGAAGCTGGCCAGCGCCCAGAACGCTGCCCCGGTAATCCAGAGCCCGAGGCGGCCGAGCGAAAGCGCGAAGCGCAGCAGGCGGCGGCCGCCCAGAACCTCGGCCCGGCCGACCGTCTTCGGCCCCAGCGCCTCGCTGACATGGGCAAGGCGGCGGGCGTCATCGGCATCGTTCACCGACCGCAACAGGTAAAGCGCCCCGGCCGGGCCGGTGGCGGCGGCGACGCGGCCAAGGTCGGCGGCCGTCGCTTCCACCTCGGCGAAGGCGGCGGGGTGCAGGAAGGGGCGGACCGCGGCAGGATCGCTCAGCAGGTCCAGCGCGCCCAGCTTGCGCAGCCCGGCCCAATCCACCCCGCGATCGACCGCGCGCAGGATCATCTCGCTCGCCCCGCGAGTCAGTGCGCCGGTGCGATGCGCCAGCCGCGCAAGGTTCGCCCCCACACCGAACGGAACGCTGGCCCCCTCGCTCGGCAGCGCCAGCAGGGTGGAGCCAAGGCCGACGATCGAGAGGCCAAGGTTGATGCGGTCCACCGCCTCACCATTGGCGGCGTGCCAGCTTTCGGTCGCCACCCCCTCGATATCGCCCAGCGGGGTCAGCACGACGGGCGCCTGACAGGCCAGCACCCACGACATCTGGCAACTGCCCGCATCCAGCAGGCAGGCGCCACAGGCACCCAGCCCGGCCACGACCCCATGATCGGCATCGTCGGCCGCCTGTAGCTGCGCCTGAACCGGGGGCGGAAAGGCAATGCCCCGTTCCGCCGCCACATCCTTCAGTGCGTCGATCACCAGCCAGTTGCGGGGGCTCTCCGCCAGCCGGGCGGTCATGAGGGCCGACATCCGCTCTGGCGTTGCCTCCCGCGCAACCGCCTGATCGGTCAAAAGCCGGATCTGGTCATCCGTCCGGGCAACCAGCAGGTGGCCCAGCGGCGAATGCGCCCAGACCCACAGAGCGGCGGCGAGGTTGCTCGCCACCAGCAGGTAAAGCGCCCAGAGAATGATTCGACCAACCCGCCGCCGCATCGGGCGAGGCTAGCACAGCCGCCCCGCTCGATGTGCGACACGCCGCCGTTACCGGCGCGAGCGGATCATGCCGACGATTTCCAGCGTCTTCGCCAGAATCGGCTGGGCAATCGCATCTGCGCGGTTGGCGCCGTCGCCAAGGATGCGGTCGATTTCGGCGGGATCGTCCATCAGCCGCTTCATCTCGGTCGAAATCGGTGCGAGCTTGGCCACTGCAAGGTCGACCAGCGCGGGCTTGAAGGCACCGAAACCCCGGCCCGCATATTCCGCCAGCACCTCTTCCACCGACTGGTCGGCCAGCGCGGCGTAGATGTTGACAAGGTTGCGCGCCTCGGGGCGGTCGGCCAGCGCCTCGGGCAGGTCGGGCAGCACGCCGGCATCGGTCTTGGCCTTGCGGAACTTCGCCGCGATGGTGTCGGCGTCATCGGTCAGGTTGATCCGCGACTGGTCCGAGGGGTCGGACTTCGACATCTTCTTGGACCCGTCGCGCAGGCTCATCACCCGCGTCGCCACGCCTTGAATCACCGGCTCGGTCAGCGGGAAGAAATCCACCTTGTAGTCGTGGTTGAACTTCGCCGCGATATCGCGCGTCAACTCCACATGCTGCTTCTGATCCTCGCCCACCGGCACCTGCGTGGCGTGGTAAAGCAGGATGTCAGCCGCCATCAGGGACGGATAGGCATAAAGCCCGAGCGACACATTCTCGGCGTTCTTGCCGGCCTTGTCCTTGAACTGGGTCATCCGGTTCATCCAGCCAAGCCGGGCGACGCAGTTGAAGACCCAGCCAAGTTCGGCATGCGCCGAGACTTGGCTTTGGTTGAACAGGATCGACCGCGTCGGGTCGATGCCCGCCGCGATGAAGCCCGCCGCCGCCTCGCGGGTTTGCTGGCGCAGCTTTTCGGGGTCTTGCCAGGTGGTGATCGCATGCAGATCGACAAGGCAGTAGATCGTCTCGATCCCCTCGTCCTGCTTTTGTACGAACCGTTTCAGTGCGCCGAGATAGTTGCCCAGCGTCAGCCCGCCCGAGGGCTGGATGCCCGAGAACACCCGGGGCGTGAACCGCGTTTGGCCGACGTGAGGCGTTTGGACCGCATCCGTCATGTGAGACTCCGTCTGGAAATTGCTGCCCCGACCGCTTATCGCTGGCGCCACATGCCGTCAACCGAAGGTCAGTGCCGATGGATTTTGATCACAACGCGCATCCGCTGAACCCGCTGCCAGGGGTGGTATGGCTGCTGGTGCTGCCGATCGCGCTGATCGAGATCACGCTGAGCCTTGGCACCGACGGGCTGATCGGCGGGGCGGGGGCGGTGGGCTGGCGGTTGCAGGCGATGCAGGACTATGCCTTTTCGCCACCGGTGTTCCAGTGGATGCTGGCAAACCAGTATTTCCCCGCCGAACACATGATCCGCTTCGTCAGCTACATGTTCATCCACGGCAACCCGACGCATGCGATCTTTGTTGTCGTGTTCCTGATGGCGCTGGGCAAATACGTCAGCGAGGTGTTTCGGCCCTGGGCGGTGCTGGTGCTGTTCTTCGCCTCGGGGATCATGGGGGCGGTGGCCTTTGGATTGCTGTCGCACAGCCAGATGGTGCTGATCGGGGGCTACCCGGCCGTCTACGGCCTGATCGGCGGCTTCAGCTTCATTCTGTGGACGCGACTTGGCCAGACCGGCGGCAACCGGTCGGGGGCGTTCAGCCTGATCGGGTTCTTCCTTGGCGCGCAGCTGCTGTTCGGGCTGGTGTTCGGCGGAAATCAGGAATGGATCGCCGACCTTGCCGGGTTCGTCACCGGCTTCGGCCTGTCATTCCTGATCTGCCCCGGCGGTATCGAGCGGGTGCTGGACATGATCCGCCGCCGCTAACGCCCCATCGACGAACGCACGTCGGCCAGCCGGATCGCCCCGGTCAGCACCGAGGCCGCCGCATAGGCAAGCGCGCCGCCCGCAACCAGCACGGCCAGCGCGGCATAGCGAATGCCGGGCGTCACCAGTTGCGGCGCAAGCACCTGCGCCAGACCCCAGAGGCAGGCGCCCATGATCAGTGCCGCCAGCGCCAGCCGCGGTACGCGATGTTTCAGGCGGTCGTCGAACAGCGCCGCCTCGCCCATGTGGCGCGAGCCCCACCAAAGCTGCGCCACCATCGCCCAGCCCGCCAGCGTGGTGCCAAGCGCCGCCGCGACAAAGCCGATCAGCGGCGCCAGCAGGATCGCCGCGGCCGCGTTCACGATCATCGAGTGCCAGGCAAAGCGGAACGGGGTTCGCGTATCCTCGCGCGCGAAATAAAGCGGTTGCAGCACCTTTTGCAGCGTGAAGGCGGGCAGACCCGCGCCGTAGATCGCCAGCGTCAGCGCGGTGTTGATGGTGTCGGTGTGCGAAAATGCCCCGCGCTGAAACAGCACAGAGATCAGCGGAACCGGCACCACCATCAGCGCGACGGCGGCGGGCAGCGTCAACAGCAGGCTGAATTCGGTCGCGCGGTTGTAGGCATAGCGGCTGCCGACGATATCCTCGGCCTTCAGGCGGCGCGAGATGTCGGGCAGCAGCACCACGCCGATGGCGATGCCGACCACGCCCAGCGGCAGCTGGTAAAGCCGGTCGGCGTAGTTCAGCCAGGCAATCGCGCCATCAAAGAAGCTGCCGACCTGACGGCCGACCAGCAGGTTGATTTGCACCACGCCGCCCGCCATGACCGACGGAATGGCGATGCGCAGCAGGCGGCGCATGTCGGGCGTCAGGCGTGGGCGGCGCAGGCGCAGCGGGTAGCCCATCCGCGCGCAGGCGATCCAGACCAGCCCCATCTGCAGAAACCCCGTCACCGGCGTCGCCCAGCTGAGCGTCAGGCCGGTGTTCCAGTGGTAGTGCCTGCCCACCAGCATCGCCGCGATGAAGACGACGTTCAGGATCACCGGCGCTGCGGCGGCGGCGATGAAGCGCCCGCCCGCGTTCAATACGCCGGAAAACAGCGCCGCCCCCGACATGAAGAGGATGTAGGGAAATGTGATGCGCCCGAAGTAGACCGCCAGCGCAAAGCGTTCGTCGTCGGCAAAGCCGGAGGCCATCGCGTAGACCAGCACCGGCATTCCGATCATCGCGATCACCGACACCACGGTGACGATGAACGCTAGCCCCGACAGCGCATCCTCGGCAAAGCCGCGCGGGTCTTCGTCGGCCTCGAACTTTTTGGAAAAGAGCGGCACGAAGGCGGTGTTGAAGGCGCCCTCGGCAAAGAAGCGTCGGAAGGTGTTGGGCAGCGAGAAGGCCACCAGAAACGCCTCGGCGACCGGGCCGGAGCCGAGGTACGAGGCGATCAGGACGTCGCGCACGAAGCCTACCGCACGGCTCAGCAGCGTCCACGCGCCAACGGTCAGAAAGCCCCGGACGAGGCGGATCGGTTTCATGGGTTCCGCACCTTCAGCTCTGCGCCCGTTTGGCCCCGTCCACGATCGCCTGGCGGAGCTTCTTCTCCAGCGCTTCCTGCTTGGATTTGATGTGCAGTTTCAAGCCGAACATGTCTTTCACGTAGAACGTGTCCACCACCTGTGCCCCGAAGGTCGCGATCACCGCCGAGGCGATGTAGATGTTGTTCGATGCCAGCGTGCGCGTCAGATCCAGCAGCAAGCCCGGCCGGTCGCGGGTGTCGACCTCGATGATCGTGTAGATGTCCGACCCTTCGTTGTCGTAGGTGATCGAGGTCGGGAAGTTGAACTGACGGTCGCGTTTCTTGATCTTGTCGCGATCCTTCATCGCCTCGCGCGCCAGCACCTCTCCCTTCAGGGTCTTGTCGATCATCTGCTTCAGCCGCGGCAGGCGCGCCGATTCATAGGGATGCCCCTCGGCATCCTGCACCCAGAACACCGCCGTGGCGAAGCCGTCCTTCGAGGTGTAGGTGCGCGCGTCGACCACGTTGGCGCCCACCAGCGCCAGCGCCCCGGCGAGACGTGAAAAGATGCCGGGGTGATCGACCAGCGCAAAGCAGGCGCGGGTTGCGTCGTGGTCGGTGTCGGGGTGCAGGTCGATGCGGATCTCGTCGTCGGCAAGCCCGCGCAACAGGCTGGCGAAGATCACATGCGTCGCGGCCGAAAGCCCCTGCCAGTAGGGCCCGTAGTGC
Source organism: Paracoccaceae bacterium (assembly GCA_016124615.1). Taxonomy (GTDB): domain Bacteria; phylum Pseudomonadota; class Alphaproteobacteria; order Rhodobacterales; family Rhodobacteraceae; genus Solirhodobacter. The sequence goes on along the minus strand of WGNF01000004.1, from coordinate 189,935 downwards.
CGCCCCAGTTCGGCGCGCAGCTCGCCCTTGTCCCACTCGGCCAGCGCCTCGCGCAATTGCCGTTTGGCCTCGTTCTCGCGGCGGTCGCGGTTCAGGTCTTCCAGCCCGGTTTCCAGCGCCGTCGCGGTATCGCGGTAGAGCTGGCGCAGCAGCATGGCCTTCCAGTTGTTCCAGGTGCCGGGGCCGACGCCGCGGATATCGCAGACCGTCAGCACGGTCAGCAGGTCCAGCCGTTTCTTGCTTTTCACCAGCTTGGCAAAGTCGCGCACCGTGCGCGGGTCGGAAATATCGCGCTTCTGCGCCATGTCGGACATCAGAAGGTGGTAGCGCACCAGCCATTCCACCGTCTCGCATTCCTCGGCGTTCAGGCCCAGCCGCGGCGCAACGCGCCGGGCGATCTGCGCGCCGATGACCGAATGATCCTCGGGGCGGCCCTTGCCGATGTCGTGCAGCAGAAGGGCGACATAGATCACCCGCCGGTTCACCCCCTCCTTGAGGATCGAGGACGACAGCGGCAGTTCTTCGACCAGTTCGCCGCGCTCAATCTGCGCCAGCGTGGACACGCACTGGATGATGTGCTCGTCCACCGTGTAGTGGTGGTAGACGTTGAACTGCATCATCGCGACGATGCGGCCGAATTCCGGGATGAAGGCGCCGAGCACGCCCAGTTCGTTCATCAGCCGCAACGCGCGTTCGGGGTTTCCATGCTTCAGCATCAGGTCAAGAAAGATGCGGTTTGCTTCGGGGCTTTCGCGCACCTCGTCGTCGATCAGGTCCAGACGCGCCGCCACTAGCCGCATTGCGTCGGGGTGGAACATGTGGCCGGTGCGCAGACCTTCCTCGAAAATGCGCAGCATGTTCAGCTTGTCGGCCAGAAAGGCCTTCGGGTCCGACACGCTCAGGCGGTTCTGCACCAGCGCCATGCCGTCATGCAGCTTCTTGCGCCGCCGCAACAGGCCGATCAGCATCGGCTCTTTCTTGACGTGCTGCGCTTCCATCGCGGTCAGAAAGACCCGCGTCAGTTCGCCCACAGTGGTGGCGTGGCGGAAATAGTCCTGCATGAAGCGTTCCACCGCGCGACGCCCGCCGCCATCCAGATAGCCCATGCGCGCCGCCACATCGACCTGCAGATCGAAGGTCAGCTGATCCATCGCGCGGCCCGCGATGTAGTGCAGATGGCAGCGCGCCGCCCAAAGGAACGTCTCGGCCGCGCGGAAGTTCTCATATTCCTCGCGACTGAACACGCCAAGGCCGACGAGTTCCCCGGCCCGGTCGACGCGGTGGATGTATTTGGCGATCCAGTACAGCGTCTGCAGATCGCGCAGCCCGCCCTTGGCCTCTTTCACGTTCGGTTCCAGCACATAGCGCTGGCCGCCCTGCCGTTTGTGCCGCGCCGCACGCTCGGCCAGCTTGGCCTCGATGAATTCGGGTGCGGTGTTGCGGAAGAGTTCCGACCAGAGCTTTTCCTTCAACTCGGCGGCAAGGTCCCCATCGCCGTCAAGAAAGCGATGTTCCAGCAGCGCGGTGCGGATCGTCATGTCCTCGCGGCCCAGCCGCAGACAGTCCTTCACCGTCCGCGTCGCGTGGCCGACCTTCAGCTTGAGGTCCCACAGCATGTAAAGCGTCGACTCGACCACGCTTTCGGCCCAGGCGGTCACCTTCCACGGCGTCAGGAACAACAGGTCGATGTCGGAATAGGGTGCCATCTCGGCGCGCCCGTAGCCGCCCACGGCGACCAGTGCGATGCGCTCGCCCTCGGTCGGATTGGCCAGCGGATGCAGGTAGCGGCAGGCAACGTCCAACGCGCTGCGCACCAGCCCATCGGTCAGGTAGGCCTGCGCCGTGATCAGTTCGCGCGCGTCAAGCGGGCGGGCCGCGAAGGCTGCCTCCAGTGCGGCATTGCCGGTGTTGCGGGCCTCGGTCAGCACCTGCACCGCGGCGGCGCGGCGGGCGCGGTCGTCGGGCGCGTCCCGCAATGCAAGACCGATCGCCGCCGCAACGGCGGGGGCGTCGAAAATCACCTCGGCCGGGCAGATCAGCGGGCCGAGCGATTGCGGGGCGGCGACGGGCGCCAGCTTACGAGCCGGGGCCGCCGAAGCTTCTGGGGGCGGGGTCAATCACGTTCACCTGGTTGTTGACGATCTGGGCGATCGCCAGGCCCCGCTGGTCGGTGCCGTCGGGCATCAGCCGGAAGATGCCGTTCACGCCGACGAAGCCCGAGGGTTGGGTCAGCGCCCCGGCGCTCAGGTCGCCCTGACCGGCCTGCACCAGTGCGCCGATGGCGGCAATGCCATCATAGGCGAGCCCGGCGATGGGCAGCGGTCCGGTGCCATAGGCGGCGGTATAGCGTGTCGCAAACTGCTGGTTGGTGCCCGGATCGGGCTCGGCGAACCAGCCATGCTGCACGCCGGGCAAGGCCAGCGTGGTTGCCGGAATATCCCAGCGCGTCAGGCCGATGTACTGGATCATGGCAGGGTCGATGCCGTTCTCGCTCATCAGCTGGGTGACCAGCGGCAGGGCGCCCGCGGTATCGGAGGTGAAGAACACCGCCTGCGCGCCAGAGGACTTGATCGAGGTGGCGATGCCGGGAACCGCCGCGATCACCCCCTGTTGCGAGAACGGATAGCTCGCCTCGGTCGCCAGCGTCGCGCCATTCGCCGCGATGGCAGCTTCGATCGCCTTGAACCCGGCCGCGCCTGCCGGGGTCTGGTCATGCAGCACGGCGATGCTGGTCTTGCCCTGCGATACGGCATAGCGCACCAGCCGGTCGGCGGTGTTGCGGAAGGTCGGCCCCAGGATGAAGACATTGCGCCCGGCGATGTCGGCGTTGTTCGAGAAGCTGAGCACGTTCACCCCGCGCCCCGCGACCGCGGCCCCCGCCGCATTGGCCGCCTGGGCGAAGACCGGCCCCAGAATGATGCGCGCGCCGTCATTTACCGCCTGAGTGGCGGTCGAGGCGGCGGCCTCGGGCGTGGCCCCGGTGGAATAGACCCGCAGATCGACCTTGACCCCGTTTAGGTCGGAAATCGCCAGCCGGGCCGCGTTCTCAAGGTTCTGCGCCAACAGCTCGTCGCTCGATTCCCCCGAGCCCGAGGGCACCAGCAGCGCGACCTGCACCGGCCCCGATGCGCCGCCCCCGCCGCCACTGGTGATGACCGGGCCACAGGCCGCAAGGCCAAGGGCAGCGGCCAGCGCGCCGGTCCGCAGACCGCAACGCGCGACGACCTTGCGGGCGACGCTCAAAAGGACAAACATGTAAAATTCCTCGCTACGGACGCTGGGCCGGGTTAGGCGGAGCCTATGCGTTTCCCAAACCCTTGGCAACTTTCGAGAGGCGGACATTGATGAACGGCGCAGCCGCACGGCCCCTTGCCCCGGGTCTCTATTTCCTCGCGACCCCGATCGGGGCCGCGCGTGACATCACGTTGCGGGCACTCGATATTCTCGGCAGCGCCGAGGTTCTGGCGGCCGAAGACACTCGCACCCTGCGCCACCTGATGGAAATCCACGGCATCCCGCTCGGCGACCGGCCGCTGATCGCCTACCACGACCACAATGGCGAAGCGGTGCGCCCGCGCCTCTTGCGCGCGCTGGCCGAGGGGAAATCGGTCGCCTATGCCTCGGAAGCGGGCACCCCGCTGGTGGCGGACCCCGGCTACCAACTGTCGCGCGCCGCCATCGCGGCAGGCCATCCGGTGATCGCGGCCCCCGGCCCCTCGGCGGTGCTGGCGGCGCTGACGGTTGCGGGCCTGCCCTCCGACCGGTTCCTGTTCGCGGGCTTCCCGCCCGCGGCCGCAGGGGCCCGGCGGCGGTTTCTGGCCGAACTGGCCGAGGTTCAGGCAACGCTGGTGCTGTATGAATCGCCCAAACGCATTAGCCGATTGTTAGGCGAATTGAGCGAAGCTCTGGGGGCAGAGCGGCAGGCCGCGGTGTGCCGGGAACTGACCAAGCGATTCGAAGAGGTGTCGCGCGGCACCCTCGGGGACCTCGCCACGGCGTTCGCGGCGCGGGATGTGAAGGGCGAAATCGTCGTGCTGATCGATCGGGCCGGGCCGGTCCGGGCAACCGAAGCGGGGCTTGAGGCGGCACTGCGGCAGGCGCTCGCCACGCAGTCGCGCAAGGATGCGGTGGCCGCGGTGTCGGCGGCGCTGGGGCTGCCGCGGCGCGACGTGTATCAGGCGGCCCTGGCGCTCGGGGCGGCGGACGGAATGGAGGCGGATGATGGCGAAACGGAAACGAACTGACGGCAGGGCCGTCTCCGAAACAGCCCGGAACCGGGGCGCAATGGCCTATCTTGCCGGGCTTGCGGCCGAGGCTTCCGTGGAACGGCTTTATGCAACGGAAGGGCGGCAGATCGCGGCGCGGCGCTGGCGTGGTACCGGCGGCGAGATCGACCTGATCGCGCGCGACGGGGCGGGCCTGATCTTCATCGAGGTGAAGCAGTCGCGCGGGTTCGAGGAGGCGGCGGCGCATCTGTCGGCCGGGCAGATCGGGCGGCTTTACGCCGCGGCGTCGGAGTTCATGGCGGGTGAGCCGCGCGGCCTTGATACCGACGCGCGCTTTGACGTGGCGCTGGTCGATGGCGGGGGCCGGGTCCGCATCCTCGAAAACGCGCTCTGCGCCTGAGGTGCGCGGGCGATTGCATCTGGCGGGGGCCTGCGCCATCTATGCTGCAGCAGCACGGAGGAGCGCATGGGCCTGAAGGTGGCGTTGCAGATGGACCCGATCGGGTCCGTGAACATCGACGCGGACAGCACGTTCCGCATCGCGATCGAGGCGCAGGCGCGCGGGCATTCGCTGTTCTACTACTCTCCCGACCGGTTGGCGTTCCGTGAGGGGCGGGTGCTGGCGCGGGGCTGGCCGATCGAGGTTCGCCGCGTCAAGGGCGACCATGTCAGCTATGGGCCCGAGACCGAGATCGACCTGGCCGACTGGGACGTGGTCTGGCTGCGGCAGGATCCGCCCTTCGACATGGGCTACATCACGACGACCCATCTGCTGGACATGATCCATCCCCGGACGCTGGTGGTGAACGATCCGTTCTGGGTGCGCAACTCGCCGGAGAAACTGCTGGTGCTGCAGTTCCCCGAGTTGATCCCGCCGACGCTGATCGCGCGCGACCTGGCCACGATCCGCGACTTCAAGGCGGATCACGGCGACATCATCCTGAAGCCGCTCTACGGCAATGGCGGGGCGGGGGTGTTCCGGCTTGACCCGAACGACCGCAACCTGTCGGCGCTGCACGAATTGTTCATGTCGTTCAGCCGCGAGCCGCTGATCGCGCAGAAGTTCCTGCCCGATGTGGCGAAGGGCGACAAGCGGGTCATTCTGATCGATGGCGAGCCGGTCGGGGCGATCAACCGGGTGCCGCAGGCGGGCGAAACGCGGTCGAACATGCATGTCGGCGGGCGGCCGGAACAGATCGGGCTGACCGCCCGCGATCGGGAGATTTGCGCGAGAATCGGCCCAGTACTGCGTGAAAAGGGCCAGGTCTTTGTCGGAATCGACGTGATTGGCGACTATCTGACCGAGATCAACGTGACCTCGCCCACCGGCATTCAGGAACTGGAGCGGTTCGATGGCGTCAACGCGGCCGAGCGGATATGGCAAGTGATCGAAGCGAAGCGGGCCGCGGCGCGAGCCTGAATCTTGCCGCGCTGAATCTTGCGCTGCGACTGGTGGTGAAGCCGCGGCTGGCGCGGACAAAGGAACCCGTTGCGGCGCGGCGCGAGTTCGAATGCGCGGCATGGGCGGTGTTTCGCGCGCCGCCCTATCCGCTGTGGCTGCCGGGGGTCGTGCCCGGTCCCGCGGGCGGTCTGGTCGTCAGCCGCATTTCGACCGGGCCGGTGGACCGGCGTCGGGTGATCCTTTACCTGCACGGCGGCGCCTACGTTGCGGGTTCGCCGCGGACGCACCGGGCGATGCTGGCGCGGCTGTCGCTTCTTGCCGGTGTGCCGGTGCTGGCGCCCGACTACCGGCTGGCGCCGGAGCATCCGTTCCCGGCGGCGCTGGAGGATGCGCAGGCGGCCTGGCAGCACCTTTACGACGCAGGCTACGACCCCGAGCATATCGTCATCGGGGGCGACAGCGCCGGGGGCGGGCTGGCGTTTGCCCTGCTGTCACGGCTCTGTCGGGCGGGAACGCCGCCGGCGGCGGCTTTTGCCTTTTCGCCCTGGGCCGATCTGGCCGGCGGCAGCCCATCGGTGGCGGGGAATGCGCGCCTTGATCCGTTGCTGCCGGCGGGCCGGATGGTCGAGGTCGCCGCGATGTACCTGCAGGGTCATCCGGCGGAGGATCCCGAAGCCTCGCCGGTGATGGCCGAATTTCCGGCGCCCGCGCCGGTGCTGCTGCAACATTCGCAAACCGAGATCCTGCGCGACGACACGCTGCGGCTGGCGGCCCGGTTGCGCAGTTTCGGCGGGGCGGTGACGGTGCAGGACTGGCCGAGCGCGCCGCATGTCTGGCAGGTCTTTGACGGCTGGGTGCCAGAATCGCGCGACGCGCTGGAGCGGGCGGGGGCCTTCATCCGCGCCGCGCTCAGGCCAGAGCCGCCACCGCCAGCCGATAGCTGACCGCCTCGGCCACATGCGGCATGCGCACGTCGGGCGCACCGTCGAGGTCGGCGATGGTGCGCGCCACCCGCAGCACCCGGTGATAGCCGCGCGCCGTCAGCCCGAACCGGTCGGCCACGCGCGTCAGCAGCGCGCGCCCTTCGGCATCCGGGGCCGCGACCTGATCCAGCAGCGCGCCCTCGGCATCGGCATTGACGCGGACATGGTCGGCCTGCGCGTAGCGCCGGGTCTGGCGGTCGCGCGCGGCGGCGACGCGGGCTGCGATGGCGGCGGAAGATTCGCCCGAGGCGGGCAGGTCGAGGTCGGTGAAGGCGACGGGGGGCACCTCCAGCCGCAGGTCGAACCGGTCCATCAGCGGGCCTGAGATGCGGCCGATGTAATCTTCGCCACAGTTGGGCGCGCGCGAACAGGCGCGGGCGGGGTCGGTCAGATAACCGCATTTGCAGGGGTTGGCGGCGGCCACCAGCAGGAACCGGCAGGGATAGCGCACATGCGCATTGGCGCGGGCCACTACGACCTCGCCGGTCTCGATCGGCTGGCGCAGGGTTTCCAGCACGGCGCGCGGAAACTCGGGGAACTCGTCGAGGAACAGCACGCCGTTGTGCGCCAGGCTGATCTCGCCGGGTTTCGCGCCCTTGCCGCCGCCGACGATGGCGGCCATCGAGGCGGTGTGGTGCGGCTCGCGGAAGGGGCGCACCCGGCTGATGCCGCCGTTGTCCAGAAGCCCGGCCAGCGAATGGATCATCGAGGTTTCCAGCGCCTCGGCCGCCGACAGCGGCGGCAGGATGCCGGGCAGCCGGGCCGCCAGCATCGATTTGCCAGAGCCCGGCGGCCCGGTCATCAGCAGGTGGTGGCGCCCGGCGGCGGCAATTTCCAGCGCGCGTTTGGCGCGTTCCTGGCCCTTCACCTCGGCCATGTCGCGGCGCCAGACCGGGCCCAGCACTTCGCCCGCCTCGGCGGGGGTTAGCGGCGCCTGCCCGGTATAGTGCCGCACGACTTCGGCCAGTGATCCGGCCGCCAGCACCTGCGCGGCGCCGACCCAGGCGGCCTCGGGGCCGCAGGCGCGCGGGCAGAGGAGGGCGCGATCCTGCTCGGCCGCGGCCATCGCGGCGGGTAGCGCGCCGATCACGGCGACCAGCGTGCCGTCAAGCGACAATTCGCCCAGGGCGACCGTTTCGGCCACGTCGTCGCGCGGGATGATCTCGATCGCCGCCAGCACCGCCAGCGCGATCGGCAGGTCGAAATGCGAGCCCTCTTTGGGCAGGTCGGCGGGCGACAGGTTGACCGTGATGCGCTTGGCGGGCAGCGCGATCGACATCGCCGACAGCGCCGCGCGCACCCGTTCGCGCGCCTCGCTGACCGCCTTGTCGGGCAGGCCGACGATGGTGAAGGCGGGCAGGCCGGGGGTGACGGCGCATTGCACCTCGACCATCCGGGCCTCGATGCCTTCGAAAGCCACGGTATATGCCCGTGCCGTCATCGCCGCCTGCCCCTGCGCCTGCCCGCGTTAACCATCGGGCGTCGGGATTGACAAAGGGTAAAGATTTTCGCGGCCGCCTCCGGGGGCGGCGGCCCGCGGCGGGTGCCGGTTTCGGCGCAACCCCTATCTATGTGATGCCCCGGTTTTCACCTGCGGCTGGCCCGCCATAGCGCCGGTGTCGCAGGCTTGTAGCATTGCTGACGCAAGAGTGATGTATCGCCCCCCTGCGGCGGCCACCTGCGGCACTGATTTCCATTTCGCCGTCTCACCGCACCCTTTATTCTGCGCCGAAAGGCAGCCAATGCCTCAGGCGTTTTCCCCAGGAGCTTCACCCGATATGAACTGGAAGGTTCGCGTGTTCGCAGCGTGCATTTTCGCTGCGCCCCTGCCCGCTGTCGCCGACGGCTGGCAAAGCGACATGATGCCGGTCGACCACATCTTCATGCCCGACGGTCCGGCGCGCGGGGTGGCCTTCGTTCTGTCCGATGCCGCGGGCTGGGGCGCGCGCGAAGAGGCGATCGCGGCAAAGCTGAAGGCGGATCAGATCGGCGTTGTCGGTGTCGACATGCCGAGCTACGTCAAGGCGATCAACGATCAGGCCGCGATCACGCAGAAGCAAGACCCCTACGATCCGGTCTGTTCCTACCTCGTGTCCGATGTCGAAAGCCTGAGCCAGCAGATTCAGCGCGCCTCCGGCTCTACCGATTACGTGACGCCAGTGGTCTCGGGCACCGGGCTTGGCGGTGGTCTGGCGCTGGATATGACCGACCAGACCCCGGATGCGACGATCGGGGCCACGGTGGTGGCCGATCCCGCGTCGGCGGTGCCGCTGTCCAACGATCTGTGCACCCCGGCGGGCTATCTGACCGACAGCCGGGGCGAGATTTACGCGCTGCCGCGCAGCCAGCAGGTCGACCCGGTTTCCGTGCTGCTGAGCGCCGGGGTAGAGCCGGATGTGCGCGCCCGCATCGAGGCGCTGAAAGCCGCCGCGCCCAATGTGACCCTGACGGAAAATGCCGCGCTTTCGGTGACGGCGATGGTCCGCCAGATCGAGGCCCGCATCGACGATTCGCGCGCCGCGATGGCCGCGCTGCCGGTGACGATCCTGCCGACGCCCGCCAAGCATGACGTGATGGCGATCATCCTGTCCGGCGACGGCGGCTGGCGCGATCTGGACCAGTCGGTGGGCCAGATCATGCAGGCCGATGGCATCCCGGTCGTGGGCTTCGATTCGCTGCGCTACTTCTGGTCGAAGCGCACGCCCGACCAGACGGCGAAGGATCTGGCGACGCTAATCAAGCACTATCACGACGCCTGGGGCGTGAATAACGTGATCCTCGTCGGCTACTCCTTCGGCGCCGACGTGCTGCCCGCAACGTTCGCGCGGCTGCCCGAGGCGACGAAGAACCGCATCAAGCTGATCAGCCTTCTGGGCCTTTCGACCGCTGCGGATTGGGAGATTACGGTGGACGGCTGGCTCGGCTCGCACGGCAGCCAGGCAACGCCGACCGGGCCCGACGTGGCGCAACTGCCGCTGGCCAAGGTGCAGTGCATCTATGGCGCCGACGAGGATGACAGCGGCTGCCCGGCGGTGGCCACGCTGGGCGGCGAGGCGCTGAAGGTCGATGGCGGGCACCATTTCGACGGCAACTATGCGGCTGTGGAAAAGCAGATCCTGAAGGCATTCACCGACCGGACGCAGCAGATCGCCCAGACTGATACGCGTGAACCCCGCCCGCTTGGGGCCACTGCGAAACCCTGACGCCGGTCAGCCGACCAGCGCCATGAACGCGGGCCAGGCCTCGGGGTCGGCCGCCGTCTTGTCGCGGCAGAACGGGTTGCAAAAGCCGAAGATGCGGCCCTCCAACCGCAGGAAATGCTTGACTGGCTTGCCCGAATAGGGGCAGGTCGCGTTTTCCGCCGGGCCTTGGGCAACCGCTTCCGCCACCCGCGGCGTCGGCCCCGGCCAGTCGCGCCGGGTCAGCTCAAGGCGGTAGGCGTCCTGATCGGGCCCGTCTACCAGCCCCATCGCCCGCCAGCGCCGGAACGACGGATGCGCCAGATGCGCCGCGACATAGGCCGCGGCCTCGGGGCCGACGGGAAGGTCGTAGCCCGCGATCCGTGCCGCAACCGGGGCATAGAACGCATCGGCCGCCGAATAGGCGCCGCAAAGCCACGGCCGCTTGTCGCCCACCGTGCCGCGCGCCCAGGCCCAGAGCGCCTCGATCCGGGCCAGGTCGGCGCGCACGGCCTCGGATGGGGCGAAGCCGGTGTAGGCCACGCGCAGGTTCATCGGGCAGGCCTGCCGCAGCGCCGCGTAGCTTGAATGCATCTCGGCGGCCAGCATCCGTGCCGCCGCGCGCGCGGTGGGCAGGGCGGGCCAGATCCCGGCCTCGGGGTGGCGGCTGGCCAGTTCCTCGGCCATCGCCAGACTGTCGGCGACCACGGCACCGTCTTCGGCGCGCAGGGCGGGCACGGTGCGGGCGGGGGCGTAATCCTGCAACAGGCGCGGCAGTTCATCGGTGGCAAGCCGCGCCATGTGGGTGCGCACCGGCAGCCCGAAGGCATCGAACAGCAGCCAGCCGCGCAGCGACCAACTGGAATAGGCACGATCGCCGATGGCAAGGTCATAGGTCATTGCAGGGTCTCCGGCACGGAACGGGCCGAGCCTAGCCGCAACGGTGGCGGCGGGAAAGGCAGGTTTCGCGGCCGCGGCAGTCACAATCGGCGGTTGAAGGCCGATCGCCGCGCAATCGAAACATTTTCGCTGCATGTTTTGATCCAAACGCCCAATATCCGCGTATCTCCCTCAGACATGGCGCGAGACAACCGGCAGGGGGTTCACATGGCGCTTGACGGACCGATCGACCAGACGATGTCGCGCAAGGCGATGAAGGCCGAATATCTGGATGCCGAAACCGAGTTGACGCTGGCCTATGCCTGGCGTGATCGTCGTGACGAGGCAGCACTGCACCGGCTGATCAATGCCTACATGCGGCTGGCGATTTCGGTGGCCGCGCGGTTTCGCCGCTACGGCGCGCCGATGAACGACCTGATTCAAGAGGCGGGGCTGGGCTTGATGAAGGCCGCCGAGAAATTCGACCCCGATCGCGGGGTCCGGTTCTCGACCTACGCCGTCTGGTGGATCCGGGCGGGCGTGCAGGACTATGTGATGCGCAACTGGTCGATGGTGCGCACCGGGTCCACCTCGGGGCAGAAGGCGCTGTTCTTCAACATGAAGCGCGTGCAGGCCAAGCTGGAGCGGGAAGCCCGCGAGCGGGGCGAGATGCTCGACCAGCATCAACTGCGCGCGCGCATCGCGCAGGAAGTCGGCGTACCGCTGTCGGATGTCGAGATGATGGAGGGGCGGCTGGCGGGGTCGGATTTCTCGCTGAACGCCACGCAGGCCACCGATGACGACGGCCGCGCCTGGATCGACGCGCTGGAAGACGACACGGCGCAGGCCGAGGAACTGGTGACCGACGCGCATGACGGGGCCGCGCTGCGGCGCTGGCTGAGCGTTGCGATGCAGGCGCTGAGCGCGCGCGAGCAGCATATCGTGCGCGAACGCAAGCTGCGCGAAGAGCCGCGCACGCTGGAAAGCCTGGGCGAGGAACTGGGCCTGTCGAAAGAGCGGGTGCGGCAGCTTGAGGTCGCGGCGCTTGGCAAGATGCGCCGCAGCCTTGAGACGCAGAGCATCGAGGTGCGCAACCTGCTGGGCTAAGGGGGTGCGGGCCAGCCCCCGGCCTTCCCTCTCCCGACCTTCCCCCATTGTGCGGCAGGCGCCGCCGCCCTAGAACCGTCGCAGGGCAGCACGAGGGCGGCAGATGCTTGCAGGCAAGCGCATTCTTCTGATCATCGGCGGCGGCATCGCGGCCTACAAGGCGCTGGACCTGATCCGGCGGCTGAAGGAACGCGGCGCGGCGGTCACGCCTGTGTTGACGCGGGCGGCCGAGGAATTCGTGACGCCACTCTCGGTCGGCGCGCTGGCGGGTGGCAAGGTTCATCGTGCGCTGTTCGATCTGACCGATGAAGCCGAGATGGGGCATATCCAGCTTTCGCGTGTCGCCGACCTGATCGTGGTCGCCCCGGCAACGGCCGATCTGATGGCGAAGATGGCGGGGGGGCATGCCGACGATCTCGCCTCGACCCTGATTTTGGCGACCGACACCCGCGTGCTGATCGCGCCCGCGATGAATGTGCGGATGTGGCAGCACCCGGCGACGCAGCGCAACCTTGCGATGCTGCGCGGTGACGGCGTGCTGACGGTCGGCCCGAACGACGGTGACATGGCCTGTGGCGAATTTGGCCCCGGCCGGATGGCCGAGCCGCTGGAAATCGTCGCGGCCATCGAGACGGCGCTGGGCGGCGGGCCGCTGGCCGGGCGGCATGTGCTGGTCACCTCGGGCCCGACGCATGAGCCGATCGACCCGGTGCGCTACATCGCCAACCGATCCTCGGGCGCCCAAGGCGCGGCGCTGGGCGCGGCGCTGGTGGCGCTGGGCGCGCGGGTGACCTTCGTCACCGGCCCCGCCACCGTGCCGCCGCCCCCCGGCGCGCATGTGGTGCAGGTCGAGACGGCGGCCGAGATGCTGGCAGCGGTCGAGGCCGCGCTGCCGGCCGATGCGGCGGTCTTTGCCGCCGCCGTGGCCGACTGGCGGGTGGCAAACGCCAGCGGCGCGAAGCTGAAGAAAGACGGCAGCGGCCGCGCCCCGGCGCTGGAGTTTGCCGAGAACCCCGACATCCTTGCCACCGTGTCGCAGATGGGGCCGGGCCGCCCGCGGCTGGTCGTCGGCTTTGCGGCGGAAACCGATGACGTGCTGGCCCATGCCAGCGCCAAGCGGGCGCGCAAGGGCTGCGACTGGATCGTGGCGAACGACGTGCGCCCGGCCACCGGCATCATGGGCGGGACGGAAAACGAGGTGACGCTGGTGACCGCGGACGGGGCCGAAGCCTGGCCCCGCCTGCGCAAGGACGAGGTTGCACGCCGCCTTGCCGCCCGGATCGCCGGGGCGCTGCAATGACGGGCGGAATCGAGGGCGCGGCCCTGAGCCTCCTGCGGGAGTATTTGGACCAAGAAGAAAGGCAAGACGCATGACGCCGACGCTGCGTTTCCTGTGGGAGGATTGGGCCGACCAGACGCTTGGCCTGCCCTCCTACGCGACGGCCGGGGCGGCCGGGGCCGACATCCGGGCCAACCTGCAACCGGAAGACCGCGCGACCGGTTTCATCCTTGAACGGATGCACCGCGCCATCGTTCCGACCGGCCTGCGGCTGGAAATCCCGGCCGGGTTCGAAGTGCAGATCCGCCCCCGATCCGGCCTTGCGCTGCGGCACGGGATCAGCCTGCCCAACACGCCGGGCACCATCGACAGCGACTATCGCGGCCCGCTGGGCGTGCTGCTGATCAACCTTGGCGCCGAGCCGTTCACCCTGCACCACGGCGACCGGATCGCGCAGATGGTGGTGGCCCCGGTGCTGCAGGCGCGGTTCGAAGTGGTCGAGGCACTGGGCGCGACCGACCGCGGCGAGGGCGGTTTCGGTTCGACGGGGCGGCGCTGATGCTTCTGGTGCTGGTTCTCGCGGCCGGGCTCTGGGGGCTGGGCTGGGGGATGAAGGCACCGGTTCGGGCGCGGCTGGTGATGATCGGCATCCTTCTTGCCGGGGTGATCCTGGAACAACTGGTGCTGCCGCCCGACCATCCGCTGCGGCTGGCCACGGGCGGGTCGGCGCAGGTCTGGGTGGTGCTGATCGGTGTTCTGGCGCTGGCCTATGGCTACCGGGCCGGGCTGCGGCGCCTGAAAGCGCGCGCGCGCCCGGCCGAGGCCGCGCCGGAGGGGCCCTTCACCCCGGCCGAGATCGACCGCTACGCCCGCCACATCTTTTTGCGCGAGATCGGCGGCCCTGGTCAGCGCGCGCTGAAAGAGGCGAAGGTGCTGGTGGTGGGCGCGGGCGGGCTCGGCGCGCCATCGCTGCTTTACCTCGCGGCGGCGGGTGTCGGCACCATCGGTGTGATCGACGATGACGTGGTGGACGCGACCAACCTGCAACGGCAGGTGATCCACACCGACGCGCGCATCGGCATGGCCAAGGTCTTTTCGGCCGAAGCGGCGATGTTGGCGCTGAACCCCTTCGTGACGGTCCGGCCCTACCGGCGCCGCCTGACGGAAGAGATCGCGGCGGACCTTTTTGCCGGTTACGACCTGATCCTTGACGGCTCGGACAATTTCGACACCCGCTATCTGACCAACCGGATTGCGGCGCAAGCGGGCAAGCCGCTGATCGCGGCCGCGATCACGCAATGGGAGGGGCAGATCAGCCTTTATGACCCGGCGCATGGCACGCCCTGCTATGAATGCGTCTTTCCGACCCGCCCGGCCCCCGGCCTGGTGCCAAGCTGTGCCGAGGCGGGCGTGGTCGGCCCGCTGCCCGGCGTCATGGGCTCGATGATGGCACTGGAGGCGGTGAAGCATTTGACCGGCGCGGGCCAGACCCTGCGCGGCGAGATGCTGATCTTCGACGGGCTGTTTGGCGAGAGCCGCAAACTTACCCTGAGCCGCCGCGCCGATTGCCCGGTTTGCGGAACTGGCCACGGCCGTGCCGCGCCCCCCGCGCCGCCGGTCTGAAAGAGGGGGACTCTCCGCCTCCACCGGCTGCCGGAAGCACCGTCGCCGGGCGTCATTTCCGCCGCTGGACGCCGCCCGCGCCGCGGCTTAGGCTCCGGGCACAACCTCGTGACAGGGAGTTTGCCGATGAACCCGATTGCCGCCCTCGCGGGCCTTGCGCTCGCCGCTGCTGCCACCTTCGCCCACGCCGCCCCGCTGCCCGATCTGGGCGGCAAGGCGATCGTCGTGGTGACGGAAAACGCCTATCCGCCACTGCAATTCGTCGATCCGGCCTCGGGCAAGCCGATCGGCTGGGAATATGACGCGATGGCCGAGATTGCCAAGCGGCTGAACCTGAAGGTCAGCTACCAGAACTCCAGTTGGGACGCGATGATCCCGGCGGTCAGCCAGGGCCAGTACGACATGGGGATGGAGGGCATCACCATTCGCGACGACCGCAAGGAAAAGGTCGATTTCTCGGACCCCTACATGCATTCCGAAATGCTGATGCTGGTGCGCGCGGATGAAACGCGGTTCACCGACGCGAAAAGCTTCGCCGCCGATCCGAAGCTGCTGGTGGCGGCGCAGCCCGGCACGACGCCGTTCTACACCGCGGTTTATGACATCCTCGACGGCAACGAGGCGAACCCGCGCGTGAAGTTGTTTGAAACCTTCGGCGCCGGGCTGCAGGCGCTGAAGACCGGCGATGTCGATCTGGTGCTGACCGACTCGACGGCGGGCAAGGGCTATGTCGCCGCCAACCCCGGTCTTTACAAGATCGTGGGCGAGCCGCTGGGCGCCGAGGATTTCGGCTTCATCTTCCCCAAGGGCTCGGCCCTTGTCGCGCCGATGAACGCTGCCATCGCATCGCTGAAGGCCGATGGCACGCTGGACGCGCTGACCAAGAAGTGGTTCCTCGACTACAAGATGAGCCAGTGATGGCACGGGGCCCCGGCCTGCGCCGGGGCCTTCGGCCCGTCCTCGCCTGATGCCGCAGCCCCCCGACACCGACCGCGAATTTCCCTGGTGGCTTGTGCTGCTGGCCGGGCTTGGTGCGGCCATGCTGGCGGTCTTTCTGTCGGACACGGTCTATACGCAGGTGCTGCGAACGCTGATGAAGGGCGTCGGGGTTACCCTGTTTGTCACCGCCGTGGCCTTTGCGATGGCCTCCAGCCTCGGTCTGCTGCTGGCCCTTGCGGCGACGTCGCGCCTGCTTGCGGTGCGGCAGGCGGCGCGGTTTTACGTCGAGGTGATCCGCGGCGTGCCGATCATCGTGCTGCTGCTTTATGTTGCATTCGTGCTGGCGCCGATGCTGGTGGCGGCGTGGAACTGGGCAACCGCGCCGCTGGGCCTTGCCCCCTTGCTGACGCGCGACGTATCGCTGCTGTGGCGCGCCATCATCGCGTTGACGATCGCCTATTCTGCGTTCCTGTCAGAGGTGTTCCGCGCCGGTCTTCAATCGGTTGAACGGGGTCAGATCGAGGCGGCCGAGGCGTTGGGTCTGGGCCGCTGGCTGCGGTTTCGCCTTGTGGTGATGCCGCAGGCGTTCCGCACCATCCTGCCGCCGCTGGGCAACGATTTTGTTGCAATGGTGAAAGACTCCAGCCTCGTGTCTGTGCTGGGCGTCACCGACATCACCCAGCTTGGCAAAGTCAGCGCGGCGGCGAACTTTCGCTATCTGGAAACCTACAATGTGGTGGCGCTGATCTACCTTGCGATGACCGTCACCCTATCGCTGATGCTCCGGCGGCTTGAGGCACATCTGCGGCGGCGCGGCGCGCCTTGAGGCCGGGCCACAGGATTTCGCGCCGGAAAAGGGTGGGCGCTCTGGTCACTGGCGGCCGCCGCGCCTAGCTTGACGGCCAAAGGAGACCGCCATGACCAACCCGCTTCTGTCCGACTGGACCGGCCGTTTTGCCCTGCCGCCCTTCGCCGCGATCCGCGATGACGATTTCGCCCCCGCTTTCGACGCCGCACTGGCCGAAGCGCGCGCCAATATCGCCGCCATCGCCGGAAATGCCGCGGCCGCGAGTTTTGCCAACACGATCGAGGCGCTGGAACTGGCCGAAGGCGCGCTGGACCGGGTGGGGGGCGTGTTCTTCAACCTTGCGGGCGCCGACAGCACCCCCGCGCGCGAAGCGTTGCAGCGCGATCTGGCGCCGAAACTGTCGGCCTTCGCGTCGGAAGTGACGATGAACCGGCCGCTGTTCGCCCGGATCGAGGCGCTGTGGCAGGCCCGCGACAGCCTTGGCCTGACGCCGGAACAGATGCGCGTGCTGACGCTTTATCGGCGCATGTTCGTGCGTGCGGGGGCGGAATTGCATGGCGCGGCGGCAGATCGGCTGACGGCGGTGAAAAGTCGGCTGGCGGTGCTGGGCACCACATTCTCGCAGAACCTGCTGGCGGAAGAGCGGGACTGGATGATGCCGCTGGCCGAGGCCGATCTGGAAGGGCTGCCCGATTTCGTCGTGGCCAGCGCGAAGGCTGCCGCCGAAGAGCGCGGGCTGTCGGGCCATGTCGTGACGCTGAACCGCTCGCTGATCGTGCCGTTCCTGCAATTCTCGCCGCGACGCGAGTTGCGCGAGACCGCCTATGCGGCCTGGGTGGCGCGGGGCGCGAACGGCAACGATCATGACAACCGCGACATTGCCGCCGAGATCCTGCGCCTGCGCGCGGAGCGGGCACAGCTGCTGGGCTATGCCAGCTTTGCGGCCTACAAGCTGGAACCCGAGATGGCGAAGACGCCGGGTTCGGTGCGCGACCTCTTGATGCGGGTCTGGGCCCCGGCGCGGGCCAGGGCTGGGGCCGATGCAGCGGTGCTGACCGATCTGATGCACGCCGACGGCATCAACGGCGAGCTGGAAGCCTGGGACTGGCGCTACTACGCCGAGAAACGCCGCCGCGCCGAGCATGATCTGGATGAGGCGGCGTTGAAGCCGTACCTGAGCCTCGATGCCATGATCGGCGCGGCTTTCGATGTGGCGGGGCGCCTCTTCGGGCTGGAGTTCACGGCGCTGGAAGGGCCGTTCTCCCACCCCGACGTGCGCGGCTGGGAGGTGACGCGGAAGGGCCGCCACATGGCGGTGTTCCTGGGCGACTATTTCGCGCGCGGGTCCAAGCGGTCGGGGGCCTGGTGTTCGGCGATACGCGGCCAGCGCAAGCTGGGCGGCGAAGAGCGGCCGATCGTGGTGAACGTGTGCAACTTCGCCAAGCCTTCGGCCGGGGAGCCGGCGCTGCTGAGCTATGACGATGCCCGCACGCTGTTCCATGAATTCGGCCATGCGCTGCACCAGATGCTGTCGGATGTCACCTATGGCTTCATCTCGGGCACCTCGGTGGCGCGCGATTTCGTCGAACTGCCCAGCCAGCTTTACGAACACTGGCTGGAGGTGCCCGAGGTGCTGCAAACCCATGCCCGCCATACGGTGACCGGCGCGCCGATGCCGCAGGACATGCTGGAACGGCTGTTGGCGGCGGGCACCTACGATCAGGGCTTCGCGACGGTGGAATACCTCGCCTCGGCGCTGGTGGATCTGGCTTTCCACGAGGGCGCGGCCCCCGCCGACCCGATGGCGCTGCAGGCGCAGGTGCTGGCTGACCTTGGCATGCCGAAGGCGATCCGCATGCGCCACGCCACCCCGAACTTCGCCCATGTGTTCTCGGGCGACGGCTATTCCTCGGGCTATTACAGCTACATGTGGTCCGAGGTTATGGACGCCGACGCCTTTGCCGCCTTCGAAGAGGCGGGCGACGCCTTCGACCCCGAAACGGCGGCGCGGCTGGAGCGGTTCATCCTGTCGGCCGGTGGCTCGCAAGAGGCGGATGCGCTTTACACGGCGTTCCGGGGCAGGATGCCGGGGGTAGAGCCGCTGTTGAAGGGGCGGGGGCTCTTGGAACCCGCCTAGGCGGCCGCCCGCGCCACATCCTGATGGATGATCACATCGGTCTGCGGATAGGCGGCGAGGATCGCGCGGCGCAGTGCCGCGCTGATCGCATGCGCCTCGGCCAGTGTCTGGTCGCCGTCCAACTCGACATGCAGGTGCACGAACACGCGGCTGCCCGCCGTCCGGGTCTTGAGGTCGTGATAGCCGCGCACCCCCGGCCAGTCGCGGGCAATGGCGGCGATGCCCGCGGTGATCGCGGGATCGGCGGCGCGGTCCATCAACGCATCCCAGGCGCCTTTGCCAACCCGCAGCGCGCCAAGGATCAGGATCGCCGCCGCGCCAAGTGCCACCACGCTGTCGATCTGGCCCAGACCCAGCGCCGAGGCCGCCCAGAGCGAGAGGAGCGCGCCGATGTTGAACACCAGATCGCCAAGATAGTGCATCGAATCCGCCTCGACGACCCGGCTGCCGGTGCGCCGGATCACCCGCCGCTGCCACAGGATCAGCGCGACGGTCAGCGCGGCCGAGACCAGCATCGCGATCATGCCGCGCCCTTCGGCCTGCAACGTCACCGGATCGGGCGACAGCAGTCGCGCCACCGCGGCCCAGCCGATCACGGCGCCGGTCAGGCTGACGAACAGCGACTGGCCAAGGGCCGCAAGGTCTTCGGCCGAGGTATGGCCGAAGGCGTGATCCTCATCCGGCGGGCGGGCGGCATAGAGGATCGCCAGCAGCGCCCCGAGCGAGACCATGAAATCCATCGCGCTGTCGGCCAGCGACGCTGCCACCGACAGCGCGCCGGTCTGGCCCATCGCCCAAAGCTTCAGAATCACCAGCACCCCCGCCACGAGTGACGAGGCGAAGCCCGCAGAGGCGGTCAGGCGGGTTTCCGTCAGCAGGGCCATCGGGGACTCATCTCGGGCGCATGGGCGCGCAACCTAAGCTGCGCCGGGGGTAGGTGCAACGGGCGGCGTCAGCCCAGCGTTTCGCCCGGATCGACGCCCCAGACGGCGGTTTTCTCGACCCAGCCGCTGTCGCCGTCGGCGCCGATCCGGCACCAGCTTTCACGCGCCGACAACAGGCGGGCAATCACGTTCACCTCGGCCCGTGCGGTGACCGGCGCCCGCTGTTCGGGCAGGGCGCGCAGATCGACCATCGGTTTCGTCACGATCACCGTGCGCGCGCCTGATAGCAGCGTGTAATGCATCCAGCCGCCAAGGCCGTCCTTGTCCTCGACCCGGCGCCAGTGGTCGAACTCGCCGGTGATGCGCAGCGGCATGCCATTGCGGGTAAAGACCCAGTCGATGCGCTGGGTCAGCGCCGGCCCCCGGCGGGCATAGCCCTGGGTGCCTTTCAGCGAAACATAGCGCGGGACCGGCAGATGGGTCACCGGCCCCTCTTCCAGCGCGCCCGCCCGACCGGCTGCGACAACGCCGACCCACCCGGCGGCCAAAGCCGTGAATTCCCGACGATTCATGTTCCTCTGCCCGTCCTTCGCCACTGGTGCGGCCCGTCTTTCGGGGCCCTTTCCCGGCTGCTCTGCCCGCCGACGCTTGTGCCGCGCCGCGCTATCGGTAAGTCTGCCATCAGGATCGCCGGAAGAAAAGCGCAAGGAGGATCGGATGCCCGCAGAGCGTCTGAGTGTTGTCGTGACGCGACGGTTGCCCGAGGTTGTCGAGACCCGGATGAAGGAATTGTTCAACGTCGAATTGCGGGATCCCGACGTCCGGATGACGCGTGAGGAACTGGTTGCAGCCATGCATCGCGCCGATGTGCTGGTGCCCTGCGTGACCGATCCGATCGACGCCGCGATGCTGGCGCAGGCGGGCGACAAGCTGAAGCTGATCGCCAACTATGGCGCCGGGGTGGATCATATCGACGTCGCTTCGGCCCGCCAGCGCGGCATTCTGGTGTCGAACACGCCCGGCGTGGTGACCGAGGATACCGCCGACATGGTGATGGCGCTGATCCTTGCGGTAACGCGCCGCATCCCCGAGGGACTGGCCGAGATGCAGGCCGGCAACTGGAAGGGCTGGGCGCCGATGGCACATCTGGGCGGGCGGCTGGGCGGGCGGCGGCTCGGCATCCTCGGCATGGGGCGGATCGGGCAGGCGGTGGCGCGCCGCGCGCGCGCCTTCGGGCTGCAAATCCACTACAACAACCGCCGCCGCCTGCGCCCAGAGCTTGAGGCGGAGCTTGAGGCGACCTGGTGGGAAAGCCTGGATCAGATGGTCAGCCGGATGGACATCATCTCGGTGAACTGCCCGCACACGCCCTCGACCTTCCACCTGCTGAACGCGCGGCGGCTGAAGCTGATGAAACCCACGGCGGTGATCGTGAACACCTCGCGCGGCGAGGTGATCGACGAAAACGCTCTGACCCGCGGCCTGCGCGCGGGCGAGATCGCGGGCGCGGGCCTCGACGTCTTCGAACACGGCCACGAGATCAACCCCCGCCTGCGCGAACTGCCCAATGTCGTGCTCTTGCCCCACATGGGTTCCGCCACGCTGGAGGGGCGGGTCGAGATGGGCGAGAAGGTCATCATCAACATCAAGACCTTCGCTGATGGGCACAGGCCGCCGGATCAGGTGCTGCCGGGGATGCTCTGACCGGCGCGGGCCGGGCCGCGTCTCCGGCAAGGCCCCTGTCCTGCTGCCCTTTCATCTTGGCCCAAATATCCTCGGGGGCGCGGGGGCAGACAGCCCCCGCCTTTGCCGCCATTCACCCACGACCCCGCGCATGTCGTTTTCCGCCGCCAAGTGTCGGGCCCACCTTCCCGCGCGGGTGCGGTTCCGGCACATATGGGCGCAAACGTCTTGCCCTCAGGGAGTCGCCCGATGAAAACCCATGTGAAAGCCCTTGTCGTCGGCGGCGGTGCCGTGGGCACCGGGATCGCCTACCATCTGGCCAAGGCCGGGTGGGACACCCTGCTGGTGGAACGGGATGAGCTGACCTCGGGCTCCACCTGGCACGCGGCGGGGCTGTTGCCCTTGTTCAACATGGGTTACGCCACCACCCACATCCACAAATACTCGGTCGATTTCTACAAGGGACTTGAGGCGGAAACCGGCCTCAACCCCGGCTTCTACGTCGTGGGCAACCTGCGCATGGCGCAGACCGACGCGCGGATGGACGAGTACATGCTCTATTCCTCGGTCGCGGAAACCGCCGGGGTCTACCACGAATTCCTGAGCCCGAAAGAGATCAAGGACCGCTGGCCGCTGGTGCGCAGCGAGGATCTGAAGGGCGCGCTGTTCCATCCGCAGGACGGCTACATCAACCCCGCCGACGTGACGCAGGCGATGGCCAAGGGCGCGCGCCAGCATGGCGTGACGATTGAACGCCGCTGGCAGGTGGATGGCTATCGCTGGACCGGGTCGGAATGGATCGTGTCGCTGACCAAAATGGTCGAGCAGGGCGGTAACCTGGTGCCCGGCGAAGAAAAGGTGGAGGTGCATGCCGAGCATGTGGTGACCGCCACCGGCAACCACGCGCAGCGCACCGCGCGGCTGCTGGGCGTGAAGATCCCTGCCATTCCGGTCGAGCACCAGTATATCGTGACCGAGCCCGACCCGATGCTGGTCGAGTGGCGCAAGACCAACCCGCAGCACCCGGTGCTGCGCGATGCCGACGCCAAATGGTATGTGCGCGAGGAACGCGGTGGCTGGATCCTCGGCCCCTATGAACGCAATGCCCCGGCGCGGTTTCTTTATGACGTGCCGGAAAGCTTCCGCGCCGACCTGTTCCCGCTGGATCTGGAGCGGATCGAGGGTGAATACATGTCGTTCATCCACCGCATCCCCTCGTCCGAGCATGTCGGGCTGAAGGACGATTTCAACGGCCCGATCTGCTATACCCCCGATGGCAACCCGCTGGTGGGGCCCGTGCCGGGGCTCAGGAACATGTGGATCGCCGAGGGCTTCAGCTTCGGCATCACCGCGGCGGGCGGCACCGGCCATTACCTCGCCCAGATGATGACCGAGGGCGAGGCGGAGATCGACATGGCCAGCCTCGACCCCAAGCGCTACGGCAGCTGGATGACGACCGAATACGCGGCGCGCAAGAACGAGGAGTGCTATGAGCACGTCTTCGTGCTGCACCACCCGGATGAGGAACGCGAAGCCTGCCGCCCGCTGCGCACCTCGCCCGCCTATGACCGCCAGAAGGAACGCGGCGCGCAGTTCGGCCAGGTGAACGGCTGGGATCGACCGAACTACTATGCGCCGATGGGCTTTGATGACCATGCCAGCCGCAGCTTCCGCCGTGGTGGCTGGTGGCAATACGCGGTTGAAGAGGCGAAGGCGATCCGCGAGACGGCGGGCCTGATCGACGCCACCGCCTTTACCAAGCACCTCGTGCGCGGGCCCGGCGCCACGGCCTTCCTCGACGCCTTCACCTGCAACGCGCTGCCCAAGGTCGGCCGCATCAACCTGACCTATGCGCTGACCGCCACCGGCACCACGCGCACGGAATATACCATCGTGCGGATGGCAGAGGATTCGTATTACCTCGTGTCGGCCGGGGCCTGGACGGCCTATGACGCGGACTATCTGCGCAAGGCGGCCGAGGATTTCATCGGTGACGGCGGGGCTTATGTCGACATTCACGACGTCACCACCCAATGGGGCGTCTTCGCGCTGGCCGGCCCGAACGCGCGCGCCATCCTGAAAGAGATCGTGAAGGACGCGGCGCCTGACACGGCGCTGTCGAACAAGCGCTTCCCCTGGCTTTCGATGCGCAAGATCGAGCTGGGAATGGTGCCGGTGATGGCGATCCGGGTGGCCTATACCGGCGAGCTTGGCTGGGAATTGCACCACCCGATCGAGATGCAGAACCATCTGTTCGACCGGCTGATGGAGGCGGGCGAAAAGCACGGGCTGAAGCTGGTCGGGGCCCGGGCGCAGAACTGGCTGCGGCAGGAGAAAAGCTACCGCGCCTTTGGCACCGAGCTTGGCCGCGACGCGACGCCGCTTGAGGCCGGGCTGGATCGCTTTGTCGACCTTTCGAAAGACTTCACCGGCAAGCAGGCGATGCTGGACGTGGGCATCCGCTCGAAATGCGTGACGCTCTTGATCGACGGCCCCGCCGATGCCGACCCCTGGGGCAAGGAGGCGCTGCTGCACGAGGGTGAGAAGATCGGCCGCCTGACCTCGGGCGGGTATTCGGTCGGCTTCGGCAAGCAGATCGGCATGGGCTATGTGCGCCCCGATCTGGCGGTGCCGGGCACCCG
This sequence comes from Paracoccaceae bacterium, assembly GCA_016124615.1. GTDB lineage: Bacteria > Pseudomonadota > Alphaproteobacteria > Rhodobacterales > Rhodobacteraceae > Solirhodobacter. The sequence continues at coordinate 166,164 of WGNF01000004.1, read as the reverse complement.
GCTGAAGGTGCGGATGTTCCGCGACCTCTTCGATGCCGTGGTGACCGAGGACAGCCCCTACGACCCGTCGAACGCGCGCATCCGCATCGACGGCTGACGGGGCCGGGTTCCGGCGGCGCGCGATGTGCCGCCGGATTGCTCGTTTATTTTGCGCAGCGCTGGAAGGCCGGCAGGTGGTTCTTTTCCGACGCGTCGCGCAACGACGTGAAGATCGTCACCAGCTGCGCGTTGCCTTTTGCGACCGGCAAAAGCTGATCGTCGTAAAGCGCCGCATTAGCAATCTCCGCCTGTACGCCAATCGCGCAGGCTTCTTTCAGCGTCGCAGGTGCCTCGGGGCGCGGCTTTTCCCCGCTGAGGTAGGGGTTGCCGGGCACGGTCTGGCCGCTGTCCTTCAACACAGCGGCGACTGCGTCAATGTGACGTTGCTCGGCCTTGATGATGTTGGAGAAGGGGCGAACCGCGCCAAACTTTTCTAACACAACCTGATAGGTGGCCAGTGCGTGGTATTCGTCATCCAGCGCCGCCAGCGCGGCCTTGCTTTGGTCCGGGCTGAGCGGGGCTGCCAGCACGGCACCGGGGACAGTCAGCAGAGCGCCAAGGGCGGCAGCGGCGGTTAGGCGGTTCAGGTTGGGCATCGGACATCTCCATACATTCATGTTTTCGCATGAGTGATACGAAAGCCGCGCCAGGTTCCGTCGCGCCTTCGGGAGATTTCGTGATGGCTCGTGAAACGCACCGTGTCGAGCCGGGCCGCGCCGCTGGCGCGGCCCTGTGTTTCATTCGGCCGCGAGCGTCCGCGTGTCGGTGACCACCAGCACGCAGGCCCGGCAGGCGGTGCCGCCGCTCTGGCTGAACCACCGGCAATTCGCGCGGATGGTGCAGGGCGGCAGCTCGGCCGCCACCTGCGGGCCGTCCGCGCTGGCCAGCCGATCCAGCACACGCTCGATCACGCCGCAGGAATGGCCGGTCCATTGGCCGCATTGCCCCTCGACGCAGCGCCCGGCAAAGCGCATCCGCGCCTCGGGCGGGCCCTGCGTGGCGGCGGCGGCAAGGAAGTCGGCATCCACCTCAAGCGGGGTGCGCAGGTTGTGGATGCGGCCGTCCGGCCCCAGCATCCCGATCAGGGTGGCCCCGGCTTCGGCCGGGGCGCTCGGGCAGGTGCGGGGGGCGGGCGGCGCGCCGGGTTGCGCCGCCACGGCGGTCACCGGATGCCGTAGGCGACCTGGCCGATCTGCTTTTCGGCCTCCAGAATCCCGGCCAGATCTTTGCGCAGGATGAAGCCGAGCCAGCCCGGCGGAAAGTGCGAGAAGAACGGGCCGGGCAGCCGAAGCTCTGCCAGCTGCGACAGCGCCGCCTTCTGGATGGCGCGGGCAACCCCGGCCTCTTCTTCCTTCGTCATCTCGATATCGCCGAGGTCCACCACAAAACGTGCCATGTCATCCTCCAATGTCAGAAACAAAGTTGCTGCGCATTGCAATCTTGCGCAGCATTATTCTGAGCGAGAATCAACCATAGGGCGAGTTTCGCTTAGGTATGGAATTCCTGACCGTGGCGGGTTCCAGCCGAGCCTCAGGCGGCAGGCGCCGCAAGCTCATCCCAGCAGGCCAGCGCGTGACCGGCATACATCAGCGCCGGGCCACCGCCCATCTGCAGCGCCATCGCCAGCACGTCCGACAATTCCTGCCGGGTGCCGCCCGCCTTCATCAGCGCCTCGACGTGGAAGTTGATGCAGGGCTGGCAGCGTTGCGCCACGGCGATGCCCACCGCCACATATTCGCGGTGCTTGTGTTCCAGCACGCCCTCTTCCTTCGCGGCCTTGGACAGTTCGGCAAAGCCCTTGGTGGCGCCGGGAATGGCCTTGTAAAGGGCCTTCAACTCGGTGCGCATGTCGTGGATTTCGGTCTTGTAGGTCATCGCGGACTCCTGTTCGCCGGTCGCCAGACCGGGATGCCACGATGGGGCAGGGGCCACCTTGACCCATGTCAATTCATTCACGATGTAGAATATGACGCCGCGTCAGGCGAAGCGGGTGGCCGACAGCGCGGCGACGGCGGCGGGGTCAAGGTCGGGTGCGCGGCCATCGGCCAGCGCGGCCAGCAGCGCGGCGGCGGCGGGTGCGGTCTGGAAGCCATAGCCACCCTGTCCCGCGCTCCACAGCAAGGTCGGATCGCCGACATCGGGGCCGATCACCAGCACGCGATCCGGGGCGAAGGTGCGCAGCCCGGCCCAGCTTGCCAGCAACCGGGTCACGGGTTCCGTCACCATCTCCTCATACCGCGCCAACCCCTCGGCCAGCACCATGTCGTCGGGCCAGGCATCATGCGGGGTCATCGCGTGTTCCTCGGCGGGCGAGACGATCAGGGCGCCCGCATCTGGCTTGGCATACCAGCTTTCACCGGCGCCGAAGATCATCGGCCAGAGGGCGGGATCGTGCCCGCCCGGAGCCGGGATGCGCGCCATCGAGCGGCGGTAGGGCGTGAACCCCTTCGGGCGCACCCCGGCCATGCCCGCCACCTGATCGGCCCAGGGCCCGGCGGCGTTGACCAGCCGGGTGGCGGTGTAGTCACCTTTGGGCGTGACGACATGCCAGCCCGCGTCGGTGCGCGTGATCGCCGTCACCGGGGCGGCGGTGACAATCTCGGCACCACGCGAGCGGGCATCGCGGGCATAGGTTTGAATCAGCCGGTCGGTGTCGATGTCCCAGGCGTGGTCGGCCAGCGCGGCGAAGGCGAGCGTTTCGGGGTTCAAGACCGGCACACGGGCGATGGCGGCCTCGGTCGTGATCTCGGCCAGCCCCATCCCCTCGGTTTCCGTGACGAAAGCGGCGCGCTGGTCGGCGCGTGCCACGATCATCAACCCGCGCGGGCTGAGCACGCCCGCCGCCTTCAGCGCCGGGCCGCTGGCGTGGCTGAGGGCCACCACCGGCGGCAGGCCATAAGACGGCTCGAACAGCGCGGCGGAGCGTGATGAGGCGTGATGGGCCAGCACGGGCTCGGTTTCCAGCAGCGTCACCGCCCCGAGGCGCGAAAGTTCGGCAGCTGCAGCAACGCCCGCAATACCGCCGCCGATGATGAGGAAATCGCGTGTCATGGCGGCATCTTGGCCAGCGGGCGGCGAAAGGCAAGGGGTGGGGTGCGAAAAGCGAACGGGGAGCGATGGCCCCCCGTTGCTGCGGTCCTGTGTCGGAACGTCGTCCGCAGGCTCAGCCCTGCTCGACCTTCTTCAGCTTGTCGATGCCCAGCATCTTCATCGTGGCGGCTTCGTAGAACGGCTCTGACGTGCCCTTCTTCACCTTGCGCATGAAGTACTTCTCGAACCCGATCTTGGCGAGGTGGACCCACTTGCCTTGCGAGGACCAGTTCACGTTGCGCGGCGGGATCTGCGGCTGGGCCACGAAGGCGATGCCCGAGTCGCCGAAGTCGGCCAGGCAGACGGCGTTCCAGGTGCCGATCTGGTCGGGCTCTTTCCCGCGCAGCAGATTGCCGATGTTGTGGGCCGTGGCGGTGACCATCGATTCAATCATGAAGCCGGTCTTGGGCACGCCGCAGGGCACCGGGGTCGGGCCCATCGGCGGGATGGCGATGCAGACGCCGACAGCGAAGATGTTCTTGTAGGTCGGGTTCTGCTGGTGCTTGTCGACGATGGTGAAGCCGCGCGGGTTCGACAGGCCCTCGATGCCGCGCAGCGGCTTGATGCCCCGGAACGCCGGCAGCATCATCGCAAAGCCGAACGGCATTTCGGTCTCGGCCTTCACGGTGCCGTCGTCGTTGATCTCTTCGACGGTCATCTTGCCGTCTTCGACCTTCTTCACGCGGCTTGATGTCTTCCACTTCATCGACTTTTCGCGCATCGACGATTCCAGCAGCCCCTTGGTGTCGCCGACCCCGTCAAGCCCGAGGTGGCCGACATAGGGTTCCGAGGTGACGAAGGTCATCGGCACCTTGTCGCGGATCTTGCGGCGGCGCAGTTCGGTTTCCAGAATGAAGGCGAATTCGTAGGCCGGGCCATAGCACGAGGCGCCCTGAACGGCGCCGACGATGATCGGCTTGGGGTTCTTGCAGAACTCTTCGAACGCGGTGTGGGCCATTTCGGCGTGATCGACGTGGCAGACCGACTGGGTGAACCCGCCATGCGGCCCAAGCCCCTCGATCTCGTCGAAGGCAAGTTCCGGCCCGGTGGCGATCACCAGATAATCGTAGCTGACCGAGGTGCCATCGGCCAACTCGATCCGGTTTTCCTTCGGCAGCACCGTTTCCGCCGGGACTGCCTTGAAGGCGATGCCCTTGCGCTTCATCGTCTGCGCGATGTCGATGGTGATGTCGTCCTTGGTGCGCCAGCCGACGGCGACCCAGGGGTTCGAGGGCACGAAGTGATACTTCGGGTCCTTGGTGATGACGGTGATCGTATCTTCCTTGCGGATCTGATCTTTCAGTTCGTAGGCCATGATTGACCCGCCCAGGCCTGCGCCCAGTACGACGATATGTGCCATGATTCCTCCTCCGGTGGCGGGTTGTTTTGTCGCCTGAGTCGAATTTGTATCACATATGTTGAATATGTCTTTATTTTAATGTGGCCGCCTGCTGCGACATTTTCTGTCTTTCTTCACGGCATGGTGCGCGGTCAGCGCCCCGCCAGCCGCTCCATCAGCCGCCCATAGGCGGTCTGGCCGCGGCGGAAGGCGGACAGGCGGAAGAATTCGTCGGGCGCGTGCAGGTTCTCGTCGCCATGCGAGAAGCCGAACATCGTGGCGTGAACGCCCAGCGTATCCAGCAGCGTCGTCATCACCGGGATCGAGCCACCAACGCGGGTGCGGTAGGGGGCGATGCCGTAAAGCTCGGTCAGCACTTCGGTGGCGGCGGCGCTGGCGTTGTGGCCGCCGGGCACCTGAAACGGGTCGGCGCGGCCCGGCAGGCGCAGCACCTCGGCGCGCACGCCGGGCGGCAGGTGGGCCGCGACATGCGCCGCGATCAGGTCGAACACCCGCTCGGGCGATTGCGCGGCGACAAGGCGGCAGGTGATTTTGGCGCGCGCCTCGGCGGGCAGCACGGTCTTGGTGCCCGCGCCCTGCCAGCCGCTGGTCAGCCCGTTCACATCCAGCGTGGGCCGCGCCCACAACCGTTCGCGCGTGGTATAGCCCGGCTCGCCAAAGGTCGCCGGGGCGCCGCTTTCGGCCAGATATTCGGCCTCGTCATAGGGCACGCGGGCGATGGCGGCGCGGTCTTCGGCGGTCAGCGGCACCACGTCATCGTAAAAGCCCGCGACCGCAATCCGGCCATCGGGGGTTTTCAGCGAGGCGAGAATCTGCGCCAGCGCCAGCGCGGGGTTGGCGATGCCGCCGCCCTGCATGCCGGAATGCTGGTCGCCCCGCGGCCCGGTCACCACGATTTCCAGCGACACGAGGCCCTTCAGCGCTTCGACGATCTGAGGCACCCCGGGCGACCACTGCAACCCGTCGGCGGAAAAGATCATGTCGGCGGTCAGCCGGTCGCGCTGCGCCTCGACAAACGGCGGCAGGTCGGGCGAGCCGATTTCCTCCTGCCCCTCGAAGAAGAACCGCACGTTCACCGGCAGCGCGCCTTCGGTTGCCAGCATCGCCTCGGCGGCAAGGATCGGGATCAGCATTCCGCCCTTGTCGTCGGATGCGCCGCGCCCCCACAGGCAGCCGTCGCGCACCTGCGGATCGAACGGCGGTGAGGACCACAGGTCCAGCGGCTCGGCGGGCTGCACGTCGAAATGGCCGTAGATCAGGATCGTCGGCCGCTCTGGCCCGGCGTGCAGCCAGTCGGCGCAGACGACCGGGTGGCCCGCGGTCGGCAGCACCTCGGCGTGCTCGATCCCGGCGCGGGTCAGGCGGGCGGCCACCCAGTCGGCGGCGCGGCGCACGTCGGGTATGTTCTCGGGCTTGGCGGAAACCGAGGGGATGCGAACGAAGTCGATCAACTCGTCCACGAACCGCGGCTGTTCGCGGTCAAGATAGGCCTGCCAGTTCATCCCGTCCCTCCGACGCTTTCGCGGATCGTGGCCCCGCACGGCGGCGGGCGCAAGGGGGACGGTGGCAAACGCAAAGGGGCCCGGCAGACGGCCGGGCCCCCGATCACGTCACAGGACGCGGTTTATTTCGGCAGGTCGCCCTGAATGCCTTCGACGTAGAAGTTCAGGCCCGACAGCATGTCGTCTTTCGGGGTCTCGCCCGCGGCCAGCCAGACCGAGCCGTCCTGCTTGTTCAGCGGGCCGGTGAACGGGTGGTAGGCGCCGCTGGCGATCTTGTCCTTCAGCGCCAGCGCCTCGGCCTTCACCTCGGGCGGGACGGCATCGGTGATTTCGCCGATCTCGACCACGCCGGTGCCGATGCCCATCCAGACGCCCTGGCTGGCCCATTTGCCGTCCAGCATGTCCTGCGCGCGCTGGATGTAGTAGGGCGCCCAGTTGTCGATGATCGACGAGATGCGCGGCTTGGGCGCGTACTGGATCATGTCGGACGACTGACCGAAGGCATAGACGCCCGCGGCCTGTGCCTTGGCCATCGCGGCGGTGGAATCGGTGTGCTGCATGATGACGTCGACGCCCGCGTCGATCATCGCCTGCGCGGCGTCGGCTTCCTTGGCCGGGTCGAACCAGGTCGAGACCCAGATCACCTTCATCTCGACGTCCGGGTTCACCTTCTTGGCGTGGATGTAGGCCGAGTTGATGCCCTGCACCACTTCCGGAATCGGGAAGGTGCCGATGTAGCCGATCTTGTTGGTCTTGGTCATGCGGCCCGCGATGGTGCCGATCACGGCGCGGCCTTCATAGAAGCGCGCGTCATAGGTCGAGACGTTGTCGGCGCGCTTGTAGCCGGTGGCGTGCTCGAACTTCACCTTGGGAAATTTCTTCGCCACGTTGATCGTCGGGTCCATGTAGCCGAACGAGGTGGTGAAGATCAGCTTGTTGCCCGCCAGCGCCAGCTGGGTGATCGAGCGTTCGGCGTCGGCGCCTTCCGGCACGTTCTGGATGACGTTGGTCACCACCTTGCCGTCGAAGTGCTTTTCCATCGCCTGCCGGGCCAGATCGTGCTGATAGGTCCAGCCGCCGTCGCCCGGCACGCCAAGGTAGATGAAGCCGACCTTCAGCGGCTCGGCGGCCATCGCCTTGCCAGCCAGGCCGGTGGCCAGCACGGTGCCGGTCGCCGCCGTTGCGGCCAGGAACTCTCTGCGTTTCATTGTAGTCTCCCCGTTGTTGTCGGACCTGTCCGGTCCGAAGGTCGTTGCGTCAGATGAAGTCTCAGTGTGATGCGTGGAACACGCGGCCCAGCGATGCGGGCGCGCCCTGCGCCGCGCGGCCGCGGCGGGCCGACATGATGACTAGCACCAGTATCGTTATCAGATAGGGCGCGGTGGACAATATCTGGACCGGGATCGCAATCCCTGCGGCCTGAAGGCGCAGCTGAAGAACGGTGACGCCGCCAAAAATATAGGCACCCAGCAGCACCCGCCACGGTTTCCACGACGCGAAGACCACGATTGCCAGCGCGATCCAGCCCGCGCCCGCCGTCATCCCCTCGGTCCATTGCGGCACCCGCACCAGGCTGAGGTAGGCGCCGCCCACCCCGGCGCAGGCGCCGCCATACATCAGCGCCAGTGTGCGCACGGTGCGGACGCGGTAGCCAAGCGCATGGGCCGCGTCGTGGTTTTCGCCCACCGCGCGCAGCACGAGGCCCGCGCGGGTGTATTTCAGCACCGCCCAGGTGCCCGCGACCAGGATCAGCGACAGATAGACCACCCAGTTGTGGCCGAACACGATCGGCCCCACCACCGGCAGATCGCCGAGGCTGCCGAACAGTTTCGGCGTCGGCGGCGGCTTGATGCCGTTGTAGCCTTGACCCAGCAGCGACGACAGGCCAAGGCCGAACAGTGTCAGCGCCAGCCCGGTGGCGACCTGGTTCGACAGCAGAACCTGCGTCATGAACGCGAACAGCAGCGCCATCACCGCACCACCCGCCGCCGCCGCAACGAAGCCCAGAACCGGGCTGCCGGTCTCGACCGCCGCGATGAAGCCGCAGATGGCGCCAATGATCATCATGCCCTCCACGCCCAGGTTCAGTGAACCGGCCTTTTCGGCCACCAGTTCGCCGATGGCCGCCAGCATGATCGGCGTGGAGGCCACCATCAGCGAGGCGATGAGGACGACAAGATCAATACCCCCGAGGCTCATTTGCGGGTCTCCTTCACGCGGATGCGGTAGTTTGACAGCACGTCGAGGCCGAGCAGGAAGAACAGCAGCATCCCCTGAAAGGCCTGGATCGCCGCCGACGGCAGGCCCAGCGACAGCTGTGCCAGTTCGCCGCCGATGTAGGTCAGCGCCAGCAGCAGCCCCGCCAGCACGATGCCGATCGGGTGCAACCGGCCAAGATAGGCCACGATGATCGCGGTAAAGCCGTAGCCCACGTTGAAGTTGGTGGAAATCTGCCCGCTCGGCCCGCTGACCTCGAACAGCCCCGCCAGCCCGGCCAGTGCGCCAGAGATGCCCATGCAGATGGTGAAAAGGTGCTTCGGATCGACCCCGGCAAAGCGCGCGGCCCGCGGCGCCTGACCCGCGACGCGAATTTGGAAGCCAAGGATGTGCTTTTTCAGCAGGATATAGGCCAGCACCGCCGCGACCGCCGCCGCCACCACGCCCCAGTGGATGCCGGTGTTCGGGATCAGTTCCGGGTTCGACGCCGCCGGATATTGCTGCAGGTTGCGGCTGCCGGGAAAGCCCATGCCCTCGGGGTTGCGCAAGGGGCCGAAGGCCATCCAGCTTTGAATGTTCTCGGCGACATAGACCAGCATCAGCGACACCAGGATCTCATTGGTGCCGAAGACGTTCTTTAGCAACGCCGGGATCATCGCCCAGGCCCAGCCGCCCAGCGCCCCGGCAATCACCATCAGCGGAAAGATGTACCAGTGATCGGCGGGGTAGAAGGCCAGCCCCACCGCCGCGCCGCAGATGGCGCCGATGATGTATTGCCCCTCGGCGCCGATGTTCCAGATCGAGGCGCGGAAGCCAAGGCTGAGCCCGACGGCGATCAGCACCAGCGGCCCCGCCTTCACCAGCAGTTGCGCGCGGAAATAGTCGGCGTTGTCGCCGAACAGCGGTTGCCAGAAGATGTCGAGGATCGCCTCGACCGGGTCCTTGCCCATCGCCGCGAACAGGATGCCGCCCGCGATCATGGTCAGGATCACCGCCAGGATCGGCGTGACCCCGGCCCAGAACCGCGACGGGCTCGGGCGTTTCTCAAGCGTGAGCATGGGCCACCTCCATCCCGTGCGAGCCGCCCATCATCAGGCCGATCTCGTCCACCGTCAGCCCCTGCACCGGGCGCGGCGCCGACAGGCGCCCGCCGTTCAGCGCGCAGAACCGGTCGGCGATTTCCAGCAGTTCATCCAGGTCCTGGCTGATCACGATCACGGCCGCCCCGGCCGCGGCACGGTCGATCAGCGCCTGCCGGATCGCCGCCGCCGCAGACGCATCGACGCCCCAGGTCGGCTGGTTCACCACGATCACCGCCGGATCCTGGCTCAGTTCCCGGCCGATGACGAATTTCTGCAAGTTGCCGCCCGACAGCGCGCGGGCCGCGGTGCCAACCCCCGGCGTGCGCACGTCGAAAGCCTTCACGATGCCCTCGGCAAAGGTCTTGGTTCTGACCCAGTCGATCATGCCGTGCTTCACCAGCCCCTTGCGGATCGCGCCCGACAGCAGCGCGTTTTCCGTCAGGCTCATGTCGGGTGCCGCAGCATGGCCCAGCCGTTCCTCCGGCGCCGCGACCAGCCCCGCCGCGCGGCGCGCGTTCGGGCCCAGATGGCCGACGCCCCGGCCGTCGATCTTCACCGCGTCGCTATCGCTTTTCAGCTCGCCCGACAGCGCCAGCAGCAGTTCGTCCTGCCCGTTCCCCGCCACCCCCGCGATGCCAAGGATCTCGCCCCGCTGCACCGTCAGGTGAACGTTCTTCAACGAGGTGCCAAACGGGTTCGGCGAATTGACCGACAGCCCGGTCACGTCCAGTGCCACCGGCCCCGGCGCCTTGCCGGTGCGGGCCGGCGGTGTAAGCGTTTCACCCACCATCAGTTCCGCCAGCTCGCGCGCCGATTTCTCGCGCGGGGTGCAGGTGGCGACCACCTTGCCGCGCCGCAGGATCGTCGCCTCGTCGCAAAGCGTGCGGATCTCTTCCAGCTTGTGGCTGATATAGAGGATCGCGCGGCCCTCGGCCGACAGCTGCCGGAGCGTGGTGAACAGGATATCCACCTCCTGCGGCGTCAGCACCGAGGTCGGCTCGTCCATGATCAGAAGCTTGGGTTCCTGCAACAGGCAGCGAATGATCTCCACCCGCTGGCGTTCCCCCGCCGACAGGTCGCCGACCAGCCGCGAAGGGTCCAGCGGCAGCCCGTATTCCTCGCTGACCTGCCGGATGCGCGCCGACAACTCGCCCTGCGGCGGCGGATTTTCCATCCCCAGCGCGACGTTCTCGGCCACGTTCAACGCCTCGAACAGGCTGAAGTGCTGAAACACCATCGCCACGCCCGAGGCCCGCGCCGCGCGCGGCTCGGCCGGTGTGTAGGCCTGCCCGCGCAGCGTCATCCGCCCCGTGTCCGGCTTCACGAGGCCATAGATCATCTTCACCAGCGTCGATTTCCCGGCGCCGTTCTCGCCCAGCAGGGCATGAACCTCGCCCTCCATGATCCTGAAAGACACGTTCGAGTTCGCCACCACGCCCGGATAGGCCTTGGTGATCCCCTCGACGGTCAGCAGAACCTGTTCCGTCCCCGTCCCTGTCATGTCGCGCTTTCCTTTTGTGATGCGGTTGCGCTTTTCTGTCGGATGAAGTCCGCCGCCACGCCGATGGCGATGGCCTGCGGATGTTTGCCCAAATCCCGTTCGCCGATCGGGCATTGGATCGTCGCGATACGCTCTGGCGTGTGGCCAAGGGCGCGCAACCGGCTGCGGAATCGCGCCGCCTTGGTCTCGGACCCGATCAGGCCCAACCGGCCAAAGCCGTGTTGCAACAGCCGGTGGCACAGTTCCAGATCGAGCGCATGGGAATAGGTCAGCACCAGATGCTCGGCCCCGCGCGGCGCCTGCGCCACCAGATCGGCGGGGTTTTCGGCCCAAAGCCGGGTCACCCCCTCTGACGCCAGCGGAAACCGCGCCTCGGCGACGTCGATCCAGGTGATCGCCAGATCGGGCAGCGGCGCCAGCACCGCGACGATGGCGCGGCCCACATGCCCCGCGCCCCAGACCCACAGCGCCCGCGAAGGCGCCGCGACCGGTTCCACCATCCAGCCCTGAACCAGCCGGGGCAGGGGCGCCACGCCCTCGGCCCGCGCCCGGTTCAGCTGCCGCGCCACCGCCAGCGGCATTTCACCCGCCGGGCCCGAAACCGGCCGCGCGATCACCGCCCCATCCAGCCGCGCCACCGCCTCGGCGTCATAAACCTCGGTCAGCACCGTCACCGCGCCGCCGCAGCATTGGCCAAGGCTCGGCCCCAGCGCCTGCCGGTCCAGCCGCATGCCGCCCGCCGCGAGCATCGTCCGCGCCCGCTGCGTGGCCTCCCACTCCAGCGCGCCGCCGCCGATGGTGCCCTGCTGCCCGTCCTCCCAGACCAGCATGGCCGCCCCGGTTTCGCGCGGGCTCGATCCGTCATGCGCCGCGATCACGATGCGGGCGACGCGCCCTTGCGCCGCCACCGCCACCCTGAGTGCCCCGAGATCAAACATCGCCCTGCACCCTGCGCACCGCCGCCAGCACCCGCTCCGCCGTCGCAGGCGCATCGAGCGCGGAGTATACCGAGCCGTCGCCGCAGGCCGCCACCGCATCGGAAAGCGCGAAGAAGGCCGAAATGCCCAGCATGAACGGCGGCTCCCCCACCGCTTTCGACCGGTAGATCGTCTCCTCGACGTTGCGCCCGTCCCACAGATCCACCGTAAACACCCGCGGCCGGTCGGAACAGGCCGGGATCTTGTAGGTCGAGGGCGCGTGGGTGCGAAGCCGACCCTTGCCGTCCCACACCAGTTCCTCGGTGGTCAGCCAGCCCGCGCCCTGCACGTAGCCGCCTTCCACCTGCCCGCGGTCCAGCGCCGGGTTCAGGCTGGCGCCCGCGTCGTGCAGGATGTCGGTGCGCAGGATGCGGTTCTCTCCCGTCAGCGTGTCGATCACCACCTCGGTCACCGCCGCGCCATAGGCGAAATAGTAGAACGGCCGCCCCGCGCCCTTCACCCGGTCCCAGACGATCTTTGGCGTCTTGTAGAACCCGGTCGCCGACAGGCTGACCCGGTTCTGGTAGGCCATCGCCGCCACCTCGGTAAAACTGTAATCCGCCCCGCCGACGAACACGCGCCCCTCCTCGAAGAACACCTCCGCCGGGCTGACCTGATGCCGTTCCGCCAGAAACGCCGCCAGCCGTGCCCTGATCGTGTCGCAGGCGGCCTTCACCGCCATGCCGTTCAGGTCCGACCCCGATGAGGCCGCCGTGGCCGAGGTATTGGGCACCTTCGCGGTATCGGTCGCGGTGATCTTCACCACCGACGCATCCACGCCGAAGGCCGCCGCCGCCACCTGCGCCACCTTGCGGAACAGGCCTTGCCCCATCTCGGTGCCGCCGTGGTTCATCGCGATGGACCCGTCCTGATACACATGCACCAGCGCCCCCGCCTGATTGAGGTGGGTGAGCGTGAATGATATCCCGAACTTCACCGGCGTCAGCGCGATGCCCCGCTTCAGCACCGGGCTGCTTGCATTCCATTCCGCAATCGCCGCCCGCCGCGCCTGATATCCCGATGACGCCTCCAACCGTGCCACCATCCCGTTCAGGATGAAATCCTCGATCGGTTGATGATAGGGCGTGGACTGACCCGCGCCCCCCTTCTTTCTGGCGGAAATACTCTGGGGGTCCGGGGGTGAAACCCCCGGCGCGTCCAAACGACAGTCCGCATAAAAGTTCACCCGCCGCACCGCCAGCGCATCGTGCCCGACGGCATGGGCGATATGATCCATCACCCGCTCGATCCCGATCATCCCCTGCGGCCCGCCGAAACCGCGATAGGCGGTGGCCGAGGTGGTGTTGGTCTTCAGCCGGTGGCTTTCGATCCGGATGTTCGGCAGCCAATAGGCGTTGTCGGCGTGCAGCATGGCGCGGTCACAGACCGGCAGCGACAGGTCCATCGACCAGCCGCAGCGCGCCAGTTGCAGGAACTCGATGCCCAGCACGCGGCCCTCGGCATCCACCCCGGCGCGGTAGCCGATGCGGAAATCGTGGCGCTTGCCGGTGATCACCATGTCGTCGTCGCGGTCATAGCGCATCTTGCAGGGCTTGCCGGTCGCCCGCGCCACCCAGGCGCAGGCAATCGCCAGCGCGTTGCCCTGGCTTTCCTTGCCGCCGAAGCCGCCGCCCATCCGCCGCACCTCGACCCGCACCGCCGACATCGGCAGGTGCAGCGCATGGGCGACCTTGTGCTGGATCTCGGTCGGGTGCTGGGTGGAGGAATGCACCAGCATGTCGCCACCCTCTTGCGGCAACACCAGCGCGGCCTGCCCTTCGAGGTAGAAATGCTCCTGTCCGCCGATCTCGAAGCTGCCTTCGACCACCTGCGGCGCGGCCGCGATGGCCTGTGCCGCATCGCCGCGCGCCCAGATCACCGGCCCGCCCTCGAACCGGCTGCCCGCAGCCATCGCCTCGTCCACCGTCAGGATCGCGGGCAGTTCGCGATAGCTGACCTTGCCCAACCGCGCCGCCTTGCGCGCGGCAAGGTGGCTTTCGGCGACCACCAGAAACACCGGCTGGCCGACATAGTGCACCGTGCCCACCGCCAGCAAAGGCTCATCGGCCGCCGAGGGCGAGCAGTCGGGCATCGACTCGAAATCCGCTGCCGACAGCACCATGACCACCCCCGGCGCGGCCCGCACGGCAGAAAGGTCGAGCCCGGTGATCTCGCCATGCGCGACGCTGGACAGGCCGAAGGCCAGATGCAGCGCGCCAGCGGGGGCGGGGATATCGTCGATGTAGCGCGCCTGCCCGGTGACATGCAGCGCGGCGGCATCGTGGGGCAGGGGTTTCGTCACGCTCATGGCTGCACCTCGATCGCGTCAACGGGCAGCACCCGCACCGGCGCCCCGGCCAGATCGTGGAAGTAGCGCAGCAGCATGTTCGCCGCCGTTCGCGCCCGATAGTCGGCCGAGGCGCGCATGTCGGTCATCGGGGCGAAATCCTGCGCGAAGGCGGGCAGTGCGGCGTTGACCGTGGCAAGGGTCCATGCCTTGCCGACCAGCGCCGCTTCCACCGCCGCAGCGCGCTTCGGGATGCCCGCCATGCCGCCGAAGGCGATACGGGCTGCCGTCACCACACCGTCGGCAATGGTCACGTTGAAGCAGCCGCAGACCGCTGAAATATCCTGATCGAACCGTTTCGACAGCTTGTAGCAGCGCAGCGCCGGGGCCGCGTCGGGGATCGTCACGGCCGCCACGAACTCGCCGGGCTGGCGGTCCTGCTTGCGGTAATCGAGGAAGAAATCTTCCAGCGGCAGCGACCGCATCGCGTCGCCCCGGCGCAGGTGCAGCGTGGCCCCCAGCGCGATCAGCGCGGGCGGCGCATCGCCGATCGGCGAGCCATTGGCGATGTTGCCGCCGATGGTAGCCGCATTGCGCACCTGGACCGAGGCATAGCGGCGCAAGAGTTCGGCGAAATCCGAGTGCATCCCGGCCATCGCGACCCGTAGCGCCTCGATGGTGACGCCCGCGCCGATGGCCACGACCTCGCCGCGCCGCTCGATATGCTTCAGATCCGCGATGCCGTTCAGGAAGGCGACCGGCGCGAGGCTGCGCAACTCCTTGGTGACCCAGAGCCCGACATCGGTCGCCCCCGCGATCAGCGTGGCGGTGGGGTTCTGGACGTACCAGTCGGCGAGGTCGTCCGAGGTTGTGGGGCGGAACGCGCCGGGGGCTGTCTGCCCCCGGTCCCCCGAGGATATTTCCGCCAGTAAGAATTTGGCGAGGGCCCTGCGGTCTGCCTCCATCCATTCGGGAACTGGCGCTTCGGCGGCGGCCTCGGCGGCGCGGATGATCGGGGCGTAGCCGGTGCAGCGGCAGAGGTTGCCGGCCAGCACGTCGTCATGGTCGCGGCGCCCGTTCAGGTGGCCGACGGCCATCGAGACGACAAAGCCGGGCGTGCAGAAGCCGCACTGGCTGCCGTGATGATCCACCATCGCCTGCTGCACCGGGTGCAGCGCGCCATCCGGCCCTGCGATGCCCTCGACTGTGCGCACGGCCCGGCCGTGCAGCTGCGGCAGGAACAGGATGCAGGCGTTCAGGGCGCGCACGCCTTCGGCATCGGTGACCATCACCGTGCAGGCGCCACAGTCGCCCTCGTTGCAGCCTTCCTTGGTTCCCGTCAGGCCGCGTTCCTCGCGCAACCAGTCCAGCAGCGTCCGGGTCGGTAGCGCCTCGCGCAACCGGACCGGCGTTCCGTTCAAGAGAAACGCGATCTCTGCCATGTCGTCTGACCCGCCGCCGTCTCCCCGTCCAAGGCCGTTGCGCACCCGCCCGATGCGGCGTAAAGCGGGGCGCGCCCTTGTTTCCCTGTCTGGCATGAAGCCGGGGCAGGGACGATATGGCAAGAACAACTTTTCGCCGGGGCCGGGAAGGAGTTTCGCGTTTTGCCGAAGAATTTACCATACCACATCGCGCGTCGCCCCCGGACCGGGCAGATGCTGCATCGCAGCGGGCGCCGCGCATGAGCCTGGCCGACGCGGCGGCGGCGCCGGGGCGGGGCGGCCTGGGCGGATTTGCCGCGCAGGCGGCGATCCTTGGCTTCGGTGTGCTTCTCTGGGCGGTGTCGCGCTGGTATCCGGCCGACATGCCCGCCATCGGGCCCTATGACTTCAGCGCGACGATCTATCTGGCGGTGGCCTTCACCGGCTTCTGGTATCTGCGCGGGCTGGCCCGCAGTGCGCCCGCTGATCGCCCTGCAGCCTGGCGGATCGCAAGCTTTCTGGCGGGGCTGGGCCTGCTTTACCTCGTGGTGCAGACCGGGCTGGAATACCCGATGCAGCGGATGTTCTTCCTGCACCGCATCCAGCATGTCGTGCTGCACCATATCGGCCCGGTGCTGATCGGCCTCAGCATGGCGGGCCCGGTGATCCTGCGCGGGGCGCCGCGCGGGCTGGGGCTGATCGCGGCCAGTCGCCCGATGCGCGCCGTGATGCGGGTGATCCAGCATCCGGTTCCGGCGACGCTGCTGTTCTCGGGCTCGTTCTACTTCTGGCTTTACCCGCCGCTGCATTTCGTCGCGATGCTGAACCGGCCGCTCTATGAGCTGATGAACTGGACGATGGCGGTCGATGGCATCCTGTTCTGGGCGATGGTGCTGGATACGCGGCCCTTCCCGCTGGCCCACGCGCGCTTTGGCACGCGGGCCGCGCTGGCGGTGGCGGTGATGTTCCCGCAGATCGTGCTGGGTGCGATCATCACCTTCTCGACCCGCGACCTTTACCCCTACTACGCCTATTGCGGGCGCTACTTCCCCTCGATCAGCGCGGTGACCGACCAGCAGATCGGCGGCATCGTGATCTGGATTCCGCCCGCGATGATGAGCGTGCTGGGCCTGCTGGTGGTGCTGGGCAACATGAACCGGGCCGAGGTCAAGGCGCGCGCCGGAAGACGTTGAGGCCACCCACGCCGGACTCGATCAGGGTCCAGCCGATCCGCTGGTAGAACCCCGAATTGGCGGGCGTCGCACACAGGTAGACCGGCCCGAAGCCGCGGGCGAAGGCCAGATCCGCCGCTGCCTGCACCAGCGCCGTGCCGATGCCGGTGTTGCGATGATCCGGCTCGACCCAGACCGCGGCGACCCAGGGCGACAGCTGCGGCCGCGCGTCCAGATCGCTGGGGATCAGCGAGGCGGTGCCAAGGAACCGCCCGCCCCGGTGCGCGACGAGCGACAGCGGCAAGCCTGTGGTCGTCAGGCTGGCGGCGACGCGGTCGGCGATATGGCTGAGGGGGAAGCCGTCTTCCTGCCACCACGCCCGCCAGATCCGGTCGCTGACAGTTTCCGCAAAGGCGGCGGCGGTGCGCAGTTCCGTGATCGCGAGGGGCGCACCCGCGCTCATCCCTCGGCCACCAGCCGTTCCATATCCGCCGTCACCCCGGCGATGTCGGCCTTGGCATCGTAGAACTTCGGCACCATCAGCCGCGCCGCGCCCGAGCGGTCGAAGACGTAAATCGAGGGGCCGTGGACGACGGTGTAGGGGCGGCTGCCCTGCGGCGGCAGCACGGAATAGGTCACCCGGTAGCGGCGGGCGAGAACGGCAAGCTGGTTGTCACTGCCGCGCAGGCCCGCGACGCGGGGATCAAAGCTCGCGGCATAGGCGGTCAGCACCGGCAGGGTGTCGCGGTTGGGATCGACGGTGACGAACAGCACCTGCACCGCATCGGCGGCCTTGCCCATCCGGTGCAGCACCTCGGTCAGGTTCGCCATCGTCAGCGGGCAAACGTCGGGGCAGAACGTGTAGCCGAAGAACAGCATCACGATCTTGCCGCGATAGTCGGCGGCGGTGACCGTCTTGCCATCCTCGGCCCGGGTCAGCGTGAAGGCGAGGTCGGGCAGCGTGCCGTTCACATCGACGGCATTCCACGGCTTGTCGGACTTGCAGGCCGCCAGCGCCAGCGCGGCCACGCCCCCGGCCAGCAAGGCGCGGCGGGTCGGGCCGCGAGGGGGCGCGTCAGGCGCCATAGACCACGATCATCGCCACGGCGAAGGCCGCCGCCAGCATGGCGAACACGGCCCCCATCAGGATCAGCGCCAGATTGCGGTTCGGCCGCGCCGACTGCAGGCGCTGTTCGTGCGCGGTCTCGGGGCCCTCGGGATCGGTCGGGGACAGGTCGGGTTCCAGGGTCATGGCGGTCCTTCGCGGCGGGGCACACGCGGTTCTAGCCCCAAGCGGGGATCAATCCAAGCCCGTGCGGCCTTCCGCCCCGGGGCGGGGTTGGCTAAGATCGCCGCATGGCCAGCCCCGTCCGATTCATCCACCTGCGCGTTCACACCGAATATTCGCTGCTGGAAGGCGCCGTGCCGGTGAAGAAGCTGATCGGCCTGTGCGAAAAGGCGGGGATGCCCGCGATCGCCGTGACCGACACCAACAACATGTTCTGCGCGCTGGAATTTTCGACGCTGGCCACGGGCGCGGGCGTGCAGCCGATCGTGGGCTGTCAGGTCTCGCTGGCGCATGACCCGGCGCAACCGGGCGAACGGCCGCGCGATCCGGCACCGCTGGTGCTGCTGGCGCAGTCCGAGGCGGGCTATCACAATCTGATGAAGCTGAACTCTTGCCTCTATATCGGCAAGGGCGGCGCCCTGCCGCAAGTGACGGCAGAGGAGCTGGCCGCCCATGCCGACGGGCTGATCTGCCTGACCGGCGGGCCTGACGGGCCGGTGGGGCGTTTCCTGCGGGCCGGGCAGGCGCCCAAGGCGCAGGTGCTGATGACCCGGCTGGCCGCGATCTACCCCGACCGGCTGTACGTCGAACTGCAACGCCACCGCGACGGGGCCCGTGTGCCCGAGGCCGAGCGGCTGACCGAACAGGGGCTGGTCGAGATGGCCTATGCGATGGCCCTGCCGCTGGTCGCCACCAATGACGTCTATTTCCCGAAGCCCGACATGTATCAGGCCCACGACGCGCTGTTGTGCATCGCCGATGGCGCCTATGTCGATCAGCAGGAACCCCGCCGCCGCCTGACGCCGCAGCATTACTTCAAGTCGGAAGCCGAGATGGCGGCGCTGTTCGCCGACCTGCCCGAGGCGCTGGAAAACACGGTCGAGATCGCCCGCCGCTGCGCCTTCAAGGTGAAGAAGCACGCGCCGATCCTGCCGAAATTCGCCGATGACGAGGTCGAGGAACTGCGCCGTCAGGCCTGGGCCGGCCTTGCCGCGCGGCTGAAGGTGATCCCGCACGCCACCACGGTGGAAGCCTACGAAGCGCGGCTGAACTTCGAGTTGGGCATCATCGAGCAGATGGGCTTTCCCGGTTATTTCCTGATCGTGGCCGACTTCATCAAATGGGCCAAGGACCACGACATTCCGGTGGGGCCGGGGCGGGGTTCGGGCGCCGGTTCGCTGGTGGCCTATGCGCTGACCATCACCGACCTTGACCCCTTGCGCTACAGCCTGCTGTTCGAACGCTTCCTGAACCCCGAGCGGGTCAGCATGCCCGACTTCGACATCGACTTCTGCATGGACCGCCGCGAAGAGGTGATCCGCTACGTGCAGGGCAAGTATGGCCGCGACAAGGTGGGGCAGATCATCACCTTTGGCGCGCTTCTGTCCAAGGCGGCGGTGCGCGACGTGGGGCGCGTGTTGCAGATGTCCTACGGGCAGGTGGACCGGCTGTCGAAGATGATCCCGGTCGAGGGCGTGAAGCCGGTCAGCATCGAAAAGGCGCTGGCGGATGAACCGCGCCTGCGCGAGGCCGCGAAGGCCGAGGAAGTGGTGCAGCGCCTGCTGGACTATGCCCAGCAGGTCGAGGGGCTATTGCGCAACGCCTCGACCCACGCCGCCGGGGTGGTGATCGGCGACCGGCCGCTGGATGAACTGGTGCCGCTCTATCAAGATCCGCGGTCGGACATGCCGGCCACCCAGTTCAACATGAAATGGGTCGAAAGCGCGGGGCTGGTGAAGTTCGACTTCCTCGGCCTGAAGACCCTGACGGTGATCCAGAACGCGGTGGACCTGATCCGGGGCGGTGGGCGCCACCTGCACCTCGCCGCCGACGGCCGCACGCTTTACACGCCGCCCGAGGGCGCGGTGGACGATATCGGCGCCATCCCGCTGGATGACGTGCCGACCTATGAGCTTTACGCCGCCGCCAAGACCGTCGCCGTGTTTCAGGTGGAAAGCTCGGGCATGATGGACGCGCTGCGGCGCATGAAGCCCACCTGCATCGAGGATATCGTGGCGCTGGTGGCGCTTTACCGCCCCGGCCCGATGGAAAACATCCCGACCTATTGCGAGGTCAAGAACGGCCTGCGCGATCTGGAATCGATCCACCCCACCATCGACAGCATTCTGGCCGAGACGCAGGGCATCATCGTCTATCAGGAACAGGTGATGCAGATCGCGCAGGTCATGGCGGGCTACAGCCTTGGCGGCGCCGACCTGCTGCGCCGCGCGATGGGCAAGAAGATCGCCGAGGAGATGGCGAAGGAACGCCCGAAGTTCGTGCAGGGCGCCAAGGCCACCCACAACGTGCCGGAACGCAAGGCGGGCGAGGTCTTCGACCTGCTGGAGAAGTTCGCCAACTACGGCTTCAACAAATCCCACGCCGCCGCCTATGCCGTGGTCAGCTACCAGACCGCCTGGCTGAAGGCCAACCACCCGGTGGAGTTCATGGCGGCGGTCATGAACTGCGATATCCACCTGACCGATAAGCTGAACGTCTACAAACGCGAGGTTGACCGCCTCGGCATCCCGGTCGTCGCGCCCTGCGTCAACCAGGGCCTTGCCACCTTCTCGGTGAAGGATGGCAAACTGGTCTATGCGCTGGGCGCGCTGAAGAACGTCGGTGTCGAGGCGATGCGGCTGATCGTCGAGGCGCGCGGCGAAAAGCCCTTCGTCACCCTCTTCGACGTCGCCCGCCGCTGCGACCTGAAACGGATCGGCAAGCGCCCGCTGGAAATGCTGGCCCGCGCCGGGGCCTTCGACGTGCTCGACCCCAGCCGCCGCCGTGTGTTCGAAAGCCTCGACGCTCTGACCGGCTACTCCGCCGCGATCCATGAGGCGAAGGGGTCCAATCAGGTCTCGCTGTTCGGTGACGCGGGCGACGACCTGCCCGAACCGCGCCTGCCGACCGGCGATGACTGGCTGCCGCTGGACCGCCTGACGCAGGAACATCAGGCGATCGGCTTCTACCTGTCGGGCCATCCGCTGGACGATTACATGGCGCCCCTGAAACGCAAGGGCGTGCAGACGCTGGCCGAGATCACACTGGCCGCCGAACGCGGGCCGCTGGTGGCCAAGATCGCCGGGGCGGTTTCCGCCCGGCAGGAACGCAAATCGGCCAAGGGCAACCGCTTCGCCTTCGTCTCGCTCTCCGACCCGACCGGGCTTTATGAGGTGACGGTGTTTTCCGACACGCTCGAAGCCGCCCGCGACCATCTGGAACCCGGCAAGAACGTCGTGCTGACGGTCGAGGCGAACCTTGAGGGCGAGACGTTGAAACTGCTCGCCCGCGCCGCGCAGCCGATCGACAGCGTCGCCGCCGACGCAGGCACTTCCGGCCTGCGCATCCACATCGGCTCAGACACCGCCGTCGCCTCGGTCGCCGCCCTGCTGGCGCGGATGGGCGACGGCGTGCGGGCGCGTGGCCCGATCACCTTCTGCATCGCCGACCCCGCAACGGGGCGAGAGATCGACGTGGCCGCCGGCCCCGATTTCCCCGTGACCCCGCAGATCAAGGGCGCGATCAAGTCGCTGCAGGGCGTCGTGATGGTCGAGGATTTGTAGGGGCGGTGTCAACGGAAGACTGTCATCCCCGCGCAAGCGGGGATCTCCTCTCAACGTGCCGCCCTTTGTCCGACAGATCCCCGCTTGCGCGGGGATGACAATCATCAGGGCCGTCGCCTTACGCCGCCGCCTCGAACCGCGCGGGCAGGTCGCCCAGCCGCTTCGCTTCGTCGATCATCGCCGCGATGTCGCAGTCTAGTGCCCGCGCCAGCTGGTCGAACGAGTCGATGACGAAATAGAGCGGTTGCAGGATGTCGATCCGGTAGGGCGTCCGGAACACCTCCAGCAGGTCGAAGTCGCGCAACTCGGCCGCGCCGCTGGTGGCGTGCTCCGCCTCGGCCGGGGAGGATACGATCCCGGCCCCGAAGGCGCGCACCCCGTCGGGTGTGCGGATCATGCCGAATTCCACCGTGAACCAGAAAAGCCGGAACAACCGCCAGCGATAGCCCCTGTCGAGGCCCGCGCCCAGCTTGCCGAAGCGTTCGATGAACGCCGCATAGGCGGGGTTGGTCAGCAGCGGACAGTGGCCGAAGACCTCGTGGAAAATGTCCGGCTCTTCGATATAGCCGATCTCTTCGCGCTGCCGCAGGAAGGTCGCCACCGGAAACTTCCGTTGCGACAACAGCGCAAAGAACCGCGTCGGCGGGATGATCGCGGGCACGCCCTCGACCCCCGCGCCCGAAATGGCGGCCAGCCGCGCGTCGATGTCGCGCACCTGCGGCACGGCGGTTTCGGTCAGCCCCAGTGCCGCCACCCCGGCCAGATACTCGGGCGCGGCACGACCTTGCAAAAACGCCATCTGCCGCGCGAACAACTCGCCCCAGACGGCATCCTCCTCGGCGCTGTAGGCGTAGAGCCCCACCGCATCCGGCTGCTTGGAGCGATAGGCTGGCCGTTCCACTTCCGTCATCGCGTGATCTCCTCAGTCTCCTGACGGTCAGGATACCCCCAAAGCGCCGGGAAGGGCTTTCAAAGCCGGGCGGATTCAGTCACAATCTGGGAAATCCTCTCAGCATTCGGTCGCTAGATGGAATTCACTGATCAGGAACGTGCGCTTCTGCGGATAATCCAGCGCGATGCCTCACTCTCGCTCGCCGAGCTTGCCCAGCACTGCGGCATGGCGCAAAGCACGGTCTGGCGGAAGCTGCAGGAGTTTGAGGCGGCGGGCCTGATCCGCGCCCGTGTCGCGCTGCTCGACCCCGCCAAGGTCGGCGCCAAGCTGTGCGTGCTGGCCTCGATCCGGCTGCACGACCATAGCGCCGAGGCCGTCGCTGGCTTTGCCCGCATGGTCGCGCACCACCCGGAAATCCTTGAATGCCACTCGGTCTCGGGCACCGCCGACTATATCCTGAAGGTGCGCGTCGCCGATGTCGAAGCCTACGAGGCGTTCATGTCGCTGAACCTGCTGCGCAGCCCCTATGTGCGCAGCGTGGTGTCAAGTTTCGTGCTGAAAGAGATCAAGGCCACCACCGCGCTGCCGCTCTGACGTCTACCAGTGTGGTGGGCGCTGATCCGCCAGCGGGATCGTGCCACCCGCGTCGGCCTCGCGTTCGGCCTCGCGCTGCATCAGCAGGCCAAGGCGGCGGCCGAGCAGGTCGATCTCGCGCGCCTGCCGGGCGACCACCTCGGAAAGGTCTTCGACCGTGCGCGTCAGGTGGGCGATCTGTTCTTCAAGCGGGGTCAGCGGGCTGGTCATGGCGGCATCCTAACCGGGCTGCGCGTCGGTGTAAAATCGGTGTAAAATCGGTGTGAAATCGGTATGCTCCAAACCCGCGCCGCGCCACCACCTTGCTCCGCCGCCCCCCATCCGCTAAGGCACGCGCAAAGGCTGGAAGGCAAGCGAGATGGCACAGGAAAAATCCCCCCGGCGGCCCCGCGCCGAGACGCCCAAGGGCTTTCGCGACTACTTCGGCGCCGAGGTTGCCGAACGCAACGCGATGCTGGCCCGGATCGCCGAGGTCTACCACCGCTATGGCTTCGACCCGCTGGAAACCTCGGCGGTGGAAACCGTTGAGGCGCTTGGGAAATTCCTGCCCGACGTGGACCGCCCGAACGAGGGCGTGTTCGCATGGCAGGACGAGGATCAGGACTGGCTGGCCCTGCGCTACGACCTGACGGCGCCCCTCGCGCGCGTCGCGGCGCAATACCGCAACGAGTTGCCGAGCCCTTACCGGCGCTATCAGATGGGCCCGGTCTGGCGCAACGAAAAGCCGGGGCCGGGGCGTTTTCGCCAGTTTTATCAATGCGATGCGGATACCGTCGGGTCTGCGAGCGTTGCGGCGGACGCCGAGATTTGCGCGATGTTGGCCGATGCGCTGGAAACCGTGGGGATCAGCCGCGGTGACTATCTGGTGAAGGTCAACAACCGCAAGGTGCTGGATGGAATTCTCGACTCGGTGATTTTCGAAATGGGAAAGGAACCGCCGCGGGAGCGCAACGAAACGGATTTTGAATACAGTAAGCGCATTTTCAATACAGCGAAGTTGGTTGAAAAGGATGCTGTGCTTCGCACGATAGATAAGTTCGACAAAGTGGGGCCGAACGGCGTTAGGGAACTACTAACGACCGGGCGCAGAGATCAATCTGGCGCCTTTATTGATGGTGTTGGGTTGGATCAGCGCACCGCTGAACAAGTCATTGGATTCATGACGGCGCGCGGGGTCGGCAACGAAGAGACGCTGACGAACCTTCGTATGCTAATTGACTACTCAGACATCGGGTTGGAGGGCGTGAATGAACTTGAAGAGATTGTCCGCCTCCTGGCCGCCCAAGGCTACGGCCCGGACCGTATCGTGATCGACCCCTCCGTCGTGCGCGGCCTCGGCTACTACACCGGCCCCGTCTTCGAAGCCGAACTGACCTTTGAAATCCTTGACGAAAAGGGCCGCAAACGCTCCTTCGGCTCGGTCGCGGGCGGCGGGCGCTATGACGATCTGGTGAAGCGCTTCACCGGGCAGGCGGTGCCCGCCACCGGCATCTCGATCGGGGTGGATCGCCTCTTGGCCGCGCTGCGCGCCAAGGGCCGAATCGGCGCTGAGGCGAGCCCCGGCCCGGTGGTGGTGACTGTGATGGACCGTGACCGGATGGCCGACTACATGGCGATTGTGGGCGAGCTGCGGGCTGCGGGCATCCGGGCCGAAATGTACCTCGGCAACCCGAAGAACTTCGGCAACCAGTTGAAATACGCCGACAAACGGCAATCGCCCGTGGCCATCATCCAGGGCGCCGACGAGGCTGCGCGGGGCGTGGTGCAAGTGAAAGACCTGATCCTGGGCGCCAAGATCGCCGCCGCCGCCAGCGTTGAGGAATGGAAAGCGCAGCCCGCGCAAACCGAGGTGGCGCGTGCCGATCTGGTCGCTGCCGTCCGCCGCATCCTCGGGCAGCCCTGATGCGTGCCGCCGAACGCGCCGAGGCCGAGCGGCTCTTTGCCCGCTTTCAGGCGGCCGGGGCGCTGCCGGTTGACGCCGACATCCTGCTGCCCGCCGACACGCTGCTGGACCTTTACGGCGAAGATATCCGGGCGCGTGCCTACGTCACCTCGGACCCGCTGGAGGGCGAGATGATGCTGCGCCCCGACTTCACCGTGCCGGTGGTGCAGATGCACATGGCGCACGGGGCGGAACCGGCGCGCTACACCTACTTGGGCGAGGTGTTCCGGCGTCAGGATCATCTGGGCGCGCGGGCAAGGGAATACCTGCAGGTCGGCTACGAGGTGTTCGCGCGCGACACCCCCGAGGATGCCGATGCCGAGGTTTTCGCGCTTTTCGCCGAGGTGCTGGCGCCCTTGCGCCTGCGCGCGGCGACCGGCGATATCGGTATCCTGATGGCGGCGGTGCATGGGCTGACCACCAGCGAGCGTCGGCGCGCCGCGCTGTTGCGCCACATCTGGCGGCCGCGCCGGTTCCGCGCGCTGGTCGACCGGTTCGGCGGGCGCCGTCCGCAACCCGAAAGCCGCGCCCGCCTGATCGAAATGCTGGCTGGGACCCCGGCGGATGACCTGATTGCCGCCGCCGGGCCCGCGATCGGGCTGCGCGAGGCGGCCGAGGTCGCGGCCCGCGCCACCGCCCTGATCGAGGATGCGGCCACACCGTTGCTGTCGGCGGCCGAAGTCGACATTCTGGAAGACGTGCTGACCCTGCGAGACACCGCGCCGCACGCGCTTGGCCATTTGCGCGATGTGGCGGTGGACCTGCCGTCGATCGCCCCGGCGGTCGACCGTTTCGCGCGTCGCCTCGATGCGCTGTCCCGCCGCGGCATCGACGTGGGCAGCCTTGATTTCGAGGCCAGCCACGGCCGTACCACGCTGGAATACTACGACGGCTTCGTCTTCAGCTTCCATGTCGAGGGCCGCGCCGACCTGCCCCCGGTCGCCTCGGGCGGGCGCTATGACGCGCTGACGCGGGTGCTGGGGCAGGGCCGGTCGATCCCCGCCGTCGGTGGCGTGATCCGCCCCGGCCTTGTCGCCGCACTGACGGAGGGGCGGGCATGAGCCTGAAGATCGGCGTGCCGTCCAAGGGGCGGCTGATGGAAAAGACCTTCGAATGGTTCGGTGCGCGTGGCGTCGAGATTCGCCGCGCCGGATCGGAACGGGAATATTCCGCCCGCGTGGACGGCGCCGACGGGGTGCAGGCGGTGCTGCTGTCAGCGGGCGAGATTCCGCGCGAACTGGCGGCGGGGCGCATCCATCTGGGCGTCACCGGGTCGGACCTCGTGCGCGAAAAGCTGGCGGATTGGGAAGATCAGGTCGCCGAGCTCGCGGCCCTCGGGTTCGGCTTCGCCGATCTGGTGATCGCGGTTCCGGCCTTCTGGATCGACGTCGACACGCTTGACGATCTTGACGCCGCCGCCTCGGCCTTTCGCGCGGCGCATGGGCACCGGCTGCGGATCGCCACCAAATACCACCGGCTGGTCCGCGATTTCCTGCGCGACAATGGCGTGGCCGATTACCAACTGGTCGACAGCCAGGGCGCGACCGAGGGCACGGTGAAGAACCTGACCGCCGAGGCGATCGCCGACATCACCTCGTCGGGCGAGACGTTGCGGGCCAATCACCTGAAGATCCTGTCGGACGGGCTGATCCACCGGTCCGAGGCGACGCTGTTCGCCGCCCGCGCCGCCGACTGGTCAAACGGCGCGCATCCGGCGCTGGAGGCTTTGCTCGCCACGCTCAGGATCGACATGCCCGAGCGGCTTTAGCCCATTCATCCTGGCCGAAATATCCCCGCCGGAGGCTCGCCCGGCCGGGGGCTGCCGCTAGCGCACGCCAATCTCGGCCAGCGCGGCGGCGAGGCTGGGCGGCAAAGCCTCCTCCCTTGCGTGGCCAATCCGCAGGTCGCGCGGCGCGTCTTCGGTGGCAAGGTAGCGCCAGCCCTGAAACGGGCGGCGGGGCTGCGGTTCGGTGCGCACCACGGTCGGGTCCAGCACGATGGCGCAGCGCAGGATGCCGTCGGCCCCCTGCCGCTCGTCCAGCCGCAGGATGCGCTGGCGCGCCAGCACCAGCCCCTTGAACACCCAGTAGAGGCTGCCGCCGTTCAGCACCTCGCCTGCACGCTTGGGCCACATGCGGGTGACGTGCTGGGTCTGCCACGCGGGGTCTTCGGCGCGGCGTTGGTCCTGCCACTCGATCAGATCCTCGACACGATCGGCGCCGACGCAGAGTTTCACCAGATGTACGCAGTTTGCCACGGCAGCCCCCCAAGCTGATGTGGGATTATAGAGCCGTGGGCGGGGAGTTCAATTGACCCAAAGCCGTCCCCGGCTTATCTTCATTGTCCTGCCCATTCCCCGAAGGATGCTGCCATGACCCGCTTCGCCGCCCCGATTGCCG
This sequence comes from Paracoccaceae bacterium, assembly GCA_016124615.1. Lineage (GTDB taxonomy): Bacteria > Pseudomonadota > Alphaproteobacteria > Rhodobacterales > Rhodobacteraceae > Solirhodobacter. The sequence continues at coordinate 138,838 of WGNF01000004.1, read as the reverse complement.
AGCAAATCTGGGACATGAAGTACCGGTTCAAGGCCGCCGACGGCACCCCGATCGACGGCACGTTGGAGGAAACCTGGCGCCGCATCGCCCGGTCGCTGGCCGAGGTGGAGGCCGAGCCCGCCGTCTGGGAGGATCGGTTCTACGCCGCGCTGGAGGATTTCCGCTTCCTGCCCGCCGGCCGCATCACCGCAGGCGCCGGCACCGGCCGCGCCGTAACGCTGTTCAACTGCTTCGTCATGGGCACCATCCCCGACAGCATGGGCGGCATCTTCGACCAGCTGCGCGAGGCCGCGCTGACCATGCAGCAGGGTGGGGGAATCGGCTACGATTTCTCCACCATCCGCCCGCGCGGCGCGGCGGTGCACGGGGTGGCGGCCGATGCCTCGGGCCCGCTCAGTTTCATGGACGTCTGGGATGCGATGTGCCGCACCATCATGTCGGCCGGGTCGCGCCGCGGCGCGATGATGGCCACCATGCGCTGCGATCACCCCGATATCGAGGCCTTCATCGACGCCAAGCAAGACCCCGCCCGGCTGCGCATGTTCAACCTGTCGGTGTTGGTGACGGGTGCCTTCATGGCCGCCGTAAAAGCCAATGAAAGCTGGGAGCTGGCCTTCGGCGACAAGGTCTACAAGACGCTGCCTGCGCGCGACCTGTGGAACAAGATCATGCGCTCGACTTACGATTACGCCGAACCCGGCGTGATCTTCATCGACCGTATCAACGCGATGAACAACCTGAACTACGTCGAAACCATTGCCGCCACCAACCCCTGCGGCGAACAACCCCTGCCGCCCTACGGCGCCTGCCTCTTGGGCTCCATCAACCTCGCCCGTCTGGTGACGGACGCCTTCGAGCCGGGTGCGGCGATGGACATGGCGGCGCTGGACGATCTGACCCGTACTGCCGTGCGGATGATGGATAATGTGGTGGACGCCAGCCGCTTCCCCTTGCCGCAGCAGGCCGAGGAGGCGCGACTGAAACGCCGCATCGGCCTTGGCGTCACCGGGCTGGCCGACGCGCTGCTGATGCTGGGTCTGCGCTATGGTTCCGACGCGGCGGCAGCGGCGACCGAAGGCTGGATGAAGGCGATCGCGCGCGCCGCTTATCTGGCCTCGGTCGGGCTTGCGCAGGAGAAGGGGCCGTTTCCGCTGTTCGACGCAGCGGGTTACCTCGCTTCGGGTAATATGTTGCAGATGGACAAGGACGTGCGCAACGCCGTCGCCGCCCACGGCATCCGCAACGCCCTGCTGACCTCGGTCGCGCCGACCGGCACCATAAGCCTTTACGCGGGGAACGTGAGTTCAGGGATCGAGCCGGTCTTTGCCTATGCCTACACTCGCAAAGTGTTGCAAAAAGACGGCTCGCGCACCGAGGAAGAGGTGGTGGACTACGCCGTTTCCCTCTGGCGCCAGAAATTCGGCGACCGCCCGCTGCCCGATCATTTCGTCGACGCCCAGACCCTGCCGCCGCTCGACCATGTGAAGATGCAGGCGGCGGCGCAGAAGTGGGTGGACAGCTCGATCTCCAAGACCATCAACTGCCCCGAAGACATCAGTTTCGACGCCTTCCAGCAGGTCTACATGGCCGCCTGGGATCAGGGCTGCAAGGGCTGCACCACCTACCGGCCGAACGACGTGACGGGCTCGGTGCTGACCGTATCGGAAAAGGCCGAACCGACCCCGGCCGAGGCGCAGGCCCAGGCCCACGCCGCCGCCTCGGGCGAAGTGGTCTACCTCTCGGAACCGCTCGACCGCCCGCAGTCGCTGGAAGGCGCCACCTACAAGCTGAAATGGCCCGACAGCGAACACGCGATCTACATCACGGTCAACGACATCGTCATCGCCGGGCATCGGCGGCCCTTCGAGGTCTTCATCAACTCCAAGAACATGGAGCATTTCGCCTGGACGGTGGCGCTGACGCGGATGATCTCGGCGGTGTTCCGGCGCGGCGGGGATATTTCCTTTGTGGTCGAGGAGTTGAAGGCGGTCTTTGATCCACGCGGCGGGGCCTGGATGGAGGGGCGCTACATCCCCTCGATCCTCGCGGCCATCGGCGGCGTGATCGAGCGGCATCTGGTCGCGATCGGGTTCATCGAGGGCGAAGGCATGGGGCTGAAGGCCGATCCTCACGCCGAGGTCACCAGCGTCGGCGGGCGCGGAAAGGCCTGCTCAAGCTGCGGCAGTTACGAGATGCGGATGATCGAAGGCTGCATGACCTGCGCGAACTGCGGGTATTCGAAGTGCGGGTGAGGGGGCGTCCCGGCATTCAGCGCGGCCTTTCCTGTGAAGCCGCGCCGACCGCCAGGGCGGTTTAAGCGATCAGGAAATCACTGAACCCAAGAGACCCTGAGGGGAACCGCGCCCGGTCGGGCGTCGACGAGTTCGGCCGAACGACAGGAAGCGCAAGCCCGGCCAGCGGCGGGCTGGGCAGGTCGACAGTGCCGCCGTCTTTCCGGGTCCGCCAGTGGCGAGGTGCAAGCTGACGGCAACACCCCGCAGCGCCCGGACCTGCGGCAGCGCGCCAGCCTCGGGCGCGGCCTGCAAGCGCAAGTTCGGCTTGTCCAATTTCAGTGCTTCTTGCTGTGACTTCCCGGTTGCCGGGGATTATTCCGGGAGCGTGTGGCGGCACAGGGGCAGAAGGGGATCCGGTCGATGGTCAACACGGCAATGAAGCCCCGCAAGGTCGCGGGCTGACGATGCAGCGGCTTGCAGATCGCCTCGCCAGGTCGCTGGGGCCGAAGGGCTGGCTGACGGGGCCGGACACGCGGCCCTGGGGCCGCGACTGGCTGGACCGGTATGGCGAGCCGCCGCTCGGGGTGGCCCGGCCCGCGTCGACGGCCGAGGTGGCCGAAGTGGTTCGGGCCTGTGCCGCGGCGGGTGTGCCTGTGGTGCCGCAGGGCGGCAATACCGGGCTGTGCGGTGCGGCGGTGGTCGGTTCCGCGGGGGGCGTCATTCTTTCGCTGGCACGCATGGCGGCGATGGGTCGGCCCGACCCGGCTGGTGCACGGCTGGAGGTCGAGGCGGGGCTGGTCCTCGCCCGGTTGCATGCGGGCCTTGACGGCACCGGGCTGATGTTCCCGCTGCACCTTGGCGCCGAGGGCAGTGCGCAGATCGGTGGGCTGATCGGCACCAACGCGGGTGGCAGTCACGCCTTTCGCTACGGGATGATGCAGGATCTGGTGCTGGGCCTTGAGGTGGTGCTGGCCGATGGCACGATCTGGAATGGTCTTCGCGGGGTTCAGAAGGACAACGCGGGCTATCAGCTTCGGCGCCTGTTCTGCGGGGCCGAGGGGACGCTTGGCATTGTGACGCGCGCGATCCTGAAGCTTGCCCCGGCCCCTGCGCGCCGCGCCACCGCCCTGCTGGCGCTGCCGGACATGGCCGCGGCGGTCGCCTTCGGGGCGCACCTGCGGGCCGAGGCGGGGGAGTTTCTGACCGGCCTCGAATTCTTCTCGGAAACCGGGCTCGCGCTGGCCCTGAAGCATGTGCCGGGGCTTGCCTATCCGCTTGCCAGCCGCGGCGGCGCCTGCCTGTTGGTGGAGGCCGCCTGCCGGTCGGACCGGGTTCCTCTGGATGACATCATCAGTGCGGTGCTGGAGTGGGGTATGGAAGACGGCCTTGTTCAGGACGGCGCGCTGGCGGCGACCGAGGCGCAGCGCGCGGCGTTCTGGCGGCTGCGCGAGGAGCAACCGGAGGGCCAGCGGCGCGAAGGGGCGCAGTTGAAGCACGACATCTCGGTGCCGGTGGACCGGGTGGCGGATTTCATCGCCGACGGCGGGCGGCTCTGCGAGGGGCTCTTGCCCGGTGTCAGGATCAACCCCTTCGGGCATCTCGCGGACGGCAATATCCATTACAACCTGTCCCCGCCCGAGGGCGCCGCCGATTTCGCCGGGCGCGGGGAAGACATCGGTCTGGCCCTGGCCCGGCTGGCCGGTGACATGGGCGGCAGTTTTGCCGCCGAACACGGGCTGGGCCGCGCCAAGATCACGCTGGCCAATGCGCTGCGCCCGGCGGTGGAGCGGGACATGATGCGGCAGCTGAAGGCGGCGCTCGACCCGCAAGGGATCCTCAATCCGGGTGTCATCACCGGTTAAGAAGGGCAAGTTGAGCTTGTCGATGCGGCGGTTTTCTTGGTTTCCGGCCGGGTGCCGCGCAGGCAATGTTGCCGGGAGACGGTCGGCCCCACGCGAGTCGGCCGACGGAAGAGCGGGAGGGTGGGCGTGATGCGCAACGGCGGGCAGGTTCTGGTCGAAAGCCTCGTGGCGCTTGGCGCGACCAAAGGCTTCGGCGTGCCGGGCGAAAGCTACCTCGCCGTGCTCGATGCATTGCATGACACCCAAGGCGCGCTCGACTTTGTGCTCTGCCGCAACGAAGGCGGCGCGGCCTTCATGGCGGCGGCCTGGGGCAAGCTGACCGGCAGCCCCGGCATCGCCTTCGTCACCCGCGGGCCGGGCGTCACCAATGCGTCGATCGGCGTGCACACGGCGATGCAGGACTCGGTGCCGATGATCCTTTTCGTCGGCCAGGTCGGCACCGACATGAAGGGGCGCGAGGCGTTTCAGGAAATCGACTACCCCGCCGTCTTCGGCACGATGGCGAAATGGGCGGTAGAGATCGACCGGGTGGAGCGCATTCCGGAACTGCTCGCCCGCGCCTGGGTCACGGCCACCACCGGCCGCCCCGGCCCGGTCGTCGTGGCGCTGCCCGAGGATATGCTGACTTCGCTGACCGATGTGCCGCCGCTTGCAGGGTCTGCGCGGATTGCCGAGCCCGCCCCCGAAGCGGCGGCCGTGGCCGAGGCGCTGGCGATGCTGAAGGCCGCCGCGCGGCCGCTGATCCTGCTGGGCGGCGCGAACTGGACGGCGGCGGGCCGCGCCGCGCTGCAAGCCTTCGCCGAAACCTCCGACATTCCCGCCATCGCGGCCTTTCGCTACATCGACCAGTTCGACAATTTCTCGCCCTGCTTCGTCGGCGAGGCGGGGGTGGGGATGCTGCCGCACGTGAAGGCGCTGATCCGCGACGCCGACGTGATCCTTGCCGTCAACGTCCGCTTTGGCGAGATGACGACCGACGGCTACACGCTGCTGTCGGTTCCGGTGCCGAAACAGAAGCTGATCCACGTTCACGGCTCCGACCGCGAGATCGGCAAGATCTACCAGCCCACTTTGGGCATCCACGCAGGGCCGAACGCCTTCGCCGCCGCGCTGTCGCCGGTGACGGGCGGCTGGGGTGACTGGCGGGCGAAGGCGCGCGCGGGGTATGGGGCGAGCTTTGAGGCGCCCGCCCAGCCCTCGCCGGTCGATATGGTCGCGGTCATGGCGCATCTGCGCGCGGTGCTGCCTGCGGATGCGATCCTGACCAACGGCGCGGGCAACTTCACCGTCTGGCCCAACAAGTTCTTCGCCTTCGGCCCCAAGGCGCGGCTGCTGGCGCCGCAGTCGGGCGCGATGGGCTATGGCCTGCCCGCCGCAGTGGCCGCAAAGGTTGCCTGTCCGGGGCACACGGTCGTCTGCTTTGCCGGCGATGGCGATTTCCAGATGAACTGTCAGGAGCTTGGCACGGCCATGCAGGCGGGCGCCCAGCCCATCGTGCTGATCCTGAACAACGGCATCTACGGCACGATCCGCGCGCATCAGGAACGCAACTACCCCGGCCGCGTATCCGGCACGACGCTGGAAAACCCCGATTTCACCCTGCTCGCCCGCGCCTATGGCTATCACGCCGAACGGGTCACCCGTACCGAGGATTTCCCCGCCGCGTTCGCCCGCGCGCTTGCCTCGAAAACCGGCGCCGTGCTTGATCTCGACATCTCGCCAGAGGCGCTGACGCCGCGCCAGACGCTCAGCCAGATGCGCGCCGCAGCGCTTGCCGCAAAGGAAAAGGCATGACAGCCCCGATCCGCCTTGGCGCCGACATCGGCGGTACCTTCACCGACATCGCGCTGGAGTGCGGGGGCCGGATCCATTCGACCAAGGTGCTGACGACCTATGCCGCGCCGGAACAGGCCATCCTCGACGGCATCGCCATCGTGATGGCCGAGGCCGGGATCACGCCCGCCGACCTCGACATTGTCATCCACGGCACCACGCTCGCCACCAACGCGCTGATCGAGCGGCGGGGGGCGCGGACCGCCTTTGTCACCACCGAAGGCTTCCGCGACGTGATCGAGATGCGGACCGAAAGCCGGTTCGACCAATACGACCTGAACCTGCAACTGCCCCGGCCGCTGGTCCCGCGCGAGGACCGCTTTACCGTAGCCGGGCGGATCGGCGCGCAGGGGCAGGAACTTCTGCCGCTGGACGAGACGGCGCTGGCAGCGCTGGCCGACCGCATCGCGGCGGCGGGCTTCGGCGCGGTGGCCATCGGCTTTATCCATGCCTACCTGAACCCCGACCATGAGCGGCGCGCCCGCGATATCCTTGCCCGCGCGGTGACGGCGCCGATCTCGATCTCTTCGGAAGTCTCGCCGCAGATGCGCGAGTTCGAGCGGTTCAACACCGTTTGCGCCAATGCCTATGTGCGCCCGCAGATGGCCGATTATCTGACCCGCCTGCAGGTGCGGCTGGCGGCAATGGGTGCCACCTGCCCGGTGTTCATGATCCATTCGGGCGGCGGCCTGATCACCGTGGAAACGGCGGCCGAGTTCCCGGTGCGGCTGGTCGAATCCGGTCCGGCGGGCGGCGCGATCTTTGCCGCTGATGTCGCGCGGCGGTTCGGGCTGGAAAAGGTGGTCAGCTACGACATGGGCGGCACCACGGCAAAGATCTGCCTGATCGAGGATTTCGCGCCGAAAACCGCCCGCACGTTCGAGGTCGCGCGCACCACCCGTTTCGCCAAGGGCTCTGGCATGCCGATCTCGATCCCCGTCATCGAGATGATCGAGATCGGCGCGGGCGGCGGCTCGCTGGCCTGGGTGGACGCGATGGGGCGCATCCAGACCGGGCCGGAGTCGGCCGGGTCGGAACCGGGCCCCGCCTGCTACCAGCGCGGCGGTGAACGGCCTGCGATCACCGATGCGGACCTTGTGCTGGGCAAGCTCGACCCCGACAATTTCGCGGGCGGCGCGATCCGGCTGGCCACCGACCTTGCGGCGCGGGCGATTGCGCATCAGGTGGGCGACCGTCTCGGCCTTGGCGTGGAACCCGCCGCCTTCGGCATCTGCGAGGTGGTGGACGAGAACATGGCCAACGCGGCCCGCGTTCACGCGGTGGAAAACGGCAAGAACATCTCGGACAACGTGATGATTGCCTTCGGCGGTGCGGCCCCGCTGCATGCGGCGCGGCTGTGCGAGAAGCTGGGGATCGACCGCTGTCTGGTGCCGCCGGGCGCCGGGGTGGGCTCGGCCATCGGGTTCCTGCGGGCGCCCTTTGGCTATGAGGCGCTGGCCTCGCGGCTGGTGCGCCTGTCGGCCTTCGACGCCGGGGCGGTGAACGCCCTGATTGCAGAGCTGACCGAGACGGCCGAAGGCTTCGTGCGCGCCGGGACCGATGGCCCGATCCGCCGTGAAAGCACCGCCTTCATGCGCTATGCGGGCCAGGGATGGGAGATTCCGGTGCCGCTGCCCGACCGCCCCTTTACCGCGGCCGACGCGGACCACCTGCGGCAAAGCTTCCGCGAGGCCTATGCCCGCTTCTTCGGCCGCGCCATCGACGGGCTTGACGGGCTGGAGATTGAGGTCGTCACCTTCTCGGTGAAGGCCGAGGATACCCGCCCGCTGCCGCCGCGTATCGCGCTGACCCTCGGCGATCGCACGGCTGCGGCCCCGGCGACACGCGCCGTGTTCGACCCCTCGCGCGGCGACTGGCTGCCCTCGGCCATCGTCGAGCGCGCCAGCCTTCAGCCGGGGTCGCGCGTCGCGGGCCCCGCGGTGATCGTGGAACGCGAAACCTCGACCGTTGTCACCGCGCCCTTCGACGCGGTCACCCAGCAGGACGGCAGCCTGCTTCTGATCCGCAAGGAGGCCGCGGCATGACCGGCAGCATCGAAGACATCCGCATGCAGGTGATGTGGAACCGCCTGATCTCGGTGGTCGAGGAACAGGCGATGACGCTGCTGCGCACCGCCTTTTCCACCTCGGTGCGCGAGGCGGGCGACCTGTCGGCGGGGGTGTTCGACCCTGAAGGGCGGATGCTGGCGCAGGCGGTCACCGGCACGCCGGGGCATGTGAACACGATGGCCGAGGCGGTGCTGCACTTCATCGCGGAAATCCCCCGCCAGACCATGTATCCCGGCGATACCTATGTGACGAACGACCCGTGGAAGGGCACCGGGCACCTGCACGATATCACGATGGTCTCGCCCTCGTTTCTGGGCGACCGGCTGGTGGGCTTCTTCGCTTGCACCGCCCATGTGGTCGACGTGGGCGGGCGTGGCTTCGGGGCGGATGGCAAATCGGTCTACGAGGAAGGTATCCAGATCCCGATCATGAAGTTCGCCGAGCGGGGCGAGGTGAACCAGACCCTCGTAAGCCTGCTGCGCGCCAATGTGCGCGAACCGAACCAGGTGGTGGGCGATTTCTACTCGCTGGCGGCCTGCAACGACGTGGGCCACCGCCGCCTGATCGACATGATGCAGGAAATCGGGCTGACCTCGCTCGACAGCCTCGGCGAATTCATCTTCTCGCGCACCCGCGCCGCGATGCTGGAGCGGATCGCGGCCTTGCCCCGCGGAACGTGGTCCAGCGCGCTCTTGACCGATGGCTACGACAGCCCGGTGCGGCTGGCGGCGACGGTCGAGATCGGCGCGGAAAGGGTGAACGTCGACTTTACCGGCACCGATGGCGTCAGCCGCTGGGGCATCAACGTGCCGATCATCTACACCAAGGCCTATGCCTGCTACGCGCTGAAATGCGTGGTGGCGCCTGATATCCCGAACAACTGGGCCTCGCTTGACCTGTTCACCATCTCCTCGCCGGCCAACATCCTGAACGCCGCGCGGCCTGCGCCGGTCAGCCTGCGCCATGTGATCGGCCATATGGTGCCCGACCTCGTTCTGGGCGCGCTGGCCAAGGCGCTGCCGGGCCAGATCCTTGCCGAAGGCGCCGCCGCGCTGTGGAACATCCACATTTCGGTGCGGCCGGAGGCGGGCCAGCCGGGGCGGCGGGCGGAGATTCTGATGTTCAACTCTGGCGGCATGGGCGCCCGGCCGGGGCTGGACGGGCTGTCGGCCACCGCCTTCCCTTCAGGCGTGATGACGATGCCGATCGAGGCGACAGAGCAGACCGGGCCCATCGTCGTCTGGCGCAAGGAACTGCGCCCCGGTTCGGGCGGCGAGGGCGCGTTTCGCGGCGGGCTGGGCCAGACAATCGAGATCGAGGCGGCGCCGGGGCATGAATTCGACTTCTCGGCCATGTTCGACCGGGTCAGCCACCCCGCGAAGGGCCGCGACGGCGGCTTGGACGGGGCCGCTGGGGCCGTGACGCTGGATGACGGCACGCGGCTGAAACCCAAGGGCTGGCAGCACGTTCCGGCAGGTCGCAGGCTGGTGTTGCAGCTGCCCGGCGGCGGCGGCTTTGGCGACCCGACGCAGCGCGATGCGCAGGCGCGGGCCGAGGACCAAGCGAAGGGCTATCTGGCGGAGGCCGGGGAATGAGCTATATTGCAAGCCGCCTGTCGGCCGTGAAACCCTCGGCCTCGATGGCGGTCAGCCAGGCCGCCAAGGCGCTGCGGGCGACGGGCATCGATGTGATCGACCTAGGGCTGGGCGAACCCGACTTTTCGACGCCGTCGCACATCATCGACGCGGCCGCCGTCGCCGCGCGGGCGGGCGACACGCTTTACACCGCCGCAGCGGGTACACCCGCGCTGCGTGCCGCCATCGCCGAAAAGTTCCGGCGCGAGAACGGGCTTGCCTATACCCCCGACGACATCGTGGTGGCGAACGGCGCCAAGCAGATCATCTTCAACGCGCTGATGGCCACGTTGGAACCGGGCGACGAGGTGATCCTGCCCGCGCCCTATTTCGTCTCCTACCCCGAGATGGTGAAGCTCTTGGGCGGCGTGCCGGTCACCGTGCCCTGTGCGGCCGAACACCGCTTTCGCCTGACACCCGAGGCGCTGGAGGCGGCGATCACGCCGCGCACCAAATGGCTGATCCTGAACTCGCCGGGCAACCCCTCCGGCGCGGCCTACCCGGCGGCGGCGCTGGCGGCCCTCGGCGCCGTGCTGGCCAAGCACCCGCAGGTGCTGATCCTGTCGGATGAGATTTACGAACACATCCTGTTCGACGGGCGCCCGTTCACCTCGTTCGGGCAGGCTTGCCCGGCGTTGCGCGACCGCACGCTGATCGTGAACGGGGTTTCCAAGTCCTACGCGATGACCGGCTGGCGCGTCGGCTATGCCGCCGGGCCCGCGCCGCTGGTGAAGGCGATGGCCACGATCCAGAGCCAGTCCTGCACCTCGGTCGCCGCGCCCTGTCAGGCGGCGGCACTGGCCGCGCTGACCGGCCCGCAGGACTGCATCGCCACCTTCCGTGCGGCCTTCGAGCGGCGGCGCGATCTGGTCGTGGCGGGGGTGGCCGGCATCCCCGGCCTGACCCTGCTGCCGCCCGAGGGCGCGTTCTATGCCTATATCGGCTGCGCCGGGCTGATCGGCCGCACGACGCCGGGCGGCACGGTGCTGGCCGACGATGCCACCGTCGCCGCCTACCTGCTGGCCGAGGGGCGGGTGGCGGCGGTGCCCGGCGCGGCCTATGGTCTGTCACCCTATGTCCGCATCTCGACCGCCACCGCCGATGCGACGCTGGCCGAGGCGATTTCCCGTATCGCTGCCGCCGTTGCCCGGCTTTCGCCTGCCAAGGAGCCCCGATGACCCAGCCGCCCTTCGACACGATCCTGCTGACCGGCGCCGCCGGGCGGCTTGGCACCCACCTGCGGCGCGGCCTTGGCCCGCTCTGCCGCCGCCTGCGCGTTTCCGACCGGGTGGCAATCGACGATCTGGCGCCCAACGAAGAGGCGGTGATCTGCGACCTTGCCGACGAGGCCGCGGTGATACGGATGACCGAGGGGGTGCAGGCCATCGTGCATTTCGGCGGCGCGCCGCTGGAAACCGCGTGGGAAACCATCCTGAACGCCAATATCCGCGGCAGCTACAACATCTACGAGGGCGCGCGGCGGGCGGGCGTAAAGCGGGTGGTCTATTCCTCCTCGGTCCACGCCATCGGCTACCACAAGATCGAGGACCACATCGACGCCAGCGCGCCGCATCGGCCCGACACCCTTTATGGCCTGTCGAAATGCTTCGTGGAGGATCTCGGGCGGCTCTACTGGGACAAATTCGGCATCGAGAGCGTGGCGTTGCGCATCTTTTCCTCGTTCGACCAATACACCGACCGGCGGCTCCTCTGGTCGATGCTGACCTTCGACGATTGCGTGCGGCTGGTCGAGGCGGCGCTGACGGCGCCGCGAGCGGCCCATTCCATCGTCTTCGGTACCTCGAACAACCGGCACCGGATGGTCGACAACCGGCTGGCCGAGCACATCGGTTTCGTGCCGCAGGACACGACCGAACCGCTGCGCGCCGAGGTCGAGGCGCGGGTGCCGGCGGCGCATCCAGATGCCCCCGCCGTGCGCTTCCTCGGCGGCTGGTTTGTCGACCTGCCGCACCCCGACGACGAGTCGAAGCGATGAGGGATAGCTATGACGTGGTGATCGTCGGCGGGGCCGTCATTGGCTCGGCGGTCGCCTATTTCCTGACGGCGAACCCGGATTTCACAGGCTCCGTTCTGGTCGTGGAACGCGATCCAACCTACCGCTTCGCCTCCACCTCGCTGTCGTCGTCGTCGATCCGGGTGCAGTTCTCGAACCCGATCAACGTGCAGATCAGCCAGTTCGGCGCGACCTTCATCAAGGGCTTCGCCGAAACCATGCGGGTGGGCGACGACCGGCCCGACCTGAACTTCCACGAGGGCGGTTACCTCTTCCTCGCCAATACTGCGGCGCAGGCTCAGGTACTGCGCGAGAACCACGCGGTGCAGCGCGCCTGCGGGGCCGACGTGGTGCTGTGGGGGCCGGACGAGCTGGCGCAGGCGTTCCCGCATCTGCGGGTGGCGGATATCCTGCTGGCGTCCTATGGCCGCTCGGGCGAGGGGTGGTTCAACAACACCGGCCTGATGTTCGGCTTCCGCGCCAAGGCGCGCGCGCAGGGTGCCGACTATGTGACCGACGAGGTGGTGGCGATCGGGCGGGCGGGGGCGCGGGTGACCTCGGTCACGCTGAAATCCGGGGTGACGGTGCAGGCGGGCACGGTGGTGAACGCCTCGGGCCCGCGTGCCGCGCTGACGGCGCGGATGGCTGGCCTTGATGTGCCGGTAGAGCCGAGGAAGCGCACGCTGTTCGTGTTCGATTGCGCGCAGACGCCCGAAGGCAGCGCGGCGGTGAACGGCGGCCGCCTGCCCTTGATGATCGACCCCACCGGCGTCTTCTGTCGGCCCGAGGGGCGGTTCTTCCTGACCGGCTGCGCTCCGGTCGAAGACCCCGCGGTGGATTGGGACGATTTCGAGCCGCGCCACGAGGAGTTCGAGGAGGTCATCTGGCCCACGCTCGCCGAACGGTCTGCGGCGTTCGAGGCGATCAAGGTGGTGAACCAGTGGGCCGGGCATTACGATTTCAACGCGCTCGACCACAACCTGATCGTGGGGCGCCACCCGGAGGTGACGAACTTCCTCTTCGCCAACGGCTTTTCCGGGCACGGGCTGCAGCAGGGACCGGCGGCTGGTCGGGCGGTGTCGGAACTGATCACTTATGGCGGGTTCCGCACATTGGACCTGTCGGAGGTCGGCTATGAGCGGATCGCCGAGAACCGGCCCTTTGTGGAAAAGGCCGTGATCTGATAGGGTTCGGCCAGCCGAAAGGGGGCAGAATGGCCCGGATACTGTGGGTGCAGGGCGGGAACGTGAGGGGCGGGCGATGAATACGCGCGCGCCGCGCCTGCCGTCGCTGAACGCGCTGCGGGTGTTTCACACCGTGGTGCGGCACCGCAGCTTTCGCAGCGCCGCCGATGAACTGCTGGTGTCGCCGCAGGCCGTCAGCCAGCAGATCAAGCTCTTGGAGGATACGCTGGGCCTTGAACTCTTCGAGCGCAAGGGCAGGGCGATCGAGCCGAACGAGCAGGCCATCCTGCTGTCGCATTTCATCCAGGCGGGGTTCGACGAGATTGCGGAGGGCGTGCGGCGGGTGACCAAGGTCGGCCACCGCAACCGCATCAACGTGAATGCCAGCCCCTATTTCGCCACCCGCTACCTGCTCGACCGCATCGCGCGGTTCCGCGAGATCCTGCCGGGGGCCGACCTGCGGCTGACCACAATGGTGGACCTGCCGGATTTCATCGCCGACGATGTCGATGTGGCGATCCAGTGGGGCTTCGGCGGCTGGAAGCCCTACGACCAGACCCTGCTGCTGCGCGACCTGAAGGTGATCTGCTGCACGCCGGAATTCGGCGTCCGCCTGAACTCGCCGGCCGACCTGCTGGAGGTGCCGCTTTTGCATCCGGTGCTGTCGGATACGCTCTGGGCCAACGTGCTGCGCCACCTCGGGGTGGAGCCTCGCAACTCGCCGCACGACCTGCGGTTTCAGGACGCGGCGACGATGCGGCGCGCCACGCTGGCGGGGCTTGGTGTCGGGCTGATCTCGACCATCGACGCGGCCGAGGATCTGAAGATCGGCAAGCTGGTGGCGCCCTTCGGCCTTGAGGTGATGGCAGGAATGCCGGAGGCGGAAATCCCCGGCTTCTACCTGGTGCTGCCGAAATCGCATCGCCGCGTCCGCCCGGTTTCCGCCTTCTGCGCCTGGGTTGCCAGCGAGGATTGGGAACGCCCGGAGACCAAGGGCGCGTGACCGGCGGCGCGGCGGCGAAGGGCAAGAGGAACTTGACGATCGCTGCTTTTTCTTGATGTCGCGACCGGCCCGCACGCGCCATCTTTGATGGATGGAGGTGCGGCTGATGCAGAAGGCTTTGGTTACCGGCGCGACCAGCGGGATAGGGCGGGCAATCGCCTTGGCGCTGCGCGACAAGGGCTACGAGGTGACTGGCATCGGTCGTCAGGCCGCGGCCCTGGCCGAGCTGGGGCATGAGGGCATCCGCGCGCTGCAGATCGACCTTGCCGATGCCGTGGCGCTTGATCGCGCGCTTGACGGCTTTGCGCCCGAGGTGCTGGTGAACAACGCCGGGCTGATGCCGCCGCTCGCCCCGTTCTGCGACACCGACCCGGCCGAGATCGCACGCACGGTGATGGTGAACCTCACCTCAACTCTCGCCCTTACGCGGCTGATCGCCCCGGGGATGCGCGCGCGGGGGGTGGGGCATATCTTCTTCACCGGCTCCACCGCCGCCCATGCGCCTTCAGCGAATTTCGCGCTTTACGCCGCAACCAAGGCGGCGCTTGGCGCTTTCGCGCAGGCGTTGCGGCAGGAACTGGCCCCGGCGGGCGTGCGGGTGACAGAGATCGTCGCCGGCCGGATCGAGACGGCGCTGTACCGTGACCGGCCGTGACCGGCTGAACGAGACGGAGCGGGCCGACATGTATGCGGGCGGCGCGGCCGTCCAGCCGCAGGACGTGGCCGACATGGTGGCCGGCGTTCTGGCCCTGCCGGGGCGGGCCACCGTTTCCCGGTTCGACATTCTGCCCACCCTGCCGGGCCTGCCGCCCGGGGCCAAGAAGAAGGACGCCTGAGATGAAGGGGCTATCGGTTATCGTGGTCGGCGGTGGTTCGGGGCTTGGCGCCCTGATCGCGGCGATGGCCGTGGCGGAAGGCGCCGCCGCCATCGGCATCATCGACATCAACGCCGAGGCGGCAGAGGCCGCGCTGGCCCCGGCGCGGGCGGCCGGGCTGACGGCGGCCGCGGCGGCCTGCGATATCCGCACCGCCGCCGCCGCTCACGCGGCTTTCGCGCAAGTTGCGGCGGCGCTTGGCCGGGTCGACACGCTGGTGAACTCGGCCGCGATCTTTCCGCGCCGGCCGATCCTCGAGATCAGCGACGACGAATGGGATGCCTCGGTGGGCGTCAACGTGAAGGGCACCTACCACATGATGGTGGCGGCGGTCCGTCAGATGCGCGGGCAGGAACCGCGCGACCGGGTGCGGGGCCGGATCGTCAACATCACCTCGGTCGATGCCTTCAAGGCGCACCCGCAGAACGCCCATTACGCCGCGACCAAAGCCGCCGTGGTCAGCCTGACGCGCAGCATGGCGCACGAGGTCGCGCCGGATGGCATCCTGGTCAATTCCGTCGCGCCCGCAGGCATGGCTACAGAGCGCGCGCGCGCGTTGGGCTTTCTCGACGAACTGGCAAAGGCCAGCCCGCTTGGCCGTGGCGGCGAACCGCGCGAGATGGCCGAATGGGTGCTGATGGCCGGGGGTCCGAAGAACACCTACATGACCGGAGAAAACATCATCGTTTCAGGCGGTTATATCTACGCCTGACAGCAGGACGCCGGATTGGCAGCGGCGTCCAGCAGAGAGGGTTGGCAACTGGTTTGCGTTTCGGCCTTCAGCGGCCGGGCGGCGCAGCCTTGCTTCACCTCCGAGGTCTTGAGACTTCGCAGACCGACCGGCCGAACGCCCGGTCGTTGCTGCAAAGAAGGGCCCGCAAGAATTGGGCCGAACCTCCAACAGGGGAGAACCACATGAAGAAGCTTCTTATGACGACTGCGGCCCTGACCTTGCTGGCCAGCGCCGCCTCTGGCGAAGACATCAAGATCGGCGTCCTTCTGGGTTACACCGGGCCGATCGAATCCTATGCGCCCGGCATGACCGCCGCCGCCGAGATGGCGATCAAGGAGGTCAACGACGCCCATACGCTGCTGGGCGGCTCGACCGTCGAGGATGTGAAGGGCGACGATACCTGCACCGACGCTGCGGCGGCCACCGCGGCGGCAACGCGTCTGGTAACCGCCGACCACGTCGCCGCCATCATCGGCGGCGACTGTTCGGGTGTGACCGGTGCGGTGCTGCAATCGGTGGCGCGCCCGAACGGCATCGTGATGATCTCGCCCTCCGCCACCTCGCCGTCGCTGACGACGGCCGCCGACGACGGGCTGTTCTTCCGCACCGCGCCTTCGGATGCACGGCAGGGCCAGATCATGTCGGACGTGCTGATGAAGCGTGGCATCAAGAAAGTCGCGCTGACCTACACCAACAACGACTACGGCAAGGGGCTGGCCGACGCCTTCGCCTCTGCCTACACGCAGGCCGGCGGCGCGATTTCAGCAACGGTGCCGCATGAAGACGGCAAGGCCGACTATTCGGCCGAGGTCGCCACGCTGGCTTCGGGTGGCGGCGACGTGCTGGTGGTGGCGGGCTATGTCGACCAAGGCGGCAAGGGCGTCATCCAGGGCGCGCTCGACACCGGTGCCTTCAAGACCTTCTATCTGCCCGACGGCATGTTCGGCGACAGCCTGATCAAGGCGATCGGCAAGCCGCTCGACGGGTCGTTCGGCGACATGGGCGGATCGGACAGCGACGGGCACAAGAAATATCTCGACATGGCGAAGGCCGCGGGTTTTGACGGCACGGCGCCCTACTCTGCCGAAGCCTATGATGCGGCGGCCCTGATCCTGCTGTCGATGCAGGCCGCGAAGTCGTCCGACTCCAAGGTCTTCAAGGACAAGGTGATGGACGTGGCGAACGGCCCGGGCGAGAAGATCCTGCCCGGCGAACTCGCCAAGGGCCTGAAGTTGCTCTCGGAAGGCAAGCCGATCGACTACGAGGGCGCCTCGCATGTCAATCTGGTCGGGCCCGGCGACAGCGCGGGAAGCTACCAAGTCTATACGATCAAGGACGGCGCAAGGGTCACCGACTACTACGAGTGACACGATCCGGATGACAAAACCGAACGGCCCGGCAGGTTCCGGGCCGTTCAGCCTTTCTTGACGCGCTTGCCGGGGGTGAGATGCCTCCCGGCGCGGTTTCGTGTCAGCCGATGGCCGCGGCTTCGATGATGTCAGCAACCGGCCGCGGGTTCGAGACGTAGACGGCGTGGCTGCCCGGCACCTCGCGGGTGGTGGCCCCGGCGCGATGCGCCATCTCGCGTTGGGCCGGCGGCGGGATCATCCGGTCGTCGGTGGCGACGAGATACCAGCTGGGCTTGGTTTTCCAGGCTGGTACGGTGACCTTGCCTTCCAGCGCGGCGAGGCCCCAGGGAACCTGCGAGTCCGCCATGAACGCGGCCTGATCGGGGCGAACGTCACCGGCGAAGGCATCGGCGAATTTCGCCTTGTCCAAGAGCAGGAAGCCGTCCACGGGCGGCAGGATCGGCGGCACCGGCGCGCCGGGCGGCGGGTTGGCAATCAGCGAGGCGACCGACTCGCCCGCATCGGCGGCAAAGGCGGTGATATACACGACCCCCGCCACCTTGGGATCGGTGCCAGCCTCGGACACCACGACACCGCCGTAGGAATGGCCGACCAGGATCACTTTGCCCGGCGCCGCGGCGATGGCGCGCTTCGTTGCGGCGACGTCATCGGCCAGCGAGGTCGTCGGGTTCTGGACGATCGTCACGTCAAAGCCGTCCTTCCTGAGAAGGTGGTAGACCCCCTCCCAACCCGAGCCATCGACGAAACCGCCGTGCACGAGAACGACCGACTTTACTTCCGTTGCATTCGACATTTGAGTTCTCCATCTGAAGTGTTTCTGTATCGTCAATATGCGCGGGCGCCGCCGACCTCGCTTGAAGCCGCCGTTCAGACCGCCTTGATTTTGCGTTCAGATGGCTTTGATTTTGCTCTTGCGAAGGGGCTAAGGTACCTGCAGCCGGGCCTTCGCGGCGTGAATCTGGAGCAAGCAAGCTGCCGTATCTTTTCGAGGATTTCTCGCTCGACGATGCCAGACGCGAACTCCATCGCGGCGCCGAACGGCTTTCCGTCGAGCCGCAGGTGTTCGACCTGTTGCACTATCTGATCTGCAATCGCGATCGCGTTGTCAGCAAGGATGATCTGATCGACGCCGTGTGGGCGGGGCGCATCGTCTCCGACGCGACGCTGAGCAGCCGCATCAATGCGGCGCGCACCGCACTTGATGATAACGGCAAAGAGCAGCGTCTGATCCGCACCATTCTGCGCAAGGGCATCCGGTTCGTCGGCGACGTGCGCGCCGAGGGTGGCACCGATGTGCAGGTCGCGACGGCGCCCGAAACCGGGCCGGGCCTGCCCGACCGCCCGTCGATCGCCGTGCTGCCGTTCGACAACATGAGCGGCGATCCGGAGCAGGACTACTTTGCAGACGGCATGGTCGAGGACATCATCACCGGCCTCTCGCGGATCAAGTGGCTGTTCGTGATCGCCCGCAATTCCAGCTTTACCTACAAGGGCCGCGCGGTCGACGTGACACAGGTCGGCCGTGATCTTGGCGTGCGCTATATCCTCGAAGGCAGCGTGCGCAAGGCGGCGAACCGCGTTCGCATCACCGGCCAGCTGATCGACGCCGCGGACGGCAGCCACCTCTGGGCCGAGCGCTATGACCGCGACCTGACCGACGTGTTCGCGCTGCAGGACGAGATCACCCTGAGCGTGGTGTCCGCGATCGAGCCCAATCTGCGCCGGGCCGAGATCGAACGTGTCCGGCGCAAGCGCCCCGACAATCTCGACGCCTACGATCTGCTGCTCCGGGCGATGCCGAAGATCCACACCTTCATGCCCGAGGGCGCCGCCGAGGCGCTGCCGCTGCTCGACCGGGCGCTCGCGCTCGAGCCGACCTACGCGCTCGCGCACGGCTTCGCGGCATGGGCGCATCAGTCGATCTTCATCCGCGGCGGGCTGGACCCGGCGCACCGCGACGCTTCGATCTGTCATGCCCACGCAGCGATCGAGCACGGTCCGGGCGACGCGCTGGCGCTGGCGCTCGGCGGCTTTTCCATTGGCCTGCTGGCGCATGACCGCGGGCTGGCGATCGCGGCGTTTGAACAGGCCCTCGCGCTCAGCGCGTCCTGCGCTTTCGTCTATGCGTTTGGCGGCGCGCCGGTGGCCTATGGCGGCGATGCGGCGCGCGCCATCGACTGGGGCGAGCGCGCCATCCGCCTCAGCCCGCGCGACGCGATGAGCTGCATTCCTCAGGGTATCATCGGTTTCGGGAACTTCTTGCTGGGCCGACACGAGAAAGCCGTCGAGGCGGGGCGGCGGGCGGTGCAGATGAACCCTGGGTTCAGCATCCTGCACGGCTGGCTCGCGATGCCGCTGGCGATGCTCGGGCGGCTTGACGAAGCGAAGGCTGCGGGTGCGCGGCTGCGGGCGCTCGACCCCGGCTTTACCATTGGCCGCTGGTCCGCTTCGGTGGGTATCGCGCCCAACATTGCCGACGCGGTCATCGGCGCGCTGCGTCTTGCCGGCCTGCCGGATTAGGGTCTGGCGCAACGGTCGGCTCATTCCTGCGGCCCGCCCGTGGCTGAGATGCAAATGTGGCCACACCGACCCGCGCGGACTAAGATGAAGCGCATGGTATTCGACGAAGCCAACCCCGCGCCTAGCGGCGGCCCGCAGCCCAAGGGTCAGGATCCGCTGCTGCTGCGTCGGCTCCTGCGCGCCAAGGACCGCATGGACGCCTTCTCGCAAGAGGACTGGCCGGTCTCGCGGCTCGCCGGGGTCAGCGGCGTGTCTGCGGCCCATTTCGCGCGCTCGTTCCGGCAGGCCTTCGGCGTACCGCCGCACCGCTACCTGCTGTCGCGGCGGATCGAGCGCGCCAAGGCGCTGCTGCGCGACACCGACCTGGCCGTTACCGCGATCGCCTTCGACACCGGCTGGAACAGCCTTGGCACCTTCGGGCGCACCTTCCGCGACGTGACGGGTGAGAATCCGGGGGCGTTCCGCATCCGTGCCCGCGCCGCGGCGCCGGAACCGGGACAGGTGCCCGCCTGCTACCTTAGCGCGGCGCATCGGCCCCACCTCACGATGGCAGTTTCGGAGAAGCGCCGACAGGACGGCGATGATAAGCCGACCGGGACGCAAGCATTGGAGGTTCCATGAGCGAAGCAATCCAGGTGGTCGGTCTTTATGTGCGCGACCAGGACGAGGCCTGCGAATTCTACGTCGGCAAGCTGGGCTTTCGCGTCCACACCGATCAGCGCAACGGCGACTATCGCTGGCTTACGGTGCAGCACCCGGAACAGCCGTCGTTCCAGCTCGGCCTGTTCCGGCCGCAGCCGCCAGTTCATGACGCGGCGACGGCGCAGGCGCTGAACGAACTGGTGGCCAAGGGCGCGATGCCGCCGCTGGTCTTGGCGGTGGACGATTGCCGCGCGACCTATGCGCGCCTGCGCGAGCGGGGGGTGGAGTTCACGCAAGAGCCGATTGCACGCTATGGCAACGTCGATGCCAACTTCCGCGATCCGTCCGGCAATGGCTGGAAGATCATCGAGGCGGGCGCATGACCGACGCGGATGAGCCCTCTGCCCGGATTGATGCGAAGCTCGCGGGCCTAGGCGACTGGCGTGGCGAGGTGCTGGCGCGGTTGCGCGGGCTGATCCGGGAGGCCGATCCCGAGGTGATCGAGGCCGTGAAGTGGGTCAAGCCCTCGAACCCCCTTGGGGTGCCGACCTGGGAACACGCGGGGATCATCTGCACGGGCGAGGTCTACAAGGCTTACGTCAAGCTGACCTTCGCGCAGGGCGCGGCGCTGAGCGATCCGGCAGGACTTTTCAACACCGGCCTCGGCGGCGGCACGCGCCGGGCGATCGACCTCCGCGAGGGCGAGATGCCGGACGCCGCCGCGTTCATGGCGCTGGTCCGGGACGCGGTCGCGGTCAACCTCGCGAAGGCAAGGCCAAAGCGGGACCGGCCACGCGGCGACTGACGAGGGCCGCTGAGCGCCCCCGCGACGTCAGCCGCCGAATATCGGGGTCGCCACTGACCGGCCCCAGCCTTGTCAGGTCTCCATCCACCAGGTGTACATGTGGAACTCGAAGGTCGGATGGATCTCGACCCCGTGCACCTTTTCGGTGGCGTCATTGTAGACCTTGCGCCAGTAGGGCTGGATGATGACACCCTTGTCCTGCATGATCTGTTCAAGGCGGTTCATCACCTTCCGCCGGTCATCGACGTTTGCCAGCGACATCGCCTTGTCGAGCAACGTATCGAATTCCGGATCGGAGAACTGCGATTCATTCCAGGCGGCGCCGGACCTGAAGGCGAGCGACAGAACCTGCACGCCGAGCGGGCGCATGTACCATTCGGTAGCCGAGAACGGATATTTCAGCCAGTCGTTCCAGAACACCGAGCCGGGCAGGTTGGTCCGCTTGATCTTGAAACCCGCCTCGCGAAGCTGGGCGGCGACGTTGTCGCAGGTCGCCGCCTCCCAGCCGCCACCGATCGAGATCAGCTCGAACTCCGTATCGGCATGGCCGGTCTTGTCCAGCATCTCCTTGGCCTTCGCGGGGTTCACCTCCAGCGGGGGCAGTTCGGAGTAGGCCGGGTGGATCGGACTGACTTGGTGGTTCTCTCCAAGTGTACCAAGCCCGATGAAGCCAACGATCGATCGCACCCCGAGCATCCGCCCCGCCGGTCTGGCACCCGTCGACGAACTTCCGAAAACCAACGCGATTCCGTCACCTCGGCGTAACATCCATCCCGTATCAGGGTTGCGAATGCTGTGCACAGCTGTGCAAGACGTGCGGGACCTGTAGGATGTCGGCGGAAAGCTTCCTGGAATTGAACGGTCTGCGCGTCGGCTATGGCGGCGAGGCGGTGCTGTCCGACATCTCGATGGCCATTGCGCGAGGCCAGTTCGTGGCGCTTCTAGGCGCGTCGGGTTGTGGCAAGACCACGCTTTTGCGCACCATTGCAGGCTTCATCCACCCCGATGCCGGGGTGATCCGGGTTGAGGGGCGCGACATCACCGCGGCGCCGCCCGACCGGCGTGACATGGCGCTGATGTTCCAGTCCTACGCGCTCTGGCCGCATATGACGGTGGCGCAGAACATCGGCTACGGGCTGAAGCTGCGCCGGGTGCCAAGGCCCGAGGCGGCGGCGCGCGTTGCCGAGCTTGCCGCCTCGCTGGGGCTCGCCGATCTGTTGCAGCGCAAACCGGGCCAGCTTTCGGGCGGCCAGCGGCAGCGGGTGGCGCTGGGCCGGGCCCTGGCGGTCAGCCCGCGGATTCTGCTGCTGGACGAGCCGCTGTCGAACCTTGACGCGCGCATCCGGGTGTCGGTGCGGCAAGAGATCCGGGCGCTGCAGCAACAGCTTGGCATCACCGCGATCCATGTCACCCATGACCGGGAAGAGGCGATGGTGCTGGCCGACCGCATCGTGATCCTGAACGCCGGGCGTATCGCGCAGGTCGGCACGCCCGAGGCGGTCTACAACGCGCCGGTGTCGCCCTTCGTGGCGGCCTTCATGGGTGCCGAAAACGTGCTGGTGCTGGCGAGTGAACCGGCGGGCGACCGCATCCGCATCGCCCCCGGCCCGGCCAATGAAGCGGCAGAGGTGCCGCGTGCCGGGCGCGACCTGACCCGCGGCGCGATCGAGGCGCGGTTCCGCCCGCATGAGGCGCGGCTGCACCCGGCGGGCGCCGCGGTTGCCCCCGATGCGCTGGCGCTGCACGGCCAGGTGCTGTCGGTCAGCTACCCCGGC
Organism: Paracoccaceae bacterium; assembly: GCA_016124615.1. Classification (GTDB taxonomy): domain Bacteria; phylum Pseudomonadota; class Alphaproteobacteria; order Rhodobacterales; family Rhodobacteraceae; genus Solirhodobacter. Next base: position 116,285 of record WGNF01000004.1, on the reverse strand, counting down.
GGGCAGTGGCGCCACATGGTTCGCACCGGCGCGGCCGATATCCTTGTTGATGCGTCGCAAGCCTTCGCCCCCGGCAGCGCCGTCACGGTCGAGGTGCCAGCCCCCGTCCTTTACCTGTTCAACCCGGCAGCGCCGGATCCCCAGACTTCGCGCGGCGCCACAGACCGGCCCGTGCCAAACGCGTCCGCCTGAGGACGCACCACCCGAGAGGAAGGAGACCCGTATGAAGACCCTCGCCTTTTGCGCCCTCGCGCTTGGCCTGACGGCCGGAACGGCTGGCGCCACCGAATTGACGGTGGCGACCGCAGGTGACCAGAACATGGTCGATTACATCAACCAGTACCTTGCCCCGATCTTCGAACAGCAGAACCCCGGCGACACCGTGCGCGCCGTGGGCACGGGCCCCGGCGATGCCGGCTCGCAGAAGATCCTCGAACGGTTCCAGGCGCAGGCCGATGCCGGCGTCACCTCGTGGGATACCGACGTGGCGGTGGTGCACCAGAAGTTCGCCGGCCCGATGGCCGAAAAGGGCTATCTGGCGAAGTTCCGCGACGACATCGCCACCGGCAAGCTGGTGTCGAGCGACATGGCGAAAAACGCGCTGGGCACGAACGTCGACGGCTATGTGATGCCGATGTTCAACAGCCAGACCGCCATCGCCTACAACCCCGATCTGGTGAAGAACCCGCCGACAACCTATGCCGAACTGGCCGACTGGGCGGCCAAGCACCCCAAGGCCTTCGGCTATAACGGCATCAAGGGCGGCATGTCGGGCGTCAGCTTCGTGATGGGCTGGGTCTATGCCTTCGCTGGCGACGGCGACAAGCTGCAGCAAGGCCCGTTCGACCCGGCCGAGGCCGCCAAGTGGGATGACGCCTTCGCCAAGCTGAAGGCGTTTACCGCGAACACGACCCTGACCCCCGGCAATGCCGGCACGCTGGACATGCTGGCGCGCGGCGAAATCGCGATGGGCCCGGTCTGGGTCGACATGTTCTACACCTGGGAAGCCGGTGGACAACTGCCGCCGAACCTGAAGCTGGTGCTGCCGGCCCCGGGCATGCCCGGCCAGCCGATGTACTACGTCATCCCCAAGGATGCGGCGCACAAGGCCCTTGCCGAAAAGTTCGTGGCGCTGGCCACCAGCCCCGAGGTGCAGGCCCAGGGCATCGTGAAGAAATTCAACTGGTACCCCGGCATCGACGCGCAATACGTCAAGGCGAACCTGAGCCCCGAAGATTGGAGCAAGCTGTTCACCGATATCGGCCCCGACGATCTGGCCACCAAGGCCAAGGCTTTCCCGATCACGCCCTATAATAACGCGATCCTGGAAGCCTACGAACGGCAGGTTCAGTAACCCGCACCCGGCCCCTTCCGCATAGCGCGGGAGGGGCCTCCTCAACTCCGGATGTCCTCGGTGTCAAATCCCGCTCCCTCTGCCCGTCTGGTCGGCTTTTTGCTGGTGCTGCCGGCGCTGGCTGTGATCGTCGGGCTGTTCCTGATGCCGCTTGCCATCTCGGTCATCGGCGCGTTCCGCACGCCGGATGGCTGGGGGCTGGCGAATTTCACCAAATCGGCGGACCTTTACAGCATCGACGTGCTCTACACCGTCGGCGTCATCGGCTTGTCAACCCTGCTGATCGGGCTGCTGTCGATCGCCATCGGCGGTTACCTGACGCTGGGCGAAAACCCCCGCGCTGTGGCGCTGCTGCGCTGGCTCTATCGCTGGCCGCTGTTCATTCCCTTCATCGTCGTCGGCCAGATGATGCGCACGTTCCTCGCCAAGAACGGGCTGATGAACAACGTGCTGGTCGCCGCCGGGCTGATGGCGCCGCTCGACACGGTCAGCTTTCTGGACTGGCGCGGCATCGTGATTTCGTTCGTCTGGAAGCAGACCCCCTTGGTGGCGCTCCTCGTCGCCGGGGCGATGGCGTCGCTTGATCGCGGCACCATCGAGGCGGCGCGCAACCTTGGCGCCGGGCGGCTGCGCATTCTGGTAGAGATCGTGGTGCCGCAGGTGATGCCGACGCTGCTGGTGGGCCTGACGCTGAGCTTTGTCACCATGATGTCGGTGCTGTCGGTGCCGCTGATGGTTGCCTCGCAATCGCCGACCGTCATCACCGCCGATATCGCCTTCCGCATCAACGCCTATGCCGATTACGGCGTGGCCAACGCGCTTGGCGTGATCTCGCTGGTCATTACCGGGGGTGTCGCCTGGTTCTACCTGCGCCACACGATGAGGGAGAGGCTGTGATGGCGCGTGTCCTTTCCGCCCTCTGGTGGCTGCCGCGCGGGCTGGTGCTGGGCCTGCTGGCCTTCGCCATCTTCGGGCCGATCGCCAACCTCGTGCTGTGGGCGGTGGCAGAGAAGTGGTATTTTCCCCACGTCCTGCCGCTGCAATACGGCTTCAGCTACTGGGCCAAGGTCTTCGCACCCCGCGGCGATGCGCTGACCAGCCTTGTCACCTCGATCGTCGTCGCCTGCTTCGTCGTGGCGGTGTCCATCCTGCTGGCGATCCCGGCGGGCTATGCGCTGGCGCGGCTGCGGCTGCCGTTCCGGTCACTGATCCTGCTGGCCTTCCTGATACCGCAGGCCTTCCCGAACCTGACCGTCTACGTCAACATCGCCCGCATCTTCTACCAGACCGGGCTGGCCGGCACGATTCCCGGTGTGGTACTGGTGCATGTCATGCATTGCCTCGTTTACGCCGTCTGGATCGCCACCGCCGCATTCGCCGCCATCGACCCCGAACTGGAGGAGGCGGCGCGGGCGACCGGCGCCCCGCCGCTGCGGGCGTTCGTCGATATCACGCTGCCGCTGGCCATGCCGGGGCTGATGGCCAGCGCGATCTTCGTCTTCCTCGAGTCGCTGGACGAATTCACCGGCAGCTACTTTGTCGGCGCGCCCTATGTGCATCTGATGCCGCTGCAACTCTACACGGCCGGTGCGGGCGGCAACTATCAGATCGCCTCGATCACGGCGCTGTTGCTCCTCATCCCGTCGGTCGGCTTCATGCTGGTGGTCGAGCGGGCGCTGACCGCCGACGTGCTTTCCCGGATTGGCAGGTAGACCGCGTGATGGATGAAACCGACGATCTGCCCGGTCGCCGGGGCTATGTGAGCGCGGCACAGGTCGCGCTTCGCGCCGGGGTCTCGCGTTCGGCCGTGTCGCGCACCTTCACGCCGGGGGCCAGCGTGTCGCCGGAAACCCGCGCCAAGGTGACCGAGGCGGCCGAGGCGCTGGGCTACCACGTCAACGACCTTGCCCGCGGGCTGCTGGCCAACCGCAGCCGTCTGGTCGGCCTTGTCGCCACCAACCCCGAAGAGGGGTTTCGTGCCCTGCTGGTGGCGGCGCTGACCCGCGCGCTGATCCGGCGCGGCTCGGTTCCCGTGCTGATCAACACCGGCCGGACCGAGGCAGAGATGGCGGCGGCGCAACGCATCCTGCTGGGCCACCGGGCCGAGGCGGTGATCATCCTGTCGGGCAAGCCGCACGGCGATTTCGTCGAGATTGCGCGGCGGAATGATCAGCCCGTGGTGATGATCGGCCGGTCAGAGCCGGGGGTGGATCAGGTGCGGGTCGACAACGCCGGTGCCGCCCGCCAGATCGCGCGCGCCTTCGCCAAGGCTGGCGCCCGCCGTCTGGGCCTTGCCAACTCGCGCCTCGGCACCCCGTCGATGGCCGAGCGTGAAGCGGCGTTCTGCGACGAGGCGGGCCGCCTTGGTCTGCCGGTCGCCATCGGCCGCGGAGAAGATTCCGTCTATGCCGGGGGCGTTGCTGCGGCGGTGGAGCTGTTCGGCACCGCTGCGCGCCCGGATGCGGTGTTCTGCGCCAACGACCAGATCGCCTTCGGCCTGATCGACCATCTGCGCGGCCTCGGGCTGACCATGCCCGGCGATGTTGCCGTCGTCGGCTTCGATGACGTGCCAGAGGCGGCATGGTCCAGCTTTGCGCTGACCACCTTCCGTCAGGATCCCGACCGGCTGGCGGCCGAGGCGATCGCACTGATCGAGGCGCGGCAGGCCGATCCCGACGCCGCCGTGGCCCGGACCGATGTCTCGCCCAGGCTGATCATCCGCCAGACCTTTACCCCCGCGAATTTTTCCTGAGGCAGACGATGACCGAAACCGAACGCCGTCAGGACCTTGCGCTGACCCTGATCCACCAGGCCGGGCAACTGGCGCTCGACTACTTCGACCGCCTTGCGACGCTTGAGGTCGAGACCAAGCGCGACGGGCAGGATGTAGTATCCGACGCCGACCGCGCGGTGGAGGATCTGATCCGCGCCACGCTCGCCCGCGCCTTCGGCGACGATGGCCTGCTGGGCGAAGAACGGGGCCACGAACCCGGCCGCAACGGCTGGCTGTGGGTGATCGACCCGATCGACGGCACCAGTTCGTTTCTGGCCGGGCTGCGCGACTGGTGCATCTCGATCGCCGCGATGAAGGACGGGGTGACGGAACTGGGGCTGATCCTGCAGCCGACGACGGGGGATCTTTACAGCGCCATCCGCGGTGGCGGCGCCACGCTGAACGGTCAGCCGATCCACGTCGCCGACCGCGCGGGGATCACCAGCCATGCGCTTGGCTTCGGCGCCAATTCGCGGGTCGCCAAGGAAGTGATCAGCGCCTTCGTTGACGCGCTTCTCGCGGCTGGTGGCATGTTCTACCGCAACGGCTCCGGCGCGCTCATGCTCGCCTATGTCGCGGCCGGGCGGCTTTGCGGCTACTACGAAGCGCATATCAACGCGTGGGATTGCATGGCCGGGCTGCTCCTGATCCGCGAGGCCGGGGGATGGACCGCCGATTTCCCTCCCGACGGCCGACCGCTGGAAGAGGGCGGCGCCGTCCTCGCCGGTCCGGCCAGCATCCGCGAAGACCTTTCGGCCCTCGTCCACCAAAGCGCCACTGGCTGACGCGGCCGATCACCCACTTCGAAAGCCGACCGGGCGCGATGTGTCTGTCGGCCCTGAAGCGGGACGCCGATGGCACGCTGACGCCGGTTTCCACCATGACGGTGGCGCCCCGACGCCCGATGGGCGCTTGCGTTCAGCCCCGGCGCGCCACACGATGCGGCGACAGTACCACCGGAGGCAAACGCATGGCCCGCAACGATTTCGATCCGGCCACGATACAACCGGACGGGCGCCCTCCGGCATTGGCGCGGCTTTTTGACGGAACGCGGCCCGGCCCCTGGCGCGGCTCGGTGAACGGCGAAACGCTGGGGGGGCCGGTCACGGTGCTGACCTATGGCAACGACACCCCCGGCGAAGGCCCGCCGCTGCACGTTCATCCCTATGACGAAACCTTCGTCGTGACCGAGGGCCGGGCGCAGTTCTTCGTCGGCGACCAAGTGATCGAGGCGGTGGCCGGGGAGGTCGTGCTGGGGCCCAAAGGCGTGCCGCACAGGTTCGAGAACCTCGGGCCGGGGCGGCTGCAAACCATCGATATCCACCACTCGCCGCGCTGGATTCAGACCGACCTCGTATAGACCGAACGGCCCTTGGCAACCGTTTCAGCTGGAGGCCGTTTACCCCGGGCGTTCAAAGGGCTGGCCCCTGAATCCGGCGCGCCAAAGCGACAATGGCGACCAGCGCCGCGGCGAAACCCGAGGCCGCCCCGACGCCAAGCGCCCAACGCGGCCCCCACTGATTGGCCACCCAGCCGACGATGGGCGCCCCGATCGGCGTGCCGCCGAGTGCGATACCGATGCGCAGCGCCATGACCCGCCCGCGCATGGCTGGCGCGGTCGAAAGCTGCATCAGGCTGTTCGTCGTGTTGGTGAAGGTCAGGGCGGCCACGCCGATCACGGCAAGTGCCGCCGCGAAGAACCAGTAGTCCGGCGCAATCGCGCCCAGCGTGCAACCCAGCCCGAACACGGCCGCGCCGACAAGCAGCAGGCTGAACCGGGGGCGGGCCCGGCGGGCGCTCAGCAGCGCGCCCGCCACCGTGCCGATCGCCATCGTCGACGACAGCAGGCCATAGCCAAGCGCATCGGTATGGAACACGCTGACCGCCATCGTCGAGATGAAGATCGGGAAATTCAGGCCGAAGGTACCAATAAGGAACAGCATGACCAGAATCGCCTTGAGGTCCGCGCGCCCCCACACGTAGCGGAATCCCCCGGTGAAGCTGCCCTTGGCGCGGTGTGCCCTGGCATTCGGGCGAAGCTCTGCGGTGCGCAGGAACGCCAGCGAGGTCAGCACCGCGACGAAAGAGGCGCCGTTGATCAGAAAGGCCCAGCCGGTGCCGATGGCGGCGATGACGAGGCCGGACACCGCCGGGCCGATCATCCGCGCGGCGTTGAACGAGGTGGAGTTGAGCGCCACCGCGTTGTGCAGGTCTTCGTCGCCGACAAGTTCCGCCACGAAGACCTGCCGCACCGGCGCATCGAACGCCGCCGCGCTGCCGAACAGGAAGGCGAAGACGTAGACGTGCCAAAGCTGGACGACGCCGGTCACCGTCAGCACCCCCAGCGCCAGGGCGAGGGCGCCCATCGTCGCCTGCGTGGCGATTAGCAGTTTGCGTTGGTTGAAATGGTCGGCGGCGAAACCGGTCAGGGGCAGAAACAGCAGCTGCGGCCCGAACTGCAACGCCATCACCAGCCCGACCGCAGAAGCGTCGTGATGGGTCAGTTCGGTCAGCACCAGCCAGTCCTGCGCGGTGCGCTGCACCCAGGTGCCGACGTTGGAAATGAAGGCGCCGCCGACCCAGACCCGATAGTTGAAGCTGCGCAGAGACCGGAAGACGCCCGTGTCGAGAGCCGTCATGAACGCTCCGGAGCATTGCCACCGTGGAAGCGGCCAAAGTGCCGTGCCGAGAACAGCGCGATCAGCAGCGCGCCAACGCCGAGGGCGATGACATCGCCGGTGTTGCGCAGCCCGAAATCGCCGACACGGCAGACGAGCACATAGCCGACGATGACGTTGAGAAAGCCCCAGAGCACGTTGACGGTTGATGTCGAGAGCCCTTCGCCATGCGGTTTGGCGAACGGGCTTTGAAACGGCCTGCCCATCATGCCGCTGACGGTGTGGGGGATCGCGTTCGCCAGAAAGGCGCCGCCAAAGACATATGACAGCAGCGAAAGCCAGTGCATGTCAGGGGTTCCTCGCCATCAGGAGGGTGATGATCTCTTGGCTCGTGCCCGTCTCGCCGAGCCGTGGAAAGACATGGCTGAGGCTGTAGTCGTGGGCCTCGGCGCGGGCGTCGGTCATGGCGTCGAGGGCGAGGGTGACGTTGAACCCGGCCTCATAGGCTTGCCGCGCCGTCGATTCCACGCCGGTCGCGGTCGCGACGCCGGTAACGACCACCTGCGTCACTCCCAGCGCCTTCAGCCGCTCTTCAAGGCCGGTGCCGACGAACGCGCCCCAGGTTCGTTTCGTCACGACGATGTCGCCCGGCTGTCGATCGAGTTCGGGCAGAAGGTCGGCCCATCCCTCGGCAAACGCGGCGCCAGCGGCCGGGCCCTGTTCCGTCCGGCCCGGCGCCCGCCCGGTCACGTTCACCAGCACGACCGGAAGGCCCAGCCCGCGAAAGGTGTCCAGCAGGGCCCGCGTCCGATCCACCACCGCGCCGAACGGATGGACGAACGGATAACCGGCAAGACCTTTCTGCAGATCGACGACGATGAGGGCGGTATTCGCATCAAGTGTGGTCAGTGGCATGGAAAATCCATCAGCGTTCAGGCGGATCAATCGGGGCGGCCCCCTGAGCCGCGATCAATCGTCAACGAGCCGCTTGAGCAGTTCGACAGCCTTCGCAAGTTCGCCCTGTTCGTCGGGAGAGAGCCGCGCCTGCAGCGTGCGGACAAGCCAGTCCTGCCGCACCGCACGTCTTGCCGCGACCCAGGTGCGACAAGCCTCGGTGAGGGAGAGGAGCGTTTGCCGACCATCCGCCGGATCCGGCGCCCCGCTGACAAAGCCTGCACCCTCCAGCGCGGCGATGATCGGCGCCATTGATTGCGGGCGCATCCCCTCTGCCCGGGCGAGGCTGGATGCGGTGGCGGGGCCATCCCTTTCCATGCGGAGCAGAACCGAGATTTGAGAGGGTGTGAGGTCACCAATCCGCGCCTGTTCGCGCAGGCGGCGCTTGAGCTTGCCCAGCACGGCGCGAAGGTCTTGCGCCAAAGCGGAGGTCAGCGCGGCCTGGTGATCGTCGGGTGCGGTGTTCATGCAGGCTGTATACGCACTAAACAGGTAAACTGGCAAGTCTGGCTGTTAAGCTAAACTGACTAAATACCGCAGAGGCGCTTGCCCCGCCTGACCCTTTGGACAGAGTCGGCCCCGGCGCTGGAAACGCCGGGGCCGGAGGTTCAGGCTTCGACCAGCCGCGTCAGCCGACGGCCACCGAACCGGGCGGAGATCAGCGCGAGCGCGATCAGGACGGCGCCATAGATCTGGCTTGTCGCCACCAGACCCAGCAGGGTCACCGAGAGCCCCGCAAGGATCGCCGGGATCGCGAAGGCCAGGTAGCTTTCGACGAAATAGGCCGCCAGCAGGCCCGCCCGCTCATGCTCTTTCGCAAGCGGCAGCAGCGTCCGGAAGTTGCCGGAATAGGCGGAGCCGAAGCCGGTACCCGAAATCAGCGTGCCGAGCAGCATCACCGGGGCGGATTGCAGGTAGACCCCGGCCAGTGTGACCGCGACACCAAGCGCCAGGCTCAGCGAGGCGATCTGCAGCAACCGCTCGGGCGCCATGTGGCGGCGCAACAGCACGGTCGCCGCGGCAGAGACCATCAGTACCGACACGACCGAGGCGCCAACGAAGATTGAGGTGATCCCGGTCGCCACCGCCACCAGTGTCGGCATCAGCGACAGATAGAACCCGCCAAGTGCCCAGGCCGCGATGTTGAGCGGCATCAACCGCAGCAACACCGGCATCACCGAAGCCGGGACGTTCACATAGGGGATCAGCACGCGCAACGCCCCGGGCTTGCCGGTGGTGGACTCCGGCACGAAAATCAGCGTGACCGCCTCGACGATCGTCACCGCCAGCAGCACGAGGAACACGAGTTGCAGCGGCAACGGCGCCCAGGCGACCAGCAGGCCGCCCAGAAGCGAACCGACCGCCAGACCCAGAAAGGCGGTGATGCTGTTGAAGATCGGCCCGGTCTTCCGGTCGGTATCAAGGATGGTGGCGCCAAGCGTTGCCATGCCGATGCTGATCGCCACCCCCTGTATCAGCCGGGCGAGGATGAGGTGCGGCGCCGAGGCGGCGGTGATGAAGAGGGCAAGCGAGATCCCGTTCAGCAACAGCGCCGACAGGATCATCGGGCGGCGCCCGACATAGTCCGACAGCCGCGCGACGGTCAGGAAGGTCGCCACCATCGTGAACGCATAGGAGGCGAAGATCAGCGTTACCGTCAGGGACGAAAGCCCCATGCTCTGCTGATAGACGTGGTAAAGCGGGGTCGGGGCGCTCGACGAGGCCGAAAAGCTGATGGCGGTTATGACGGCGTAGAGCGTCGTCGCCCGCGTGGAAAGCGTGCGACGGGCCGGGAGATTGGTGGGTATGGACATTGACGCCTCCTAAAGCCAAATATTAGCATTAGCGAAAAGTAGGGGCGCAGACCCTTAATGCAAATAATTTGCGTTACGAATCTTGCATAGCCCCTATGCGCCAGAGAAGGAGATGACGATGAGTCGTGAAATGGTGCGCCAGGGCGGGCGCAGCGCGCGCATTCAGAAAGCAGTCCACGAGGCCAGCCGCGCCCTGCTGGAAGAGATCGACCGCAGCAAGATCACCGTGCCGATGATCGCCGAACGCGCCGGGGTGACGCCTTCGACGATCTACCGTCGCTGGGGCACGCTGACCGACCTTCTGGCCGATGTCGCGGTCGAGCGGTTGCGGCCCGTGACGGGGCCGGAAGACACCGGCTCAACCTCCGGCGACCTCGAAGCCTTCGTGCTGCAATATGCCGAGGAGATGTCGTCGCCCGTCGGCCGGGCGCTGCTGCGCGACGTGATGGCCGAGGCGCAGAGCGACGGGGCCACGATCCGCTGTTGCCAATACACCTACGATCATCTCGATGAAATCGCCGCCCGCGCCGCCGCCCGTGGCGAAGCGCCTTTTGACGTGCCCGAGATGATTGACCGCACCGTCGCGCCGATCTGCTATCACATCCTCTTTGGCGACCGCGATGTGAGCTCCGACTATTGCCGCACGCTGCTGCAGCGCGCCGCCGCGTAGGGCGCCGCCTGCGATCCGTCTGGCTGTTGGCACCCCATGACGGGCGGGGCGATCAAAGCCAGTCGGCGCGCCCGGTGCCGACCGCGTCTGCCACCGTGGCGAAGCCGTCGCGGGCCAGCAGCGCATCCAGCCCGCGCGCAAGGCGGGCGGCGAGGCCGATGCCGTCGAAGACCATCGCGGTATAGACCTGCACGGCCGAGGCCCCGGCGCGGATCTTGGCGTAGGCCTGTTCGGGCGTCGCGATGCCGCCGACGCCGATCAGGGGCAGCTTTCCATCCGTCAGCAGCGACAGGCGCGCCAGCGTGCGGGTGGATTTTTCGAACAGTGGTGCGCCGGAAAGCCCGCCCTTTTCGTCGCGCTGCGCAGATTTCAGACCTTCGCGCGACAAGGTGGTGTTGGTGGCGATGATGCCGTCGATGCCGGAGGTCAGCGCGACGTCGGCGACATCGGCAAGGCCCGCCGCGTCAAGGTCGGGCGCGATCTTCAGGAATACCGGGATGCGGCGGGGCAGGGCGGCGCGGGCGGCCAGCACCCCGGCCAGCAGCGCGGCCAGCGCGGCCTTGCCCTGCAACTCGCGCAACCGCTCGGTGTTGGGTGAAGAGACGTTGACCGTGGCGAAGTCGATATGCGCCCCGCAGGTGGTCAGGACGGCGGCGAAGTCGGCGGCACGGTCGGTGCTGTCCTTGTTGGCGCCAAGGTTCAGGCCGATCACCCCGGCCTTGGGCCGCAGCGCAAGGCGGCTGGCGATCACGGTGGCGCCGTCGTTGTTGAAGCCGAAGCGGTTGATCGCCGCGCGGTCCTCGGTCAGCCGGAACAGGCGCGGCTTCGGGTTGCCGGGCTGCGGGCGCGGGGTGGCGGCGCCGACCTCGATAAAGCCGAAACCGGCGCGGGTCAGCGCCGACAGCGCCACGGCATTCTTGTCGAACCCCGCGGCAAGGCCGACCGGGTTCGGCAGGTTCAGGCCTGCCAGCGTGGTGCCAAGGCGCGGCGAGGTGACGGGGCCGGGCAGCGGCACAAGCCCCGCGCGCAGGGCCAAGAGCGCCAGCCCATGCGCGCGTTCGGGGTCGATCCGGTGCAGCGCGGCAAGGCCCGCGCGTTCGAGCAGGCTCACAGCATCCCCTCGGGGAAGATATGGCCGGTGGCGCCAAGCGGCAGTGACTTGTCCCACACCACCTCCTCCAGCCGCAGGGCGCGGTAGAGGTGCGGGAACAGCGCGCCGCCGCGCGAGGGCTCCCACTTCAACGCCGGGCCAAGGGCATCGGGGCGCACCGCCACCAGCACCAGATCGCTTTCGGTTGCGAAATGCCGCGCGGCCGTTTCCGGCACCTGACCGGCGGTCGAGAAATGGATGAACCCATCGGCAAGGTCCACCGGCGCGCCGGCGGTCTGGCCGGCATCGCGGAAGGCGTTCCATTCGGGGCGGCGGAAAATCTTGAAGATCAACATGGGGTCCAGCAGGTCGAAAGGGGTCAGGCGGCCGCGATGGTGACGGCGGTACCGTAGGCCAGCACCTCGGTGATGCCGTCCATGATCTCGTTGGCGTCGTAGCGCATCGCCACCACGGCATCGGCGCCCATCGCCTGTGCATGGCGGATCATCAGGTCATAGGCCTCTTGCCGGGCGGTCTCGGCAAGGTTGGTGTAGACCGAGATGTTGCCGCCGAACATGGATTGCAACGCGCCGCCAATGTTACCCAATACCGAACGAGAGCGCACGGTGATGCCGCGCACCACGCCCAGCGTCTTCACGATGCGATAGCCCGGCAGGTCGTTGGTGGTGGCCACGATCATGGAAGGCGTCCTTTTCCGGCGGGATTGGCCGCGCGATGGTTGCCTGATCGCGGGCGGAGGGTCAATGGAGCGCGCACCCCGCGACTGTCACGCGCAAGTCATGGCCGGTCGTCACATTGCCGCGCGCGAAGGCTTTGACTCGGCGCGCCGGACCCCGCACTCTCGCGCCAGAAACAGAATAGGAGACCTGCCATGACCAGACGTGCCCGCACGCTTGCCGCCGCCCTGATGGGTGCCGCCGCCGTCACCGGCCTTGCCGCCCCGGCGGTGCAGGCCGCCGAAACGGTGAAGTTGACCATCCTCGGCGTCGGCGATCTTTACAACTTCGACGAAGGCAAGGTGCGCGGCGGGTTCGCCCGGCTGAACGCGCTGGCCAAGGCCGAAAAGGCCGCCAATCCGAACACGATCTATGTGTTCGACGGCGACATGCTGTCGCCCTCGCTGATGTCGGGTCTGGACAAGGGTCAGAACACCATCGACCTGACCAACCTCGTGCCGTTCGACATCGCGGTGCCCGGCAACCATGAATTCGACTTCGGCAAGGACAACTTCTTCGACAAGGTGTCGAAGTCCAAATATCCGTGGGCCACGATTTCCATCACCACCGCCGACGGCCAGCCGCTGCCCGGCCTGCAGGGCGTGATGTGGAAGGAAATGGCGGGGTTGAAGATCGCGCTGATCCCGGTATCCGAGGATGACACCCCCGAGGTGTCCTCGCCCGGCGACCTGAAGTTCCTGCCCTCGGTTCCCACCGCCATCGCCGCCGCCACCCAGGCCCGCAAGGACGGCGCCGATCTGGTGATCGGCGTGGTGCAGACGCCGCACAACCAGGACTTCGAGATGATGGCGAGCCATGCGTTCGACGTCATCATGTCGGGCGACGACCACGACTACATGACCGCCTATGACGGGATCACGGCCTATGTCGAGACCTCGAAGGACGCCTACTACATGGACCCGATCGACCTGAACGTGACGATCAGCGAGAAGGACGGCAAGCGCAAGATCAGCTGGGTGCCGAACTTCCGGTTCGTCGACACGGCGACCGTGGCCCCCGATCCGGAAACGCAAAAGGCCATCGACGGGCTGAAGACGCAGCTGGACAAGAACCTGAACGTGGTGATCGGCACGACCGACGTCGCGCTCGACTCGCGCCAGCGCCTGGTGCGGGGGGAAGAAAGCAACATGGGCGACCTGATCGCCGACGCGATGAAGGACGCCACCGGCGCCGACATCGCGATCACCAACGGCGGTGGTATCCGCGGCGACAAGACCTATGACGCCGGTGCGCAACTGACCCGCCGCGACATGCTGACCGAACTGCCGTTCGGCAACAAGACCGTGGTCACCGAAATCCCGGGCAGCCAGGTTCTGGCCGCGCTGGAGAACGGCTTCAGCCAGGTCGAGAACGGCGCCGGCCGTTTCCCGCAGGTCTCGGGCCTGCAGGTGGTCTGGGATCCGAAGGCGCCCGCGGGTTCGCGCGTGGCCTCGGTCATGGTGAACGGTACTGCGCTGGACATGGACGCGGTCTACAAGGTGGCGACCAACGACTACATGTTGGCGGGCGGCGACGGCTATACCGCTTTGGGTGGTGGCAAGGTTCTGGTGAACGAGACCGCGGGCAACCTGATGGCCAACGACGCGATGGCCTATGTGACCAAGATCGGCCATGTCACAGAGAAGGTCGAAGGCCGGATCAAGACCGTCGGCCAGTAACGGCTCGGCGCGCCCCGCCGACAGGTGGGGCGCGCGCATCGGGCAGCGCGGGGATGGCGTACCGCGTTGATCCCGAACTGAATTCCAGCTCGCCGGGGGGCCGGAGCGGATCGACCCGCTGGCCCCCTGATGGCTTGCCTCGCCCGCCGCCGCGCCGTATAGGAGGGGCACGCGGGTGTAGCTCAATGGTAGAGCAGAAGCCTTCCAAGCTTATGACGAGGGTTCGATTCCCTTCACCCGCTCCATCCCCCTTTGAAGTGCCGCAAGCCGTTGGGAAGACGGCGAAAAGGGGATACCGAAATCACACCGATTTCGCACCGTTTTCACACCGGGATCAGCACCGGCGCAGGAATTTGGGAACGATGGGTGGCCGAACTGGTTTGGTGTTTCTTGACCGCGGCGCTAGGGTTGCGCTCGCAGAACGGTTAGGGGACGGGATTGCGAACCACCTCATCCACTCGACGGGACAAGAAGCACAAGGAGCGTGAGATTCTTCGTGCCTTCCTCACAGCGGAATCAATCATTGGCGTTGAGATTGAAGATGGAGAACGGCCTGACTTCGTCTTGCGCGGGGAGAGGGTGATCGGCGTGGAGGTCACGGAGTTCTATCTTCGAGACGGTAAAGAAGAAGAAAGCGAGCAGAGACAACGCGCCATGCGACACGAAGCTATAGGTCAGGCCCATCGCCTCTATCTCTCGAAAGGGCCATCCACTGCCGTATTGACCGTTAGCTTTGTTCCTTCGGAGCCTCTTCGCCCGGGACGGATTGGACCAATTACGCGCCAACTCGCGGACTTTGTACGCCGGATCGAAATGGAGGGTGAAGGCTGCGTGATCCGCGAGAACTATCGCGAGGAGTTGCCTGAGATTGGGTTCCTCTACTTGCAGCGCGCGCGCGAGGATTGGGGAAAGTGGCGGTGCCAGCAGGTCTATTCCCCTCTGCCGACGGACCGCTCGCGCCTTGAAAAGATCATCCGGCGAAAGGAGCGGTCCGCTCTTGGCTACCGACACTGCGACGCACTCTGGCTAATAATCTGGGTTGACGCGTTCGACCCGGCGCAGGAACAGGAAATCAGCTTTCTAGATGGGGGTATTCGCTCAAGTGTTTTTGAGCGGATTATCCTACGTCATAGCTTCGGGGCGACCATCGACCTTGCGTTTTCTGCAGAAAGCTAGAACCCCGTCACGGACGACCGCGCGTGAGATAGCCACGCGGTTTCCTCAACGCCTTGAACCACAAGTGTCGCCCGGTCGCGAGGATCGGGCTGCCCCCCATCACCCCACCGTGACCGCCCTGCGGCACCCTTGCCGCTTGCCCCGCGGGCCCAAGCAGGCGTAAGGGCGATCCAGCACAACGAGGGAAGCATGCATGGCACGGCAACCGGTGATCCTTGAAAAGCGGGACTCCTCGAAGCGGATCGGGGCGCTGGGGCAGCTTTGGCCGTTCATGCGGCCCTACCGGGCGATGGCCATCGGGGCGGGGGCGGCGCTGGTCACGACGGCGGTGATCTCGTTGATCCTGCCGATGGCGGTGCGTCGGGTGGTGGACAATTTCAACACCGGCAGCGCCTCGCTGCTCGACAGTTACTTCGGCGCGGCGCTGGTGATCGCCACGCTGCTCGCGCTGGGAACCGGCGCGCGATATTACCTTGTCACCCGGCTGGGCGAGCGCGTGGTGGCCGACATCCGCAAAGCGATGTTCGACCGCGTGGTGGGCATGAGCCCGGCCTATTTCGAAAAGATCATGACCGGTGAGGTGCTGAGCCGGTTGACCACGGATACCACGCTGATCCTGTCGGTGATCGGATCCTCGGTGTCGGTGGCGCTGCGCAATGTGCTGATGCTGGTCGGCGGGCTGGGGCTGATGCTCTTGACCTCGGCCAAGCTGACCGGGCTGGTGCTGCTGATCGTGCCGGCGGTGGTGGTGCCGATCGTGGTGCTGGGGCGGCGGCTGCGCAAGCTGAGCCGCGAGAACCAGGACTGGATCGCGCAATCCTCGGGCAACGCCTCGGAAACGCTGGGCGCGGTGCAGACGGTGCAGTCTTTTACCCACGAGCGGGAAAGCCGGGCGAGTTTTGGCGACATGACGGAAAAGTCGTTCCTGTCGGCCAAGACGCGGATCGGGGCGCGGGCGATCATGACGATGATCGTCATCTTCCTGGTGTTCACCGGCATCGTCGGCGTGCTGTGGATCGGCGCGCGCGATGTGCGGGCGGGGATCATGACGGCGGGGGCGCTGATCCAGTTCCTGATCTATTCGGTGCTGGTGGCCGGGTCGGTCGGCGCGCTGAGCGAGATCATCGGCGAGCTGCAGCGCGCCGCCGGGGCGACCGAGCGGCTGGTGGAACTGCTGCGGGCAACCGACACGGTGGTGGATCCGGTGGCGGCCGTGGTGCTGCCGCGCCCGGCCAAGGGGGCGATCGGCTTCGAGGGCGTGACCTTCCGCTATCCGGCGCGGCCCGAGGTTTCGGCGCTGGACGGCATCACCCTGCGGGTCGCGCCGGGCGAGACGGTGGCGCTGGTCGGGCCTTCGGGCGCGGGCAAGACCACGATCATCCAGCTGTTGCAGCGGTTCTACGACCCGGCCGAGGGCGCGGTGACGATCGACGGCATCGACCTGCGCAAGATGGCGCGGGCCGATTTCCGCCGGGCGATCGCGCTGGTGCCGCAGGATCCGGTGATCTTCGCCACCTCGGCGCGCGAAAACATCCGTTTCGGTCGGCCGGAGGCCAGCGATGCAGAGGTGGAATCCGCCGCCCGCGCCGCCGCCGCGCATGAATTCCTGGCTGCGCTGCCGCAAGGATATGAGACCTATGTCGGCGAGCGTGGCGTGATGCTGTCGGGCGGGCAGAAGCAGCGCATCGCCATCGCGCGGGCGATCCTGCGCGACGCGCCGATCCTGCTGCTCGATGAGGCGACCTCTGCGCTGGATGCGGAAAGCGAGCGGCTGGTGCAGGAGGCGGTGGAACGGCTGAGCGCCAGCCGCACGACGCTGATCGTGGCGCACCGGCTGGCAACGGTGAAGAAGGCCGACCGGATCGTGGTGTTCGATCACGGCCGGATCGTGGCGCAGGGCACGCATGACGATCTGGTCGCCGGGGGCGGGCTTTATGCCCGGCTGGCGCGGTTGCAGTTCACCGACGGGCTGGCGGCCGAGTAAACCGACATGACGCTGCGTTGCGGCGCGGGCTGTGGCTTGCGCGTCGGCGCGAAACCCTAGAACTTCCCCTGACACGGATCGCCCCGGGAGAGGCGTTGAGGAGGGGATCATGGGATCATTCGCGTCGGTCGCGGACCGCAACGATATCGAGGCCGAGGCGACGTGGGAGGCGCGGCCGCTGGCAGGGTCGATGTATGCGCTGCTGGCCGAAACGGCGGCGCGCCATGCCAACCAGCCGGCGTTCAGCTTTCAGCTGACCTCGGGGCCGACCGATCCGGCGGAAACGCTGACCTGGGCCGAGCTGAAGGCGAAGGTGACGCAGACGGCGAACCTGTTGCGCGCGCTGGGGATCGGGCCGACGGATGTGGTGGCCTATGTGCTGCCCAACACCACCGAAACCGCGGTGACGCTGATCGCGGGGGCGGTGGCGGGGATCGTCAACCCGGTCAACCCGCTGCTGGACGCCACCCAGATCGCCTCGATCCTGCGCGAGACCAAGGCGAAGGTGGTGGTGACGCTGCGGGCGTTCCCGAAGACCGACATCGCGGCGAAGGTCGCTGCAGCGGTGGCCGAGGCGCCGGATGTGCACACCGTGCTGGAGGTCGACCTCAACCGCTACCTGACGCCGCCGAAGAAATGGATCGTGCCGTTCCTGCGGCCCGGGCATGCCGTGTCGCACAAGGCGCGGGTGCTGAATTTCGCCCGTGAATGCGCCAGCCAGCGGGCCGACGCGCTGGCCTTTGCCGATCCCGCGGGCGACCGGGTGGCGGCGCTCTTTCACACTGGCGGCACCACCGGGATGCCGAAGGTGGCGCAACACCGGATTTCGGGGATGATCTACAACGGCTGGCTGGGCGCGCGGATGCTGTTCACCGCCGATGACGTGGTGTTCTGCCCGCTGCCGTTGTTCCACGTCTTTGCGGCCTATCCGATCCTGATGTCGGTGCTGTCGAGCGGCGCGCATGTGGTGTTTCCGACCCCGGCGGGCTATCGCGGCGACGGCGTGATGCACAACTTCTGGAAGCTGGTCGAGCGCTGGAAGGTCAGCTTCATCGTGACCGTGCCGACCGCCATCTCGGCGCTGATGCAGCGGCCGGTGAATGCCGATGTGTCGTCGCTGAAGCTGGCGTTTTCGGGTTCGGCGCCGCTGCCGGTGGAGCTTTACCACCGGTTCGAGAAAGCGACCGGCGTGACTATCGTCGAGGGCTACGGGCTGACCGAGTGCACCTGTCTGGTGTCGGTCAACCCGCCCGCGGGGGGCAAGAAGATCGGCTCGGTCGGCATTCCGTTTCCCTATACGCATGTGCGCATCCTGCGCTGCGACGCGGCGGGCAAGGTGGTGAAGGACTGCGGCACCGACGAGGTCGGCGAGATCTGCGTGTCCAATCCCGGCGTCTTTCTGGGCATGACCTATACCGACCCCGACAAGAACCGCGGGCTTTTCGCCGACGAGAGGTATCTGCGCACCGGCGATCTGGGGCGGATCGACGCCGAGGGCTATCTGTACATCACCGGGCGGGCGAAGGATCTGATCATCCGGGGTGGCCACAACATCGACCCGGCCGAGATCGAAGAGGCGCTGATGAGCCATCCGGCGGTGGCCTTCGTCGGCGCGATCGGCCAGCCCGACGCCTTCGCGGGCGAGCTGCCCTGCGCCTATGTCGAACTGGTCGTGGGGGCCGAGGTGACGGCCGAGGAGCTGATGCACCACGCCCAGAAACATGTGCATGAACGCGCCGCGGTGCCCAAGCACATCGACATTCTGGACGAATTGCCAAAGACGGCGGTGGGCAAGGTCTTCAAGCCCGATCTGCGCAAGCGCGCGATTGCCCGGGTCTACGATCACGCGCTGGCCAAGGCCGGGGTCGAGGCGCGGGTGGGCGAAGTCATCGACGACCCCAAGCGCGGGCTGGTGGCCAAGGTCCGGCGGACCGGCGTGGTCGAGGCGGAGGCGGTGGAAAAGGTGCTGGGCGAGTTTACCCGGCCCTGGGATTTTGACGATCGCGCGGGCTGACGGCGGGGCGATCATGCCACACTCACGAAAACTTGAAGGAACGTGGGCAATCCGTTAATATTTGCGGCAGTCGTTTCAGGGGGCTGCCATGCATTCTTTCCGGATGTTTCTTGCCGCTGTTGTTGTCTCTGCCGTCGCGCTGCCCGCGGTTGCGGGCAGCACCGACAAAGTGATCTATTCCTACAAGGATTGGGAGGTGCGCGTCGTCGCCTGGGACGACGGCACGACGTCCTGCGTAGCGCAGGTCACCTATGCCGATGACTCGTTCTCGATCTGGGCCGACAGCCAGAACCCGATCAAGCTGCAGTTCTACTACTCGGGCTGGAATTTCGACCAGTCGACGGCCAACCTCGTGGTGCAGATCGACGGCCGCGCGCCGTGGCGGCTGAACGATGCCGATCTGTACAAACAATCGGTGCTGTTCGACCTGCCCGATACCCGCAGCGGCACGCAGTTCCTGAGCGAGGTGATCTACGGCAACACGCTCTACCTGCGCAACGACAGCGGCGAGGATGTGCAGGACTACAGCCTCTGGGGGTCGCAGGCGTCGATTTCCGCGCTGACACGCTGCGTGGATGCGCTGAATTGACCTAGGGTCAAGCTGCTTGAAGTGTGGCAGTTCGGCAAGTTTTGGCGGACAGTGCCATCACGGGCTCTTGAACCCCGTCAAAAGCTCTTATCTTTCTGCAGAGGCAGCATGCCGGCGTTTCGCTGAACGCGGGTCTGTGTGAGACCTTTCGTTTTAGGTCGTGTGGCCAGTCCAGTTCAGGGAAGTTATCGTCATGTCGCGTGTTATGCCGGGTCACAGGATCGCTGCCATTGTCGTCCTGGTCGCAGCTGGCGCCTGGGTAGCAACGGGCAAGTTCTCCTCGGTTGGCAGCGATCAGGTGCTGGCGGCGCAACCGGCGACCGACAGCGCCCCGGCGGAACCGGCCGATGCCGCGCCTGTGCTGCCCACCGTGGCCGCAATCACCCCGGAATTCACCGAACATGCCCGCGCGATCCGGATTTCCGGCGTGACGCAAGCCGACAAGAGCGTGGCGCTTGCCGCGCGCACGTCGGGCGTGATCGGCACGCTGAACGTGGTCGAGGGGCAGAGCATCGGCGCGGGCGCGCAGGTGATCGCGCTGGATGGCGCCGATCTGGTGGCGGCGGTCGATACTGCCAAGGCGGTGCTGGCGCAGCGCGAAACCGAACTGGCGTCCGACGAAAAGCTGGCGGCCGGCGGCAACATGCCGGCCCTGACGCTGCTGGCCGCGCGCACCGCGAAAGCGACGGCCGAGGCCGCGGTGACACAGGCGCAGGCCGCGGCCGACAAGCTGATCCTGCGGGCGCCCTTCGCGGGCGTGGTGGATAGCGTTGCGGTCGAGAAGGGGCAGTACCTGCAAGCGGGCGCCCCGGTCGCGACGCTGATCTCGCTGGACCCGATCGTGGTGCGCGCCGAGGTGAACGAGATCGACGTGGGCGACATCCAGCCAGGGTCGAAGGCCGACGTGACGCTGATCGACGGCCGCACGGTCGAGGGGACGGTGCGCTATCTGTCGAAGCTGGCCAGTGCGGTGACGCGGACCTTCCCGGTCGAGGTGGCGCTGGCCAATCCGGACGGCAAGATCCCGGCCGGAATGACCGCGCAGATCACGCTTTATGCGCCGCCGGTGCGCGCGGTTACGGTGCCGCGCTCGGTCATCACGCTGTCGAGCAGTGGCGAATTGGGGCTGCGCACCGTCGATGCGCAGAACGTGACACATTTCACCCCGGTGACGCTGGTCGATGACACGCCCAAGGGGCTGGTGCTGGCGGGTGTGCCTGCTGACATGCGCATCGTCGTGTCGGGGCAGGATCTGGTGAAGGATGGCCAGACCGTCGATGTGGTGGCGCCGCCCGTTGGCGGCCCGACGCTGGGCGGGTCGAACTGATGAAGCTGGTCGAGCTTGCGATCCGCAATGCGCGGCTGACGATCTCGGTTCTGGTCTTTCTGATGCTGGCGGGCGCGATGGCCTACCAGTCGATCCCGAAAGAGGCCGAGCCCGACATCCAGATCCCGATCATGTACGTCAACATGGTCTACGAGGGCATTTCGCCCGAAGACAGCGAACGCCTGCTGCTGCGCCCGATGGAGACGCAGATCAAGACGATCGCGGGCCTGAAGAAGATGACCTCGACCGCCTATGAGGGCGGCGGGTCCGTGCTGATCGAGTTTCAGGCCGGGACCGACCTGCGGAAGGCGCTGGAGGACGTGCGGTCCAAGGTGTCGGACGCCAAGCCCAACCTGCCCTCGGGCATGACCTCGGATCCGGCGGTTTACGAGGTGAACATCTCGGAATTCCCGGTGCTGGTGGTGACGCTGTCGGGCGACGTGCCCGAACAGGTACTGACCGCGGCCGCGCGCAATCTGCGCGACCAGATCGCGGATGTGCAGGGCGTGCTGGACGCGAAACTGCAAGGCGTGCGCGATGACGTGGTCGATGTGATGATCGACCCGTCCAAGCTGGTGTCTTACGGGCTGCGGCCGGACCAGCTGATCGGCGGGGCGACGGCGAACAACCAGCTGGTGGCGGCGGGCGCGATGGAGGGGGCCAAGGGCCGCTATTCCATCAAGCTGCCCTCGTTGATCGAAACGCCCGAGGATGTGGCGAACCTGCCGATCGTCTCGACCGGCAACGCGGTGGTGCGGGCGCGCGATCTGGCGACGATCACCGCGACGCAGAAAGACGCGACCTCGATCACCCGGCTGAACGGCAAGCCCGCCATCGCCATCGAGGTTTCGAAGCGGACCGGATCGAACCTGATCGAGACGGTCGATGCGGTGAAGGCGCTGGTGGCGAGCAATCAGAAGCTGCTGCCGCAGGGCACCGTGGTGACCTTCAGCCAGGACAAGTCGATCAGCATCCGCCAGCTTCTGTCGGATCTGCAAAACTCGGTCCTGACCGCGGTGATCCTGGTGTTCATCGTCATCCTCTACGCGCTGTCGGGGCGAGCCTCGTTCCTGATCGGTCTGGCGATCCCGGCCTCGTTCCTGATGGGGATCCTGGGGCTGTCGCTGGCCGGGTTGACGGTGAACATCGTCGTGCTGTTCAGCCTGATCCTTGCGGTGGGGATGCTGGTGGACGACGCCATCATCGTGACCGAATTCGCCGAGCGCCGAATGTCGGAAGGCATGGACAAGCGTGAAGCCTTCGCGATGGCCAGCCACCGCATGGCGGGCCCGGTGATCGCCGCGACGATGACGCGGGTGGCGGCCTTCTCGCCGCTGTTGTTCTGGCCGGGCATCGTCGGCTCGTTCATGATGTACATGCCGATCACGCTGATCGCGACGCTGTCGGCCTCGATGGCCTATGCGCTGATCTTCGCGCCGACGCTGGGGGCGATCTTTGCGCGGCCGGTGAAAGAGGTGCCGAAGACCGGCAAGAGCCTTTACATGCGGCTGGTCGGGCGCGCGGTGCGGCATCCGTGGCTGGTGCTGACGGCGGCGGTGGCGCTTCTGGTCGCGGTGCCGGTGGCCTATGGCAAATACGGCAACGGCACCGAGTTCTTTCCGAACGTCGAGCCGGACTATGGCCTGCTTTACGTCCATGCCCGCGGCAACCTGTCGATCAACGAGATGGACGCGCTGACCCGGCAGGCCGAAGTGCGGATGCTGCACTGGCCGGGCATCAAGACGGTCTACACCGTGGCGGGCCACCCCTCGGGGTCCGGCAATGCCGTCGATCCCGACGTGGTGGGCGTGATCCAGTATGAATTCGTCGATTGGCGCAACCGGCCAAGCGCGAACGATATCCTCGCCAGCCTGCGCAAGGCGATGGTGGGGCTGCCGGGCGTCAACGTCGAGGTGTCGGTACCGCAGGCGGGGCCGCCCTCGGGCAAGCCGATCCAGATCGAGCTTTCGGCGGTCGACCCGACCGGGTTGAACGACGTCGCCCGCAAGGTGGCGGCGGAGCTGAAGAAGAACCCCGACGCGGTCGATATCTCGGACGGCCTGCCGCCGCCCGGCGTGACGTGGGAGCTGAACGTGGATCGTTCGGGCGCCGCCAAGGCGGGCGTGTCGCCCGGCACGGTGGGCGCGATGGTGCAGCTTGTCACCGACGGGCTGAAGCTGACCGACTACCGGCCGCCGGGGGTCGATGACCCGGTCGACATTCGCCTGCGCCTGCCGCCGCAATACCGCACGCTTTCGATGCTGGACGAGTTGCGGGTGCCGACCGCCAACGGCCCGGTGCCGATCTCGAACTTCGTCACCCGCACGGCGGCGCCGTCCACCGGCACTCTGACGCGGATCGATGGTGTGCGCACGATCACCGTGCAGGCCAACGTGCGCGAAGGCGCACAGACGGCGGCGGTGCAGGCCGACGTGACCAAGATGATGCAGGGCATGGGGCTGGAGAAAGACGGCATCCGCTGGAAGCTTGGCGGCTCGGATCAGGATCAGAAAGACGCGGCGGCCTTCCTTGGCAAGGCGGCGGGGGCGGCGGTGTTCCTGATCTTCATCGTGCTTCTGGCGCAGTTCAACAAGTTCATCTCGGTCGGGCTGGTGCTGTCGGCGGTGGTGATGTCCACCATCGGCGTGTTCCTTGGCCTCTTGATCATGGGCGAGCCGTTCGGGGTGGTGATGACCGGGATCGGCATCATCGCGCTGGCGGGGGTGGTGGTGAACAACAACATTGTGTTGATCGACACGTTCGACACGTTGCGCGCCGAGGGCATGGGCAAGGTCGAGGCGATCCTTGAGACCTGCCACGAACGCGCCCGCCCGGTGGTGCTGACCGCGACGACAGCAATCCTTGGTGTGTTGCCGATCGCCTTCGGGCTGAACCTTGAACTGATGGGGCACGAGACGACCTTTGGCGCGCCCTCGACCCAGTGGTGGATTTCGCTGTCGTCGGCCATCGTCTTCGGGCTGGCCTTCGCGACGATCCTGACGCTGATCGTTACGCCGTCGCTGCTGATGATCGTCACGCGTGACGGCAGCCGGGTGAAGGCGAAACGGCGCTGGTTCCGCCGCGCCGCCGCCGCCAGCCCGGCGAAACCGAGCGGGCCCGAGCCGAAGGTGTGGGACGTGGTCTAAACGGTTCGCCATCGGACCGGCAGGGGCCGAAGGCGAACCGTTTCGGGGCTATTCCGCCGCGGCGGGCTTTGGCCCGGCGTGGCGTTGCAGCAGGTCGCCGCCGGCGTCGGGCGCCAGCTTCGAGAACCAGATGATCGAGCTGAACGAAATCGCCGCGACCAGCAGGAACACCGGCGGGAAGGTTGCCGCCGTGATCTCGGTCGAACCGCTGTAGGCCTGCACCGACTCCAGCCCGAAGGCCGCGACGGTGATGCCGATCGAGCTGGATAGCTGTTGCAGCACCGCGTTGAAGCTGGTCGCGCTGCTCAACCGTTCCTGCGGCACTTCGCAATAGGCCACCGCGTTGATCGAGGTGAACTGCAGCGACCGGAAGATGCCGCCCATGAACAATGTGCCGACCATCAGCAGATAGGGCATCGTGGCGGTAAAGCCTGCCGGTGCCGCCAGGAACAGCGCGCCAAGTACGGCGTTCCACAGCAGGATGTTGCGAAAGCCGAAGCGGTTGAGCAGGCGCTGGGCCATGAACTTCATGGTGATCGCGCCCACCCCGGTGGCGAAGGTCATCATCCCCGACTGGAACGGCGTCAGCCCGAAGCCGAGCTGAAACATCAGCGGCAACAGGAACGGCAGCGCCCCGCCGCCGACACGAAAGAGCGTGCCCCCCAACGCGGCCAGCCGGAAGGTGGGGATCGCGAGCAGGCGCAGATCGACCAGCGGCGCCTCCACCCGCAGCGCGTGGCGGACATACAGCACCACCAGCAACAGCCCGCCCACGATCAGCGTCGCCATGACGCCCGCCGAGGCGAGGCCGAGCCCCGCCATCGTGACGCCGGTCAGGAAAGCGGCAAGGCCGGGGCCGACCATCGCGAAGCCGAGGAAATCGAAGCTGCGCACGCCGTCGGTGGTGATCTTCGGAATGAAGGCGGTGGCCAGCGCCACGCCCAGCACCGCGATCGGAATGTTGATCCAGAAGATCCAGCGCCAATCGAAATAGGTGGTGATGAAACCGCCCAGCGGCGGCCCCATGACCGGCCCCACCAGCGCGGGCACCGTCAGCCAGGCCAGCGCGTTGACGAACCCCGCCTTGGGCGTGGTGCGCAGCACGATCAGCCGCCCGACTGGCACCATCATCGAACCGCCCATGCCCTGCACGACGCGCGAGATCACCAGCCATGTCAGCCCATGCGACGCGCCGCAGGAAATCGAGCCCGCCGCGAAGATGATGATCGCCAGCCTGAAGATGGTGCGCGGGCCGAAGCGGTCGGCCATCCAGCCCGAGGCCGGGATGAAGATCGCCAGCGCAAGTAGGTAAGATGTCAGCGCGAGTTTGAGATGAATGGGGCTTGTGCCCAGGTCCTGCGCGATTCGCGGCAGCGAGGTCGCGATCACGGTCGAATCGAGGTTTTCCATGAACAGCGCCGTCGCCACGATCAGCGGCAGGATACGGGCGCGGATCAGGGCGCGGGCGGATTCACGGGTCATCGGTGGGGCCGGTTGGTAGGGGGCGCGATGCAATTGGGCGACTCGCGCCGAATTTCGGGATTGTCGTCGCATGGGCGCGACGGAATTGAAAGAGAGCTTCGTATAACGCCCGGGAAGTGTGAATCGCGGGTTCGAAAATGCCTCTATCATTCGCTTTGACATTGGGGGCATCACGAATAGATGATGCTTTGAATTCAGGATTTTCTTTGTGTGGGGGCGGTTCTAGGTTCCGCCGCAAGAGCGGCGCGGCGTGCGGCGCGATCGTGGAGTGCCGTTGATGAAGCAGATCGCAGTTGTCGTCGTGGTCGTCGTGCTGGCGGCGGGATATTTCTTCCGTGACCGGCTTGTGCCCTACGCGCCCGGCTGGGCGATGCCCTACATTGCCAGTCTCGACCCGTCGCTGGTGAAACCGGCGGCGAATGCCACGGCGCAGACCGCGAGTGCCACGACCAAGGCCGGGGGCAAGCGCAACAGCGGCCCCGTTGCCGTCAGCGTGGCTGCGGCCACCGACGGCACCCTGCCGGTGCAGCGCAGCACGATCGGTGCCATTGTCGCCGCCGCCTCGACCCAGTTGTCGAACCAGATCGCGGGCACGGTTGCGCAGATTCTGGTGCAGGACGGCGCCGAGGTGAAGAAGGGCGACCTTCTGGTGAAGCTGGACGACCGCACGATCTCGGCGCAGATCGCCAAGGACACGGCGCAGATCGCCAAGGATCAGGCGACGGTGGACGACGCGCAGGCCAGCTATGCCCGCACCAAGCATCTGGTCGATACTGGCGTGACGGCGGCGCAGGCTGGCGATGATGCGCTGACCGCCGTGAAGGTCGCGCAGGGCACGCTGGCGGTTGATCAGGCCACCCATGCGATGGATCAGGTCCAGCTGTGCAACACCGAGGTGCGCGCGCCGTTCGACGGGCGGCTGGGTGCGGTGCAATTCTCGGTCGGGGCCTATGTGCCGACCGGCACGGCGCTGGTGCGGATCACCCAGATGAAGCCGGTTCTGGTGCAGTTCAGCCTGCCGGAATCCGATCTGGCGCTGCTGCGGCAGACCGCGACGGCGGGGACGCTGACGGTTTCCGTGTCGGCCGTGCTGGGCCCGAACGAGGCGGCGCCGGTGGCGACCGGGCCGGTGACATTCATCGACAACACCGTCGATCCGGCAAGTTCGACCGTGACGCTGCGCGCCGCCCTTGCCAATGAAGACGAGACGCTGTGGCCGGGCCAGCCGGTGAACGTGACGGTGCAGGCCGGCACCTCGGGGCCGCTGGTGCTGGTGCCCAACGTGGCGGTGATGCCGCATGCCGATGGCTCGGTGGTCTATGTCGTGAAGGCCGACAAGACGGTGGAACAGCGCGTCGTCACCGTGGCGCTGCGCAAGGGCGACGTTGCCGGGATCGGCAGCGGGCTGAAGGCGGGCGAGCAGGTGATCGTCGAGGGGCAGGCGGCCGTGCTGCCGGGCTCTGCCGTCAAGCTGGTGGCGCCGAAAGCCAAGATCGACGCCTCCAAGCAGGGGCAGGCCGAACTTGACCCGACCGCGACGGGCGGGGTCACCAAGTCATGAGCATCTCTGCCGTCTTCATCCGGCGGCCGGTCGCCACCATCCTGCTGATGGCGGCTGTCATCGTGGCGGGCTATGTCGGTTACACCAACCTGCCGGTGGCCGCGTTGCCGCAAGCCGACCTGCCGACGATCAGCGTTTCGGCCAGCCTTGCAGGCGCGTCACCGGATACGATGGCGACCTCGGTCGCGACGCCGCTGATCAAGCAGTTCGAGACCATCGAGGGCATCGACACGATCAGCGCCAGTTCGACGCTGGGTTCGACCTCGATCACCATTCAGTTCAACCTCAGCCGCAACATCGACGCGGCTGCAGCCGATGTGCAGGCGGCGATCAGCCGGTCGTCGCGCAAGCTGCCCAACAACATGACCTCGACGCCGAGCTATCGCAAGGTGAACCCGGCTTCGGCGCCGATCCTGCTGATGACGCTGACCTCGGACACCGTGCCACTGACGCAGGTGGACGATATCGCGGAAAACGTGATCTCTCCCACCCTGTCCACCCTGCCGGGCGTGGCGCAGGCGCTGATCTTTGGTCAGAAGACCTACGCGGTGCGGGTCGACGTCGATCCGAAAAAGCTGGACGCGCGCGGGCTGTCGATGCCGGAAGTCGCGGCGAAGCTGTCGGCGGCGAACGATCAGACGCCGGTGGGCTCGATCCAGAACAACAGCCAGCAGATGACGATTTCGGCCGATACCCAGCAGACCAACGCCGATGAGTTTCGCACGCTGGTGATCGCGCAGCCGAATGGCAACTTTGTGCGGCTGGGTGACGTTGCACATGTCTACGACAGTGTGGACACGCTGACCGAGGGCAGCTGGTTCGACGGCAAGCCGAGCATCATTCTGGCCGTGCAGCGCCAGCCCGACGCCAACACGGTTTCCGTGGTGGACGCGATCAAGGCCAAGCTGCCGTCGATCATCGAGGCCCTGCCCAAGGGCGTGCATGTGCAGGTGGTCAACGATTCTGCCGCACCTATCAAGGCCGCGGTGTCGGACGTGCAGGGCACGCTTATGATCACCATCGGCCTTGTGGTGCTGGTGATCTACCTCTTCCTGAACCGCTTCACCGCAACGGTGATCCCGGCCATCGCGGTGCCGCTGTCGCTGATCTCAACCGTCGGGTTCATGTATTTCCTCGGCTATTCCATCGACAACATCTCGCTGCTGGGGCTGACGATGTCGGTCGGTCTGGTGGTGGACGACGCGATCGTGATGCTGGAAAACATCGTCCGACGAACCGAACTGGGCGAGCCGTCGATGCACGCCGCGCTGGAAGGCTCCAGCGAGGTGACCGGCACGATCATCTCGATGTCGCTGTCGCTGGTGGCGGTGTTCCTGCCGATCCTGCTGATGGGCGGCGTGGTCGGGCGCATCCTGAACGAGTTCGGCGTGGTGGTGACGCTGGCGATCCTGTCGTCGGCCGTGGTGTCGCTGACCGCGACGCCGATGATGGCGGCGCGGTTGCCGGTGCAGCACCATCACGGCACCCCCAAGCGGTCGCTGTCGGACCGCGTCACCGACGGCTATGAACGCGGGGTGGCCTGGTGCCTGCGGCATCAGGGCCTGATCATGATGCTGTTCTTCGCGACGGCGGCGGCCTCGTTCTACATGTTCACCACGATCCAGCGCAGTTTCTTCCCGTCGGAAGACATCGGCACGCTGATGGTGTCGACGCAGGCCCGGCAGGACATTTCGTTCGACGCGATGAAGGGGCTGCAGGATCAGGCCGCCGCCATCATGCGGAAGGATCCGGCGGTAGAGCATATCGCCTCGGTCCTGCGGCAGGAAGAAAGCAACCAGGGCTTCATGTATGTCCAGCTGAAGCCCAAGGACCAGCGGCCGCCGCTGGAACAGACGCTGAGCGGGATGCGCAAGGCGATGTCTGGCATCGCCGGGCTTCAGACGTTCATCACGCCGTCGCAGAGCATCCGGTTTGGCGGCCGCTCGACGCAAAGTAACTACCAACTGGTGATGCAATCCATCGACGCCAGCGTGGCGCGGCAGTGGGCGCAGACGCTGGAAGACGCGATGCGCGCCGACCCGGCCCATTTCGTCGACGTCGCCTCGGACTATCAGGACAAGGCGCTGGAGGCGCAGGTGGTGGTGGACCGTGACGCCGCCAACCGGCTGGGCGTGACCGCGCAATCGCTGCGCACGACGCTGGAGGCCGGGTTCGGCAGCTACGTGCCGACGCAGATTCAGACGACGGGATCCAGCTATGACGTGATCCTGGAATACGACCCCAACTTCCAGTGGGACGAGACCGCGCTGTCGCAGCTGAAGGTGCCGTCAAGCTCGGGCGGGCTGGTGCCGCTGGGCTCGATCGCCAAGGTCGTGCGCACCTCGGGCCCGGTGTCGGTCAACCAGACCGGGCAGCTGACCGCCGTGACGTTGTCGTTCAACCTGCCGGGGGGCGTTTCGCTGGGCGAGGCGACCCAGAAGATCGACGAGTTGAAAACGCAGATCGGGATGCCGTCGTCGGTGCTGACCAGCTATGCCGGTGCAGCGGCGCTGTTCCAGCAGGCCAGCGGCAACACCGGGATGCTGATCGCGGCGGCGGTGCTGACGATCTACGTGGTGCTGGGGGTGCTGTATGAAAGCTTCATCCACCCGATCACCATTCTCTCGGGTCTGCCGTCGGCTGCGCTCGGATCGCTTCTGGGGCTGGAGGTGGGCGGGTTCGACCTGTCGATCATCGCGCTGATCGGCCTTCTGATGCTGATCGGGATCGTGAAGAAGAACGCGATCATGATGATCGACGTGGCGCTGGTCTTGCGACGAGAGGAAGCGATGAGCGCGGTGGACGCGATCCGCATTGCCGCCGCCCGCCGGTTCCGCCCGATCATGATGACCACCTTCTGCGCGCTGCTGGGCGTGCTGCCGATCGCGCTTGGCTCTGGCGCCAGTTCGGAACTGCGCCAGCCGCTGGGCGTTGCGGTGGTGGGCGGGCTTCTGGTCAGCCAGGCGCTGACACTGTTCATCACCCCGGTGGTGTTCGTGCAGATGGAGAAGCTCTCGGGCCTGACCCTGCGGCTGTTCACCCGCCGCAGCCGTCGGCGCACCGACGCCGCGGCGCCGATGATGGCCGAGTAAACTGCGGGGCCGGATGTGTAAGCGGGCGGGCCTTCGGGTCCGCCCGTTTGCGTCTCAGACGGTCGCCGCCATCGCCTGCCAGTCGGCCACGATCGCATCGTGCCGCGCGACGACCGGCGGCGTGACCGCTTCGGTTCCGGTGCGCAGCACGCAGCGCGAGCCCGGCCGCGAGGTCCAGGCCAAGAGCAGCGGCGACAGGATCATCGGCAGCGCCACCGGCAGCAGCCAGAGCACCAGCACCGGCGCCAGCCACCAGGTTGCGGCCAGACCGATCACCCCGGTCAGCACGATCCAGCGCGCGGCCGCCCAGGCCTCGGGCAGCGTCAGTGTGCCATCGCCGCGGTTGTTCGGCGGCCAGCCCGCGTCGAGGTGCATCAGCACCTGAAACACCGACCGCGTGGTGAACATCAGCATGACCGGCGCGATGACGCTGGACATCACCAGATCCCAGAGCGTCGAGGCAAAACCGATGAGGGCGCCGCCAAAGGGGCGGGCACGGCCCGTCAGGGCGGCCTCGATCGCGATCATCAGCTTCGGCAGTAGCAGAAGGCCGAACACCCCGATCGCCAGCCCGATCGCCTTCGAGGCCTGATTGCTGGGGAACACCGGGAACAGCAGATAGGGCTCGGGGAAGTAGTCCGGCGGCGGCACGAACAGGGGGGCGACGATGCTGGCCAGAATGAACAGAAGCCACAGGATCGGCGCCAGATAGGCAAGGATGCCTTGCAGGAACACGAACCTGCTCCACGGGATCAGGCCGGGCGCCATCAGCAGGCGCGAATGCTGCAGGTTGCCCTGGCACCAGCGCCGGTCACGCTTGGCGAAGTCGATGATGTTCTCGGGGCCTTCCTCGTAAGACCCTTCCAGATCGGGATCGAGCCGCACCAGCCAGCCCGCCCGGGCCAGCAGCGCCGCCTCGACATAGTCGTGGCTGAGGATGTGGCCGCCGAACGGCGGCTGGCCCGACAGCGCGGGCAGCCCGCAGGACGATGCGAAAGCCTGCACCCGCACCAGCGCGTTATGCCCCCAGAACGGCCCGGTGCGACCCTGCATCAGCGTCAGCCCGCGTGCGAAGATGGGCGAGAAGAAGCTGGCCGAAAACTGCTGCGCCCGCCCGAACCGCGAGCGGGCGCGGATGATCTTGGGCAGCGTCTGCAACAGGCCCATGTCAGGCACCGCCTCCATCCGCCGCACCATCTCGACGATGGTCGTGCCCTCCATCAGGCTGTCGGCGTCAAGGATCAGCGCGTAATCGTAGGCCGCCCCCGAACGGGAAAAGAAATCCTCGACGTTGCCGGCCTTCTTGCCGGTATTGACCGCGCGGCGGCGGTAGAAGATGCGGCCGTCGCCGTGGCGTTCATCCAGCAGATGCCGGAACCAGCGGCGTTCTTCGGCGGCAAGCTGGTCGTTGCGGGTATCCGACAGGATCGCGAAGTCGAACGACCCGGTCATCCCCAGGGCGGCGAGCGACGCATCCATCGCGGCGACGCGGGCGAAGGTGACAACCGGATCCTCGTTATAGACCGGCACGAGGATGGCGGTGCGCCCGCTGATGGCGCCCTCGGCGCGTGCCGGGGTGGTCTTGCGCCACATCAGGCCCCAAAGCCCCTGCACCGCGCCCCAGGCCAGCCAGAAGGTGGACCCGAAGATCAGCACGGAACGCACGATATCCATGATGTCGAGGCCGTCGGCGAGGCCGAACTGCAGGAACAGCAGCCCCGCCCCGGTTGCGAGCAGCAGGCTTAGCGCCAGCGCCGTGAAGCGGCGCCGCGCCAGCGCCGCATCGCCTTGCGCGGGTTTGTCCAAGGTCAGTTCCCGAAAACGTGCGTCCTGACGAAGCCATCCCACAACGGACGCAGCCGGGCAAGCAGCCCGATCGGATGTTCAAGCACCTGGTGCGGCATGGCCAGCGGCGCATGCGGCAATTCCCCCAGACGGTTCGCCAGGTCGGCTTGGTCGCCAGTCACCGAGGAGAGGTCTTTGGGCATCAGTCCTTCATCCATTGATAGAGCCAGATTTCAGTCAACTTGCGTCCGTAGCCCGCAATGTGAGCCGTCAATTCGACCACACCCGAGTCTCCGGCAGTGACGTCAATCACGAGTCGCCATATGTCGCTTCCCATGATTTTAAACAAGGTCTGTGTAACGATCTTGCCATTGGAGACGGTGACAACGGGCTGAACTGTCGCATCCGCAGGCATTCTTCCGAGGATGCCGCCTTTGTAGTCGATCACGAACTTGCGCGTGCCCGGATCGGCCTTGGTTCCCGAGACGCCGCCATGCCCGGCGCGGGTGTCAAAGACATAGGCCCGCTCGCCATGACCATCGGGGCGCAGATCGCCCCAGGACAGCCGGTAGCGGAATTCCAGCTCTTGTCCGGCCTGCACCGGGGCGGCGGGAATCCAGAAGGCGACGATGTTGTCGTTGACCTCAAGCTCTGACGGAATCTCGACCAGACGCACCGCGCCCTGACCCCAATCCCCGATCGGCTCGACGCTGACCGAGGGGCGGGTTTCGTAATGCGCGCCCGAATCCTGATAGTCGTCGAAGTTGCGGTTGCGCTGGTAAAGCCCGAAGCTTTGCGGCGTCGTCAGCGCGAACAGCGAACTGCCAAGGTGCGGCGGGTTGTTCAGCGCGCGCCACATCGTGTCGCCATCGGCGCGCCGGATCAGCAGGCCGTCCGAATCATGGACCTGCGGGCGGTAGTCGTCGAAGCCCGCGCGGTTGGTGTCGGAATAAAGGAACATCGAGGTCAGCGGCGCGATGCCAAGCTGCTGCACGGGGGCACGGAAGAAGAGCCGCGCGGTAACCTCCATCACCGTGTTCTCGCCCGGCGTGATGACAAAGCGGTAGGCACCGGTCACGCTGGGGCTGTCAAGCGTGGCATTGATCGTGACGGTCTGCGCACCCGGCTCTGGCCGCTCGAGGTAGAAGGCCGAGAAGCGCGGGAATTCTTCGGTGCCCGAAAGGCCGGTGTTGATCGCGAGGCCGCGCGCGCTGAGCCCGTAGGTGTTGCCCTCGCCAAGCGCGCGGAAATACGAGGCGCCGATGAAGGCCACCAGTTCGTCGAAGATGTCGGCGCGGTTCAGCGGGTAGCGCAACCGGAACCCGGCGACGCCCTGTAGCGCGGTGTTCTTCGGCACCCGGGCCGCAAGGTCGCCGTGGTAGATGAAGTCGTCGGTGCTGAACACGAAGTCCTGCGCCATGCCACCGATCACTTCGTCCAGCGTCACCGGCGTGTCGAACAGCCAGCCAAGGTGGAACGCGTCAACCCGGAAGAAGCTGCCGGGGGTATCCCAGCGGGCACGGTCGGGGTCGTACTGAATGCGCTGATAGTCATCGTATTTCAGCGTGCCGAGGAAGCTGGTCACCTTCTCGGGCGCGGCATAGGCGGCCTGCGCCTTGGTGCGCATCTCTTCAGTCAGTTGGTCGAAGGAAAACTTCTGCGGCGCGGCGGTCGGTTGCGGCGCGGCGGGTTGCGGCGCGGTTTCGTCGGCATGGGCCGCAAACGGCAGCGCCGTGCTGGCCAGAAGAATGGCTGTCAGCGGCAGCGACGCAAGGACGCGACGGCGCGAGAGGCGATTCGAAGGGGCCAGGGCGGTATCCAGCATGGAAGGTTATGATTCGCTATGGATAATTGCGCCGATACAGATCACTTTTCGCGCATCTTCGCTACGGATCCGTTATGCGTGGCAGGCATGCGGATATGACAATGATGCGATAGCTTGACCCGACCGGCGCCGGTGCCACGGGGCGATAGCACGCGGGATGCACTTGCAGCAATGTGGCGAAACGGTGGCGCCTGATTTTTCGGCAACCTGTGCTTTCCTGCAACGCAACTTCGCCCGAGACCTGCATTTTTCCGGCCCAGCGACGGCGAGGGAAGGTGGGCGCGCCATAGGCGGTTTTCGCCCCGCCATCCGGCGGAAACCGGCCGAGGTCTGGCAGGGCATCGGCGTGCGGTGGCGCTGTTCACGCGGTGTCGCGTAGTTGTGATGCGGGTTGATCAGTTCAAACGATTGATTTAATCTCGCCCCGTATCCCCGGAGCCCCCCATGCCCGACACGTCCCGCGCCACAGACCGCAACCCGACCCGCGCCGCGCTGGTCGAGGCCGCGTTGCACCTGTTCGGGCGCAAGGGCTACGACGCCGCCTCGACCCGCGAGATTGCGGCGCATGCGGGGGCCAACATCGCCGCCATCGCCTATCACTTCGGTGGCAAGGAGGGGTTGCGGCTGGCCTGTGTCGAAGCGATCTCGGCGCAGATGGGGCAGGTCATGGCGCTGGACGCGCTGCCGCCGCCCACAACCCCCGACGCCGCGCGGCAGCGGCTGGAGAGCGTGATACGGCAGGTTGCCCGCTTCATGGCCTCTGCCGCGCCCGCGCAGGACATGGCGGCCTTCGTGCTGCGCGAGATCACCGAGAACGGGCCGCTGGCCGACACGATCTATCACCGGATGATGGAGCAGCGTCACCGAATGCTTTGCCAGCTTTGGGGCCGGGCGACCGGCACCGATCCGGAAAGCGAGGCGACCCGGCTCGCGGTCTTCGCGATGATCGGGCAGGTGATCTATTTCCGCATCGGCCAACCGATGATCCTGCGCCGCATGGGATGGGATGCGATCTCGCCCGACGCGGCCGGGCGTATCGGCGACCTGCTGGTGCGCAACCTTCACGCGGCGCTGGCCGCCACCGAAAGGACGACCCCATGAGCCTGGTCTGCACCGTGCCGCTGCTCAGTGCTTTCTTCTCCGGTTGCACGGCCCCCCTGCCGCTGGCGACCGGCTATGTCGAGGGCGAATATGATCTGGTCGCCCCTGTCGCCACGGCGCGGGTGGATACGCTGCAAGTGGCGCGGGGTGACCGTGTGGAGGCGGGCGCGGTGCTGGTGCGGATGGAACATCGCGACGCCGACCTCGCGCTGGCGCAGGCCAATGCCGGTCTTGCGCAGGCCGAAAGCCAGTTGGCCGACCTCAAGCAAGGCCGCCGCCCGGAAGAGATTGCGGTGCTGGCGGCCGCACTGGCCTCGGCCAAGGCGCAAGAGGCGAATGCCCAGCGGGAACTGGACCGATCGCAAAGCCTGAGCGACCGCGGCATCTCTCCGCAAGCCGACCTTGATGCGGCGCGCACCGCGCTGGACGTGGCGCAGGCGGCGGTGGCGCAGGCGGCTGCGAACCTTGCGGTGGCGAAACTGCCCGCCCGCGACGACCAGATCGCGGCGGGTGAGGCGGCGGTGTCGCAGGCCCGCGCGGCCCGCGATGCGGCGGCTTGGCAATTGGGGCAGCGCACGCTGATTGCCCCCGACGCCGGAACGGTGTTCGAGATCCTGCGCAACCCCGGCGAGCTGGGTGGCCCGCAGGTGCCGGTGCTGACCTTCCTGCCCGATGGCGCGGTGAAGCTGCGGCTTTACATGCCCGAGGATGCGGTGTCGCAGACCCATGTCGGCTCGCGCCTGATCGTGCATTGCGACGGCTGCGGTGATGGCGAGACGGCCACGGTGACCTATGTTTCGGACGCGCCGGAGTTTACGCCGCCGGTGATCTACTCGCTCGAAAACCGCCAGAAGCTGGTCTATCTGGTCGAGGCGCGCCCGGATGCCGACGCCGACAAGCTGAAGCCGGGGCAGATCGTCGATGTCGCGCTGCCGGGGGCCGGGGGATGACGGCGCCCGCCATCGAGGTCGAGGGCCTCGTCAAGCGATACGGCGACAAGACGGTGGTGGACCAGGTCTCGATCACCGTCGAGACGGGTGAGATCATGGGGTTCCTGGGCCCGAACGGGTCGGGCAAGACGACGACCATCCGCATGATGTGCGGCCTGCTGACGCCGGACGCGGGCAGCGGCACCGTGCTGGGCTACGACCTGCTGCGCCAGGGGCTGAAGATCAAGCGCGAGGTCGGCTACATGACCCAGCGGTTCAGCTTTTACGAGGATCTGTCGATCGTCGAGAACCTGAACTTCGTCGCCGGGCTTTACCGGTTGTCGCCCGCGCGCGACGTGGTGGCGCAGACGCTGGAGGAGCTGGGCCTGACCTCGCGCCAAAGGCAACTGGCGGGGAACCTCTCGGGCGGTTGGAAGCAGCGGTTGGCGCTGGCGGCCTGCACCATGCACAAGCCCAAGCTGTTGCTGCTGGATGAACCGACCGCCGGGGTGGACCCCAAGGCGCGGCGCGAGTTCTGGGACGAGATTCACCGGCTGGCGGCGCAGGGCATCACCGTGCTGGTCTCGACCCACTACATGGACGAGGCGGAACGCTGTCACCGGATCAACTACATTTCCTACGGCAAGCTGATGGCGACGGGGACGGTTCCGCAGGTGGTGGCGGGGGCGAAGCTGACCACCTTCGTGATCGAGGGGCTGGGCGGGTCCGACATGATCGCCATCGCCGAAAAGCTGAAGGCGGCGCCGGGGGTGGATCAGGTGGCCCCCTTCGGTGCCACGCTGCATGTCGTCGGCCGCGATGCGGGGGCGCTGGAAGCCTCGGTCCGCCGTGTGGCACAGGCGGCGGGGGCCAGGGTCGAAGCTGCCGAGACGAGCCTAGAGGATGTGTTCATCCAGTTGATGAGCCAGGGTCAGGACAACATGGCATGAACCGCTATCTTTCCCCGCGACGGCTCTGGGCGATGCTGGTGAAGGAAAGCATCCAGATGCGCCGCGACCGCGTCACCTTTGCGATGATGCTGGGCGTGCCGATCATGATGCTGATCCTGTTCGGCTATGCGATCAACACCGACCCCAAGCATCTGCCCGCAGCACTGGTGGCCCCGACGCAGGACCGCTACAGCCGCGCCATCGTCACCGCGCTGGAGCTGACGGGCTATTACCACTTCACCGAAATCAACGTCAGCGCGGAAGAGGCCGACCGGCTGCTGACGCGGGGCGATGTGTCCTTCGTCGTCACCATCCCCTCGGATTTCGACCGCCGGGTGGATCGTGGCGATACGCCCACGATCCTGATCGAGGCGGATTCCACCGACCCCTCGGTAGCCTCGGGCGCGGTATCCACCCTCAGCACGGTGGCACAGCAGGGGCTGGCCTTCGAGAAGGGCGACGGCGCCGAAGTGGTGCAACAGCAGCAAAGCCAGCTGAACGTGGTGGTCCACAAGCTCTATAACCCCGAGGGCATCACGCAGTACAACATCGTGCCGGGGCTGCTGGGCGCCATCCTGCAGATGACGATGGTGATGATGACGGCGATGGGCCTGACCCGGGAAACCGAGCGTGGCACGATGGAGAATCTGCTGGCCATGCCGGTCAGCCCGCTGGAGATCATGCTGGGCAAGGTTCTGCCGTTCCTCGCCGTCGGCGCGGTGCAGATGACGGTGATCATGATCGCGGCCAAGGGGTTGTTCGGTGTGCCCTTCGTCGGCGCGCTCTGGCTTTTGCTGTCGGGTGTGCTGATCTTCGTGATGGCGCTGGTGCTGCTGGGCTATACGATTTCCACCTTGGCGCGTTCGCAGATGCAGGCGATGCAGCTGTCGTTCTTCTTCTTTCTGCCGTCGATCCTGCTCTCTGGCTTCATGTTCCCCTATCGCGGAATGCCGGGCTGGGCGCAGGCGCTGGGCGAGGTGCTGCCGCTGACGCATTTCCTGCGGTTGGTGCGGGCGGTGATGCTGAAGGGGGCCGGGGTGGCGGATGTGCGATCGACGCTGCTCGCCCTAGCGGCCTTCGTTGTGGTATTTGCGCTCCTCGCCCTCAGCCGGTTCCGGCGCACGCTTGATTGATGCGCCGATCAGTGGGCAGATCGCCGTCGCAAGGAGGCGGCGATGACCCTGACGGCGGTACAGAGGGCGGTGCGGAATATCCTGATCGTGGTGGCGCTGGCCGGGCTGATCGTCGGGCTGGTGCTTTGGGGTCGGGGCGATTCGGCCGCCGCCAACGCGGTCTGGACGGGGGCCACGATCCCGGTGCTGTCGGTGCTGGTGGTCGAGATCGTGACCTCGCTGCGCCGGGGCGATTTCGGGCTGGATATCGTCGCGGCGCTGTCGATGACCGCCGCGCTGCTGTTTGGCGAGGAACTGGCCGCCGTTGTCGTGGCGCTGATGTATTCCGGCGGGCAGGCGCTGGAAGCCTTCGCCGAGCGGCGCGCGCGATCCGAGATGACGGCGCTGTTGTCGCGGGTGCCGCGCAAGGTGATGCGCCACCGCGATGGCGCGCTGGAAGAGATCGCGCTGGATGATGTGCGCCCCGGCGACCGTCTGCTGATCCGGCGCGGCGATGTGGTGCCGGTCGATGGCCGGGTGGCAGGGGGCGTGGCGCTGCTGGACCTGTCGGCGCTGACCGGCGAGTCGTTGCCGCAGCGGCTGGCCGTGGGGGCCGCGGTGATGAGCGGGGCCAGCAACGCGGGCGACCCGTTCGATCTGACCGCCGACCGGCTGGCCGCCGACAGCACCTTTGCCGGCATCGTGCGGTTGGTGAAGCAGGCTGAAACGGTACGCGCGCCGATGACGCGGCTGGCCGACCGCTATGCGCTTGGCTTTCTGGTGGTGACGGTGGCCTTGGCGGCGGCGGCGTGGCTGGCGACGGGCGACCCGATCCGCGCGGTTGCGGTGCTGGTGGTGGCAACGCCGTGCCCGCTGATCCTTGCCGTGCCGGTGGCACTGGTCGCGGGGCTCAGCCAGGCGGCGGCGCAAGGCATCCTGATCAAGGGCGGCAAGGCGCTGGAGGTGATGGCGGGTATCCGCGGCATGGTGGTCGACAAGACCGGCACCTTGACCGACGGCCAGCCCCGGCTGGTTGAAACCCGGGTGGCCGACGGGATCGACGCGGTCGCGCTTCTGCGGCTTGCGGCCTCGCT
The DNA here is from genome assembly GCA_016124615.1 of Paracoccaceae bacterium. Lineage (GTDB taxonomy): Bacteria > Pseudomonadota > Alphaproteobacteria > Rhodobacterales > Rhodobacteraceae > Solirhodobacter. The sequence continues at coordinate 77,429 of WGNF01000004.1, read as the reverse complement.
CGATCAGGCGTCGCACCACACCATCGCCGAGGCGCTGGTGGCCGAGGCGAAGGGGCAGGGCCTGACGCTGGCGCGGCCCGAGGCGGTGGTGGAAACCGCCGGGGATGGCGTCGAGGGCAGCGTGGAGGGGCGCGCGCTGTGCGTTGGCGGGCGCCGTTTCGTCGCGGCGCGCTGCGGGCTGGCCGAGCCGCCGCAGGGGCTTGGCGGGCCGGGGCAGGTGACGGTAGCGGTCGGTGTCGATGGCGTCTGGGCGGGCGAGTTGATCCTGGCGGACCGGCTGCGCGAGGGCACCGCCGAACTGATCGCCGGGCTGCGCGCGATCGGGTTGAACCGCATCGTGCTGGCCACCGGCGACCGCCCCGATGTGGCCGAGGCGGTGGTGGCGGGGCTGGGCTTCGACGCCGTCCACGCCGGGCTGACGCCCGAGCGCAAGATTGCGGTGGTCATCGAGGAACGCGCGCGGGGGCGGGTGATGATGGTCGGCGACGGCGTCAACGACGCCCCGGCGCTGGCCGCCGCCGACCTTGGCGTGGCGATGGGCGCGCGCGGCGCCGCCGCCAGCGCCGAGGCGGCCGATGTGGTGCTGCTGGTCGACCGGCTGGACCGGATCCTGCCGGGCTTGAAGATCGCCCGCCGCGCCCGCGCCATCGCCCTGCAAAGCGTGATGGCAGGTATCGGCCTGTCGGTCGCGGGCATGGTGGCGGCGGCGTTCGGCATGATCACCCCGGTCGAGGGCGCCCTGATGCAGGAGGCGATCGACGTCGCGGTGATCCTGAACGCGCTTCGGGCGCTACGCGGGGCGTGAGCGGAAAGGCGGCCCGCCGACCTGTAGCCTGGGATGGGTCGGCGGGCCAGTCCGGCGGCTTGGACACCGGAACGAACGGGCGGTGGTTCGCCCGCCCCCTGCTTGCGCTATCCCTGCTGACGTCAGGCTGACGCCGCGCGCCCCTCGTCCCGCGGCAGGGGCGCCGCTGGCAGCGTCAGCGCGACGTCGAGTCCGGCCGCCCCCGCGCGGTTCGCCAGCGTCAGCGTGCCCCCGGCCGCGGTGATGATTTCCGCCGCAATCGACAGCCCCAGCCCGCTGCCGCTGCCGCCGGTATCCAGCCGCGCGCCGCGCGCCAGCAGCGTGGTCAGACGGTCGCCGGGGATGCCGGGGCCGTCGTCGGACAGCACCAGCATCGCCCCGTCGGCGGTGCGCCGACCGGCGATGGTCACCTGGGTGCGGGCATGGCGGGCGGCGTTCTCGATCAGCGCCCCCAGCGCCTCGGTCAGGTCGTCGGCGTCGATTCGCGCCACCAGCCGCTCGGGTACGGTCACCACCCAGTCGATCCGCTGCCCCTCGGGCGTGCGGCGGATCACCGACAGCACCCGCGTCACCACCGGCGCCAGATCGCATTGCGCGGCGGGTGCGCGCGCCGCGATGCGCGCCCGCGTCAACTCGCGGTCAACATGGCGGTGCATCACCCCGGCGATTTCCTCGATGGCCCCGGCGGGTTCATCGTCGCCATTGTCGCGCAGCCGCCCGGCCTCGCCGTAAAGCGCCTGCAGCGGCGTCTTCAGCCCGTGCGCCAGATCGGCGGCGCGGGCGCGGGCGCGTTCCACGTCGGCCTCGCGCGCCGCGATCAGGGCGTCGACCTCGCTGGCCAGCGGGCGCACCTCGGCCGGAAACTCCTCGCCCAGCCGGGTGCTGGCCCCCGACCGGATCGCCGCCACCCGTGCCCCCACCGCGGCCAGCGGCCTGAGGCCGATGGCCACCTGCGCCCAACCCGCGACGATCAGGAACCCCGCCAGCAGCGCCAGATAGGGCGTCATGTCCTGCACGAAAGATCGCCCCTCGGCGGTCAGGTCGGCGCGGTCCATCGCGACCGCCAGCATCACCGGCTTGCCGCCCAGCCGCGCAGGCAGCAGCACATGCCGCGCCACCGCCAGAAGCGTGCCGCCGGTCGGGCCGGGCAGGTCGTGGACATGGATCGCGCCATCCACCGCGCCGTCATCCGGCAGCGGCAGCGTGTAATCCCACAAGGACCGTGATCGCAGCGTCAGCCCCGGCGCGCCGACCTGCCAGTAAAGCCCGCCCAGCGGCCGCTTGAAGCGTGGATCGCCCGGCGGTTCGGGCAGGATCAAGGCGCCATCGGGGCCAAGGTCCAGCCCCGCCAGCACCTGATCAAGCTGGATGGTCAGGTCCGCCACCGCGCTGCGCTCGATATGCGCGTTGAACAGCAAGGACAGCCCCAGCGCCGCCAGCGCCAGCGCCGCGATCACCGAGGCCGCCCCGGCCGCGAACAGCCGCAGGTGCAGCGACCAGCGTTTCACCTAAGCCGACCCCTCCAGGAAATAACCGAACCCACGCCGGGTGCCGATGATCCCCGGCCCCAGCTTGCGCCGCAGCCGCGCCACCAGCGCCTCCAGCGCGTTCGCCTCGCGCGAATCCTCGTCGCCGTAAAGGTGCTCCAGAATCTCCACCGGCGGCAGCACGCGGTCGCGATGCAACATCAGGTAGGACAGCAGCCGATATTCCAGCGCCGAGACCGTCACCGCCCGGCCTTCGACCGCGATTTCCATCTTGGCGGGGTCCAGTGCCAGCCGCCCGTGCGCCTGCATCGGCGTACCGCGCCCGGCGGAACGGCGGATCAGCGCGCGGGCGCGGGCCACCAGTTCCTCCATCCGGAACGGCTTGGGCAGGTAGTCGTCGGCGCCCGCGTCGATGCCCTCGACGCGGTCGGTCCAGGCGCCGCGCGCCGTCAGCACCAGCACCGGCGTTTCGCAGCCGCCCGCGCGCCAGCGTTTCAGCACCGTCAGCCCGTCGAGTTTCGGCAGCCCGAGGTCGAGCACGATCAGGTCATAGGCCTCGGTGTCGCCGCGAAACCACGCCTCTTCGCCGTCGCCGCACAGTTCGACGAGAAACCCCGCCTTGGTCAGCGCCGTCCGCAGGCTCGCCGCGATCCGGGGATCGTCTTCTACCGCCAGCACCCGCATCAGTCTTGCGCCCCTTCGTTGCCGATCACCTTGCCGGTGGCCGCGTCCACCTGCACCTCGATCACCTGGCCCTTGTCGTCGACGATCTCGAATTCGTAGATCTTCCGCCCGTCGCTGTCCTCGTATTCGATGTCCACCACGTTGCTGCCGTAGCTGCGCTTGACGGCGGCAAGAATGCCCGCCAGCGGCAGAATCTCGTGATGTTCCACCGCCTCGCGGGCGCGGTCCTGATCGTCGCTGTCGGCCCGGACCAGCCGGGGGGCCATCAGGGCAAGGCAGATGATCGTGAGAACGAGAAGGGGCTTCATGAACCGGTCTTGGCATCGCGCGCCTGACGGCGGGCTGACGAAAGCGTGAGGCGAAAGACTAGGCCGGATCGGCGGGCCGGGCTAGACCTCGATCCAGATCGTGACCGGCCCGTCATTGACCAGGCTCACCGCCATGTCGGCGCCGAATTCGCCGGTGGCCACCGTGAAGCCTTCGGCCCGCATCGCCTGCGCGAAGGCCTCATATAGCCTGCGGCCTTCGTTCGGTGGGGCGGCGGTGGAAAAGCCGGGGCGGTTGCCGCGCAGATCGGCGGCCAGCGTGAACTGGCTGACCACCAGCGCGGCGCCGCCCGTGTCGCGCAGGCTCAGGTTCATCTTGCCCGCGTCATCCTTGAAGATGCGCAGCTTGCCGATCTTGGCGGCCAGTTGCGCGGGCTTTGTGTCATCGTCGCCCTGCATGGCGCAGACAAGGATCAGCATTCCCGCGCCGATCTCGCCGATCACCGCGCCGTCCACCGCGACCGAGGCGCGGCTGACCCGTTGCAGAACCGCCCGCATCAGGCCAGTTCGTGCGCCCAGGGCGGGTTGGCCCCGGCGCGGCTGACGGTGACGGCGGCGGCCCGCACGCCCAGCGACAGCGCCGCCTCCAGCAGCGCCCGGTCGGCCCCGGCGACGGCGGCCTTGCTCAGCGCGCCCCGCTGGTGCAGCGCGGCCAGCACACCGGCGTTGAACGTGTCGCCCGCGCCAACGGTATCGGCCACCTCGACCTGCCGGGCCGCCACGCTGACCGTTTCGGTGGCGGTGAAGGCGGTGGCGCCCTTGGCGCCTTCGGTGATGCAGACGATCTTCGGCCCCTTGGCGATCAGCCCGTGCGCCAACGCCGCGGTGTCGCCCTCACCCTCCAGCCAGACCAGATCCTCGTCCGACAGTTTGACGATATCGGCCAGCGCCATCATTCGCGCGATGCGGGCGCGGTAGACGGGTTGGTCGGTGATGAAGCCGGGGCGGATGTTGGGGTCGATCATGATCACCCGCGCCGCCGCCTCGCGCGTCAGCAGCGCCTCGTAGGCGCTGGCGGCGGGGTCGTTCACAAGGCTGATGCCGCCGAAGAACAGCGCATCGACCGACGGCGGCAAGACCGGCAGATCGCCCGCCGACAATAGCCGCCCGGCGGTGTTTTCATCGTAGAACGCATAGGTCGCCTGCCCCTTCACCAGCTTCACGAAAGCCAGCGTCGTCGGCCGCCCGGATCGGGCCGCGAGCGAACTGTCGACCTTCGAGGCGGTCAGCGACTCGGTCAGCACCTCGCCGAAAAGGTCGGTCGACAGGCCCGAGAAAAAGCCCGAGGGCGCCCCAAGTCGGCCAAGCGCGATGGCGGTGTTGAACACCGCGCCACCGGCGTGGGGGGCAAAGGCGGCCTCTCCGGCACTGGTAGTGCGTGGCAACATGTCGATCAGGGCTTCGCCGCAGCTCAGGATCATCGGGGCCTCCCTCGGTCTTCGTTGCGCCGAGGTTTAGTGGCCCGCGCGGGCCGGGGCAACGGAATTGAGCCGCAAAGGCGCCGGGGCCGCCCCGCTTTCGAGCCCCGGCATCTTCCTGGCGACAAATACTCCCGCCGGAGGCTCCGAGGGCAAGCGTCAGGCGCCTCCGGCGGGAGTATTTCAGCCAGAAAGAAGCGCGCAGGTCAGGCCTTGGCGGGAAAGAACGGCGCGAGGTTGGCGCGAATGCGCGCCAGTGGCGTTTCGCCCGTCGCGTCGGGCAGGAATTTCTGGCCGGTAATCCGTTCATACGCCTCGATGTAGACGCGGCTGGTTTCGGCGATCATCTCGGCCGGAATTTCGGGGATCTCGTCGGTATAGGGGTCGCAGCGCGCGGCGACCCAGGCGCGGATCACGTCCTTGTCGAACGACGGCGGCCGGGTTCCGGCGGCAAAGGCGGCCTCATACCCCTCGGCGATCCAGTAGCGGCTGGAGTCCGGTGTGTGGATTTCGTCGGCCAGCACGATGCGGCCCTTCGGGTCCAGCCCGAATTCGTATTTCGTATCCACCAGGATCAGCCCGCGGGCCCGCGCCATTTCCTGCCCGCGGGCGAACAGCTTCAGCGCGTAATCCGAAACGGTTGCCCACTGGGCTTGCGTCACAAGACCTGCCTCGACGATCTGGGTGGCGGTCAACGGCTCGTCATGCCCGCCGTCGAAGGCTTTCGAGGTGGGCGTGATGATCGGCCGCGGCAGCGCCTGATTGTCGCGCAGGCCGTCGGGCAGGGTGTGGCCATACATCTGGCGCTGGCCCTTGCGGTACAGCGTCAGGATCGAGGTGCCGGTGGTTCCCGCCAGATAGCCGCGCACCACCATTTCCACCGGCAGGATATCCAGCCGCTGGCCCAGCACCACGTTGGGGTCGGGGTAGCCGATCACATGATTGGGGCAGATATCACCGGTGGCATCGAACCAGAACCGCGCCATCTGCGTCAGCACCTGCCCCTTCCACGGGATGCAGCACAGGATGCGGTCGAAGGCGGAAAGCCGGTCGGACGAGATGATCAGCCGCCGCGGGCCGTGGGTCGCGTCGGCGGGCAGGTCGTAGTTATCGCGCACCTTGCCGCGATAAAGGTTGGGCAGTTCGGGAATGATCGCGTCTTGCAGGATGCGCACGGCCGGGGTCGCCTTCTGTCGGAAAAGGGATCAGCGGTCTATCGGAGCAGGCGCGGGCGGAGTCAACCGGGCGGTTGCGTGGCGCCCCGCCCGCCTCAATGGGTCTGCTGCCAAATCTGGTAGTAGTAGACCAGCCCGCCCGCCACGATCAGCCCAAGCACCACCGCAACGGCGATCTTCCAGGCCGACCAAGGGCGTTCGCCCTGCACCTTGCCGGTCTGCGCGTTCACCACGAAGCGATAGCTTTTGCCGCCATATTTGTAGGCCGCCATCCAGATCGGCAGCAGGATATGCTTGAAGGTTTCGGCGCTGGTCTGGGTCTGCACCGCCGTGATGCGCTGTTCATCGCCGCCGATGTCGCGCGCGACGTCTTGCCGGATCACCTGGTCCATTTCGGCCCGCGCGATGGTGTGGCCATCTTCCAGCCCGACGGTGTATCCCTCAGCCGTGAACCCGGCGAGGTAGTCGGTCGAATAGGCCCGCAATTCGCCCAGTTTCCAGGGTTTCAACCCGTCGACATAGCGGCGTGGCAGGCTTTGCGAGGCCATGACCAGAACGTCATCGAACTGACGCTGGACGGTGCCGGAAACCGGATACCAGTTGACGTGGCGCACCTGTTCCTGCCGCTGTTCCATCTTGCCGTTGACCTCGACGGTCACGGTGCGCGTCTCGTACCAGTATTCGCCGCGCTCGCCCTGATAGCGCGACAGGGTGTCGGCATCGAAGGTCCAGTAGGGCACATAGATGCCGGTCAGCGCGCGGCCCTTGCGGGCGTATTCCTGCAACCCGCCCGGCGCGAACCAGAGCCGGCCCAGCCAGTCGCTCATCGCCTTGCGGGCCTGCGCTTCGGTCAGCGTGAAGGGCACCACGCCCTGCGGCTTGAACTGGCGCTGGTCGCCGGTATCGGCGACCACGGGCGTGGCGCAGAACGGGCATTGCGCGGCATGCACCGCCGGGTCGAGCGTGAAGGACGCGCCGCAGGACGGGCAGGTGACCGTGCGCACGGTTTCCATCGCGGCGGCGGGCAGAGTGTTCGCCACTGCCTGAAGGTAGTCGAGTTCGGCGATCGAAGGCGGCGCCACGTTCGCGGCGCCGGGGATCGTTTGCGCATGGCCGCAATGGTCGCAGACAAGCTGGGTCTGGCCGGGGGCAAATTTCAGCTCTGCGCCGCAAGCCTCGCATTTGTAGTGAACGTCCGTTTTCGTCGCCATCGTGCCCGCCGTCCCCATGTCCCGGCGGCAGAATGGATCGGATGGCCGCCGCCTTCAAGCATTTCGGCCACGGTCGCGCGACGTTGCTTCGGCCAACGCTTCGGCACCAAGCCGATGCATCGCCCCCGCCAGCCGCCCGTTCAGCCGGGTCAGCGCCGCGCGGTCGGCGGCACTCCAGTCTGCCAGCAGCCGCGCGAACAGCCGGTTCCGCGCAGCCGCCAGCACCTGCGCCACCTGCCGCCCCGCGTCGGTCACCACTGCCGCCCGCACGCGCTGGTCGCCCGCCACGCCCTCGCGCCGCACGAAGCCCAGCGATTCGAGCTTGGCCACCTGACGGCTGACGGTCGAATGGTCACGGCCGACCTGTTCGGCCAGTTCGGTGACGCCCAGCGGCCCCAGCGCGTCGATCCGGACCAGCAGCGGAAACAGCGCCCGGTCCAGCGCAACCCCTGCCTCGGTCAGCAAAAGGTCGTCGTAACGGGGGCTGTTCAGCATCCCCGCGATGTCCATCAGCGCTGCCTGCAACTCATCCCGCATGATTGTGTATCATGCACGCTTTACAGGGCGGCGCCAATGTTGATATTACGTGTATGGTACACGCATATGGAGGCCCCCATGCACAAGATTCTGGTCATCTGCGGCAGCGTCCGGCCGACGCGCATCTGCCCCGAGGTTGCACGCTGGGTGATGGACCGCCTGCCGCCGGGGGCGCCGCTTGCGCTGGAACTGACCGATCTGGCGGATTGGCCGCTGCCGTTGGACGGCGAGCCGGGCATCCCGGCGCGGGATGGCTACACGCGGCCCCTGACGCATGCGTGGAGCCGGACGGTCGTGGCCGCGGCGGGCTATGTTCTGGTGACGCCGCAATACAATTGGGGCTATCCGGCGGCGCTGAAGAACGTGCTGGACCATCTTTACCGCGAATGGGCGGGCAAGCCCGCGATGATCGTCAGCTACGGGATGCGCGGCGGCGGCAAGGCCGCGGCCCAGTTGCGCGAGGTGCTGGACGGGCTGCACATGCGCCCGACGGCGACGATGCCTGCGCTGACCCTGCCCGCCGCGATGAAGACGGGCGCGGCCTTCGACATCGCGACCGGCCCCTTCGATGCGCTGGCCGACACGGTGGCGCAGGCTTTCGCCGAGCTTGCCGCGCTGTTGGCCCCGACCGCCTGAGCGATCAGCTGCCCGGCACCGGCGGGGCAGGGGGGGGCGGGGGGGGCATCACCGTGAACAGCTGCGCCAGTTCGGTGACGTCCGACGCCGGTTTCCAGCCGTCAAGGCCGGGTGTCCAGACCAGCGAGTCGCGGCGGAAGCTGCCATCGCCCGCCATCCGCCCCAGTGTTGCGCGGCTGAACGGCCCGGTCGTCGCGCCGTTTTCGGCGATATGCCAGACCTTTTCCACCGGCGGCGGCGGCGGCACCGGCGCGGCGGCGGGCGCGGCCGATTGCGGCACGGCGCCCCAAGGCCCCAGCTGCGCCATCTGGCCAGCCATACCCATGCCCATCCCCATGCCAAGCCCGGCGCCCATGCCCGAGTTTGGCGCCGTCGCCGAGGCGGTCATCGCCTCGGCCGCCGAGAACTGGCTGTATTTCGACAGATCGCCCGCCAGCCCGACCGAGGTGCGCTTGTCCAGCACCTTCTCGACCTCTTCGGGCAGCGAGACGTTCTCGATGTAGAACTCCGGCAGCGTCAGCCCGTAGGCGGCGATGGTCGGGTTGATCGCGGTCGTCACCAGTTTTCCAAGGTCGGCGGTGTTCGCCGCCATGTCCAAGACCGGAATGTTCGATTTCGCGATGACCTGGCTGAATTCCTGCGCGATCACGTTGCGGATCTGGTCGGAGATTTCATCCGAGGTGAATTCACCGTCGGTCCCGACGATCTCTTTCAGGAAGGTGCCGGGGTCCGCCACGCGCATCGAATAGGTGCCGAAGGCGCGGATGCGCACCGGCCCGAATTCCGGATCGCGGCAGATGATCGGGTTCTTGGTGCCCCATTTCTGGTCGTTGAAGCGGGTGGTGTTGACGAAATAGACCTCGGCCTTGAAGGGCGACTGGAAACCGTGGTCCCAGTGCTGCAAGGTGGTCATGATCGGCATGTTGTTGGTTTCAAGCTGGTAAAGCCCCGGTGTGAACACGTCGGCCAGCTGCCCCTCGTTCACGAAGACTGCCGCCTGCCCCTCGCGCACCGTCAGCTTGGCGCCGTATTTGATCGCGTTGCCGCGCCGCTCGAACCGCCAGACCATCGTGTCGCGGGTGTCGTCGGTCCAGGCGATGACGTCGATGAACTCGCCGCCAAGGAAGTTGAAGAGTGCCATGACATGTCTCCTTCACTGAGTCGCGGCCGGAACCGGGGTCAAGAGTGGCCCGGCATCAGCTCTTGTGCAATCTTTCGTACCAACGGTTCGGCTTCGGGCAAGGTCATGCCCGGCTTTACCCTTGGGTCGTAGAGCATCCGCAGGATCAACTCGTCCTGCGTGGTCAGATAGGCGAATTCCTGATCGTCGTTGAAGATCGAGGGGCGCGCCTCAAGGCTGTCGTTGGCCGGGCCGAGGGCCTGGGCCAGTTCCTCGTGATAACAGGCGGTGCGCATCAGGTCGGGCAGTTCGGCCCGGATGATCGCCACCGCGCTGGAATAGGTGTAGGTGCCGGGCGGGGTGAAATTGTAGACAAAGCAGTAGATCGACAGCGGCATGTCGGTGAAGGTTTTCACCGCGTTGTCGCTGATGCCCGGATAAAGCGCGCGCAGGCGCGGGCCAAAGGCGCGGCGTTCATCCTCGTTCAGCACGAAGACGTGGAAGTTCGGCGTCGCGTCGGTCAGCGCGATCGGCAGCTTTGTCAGCCGCGACAGCCGCGCGTCATAGGCCGCGACGATGGCGCGGTCGCCCTGCTGTTCGGCATCGGGCACGGTCGGCCCGAATTCCAGCTGCATCCGCACCGGCATCACCCATTTGCGGATCGGGTCCTGTTCCGCCTGATCGATGTAGCCCGTCTTGCTGGGCGTATACTCGTCATAAAGCGCGATGCGCGTGAAGTTGGCGGCAAGGATGCGCGCGTCATAGGGCGTATCCGGCCCGCCGCCATCGGTACGCAACAGGCCACGCGACAGCGAGTCCTGCTGCATCCGGGTATAGTACGCCCGCACCTCGGCGCTGTCGGGCGTGTCGGCGGGAACCGTGGGCGTTGCCGACGGCAGTTCCGCCACGGTCGGCCCGTTCATTGCCATCGGGTCGCCGCAGCCCGACAGGGCCACCAGCAGCGCGAGAACGGGCGGCAGGCCGAACCGCAAACGGCGCATCGGCGTGGTCACTGTCCGGCAGGCGAGGCCGTCGGTGCGTCCGCATGGGCCTTGGCCGCCGCCAGCGTGCCGCGCAGGTCGGCCTCCATCTTGGTCAGTTGCACCTCGGCGGCGGCGCGTTTGGCCTTGCCCTCGTCGGCGATCTGCAGGCTTTCGTTGATCGTGGCGATCAGCGTGTCGTTCGCCTTCTGCACCGCTTCGATGTCGAACACGCCACGCTCCATCTGGGTGCGCACCTCGCGGTTGGCGGTTTGCAGCGTCTCGGCGTTCTTGGTCAGCAGTTCGTTGGTCAGGTCGGTGGCGCCCTTGATCGCGGTCGCGGCGTCCTGGCTGCGCTGGATCGTCACCGCCTGCGCCAGCTGGCTTTGCCACAGCGGCACGGTGTTCACGAGGGTCGAGCCGATCTTGGTCACCAGGCTCTTGTCGTTTTCCTGCACCAGCCGGATCGAGGGCAGCGACTGCATCGTCACCTGCCGGGTCAGCTTGAGGTCATAGACCCGGCGTTCCAGATCGTCGCGCGCCGCGCGCAGATCGCGCAGCGCCTGTGCCTTCAGCATCTTGTCGGCCTCGGCGGCACTGTCGACGGCGGTGGCGGCGGCCGGGATCGTGGTCTGGTCCAGCTCGCCCAGCTTGGCCTCGCCCGCCGCGATGTAAAGCGCGAGTTCGTTGTAGAAGCTCAGCGTCTTGGAATAGAGCACGTCCAGCGCCTTGATGTCGATCAACAGCTTGTGCTGGTGGATGTCGAGGTCGTTGGTGATCTTGTCGATCTGCGCCTGCACCGTCTCGAACTGTTCCAGAAACTTCGCCACCGTGGTGCCGCCGCCGGTCAGCCGTTCCCACCAGCTACGCTGGCGGCCCGGTTCCAGTTCGGTCGCCGAAAAACCGCGGATCGTCGCCACGATGCTTTGCAGGCTGTCGCCCGCCGGGCCGACGTCCTTGTTCTTCACATCCTCCAGCATGGCCGACGATACGGTGGTCAGCTCGCCCTGCGCCGAGGCGCCGAAGTTGATGATCGACTGGCTGTTGGTCACGTCGATTTCGGCCATCCGCTGGCGGATCGCATCGGCCACCGGGGCTGGCGCGGCCTCCAGCGGCACCACATCTGCGGCGGGCAGCGGCGGGGTGGGCATGGCGTCGGCAACCACGGGGGTGGCGATGGGGGTCGTTTCGTCGGTCATCGGGTGTCCTTTCCCTGTTCCGGCGGCGCCTCAGCTGGGGCGCACGCCCTCCTGCTGCAGCCGCTCGCGCAGCACGTCGATCTGAATATCGAGATTGGTCTTGTCGTTGGCCAGCAGCGCCTGCGACTGGGTGGCGAAATTGGCCTCGAGGTCGGTCAGCAGCGCTTCGTACTTGTCGCGGGCGGCCGGGTCGCGATGCTGCGCGTAAAGGTCGGCAAAGCCGATCGTCGCATCGCGCGCGCCCATCAGGTAGACGCCCAGATAGCGCCGCGCCGCTGTCAGGTCGCGCGGGTCGGCCTCGATCTGGCGAAACATCGCCCGCGCGGTGGCGATGAAGCGGTCGACATGATCCGACAGGCCGCGGTCACTGGCGCGGCGGATCGCGTCCTGCATCGCGGTCAGGTAAGCCTCGGCGCCCTGCACGGCCGCCGCTACCCGGTCGGTTTCGGCCGGGTCGATCCCGGCCAATCCCTTGTCGCTCAACGGATCGGGGCCGAAGGCCGCCAGATGCAGCCCTGCGCCCAGCACCGCGAAGATCGCCGGGGCCAAGAGCCCGCCGCCCGCATGATAGCCGCCAAGCGCCAGCCCCGCCCCGGTCAGCACCGCGCCGAAGATCTTGCGCGGCAGCGCCGGGCGACGTGCCACGGTGCGGGCGGCATAGGCTTCCTCGGCCAGAAGCCCCTCGCGCGTCAGCCAGGCCGCCAGCAGCAACAGCCCGCAGGCACCAAGGTCGATGGCCAGCCCGATGGGCGGCTGGCGAAAGGCGCTCACTGCAAAGATCAGCGGCACGATGAACAGCGCGTTGACCCGCCCCCCGGCCAGACTGCGGCGCTGACCCTGAAACGGGTTCGGCGGTGGCGCCTCGCCCGCGGGGCGAGAGTTTTCGGGGCTGTATTTTCCGCCGAACCGCTCGGCCATCAGGCGCCCCCCGTCACGGCGACATAGACGATCAGCCCGAGCAGCAGAAAAAACGCGAGCTTCTGCAAGCCACTGCCACTCATCCCCGCACCCTCTCGCCAAATCTCATCCAGCCGTGGGGAATATAGGCGAAGGCGCGCCGGTTCGGAAGCCGTCCGTGGGGGAAAAGCCGCGGCTCATTCCCCCTTGCGGGGCGGGCGGGGTTTGCCGGGGCGTGGGCCCGCCGGGCCGCGCGGGCCGGGGGTGGCCCCGCGCGGCGCAAAGCCCGGCCCCTTGGCGCCCCCCGCGCGGCGCGGCGCCTCAAGCTCGGTGCCCTCCGGTCGCCGCGGTTTCGCCGGTCCGCCGCTGCGCGGCTTCTCCGCCGCCAGTCGCGCTGGCCGCCGCTTCGGCGCCTCGGTGTCGTGGTCCTCCGGCGCCAGCCCAAGCTGGTCGCGCAGCACCCGCGGCTTCACCTCTTCCACCGCGCCCGGCTCCATCTCGCCCAGCCGGAACGGGCCATAGCTGATCCGGATCAGCCGGTTCACCACCATCCCGACCGCCGTCATCGCCCGCCGGATCTCGCGGTTCTTGCCTTCGCGCAGGCCCACCGTCAGCCAGGCATTCGCGCCCTGCTGGCGGTCGAGTGACACCGTCATCGCCTGGAACCGCTCGCCCTCGATGGTCAGGCCGCGCCGCAACGGCTCCAGCGCGGCATCGTCGGGGCGCCCGTTCACCCGCACCCGGTACTTGCGCAGCCAGCCGGTCGAGGGCAGTTCCAGCCGGCGCTTCAGCTCGCCGTCGTTGGTCAGAAGCAACAAACCCTCGGAGTTCAGGTCGAGCCGCCCGACCGACATCACCCGCGGCAGTTCCGGCGGCAGGTTGTCGAACACCGTGTCGCGGCCCTTCTCGTCGGCCTCCGAGGTCACGAGGCCCAGCGGCTTGTAGTACAGCCACAGCCGCGCCGGTTCCTTCGCGGCCAGCGGTTTGCCCTCGACCGTTACGCGGTCGGACGCCAGCACGTTCAGCGCCGGGCTTGCGATGATCTTGCCGTTCACGGCGACGAGCCCGGCCTCGATCATCCGCTCCGCCTCGCGCCGCGAGGCCACGCCCGCCCGGGCGAGCACCTTGGCGATCCGCTCGCCGTCTTTGTCTGTCTTGTCCATCCCCCGTTCCTAGCCGCAATCGCGGCCCTGCGAAAGCGGGCTTGCACCGGCGCGGGCCGCGCGGCATCACGGACGCCATGAGCCCCTTCACCAGCCACATGCAGGCCGCCCTTGTCGAAGCCCGCGCCGCCGGGCAGCGGGGCGAGGTTCCGGTCGGCGCCGTCATCGTCGGCCCCGACGGCAGCATCGTCGCCCGCGCCGGCAACCGCACGCGGGAACTGGCCGACCCCACCGGCCATGCCGAGATTCTGGCGCTCCGCGCCGCCTGCGCCGCCACCGGCTCGGAACGCCTGCCCGGCCACGACCTTTACGTCACGCTGGAACCCTGCCCGATGTGCGCCGCCGCCATCGGCCAGGCCCGCATCGCCCGGCTCTACTACGGCGCCGCCGATCCGAAATCGGGCGGCGTCGCGCAGGGTCCGCGCGTCTTCGCCCACCCGCAAAGCCACAATGTGCCCGAGGTCTATGACGGCATCGCCGCCGACGAGGCCGCGGCGCTGCTCAGGGAGTTCTTCGCGGCCCGCCGCGACTGATCCCCGCCCCATTCTTTCTGGCGAAAATACTCTCTGGGTGCGCGAGAGGCAGACGGCCCCTCGCTCCCGTCCCGGTCAGATGTGGATCGCCTGCAGCACCTGCGGCTCGATCACGTCGACGCCCGGCAGCGCCGCCTTCAGCACGTCCGCGTTCTGTTCCAGTAGCGGAAAGGTGCGGTAGTGGCAGGGGATCAGCGTCTTGAAGGCGAAGAACGTCTTGGCCGCATAGGCCGCCCGCTTCATGTCCATGGTGAAGTGCCCGCCCGCCGACAGGATGCCGATGTCGGGCGCGTGCAGCGCCTGGAACACGCCCATGTCGGCCATCACGTCGGTATCGCCGGAAATGTAGATCGTGTGGCCCTCGCCCGCGATCATGAAGCCCGACTCGTGCCCGGCATAGATCGGCGCCCCGTCCGGCCCGGTCACCGAGGACGAATGGCAGGCGTTCACCATCGTCACCTTGGCGCCATTCAGGTTGATGGTGCCGCCCTTGTTGAAGCCGATGCCCTGCACGCCCTCTTTGGCCTGCCACCAGCTGATCAGGTCGTAGATGCCGACCAGTGGAAGGCCCATTTCCTTCGCGATGGTCAGGCTGTCGCCGGTATGGTCGCCGTGGCCATGCGTCAGCAGGATGTGGGTCGCCCCGGCAATCGCCTCGGCGCGGCGGTCGGCGGGAAACATCGGGTTGCCGGTCAGCCAGGGGTCGACGAGCAGCACGGCGCCCTCGATCTCGATGCGAAAGCCGGAATGGCCGAGCCAGGTGATGTTCATGGCAAGTCTCCTGTGATTGACTACGCCTAGTTTAGGGCAGGGGCGGGCGAAGGAAATGGGCTGGTTCGATCCGGTCAACGGATATTGTGAACGGCTGGGGCCGGGGCTCTGGGCGGAACCGTTGAATGCGGTCACGAATCTGGCGTTCCTGCTGGCGGCCGCGATCCTCTGGCCGCGCGTCCGGGGCGTCGGCTATGGCCGGTCGCTTTGCGGCGTGCTGATCGCCATCGGTGTTGGCTCGGCTCTCTTTCACACCGTCGCCGAACGCTGGGCCGCGCTGGCCGATGTGCTGCCGATCCTCGGGTTCATCCTGCTTTACCTCTGGGCGGTCAATCGCGGGGTCTGGCACCTTGGCCGCGCGGCGGCGGGGGTGGGTGTGGCGCTGTTCTTTCCCTTCGCGGCGATCACCGGCTGGGGCATCGGGCGGTTGATCCCCGCACTCGGGTCTTCGGCGGGCTATGCGCCGGTGGCGCTCTTGATCCTGCTTTACGCCGCGGCGCTGGCCCGCCGGGCGCCCGCCTTTGCCGCCAACCTCGCGCTGGGGGCGGCGATCCTCGGCCTGTCCATCACCGCGCGGGCGGTCGATCTGCCGCTGTGCCCGCGCTGGCCGGAGGGAACGCATTTCCTGTGGCATCTGCTCAATGCGCTGATGCTGGGCTGGATGATCGAGGCGCTGCGCCGCCAGATGCTTGCAGCGCCCGCGCCGCCCCGTTAAACGATCCCGGACCGTCCGAAGGAGCGAACCCATGTCCATCGACATCGACACGGCGCGCAAGGTGGCGCATCTGGCGCGCATCCGCGTCGAAGAGGCCGATCTGCCCGCGCTGGCGGGCGAGTTGTCGGGGATCCTGACCTTCATGGAACAGCTGAACGAGGTTGACGTGACCGGCATCGAGCCGATGACCAGCGTCACGCCGATGCGGCTGAAACGGCGGGCGGATGTGGTGACGGATGGCGGCATTCAGGCGCGGATCCTGTCGAACGCGCCCGATGCGCGCGAGGGGTTCTTTGCCGTGCCGAAGGTGGTGGAATGACCAACTTGAACGAACTGACCATCGCCGCCGCGCGCGACGCGCTGCGGGCGGGCGAGGTGACCTCGGTCGATCTGACGATGGCCTGCATGACCGCGATGGATGCGGCCGACGGGCTGAACGCCTTTGTCCACAAGACGCCAGAGATCGCGCTGGATCAGGCGCGGGCGGCGGACGCGCGGCTGCAGGCGGGCGCGGCGCCCGCGATGTGCGGCATCCCGCTGGGCATCAAGGACCTGTTCTGCACCAAGGGCGTGCCGTCGCAGGCCGCCAGCCGCATCCTGTCGGGGTTCCGGCCGGAATACGAATCCACTGTCACCACCAAGCTGTTCGATGCGGGTGCTGTGATGCTGGGCAAGCTGAACATGGACGAGTTCGCGATGGGCTCGTCGAACGAAACCTCGTGCTACGGCGACGTGGTCAGCCCCTGGCGGCGCGGCAACGACACCACGGCGCTGACCCCCGGCGGCTCGTCGGGCGGCTCGGCGGCGGCGGTGGCGGCCGATCTGTGCCTTGGCGCGACCGGCACCGATACCGGCGGCTCGATCCGCCAGCCTGCCGCTTTCACCGGCATCGTGGGGATCAAGCCGACCTATGGCCGCGTCAGCCGCTGGGGCGTGGTGGCCTTCGCCTCGTCGCTGGATCAGGCCGGGCCGATGGCCAAGACGGTGCGCGATGCCGCGATCATGCTGACCGCGATGGCGGGCGAAGACGCGAAGGATTCGACCTCTGCCGCGATTCCGGTGCCGGATTTCGAGGCCGCGCTGACCGGCGATATTCGGGGCAAGGTCATAGGTATTCCGGAAGAGTATTCGATCGACGGGATGCCGCAAGAAATCAGCGACCTCTGGGCTAAGGGCACGGAGATGCTGAAAGATGCGGGCGCCAAAATACGGTGGATCTCGCTGCCCCATACCAAATACGCGCTGCCCGCCTATTACGTCATCGCGCCCGCCGAAGCCTCATCGAACCTCGCGCGCTACGATGGCGTGCGCTACGGCCACCGGGCGAAGCTGGGGCAGGGCGACGGCATCACCGAGATGTACGAAAAGACCCGCGCCGAGGGCTTTGGCAAGGAAGTGCAGCGGCGCGTGATGATCGGTACCTATGTGCTCAGCGCCGGGTTCTACGATGCCTATTACAACCGCGCTCGCAAGGTGCGCGCGCTGATCAAGCGCGACTTTGAACTGGCCTTCGCCGATGGCATCGACGCGATCCTGACCCCCGCCACCCCCTCGGCCGCGTTCGGGCTGGGCGAGATGGCCGAGGCCGATCCGGTGCAGATGTACCTGAACGACGTGTTCACCGTCACGGTGAACCTTGCCGGGTTGCCGGGCATTTCCGTTCCCGCCGGGCTGGACGCGAAGGGGTTGCCGCTGGGGCTGCAACTGATCGGCCGCCCGTGGGAAGAGGGTGACTTGTTGAATCACGCCCACGTGCTGGAGCGTGCAGCGGGTTTCGTTTCCAAACCGTCAAAATGGTGGTAAGGGGCGCGTTCGAGGGTTGGGCAGGGCTATAACAATGCGCATGGTATTTCCGGTTCTGGCGGCGCTGACACTCGCCGCCTGTTCGCAACAGGTGCCGGATTCGGCCGCGGGCGGCACGTATGGCGACTATCTGAAACGGGCGGACTCGGGTGCGACCAGCCCGATCCAGATGGGTGACGCCGTCACCTCGCCCGACACGTCGATGGCAAGCACCAGCGCCGGGGGCGGGCTTGACCCGAACCGGCCGCGCGGCGGCGACGCCCCGGCCGGGATCGCGTCGAGCCACAGCAATCTGGAATATGACGCGAACGGCAATCTGGTGCCGCAGGTGCCGACCGAGAACCGCGCGCAAATCTCGGACGAGCAGGACTTCAACGCGGTGAAATCGCGGGTGTCGATCCAGCAGGATGCCGATCGTCTGGCCCAGCAGCGCGCGCAATACCAGATCATCAACCCGCAGCCGCTGCCGCCGCGCCCGATGAGCGATGGGCCGAACCTGGCACAATATGCGCTGAGCACCACGAACAACGTGGGCCAGAAACGCTATGACCGGGTCAACATTTTCGGCCATGATTCGTATCTGCACGCCTGCGCGCGCTATACCTCGCCCGATCTGGCGCAGATGGCGTTCCTGAAGGCGGGCGGGCCGAGCCGCGATCCGCAGGGCATCGATCCCGATGGCGACGGCTTTGCCTGCGACTGGGATCCGGCGCCGTTCCGCAAGGTCTCGCCGTAGCCCCGGCCATGCGCCCGATCCCGCATCCGTCGCCGAACTTTGGCGACCGTCGGGATGGAGCGCGGCCTGACCTGATCGTCTTGCACTACACTGGCATGGCCAGCGCCGCCGCCGCACTGGCGCTGCTGTGCGATCCGGTGGCCGAGGTGTCCTCACACTACGTCATCAACACCGATGGCACCGTGCTGGCGCTGGTGGCCGAGGAGAAACGCGCCTGGCACGCCGGGGCGGGCAGCTGGCGCGGGCGGGGCGACGTGAACTCGCACTCGCTCGGGATCGAACTGGTGAACACCGCCCTGCATCCGTTCCCCGAACCGCAGATGGCGGCGCTGGAGGCGCTGCTGGCCGGGATGATGGGCCGTTGGGGCATCCGGCCCGAGGGCGTCATCGCCCATTCCGATCTGGCCCCCACCCGCAAAAGCGACCCCGGCGCCCGGTTCGACTGGCTGCGGCTGGCCCTGGCGGGGCTGTCGGTCTGGCCGGCGCCGGGGCAGGGCGACCCGGCGGGATTTGCCGCCGATGCCCGCGCCTTTGGCTATCCGGCGGGGATCGACGATGCGGTGCTGCTGCGGGCCTTCCGGCTGCGGTTCCGGCCCTGGGCGGCCGGGCCCCTCGACGCGCAGGACGCGGGCGCGGCCGCCGATCTGGCACGCCGCTTCGGCATTGACCGCACCGGGGCGAACGCCTAAGCCTGCGCTCGCGCGGATGGCCGGACGGCCGCGGGCGTCGCAAGACGCGCGAGGAAAGTCCGGACTCCATGAAGCAACGGTGCCGGGTAACGCCCGGCGGGGGCAACCCCAGGGAAAGCGCCACAGAGAAGAGACCGCCGCGGCTTCGGCCGTGGCAAGGGTGAAAAGGTGGGGTAAGAGCCCACCGCGGGACTGGTAACAGGACCGGCACGGCAAGCCCCACCAGGAGCAATGCCGAATAGGGGCCCCGCGCGGGTTTGATCCGACGCCGCAAGGCCGGGGATATCGCCGCAGGGACGCTTCAGCCCAGGGGCCCGGGTTGGCAGCTCGAGCGCGTCGGTAACGGCGGGCCTAGAGGAATGGTCGTCGGAAGGGGCTTCGGCCCCGGCACAGAATCCGGCTTACAGGCCATCCGCGCAGTTTCGACCATCGGCGGCATTCCGCCGATGCGGCATCGGCCGCGCGATCCTGTCGCGTGACCGGCGCTATCATCGCCCGGCAAGACCGGGAGGGTGCAATGAGTTTCATGCGAACGCTGGCCACGATGGCCGTGGGCTTTGCCGCGGCAAAGGGGCTTGAACAGTATCAGAAGATGGGCGGCCTCGACGGCATGATGAAGGCCGTCAGCGCGCCCGGCGGGCTGGCCGACAACCTTGGCGGCATGGCCGAGAAGATGGGCATCCCCGGCGGCGCCAGCATGGTGCACAACGCGATGGCGCAGATGTCCTCGCTGACCACGGCGTCCAGCGGGGCGGCGCAGGCGGGCATGGCCGGGCTTTTCGCCACGCTTGGCGGAACCGCGGCGGCGGGCAGCGGCACGATGGCCGACATGATGCACGCGCTGACCGGCGGCGGTGCAGTGTCGGACATGGCGGAAGAAAACGCCAAGCTGATGATCCGGGCGATGATCCAGGCCGCCAAGGCCGATGGCGAGATCGACCCCGACGAACAGGCGCGGATCATGGAGCATCTGAAAGACGCCCCGGCCGACGAGATTGCCTTCGTCAAGGCCGAGATGGCCCGCCCGCTGGACGTGGCGGCGCTGGTCGCCGACACTCAGGCCACGATGAAATCGCAGGTCTATTCCTCGGCGCTGATGGCGATCACGGTCGACAGCCCGGCCGAGACGGCGTTCCTGCAACAACTGGCCGCCGCGCTGGGGATCGACGCCGCAACCCGCGACGCGCTGCACGCGGCGCAGGGCCGGGCCCCGCTGGGTGCCTGACGCGCTTCGGCCCGGTTTTTGCGGTTGACTCTGCGGCCGGGCTGGCTAAAAGGCGGGCTTCAAGGATTTCACCGGGGGCCCGCCCCCCGGCTGCAGGAGAGACACTCATGGCGAAGCCGACGACGATCAAGATCCGTCTGAACTCTTCGGCGGGCACCGGGCACTTCTACGTGACCAAGAAGAACGCCCGCACGATGACCGACAAGATGGCCGTGACCAAATACGACCCCGTTGTGCGCAAGCACGTCGAGTACAAGGAAGGCAAGATCAAGTAAGATCGCTGCCAGACTTGATGTGGACGGGCCGCGCCATCGGGTGCGGCCTTTTTCATTTGGGGGGGAGCGGACGGAGGGGATGTCCGCTGAAACTGCACACTCTAGGGCTTCGTAACAAAACATAAACTCGAAGCTGTCATTCGTAGACCGGGCTTCAGGTGACCGCCGTTTTGGATCATTCAAGGCGGCGGTCTCGATGAGCTGTAAAGCGTTTGAGGTCACCGCGACAGCGATAAAGGTGAGGAGCGGCCATGGGCACTATGAAAGAACTGCACATCGAGACGATGAATCTCGAAGTGGAATGGCAACACCTATTGGCAGAAATTCTAGGGCAGCCAAGTGTAGGACAAGCGCTCGTGATGAAGCCAGATGAAGGGCCTGCGGACGAGGAAGAGTGGGAGATGATGCGCTTCGTCCCGGACATCGCCTTCACCCCTTCGGGTGCAGCCAGTCCGGTCGCTGTCGAGTTTAAGATGTTCCGCTGGCGGAGCAATTGGCGTTCGCGGGTCGGCGATGCTATCGCCTTTTTGAAGACGCTGCTTGAGCAATCCAATTATGCTCGCGGCGCACTGGTCCTCTCGCTAGAAATCGATGCGAGCGATCGCGAGGCCTTTCGTCAGGCCGCGGGTTCGAACGTTGACCTCTGGGACCTGGGCAACCTCCGTGATCTTGCTGCCCGAGATCCAGAGCTTCTCGATCGTTTGGAAGAACTCGTCAGCGACACGGATATCGAAAGTGCCGGATCGACTTCTCATCGGCGCCAAGCAGACACGCTGAAGGGCGCGTCCATCGCCGCGAAGCTTCACGCAACTGCCGTGGGACAAGCCGGATGGCGAGCGTTCGAGGAAGCTTGCCACGAGGCAATTCGCTTCCTCTTCAGCCGGGAGCTTCACAAACTGGTTCCGCAGCAGTGTACGGAAGATGGGCTCCATCGGATGGATTTGATTGGACGAATCCGACCCGACCGCAACTCCTTCTGGGCTCTTCTCTCATCGGATTTTGGTACGCGGTACGTGGTCTTCGAAGCCAAGAATTACGCGAGCCCCATTGGCCAAGACGCCATCGACATCACGTCCAAATATCTTTTTCGTGCTGGGCTGCGAACCGTCGCGATCGTCGTCGCCCGCGAAGGCGCATCCGAGCAGGCGATCAAGACCAGCGCCGGACATCTGCGCGAGGATCGAAAGTTCATCATGGTGATCAGCAAGGACGATCTATGCGCGATGCTGGAAGGCGCAGACTCCGGCGATCCGCCGGAGAACTTGCTGTTTGATCGCATGGACGAGACTCTAATGGCGGTGGGCCGCTAGGTCGCACGGCTTACGCGTGCCTTTTTCTACCCCCGGCTGCCTGCAGCCTTCTGCTGCGCCCGACGCGAAGGGCGGCTTTGGGCCGCGCCTCGTGCTGTGTGACCGAAGGGCGTGGCGTCGCTGTGGATAGTCCGAATGTCGGCAATGGCCTCAAATCCGACTCGATCTGACCCCAACGAAACCGAAACCCAGCCGCCCATGAAAAAGGGCCGGGGTTTCCCCCGGCCCGGTCGGTTGTGGTGGCTCGCAGGATCAGTTCCGGTTGCCCATCAGTTGCAGCAGGAACATGAACATGTTGAGGAAGTCGAGGTACAGCTGCAGCGCGCCCATGATGGCGGACTTGCCCAGCCATTCGCGGTCGCCGCTGTTGGCCATCTGCAGGTACATCGCCTTGATGTTCTGCGTGTCATAGGCGGTCAGGCCGGCGAAGATCAGCACGCCCAGCACCGAGATCGCGAACATCACGGCGGGCGATGCCAGGAAGATGTTGACGACCGAGGCGACGATCAGGCCGATGACGCCCATCATCATGAAGGTGCCCATCGCGCTCAGGTCGCGCTTGGTGGTGTAGCCGTAGAGGCTGAGGCCCGCGAAAGTGATCGCGGTGACCAGGAACACCTGCGCGATCGAGATGCCGGTGTAGGCGAGGAAGATGAAGCTGAGCGACAGGCCCATCAGCGCGGCATAGGCGAAGAACACCGCCTGCGCCGTGGAGTAAGACATCCGGTTGATCATCGCGCCGAAGCCGAAGACCACCACCAGCGGCGCGAACATCACGACCCAGCGCAGCGGCGAACCAAAGATCGCCTGCATCAGCGCGGTGTTGTGGCCGACCGCGTAGGCCACGATACCAGTCACAACCATCGCCACGGACATCAGCCCGTAGACCTTGTTCATGTGGGCCCGCAGCCCCGCGTCGACCTCCAGGCCGCGCGCACCTGCGCCAGCCGGGCGGATCGTTTCGTAGTCAGCCATGAGTCGCCTCCAATACATATCCCGTTGGGGCCGCCCTGCCGGGCATCCCCTTGGTGCCAATATCGGAAAGCGCGGCGCCTTTTTCAAGCGCCGCGCAAGGGAATCGG
This sequence comes from Paracoccaceae bacterium, assembly GCA_016124615.1. Classification (GTDB taxonomy): domain Bacteria; phylum Pseudomonadota; class Alphaproteobacteria; order Rhodobacterales; family Rhodobacteraceae; genus Solirhodobacter. Next base: position 54,652 of record WGNF01000004.1, on the reverse strand, counting down.
ACCGGTGGGAAATGCAGGGTCAGGCGCGCCAGTGGGCGGGCACATCCCAGAACGGGCGCTGCACCTGCGCCATCGCGTCAGAGCGGCTCAGCCCGACGTCGTCAAGCAGGCGGTCTTCCAGCTTGGAAAGCGCCGAAAGCTCGCGGTGCAGGCGCTGCGCGGCCATCAGGCGGGCGAAGACGCCCATCTTGCGCGCGCCGGACAGACGGTGAAGCGTGGCTTCGGCGGTGTGAACCGAGGTGAACATGATCGAATTCCTTCAATTTCGGTGATCGGGCATATCTTCCCCATCACTCTTCTTGATCTTTCTGCGCTCTTCTGGTTCATTTGTAAAATGAATGCTTTTGACGATCACCATCAAGGTTTGTGATATGACGCGCAATCTCGACTTGACCTCGCTGCGCTCTTTCGTCGCCGTCGCCGATGCGGGCGGGGTGACCCGGGCCTCGGGGTTCCTGAACCTGACGCAATCGGCGGTGTCGATGCAGATCAAACGGCTGGAAGAGGCGCTCGACCTGCAACTGCTGGACCGGTCGGGGCGCGGCGTCGCGCTGACTGCGGCGGGCGAGCAGATGCTGGGCTATGCGCGCCGGATGCTGGCGCTGAATGACGAGGCCATCGCACGGCTGACCCATCAGGCCTATGTGGGCGAGATCGTGCTGGGCGTGCCCGCCGACATCGTCTACCCGGCGATCCCCACCGTGCTGCAGCAGTTCGCGCGCGACTACCCGCGCATGCGGGTGACGCTGGTATCCTCTTATACCCGGCGGCTGAAGGGGCTGTTTGCCCGTGGCGATGCCGACATCATCCTGACCACCGAGGATTTCTGCGGCGCCGAGGGCGAAACGCTGGCCGAGGTTCCGCTGGTCTGGATCGGCGCGCCGGGCGGCAACGCCTGGAAGCAGCGGCCGCTGCCGTTGGCGTTCGAGCATAACTGCATCTTTCGCGTCGGTGTGCAGGAGGCGCTGGATGCGGCGGGCATCCCCTGGGTGATGGCGGTCGAGTCGGATTCCACCCGCTCGATCGAGGCCAGCGTCAGCGCCGATCTTGCCGTTCATGCGCTGGTGGCCGGTGCCGAGCCGCGCTATCTGGAACGCATTGCGCATGGCGGCGCGCTGCCGGAACTGGCCAGCACCAAGATCAACCTCTACGTCGCCGACCCCAGCCACGGTCCGGCAGTCGAGGCGCTGGCCGAGATGATCCGCGATGCCGTCCGCACGCCGCGCGCCGTCTTAGCCCATCGTGACAACGACCTTGCCGGTGGAGCGGCGCGCGCGTAGCAGATCCAGCGCCGCGTCGGTCTGCGCCAGCGGCAGCATGTGGCTGATGTGCGGTTTCAGCTTGCCCTCGGCATACCAGCCGAACAGCGTGGCAAGACTGTCGGCGATGACCTCGGGGCGGAACACCAGATAGCCGCCCCAGTAAAGGCCGATCACCGTCAGGTTCTTCACCAGCAGCAGGTTCGCCGGAATCTGCGGCACCGTTCCGCTGGCAAAGCCGATGGTGATCAGTCGACCTTCGGGGCGTGTGGCGCGCAGCGCCGTCAGGAAGCCGTCGCCGCCGACCGGATCATAGACGACATCGACGCCGCCAAGCGCCTTCAACTCGGCCCGCAAGTCGGCGGTGTCGCTGTCGATCAGATGGTGCGCCCCGGCTGCCGCCGCCGCGGCCAGTTTGTCGGCGCCGCGCGCCACCGCGATCACCCGCGCGCCCATCAGCCGCCCGATCTCTACCGCCGTCAGCCCGACGCCGCCCGCGGCGCCCAGCACCAGCAGCGTTTCGCCCGACCGCAGTTGCGCGCGATGCGCCAGCGCGACGTGGCTGGTGGAATAGGCGACCTGAAACGCCGCCGCTTCGGCAAAGCTCATGCCGTCGGGCAGCGGCACGCAGCGCGCGGCGGCAAAGCAGCCTGCCTCGGCCAGACCGCCCGACCCGGCGAAGGCGGCGACGCGGGTGCCGGGGGCGGGACCCGCGACCCCCGGCCCCAGCGCCTCGACGGTGCCCGCAACCTCCATCCCTGGCGTCATCGGCAGCGGCGGGCGTTCCTGATACTCGCCCTTCAGCATCAGAAGGTCGGCAAAGTTCAGGCCGCAGGCGGCGATCCGCAGCCGCACCTCGCCCGGTCCGGGCTCTGGCGTCGCGATCTCACGCAGGGTGGCGGGTTCGGCATATCGGTCGAGCTGGTAGGCGCGCATGGGATCCTCCGTTGACAAAAAGGTGATAGGGCCAGACGTCGCGCAAGGCCAGACAGCACAACCATTGCAGAATGCGCAGTTTCGCCATGCAACGCCGTTGCATTTTGCAAAGGCCCTTTCACATATGCGAATGCGCTCCTGACGACCGGATCACTCGCCGTAAGGAAGAGTAGCGTCCAGCCCGGATTCGATGCGTTTTCATGGGTGTCTGACTTGTCTAAAAGGACAAGTCCCTGTTCTCAAAAGAATCTCACCTGTCCCTTTAGACAGGTTTTCGAAAGTTGGCACGCTTCTTGCTTCAATGGGATACGAGCCACACTCCGAACAACCTGCAACGCCAAGAGGAAGACATGAAACACCCGGTAGACGCCCACGTCGGCAAACGCATCCGTCATCGCCGCTGGATGATCGGCATGACCCAGCAGCAACTCGCCGACAAGGTCGGGATCAAGTTCCAGCAGATTCAGAAGTACGAGACCGGGATGAACCGCGTCAGCGCCTCTCGTCTGTGGGACATCGCCGAAGCCGTGGGCGTTCCGATCAGCTTCTTCTTCGAAGGCATCGACGCTGCGCGCGAAGGCCAGCCGCTGGTCGAGGGTGATATCCTCGCCGACAAGGAAGCCCTCGAACTCGTCCGCTCGTACTACGCGATCCCGGAACATCAGCGCCGCCGTCTGTTCGACCTCGCCCGCGTGTTGAGCGACGCCGCCTGAAAGCCTTCGGCTTGACCGTGGCCCCGGCTGTCGCTACCGCATGGCGGCGACAGCCGGGGGCCGCCGATGACTGAACCTTCCGAAGACGATCGCCGCGCGCTGCTTGCGCTGGCAGAGGATCTGGCCGACGTCGCCCGCAAGGCGACGCTGACCCACTTCCGCAGTGCCGACCTGACCGCCGACAGCAAGGAAACGGCACGGTTCGACCCCGTCACCGTCGCAGATCGTGCGGCAGAGGCGGCGATGCGCAGCCTGATCACCGCCCGCCGCCCCCAGGACGCCATCCTTGGCGAAGAAATGGGTGCTACGCCGGGCACCAGCGGGCTGACCTGGGTGCTCGACCCGATCGACGGCACCCGTGGCTACCTTAGCGGCACGCCAACCTGGGGCGTGCTGATCGCCCTGTCGAACCCGACCGGCCCGATCCTTGGCATCATCGACCAGCCCTATATCGGCGAGCGGTTTCTGGGCGGCTTCGGTCAGGCCCGGCTGGACGGCCCGCACGGGCGTCGGCCGCTGCTGACACGGCCCGCCCGCCCGCTGGCCGAGGCGATCCTGTTCACCACCTTCCCCGAGGTCGGCACGGCGGACGAGGGCGCGGCCTTCCATGCGCTCGCGTCGCAGGTGCGGCTGGCCCGCTACGGGATGGATTGTTACGCCTATGCGCTGGTGGCACTGGGCCAGGTCGATCTGGTGGTCGAGGCCGGGCTGCAACCCTATGACATTCAGGCCCCGATCGCGGTGATCGAGGCGGCGGGGGGCGTTGTGACCGACTGGCACGGCGGCCCCGCGCATCAGGGCGGGCGCGTGCTGGCGGCCGCCAACCGCGACATTCACGCCGCGGCGCTGGCCGTGCTGTCGCGCGCGCCGTAGCGCCCGACCTTTCCGCGAAACACGAAACACCTTCCTTGCGCCCGTCGCACGGATCGCGGCCGGTCGCTTGCGGGGGCAGGGCCGGGTTTGATAGGGTGTCCGCGGCCGAGTCCTTGCGCTCTCTTCTGTCGGCCGGGTTCCATTGGGCCGAAGGGAGCGTTGGCCCAAGTGGAGACCTCTCATGCCAGACCTTCTGATCCGTGGCGCGACCAGTGTCGTGACCATGAACGCCGCCCGAGCAGAGATTGCCGGGGGCGATGTGCTGATCCGCGACGGCGTGATCGTGGCGGTGGGGCAGGGGCTTGCCACCACAGGCGAGGTGCTGGAGGCGAAGGGCTGCGTGGTCACCCCCGGTCTGGTGAACACGCACCATCACCTGTACCAGACGCTGACCCGCGCCGTGCCGGGCGGGCAGGATGCGCTGCTCTTCGGCTGGCTGAAGACGCTTTACCCGATCTGGGCGAAGTTCGGCCCGGACGAGATGCAGGTTTCGGCGCTGATCGGGCTGGCGGAACTGGCGCTGTCGGGCTGCACGCTGACCTCGGATCACCTTTACCTCTTCCCCAACGGGGCGCGGCTGGATGACACCATCGCCGCCGCGACCGAAATCGGGCTGCGCTTTCACCCGACACGTGGGGCTATGTCGATCGGCGAAAGCGCGGGCGGGTTGCCGCCGGATACGCTGGTCGAGAACGAAGCCGCGATCCTTGAGGATTGCATCCGGGTGATCGACGCCTTCCATGATCCAAAGCCGGGGGCGATGGTGCGGGTCGGCGTGGCGCCCTGCTCGCCGTTCTCGGTCAGCCGGAGCCTGATGCGCGATGCCGCACTTCTGGCGCGCGACAAGGGCGTGATGCTGCACACCCATCTGGCCGAGAATGACGAGGATATCGCCTATTCGCTGTCGCAGTTCGGCTGCCGACCGGGGCAATATGCCGAAGACCTCGGCTGGACCGGCGATGATGTCTGGCACGCCCATTGCGTGAAGCTCGACAGTTCGGAAATCGCACTCTTTGCCCGCTCGCACACCGGCGTGGCCCATTGCCCGTGTTCGAATTGTCGCCTTGGGTCCGGCATCGCGCCGGTGCGGGCGATGCGGGATGCGGGCGTGAAGATCGGTCTGGGCGTCGATGGTTCGGCCTCGAACGACGCTGGCAATCTGGTTGCCGAGGCGCGACAGGCGATGCTGTTGCAGCGCGTCGCGCGCGGCGCCGATGCGATGTCGGCGCGTGAGGCGCTGGAGATTGCGACGCTGGGCGGGGCGCGGGTGCTGGGCCGCGACGATTGCGGGTCGCTGGAGCCGGGCAAGCGCGCCGATATCGCGATCTGGGACGTCTCGGGCATCGAAAGCGCGGGGTCGTGGGATCCGGTCGCCCTCTTGCTCGCCGGGCCGATGAAGGTGCGCGACCTGCTGGTCGAGGGCCGCCGCGTGGTGCGCGAAGGGCAGGTAGCCACGCTCGATCTGCCGCGCGTGGTGGAACGGCAGAACCGGTTGGCCCGCGCGCTTGGTGCCTGATCACTTGATCCCGGCGCGCATGAAACTTTGCACGAACTGGCGCTGAAACAGCAGAAAGCCGATCAGCAGCGGCGCCGAGGTCATCAGCGTCGCCGCGTTGATGATGGACCAGTGCACACCACTGTCGATCGCCGAGAAGATCGAGAGGCCGACGGTCAAGGGCCGGGCGTTCACCGAATTGGTGATGATCAGCGGCCAGACATAGTTGTTCCAGTGCGCCGAAACCGAAATAAGGCCAAAGGCGATGTAGGTGGGCTTGGCCAGCGGCACATAGACCCGCCGGATCAGCGTCAGCAGCGAGGCGCCTTCGATCCGCGCGGCATCGTCAAGCTCGGTCGGGATCGTCATGAAGGTCTGGCGCAAGAGGAAGATGAAGAAGGCCGAGGCCATGTAGGGCAGCCCGATTCCCACGATCGAGTCGACCAGGCCGAGGATACGGATCGTCTGGTAGTTCTCGACCAGCAGCACGTCGGGCATCACCATCAGTTGCAGCAGCACCAAGAGGAAGATGACCTGCTTGCCGGGAAACTTCAGCCGGGCAAAGGCGAAGGCCGCGAAGGTGCCCAGCACCAGTTGCACCGCCAGGATCACCGTCACCAGCACCACCGTGTTCAGGAAATACCGCGCGAACGGCGCCTGCACCCAGGCGGCGGGGAAGTTTTCCAGCGTCAGCGGCGCCAGCAGGTTGAAATGCGTCTCGTAGGCCGAGGGGTGAAAGGCGGTCCAGACCGCATAGGCCAGCGGCAGCACCCACAGGAGTGCGAGCAGCCAGCCGCCGATCGTCGCGAGCCAGTCCCACCCCTTCATTTGTAATGCACCCTGCGATCGACCAGCACGATCTGGCCCAGCGCCAGCAAGGACAGGATCACGATCATCACCACCGTCAGCGTCGCGGCATAGGAGGTATCCCAGAACTGAAAGCCGACGCGGTAGATGTAGTAAAAGAGCAGGTTCGTCGCGTTGTTGGGTCCGCCGTTCGTCATCTGGAAAATGTGGTCGATCAGCCGCACCGCGTCGATCACCGCGTTGACCGAGATGAACAGCGTGGTCGGCATGATCAGCGGCAGCGTGACGCGGCGGAAGATCTGCCAGCGGCTGGCGCCTTCCAACTGCGCCGCCTCGACCAGGCTCGGCGGGATGGTCTGCAGCGCGGCGAGGTAGAAGATTATGAAGAACCCGGCCTCTTTCCACACCGCCACCGCCGCCACGGCGTAAAGCGCAGTGGTGCCGGTGCCGAGCAGGTTCAAGGCTGGCAGCCCGAACAGGTCGCGGATCTGGGCGATCAGCCCAAAGCCCGGCGTGTAGAAGAAGATCCAGATGTTGGCGACCGCAATCAGCGGCAGCACGGTCGGCGTGAAGAAGGCCATCCGCAGGAAAGCGCGCCCGACGATCCGGCCCTGCACCAGAAGCGCCATCACCAGCGCCATCGCCATCGACAGCGGCACGAAGATCACGGCGTAGATCAGGTTGTTGCGCATCGCCTGCCAGAACACCGGGTCGGCGATCATGCGCTGGTAGTTCGCCAAGCCGATGAAGCGCGAGGGGCGCAACCCGTGCGGGGTGGAATAGAACGAGGCGATGACGGTCTTGATCGCCGGCACATGCATGAAGGTCGCCAGCACGACGAGCGCGGGCAGCAGCATCAGCCAAGCATAGAGCCATTCGCGCCGCATGGGGCCTCCGGCGAAAGACGGGGGGCCGAAGGCCCCCCGACAGAGCGGGTTACTGGTAGGGGGCGAGCGCGGCGACGGCCTTCGACTGGGCCTCGTGCATCGCCGAGGCGACATCTTTCTGGCCCGACATGATCGCTTCCAGCGCGTCGTTCAGGTACTGGGTGATCGCGACGTTCTGGTCCACGGTCAGTTCCGGGCCAGCGTATTCCAGCTGGTTGCGGGCAACCAGCGCGCCCGGAACCTTCACCACGTAGTCCTTCAGCGCCTGGGTATCCCAGTCGTCAGGGCGCGGCGCGACGTAGCCGGTGGCCATCGTCCACTTGGCCGCCTGATCGGGGGCAGTCATCCACTCGACGAAGTCAACCGCGGCCTTCTTCTGTTCGTCGGTCGACTGCTTGAACAGATACCAGTTGCCGCCGCCGGTCGGGGCGCCGAAGTGCTTCTTGGCCGGCAGGTAGCCCACGCCGAACGGGAACGGCGCGTTCTGCGTGATGTTGGTCAGGTTGCCGGTGGTGGTCCAGATGATCGCCGAGTTGCCCTCGAAGAAGGCCTTGGGCGTGGCGCCCCAGTCCAGCGTGCCGGGCTCCATCACCTTGTCCTTGGTGGTCAGGTCCAGCATGAACTGCGCCGCCTCGATCGCCTGCGGCGTGTCGAAGAACACCTTGGTGCCGTCGGCCGAGGCGAGGTTCGCGTCGTTCGGGATCGCCAGGCCCTGGTAAAGCCAGTAGGGGAAGCCCGCGGTCGGGATGCGCACGCCCCACTGGGTCACTTTGCCCGAAGCGTCGCGGATCGTCAGCTTCTGCGCGTCGGTGACCAGTTCGTCCCAGCTGGCCGGGGCGTGCTCGGGGTCGAGGCCAGCCTTCTTGAAGGCGTCCTTGTTCCAGTACATCACCGGGGTCGAACGCTGGAACGGGATGCCGTAGGTCTTGCCGCCAGCCTGGCTGTTGGCCATGAACGCCGGGTAGAAGCCGCCCAGCCACGATTTTTTCATGTCGGCCGACACGTAGTCGTCGAACGGCACGACCATATCCTCGTCGATCAGGTCGAAAAGCTCGGCCGCACCGATCACCGCCAGTTGCGGCGGGTTGCCGCCCTTCGAGGCGGTCAGCGCCTTGGCGATCGTGTCGGTGTAGCTACCGGTGTAGACCGGCTCGATCTTCACATCGGGGTGCGCCTTCATGTATTCGTCGGTCAGCGCCTGGATCGTGTCCGCCGCCCCGCCGCCAACGGCGACCGGGAAGAAGAACTGCAGGTTCACGGCCAGCGCGGGTTGCGCGGCCAGCAGCGCCAGGACGGCGGCGCCGCCAAGCTGTCGGGTCAGTCGGGAAAGGGTCATCAACGTTATCCTTGCGTGGCTGAGGAAAGGCAGGCGGGTCAAACGGCGGGGCTGCGGCCGATCGCGTGGCCGGTCGTGGCGTCGAACAGGCGCAGGGCATCGGGCACCCAGGCCAGACGCACCTCTGGCCCGGCGGGCAGGCCGGTGCGGGCGGGCTGGCGAAGGATCACCTGCGCGGCGCCGATGGCCAGCGTCACCAGAAGGTCGGCGCCCAGGTATTCGGCGCTGACGATACGGGCGGGCACGCCCTCGGCGGCGATGTGGATATCCTCGGGGCGCAGTCCGGCCACCGCTGCGCCCGGCAGGCCAAGCGCCTCGGCGGGCACAAGGTTCATCGGCGGGCTGCCGATGAAGCGGGCGGCGAAGGTGGTGGCGGGTTCGGCGTAGATCTGTTCGGGTGTGCCGGCCTGTTCGACCCGGCCTGCATTCATCAGCACGATGCGGTCGGCCATCGTCATCGCCTCGACCTGATCGTGGGTGACATAGACCATCGTCAGCCCCAGCCGACGTTGCAGCGCCCGGATTTCCACCCGCATCTCGGCTCGCAGCTTGGCGTCGAGGTTCGACAGCGGTTCGTCCATCAGGCAGACGGGGCGTTCCGAAATCACCGCCCGCGCCAGCGCCACCCGCTGTTGCTGGCCGCCCGACAGTTGCGCGGGCTTGCGCTGCAACAGCGTTTCCAGCCCCATCAGTCGCGCGACGCGGTCCAGCCGGTCGGCCGTCTCTGCCTTGCCGGTGCGGCGGACCGACAGGCCGAAAGTGATGTTCTCGGCCACCGTCAGATGCGGGAACAGCGCATAGCTTTGGAACACCATCGCGATATCGCGGCGCGAGGGGGGCAGGGCGGCAATGGGCGCCTCGGCAAGGTAAATCTCGCCTGCCGTCGGCGCCTCGAAGCCCGCGATCATCCGCAGCAAGGTGGACTTGCCGCAGCCTGAGGGGCCCAGCAGCACCGTCAACTCGCCCGCCGCGATCTCGGCCGACACGTCCTGCACGGCGGTCTGCGCGGCAAAGGTCTTGGCCAGACCCCGCAGCGAAATGCCCGGCGCCGGGCGTTGACCCTGCGGCGAAGCGGTATCGGAAGCGGGCAGGGCAGCGTCATTCATGCGTGCGGGATAGTAGCACTCCATGACACTCGCGCAATTCACATGTGAAGGTTATGTGACGGGCGCGGAACGCGAAAGGGCGCCCCGCAGGGCGCCCTTTGCAGGCAGCAACGTCGGTGCCGGTCAGCCGACCGACAGCGCCACGAACCGCGGCTCGCCGTCGCGGCGGATCAACAGCAGCACCGATTTGCGGCCGGCGTCCTTCGCCTCCTGGATGCGGTCCTGCAAGTCCTTGATCGTGGTCACCTTCTGCTGGCCCGCCTCGGTGACGATGTCGCCGGCGCGCAGGCCCTTGGTGAAAGCTTCGCTGGTGCCGTCGACGTCGGTGATCACGATGCCTTCGGTGCCCGCCGACAGGCCCATCTTGTCGCGCATGTCCTTGGTCAGCGGGGTCAGCTTCATCCCCAGAACCGCGACGTCTTTCGGCGGCGCCTCGGGCGCGGGCTTGGCGTTCTGATCGACGATGTCCGGCGCCGTTTCGCGCCGACCCAGCGTCACCGTCAGCGTTTCGGATTTGCCGTCGCGCAGCACGACGACCTGAACCGCCTTGCCGATGCTGGTGTTCGCCACCTGGCGCACCAGTTCGCGGGTATCGGGCACGTCGGTGCCGTCGAAGCTGGTGATGATGTCACCCGCCTTGAAGCCCGCGTCGGCCGCCGGGCCCTTCGGCACGTCGGTCACCATCGCGCCCGCCGCCTTGGGCAGGCCAAGCGCGTCGGCCATGTCGGGCGTCACGTCCTGAATGCGCACGCCCAGCCAGCCGCGCCGGGTTTCACCGAATTGCTTCAGCTGGTCGACCACTTTCGAGACGACATTCGACGCCATCGAGAAGCCGATGCCGATCGAGCCGCCGTTGGGCGACAGGATCGCGGTGTTCATCCCGATCACGTCGCCGTCCATGTCGAAAAGCGGCCCGCCAGAGTTGCCCCGGTTGATCGCCGCGTCGGTCTGGAAGAAGTCGTCGAACGTGCCATCCAGTGTGCGGCCCTTGGCCGAGATGATCCCGGCAGAGACCGAGAAGCCCTGACCCAGCGGGTTGCCCATCGCCAGCACCCAGTCGCCGACCCGCATCGTGCTGCTGTCGCCGAACGAGACAAAGGGCAGCGGCTTGTCGGATTGCACCTTCAACAGCGCGACGTCGGTCGCCTTGTCGATGCCGATCACCTTGGCCTTCATCTTCTCGCCGCCGAAGAACTCGATCTGAATGTCGTCGGCGCCGTCGATGACGTGGTTGTTGGTGACGATGTAACCGTCGGGAGAGATCACGTAACCCGATCCCAGCGCCTCGCTGCGCTGCGGGCCCTGCGGTGCCGGGCCGTTGCCCTGATCCTGGCCGTTACCCTGGTCCTGACCGTTGCCCTGATCCTGGCCATCGCCCTGACCCTGGCCCTGATGATCCATGAAGTCATGGAAGAACTGTTCGAACGGCGAGCCGGGCGGCACCATCGGCCCCTGATCGGTCGGCGCTGCAATCGTCGTCATCGTGGTGATGTCGACAACCGCCGGGCTGACCTTCGCGGCGAGATCGGCGAACCCGTCCGGCGCCCCCTTTGCCGCGACCACACTAGTCTGGGCCAGCGCCAGGGCGAGCCCCAGAACCACCGTCCAGGCGGCACGGGAAGGCACGCTGGCCCGGGCTGCTGGCTCCATGAGTTTCATCTGCACGCTGAACTCCTTTCGTGACAATTCTGCGGACCCGGCTGAACCGAACGCACCGTGGCCGACATAAGGTCAAATACGGTTGCCGTCTGGCAACTCAATCCAGATCGCCGCGACTCACATGGATGTGAGAGCGGCGTGACCGCGCAATACCAGAATACTGGACAGATTGTCTCAGCCCCCCAGCATGCGGGCAAGCCAAATCAACGCGACCCCGACCGCCAGCGCGCCAAGGCCGAAGCCACGGCGCGTTTCGACCGGCAACCGCGCGAAAAGCGCCAGCGCCTCTTCGATCCGGCCCGGAATCAGGGCGAGGATCAGCCCCTCGACGACACAGACCCCGCCCAAGACCAGCACCAGCGTGATCATTGCCCGGCAGGCGCCGCAGCAGGGGCGGGCGTCGGGGCCGCTGTCGGCGCGGCGGGCTGCCCGGCTTCGTTGCGCAGATAGTCGAAGAACTCGCTCGACGGGCTCAACAGCATCGTGGTGTTGCTGCCCGAAAGCGCGTTCTGATAGGCGGTCATCGACCGGGTGAACGCAAAGAACGCCGGATCCTGCGAATAGGCCTTGGCGTAGATCGCGTTGCGTTCGGCGTCGGCCTGACCGCGCACGATCTCGGCGTCGCGGCGGGCGGCCGAGGTGGTTTCCAGCGCCGTCCGGTCAGCGGTGGCCCGCACCGATTGCGCCTGCTGGTTGCCCATCGCGATTTCCTGCGCCGCTTCGCGCTGGCGTTCGGCCTTCATGCGGTCGTAGGTCGCCTGCAGGTTCTGGTCGGGCAGGTCGGTGCGGGTCAGGCGCACGTCGATGACGTCGATGCCCAGCGAATCCGCCTCTTTCTTGGCGATGTCGCGGATGTCGTTCATCAGGGTGGTGCGATCCTCCGACAGCACCGCATCCGAGTTGACCGAGCCCAGCACCTGCCGCGTCGCCGCGTTCAGGATCTGCTCCAGCCGGTTTTGCGCGAACCGCACGCCGTCCGGCCCGGTCGCCTGACGGAACTTCACCAGATCGACAATGCGCCAGCGGGCGAAGGCATCCACCACCAGACGGCGGTCGTCGAGCGGCGTCACCTCCAGCGGTTCGGTCGGCAGGCCCAGAATGCGGCCGTCATAGCGCACCACGTCCTGGATAAACGGAATCTTGAAGCCGATGCCGGGTTGTTCACGCACCTGCGTGACCTGCCCGAACTGCATCACCAGCACCTTTTCGCGCGGGTCAACGACGAACACCGAGGACAGCGCGAGGGCGGCCAGAATGACGACGCCGGGAATGATGTACATGGCGCGGTTGTTCATTGCCCGGCTCCTTTCGGCGTCGTCTTGGTGTCGGCCAACAGCTTGTCCAGCGGCAGGTAGGGCACCACGCCCGCGCCGCCGGCGGTGCCACCAACACCGTCAAGGATGACCTTGTGCATGCCGCCCAGCACGGATTCCATCGTCTCGATGTACATCCGCCGACGGGTCACATCCGGCGCCTGCAGGTAGGACTGGTAGATCGAGTCGAACCGGCTGGCGTCGCCCTTGGCCGCGTTGATGACCTGGGCGCGATAGCCCTCGGCCTCTTGCGTGACCTGCGCGGCCTCGCCGTTGGCGGCGCCCAGTTTCTGGTTGGCATAGGCCTGCGCCTGATTGACCAGCGTGTCGCGCTGCTGCTGCGCGGCCTGCACGGCGCGGAAGCTGTCGATCACTTCCTTCGGCGGATCGGCACTGTCGAAGTTCACCCGGATCACCCGGATGCCAGAGGTGTAGCTGTCCAGCGTGCCCTGCACCGCCTGCATCAGGTCGGCCGCAATCACGCCGCGATCCTTGTTCAGGATCGGTGCCAGATCGGTGCGCGCGATGATGTCGCGCATCGCCGATTCCGAAACCGCCCGCACCGTGTCGGTCGGGTCGGCGAGGTTGAACAGGAACTTCGCCGGGTCCTCGATGTTCCAGACGACCTGGAAATGCACGTCGACGATGTTCTGGTCGCTGGTCAGCATCAGGCCGGTGTCATACTGCCCGCCCTGTCCGCTGCCCACGTCGGTCGTGCGCTCGCCCGAGGTCGGGATCACCTCGGCGCTGACCAGCGGCCAGGGCGCGAAGTTCAGGCCCGGCATGCCGATGCGGTGGAACTTGCCCAGAAACAGCTCGACCGAGCGCTCTTCGGGCCGGACCGTGTAGAAAGAGTTGTAGGCCCAGACCAGCCCGGCCAGGACGATCACGCCAAGGGCCACCAGCCGCGGGCTGGGTCCGCCGCTGCCACCGCCGCCGCCGGGGCCGCGCGGGCCGCCGCCACGCCCGCCCATCAGCACGCGCAGACGTTCCTGCCCCTTCTTCATGATATCTTCGATATCGTTCAGCTGGGGGCCTTCGCCCGGCTTGCGGCCGCCGCGATTGTCGTTGCCCCGGTTGTCGCCGCCGCCCGGACCACCGCCCCAGGGGCCGCCGCTGTTACCTGCCATCGGGATATCGTTCCTTTGTAGCCACTGCGCTCGGGTTCACCCCCAAGTGGTCACCGTGGCGTGAAAATCAAGCCTTTCGCGTCGGCGTCCTCAGGGTCACCAACTCTTCGGCCATGGTCGGATGAACCGCCACGGTGCGGTCGAAATCCTCTTTCGTCGCACCCATCTTGATGGCAATCGCGGCCAGCTGGATCAACTCGCCCGCCTCGGGTGCGACGATGTGACAGCCCAGAACCTTGCGGCTGGACTGGCTGACGATCAGCTTCATCAGCACGCGGTCCTCTTGCCCGGCAAAGGCCGTGCGCATCGGGCGGAAGGCGGCGGAATAAACCTCGATCGGCTCCTGCGCGCGGGCCGCCTCTTCGGTCAGACCGACCGAGCCCAGCTCGGGCTGGGTGAACACGGCCGAGGCCACCAGGTCATGGTCGGCCATCACCGGGTTGCCCTTGAACACGGTTTCGGCGAACGCATGGCCCTCGCGGATCGCGACGGGGGTCAGGTTCATCCGGTCGGTCACATCGCCCACCGCGTAGATCGAGGGCACGGCGGTCTGGCTGTAGCCATCGACCACGATCTGCCCGTTGCGGCCCAGCTTCACACCCAGCGGTTCCAGCCCCAGCCCGCCGGAATTCGGCACCCGGCCAGTGGCGTAAAGCACCGCGTCAAACGTGCGGTCGTGCCCGTCGGTCGCCGTCACCTTCACGCCCGCCCCGTCACGTTCCATCGCCATCACGTCGGTGCCGCAATGGATCGCGATGCCGCGCGCCCGCATCGCCTCGGCGACATGGCCGCGGGCCTCGTCGTCAAAGCCGCGCAGGATCTGCGCGCCGCGGTAATATTGCGCCACTTCGACGCCCAGCCCGCTGAAGATGCAGGCGAATTCCGAGGCGATATAACCGCCGCCAACGACCAGCAGCCGCTTTGGCAGCGCCTCAAGCTTGAACATGTCGTTCGAGGTCAGCGCAAGCTCCGCCCCCTGAACCTCGGGCACGAAGGGTCGGGCGCCGGTCGACACCAGAATGTGCTTGGCGGTCATCGTCTCGCCGCTGGCCAGCCGCACCGTATGCGCATCCACCAGCACCGCGCGGGTGTCGTGGATCGTCACCCCGGCCCGGATCAGGTTGCCGCGATAGGCCGCCTCCAGCCGGTCCAGTTCCGCATCCAGCTTGGCGCGGAACGCCAGCCAGTCGAACCCGCCCAGTGTCACGTTCCAGCCGTAGGCGCGCGCCTCTTCCAGCGCGCCGGGATAGGACGAGGCGAAGACCATCAGCTTTTTCGGCACGCAGCCGCGGATGACGCAGGTGCCGCCCATCCGGTATTCTTCGGCCAGATGCACCCGTGCGCCACCCTCGGCCGCCGCGATGCGCGCCGCGCGCACGCCGCCCGAGCCGCCACCGATGACGAAAAGGTCGCAATCGAATGTCATCGCCTCAGTCCCCGAGATCGGCGAACATGTTGTCGGACGAGGTGAACTCGATCCGCGTCTCTTCCACCGTGCCCGCCGTCACATCACGCACCTCGACCCGGCCATCGCCGTGGCCGATCACCACGATGTCACAGATGTCGATGAACAGACCGTTTTCAACCACGCCCGGGATCTGGTTCAGCACCAGCGACAGCTGCCGCCCGTTGCCGATCCGGTGCAGGTGCAGGTCGACGATGTAGTTGCCCTCGTCGGTGATGAACGGCCGGTCACCGTTCATGCGCAGCGTCGTGGTATGACCCAGCACGTCCATACTCGACAGCGTTTCCTCGACCAGCGCCTTGGTGGTCTGCCAGCCGAACGGCACCACCTCCACCGGCAGCGGGAAGGCGCCCAACTGCGCCACCTGCTTGGCCACATCGGCAATCACGATCATCTGGTCGCTGGCGGTCGCCACGATCTTTTCCTGCAACAGCGCGCCACCGCCGCCCTTGATCAGGTTCAGGTCCATGTCGAATTCGTCGGCGCCGTCGATCGTCAGATCCAGCCACTTCGCCTCGTCAAGGCTGACCACCTTGATGCCGACCTGCCGCGCCAGATCGGCGGTGCGGCTGGAAGTCGGCACGCCGACGATCTTCAGCCCGTCCTCGCGCACCAGTTCGCCCAGACAGCGCACCATCCATGCGGCGGTCGATCCGGTGCCAAGGCCCACCTTCATGCCGTTCTCGACGAAATCGACCGCCCGCTTGGCAGCCACGAATTTCGCCTTGTCGATCGGGGAAAGCTCTCCGGCCATCGCAGTCTCCTTCGCTCGGTCATCTGCTTATAGGCATTGTGCCGGGGCAGGGCGAGACTGAATTGCACCGCGTGCCCGCCCCGGCGCCTGCGGCGTTATCACGCGTGAGCGAAGCGAAAACATTCGTGACACATTCATCTTACTACGGGGGAGACCGCTGATGTACACGCTGCACTACGCACCTGATACCGCGGCCCTGATCGTCCGTCTGGTGCTGGAGGAACTGGGCGCGCCCTACGCCGCAACCGAGGTCGATACCGGCGCGGGCGCGCTGAACGGCCCCGCCTATCGCGCGCTGAACCCGTTCGGGCTGATCCCGGTGCTGGAAACCCCCGACGGCCCGATCTTCGAGACCGGCGCGATCGTGCTCTGGCTGTCGGAACGGCATGGCGCGCTGGCCCCGGCGCCGGGCGACAGGCAGCGGGCGGCCTTCCTGAAATGGCTCTTCTTCCTGTCGAACACGCTGCACCCCGATCTGGCGCGGATGTTCCACCCGACCCGCAACGTCGGCCCGAACAAGACCGCGCAGGAGGATTTTCTGGAAATCACCGCGGTGCGCGTCAATCGCCACTTCAAGGCGCTCGACGCGCTGGCCGGTGCCGACCGCGCCACCTGGCTGCCGGATGCCGAACCCTCGGTGCTGGGCTGCTACCTGATGGTGATGCTGCGCTGGGCCGCGTTCCTGTCGGCCGAGGGCGATGACTGGTTCGACCTTGCGGCCTACCCCTTCCTGAAGGCTCTGGCCGAACGGCTGGAACAGCGCCCCGCCGCCCAACGCGCCGCGGCGGCCGAGGGGTTGGGGCCCACGCCGTTCTCGAACCCGGTCGCGCCGCCGCCGGACTGACCGCCGCCGCGCTTTCAGCCCCAAAGCGTCGCTTTCGGCGTGGTGTTTCGCGTCGCCGCGCCGCACTCTGCGCGCATCAAACCGGGGCGCGCCCATCATGTTTCTTTCCGTCTTCGACATGTTCAAGGTCGGCATCGGCCCGTCGTCGAGCCATACGATGGGCCCGATGGTCGCCGCCGCCCGCTTTCTGCAAATGCTGCGCGACAGCCCGTTCCACCCCAAGGGCCTGCGCGCCTCGCTGCACGGCAGCCTTGCCTTCACCGGCATCGGCCACGCCACCGACCGCGCCACCATCCTCGGTCTGGCCGGGTTTGAGCCGGCCAGTTACGACGCCGTCAAGGCCGAGGCTGCGCTGGACGCGATCCGCGCCGAAAAGATGGTCACGCCGCCCGGCCTGCCGCCGCTGGCCTTCGACCCGGCGCGCGATCTGGCTTTCGACTATGGTCCGGCGCTGCCCGGTCATGCCAACGGCATGATCCTGGCCGCGACCGACGCGCAGGGCGACGTGATCCTGCAAGAGACGTTCTATTCCATCGGCGGCGGCTTCGTGCTGACCGCCGCCGAGCAGGCCACCGCCAAAGAGGTGGCCGCCGACCCCCGCAAGGCCGCCGCCCGTTCGCCCGTGCCCTATCCGTTCCAGACCGCGGCCGAGATGCTGGCGATGGCCGCCGCCTCGGGCCTGACCATCGCCCGCATGAAGCGCGCCAACGAACGCCATTTCCGCACCGATGCCGAGATCGACGCCGGTCTGGCCCGGCTGTGGCAGGTGATGAACGACTGCATCAATCGCGGGCTGGAAACCGGCGGCATCCTGCCCGGCGGGCTGAAGGTGCGCCGCCGCGCGCCGGGCATCCATGCCTCGCTGCTGGCCGAACGCGGGCTGAACCTGACCCCGCCGCACACCATCAACGACTGGATGAGCACCTATGCGATGGCGGTGAACGAGGAAAACGCGGCCGGCGGTCAGGTGGTGACGGCGCCCACCAACGGCGCCGCCGGGGTGATGCCTGCCGTGATCCGCTATTGGCTCGACCATGTGCCTGGCGCGACGCCCAGCCGGATCGGCGACTTCCTTCTGACCGCCGCCGCCATTGGTGGCCTCTGCAAGCACAACGCCAGCATCTCGGGCGCCGAATGCGGCTGTCAGGCCGAGGTCGGATCGGCCGCCGCGATGGCCGCCGCGGGCCTTGCCGCCGTGATGGGCGGCACGCCCGAACAGGTCGAGAATGCCGCCGAGATTGCGCTGGAACACCACCTTGGCATGACCTGCGACCCGGTGAAGGGCCTCGTGCAGGTGCCCTGCATCGAACGCAACGGGTTGGGCGCGATCAAGGCGGTCTCTGCCGCGTCACTCTCCTTGCGGGGCGACGGTCAGCACCTTGTCAGCCTCGATGCCTGCATCGAAACCATGCGGCAGACCGGCCACGACATGCACGAGAAGTACAAGGAAACCTCGCTCGGCGGGCTGGCCGTCAACGTGCCGAACTGCTGAGCGGCTCAGCGGGTCGCGTAACGCGCGCTGGCGAATGACAGGGTCATGCTTTCGCTCGGGCTCAGGCCCGGGCCGTGCGATGAACCGACCTGCAGGGATGCGATCGCGACATCCGTCATCGCAAGGCTGAATTGGCCGTCGCCCATCTCGATCACGGCAGAGGTGAAGACCCGCCCCGAGGCCGCGGCAGAGAACAGCGCGATAGAGGCCGCATCGCTGAGCCGTGTCACCGTGACGTCTTTCGGCGTCTGCTTGCCGGACCCCGACGACATCATCGAGACCGACGTCAGGTCGAACCAGCCGTCATGCGCAGGATCGGTGCTGGTTCCGCGCACCTGCTGCCCGTCCGCGCCCAGTCTCATAAAGCTGCCCGCCATCACGCCCACCCCGTGTTCCGCCACAGGCGCACGATACGCGCGCGCGGCAGTTCTGTTAAGCCGGTTTCGGCAGCCACGCGCCGCGGCGCCGATTGCGAAGCGGCCCGACCGCGCCTATCCTTGGCCCAAGCGTCTTGCCGGGCGGGAGGGCCGCATGACTGCGATGCTGATCTTCGTGGCGGCCTGCGCCGGGATCGTGGCGCTGGGCTGGATCGTCAGCAAGTTCACCGGCGCAAAGACGCGGTTTCTGGATGCTTGGGCCTATGCGCCGGGCGAAACCGTGCTGTGGCGCGACGACGGGGCCGATGTGGTCATCGTGCCCCGGCTGGGGGGCGCGGTGTCGATGCGGCCGGTGCGCCTGCACCGTTGGGCCGTGGTGGCGACAGACCGGCGCGTGCTGCTGGGCAACAAGGCGCTCGGCGGTCGCCAGATGGTGCGCTACGTGCTGGAAACGGCCGAGGTCGGCGCGGATGCGCAGCGGCTTGACGGCGGTCTGCTGACGCGCGGCTTCAGCACCCTTGGTATCGCGAAAAGCGTCACGCCGCACCTGGACCTTCACCCGCCCTATGTTGCGCTGACGCCTCAGCCCGACCTGCCGTCATCCACCAACGTGGCCGAGGTGCGGATTTACACCGACAGCGGGGCGGGTTTCCGACTGGCGTGATCGTTTCCGGTGTTCTGCGTCGGTGTGAAAACGGTGTAAAATCGGTGTGTTTTCGGTATGCCCTTTTCGCCGCCTTTCCAACGCTTTGCACCCCCACGCGCAGCACCCGTTTGCAAACTGCCGAAAACCCGGTAGGACAGCGCAAACCCGAAGGACCGCCCCATGCCGAACGAAGAGCGCCCGCAGATCTACCTCATCACCCCCCCGGCCTTCACGCTGGAGGTGTTTCCGGATCGTCTCGCCGCCGTGCTCGACGCGGCCGAGATCGCCTGCATCCGTCTTGGCCTTGCCACCAAGGATGAGGATCAGATCGCCCGCGCCGCCGACGCGCTGCGTGAGGTCGCCCATGCCCGCGACGTCGCGATCGTGATCGACACCCACATCCGGCTGGCCGAACGCCACGGCCTCGACGGCGTGCATTTGCCCGATGGCGCGCGCAATATTCGCAAGGCCCGCAAGGACTTGGGCGACGACGCCATCGTCGGTGCGTTCTGCGGAACCTCGCGCCACGAAGGCATCAACGCGGCCGAGGCGGGCGGCGATTACGTTTCCTTCGGCCCGGTCGGCGACACCGCGCTGGGCGACGGCAGTCAGGCCACCGACGAGTTGTTTGCCTGGTGGTCCGAGATGATCGAGGTGCCGGTGGTGGCCGAAGGCGCGCTGACCGCCGCCCGCGTCGCCACCCTTGCGCCGATCACTGACTTCTTCGCCATCGGCGAGGAAATCTGGCAGGCGGATGACGCGCTCGCCGCGCTCCGCACCCTGATCGCCCCGCTCGGCTGACCGTCAGGCCGGAAACGCGCTTCGCACCCGTTCCTCGCAATAGGCGGCCAGCGCCTTGCGGTCGGCAAAGGCGCTGACCTTCACCGGGTCATGGAACACCACATCGACCGATCCCTGCCGGGGCGCGGCCAGAAGTTTCACCAGATGCGGGATGAATTCCATGTCGCCCCACCAGCCGTAGAACCGCGGGTCTTGCCCCGGCGGGCCGTGATAGACCACGCTGACCGGCTGAATCTGCAATTCCGCCGGCAATCCGTCGGCAAAGAAGGCGGCGAAGAGGGTGGATTTGAACGGCAGCACCCGCAGCCCGTCGGTGCTGGTCCCTTCCGGAAAGAACAGCAGCCGGTGCCCGGCCTTCAGCCGCGCCTCGAACACGTCCTGCTGCAGCTTCGCCTCGCTGCCCTTGCGGTTGATGAAGACGGTGCCGGTGGCCCGCGCCAGCCAGCCGATCCCGGCCCAACCCGCAACCTCGGACTTCGCCACGAAATAGATGCGCTGCGGTGCGTTCAGCGTGAAAATATCAAACCATGAGGCATGGTTGGCTACCACAGCCCCGTGCCCCCGCATCGGCCGCCCCGTCACCCGCATCCGGATGCCGAGGATCACGAAGGCCGAACGGCAAACGAATTGCGCAATATGGGGTGTCACCGGGCGGTTCTGGCCGCAAAGCGGCCGCTCGATCAGCCGCACCAGCAGCAGGATGACCAGACAGCCGTAGGTCAGCAGCCCCAGCACCCCGCCGCGCAGCACCACACGAACCCACCCCATAGGGCCGATCCGCACGGGATCGGGCACGTCCGCCGCATTCCACGGTGTCACGCCTTGGCCTCGAACTTGCGCGTGTAAAAGCCCATGTGGCGGTCCGACATTTTTGCGGTGTCCATCAGCAGGCACACGTCGGTGGTGTTGAACGGCCGGTCGATGAAGGCGCCCTCGCCAACGAAGCCGCCCAGCCGCAGGTAAGCCTTGATCAGCGCGGGCGTGCCCACCATCGCCGCGCGGCGGTCGATCTGGTCGGCGGGCACAAGGTCCATCGTCTGGAAATGGTCGGGCTGCGCGCGCACCCGCAGCGCCTCGGGCGCCAGATGGTTGTGGTGCAGATAGGCCAGCGGCATCCGCAGCGCCTCGATATCGGTGCCATGAAAGCTGGCGACGCCGAACAGGATCTCGATTTCACGCTCCAGCACGAAATCGGCAAGCCCGTTCCAGAGGTGATACATCGCCGTGCCGCCGCGATAGTCGGCATGCACGCAGGACCGCCCAAGCTCCACCAGCCGCCGCCCGTTGCGCTTCAGCGGGCCAAGATCGTATTCGGTTTCCGAGTAGAACCGGCCGAACCGCGCCGCCGCCTCGCCGGTCAGCAGGCGGTAGACGCCCACGACATGGTCAAGCGAACTGGCGTCGCGCCGGGTATCGACCAGAACAAGGTGTTCGAAGACCGGATCGAACTCGTCGCACTCCAGCCGACGGACATGATCGACCATGTCGCCGGTGCCGCCAAGCTCTTCGATGAAGACCTCGTAGCGCAGGCGCTGAGCCCCCAACAGGTCCTGCGCGTCCCGTGCCAGCCGGACCTGAAGATGTGGCTCATCGGATATCATCGGCGCCGGGTTTGCTGCTCTGATCCGTTAGTCGGGTCGCCGGGTTGTAGGCGCTGCATGGTGGGAATGCAACAGCCCCGCAGGCGCGCGAAGGGGCCGTATTCTGTCGATTGCATTTCGCAAGACATACAACCCATAGTGGCATCACGCATCGCGGTCAGGCAAAAGCGCGATCCGGTCTCCGTCGATCACGACCTTGCCGGCGTGTTCGAAATTGACGGTGATCCGCGACCCGATCCGCGACTGGACCTGCCCAAGGCCCCAGTCGGGGCGACCGGGGTGCCTGACCAACATGCCCGGTTCGAGTATCGCGTTCAGTCCAGTCACTGCCCCCTCTTTTCCCGAAAGCCCCGCCCGAATGACAAAATACACGGACCTGTCTTCGCTGATCAGTTCTCGAATCTGCCATGATCTTATCAGCCCGCTCGGCGCCATCGGCAATGGGGTCGAACTGCTGTCGCTGAGCGCGACCGCCGCGGGCCCGGAACTTGCGCTGATCTCGGAAAGCGTGCTGGCGGCCAACGCCCGGATCCGGTTCTACCGCGTGGCCTTCGGTGCGGCGGCGGCGGACCAGCGCATCGGGCGGCCCGAGGTTCTGTCGGTCCTCGCCGACATCACCCGCGGCGGGCGGATCGCGGTCGACTGGCAGGCCCAGGGCGACCAGCCGCGGGGCGAGGTGAAGCTGGCCTTCCTGCTGATCCAGTGTCTTGAAACGGCGATGCCCTTCGGCGGCCGGATCGCGGTGACGCTGGATGGCAAGGGCTGGCACCTGCGCGGCACCGCCGCGCGGACGAAGGTCAATCCGGCGCTTTGGGACGTCCTGTCCAACCCCGCGGCCGCGCTGGAGGTTTCGCCCGCGCAGGTGCAATTCGCCCTGGTGCCCGAAGAAGTGCGGCGCCTTGGTCGCAGCCTCAGCGTCGAACTGGGCGAGGGCGATATCCGGATCGGCGTGCTGTTCTAGCGCCGGATCGTGCCGTCGCCGGTGACGAGGTACTTGAAACTGGTCAGTTGCTCGGCCCCCACCGGCCCGCGCGCATGCAGCTTGCCGGTGGCGATGCCGATCTCGGCGCCCATGCCGAACTCGGCCCCGTCGGCGAACTGGGTCGAGGCGTTGCGGATCAGGATCGCACTGTCGAGCCGGGTGAAGAACCGCTCTGCCACCCCGTCATCCTCGGTGATCACCGCATCGGTGTGGTTCGAGCCGTAGCGGCGGATATGCGCGATCGCGCCATCGACGCCGTCCACCAGCTTCGCGGCGATATCCATGTCGAGGTATTCGCGGCCCCAGTCCTGCTCGGTCGCGGGCAGGGTGCCGGGCAGGGCGGCCAGTTCGACGTCGGCATGCACGCGCACCCCTGCCGCGACCAGCGCCGCGACCAGATCGGCGCCCAGCGTCGCCGCCAGCGGCCGGTCGATCAGCAGGCATTCCGCCGCGCCGCAGATGCCGGTGCGCCGGGTCTTGGCGTTCAGCACCACGCTCAGCGCCTTCACCGGATCGGCGGCAGCGTCGACGTAGATATGCACGATGCCTTCCAGATGGGCAAAGACCGGCACCCGCGCCTCGCGCTGCACCAGCCCCACCAGCCCCTTGCCACCGCGCGGCACGATCACGTCGATGAACTCGACCATCCCCAGCATCGCGCTCACCGCCGCCCGGTCGCGCGTCGGCACCAGCTGGATCGCCGCCTCGGGCAGCCCCGCCGCGGCCAGCCCCGCGACCAGACAGCCGTGGATCGCACGGCTGGAATTGAAGCCTTCCGAGCCGCCGCGCAGGATCACCGCATTCCCGGCCTTCAGGCACAGCGCCCCGGCATCCGCCGTCACGTTCGGGCGGCTTTCATAGATCACGCCGATCACCCCGATGGGGGTGCGTACCCGGCGGATGTGCAGCCCCGAGGGCATATCCCATTCCGCCATCACGGCGCCCACCGGGTCGGCCTGCGCCGCGACCGACCGCAGCCCGGCGACGATGTCACCGATCCGCGCCTCGTCCAGCATCAGCCGGTCCATCATCGCGCCGCTCAGGCCCTTGTCGCGGCCATAGGCCAGATCGAGCGCGTTCGCCGCAATGATCTCGTCCCGTCGCGCCCAGACGGCATCCGCCGCCACCTCCAGCGCCCGCGCCTTGGCTGCGGCCGGGGCAAAGGCCAATTCTGCCGCCGCCGCTTTCGCCGCATGGCCGATCTTGGCCATCAGGCCCGCAAGGTCTTCGCCCGTTTCACCGTCGCGCATCGCTCGCCCCTTCTTTCTGGCGAAAATACTCCGCGGGGGTCCGGGGGCGCGAAGCCCCCGGCGCCGACCGCCTCAGACCACCATATCATCCCGGTGCACCAGCACCGACCGGCCCGGCGCGCCGAGAATCGCCGCGATCTCGCTCGACCGGTGCCCCTTGATCGCCCGCGCCTCTGCCGCCGTGTAGCGCGTCAGCCCCTTGCCAAGCGCCTCGCCCGAGGGGCCGAGGATCGCCACCGGATCGCCACGCCCGAAGCTGCCCGACACGCCGGTCACCCCGGCCGGCAGCAGCGATTTGCCTTCGCCAAGTGCGCGCACCGCGCCCGCGTCCAGCACCAGCTCGCCCTTCGGCTTCATCGCGCCGATCCAGCGTTTGCGCGCCTGATGCGGGTCGCCCTGACCTAGAAACCAGGTGCAATTCGCGCCGGCGGCCAGCGCCGTCAGCGGCCGCTCGACAGAGCCTTCCATGATCGCCATCGCGCAGCCGCCCGCGACGGCAGTCTTTGCGGCCATCACCTTGGTCTTCATGCCGCCCTTGGAATGGCCCGAGATCGGATCGCCCGCCATCGCCTCGATCTCGGGCGTGATCGCCTCGACCAGTTCGAAACGGATGGCCGTCGGGTCTTCCTTCGGGTTGGCCGAGTAGAACCCGTCGACGTCGCTGAGCAGCACCAGCTGATCCGCGCCGACCGTCACCGCGATCTGCGCCGCGAGGCGATCGTTGTCGCCGAACCGGATCTCATCCGTCGCCACGGTGTCGTTCTCGTTCACGATCGGCACCACGCCAAGGCCCAGCAGCGTTTCCAGCGTCGCCCGCGAATTCAGATAGCGCCGCCGGTCCTCGGTATCTTCCAGCGTCACCAGCACCTGCGCGGTGACGATGCCATGCGGCGCCAGCACCTCTTCATAGGCGCGCGCCAGCCGGATTTGTCCCACCGCCGCCGCCGCCTGGCTCTGTTCCAGCGGCAAGGGCCCGGCGGGCAACCCCAGCACGCCACGCCCCAGCGCGATGGAGCCGGACGAGACCAGCACCACATCCGCCCCGCGCGCCTTGGCCGCCGCCACGTCCAGCGCCAGCGCGCGCAGCCAGCCCTCGCGCAGCCGCCCGGCCTCGCGGTCGCCCGGTTTGCCCTCGACCAGCAAGGCCGAGCCGATCTTCACCACCAGCCGCCGCGCTGCGGTAATCTCGGGGCGGGCGGTCACGGCTGCCATGTTCCCCGCTCCTGCTCCGGCTCTTCCACGGCGATGCCCGGACGGACCACCGCGTAAAGCGCGCGCAGCACCTCCTGCATCCCCATCCCCGCGACGGAGGAGATCAGGTAGACCGGCCCGCCGGTCGCCTTTTCCAGCGCGCGCCGACGGCGGCCCAGCGTTTCACGGTCCAGCGCGTCGATCTTGGTCATCGCGGTCAGCCGCGGCTTGTCGGCAAGGCCGTAGCCATAGGCCTCCAGCTCGCCGATGATGGTGCGGTAATCCTTGGTGATGGTCGACGAGGTGCCATCGACCAGATGCAGCAGCACCGAACAGCGTTCGACATGGGCAAGGAACTGGTCGCCCAGGCCACGACCCTCGCTGGCGCCCTCGATCAGGCCCGGAATGTCGGCCATCACGAATTCCTTGTTGTCGATGCCGACAACGCCAAGGTTCGGCACCAGCGTGGTGAAGGGGTAATCCGCGATCTTCGGCCGCGCGTTCGAGGTCGCCGCCAGGAAGGTCGACTTGCCGGCATTCGGCAACCCCAGCAACCCGGCATCGGCGATCAGCTTCAGCCGCAGCCACAGCGTGCGCTCGACACCCTCCTGGCCGGGGTTGGCGCGGCGGGGCGCCTGGTTGGTGGCGCTCTTGAACTGCAGGTTGCCCCAGCCGCCATTGCCGCCGCGCGCCAGCAGCACGCGCTGCCCCGGCGTGGTCAGATCGGCGATCAGCGTCTCTTCATCCTCGTCGATGATCTCGGTGCCGACCGGCACCTTCAGCACGATGTCCTCGCCGGTGCGCCCGGTGCGCTGGCTGCCCATGCCGTGCTGGCCCGACTTGGCAAAGAAGTGCTGCTGATAGCGAAAGTCGATCAGCGTGTTCAGCCCCTCGACCGCCTCGGCCCAGACCGAGCCGCCATTGCCGCCATCGCCACCATCCGGGCCGCCGAACTCGACATACTTGTCGCGCCGGAAGCTGACGCAGCCGCTGCCGCCGCCGCCCGAGCGGATGTAGACTTTGGTCAGGTCGAGGAATTTCATCGCGTCGCCTCTGGTCTTGCCGCCCACAGGCGATAGTCGCATTCCGGGCAGGGCTCAAGCTGAAGCCCGCTGCCCCATTCTTACTGGTGAAAATATCCCGGGGGTCCGGGGGCAGGGCCCCCGGCCGCTTACCCGAGCTTCTTCAGATAGGTCCAGGTCGGCACCTGCGCGCCGCGCGCGACCGAATAGGTCTCGGCGTCGCCCAGATATTCGAACCCGCAGTTGGTCAACACCCGGGCCGAAACCGGATTGTCCTGAAACACCTCGGCAAAGATCGTGCGCGCGCCTTGCGGGTTCGCTTCCACCAGCGTGCGCACCGCCTCGCTGGCGAAACCGGTGTTCCAGAACGCGGGCGCCACCCAATAGCCGATCTCGGATTGGCCACGGTCCATCTTCTTCAGCCCGATGGTGCCCAGCACCTCGGCCAATCCCTGCGCCGCGCCGTCGAGCACCCAGACATCTTCGCTGCGGGTGTCGGACACGGCACGGGCGATGAACGCCTCGGTTGCCCCCGGCGGCAGCGGATGCGGGATCGAGCGCGTCGCCTCGGCCACCCGCCGGTCGGCGGTGTAAAGCGCGATCAGCCCGGCATCCGACTTGCGCACCGGGCGCAGCAGGAACCGTTCCGCCGCGATGACCGGTTGCACCGGAATGGAATCGAGTCTCATGCCTTCCTCCTCTGGCACGATGGGCCCGGACCGGGCCCGCAGTCGCGTCGCGCCGGTTCAAGGCGCGCCGCTCTCAATCGCCCCGCCCTCAGATCGGCAGATCTGGGGCGTCGTGCCCGTCGCCACAATGCCCGCAACGTGCAACAGTTTGTGCGCGTTCCCGGAAACGGGGCGGGGGACCGGCTTTGCAGCCGATCCCCCGTTTACATCAGGCCTGTAAAGGGTCGGCTTACTCGGCTGCCTCCGGCACCGGAAGCACCGACACGAAGGTGCGGCCCTTGAAGCCCTTCTTGTAGGTCACGCGGCCTTCGACGACGGCGAAGATCGTGTGATCAGTGCCCATGCCGACGCCATTGCCCGGAAACCAGGTGGTGCCGCGCTGACGCACGATGATGTTGCCGGGGATCGCAGCCTCGCCGCCGTAGAGCTTGATGCCCAGACGACGACCGGCGGTATCGCGACCGTTGCGGGAAGAACCGCCTGCCTTTTTATGTGCCATCTCGCGTTACTCCTGAGCTTCCGCGGCCGGTTTCTTGGCGGCGCGCTTCGGTTTCGCCGCCGGGACTTCCTCGACGACGGGGGCAGGGGCGGCGTTGTGGGCCGCGCGGCGCGCAACCGCGGTGTTGACCGCGGCGGTCACGCCCGACGCATCCGCGCCCGCGGCGAGGATGTCGGTCACGCGCAGCAGCGTCAGCTTCTGGCGGTGGCCCTTGGTGCGCTGCGACGAATGCTTGCGGCGGCGCTTGACGTAGTGGATGACCTTGTCGGCCTTGATCTGCTCGATCACTTCGGCCTGCACGGCGGCACCGGACACAAGCGGCGCGCCAACGGTCAGGCTGTCGCCGCCGAGCATGAGGATATCGTTGAACTGGACCTTCTGGCCAGCCGAGGCATCAAGCAGTTCCACGCGCAGGATGTCGCCAGCCTGCACCTTGTATTGCTTGCCGCCCGTCTTGAGGACCGCGAACATGGGTCTTTCCCTTTTCCTTACCCGCGTCCTGTGGCCCCCGTTCCCGGGCGTTGGTGCCATGCGCCTTCGGACAGCGCGCCCCGACCGGGGCGTAATTGCATTTGCCCGGCGGACCTTTCGGGCGCGTCGGGATGCGGGCTTATCGGGAATCACGTTGCGAAAGTCAAGCGCGTCGCTGTCAGAGCGCGTGCCCTGAAAGCACCCGTGCCGCCGCCCGTCCAAGATCATGTGCCACCGCGTCGAACACCCCGTCAAACGCCGTGAAAAGCGCCCGATTGAGCGCCGTTCCGGCGGGGCTGCGGGCGAAATCGGTATAGGCGGCCAGATCGGCATCGCTCAAGGGGGCATAGGCCAGCGCGAGGAAGGAATACAGCCAGTCTTCGGTGTCTTGGCGGATACTGTCTTCCTGCGCGGCGACCTCTGCCACGATCTGCGCCTCGGTCATCTCGAAGCCCTTCGCGTGCCCCGCCACCATCCCCTCGTAGAAGGCGACATCGGAATTCATCGTTCCCGACACGTTCGATTCGACCAGATCGTTCGCCGCCGCGAAGGCCCTCAGCGCCGCCAGCCGCGGGGCGTGGGCCTTGGTCATGTCGTCCAGCAGCTGATGCGCCTGCGTGGCCACATCCGGGTCGCGCAGGGCCATCCGCGCCGCGATTTCCAGCGACACGATCCGCCGCCCGCGGTCGGTGTCGAAGAACGCCAGGATCGCGGGCACCTGCGCCACCGGCAGCGCCGCCCGAAACCGCGCATCAAAGGCCGCCTGCAGCCGGGAAACATCGTAGATCGTATCGACCTCGCGCGCCCAGGCCGCGCCGCCCTGATCGGGGAAAAGCGTTGCCCGCAGCGTCTGGCCATAGTCGAGCCCTTCCTGCCGCATGACCGTGATCACCTCGCCCAGACGCAGAACCCGCGACACCTGCGCCACCGGGTCCTCGGCCTGCACCCGGCCGGGCAGCAGGACCGCCAGCGCCAAAGCCGCCGCAAGCGCGATACGGATCAACATGCATGGCCCCCGGCAGCCTCGGTTCCCCAGCGTTACCGCGTCGGCCCGCCACTTCCAACCGTCACATCCCTATTTGCCGCGCGCGAAATCCCCCTTGCGCGCCGCTGTGCACCCCGCTACACGGCTGCCCGTTGACCCCTGACGCGGAGAGGTGGCAGAGTGGTCGAATGCGGCGGTCTCGAAAACCGTTGTGGGTTTGCGCCCACCCAGGGTTCGAATCCCTGTCTCTCCGCCACACACCCCTGCCGTTTTGCCTTGCCAGCGGTCTCCCGTGCTTTTCAGCCGCGATTTCCGCGGGTTGCGGGGCGGGTCTTCTTCCTGAGACCGCTGTAGCGCCGGGTTCCGGCCGGGGTTTTCGGGCCGGTCTCAGTTGGGCCGTTGCCCCGGTTCGGTTTCCGCGGGATTCCCTGATATCTGCGAAAGAACAGCGTATTTTGCGGATTTTCGCGGTTTCTGGCGACTTTGAGCTCGGAGAACGACTGCGATATCAATGAGTTGATGATGCAATTCCCTGTGCATCGGAACAGGGAATGAATTCGCGGGAACAGGGAATGCGCGCGGCGGGAACGGGGAGCCGATCGTGGGATTCAGCGAACGCGCGGGCGTCAGCCTGCGAGGCCGAAGCGGCGGGCCTGCTCCGCCCAGTCGAGCGGGATGCCCTCGCGCTGGAGGCGTTTGAGGGAGAGGTCGGGAGGCTGGGTGCCGTCGAGGATCGCGGTCTGGAGCGAGGGGGAGAGGGAGGCGAGGATGACGTGGCGGCGGACCCAGGACTCGCTGCAGTCCTCGCGGCGGGCGATCTCGGCGATCTGGGTTCCGGCGCGGAGGGCGGTTGCCCAGCGATGGGCCTCGATCAGGGCGCGGCGCAGGGTTGGATCCGGGGCGGCAGCGCGGCCACCAGCGACGATCCGGGTCTCGATGCCGCGGCGGCGGCGCTGGAACGGGGCTTCGATGATGAGTGCGGCGGCGGCGAGCCTATCGGGGGCGATGCCGAGTGCCTCGGCCAGCGCGCGCCGGTCGAGGGTCAGGGAGATCGTGCCGGTCCCGATCCGGCCTGTGGTCAGCAGCGCGCCGAGGGCGGCGGGGGCACCTGTGCGCAACTCGGTGACGAGGGCGTCGGCCGCGCTGCAGAGCGTCGCAGCGTTCTCCACATCGGGGCGGTCGAGGAGGTGGTGCCCGGCCGCAACCGTCTCGAGATGGTCGGCGAGGAGGCGCGCGATCGTGCCTTCGAGCGCCACGGCTGGCAGGCGCCAGCCTCGCGTGGGGGAAGACTTCACCGCCTCCGGCCCTTTGAGCAGCCGGTGCGAGACGTAGTAGCACAGCCGCCGACCCTTGCGGTTGGTGTGGCTCGGGGTCAGTCGGTCGCCGGTCTCGTCGCGCAGTTTGCCGGTGAGCGGAGCCCGGGCGGAGTTGGACGCCGTGCCGGTGGACGTCCGCGACCGGCCCCGCGCCCGGACGGCGGCGGCCTGCAGCTTCGCCTGCACCCGCTCCCAAAGCGCTTCGTCAACGATGGCGGCGTGCCGACCGGGCCAGACCCGGTCCTTGTGGCGGATGCGGCCGAGATAGACCGGGTTCGTCAGCAGGTGGTGGATCATACCGCGGGTGAGCCGGGCACCGCCGCGGCTCCTGCCGGTCGAGAAGTGCCGCAGTTTCGAGCGGAACCCGAGACGGTCGGCTTCATCCTCGACCTTCCTGAGGCAGCCGAGGTCATCATAGAGGGCGAAGAGCCTGCGCACCGTCTCGGCCTCGGCCGGGTTCACGACGAGGCCGCGGATGCTTGGGTCCGGGTCGGCATCGTAGCCCAGGGGCGTGAGGCCGCCCATCCAGAGGCCCTTTCGCTTCGAGGCGGCGATCTTGTCGCGGATGCGCTCGGCGGTCACTTCGCGCTCGAACTGGGCGAAGGAGAGGAGCACGTTCAGCGTGAGCCGCCCCATCGAGGTCGAGGTGTTGAAGGCCTGGGTCACCGAGACGAAAGAGCAGCGCGCCGCCTCGAAGCGCTCGACAAGCTTCGCGAAGTCAGTCAGCGCCCGGGTGAGGCGGTCGATCTTGTAGACTACGATCATGTCGATCCGGCCGGCCGCGATCGCGGCCAGGAGCCGCTGCAGCGCCGGCCGTTCGAGCGTGCCGCCAGAGAGGCCGCCGTCGTCGTAGCGTTCGGGCAGGAGCCGCCAGCCCTCATGGCGCTGGCTGGCGATATAGGCGGCGCAGGCCTCGTGTTGCGCATCGAGCGAGTTGAAGGACTGGTCGAGCCCCTCCTCGGAGGATTTCCGGGTGTAGATCGCGCAGCGGATGGCTCGGCGCTCGCTCATGACGCCCTCCGCTGCGGTGTCCCGGCGAGGCCGAAGAAGCGCGGCCCCGACCAGTGCGCGCCAGTGATGGCGCGGGCGATGGCGGAGAGCGAGCGATGCGTCGCGCCTTGCCAGCGGTAGCCTTCGGGCGTGACGTCGACGACATGGGTGACGCCGTTCCATTCGCGCAGGAGCCGCCCGCCGGGACGGAGCGCGGGGGTTTTCACCCGCTCCTGCCCGGCAGCGGCGAGCCGACGTGTGAGCGCCTTCACCACCGCGCCCGGCACAGCCTGCGCCTGCACCTCGACTGCAAGGAAGCGGCGCAGCATTGGCAGGCTCATCCCCCTCGGCACCGGCCCGCCCATGAGGGCAGGCCAGAGCCCGACGAGGGCCTCGCGCGGCATCACCTCGATCTCGGCGACCGTCGGCCGGGGGCTCATGCGCGGGGGCCCGGCCCGGCGGTGATGCGGTAGGCGGTTTCGCCGTCGGTCGACTTCGTCCGTTCGATTGCGCAGCCGGCCTTGCGCAGGCCACTCAGGGCGGCCCGCGCGGAATGGGCCTGCCAGCCGGTCGCGGCGCAGATGGCGGCAAGGCTCGCGCCTGCTTCGGTTGCAAGCATCCGCCGAACAGTCTCGGTCTTGGTCATGGCTTTCGTCATGGGGGCAGTCTCCCGGTTCGCGGGCCAGCCCGATGCCGACCCTGCTACCGGGTCGAGCCCGACACAGCCGCCGGGCGTGGCAGCAGCAACGCTTGGCAAGGCCGAGAAGTCCAGTGGTTTGCAAGGAGCGGATGACCGGCCGGCAGGCGAGCCCTGATCCGGCTGCGCCGTCCCTCGATTGGTAGGGGCGTATCAGATTCTGTGTCAACACAATGGGTTATGGAATATTTTGTTTATTGGCCCCCTTGCGCCGAGTTCCTTGAGCCCGTATTTTCAGGTTGTCCGCGTGGCGCTCGTCAAAGGCAGCGGACATCATATGGCAGCATCCCAACAGAAAGCAGCCAGACCCATGAACCGGATCGCAGGATCTGGGGATGGTTCTGCGGTCTTTCCCGGGACGTCTCCAGTTCAGGTCCAAATCCAGCCCCAATGGGGCGCAACCTGAAAGGAGACGAACATGTCTCAGAAAAAGCCCAAGACCGATGCCGGCACGCCTGGCATCACCCCTTTGCCGATCACTGCGCTGAAGCCTTACGGGCGCAACGCGCGCAAGCACGGTGACAAACAGGTCGACCTGATTGCCCGCTCGATCCGCGAGTTCGGCTTCAACAATCCCGTGTTGATCGACCGGGATCGCAACATCGTAGCGGGTCACGGCCGCTTCGAGGCGGCGATGCGTCTCGGGCTCGACACGGTGCCGACCGTGCTGCTCGATCACCTGAGCGAAGCGCAGGTCCGGGCCTACCGCATCGCCGACAACCGGATCGCCGAGCTCTCGGACTGGGACGAGGACCTGCTGCGGCTCGAGATCGCCGATCTCGTGGATCTCGACCTCTCGGGCACGCTCGACTTCGACGTCAGCCTCACCGGCTTCGAGACCGCAGAGTTCGACATCCTCCTCAGCGATGAGGAGAGCCCCGCCTCGACCGAGCCGGAACGGGTCGATCTGCCCGATCCGGCGGACTGTGCGGTCAGCCGCACGGGTGATCTCTGGGTCCTGGGCAAGCACCGCATCCTCTGCGGCGACGCGCTCGACCCGGGTGCGCTGGCCGGCCTCCTCGGCCCGGGCATTGCCCGCCTCGTCTTCACCGATCCGCTCTACAATGTGCGGATCGCGGGTCATGTCTCCGGGACCGGCCGCCACCGCGAGTTCGCGATGGCGAGCGGCGAGATGTCGGCGCAGGAATTCGAGGCTTTCCTGACCCGGGCGCTCGACACCATGGCCGCGGCTGTCGTCGACGGCGGCATCCTCATGGTTTACATTGATTGGCGCCATCTCGGCCAGTTGATCGCTGTCGGGGAAGGGCTCGGGCTGCGACTCCTCAACCTCTGTATCTGGAACAAGACCAACGGCGGCATGGGCAGCCTCTATCGCTCCAAGCACGAGGAGGTCTGCATCTTCAAGAAGGGCGAGGCGCCGCACGTCAACAACGTCGAGCTCGGGCGCATGGGCCGCTATCGCACCAACGTCCGGGACTATGCCGGGGTCAACACCTTCCGCAAGGGCCGGGCGGCCGATCTGGCCGACCACCCGACGGTGAAGCCGGTGGCCTTGGTGATGGACGCGATCAAGGACGTCACGCATCGCGGCGATATCGTGCTCGATCCCTTCGGTGGCTCCGGCACGACGCTCCTCGCCGCCGAGAGGACCGGCCGCCGCGCCTGGCTCGTCGAGATCGATCCGCTCTATGTCGACGTCACCATCCGGCGCTGGCAGGCGCTGACCGGCAATCAAGCGGTCCACGCTGAATTCGGCGAGACCTGGAACGACCGCGCCGCTTCGGTCGCGGCAGCCGACGACTCCACGCCGGAGACGGAGGTCACCGATGGCCAAGGGTAAGGACAAGGCCGGGGGCAACTGGGAGGTCGGCTACGGTCGGCCTCCGAAGGCCACCCGGTTCAAGCCCGGCCAGTCGGGTAACCCCAGGGGTCGACCGAAGGAGGCGAACGGTTTGGGCGACGTGCTGCGCAAGCGTCTCTACGCGAAGTACCCGGTGCAGGAGAACGGCCGCCCGAAGCGGCTGACCCTGCTTGAGGTGATCCTGCAAGTTCCTCAAGCGGGCTGCCGAGGGTGACCACAGGAGTCTTGCCCTGCTGCTGAAGCTCTTGCCGCTGGTGCTGACCGACAGCGACGGACCGGCGGTGGGCACGGTCACGCCGGAGCGCGATCGGCAGGTGCTGGAGGAACTCGCCCGGCTGATGGGTGGTTCCCTCGACAGCCTCATCGACGAGACGGAGGCCTGTCCCGATGGCTGACGTTCTGAACCTTCCAGCGGGAGCCGTTCAGGCCGCACAGCGCCAGTTCCTTTACCTCTTCCTGGTTGGGGCATTCCCGATCGTGAGTCCGGGTAACGCGTTCACCCGGGCCGACTACATCGAGGCGATGTGCTTTGCGTTGCAAAAGGTGGCGGAGGGCAAGACCCTCCGCCTGATCATCTCGGTGGCGCCGCGCCACCTCAAGAGCCTCTGCGCCTCGATTGTGCTGCCGGCCTTCATCCTTGGCCGCAATCCGACCCGGGAGATCATGGTCGTGAGCTATGGCGGCGATCTCGCCCGCGGGCATGCCGAGACGTTCCGTCGGCTGGTGCAGAGCGACTTCTACCGGGCGCTCTTCCCCAACGTCGCGCCCGACCGCCGCTCGACGGGCTGGGACAATATCCAGACCGTACAGGGTGGCGGGCGGCGGGCGATGTCGCTGATGGGACCGATGACCGGTTTCGGCGCCGACCTCATCGTGCTCGACGATCTGATCAAGGCCGGGGACGCGAACTACGCCACGATGCGCGATCGCGTCCGCACCCAGTTCGACGAGGCGATCTATTCCCGGCTGAACGACAAGCGCACGGGCGCGATCATCTCGGTGGCGCAGCGGCTCAATGCCGATGACATCACGGTGCATCTTCTCGAGAAGGGCGGCTTCGACCACCTCCTCCTGCCCTCGATCGCGCCCGCGCGGATCGAGTTGCCGCTCCATGGTGGGCGCCGCTTCGTGCGCGAGCCAGGTGACGTCTTGAACCCGGGCCGCGAGCCGAACGAGGCGCTCGACCGGATCCGGCAGGAGATCGGCACCCGCGCCTTCAACGCGCAGTATCTGCAGGACCCCGACCTTGCGGACGGGCAGTACCTGCGGCTCGAGGATCTGCATCTGGTCGACAGTCTACCCGATCTCGACCTCTTCACGCGCCGTATTCAGAGTTGGGACACCGCCGCCAAGGATGGCCCGGCCTCGGCGTATTCGGTTTGCGTCACGGCAGGTTGGCACCGCGAGGAGGAGCGTTGGTACCTCCTCGACATCTATCGCGACCGGCCGGGCAATTCCGCGCTGAAGGACCGGGTTATCGGGCTGCGCCAGCACTGGCAGGCCGAGCGCGTCCTGATCGAGGATGCGGCAATGGGGAGCGCGCTGCTCAGCGACCTGCGGAAGGAAAGATGCACCTGGGCGCAGAAGGTCACTGCGACCGAGGGAAAGCTCGAACGCTTCCTGCCCGCGACCGACTGGCTGAAGGCGGGCTTCCTCATCATCCCGACGGATCAGCCCTGGTTCGATGCCTTCCGCCGCGAACTCCTGGCGTTTCCGAACCACAGATATCTCGACCAGGTCGACGCCCTCGTCCAGTTCCTGCACTGGGCCAAGCACAAGGCGCGAGTCCTGCTCGACACCGATCCGAGCACCGGCCGGCGCCTCGGCACGCACAGGCGAGTGGCGAACCGGAGGCAGTAGGGGGTTCGGCTCTCAATGGCACGCGCCAGTAGGATTGCCAGGACGCGGCTGCAATCGCCTCGCGACGATCCAAATCCCCTTCGCTCCTCCGGATTTTCGGGGGCAGAGCACCGCTCTCCTTTGTCGATCGTCGCTGACTCACTTTGGAACATCAATGCCGTTGGGGGTCTGTCACATCATCAATGCCGATGCGCAACTGTTGATAGTCTATATCTTCTATTCTCGGATGATAATTAAGTACCCGAAAGGATATTTCATATCTCTTGCGAGATATATATTGCTACTAAAGATATTTTTTGTAACGATTTCAGTATGTTGCGACAAGGCAACGAATCTCAGACTCATGCAGCCTGACGCATGTCTGACGATTGGCGCCCACCTTCCCTCAGAGTAGATGAAACGACGTGCGCCGCATAATTGGCCGACGAATCTTCTAATGGAGGGACGAAATGAAAAAATACTTTGCAGCTGGCGGTCGCCTTATCAAATGGAAAGGGCGCGTCGCAAGTGTAGCGCCCGGGCTCGCCTCGGTTTCGGTGATTGCGATCGTTGCAACCGGCGCCATGGCCACCACGATCAACGGGCCGACCAACATAACGCTTTCACTGGGCGCGGCTGACAGCGCAACCGTCACGGCGGGCGGCAGCATCACCGTGCAGAACGGTAACACGGCCGACCTGGTCTATGCGGATGGCCCCTACACTGGCACCGTGCAGAACTCTGGCGCCCTGACCTATGATCTCGGCGCGGCGGCTACCGCCTATTACGTTTTCGGCCCCCTTGGCGGAACGATCCAGAACGATGGCAGCGCCACCGTGCATGTGGTGTCGACCGGCACGGCGACCGCGCGTGGAGTGTTCGTCAACGGCGATGGCCTTGCGGGCAGCGCCATCAACAACACCGGCACGCTGGCAGTCAGCGTGAATCAGGGCAACAACTTCAGCTGGGATAACTCGCTGGCGGACACCGGCATCACGATCGCTGGCAATGAAGCCGGGACCATCACCAACAGCGGCACCCTGACGGTCAGCCGTATGGCGACCGCAGACACCAGCGCCTTTCTTACCGCGTACGGCGTGAACGTCTATGGCGACCTGACCGGCTCGATCACCAACTCCGGCGACATTACGGTCACCCAGACGGTGCATTCGTCGGACTCCGGCGCCCGTGACACTGGCATCATTGTCGGATCAGTCGCGCAAGGCGCCTCGATCTCCAACTCGGGCAACCTGACCGTCACCAACACCATGAACTATGACGAGTCGGGTTCGGCCACCGGTATCTACGTCGATAGCGGCGTGGACGGGACGATCTCGAACTCCGGCACCGTAACGGTCACGTCTTACGTCGGCCAAAACTACTCCAACCATGCCTATGGCATTCAGACCGGCGATGTCGGCGCGACGGGGGCGATCACCAACTCCGGTACGATGGCGGTTGCGGCGACGGGCGGCGAATATGCCTATGCCTACGGCCTTTCCACCGATAACGTCGCTGGCGCCGTCACCAACTCCGGCACGCTTTCGGTCGATGCCCTGGCAACCTACGAAGCGTCGGCCTATGGGATCGCGGTTGGTACCGTCGATGCGACGGGCAGCGTGACCAACTCCGGCACCCTGACTGTCAAGGCGAACGGCTATAGTTCCGACGGATGGGCAGAGGCTGTCGGCATCGCGGCGTCCGATGTCAGCGGCGCGATCACCAACTCTGGTTCGATGACGGTCACGGCGCTGGCCAACAGCTCCAGCGCCTATGCCTATGGCATCCGCACCGACGCGGTGGACCAGGGCGGCTCGATCACCAACTCCGGCTCCATCACGGCCTATGCGCAACCGGGCTATGACGAGTACGGCTCGGCTGTCGGCATCTATGTCGGTGGGAACGCAGACGGCAACGTGACGAACAGCGGTTCGATCACCGCCAATGTCGTGGCAGGCTATTACGACGCCACCGCGTTGGGCATCTACATCGACGGGGCGGTGGGTGCCGACGGCGTCGACGCGACGGTGTCGAACAGCGGTTCGATCGTGGTAACGGCGGTTTCGGGCGACGATTCGGCTTCGGCCATCGGGATCGAGGCCGCTTACATCGGCGCCAATGGCGCGGTGACCAACAGCGGAACCATCGCGGCCACCGCAACCGCGGCCGCAGGTTACAACGCTTCTGCCGCGGGTATCTATGTGCTCGATGGTGTCGACGTCGGTGGTGTGATCAACAGCTCCGGCACGATCACCGCAACGGCGAACGGCATGGACGCCGACATCAGCGCGTCTGGCATCTATGTGGATGGCCAGGTCGCTGGCAGCGTGTCGAACTCTGGCCACATCACCGCAACTGCCAATGAGCTTGGTGTCACCACGGCTGCGAACGCCAGTGCCACCGGTATCTATGTGACAAGCCTTGGGGTGACCGGCTCGATCACCAACAGCGGCTCGATCACAGCAAACGCGAACGTGACGAACCTGGTGGGAAGTGGCGAGGCGACGGCCTACGGCATCTACTTGTCTGACTCGTCGACGTCGATGGCACCAGGCTCGACCGTCGCCAACTCGGGTACCATCCGTGTAACGGCGCAGGCGAACGGCGGCACCGGCACTGCCGGCAGCCCGTCGGCACAAGCGGTCGGCATCCTCGCCAATGGCGCGATGTTTGGCGATATCAACAACAGCGGTACCATCCTCGCCACGGCCAGCGTGAGCAACACCACCGATCAACGCGCCAATGCGGCCGGCATCGGAGTTGAAGGGCTGTTCGGTGGCTCGATCGAAAGCTCGGGCACGATCAGCGCCGCGGCCTATGCCGGCTCGGCCACGAACACCAACTCTGGCGCCTTTGCGGGCGGCGTGTTAATAACCCAAAGCGCAATTGACGGCACGATCACTCTGAACGGCAGAATCAACGCCACGGCGACCGGTGACGGCGCGCTGGCGGCCGGTCTGTTCACCTTCAACGACGCCAATACAACGATCACGAACTCTGGCACCATCCTTGCAACCGCGACGGCCAATGCGGCCAACTCGACAAATAGCTGGGTGGACGGCCTGAACGGCGCCATCGGCATCGGCATGATATATGCTGACGGCAGCACCGTGATCAACTCGGGCACCATCACCGCAGACTTCACCAACAACGATGGTAACACGGCAAGCGGTCTTTACGGCGCAGCCGGTGTCGGTGTCATGTTTGCGACCGCCGATCTAATCGCCAACACCGGAACGATCAACGTTTCGGCGTTGGATGCCCCGGCTGCGGGCATCGCGATCGGCAACATCGACGGGTCGACCGTGTTCAACGGCGGCACCATCCGCGCCACCGAAAGTGGTACGGGCACGGCCTATGGCATCTACATCGCCAACGCAGACAGCACGATGCTGGTGAACACCGGCCGGATCATCGCCGAACAGAATGGCGACATCGGGACGGCGATCGACATGAACGCGGCCGATGGATCGACCAATACCGCCGTCCAGCTTGCCTCGGGCGGGTTCATCGAAGGCTACATCAATCTGGCGGCCGGGATCGACGGGATCACCACGCTTGATGTCGTTGGCACCGCGGGCGCTTCGGTGGATTGGTCCGTGGACGGCACGGGCAACGCGACCGGCGGTTACACTGTCAACCAGTCTGTCGACTACGGCGTGCCGGTGTTCGCCAGCGGGCTGGACGGAACCACACCCGAATTCGCGACGATCGACGCTTCCCAGTTCGCCGGGCAGCGTGATGCGATCGCCGATGCGGGCGCCCAGAGCGTTGCACCGCTGGCCACACAGACCGATGCGGCGCTGGCTACCGGCGTTGTCGGCAAGTTCAAGGCCTATGCCGGCATCTCGAACAGCGCGATGACCTACGCTGGCACCGGCACCTCGCCGATAGTGATTGATCCGGTGGCCCAAACCACCAACATGGGCGGCGGCACGCTTGACCAGAAGGTTCGCACCTCGACGGTCAGCGCGGGCGGCACGGTCAAGACGGACTCCGGTCTGGTCTTCGGCCTTGGCGTGGGCGGCCAATCCGGCTCGGCCACGGTCAACGCGGCCTACATGGCCTCTTCGAAAACCACCTATAACGGTGGCTTCGGGGGCGTGTCGGTGGCGGCGCAAAGCGGCGCAATGTCGTTCAACGGCGCGCTGACCGCCGGTGTGATGAGCAACACCGCGAAACGCTACATCAACGACAACCTGACCTTCGGCGGCATCGACACCGCCACGGCCACCTACAACAGCACCTTCGTGACCGCGCAACTGGGCGTCACGGGCCACGTCAAGCTGGGCAACGGTCTGACCTTCCTGCCGGAAGCGACGATCCGCTACACCAGCGGCCATGTCGATGCCTACACCGAAACCGGCGCGAATGCGGCGGCCTCGGTCGGGGCGCAGAGCTTCGGCGTGCTGGAAAGCGAACTGGGCCTGAACCTGCAGAAGGAACTGGGCACGGGCGTTATGCGCGGCGGCATCTCTGTCATCAGCCGCACCATGCAGGGCGACAAGGCGACGTCGGTGACGATGATCGGCGACACCAACAGCGTGTCGGGCTTTGCATCGAACACCACGATGACCAAGCTCAGCCTCGGCTACACGGCCAAGCTGTCGGATGGCGTCAGCTTCGATCTTGGCGCGTCGAAGGTGATGGGATCGGGCAGCTCGTCGGGCACCACGGTCAGCGGCCAGATCCGGTTCTCGTTCTGATCCCACAAGGGTTTGCACACATCGGACGGTCCCCCTTGCGGGGGGCCGTCCTGCCAATGAAAGGGCGCACTGCGGGGCGCCGGACACGACATGAAGGAATTTGGAATGGGCAAGGTAGTTCTGGGCGTGTTTTGTGCGCTGTTCTGTAGCGGCAGCGCCATGGCGGAAACGACCGCCGTGAAGGCGGGCCAGGCATTCGGCGGCTGGGTGTTCCGCTGCACTGCCATCGCGCAGGGCAAGACGAGCTGCGCCTTCGTCAGCACGATCCTGTCGGGCGACAAGAAACACGTGGTTGCCGAGGTCGAAGTGACCCGCGCCAGCACCGGCAAGGGCGAGACCCTGTCTGCCCTGCTGCCGCTTGGCACCGACCTTCAGGCCGGCGTCAAAGGCGCAGTTGATGGTGGGGCGGCCTTCGATCTTCCGCTGCGGCTGTGCCTGCCCAAGGGTTGCGTTGCCGCTACGGGGCTGGACGACAAAGCGACCGCGGCGCTGAGGACGGGCAAGGCCTTCGCCTTCACATTCACCATCGCGGGCAAGTCCGCCAAGGCGACCGTGCCGTTGACCGGCCTTAGCGACGCGCTGACCGCCGCCAACTGGTAAGCGCCGCCGCCCCCGGGCCGAAGAAAGGACGTAACGATGCAGCTATCCCTTCCGCAAGCGCTGCGCGAGGCGCATGCCGCCCAGACGCGCGGCGATCTTGACCGAACCGCCGATGTCGTGCGAGCCATCCTGAAGGCGGAACCGCGCGTGCCCGAAGCTCATCACCTGATGGGGATCGTGCTGCACCGGAAGGGCAATCTGGAAGGCGCCATCGCGGCCTTGCGGCAGGCGGTGGCGCTGGCGCCGCGCAACGGGCTTTACCTTGCCAACCTGTGCGAGATGCAGCGGCAGGCGGGCCGGTTGGCCGATGCGGTGGCAAGCGGGCGGCGCGCGGTGGCGATGGCATCCGACCTCTCCTCGGCACACGGCAACCTTGGCATCGCGCTGTATGAGCAGGGCGATCACGACGCGGCCGAGGCCTGCCAGCAGCGGGCGATCGAGATCGAACCGCAGGCGGCACGGCCGCTGAACAACCTTGGCAGCATCGCGGTCAAGCGCCGCGACCCGGCCACTGCCGAAGCCTTTTACCGGCGCGCGATGAGCGCAGACCCCGGCTATCTGGAAGCGGCCTGCAACCTTGCCACCGTGCTGGTGGATGGCGAGCGCCCGCAAGAGGCGCTGGCGCTCTTGATCCCGCGCGCGGCTCTGGGCAAGCAGACCGCCGATTGGCACCGCGCGATTGCCCGCGCGTTCCTGCTGCTTGACGATCTGGACAAGGCCGAGATCGGCTTCGGCGCCGCGATGGCGCTGAAGCCCGGCGTGGCGGCCTCGCATCTGGGGCTGTCGGAGGTTCTGCACAAGAAGAACCGCAGCGATCTGGCGCTGGCCGAAGCTCGGCGCGCATTGGAGATCGAGCCGGAAAGCGCGGCGGCGATGTATCAGATCGGCCTTTGCGAAGCCGATCTTGGCCATACCGAGGCCGCGTTCGACCAGTATGGCCGGGCCATCGCGGCAGATGCGACGCTTGTCGCCCCGCGGATCGCGCGCGGACACCTGTTCATGGAAACCGGCAACATCGCCGCGGCCCGGGCGGATTTTGAGGCGGCCCGCGCGGCCAAGCCCGACTACATCGGCGGCCTTCTGTCGGTGCTGAAGCTGGAAAAGGTAAGGCCGGGCGATGCGGATTTCGCCGCGCTGGAACAGCATGCGGCAGAAGTCGATACCATGCTGCCGGAGAAGGCGGTCGCGCTGCTCTATGCGCTGGGAAAATGCTACGACGACCTTGGCCGCACTGACGACGCCTTTGCCGCGTTTGCGCGTGGCGCCGCGCTGAAGCGGAAAACCTTCAGCTATGACGCCGATGCCCATGATGCGCAGATCGACCGGCTGATCGCCGCGACCGACGCCGCAACGCTGGCACGCCTGCGGGGCGCGGCGCTGAGCGA
The DNA here is from genome assembly GCA_016124615.1 of Paracoccaceae bacterium. Taxonomy (GTDB): domain Bacteria; phylum Pseudomonadota; class Alphaproteobacteria; order Rhodobacterales; family Rhodobacteraceae; genus Solirhodobacter. The sequence continues at coordinate 12,714 of WGNF01000004.1, read as the reverse complement.
TGCGCGCCCGATCTTCGTGATCGGCATGCCGCGGTCTGGCACCACGATGACAGAGTCGATCCTTGCCAGCCATCCCGCTGTGGTGGGCGCGGGCGAATTGCCCTTTCTGCCGCGCCTGTTCCCGATGGGCCGCAGCGCCGATGCCCAAGCCGTGGCAGAGATACTGGCCGAACCCGCGGCTGGGGTCGCGCGCCGGTTCACCGACTATCTTGGCCTTTGCGCGGACATCGTCGGCGATACGCCCCGGTTTACCGACAAGATGCCGTGCAACTTCCAGTACGCGGGACTGATCCATGCGCTGCTGCCGCAGGCGAAGATCGTGCATGTGCTGCGCGATCCGGTTGATACTTGCCTGTCGAATTTCACGCGGCTGTTCGATCGCAGCCAGTTTCAAAGCTACGATCTGGTCGAACTGGGCCGCTACTATCGGGCCTATCGGCGCCTGATGGACCATTGGGCCAGCGTGCTGCCGCCCGATGCGATCGTGCAGGTGCGCTACGAGGATCTGGTGGCCGACACAGAGTCCGGCGCGCGCGCGCTACTGGCGGGCTGCGGCCTTGGCTGGACCGACGCCTGCCTGCGGTTTCAGGATGTGCAGCGCCGCGTGCGCACAGCCAGCGTCACGCAGGTGCGCGAGCCGGTCTATCGGACCTCGGTGCAGAAGTGGCGCAAGTACGAGGCCCACCTTGCCCCGCTGCTCGACACGCTCGGGCCGCTGGCGGCGGGTTAGCCCGTCATGTTTCCCCGGCAGGCCAGACCCTGCCCAAGAAAAGGAGAGGCGATCCCATGCCTGCCCTGTCTGACGCGCTGACCGTGTTTGCCGACGCAAGCCGCCATGGTTCGGGCGATGTGTGCTTCACGATCGTCGATGTGGGCGCCGTGCCCGCCGGAACCGACGCAGAGCGGTTCTTTATGCTGCTTGACCACTTTCCCGGCTCGCAGATTCACGGCTTCGAGGTGGACCCCGATGTCTGCGCGCGGCTGAACGCCGACGCACGGCCGGGGGTGCGCTATCATCCGCATGTTCTGGCGGCGGCCGCGGGGCATGCCGTGCTGAACCTCACGGCCAACCCGCTGTGCACGTCGCTCTACCCGCCCAATGCGGCGTTTCTAGCCCCATACCGCGCGGCCGCACTTGCCGAACGGATCGGGACGCGTGAGGTGGCCACGATCCGGTTGGACGATTTTCTGGCGGCCGAGCGGATAGGACCGGTGGATTTCATCAAGCTGGACGTTCAGGGCGCCGAGCTTGACGTGTTGCGCGGCGCGCAGGCCGCGCTCGGGGCGGTGTCGGCGCTGTTGTCCGAGGTAGAGTTCGTCGCGCTTTATGAGGGGCAGCCGCTCTTTGGCGATGTTTGCCGGTATCTGGGCACCCTGGGGTTCCAGTTTCAGCGGTTCCTGAAGATCTTTCGCCTGCGGCTGCGGGCGCAATCCCATGCGGCGGCCTTCGAGGTGCCATCGCAGGATGCCTGGTCTGATGCCTTGTTCCTGCGTCCGCTTGCAGACCTGCCTGGGTGCCCCGACGTTGCGCTGTTGAAATCCGGCGCGATCGCCGCGCTTTACGGCGCAGGCGACGTGGCGCTGAACTGCCTGATCGAACTGGATCGCCGCCACGGCACGCACTTTGCCGATCGGCTTGCCGCACATCTATGCGCATCGGCATGACGCCGCCGCCGGGGGATATGCCGGAGCCGGGGCACCGGATTTGCCCTCTCGACCCGGGAATGGCCGGGGCGGTCTGGGCGCTTTACGCGCTTGCACGGGATGCGGCGCCGCACGGGTTTCTGGCCCGCCGCCACCCGCAGGAGTTCGTGGCGCTGCTGGAGGGCGCGGTGCCCGGCGTCGCCGTCGGGGCCTTTGCCGGTAATCGGCTGGTCGGCTATTCGATCTCGCGGCAGATGGACGGCGCAAGCCCGTTGGGGCAGGCGTTCGGCTTTGCGCCCGGCACCGCCTACGAGGGCATGGGCTCGGCGATCCATCCGGAGGTCGCGGGCCGCCTGCTGATGGCACGGATGCTGTCGCTGCGCGGCCGGATCGAGCAGAGCCGGGGTGGCGCGCATGTCGTGGGGTTGATCGACATCGCGAACCTCGGCTCGGTGGCCAATGTGTTGCGGGCGGGCGGCGCGTTGGTGGGCACGCGGCGCGACGAAACCTCGTTGAACTATGTGGCCTACGCCGGTGCGTTGCTGCGCGGCGCGGTAAAGGGGTCCGGCCTGCAGCCGGTGCCGGTTTCGGATCTGGCCGGTCAGCGGGCGCTGTTCGAGGCGGGCTGGGCCGCCACCGGCCTGCGCCGCGATGGGGGCACACGCTGTCTGACCTTCCAAGGCTTCCCCACGGTCTTCGGGTGCCTTGGGCTGACCGATGCAGAGGCGTCGCAATGACCTCTCTCGATTTCACGCGGGGCGCGCGGGGCTATCTGCGGGCGGCCGACATGCTGGCCGTCGCGCCGATCCCCGACGAAGCGACCGGCTTCGAGGTGCGGTTTCGCGAGCCGATCACCACGGCCGGGCACTGGTGCCCCGCGGCGGGGCGGGCAAGCGCGGAAGCGGTTGCCACCCTTTCGGTCGCGCGGCCCGGCGGCACCGATCCGTGGCTGTTTCTGCCCGATCCCGGCAACCGCCCGCTTCGGTCGCTTGAGGAGGTGCCAGAGCTGGAGTTCACCTCGGCGGCAACGATGACCAGCGGAGGGCTGCTGTGTCGGCTGGCGGGCGGCGTGGGGTTCTGGGATCAGTTGATCGCCTTCATCCGCGTCGGCGGGCAGGCCCTCTATCCGGAGCGACGCTGGCAGGTGGCGGCGCTTGCGCTATCGTGCTGGCCGCTGCCGCCGGTTTTGGCCGACAGGATGCTGTCGTTGCAGATCGCGCGCAGTCGCGGTGCCTATGTCACCCTGCGCTTCGCGCTGGATGGGTGCGAGCATGGCACTGTCGGCCTGTTCGCGATGGGGCGGGGGCAGCCGCGTGGCTAACCCGCGGCAGCACGTGATTTCGACACCGTCCGGCCCCGTCGCGGTGACGGTCGCGGGGGATGGTCCGCCGGTTCTGCTGTTGCACGGCTTTCCCGAACATCGCGGCATCTGGCACCCGCTGATGGCCGAACTGGCAGGGGGTTTCCGGCTGGTCGCGCCCGATTTGCCCGGCTTCGGGGATAGTCCGGCACCACACCGGGAAACGGCGATGCGCGGCGACAGGATCGGCGCGGCGCTGGCGGCGATGATGCGCGCGCTTGGTCATCGGCGCTTCGCGGTGGTGTGCCATGACATCGGCGCCGTCGCGGGCTGGGCGATGGCGGCCGCGTGGCCCGGCACCATCGCGGGCCTTGCGCTGGTGGCGGCGGTTCCACCCGCCGCGTACCTTGCCGCAGTTCCGGATCTTGACGCGCGCGGGGCGCGCCGTCACGTGGCGCGGCTGCTGTCGGGCGATGCCGATTTCGTCACGGCGGATCATCTGTCGGCGTGGTTGGCAGAGCCGGTGGCGCGTGCCACCCTTGCCATGGCGATCGGCCGGTCGTCGCCAACGGCAATGCGGGCGCTTTATCGCGAAAACCTGGTTCCGGCAGCGGCAGATTTCTGGCTTGGGCTGGCCGCACCCCGAAGCCCCATCCTGCAGGTTCTTGGCGATCAGGATCCGTTCCTGCCCTTGTCGCTTTTCCCCGAGATGCCGAGCCATCGGCACGTGCTGCACGGCGCGGACCATTTCCTGCCGACCAGTGCCCCCAAGGCGCTGGCAGCGGTTCTGCGCCCGTGGTTGGCCGCGGTAGCCACCACCCCGTCTTTCTAATGGAGCCCACGATGGCAGACGCCGACAATTGCCCCTCAACCCTCCGGCGCCGGTCGCTCACCAATCCGGCCTTGTCGGCAGATCTGAAGAACCCGGACCTGCACATGCGGGCGGATTTGCACGACGTCTACGATGCGCTGCGGCATGGCGCGCCGGTCCGCTGGAACCCCGAACTAGAAGGACCCGGATTTTGGGCTGTCCTCGGCTATGACGAGGCCGCCGAGGTGATAAAGCGTCCGGCACTATTCTCTGCCGATTTCCGCCGCGGCGGCATGCGGATGTTCGATGTGCAAGCCGTCTCGGCCTGCCCGAGGCCGCATCTTCTGAGCCTTGACCCGCCTGACCACACCGCGTTTCGGCGCGATCTGCGCACCTTGTTCGAGCCGCCCGCCGTCGAAGCCGAACTGCCGCGTATTCGCGCCCGTGCTGTGGCACTGATCGATACGGTGGCCCCATGCGGCGCGGCCGATTTCGTTTCCCAGATCGCGCTGCCCTATACCGTTGGCCTGCTGACCGACCTGCTGGACGTGCCAGAGATTGATGGCCCGTTGCTGGCCGAATGGGCCAATATCATGATGGGCGACGACGACCCGGAATTTCAGGTCACACCCCAGGACCGGCTGCGCAAGTTCGAGGCGTTCGACCGCTATTTTCTGACCCTGCTGGATCGTGATGCGGCCTGCGGCGCCGATGGCATACTGGCACGCCTGCGCGCGGTGACGTTTGAAGGGGAACCGGTCGACACCGAAACGGTTCTGGTGAACGCGGCGGCCTTTCTGGTCGCCGCCAGCGAGACGACGCGACACGCCCTGTCGCGCATGGTGACGGCCCTTACCGACTTTCCCGAGCAACGGCAGAAGCTGCTCGCCGACCGCAGCCTGATCCCGTCGGCGGTGAAGGAAGTCGTTCGCTGGGCCAGCCCGCTGAAGCATGTGCGTCGCACCGCGACCGCCGATACCGAACTCGCTGGCGTGCGGATCGCGGCGGGCGACAAGGTTGTCGTCTGGTATGACGCGGCCAACCACGACCCGCGCATCTGGCCGGACGCCGACCGTTTCCGCGTTGAACGGTTCGCCGCCAGGGGTTGCCCCGCGCATCTGGGTTTCGGCGCCGGGGTGCATCACTGCCTTGGCTGGCGTTTTGCCGAGGCGCAGATTGCTGTCCTTCTCTCCGAATCGCTGGATCGGCTGCCCGACATCCGCGTGGTGGAGGGGGCAGCGCGGTTGCGGTCGAACTTCGTCTCGGGCTTCAAGCGGCTTCCGGTCGCCTTCACTCCGGCATAATCGCCGCCCTTCCGTTTAAGAGGATATAGCTTGGCCACCACCGTCCCCGCATCGCCCCGCCACGGGCTTCTGTTCCGCGCCGTCCCCGATAACGGGCTGATCGGCGCGTCGATCGGCGCCCGCGGCGAGCCGCAGTTTCACTTGCCGAACACCATGGTTTTGCCGGACAACATGATGACGGCGCTAGAGGGCAGCGCGTGTACCATCTGGTATCCACCGTCCACTCCGGTCACCCATGAGGGTGTGCGTTGGGTGATGAACTTCTGCGCCGATGCGGATGAATATCGCAACGCGCTGCAAAGTCTCGATCAGGCGTTCGGTGGCAAGGTGCCGATCTTCAACCATCCGCGCGCCGTGGCACTGTCGCGGCGCGACCTCATGGCCGGGCTGATGCAGGGGGTCGAGAATCTTGTCGTGCCCCGTTGCGAGCGCTTCCGCGTCGATGGGCCAGACAGTTTTGCGGCGGCCTTCACCCAACACGGCTTTTCCTATCCGGTGCTGGTCCGCCCGGCCGGGTCGCAAACCGGGCAGGGTCTGTATCGCGTCGACGGGCCGCAGGACTGGGCCCGGCTGCACCTGTCCAACGGCTATGGCAAGTGGCACTTCATGACCCAGTTTCACGATTACCGCAGCGCGAACGGGCACTATTGCAAGGTCCGCGCCAGCTTTGTCGGGGGCACGGGCGTCATTCGCGCCTTTCGCGACAGTGCGGACTGGCTCATCACCGGCTCGGCCAGCGCGTTGACGCCCGAGTTGCGCGATAGCATCAGCCGCAACATCGACCGTCTGGCGGTAGACGACATGTTTCAGCACATATTGGCCCAGATCGGCGCGCGCGTGCCGCTGGACTTCTTTGGTGTGGATATTGGCGTGGCCGATGGCACCTTCACCTTCTTTGAGGCGAATGCGGCGATGACCATGGCACGCCCCTCGACCGCTGGCCTGCGCGAAGATCCTATGATGCACGAGGTCTATCAGGGTCTTGAGCGTCGGCTCATCGCGCATATCGGTGATCCCGCGCATTGGTGCGCGGCGCCACACGAATTGCCAAGTGTCGTGGAGATCCTTGGCTGAGCTATGGCTAAATCTGGGTGACGCGGCGTGATCAAGCGACGCGGCTTCAGCTGGCATCGAGTTCAGCGATCCCTTCGATGATGCGAGGCAACTGATTCTTGCCGTGCCATTGGCCCGTCGCGTGGCGAATGAGCATGACTGCAATACCAACGATAAAGACCGCAATCGTTTGGTCAGATTGACTTGCCGTGGCCTAAGCGGCTTGTGTCCGCTGCGAAGCAGAAGCCGCAAATGCGCTCAACATCGTTCAGGTGAATACATGACCTTGCAATTCTCCAGGGCCTTGGCCTTGTCTCTTCTTGTGGTTTCCGCCCCGGCCGCGCAGGCCGCCGATTGTCGGCTGACCGTCTATTTCGGGCTCGACCGGGCCGACCTCTCGCCGAGAATGCAGATGGTGCTGCTGAATTTCATGCAGCACAATCCGAAGGCGCATGGCTCTGTCATCGGATACACCGATGCGCTGGCGTCGCAGGCGTACAACCTCGACCTGTCGCGGCGGCGCGCACTGACCGTGATCCGCTTTATCGAGGATTACAGCGCAAACTCCGTCCGACTTGCGACGGACTGGCGCGGCAAGCTCGATCCGGTGGTGGACACGCAATCGGCCGAGCCGCTCAATCGGCGGGTGGAGATTGGCTATCACGATTGCACGCCGGTTACCTTCCTGACCCCGTTGCCGGTCGGGTTGCGAGGATACGAGGCGCCCGCCGACGATGACCACCATCATCACCCCGATGGGCCGGGCGGATCGTCCTCGGCCTCGGCCGGGCCAGATGGGGCCTCGGCCTCGGGTGGCAGTGGATCGGGGTCAAGCGCGGCATCGGCCGGGCCGGACGGCGCATCGGCGTCGGGTGGCAATGGATCGGGGGCGAGCGCGGCATCGGCCGGGCCGGGTGGCGCCTCGGCGTCGAATGGCAATGGATCGGGCTCAAGCGCCGCCTCGGCCGGACCCGGCGGCGCCTCGGCGTCGAGTGGCGGCGGATCGGGTTCTAGTGCGGCGTCGGCCGGGTCTGGCGGCGCCTCGGCGTCGAGTTCATCGGGCAACTGACGCCCCGCCGCAATGGCGCGGTGGCCGCCATCCTTAAGCGCCCGTCGACCATCACCAAGAGAGCATTGCCCGGCGCGGAGCGGCCACTCTACGGTGCCAAGAAGCTGAACGGGATTGCCCCCCTGACAGCTTTCTTCTGACTGTACTGCCCGGGGGCGTACCGCTCTACACGCCCCTCAAACTTGCCGGGTCCGCAATGGCCCGGCATTTTTTTCGCCCGCGCCACCGGGCGCCCGGCGGCGACACCCGGCCGAATCCGGCGCGCGGGTATATCCGGCGGAGGGACACACGAGCGCGCCAAAAAAAGATACGCCAAAAATACACCTTGCCACTGTATACCTTTGCGCACGTCCAGATCACGTTTGCGCTACCAAGATCCCGGGAAACATCCCTAAGCGCGCATCCATTCCTAGCGGTGTTTGGTTAACCTGATCGCAGGAGGCGTCCTGCGCCCCAAGGAGTAACCTATTGATGGCAAGGGGAAGATGACGGCGGGTCTATCAGAAGGCGCGGCACGGCCAGGGATCCTCATCGTCGATGATCATCTGCTGATCGTCGACGTGATCGGGAATCTCTTGTCGGCCAGTGCCCTTTTCGATGTGGGCACGGCCGCCAGCATCGACACCGCCGTCGCGGCGATTTCGGCGCATGGCCCTTACGATCTGGTGCTGCTGGACTATCGCCTGCCGGGGGTCGTCAGCCTCGAGGGGTTCGATACCGTCCTGCGCGCGAACGCGCCGGGGCGGGTGGCGCTGCTGTCTGGCCGCATCGAGAAGTCGGTCGTGTTGGAAGCGATGCGCGCCGGGGCGTGCGGGTTCATTCCCAAGCGTCTGCCGGCCAAGGGGCTGATCAGTGCGCTGTCGCTGATGCTGGCGGGAACGCGGTTCCTTCCGGCGGATTTTCAGGATGTCGAGCCGCAGCGGCCGATCGATGTTGGCAAGGTCGGCGCCGATCTGACCCAGAGCGAACGTTTCGTGCTGGGCCATCTGCTGAGCGGGCGGACCAACAAGGAAATCGCCAACGCGATGCAGCGAGCCGAGGTGACGGTGAAGATGCACGTCCGCCAGATCTGCCAGAAACTGAAGGCGGACAACCGGACGCACGCGGCGATGATCGCGCGGAACGAGGGGCTGATGTGATGGCCTTTGCCCACCCCAGAACCGGCCTGCCGCAAGGTCAGGCGAGAACAGCCCCTCGATTGCCTCCGGTCGGACGCGATGTGACGGCCAGAGATGCCCTGTGGCGTCAGGAAAGTCAGGATAGAGAATTGATGGAACAGACACTGCACCTTCCCCAGAAATCCAGAGGCGCCCCCCGTGCGGCCGGGTTGCTGTCGGGCCTGTCGGCCTTCGTGGCGGCGCTTGCCCACCGGATTGCACTGCCGTTGACGGTCGCGCCGGTCGCGGGCCATGCCATCTATCTGACGTCGCCCAAACGCCCCAATGTGGCGCGGGTCGCGCAGCTGCGGTCGAAAAACCTGCAGGTCGCGGTGACATCGGATCTGACGGTGATCGACCGGGCAGCGCGGGAGTTTTCGTTCAGCCGCCTGATCTGCATCATCCAGGCCGATGACTTTGGCGACCTCGACGACCTGATCGAGCATCTGATCACGCTGCGGCAGTGCAACCCCGCCGTCGAGGTCATTCTGGTGTCGCGGAAGGTGAACCGCCACGACTTTTCGGCCGAGCGGCTTGCGATCTGCGATGTCACGCTGCAGTACCCCTATACCTCTTCCGATCTGGATGAGGCGCTGATCAGCGCGCATCACAACAATCTAGCCTGGCGCAAGCGCACCCGACTGCTGCAATGAACGGATGAACCGGGCGCCGCGCCGCAACTTTGGGCGCGGCCGCGATATGCCAGAGATACCCTTGAGTATACGAAAGTGATCTGTGGCCCGACTGGGCGCAGGGGCTATGGTGGTGGCCATCGCCGGGCGCATCAGGGGGCCATCACATGTCGAAACTGCCTTGGAAGACGCACAGGCCACCGCGCCGCGCCGTGTTGCGGGCTGCCTGCTTGATCGCGGCGGGCCTCGCCTTTGTGCAGCCGGGACCGGCGCGGGCGGATGATCCGATCCTGACCGTCGATGCGACCGGTGTCGGTGGCACCGCGAAATCGTTTGATCTGGCGGCGCTTGACGCACTGCCGCAACAGCGGTTCCGCACCTCGACACCCTGGACGCCGGGGGTTGACGACTATGCCGGACCCAGCCTGAAAGACGTGCTGGATGCGGCGGGGGCGAAATCCGGGGTTGCGGTGGCCGTGGCAATTAACGATTACCGGATCGAGATACCCGTCGCAGAGATCGAAGCGGCCGCGCCGGTCGTGGTGACGCGTATCAACGGAGAAACGTTCAGTGTCCGCGACAAGGGCCCGCTGTGGATCCTGTATCCATTCGACTCGGACAGTCGCTACAGGACCGAACTGAACGACGCGCGGAGCATATGGCAGCTGACGTCGATCACCGTTCGAGCGAAGTGAAGATCAGGCCGCCACGCCTGAAATGGTATCTTGGACGCTGGGCCGCCGTTCTGATCGTCGGCCCGGCGCTTCTCGGTATATGCGTACTCGTCAGCTTTCTTGCCACCATCAACGGTCAGATCGAACAGCAGCGGGCGGCGATTTCCGGCAACCTCACTTGGGAAGTGGCCCAGCTTGAGGTGGACGTGCTGAACTTCCGCGTCAAGGTCGATCAGGCGCTGCTGTCGGGTGATCCGCCCGCCGCCGCGACTCTGCGTGATCTGCGGACCTCTTACGATGTGCTGTACAGTCGGCTGGTCCTGTTGGCCGCGCGGGACTATGGCGCCATTCTGGCGTCCGGCGATAGCTATCTGGGCGGGATCGACCGCGAACGCCTGTACCTGCTGGGCCTGTCGCCTACATTCGACGGCCCTGATGACAAGCTTGCCGCCGCGCTGCCGGGGCTGGACCACGCACTGGCTGGGGTGCACGAGGCGATCCGCGCCAGCGTGGTACGAACGCTGGAAAGTCTGGTTGCGGCCGCCGAAATCCGGCGGGTGGCGATGCAGAACCTGCTCATCGAGTTCACGCTTGCGGCCGGGATGATGATCATCTTCCTGATGGGTACCGCCGCCGCGTTTCTGGCGCTGATGCGGACCGCCGCGCGGCGCGCCCGGCAAAGCGAACGGGTATCGTCGCAGCTCACCTCGACGATCGAGGCGTCGATCGACGCGGTGGTGCTAGTGGGGGATACCGGCCGGATACTGGAGATCAACTCGGCGGCCGAAACGACCTTTGGCCGCACGTCGGATCAGATGGTCGGCGCCATGATCGACGGGCTTGTGCTGGGGCCGGAGCTTGACGATCTGCGCGCCGCGATGGCGCGCAGCACGCCGCTTGCCGCAGGATTTCTGGCCCGCCGCCGCATCCTGACCGGGATCCGGGGCGATTCCTCGACCTTCCCGCTGGAAACCACGATCGCGCTGGAACACGACATCGACGGCAATACGCTGTACATCTGCTTTCTGCGCGACATTTCCAACGATCTTGCCGCCGCTGACGACCTGCGGCGCGCTCGCGACGCCGCCCTTCGCAGCGAAGAGGCCAAGTCGCGGTTTCTGGCCGTGGTCAGCCACGAAATGCGCACGCCGTTGACCGGGGTGATCGCCGCGCTGGAAATGCTGGACGCCAGCACGAACCGTCAGGCGGCCGAAACGGAAGATTTCATCCGCATCGCCCGCAGCAGCGCCCGCACCGCGCTGGAACAGGTGGACGACCTCCTGGAATTCGCCCGGCTGAACCAGCCCACCCTGCAAGAGGTTGCGGCACCCTATGACATTGTCGGGCAGATCCATGAGATCGCCGAACAGTTTCAGGCGCTTGCCTGGGAAGGGCGGAACCGTCTTAGCGTCGATGTCTCAGGCATCCGGGCCGAGCGGATCGTATCCTTCCGCCGCCGGATCGGCCGGATCCTTGCGAACCTGCTCAGCAACGCCACCAAGTTCACCCGTGGCGGCGATATCCAGGTGACGGCGGAACTGTCGGCCGAGGACGGTGGCGCCGTGCTGACGCTGGTGGTCGAGGATGCCGGCATCGGCATCGCGCCCGAGGTTCAGGGGCGGATCTTCGACAGCTTCGAAACCGGCGACGCCTCCTATTCGCGCCCGCGCACCGGCACCGGGCTTGGCCTGTCGATCGTCCGTCTGGCGCTGGAGAAGATGGAAGGGTCCGTCACGCTGGAAAGCAGCCCCGGGGCAGGCAGCAAGTTCACCGTGCGCATCCCGGTGGAGATCGCGGCCTCTGCCCCCGCCGCCCTCAGCCCACATTCCGGCGCAGCGGGCGAGGTTCCCGACTCAGTCACCGCCGAGCGCCCGCTGGAGATTCTGCTGGCCGAAGACAGCGACATCAACCGGACGATCATCCGGCAGATGATCCTGCATCTCGGCCATCGGGTGACAGAGACCTGCAACGGCGAAGAGGCGATGATCGCCGCGGCCGAACGGCAATTCGACCTTATCCTGATGGACGTCAGCATGCCGGTGATGGATGGCCTTGAAGCGACGCGGGAAATTCGCGCAACGGGCATCGGCCAGCCGCTGGTCGTCGGGCTGACGGCCCATGTGCTGCCCCAGCACCGCGAGGAATGCCTTGCCGCGGGCATGGACGCGGTCGAGACCAAGCCGATCACGCTGGCGCGGCTTAGCTTCGTGCTGAGCCGGGCGGCGGGCGTGCATGACGAACCTGGGCCGGAACCCGCACTGCTTGATACGCAGGTACTGTCAGAGGCGCGTGAGGTGCTGGGCGAGCAGCGATTCCGCGATGCCGTTCTGCGTGTGCACCGGGAAAGCGCGCTGCTGCTCGACGATCTGCCCGCTCGCCTTGCGTCATACGACGCGACAGACCTGCGGCATCAGGTGCACAGGATGGCGGGATCGCTGGGGATGATCGGGGCAAAGGCCGTCGTCACCGCACTGAGCGAAGTCGAACACGCACTCGAGCTTTCCTGCCCGGAGGATCTGATCGCGTCGCGGGTCGACCGCGTCGCGCAGCTGTGGCGGCTGACCTCTGTCCTGCTGCTACAGATCGCGAACGCCTGATCGCTGCCAGCCCGGCCTTCAGACGCGATCGCGGCCGGGCGCGACGACGAGGGCGATGAGAATGATCGACAGGCTCGAGACCGTGATCAGGCCAATCGCCGCAACGGCCAGCGAATACCCGCAGATCAGCGCGATCGCGGCGCAACCATAGCCAAGCAGGCAGCCGATCAGGATTACCGGAAGAGCCATCGTGAATTCCCCGTTCGATCTTGCATGATGGCGGTGGCGACGCCCCGGCACCCAGCGGGAAAGACAGATTCCCCGCTTGCAGAAACGCGTATCAGAAAGCGCCGCGAAACGGCGCCAATCTTCCGATACTAATCGTGGATATTAGTAAGCGGTGTCTGAGCGGCACGTTGTCGGCGCCGGCGCTGCCTGCGAGGTGATACCCATCTCAAGATGGGGGTGCGTTTCGCAATGGAGGCTCAGACTGCGTTTCTCAGATCGCTCGGGGTCGAGGTGTTTGAGAGCGG
>WGNF01000016.1 GCA_016124615.1 Paracoccaceae bacterium | reverse complement strand
CGCCTGGCTCGACACCGGCACCCATGCGAGCCTGCTCGACGCCGGCAACTTCGTGCGCACGCTGACCGACCGGCAGGGATTGCAGGTCGGCAGCCCGGACGAAATCGCCTATGCTGCGGGCTGGATCGACCGCGACGGGCTCGCTGCCCGCGCAAAGCTGTTCGGCAAGACCGGTTATGGCGCCTATCTGGACCGGTTGGTCTCAGACGCCGAACACTAAGAACCGACGAAGTGAGGTTCAAATGGACGGCTTTGATATCCGACAACAGGCAAGGAGAGGAAAGCGAGTTTTACGGCTTCCGGAGTGCCTTGGAGCCACTGAGGCACAGGCCGAACATCCTGTGTTACGCATTGTCGTAGACACAACCTCAGCAGACAAAACGGCGAGCTCCGTGCGCTCGCGTCGGCCTGCGGTCATACAAATTCAAAAGCCGCAGCACGATTGCGGGGTGACGTGCAATCTTCCTTTGAGCATGATAAAGACAAATGCCGTTGTTCTTGCGACGCCGGATGTGGTGTTGAACACGGCAGACGGATTCTTCGCGAACCTATTAGCAGTACTTGAGAATGAAGGTGTCGCTGCGGCCTAAAGGCAATAGATACCTCGCCACGACACCACGCCTCGGGCGACACACGCAAAGACGCGGAATTATTTGGGAGCGGGGATGCATAACTGGCTCGAACGACTGCTATCCGCGGGGATCAAAAATACTTTCTGTCTAGCTTATTTTAGCCATTCCGGATCACCCCTTGACAGAATTCGGACTCTCAAGTGACACTGATCGCGGGAGAGGCCATGTGTGCCTCGGACCGTCTTTCGGAACACAAATGGAAATTCGCTCACGCTTTGAAGGCACAGATTCATCAATCGCACAACGATTAACTTCCAAAGAGCTTCACCGCTATTTTCGCACCAGAATGTTCCATGTTGGGTAAAATGACCGCCACACGAGTTCGGCTTCCGGTGAGTGCTTATCTTTTACCCGCAATCAGATCACGTTCCTGACATCGTACAGATAGTTCGGTACTTAGCCAACACTTGTGAAAGTCGGCTGCGAAATACCCCGGAGGCTAGCCTACTCCACAACACCAAAGGTTTTGGGACAAAGTTGGTACTCGCATAGCTATTGGTAAAGGGGATTTTAATAGGCGGCGGTTCTACAAAAAGTAATGGATGGGCCGACGTTTATCAACTTTAATACCGCCCCGCTCTGTCGCGGCAGCCTCCCGAATTAGGGCGCCCGTATCCCGTTGCATCCAAAACCAAAATCGGCCAGTGGCTGTAAATCAGCTGCCCTCATCAACCAATTTAGCAGGCGACCGATGTCGTACTTAGTGACGAGGTGCGATTGGCCGTGAACTCGCCCACCGCAAATAGCTCAGAAGCACGTTCATCAAAGTGCCCGGCACACTCTCAGGACCTGCCCTATTTGGGTACTTATCCCAGCTCTGAATAACAGCGTCGTCTGGAATAAGTTCAAGCTCGCCCTCAATCATTTCAAAGTGGCGCTTAGCGTCTTGTTCCCACTCCAAGTTGCTTGCGTCATCTGTAGAGCCGTTATAAATTACCCCAAGTCGGACACCGTTGCTTCTTATCAAGGCTGCGGCAGTGGTAAGCGGCAATATCCATCCTTCATCTGCGTCTAAAGTGGACAATCCCCAACTCTCGTTGTACCAAGCAATGTCAAAGTGTACGAAATCTAACTTTCGCCCGAAAGCTGCTTGAAAATCGTCCAGCCAAATTTGAAGGCTAGCATTATAATTTGGCGGGGCATCTGACCTGCCCAACTCATTTATAATCGGCTCAATATCACCTATCTTCAGCTTCGGGAAAATTTTGGTTGCGTCACGAAGAGTTCCTGATGCATTTGAAGCCAATTCTGGAATTGAAAAACGACATAAGCCGCCGTTTGGTTTCCAAAATGAAGTGGCAAAGTGGCCAAAGTAGAGCGGCTCATCCATTGCAAGATAAGATACCACGCCACCGAGACGTTTGATGCGCCTTAATAGATCTCGAAGAAAATTAGCATCATGAAATCCTTCCACTCCATAGCCGCAGCGGCTCGGCCCGTAGGTGAGAACCCCTGCCTCAATCGCCAAACCGAAGTGATGAGCTTGCACGAAGTTGAGTACCGAGAGAAGGGTCCTGTCACTCATTTTTGTCAGAAAGAACGTTGAGAACTTAATTACGTCAAGCTCCTTCTGCCCCTCTGGCCAGCTGCTGTCGGAAAATGTTGACAGATAGTCTTTTACCAATGGCGCCATCAGCCATATCTGAGTGTTTCTATCGATTCGCAACTGCGAGCCCGATGAGTTGAGACCTGGCGGGGAGTGCGAAACTGATATTGACGCCAGAAAAACACAGCAGACGTCAAGCACCCGTCGTTTCATTCGAGTGACGGCGCCGCTAGATGGCATATGTCGGAAATTCCGATCAATCGCGCAAAACCATATTCAACCGACCCCAATATGCGCCTAGGCAGACTGACGCTAGAACATTGAATCTGCGCTCTGCAAGTAAATAATATGTGACAGGTACGGTGGGCGTGGCGGTCGATGGTCAAGGACTTCAAATGGCCGCCGCCAAACTTTTCGAAAGTTCAGCAAATTATAACCTCGGTGTTACACTCGGAAGCGATTCGGCCACCTTCATCCCACTATAGTAGTGCTCAACCGAGTAAAGTACTTACACGCTCCGTGTGTGTCATCACGCATTCCGACATAGCTAATTATGGTGAGGAGGGTAACATTCAGGATCGTGAGTCAAGCCCTGAGCTGCGAAAAGATGTTGCGGATGTTGTGACTACCACTGAACGACCGGAAGACGGGGCAGGAGCATAGTAGGCGGTACGCGACTCGGAGCAGGATTCGAGATCGCTACCCGTGATGCCTGCCTCGCTCCAAACTGCAGCAACGGAGTCGCAGATGTAGGCAGCTACCACTATCTAACCCCGTACACGGCGGAAAATCTTCCAAAGGGGCGCGCACCTTCGCTAGCGCGGTAAGAATGTCGACCGCATAAGAAGTGGTACCGCTTTTGTGCGGCGACATGCTCAGTCCAGGTCAAGGCCATGCAGCGGGTTGATTGATGTGGATGATCAGGTGGCGCAGTTCAGGTTGATAGCGGTTTGCGCGTCGTAATGCCTAACTCTTGACCCAATTGACGGCTCGAGGCAATTTGGCTCGGGGCGGCCTGCGGCCGTACCGCCTGGAATCGTCGCTCACTAACCTAGCAAAGCTAATCAACGTGCAAAAAGTGATCAGCAACGACGGAAGTACGTCCTTTCGATGGGCGCCATCGACAAAGCGGCCGCGTTCAAGGACTTCGCGCAAGGTCACCGCGCCGGGTTCACCAACGGGCGGCCTGCGGCGCTCTCGATCCAAAGGAAGCGATTGAAACTAGGCGTGACAGACTGTACCTTAACGCCCATGAACACTCCGGCAAAGATAAAGTGTGGTGAGTAGCTCAAAAATGCTTTAAGGCTCATACAGCCAATCTTGTCAAACCTTGCGAATACCACAGGCAGAGGAACTTGACGGCGTACCGCCCAGGCCCGGGGCGTCAGAGTGATGACCGGGCCGTGCAATATATATTCGTCAAGACGGACGGGAATTTGGTGTCAGTTAGAAGCTGAGAGTTTTGCGATGTGAAGTTTCTTTGAACTAAGTGTCATGGGCATCTTGGACGTAGGATCATCTATGCTTACAAAAGAAAGTCGCGTGTTGTTTTCGGTCCGGTCGGACGCACACGAAAAGAACGGTGGCGACTACCAGCTAATGCAGTTGTATAGCCGCGAAGTCGGTAGATATTGTCAAACCGAAATTGTCCGCGGCGTCCCCTCGAATCGAGCGCTCTCCGGCGCAAGTCTAGTGGTCTGCACAAATCTTGACCGCCCCGTCGAGCCATATTTTACCCTCAAAGCTTGCAAACGTCTCGGAGTTCCTTTCCTCTTATATGCGTTGCATCACCCCGATGAGGGTCTTAGGAGCTACCTGGGGAACGGGACGCGCGGCCTAAAGCGGATAGTGGCACGGTTGGCAGGAAACGACCCGAGGCGCTACGAAATGTCGATGTGGCTTCTGCGAGTGTTCGCCACTGCTATTAGGCGCCGCCAAATTCTTCCAATCGCGTCTGTTGCCGGAGCGCAAAAGGCAATTCTCAGAGATGCGGCCGCTATTGCGGTGTGCGCGGAGCGAGAAGCTGAACAAATTGGTTTGGATATTTCTCCCATTTCTCGTGCTTGCGTTGTCCCTCACATCTCAGACTTTACATCTCCGATGAATGTAACCACACAGCTCGGTTTGATCGTTGTCCCGGGGCGGATCGAGGCGCGGAAGAATCAAATAGCAGCATTGCGTATCGCACAGCACTTTCCCGAATTAACGTTCTTATTTGTAGGCGCGCTTTCGCCATACGAGAAACGCTACGTGGCGGAATTTCTGCTGACGCTAGGGCAGACAGCGAACGCTCGCCACGTTGCGGCACTCCCCAAGGAAGAGTTCTATCCAGTGTTGTCGTCTGCTGAGCTTGTTTTGAATGCAAGTTTTTTTGAGGTCACGTCTCTAATTGACTTGTACTGTATCGAGAACTCTATCCCGCTTGTCACGACTTTACACACCTACGCACGAGCGTCCGGAGCCTTTCGTGTGTTCGATCCTATGAGTGTGGGCGAAGGGGTGCGCGCCCTGAGAGAATGTCTTGTGCAGTCACGGCAAGACGGACGGAAAATCACCTCGGCCAAGGAGAACAACAGCATGTCTATAGTCGAATTGATTGAGGGCTTGTTGTGAAAGTACTCGTTGCTGGAGGGACCGGCTTTATTGGCCAAGCTGTGGTTGCGGAGCTGACTCGGACAAGTGATCATCAGGTCATGAGCATTTCTCGATCTGCGACCGGCCACGTGGCAATCAGTGGGAAGGTCGACTATGTGGAAGTCGATTGGCGAGAAGCCTATAGGAGTGAGGCTGTACTCGAATTTGAGCCAGACGTGCTCATAAATGTTGTTGGGACTTCTCACCCGCGGTCTTCGATTGGGCACGAGACTGCCGAAATCGATGGGGCGTTGCTGCCATTTTTTCGACTCATTGATGCGCTGAAAGGGAAGGGGTTGAAGCGTGTTGTTTTCGCTTCTAGCGCCGGCGCTCTTTACCGGTCGGCACTTCATACGACTGTTAAACCCCGCGCTGACAGCGCGTATTTCTCAGTCAAGTTGGGAACGGAGGCGTTCCTGACCTCATGGATAAACGCCATCGGTATTACAGGGATTGTGTTGCGAGTTTCTAATCCACTAGGATGGAATCGCAAGGCGGGATTTGGGGTCGTTAGTCACTTTAGCCGCGCGATATTATCGCGTTCACACGTGGAGTTTGTCGGAGACTATCAGAACTTTAAGGACTATGTGGATGTCAGCGATGTCGCCCGCGCCTTTGCGGCAACCATAGCCTATGAGGGGCGGGTGGGGCACTGTGATATCGTGGACATCGGTTCCGGTTCCGCGATTTCTGCGGAAGGGGTATATCTTGGTCTTGTTGCGTTGAGCGAGGGTAAGGAATTCCCACGGGAGCTTATTAAGCGGAGCGCTCTGAGCTTGGAGCAGACCGCGGCACTTCTTGCTTGGCGACCACGAGTGGATCTGATCGAAGCGGTTTCTTGGATTTTTGATAGAGAGAGGCAAGCTTCCGGGGGTCATATTCGATGATGGTAAAGTTTCCGTGGCGCACGCTGGAGCTATGCCTCAGTTGTTGCGTGAAATTTAGGCAGAATGGCATATGAGAGCCTATTTGCTGTTTGTCTTGCTTGCTCGGGTTTTGGGAGCGATCTCGGCCTTTTTTCTCTCTGTCTCTGCGGCGCGAAGTTTTGGGCCGTTAGGTGCCGGTGTGTTTCTATTAGCGCTCAACATTACGACCTTTCTTGCGCTCGGCGCACGTCTTGGGCTCGATAATCTCGCCTTGAAGTATCTCATCATTTTGCAGTCCCAGAAGTCAGGCTTAGCAGCGAGGGCGCTACTTCTTAAGGCTGTCGCGGCGGTGGCTCTAGCCGGTGTCGCGATCGGGTTAGTCGTTGTTGCTGCCATTGCGCTTGGCCTAGCTGACTGGATCGGAAAGCACGATGTCGGACCGATTCTAATAGCGTTTTCTCCAACCGTCGCGGCGATGGCAGTTATAGGAGTCGTAGCCGCTGGGTTGCAGTCGATAGGGCGAACACTTTCATCAATAGCTGTGCAGAGCATCTTGATCAATTTGGCGGTTAGCTCGATGATCCTGTTGGGGGGGAGTTCGGCTGTCTTATCCGCCGCGCTGTACTCGTCAGTGGCGGTGATCTTTGCCGGTGGCGGACTGGTGGTATTGCTGCGGCTCATTCCAAAAAGTAGTAGCGCCGCACCGCTTCCAGAGTGGAGTGAATTGATGGACAGCGCGCGGTCGTTCTGGAGTGTGATTGTTCTTCAGCAGTTGATTGCGTGGAATGGGCAGTTTACGGCGTCGGTGTTGCTTGACCGATCGGCGCTGTCCGTGCTGCTGGTAGCGCAGCAGGCGTCTATGTTGATTAGCATTGTTTTGACGGCGATTAATATGGTGTACGCGCCAAGATTCGCGATACTTCATGCAAACCGAAAGACCGATGAGCTAGTTCTTGTTCTGCGCCACGTTATGAAGACAATGTCGATTGCGACTGCTCCCCTGATTTTGTTTTTTTTGATGTGGCCGAATTTAACGTTGTCCATATTTGGGCGCGGATTTGATGCCGGTTCGACGGCCCTGCGTATATTAATACTTGGTCAGGGCGTGAATGCGCTGACAGGTCCGGTAGGCTATGTCTTAATGATGACGGGAAATGAACGAGTATACCGAAACATTTTTTTGATAGTTACTCCATGTTCGGCTGCGGTCTCAATCATATTCGGATCGTTTTGGGGTTTAGACGGCATTGCTCTCTCTACCGCTCTATCGATTGCGTCAGTTAATGTCTTGGCGTCGATTGCTGTCGCACGAAAGATTGGAGTCGGTTTTTTTGTCACTAATTGAATCGCGCCAGGTTGGCGGAAATCGTCGCCCCAGTACGTTCATCATATCAAACTCTGAACATTGCAAGATTACTGAGCGGAGCACCTCCCCGTGCATAGGGCCGCAAAACTGCCGCTGCCGTGGAAGAGGCTAAATGGGATTCATCTTGTAAAGTCGGCGTGATGGGCAGACTGTCCCGCAACTGAAGCGAGGAGCTCTTGCCATCTCGCAACGAGTGGTTCAGACGGCGTGGGTCGCTGCCGATCTGTAACGCGCGCGAGTTCTACGTCAACCGAACGCGCGCGAGTTCTACGTCAACCGTTTGATGTTGCTTTCGGTCAGAAGGGAGCAGTTGAAGTTGGGCACAACAGACGATAGCGTTTCACCCGCGGGTTCGTCCGATGCTGTCGAAAGCCTAAGTGTACCAGCGGGGATCCAAAGCCTCCGGGGCGCACTCAACCAATCGCGAAGAGTGCGATGAACGGCGCGCTCGAATGAAAAGGAACTTAGAATGCGAGCCACCTACATTATGGGATATAGCCGTAGCGGATCTACACTGTTTGAGAGTGTTCTGGCGTCACATGAAGGCTTAAATGCGCTAGGGGAACTAAAGTATGTAGCGGAGAGAGCGATCTCGAAGGGCGAGCGTTGCTCGTGTGGCCAGTTTTCGCCTGAATGC
The DNA here is from genome assembly GCA_016124615.1 of Paracoccaceae bacterium. Lineage (GTDB taxonomy): Bacteria > Pseudomonadota > Alphaproteobacteria > Rhodobacterales > Rhodobacteraceae > Solirhodobacter. The sequence continues at coordinate 108,987 of WGNF01000016.1, read as the reverse complement.
CGATTTTGGGGCCCGGTACTTCGAGAAATGTCGCACTGGGACGCCAGCGAAATCGCAAAGATAACGAATCGACTTGAATCTACAAGATGGTTCTTTGTTAATGTGTTTTTGGTAAGGCTCGGCTTTCTTCGACGGGATCTACGAAAGTACCTTGAATTTAACTCTGAGCTGTTCTCTCTTCTTTCAGAGGCCGGGGGATATATTGACTCCTCTAAGATGCCAGCGCGTGTTTACTTCCTAAATAGGCTCGACACAGAGTGGCGCTATGAGCGTGTCATTTGGATTGTTCGCGATCCACGCGGAGTTGCGTGGTCTTGTATGAAAGACATTGATAGACCCGAGGCAAGGCAAACCCAAGATAGAAAAATGCCGCGATTTGGCTTTTATACGGCGTTGGTGAAGTGGGGGTTGAACAGTGTCGTGTCAAATTATGTCGCGCAAAGGGTTAAAAATGTACACTTGATTCGGTATGAGGACTTTGTCCGAGACCCAATGGAAGTTATGGATGTGAAGCCAAATGTTAGCGAATCCGAGCCGCTTTTTCATTCTGTGTCAGGGAATCCGCGCCGATTTCAAGGTGGGTTTAATAAAGTTTCCGCTGATCTAGAGTGGCAGTCTCGTCTTGGCATGCAGAGAAAAGTGTTGGGCTATGTCATGTGCTTGCCCTTGATGCTAAAGTTCTCATACTCACTGCATGGAGATACACAATAGCGGCGCGAAGCAAATTCTGAATGCCCCGTTCGTGCAGTGAGCCCAAATTCGCGCAGGCTTAGCTTTGGGTGTTGGATCTGTTTTGAGGGCAATTATCATCTCAGTCTGACCGCTGGGGTCTTTAAGGGTGCGCCGCAATGGACTATTTTTTTGGATACCTCTTGTCCGGACTCGCGATAGCCGTCTCTTCCTATCAGTTGGCAAAAGGACGTATTGCTGTCGCGCCGGTGCTCCTAGTGGCGATGGAGTTGCTCGTCGCGACCCTCTCTGGCGAGAATATTATTTATTCAGAGTTTGCACTTATCTGGTCGCATCGCGGGGCATTTTTTTCGGGGACGCAAAATGTAGCATACTTTTCGGCGATTCTCGGGCTTTATATGGTTGTTTATTTCTATTCGTATTGGGGCGTCAAAATGAAGCCGCTGACGGAGGGCTTCGCAGCTTTTATGAGGCGGGTAAAGCCAAATAATATCACGATTGGGTCTGTGTTGGTTTTTCTATTCACACTTGCGCACATTTCGGTGCTAGACTTTCACAAGGTTATGTCTACATCGACTTATTCCTTGATGGGCTCCATTGGCGCATTGAGCGTCGTTTCGCCGTTTACCATATTTGTTCAATTGGCATTCAAGTTCGTGGGGCTAATCGCATTTGTTCTTTTTGCGGCCGCCATTTCTTCTAGGAATAAGCTGGCTACAGCTATCTTAGCCATGCCTTGTGCCTGGTTTCTTGTATTTGAGATTGCGGAACATTCACGTTATTCTGTTGTATACTTGGGCATTGGCGGCGGGGTGCTTTTATTTTCGCGGCGGCGAGTGGCGTCCGCCGTCTTTTTCTTGGCTATGGCCGCTTCGTACGTTAATGCGCTTTTCGGAAGGGCGAGTGGTGCGAACGGGTTGAGTCATGTAGGAGATATTGTGAAGTACCTCGATCAATTTCGGTTCACTGACCTTTTGGAGTTTTTCACCAATATGTTTGAGGGCGCTTATGTGCAAGGTGAGGTTTTCATTTGGCGGGGACCAATGCCCGTTGACATCTATAGGATCCTATCGTTCTCGCCTCTTCCGAGTTTTATTGATGGATTTCGTACATATGCCGCTCCACATACGCCTAGATTCGAAACATTTGTCCCCATGGGCGCGACCGGAGAGGTGTATTTATTCGGGTGGCCATATTTCGCTCTCTATTACTTCGTCGTTGCGTGGGCATACCTTGCAGTTAATAGTCTCTTTGCGAGACGGAGCTTCGGTCTTTTTGTCGCCTGCTTTGCAATATTTTCTCTTGCAACATACCTTCAGTTTGCCTACCCGGTTCGCTTGGTATTTAGGTTCTATTTGCTCGTTGTGGTGCTCGCGTCTTCTGGAAAGCGATGGCGTCGGATTCGAGCTACCGTATTTGGGCCTTTCTTGCGGCCGCGTTCGGAAAAGTGAGACCCGTGCGCCGTCGCCACCCCATGGGGTTCGCTCTGTGGCCGCTTTTTAAATCTCGCGGATCTGGTCAACGGGTTGGAAGCCGGAGCCCGATCAGGGCGCGCCGGCCGTCTCGCCGAGCATCTCATGCAGCTGGTGCGGATTTCGGAAGAACCGGACAGCGATTTCACTAAGTCCCGGACAGCCGTTTCAGTAAGTCCCGGACAGTTGGGCGGCGGCTGGTCGTTGGGTTGCTGTCATTCTTCTTGGGTGATGATTTCGGGGTTTTCGGTTTGGGTCAATCCGGGTTTGGCGTTTTTTCGGCGCATGCTGTCTCCCTTCAGTTCGATGCGATGGGCGTTGTGGATGATGCGGTCGAGGATGGCGTCTGCGATGGTGGGCTCGCCGATCATCTGATGCCAGCCCGAGACGGGCAGCTGGGCGGTGATGATGGTGGAATCGGCGCTGGTAGCGCTCCTCGAAGAGTTCGAGGAGGTCGAGGCGCTGCTGGTCGGTCAGGCTATGGGTGCCCCAGTCGTCGAGGACAAGGAGCTGGACGCGGGCGAGCTTGTCGATCAGTCGCGGGAACCTGCCATCGAGGCGGGCGGTGGCCATGTCGTCGAAGAGACGCGGCATGCGGGCATAGGCGACGGATTGGTCCATGCGCGCGGCCTGATGGGCGAAGGCGCAAGCCAGCCAGGTCTTTCCCGTGCCGGTCTGGCCAGTGAGGATGATCTGCTCATGGGCCTTGAGCCAGCCACCTTGGGCAAGCGCGAGGATCTGGCGGCGGTCGAGGCCGCGGGGGGCCGCGAAGTTGATGTCTTCCATGCAGGCGTTGGGGAAGCGCATCTTCGCATTCCTGAGCCTGTTGGCGAAGCGTTTGTCGGCGCGATGGGCCGTCTCGCGGTCGAGCATCAGGCCGAGCCATTCGTTGCGGTTGAGAGTCTCACCCGGGTCCTGTTCGGCGAGGGCGCGCCATGCGGCGGCCATGCCGTTCAGGCCGAGACTGGCCATCTGATCGAGGGTGGGGTGTGTCAGCATTATCCTTCTTTCCTTGAGGTTATTGGTAATAGGCAGGGCCACGGATGTTGTCGTGACGCGGGGTTGGCAGGATGGGATCCGGTTCGGCTGTGTGCCGCCCGTCGATCAAGTCGACCAAACGCGGACGCAGCAGGTCATCCTGTTCCTCATGGCGCGGACGGTGCTTCATGGCAGAACCGAATTTGCAGGGTTTCGGCGGAAATCATACAAAACCCTGCAGGCCATGCGAGAAAAATCGCAACGTTTCAACGCTAAATCAATGGCATGGGTGTTGTTCAACGTGAACTAAGAAACCTTCACAGAAGTCGCAGGCCGATTGCCAAAGTTTATCGAGCAGGCCTACAAGTCGAAGAGACTGCGCCCGGCCCTCGGCTATCGAACCCATTAGAAATTTGAAACCCTGCTTGCCCAACGGGTGGCCTAATTCGGATGGCGCTTCGTAGTCCATCGCTTGGGGTTCACTGCAAACCTAAGTCGGTTCTTCGAGGAAGCAATCATTGATCGCGCTCGTCACACCCGTCACTTAGTCGGCGGGGCAAGTCTATCTGGGCTACGGGAAGTCCTACCGTCGCTCAATCTGTGCAACAGAGCATCCATACTTGAAAAATTCTGGATGCACGGCACCTCCAGCTCAGGAGGCAATTTGGCGTTGTCGCTCGCTGCCGTGCCCTTCCAATGCGCTGCGAATACGCGTCTGCATCGGCCGTTCAAGAAAATGGAAACTGCACGCGGCAACTGCTGTCGATACCGCCAAAATAAATGGGAAGCCGAGAGGGTGAGGCAGAAAACCCCATTCGACTAACTTCCGGATTGCATCAATCACCAACACATGGAGCAGATAGAGACTGTAAGATATTCTTCCATACCATCTCAATATGGGAATACTGAGGTTCGCAAAAGGGCCAATTCCGTATATTGTAAAAAACAGCAAAATAATAGGATAGCCTGCGGTAACTGGATCAACGAAATTTGGAAATATAGGCAGCGACATCATCCTGCGCACTTCAGGGGGCACCACAATTACCGCTAAGACCAAGAACCAAGCAATCGGGGCAAGCGCTGTTCGTGCATCCCTCTGATCCAAATATCTCCCGATTCTCGAATAGAATGATCCAAGCAGCATTCCGGCAACAAAAAACTGAAACCAGCTCACCAGCGTGTCCGGAGCGACTTTCGGATCGTGTACATAGTATATTGCACACAGGAATGCTTGCACTACGCAAGCAATGGCTACAGCAGTCCAAAGGCGGTCATTATATTTGGCCGCCCAAAATATCACGAAAATAGCGTAGAACTGGCACTCAACAGGCACGGTCCACAGGACTCCAGTGCCATGCACAAGAATTATATGAAGTAGTGCAATTTCGAGAGAATCGATACCGTAAAACCCGCTTCCCATAACCACTAGGAGTATCGCGGCGGTAGCAACGATCGCGTAAAATAGCGGTAGCACGCGGCTTGCACGATGGATGGCGTATCGACGAATCGCGATCACATTCGGCTTTGACCTGAAGTGGAGGTGCGCCATTAGAAAGCCGCTTAGGCCGAAAAAGAGCACGACACCCATCTGCCCAAGCCCATTTCCTAGGAAGCTGGGCAGGTAGCCAACATTGGCTGAATGCGAGACGACAACGGTCAACGCGGCGAGCCCTCGAAGCCCGTCTAGGGCCGAGAAGCGATCTCTATCTGTCGAGGCTGCCGCCGCCATATTGCACCTTTCATTCGAGTGCCATAGAAAAGGAATTCTGCGGCGATCAGTTCGGAGTTTTATCCGCCACAAAGAACTTAGAAAGCATGGGCTCAATATCTTGAGATACCACGGACATCCTCCAAGCGGCGTGTCGTTTGATGCGAACATCGCCTATGCTGGCGTGGCGATCAAGTGCTATTTGGCTCATTAGGTATGTCGGCTGTGTTTGTCTGATCCGCCGTTAGAACATAGTTCCGGACGTAGACGTACCTCATCTCTGCACATCCGAATCCAAAGATGGCAAAGGCTCCTGCTTCTGCCGAGGTCTTTGGCGTTTCTGGTGGGGGTGAGCTCAGAAACCGTCTGCGATGAGGCCTATATGTTCCGGCTTCTCAGGCAGCTGACAGGTGCAGTTCTCGACATCGACATGCTCGGCCGCCAGCATCAGTTCAGCCTTCTCTGCCGCCTCGCAGCGCGCTCGGAGATTCCCATGAGCTTCTTAATTTGCCTTCGCCGGAAAACTTTGTAAAGCCTCTTACCTGCCTAGTAGGAGGGGGAGCGCTGGTTTCGATGCTCGTGAGTTAAGGCCTTCCTTTTGTGATTTCACGCCTCGCGCAGCCCAAATAATTTCGGACTATCAATATTTTGCGCATCACTTTTCCGCGACCTTTCCGTATCGAAGAGTCCAACAGAAGCCTAGCATCAGATCTTGTGGGTGCCTTGAAAAGACTCGCCCAGACCCAAGCTTGCGCCTCCGGCGCGGGAATATGCGCAAGGACGGCGGCCCGAGGCAACGCATCTGACGCAAAGTGCGCCTTAGAATCGACGAGCAGACGCTGGAAAGAATCGACTAGCAGACGCTGGAAGTTCGAGCGGTCGAGATCACCACCTGCAGCGTAGGAGATTCGCCCGCGCTGCCAGCGCTATTGGGCCAGATCCTGACCGCAGCCGCCTCGACCGCCCGCCAAACCATGGAGCGCCATCGCTGCCGTCGGCCGTCCGAAACTACGGTTGCCAGCCGCGGCAGGCGACACGTGACTGGAACATACTGGAAAAATGTGATTGTGTCTTTTCGAACGATAACGCGATGAGGTGCCCATTGTCCGATATCAATTCTATGAACAGCCGCGTAGCATTTGGTACCGCGGACGAGGTTTCCACCATCCGTGTCGGCGTTGTCGCCGTCAACTATCATAAGGGAACCCGGCTGGTGCAGGTTCTGGGCGCACTTCGCCACCAAACTCTTGCTACTGGGCTCAAAGTCATCATCGTCGACAATTCCTGCGCGGCCAATGAGGAGGAACTGCTGCGTGGTGCCGTTCAACCGAGCGAGCAGTTGATCATCAACAGCGAGAATGCTGGCTATACTAGGGCTTGCAACGTCGGCGCGCGCGCCGTCCTGCCATCGGACTACGTGCTGCTGCTCAACCCCGACATTATCATCGATGACCCTGGAGCTATTGAGACCCTCGCTACTTGTATGGCGACCAATCCGACGATCGGCGTACTCGGTTGCTTGCAGCGCAACGATGACGGCAGCTATGTCGAGACCGCCCGACACTACCCCAGCCTTTGGAGGCAGATACTTCGACGGTTGCGGCCTGGTGCTTGCAGCGAGATGCGCTTGTTGGAGCCGCTGTTGCGCGATCCGGCGATCGACATTGTTGACGTAGACTGGCTGCAGTCCTCATTCATACTTATCAGACGGGATCTGTGGGAGGCGATCGGAGGTCTAGATGAGACCTACTACGTATTCATGGCGGATGTCGACTTTTGTCGACGTGCTCGCGCCAGTGGCTATCGAGTCAGCGTAACCTCGCTTGCCACCGTGCGCGCAGACGGCATTCGCGCCAGCTCGGGCGGCTTGATCGACGTCTTCCGGAGTCGCGCCCTACGCATCCATATTGCCGACGCGGTTCGCTACTACTGGAGATCGTGGTGACGGTAGTCTCACCTGACAATCATCGAGGTCCAATGAACCGATCAGGATGCGGGCCGGAAGGCTCGTCCGCGAATCAGGACGCAGCAGCCGTTCTGCAGTCTGATGCGCTTCATCAACCGGGGTAATCATCGCCGTGTAGGGGGCAGGGATCCGCTTAGCGGTTGTTGCCGAACATTCGTCTAAGAGCTCGAGCCAGATGCCGAGGAGGTGCTCTGACCGTGGCCGCACTGTAACCACGCGCAATAGTATTGGAGGTGTCTGCGCTTCGCTGTATTTTTAGGCATTTCGCGCTGCGTGCTCCACCCCCAACCTCGACATCAGGATGTATCTATCTTCCGGAACCTTGCTCATCGCGACTTGGTAGCCATGCTGCGCGAACATCCCGGCAACATTCATTGAAGCATGCACCTGCAGGTCGTCAGGCTGAAAATACGCGACCAGTTCCTTCACGCCTGCATCGGCCAGAATTCTTTCCGTATATGCCTTCCAAAGAGCAAACTTGGCCCAGTCGCGCTTTTTTTTTGAGTATTCGCAAAAGTCGAATGGCTCGAGGAGCATCACTCGCAGCATTTCCATGCCGATGTTCTGAAGCGTCTGCTCGTAGCTCGGACCGAAGTCTGCCATTCTGCAAGTCCAGACGAGACCATCGGAGGTCCATGCAGCGAGCAGCTGTTCAGTTGTGACACCGGCCCATGGCAACGCATGGTCGATTGTTTGTCTCGTTGTTAAACGGTTCGCCCACCGTGGCATCATTCGTTCCACCTTAGAGCCTCTGGTCTCAGTTCGGGTGCCTCGTCAAATTTGAACCTTGAGTCGCACGTATGGCGCGAAATTTCTCGGGACCGGGTGACGACCTAGCTAGAGGACGGACAGCAAAGCGTCGATAGAATGCTGTACTGCGACATGCGAGATCAAGTAACAATGTCGGTCAATCGATGCCACGAGGTGCATTTTCCGTGGAGTGGAGACCTAGGGTCGAGACTCAATCAAGTCCATCATCAACCGTCGGACGTAGCGGTTGCCGCCTTAACTTTGTGCCTGGCGTCGGGCGGCGCGTGAACGGCTGTTGCCGATGCCGGAGGATGAGGTTCTGGGGCTCGTGCCGATGGTGGTGAGTGACGGCGGTCGACCTGACGGACGATCGCCCGGAGGCCTGCCTTCGGCTGGAGATCGGCCGCATACGGATCCTTGCGCCCGCCGGGTTTGACGCGGTGCACCTCGGTCGGGTGGTCGCGGCGCTGAGGGAGACGTCGTCGTGATCCTGCCGAGCGGGATCACCCGCGCCTATCTGGCGAGCCGTCCGGTGGATCTCCGCAAAGGTCATGCGGGGCCGCGGGCTGATCCGTCAGAACATGCTCGGGCAGGAGCGGTAGCGGAACGCTGCTCGCAAGCCCCAAGAGAGAGTGACCGCCCGCTCTGCCGGTGGTTCGGCAGGGCCGAGGTTTAGTTGGTGACCGCTTGTTTGGCGCTGCGCTTCGCGAAAATGCGCTCATAGGCCGCCAGAAGCCCAGGGACAGAATGCGCCCACGACAGGGCACTCAGCACCCGCTTCCGACCAATTTTTCCCATCTCGCGCGCCTGTTCCGGATGCTCGATCAACCAGGCAATCTGCTTGGCGAAGTCTTTCGGATCGTTTTCCTTCGCGTAGAGCGAGGCTTCGCCTGCTGAGGCACGTCCCTCCGTCAGATCGAACTGAACGACGGGCTTCTTCAGGGTCATGTACTCCATCACCTTGTTCATCGTGGAAATGTCGTTCATCGCGTTCTTGGGGTCGGGGCTCACGCCGATGTCACAGCTGTTGAGCACCCGAAGAAGGTCCTCGCCGTATAGAGCACCGGTGAAGGTGAAGTAGTCTTGGAGCCCTCGTGCAGCCACATCGCGTTCGACTTCGGGCAGATGCGGCCCGAATCCAGTGATCACGACGTGGATATCCTGGTTCATCTCACGGACCAGTTCGTCAACGGCCGCAACAAGCAAGTCCATCCCTTCTTGCTGGCCAATAACGCCGACGTAGCCAAGGACAGTCTTGGCCCCTTTTCTCACCAGCGGGTCAGCCGGGCGCAGCTCGAACTTTTCCACCCGAGGGGCCGATCGGACAACGAAGACATCTTCGGGCGCCATCTTCCCCCGGTTGATCGCCACGCGCTGAAAGCTCTCGTTCGTGGCCATTGAGACGCTGGCCGTCGCGAAGCTCGCGCGTTCCCACAGCCGCATCACATTGTACAGAAAGCCCCGCCGTCCGAACTTCGCCTCGAAGAGTTCTGGGCTGACATCGTGATGGTCGAAGAGGTAGCGCACCCCGAATGGTCGATAGAGCAAGGCAACGAGGAAGATGAGGTCCGGCGGGTTGCATCCCTGGATGATGTCGAAGCCGCGTTCTTGCCAGATCAGCGCGGCGAGACGGAACATATGCCAGAGGGCATGAGAATACTCCCGCGCATAGGCGATAGCGCCGGAATGAGCTTCCGGCGGCTCGGGAAAGCGGAAGATGTGCACCCCTTCGATCACCTCATAGGCCTTGTCCCAACCGCGACCCATCGGGCAGATCACGCTCACCTCATACCCGTTCGCAACCAGCGTCGTGGCCTCGAGCCAGACACGCCGATCAAGCGGTACAGGCAGGTTTTCTACGGCGATAAGAACCCGACGGCCCCCAGGCTTGCGCCGCGATGTGGACGAGCCAAGGCCCCCCTGGAAGCCCGCACCAGCGCGAGTTGCCGTGAATGTGGTATGTTGGAAAAGTTCTGCCATGATCTCTCGCCCCTGCCCTTTTCACGTACCTGCCCGCGGTCTTGTTTCTGCGGCCTCGCTTCACCCCCCAAGTTCACGTTTCTTGGTTAAGACCTGGTTAAGTGAGTGTTGCCGTTTTGGAACCGTCGGCTGGTCGTCTGCCTGAGTGCATTAATGATCGGAAACAGCAGCAAAATTTGGCTCAACATGAGGCCGAAAGAGAATCTTTTGCGGCAAAACTGTGGAGCCGTCGTCGCGAGATCGGCAACAAAACGCTCGTTTCCACCGTCACGTCCTCTTGAGATCTTGGCTGTCGCTCTCGTCCGTGCGCTCTCTACTTGGCAGTTTCTTCGCCATGAGTCGGAGAAGCGGCGTGCAAGAGCAGGCGCTCATTTCTGCAACCGTTACGTGAGCCGACTATACAGTGTGCAGAATGGCACCATGACCAGGTCGTTTTCGCCATAGGGGCTTGGCGGCGCGGGACGCGCGCAATAGCACGGGGCCTGCGTGTCGACCTGACTGCGAGGGATACAAACCTGATGAAGCTACTCATCCTTGGCATCAACTACTCCCCGGAGCTGATCGGGATCGCGGTCTACACGAGCCAGCTCGCAGAGGGGCTGGCCATGCGCGGGCATCAGATCGAGCTTGTAACGGCCCAGCCCTATTATCCCGCGTGGAAGATTCCCGAGGGCTGGTCGCGCTTTGGCTACAGGCGCGAGTCACCCAGCGCCAACCTCCGGGTGATCCATTGTCCGCTTTATGTCCCCGCACAGCCGACAGGCCTGAAGCGCTTGCTACACTATGCGAGCTTCACGCTCGCCGCCGCTCTGCAAATTCTGGCGCGAGCCCTGCGAACGCAACCTGACCACGTCCTCGTTGTCGCGCCTTCGCTGGTTTCGGCGCCACTCGGGCTGCTTGCGGCACGCCTGACAGGTGCCAAGAGCTGGCTTCACGTCCAGGATTTCGAGGTTGAAGCTGCCTTTGCAACCGGCCTGCTCTCAAAGGACAGCCGGATAGGACGCCTCGCGGAGCGGTTCGAGCGCAACATCCTCAGTTCATTCGACCGGATCAGTTCGATCTCACGCGCCATGCGGCGCAAGCTTGCAGAGAAGGGAATCCCTGACGACCGGATCTTCGAACTCCGCAACTGGGCGGACCTCAGCCGCGTTATGCCACAGACTGGCCCGTCAAGCCTCAAAGCGGAGCTCGGCATTGAGTCCGAAAGTGTCGCGCTGTATTCTGGGAACGTCGCCCGAAAGCAGGGGATCGCGGACACCGTTCGCCCGCTCAGGGATTGCCCCGGCCTTACATTCGTGAACTGTGGCGGCGGGCCATATCTTAACGAACTCACGGTCTTGGCGCTCGACTTGCCAAATGCGCGCGTCTCCCGACTGCAGCCAATTGAACGGCTGTCCGAATTTCTGGATTTGGCCGACATCCAAGTCCTTCCTCGGACCGATGAGATCGTTAGAGGATTACTGACTGCTGCCTCGGCACCCCTGTGCCTGAAACATTCACGAGTCCTGCCGCAACGTGATGAGAGCCATTGACGGACAACACAGCAGCCAAAATGGTACAAATGACTTGTCTGGCTCGACAGAATTAAGGACTTCGACGATGAAATCTCGTGAATTTGTGATATTTGGTGGTTCTGGTTTTATCGGGACACATCTTGCAAGGCGTCTTTCACAAGATGGAGCAGCGGTGATCTACAACGTAGACGTCAAGCCGCCGCGAGAGGAAATCCCGCATGTAACATTTGTCCAGGCGGACGTGCGCAACCTAGCACATCTCAATCTTGGTATCGACATCGATACGATTTTCAATTTTGCCGCAATCCACACCACCCCCGGTCATGAGCCCCACGAGTATTACGAGACCAATATTGGCGGGGCTCTCGAGATAACAAAATTTGCCGAACGCAGCGGCGTATCGACGATCGTCTTTACATCTTCGATTTCAGTTTACGGCCCAAGCGAAGAGACAAAAACTGAGACAACCCCGCCAAATCCTAAAAGCTCTTATGGCTGGTCGAAATTCCTCGCCGAGCAGGTTCACTTAGGCTGGGTTGACCGCGACCTAGAGCGTAAGCTTGTCATCTGTCGACCAGCTGTCATTTTCGGACGTGGCGAGGGCGGGAATTTCACCCGGCTTGCCAAAATGCTTCGAGCGGGGCTCTTCGTATATCCTGGCAGGAAGGACACAATTAAGGCCTGCTTCTATGTTAAGGATCTTGTCGAAAGCCTGCTCGACGTGTGGGCAAAAGACGAAAAGCTGATCATCTACAATGGGGCTTATCCGGATCGGTACACGATCGAGCAGATCGTCGACACTTTTAGGGAGATAGCCTTTCCCACCGCAAGGGTGGTTTCAGTTCCGCGGCCTATTGTGTCTTTCGCAGCGTCGCTCCTGAAAGGATCAATTGGTTCGGTTGTCGGCGTTCATCCAGAACGTGTTGAGAAACTGATTACTTCGACAGATGTGGAGCCACGCTGGCTGATTGAAAATGGCTTGAGCAAAACCGGCCGTCTTCGTGATGCACTCCTAGAATGGAAAGGGGAGAGCTCAAAAGTATTTTACTTTTGATTTTCGCTGGTTAAGGCGAAGGCTCGCTCTGGTTTACAGTCAGAACATCGCCGCGAGAGCGACGGCTGAGCGGAAGAACTTCGGACAAAGTGAACACCGTCAGCCCGTATGTCTGGCAGACCAGTGCGTTCCTCGCGGCGCCCACGGCCATGACCGAGACAAATCGACGGGCTCCTCCCGTGGAATTATGCTGCCACGGGGCGTTGATGATGTGACTGTCACCTTCATGGTGGAGGTTGGTGATGCCCGCCGGTTCCAGACCCCGCTGCGGCTGATGGCCTATCTAGCCTGGTGTCCTCCGAGCGATCGACCGGCGACGCCGTCCGACGCGGCGGCATCACGAAGACCGGCGATGCGCGAGTGCCGCGGTCGTTGGCCGAGAGCACATGGGCTATCGCTATCCCACGCGCATCTGACCAAGAGCTACCGCGCGCTGATCAACCGGGGCAAGCGCAGCACGGTCGCCATCACCGCGTGGCGCGTGAACTGGTCGGATTCATGTGGGGTTACCCCAGATCCGCGCGAATGGGAGGGCGCTACAGGCTTGGGGAGGCGAATTAACCTTGCAAATCTTCCTCGCCATGGAGCAATTGCAAGGTATGTATCAGCGCAAGACCAATCAGACGTGCTGTCGCCCGTCAGCGACTCGCTCCAGGGCTCCTGTGGCCACGCCAATCAACTACTGCACCAAAGCCTTCCCATGCAGTCGGGCGTTTGCCGTCTATTTGCTGACCTTCGGCACAAGATGATCCAGCTTCAGGCCAGGATAAGCGATGGCGTTTACCAATTCGACACGTTGCTCCAGCATCCCTTGCGGCATGACCCCGTATCGACCCGTCATCGAGGCCTTGGTGTGCCCGAGCAAAAAGCCGAATTGCTCGTCTAGGTAGCCTGCTCGACGCAGTGCATCTGCGGCACCGTGGCGGAACGAATAAAGCGACAGCCCGCGCCCTTTTTTCAGGCCTATGCGATTGAGATATTTTCCGAATTCACGCGAAACGTCGGCCATCATCTGTCCACGGTCGTTTCTCTTGGCGCCAGGGAAAAGCCGCTTGTCGCCTGCCGCACTGCGCTCCGTGTGGTAGCTGAGAAAACCCAGCCGCAAGATCTCCGGATGAAGCGGCACCACGCGCATGGACCCCGCCGTCTTGACCGACTTCCCTTCCTCATGTGCTTCGCCCTCGGTCGTGATGTGCATGATCCAATGGCCGTGATCGAGCCGCACGTCCGTTACTGCCAGTTGCCCGATCTCACCGGGCCGAGCCCCCGAAAACAACATGATGAGCGGCACCCAGAAACGGTGATCGCGGATCATCACGTTTCCGGGTTTGGCGATCTTGTGCCATTCCGTGTCGCTCTGCGCGCCCGCGAACCAAGGTGAGCTGAACAACGCATTCAACTGCTCACCAGTGAACGGCAACGTCTTTGAGCCGCGCTCCTTCGGAAGCGCCATCCCTGTGCAGGGGTTGCTCGCGATGTAGCCGTTGACTTCGGCCCACGAGCAGAATGCCGACAGGCTGGACAAGTACCGATTTACGGTTCTGTCCGACAGCACGATGCGTTTCAGGTCTTCGTTCGCCGCGACGATCTGCTGGATGTTCATGCCACGAAACGCGGCGACCTCGGTCGCGCGAACGGGATATTTCACCAACAAGCCTTTCCACTCACGGACATGCTTCTTCGTGATCTTGGCGACGGGAAACCCAGGGCCGACGGTTTCGATGAAGATTTTGATGTCCCTGACGCTCTCCTCGATCCGGCTGTTCGAAACGTTCCGCGGGTTCTCATTCCTGAAGACCTCAAGCACTTCCATGATGCCCTCTCCAGCTTCCGCGGTCTCAGTCCGGGGGCGTCGTTCGAGCGTCGGTGGCTTGACCAGAGAATCGCGAGGCTGCCCACCATAATCACCTTTGTCGCGCTCAAGCGAACGCTGGAGCGCCTCGATCTCGGCACGCATCATGTGCCGTGCAAGGCTGATCCAGTCCGGGGTTCCACGATCGACGAAAATGCGGTGCGCGTGCAGAAACGCATCGACCTCATGAGCGATCAGCGCCATCTCCCCCTTGGCGAGATGCTTGCGGAGTTCCGCGAGCTTGAGGTTTCTGGCCGCAGCCGAAACGTCACCTGCTTTTTGCGCCACCTGCAACTCGAGCGTAGCATCCAGAATGGACAGGGGATCAATCCCGCTGATCTCGCCGCGCTCCGCTTTCTGTAGCAGGTCGGCCTTGATCCTCTCGATCTCCGCGTCACCCGGCAAATTCGCTCGCTCGACCTCGTCGCGCTCAAGGATGGAAGTGTAATGGTCCCAGACCGCGTGCTCTCGGTCAGCAGCGACAAGTGCACGGCGAGCACGAACATCGTCGAACTCCCGCTGCCAATCAGTGATCACCGGCCACAGACGGCGCTTCGCCTCAGCCGCGTCCTTCGTCTTCAGCGAGCGTTTCCGTGTCGACTCATTGAGGATTGCCACCAAATCCTGGGGCACATCGATCCGCGCGTAGTAGACGGATCCACGCTTTGTCAGATACGAAACGCGGCTCATGAAATGCTCCTGTGCAATAGGCCCGGCACATCTGTCCGGAACACCCATCCGGAACACAGCTGTCACAACAATGCTAGTATCGTCAATAGCTTGCGTAGTATCAGTGGCTTGCAGAATTCCGGGTTATGTTCCTCTCACTCCGACCAAATTACCCCCCTGAAATCAACGTGGTTGCGGAAACACGCCAAGCCGACCCGGGTCCGCCGCTTCCAAATGACTCGTTCGTTCCGCTCCGAGGGCCCAGCAGCGCCACGCCAGCGGTGCCATCGCCTGCGAACGCTCTGCTGATCCGGGCTAGTCTTGCAGCACATACACGCCGGGTGCGGCACAGATCGGGGCGTAGCCCTTGGCCGGGGCGCCTGTGGGGGGCACGGGAACCGAGCCGCTGCTGTTCTTTCTGAGCCACGCGATCCATTCCGGCCACCAGGATCCGTCCTGCGGGGCAGTTTCGGCGAACCACACATCGGGCCCTTCATAAAGCGCGCCGCCGGGGCGTTCGCCGATGCGGAAATGGTGGCCCGGATGGCCGGGTTCGCTGAGGATGCCGCCATTGTGGCCGCCGCTGGTCAGCACGAAGGTCAGGTCGCTGTCGGTGAAGAGCCGGGTCTTGTAGACCGATTTCCACGGCGCGATATGGTCTTTTTCGGTGCCGATGACAAAGATCGGCGCGGCGATGTCTTTCAGTGCGATCACCTTGCCCTCGACGGCGAACCGTCCCGCGGAAAGCCGGTTTTCAAGAAAAAGCCCGCGCAGATATTCCGAGTGCATCCGGGCCGGCATCCGGGTGGTGTCGCCATTCCAGACCCCGATATCGGTCGGCAGATCCTCCTTGCCAAGGAAATACCGCTGCACGGCGCGGGTGTAGATCAGGTCTTCGGCCCGGATCGCGGCGAAGGCGCCCGCCATCTGCGGCCGGTCGAGGTAGCCTTGCTGCCACATCATGTCTTCAAGAAATGCCACCTGACTTTCGTCGAGGAACATCAGCAACTCGCCCGCTTCGGTGAAATCGACCTGCGCCGCCATCAGGGTGATCGACGCCAGCCGGTCATCGCCGTCGCGCGCCATCGTGGCCGCGGCGATCGCCAGCATCGTGCCGCCCAGACAGTAACCGTTGGCGTGGATCTTCTGATCCGGCACGATCGCGCCGATCGCGTCCAGCGCCGCCATGACCCCGCGCTTGCGGTAATCCTCCAGCGACAGGTCACGCTGGTCGGCGGTCGGATTGCACCACGAAATCGCGAAGACCGTGAACCCCTGACCGACGAGGTAGTTGATCAGCGAGTTCTTCGGCGACAGGTCGAGGATGTAGTATTTCATGATCCAGGCCGGAACGATCAGCACCGGCTCGGCCTGCACCGTCTCGGTCTGCGGCCGGTATTGGATCAACTCGCAGATGTCGTTGCGAAAGACCACCTCGCCCGGTGTGCAGGCCAGATCCTTGCCGATCTGGTAACCCTCGGGTGCCGGTTTGTGGGTCTGCGTCAGCGCCTGCAGCATGTCCTGGGTGAAGTGGATCGCCCCCGCGGTCAGGTTGTGGCCCAGGGTGCGAGAGGTTTCCGCCAGGATTTCGGGGTTGAGCCAGGGGAAGTTCGACGGCGCGACGGTGTCGAGCATCTGGCGCACCAGAAAGCGGTTGCGGTCGGCATCGTCCGGATGCATGCCGCGGATATTCTCGGTCGCGAAATCCCACCAGTCCTGCACGGCAAGAAACCCCTGCTGCCAGAACTTGAACGGCGGCTTTTGCCAGTCCGGATGGACAAACCGGTGATCGAAGTCCTTCGGCTTGAAGGCGGGCGGCGCATCGGGGCCGGTGACCGCCGGGGTCGCCTGCGCGACCAGTTTCAGGGCATTGGTCTGGGCGCGTTCGACAAGCTCCAGCTGGCGGCCGGGCGCGCGGGCAAGGTGCAACGCCCAATCGCCCAAAGCCGCGCCAACAGCATGCGGCGACACGCCGCCGGTCAGCCGTGCGACCGCGGCGCGGGTACTGCGATCGAGGTTCTGATAGGGATGCGCCGGGGGCTGCACGACGGCAACTGGCGGCTGCACGACGGCGGGCAAGGTGGGCTCCTTGACAAGAGCGGGCAGCTTCCGGGGCATGAATACCTCCTGCGGCAGATCGCTCGTGGCGAGATCCAGCATGCGTTGCGATGCTGCCCGCATTTTCCCGCCCGCGCCTTGACCTCGGTCATGTTGGCCGGTCGGATCGGGGGTCAGCGCACGGTGGCGCGGTTCGAGATGCGGACAAGCGCGAGGAGGATCGCGAAGGTACCGGCAACCAGCAGCATCGTCAGCGCCGCCGCGTCGAAGATTGCGCCACGGTCGCTGAGCGCGAAGATCCCCACCGGCAGCGTCACCCAGCCGGGCGGGTAGACCATCTCGGTCGCCCCGAGTTCGCCCATCGAAAGCGCAAAGCTGAGGCTGAGGGCGCCGACGATATAGGGCAGGATCAGCGGCAGCGTCACCCGCCAGAGCTTGTAGGCGGGCCGCGCGCCAAGGCTTTCGGCAACCTGTTCGTAATCCGGGCGCAGCCGCGCCAGCCCGGCCGAGATATTGCCGTAGCTGAACGCCGAGATCAGCACGAAATGGGCCAGGATCACGATCAGCGTGGTGCCGTTCAGCAGAACGGGTGGCTGGCTGAAAGCGACCAGAAGCCCCAGCCCGACCGAGACCGACGGCACGGCGCTTGGCATGAAGAAGAACAGGTCGAACAACCGCCGCGGCAGCGGCGCGATCTTGCGCAGGGCGAGGGCGGCCCATGTCCCTGACAGCACCGCGAACACGCTGGCGATGGCCCCGGTTTCCAGACTGGTGCGCAGTTGCCGGGCCGAATCGCCGGTCAGGGCGTTGCCGTAGTGGCGCAGCGTGAAATCGTTTGGCCAGGCGCCGTTCCAGTGCCCGGCAATGCTCGCCAATGCGATGACGATGATCGGCGCGCCATAGATGATGGCAGCCACCAGACCGCCCACGGCCCAGATCATCCGGCGCGCGGCTCTAGACCACACCAGCATGGCGCCCCCCGATCCGGGCAACGATCAGCCGGTAGGCCGAAAACAGCCCCAGCGACAGCGCGACATTCACCACCGCCACCACGCAGGCGCTGGGATAGTCGAACTCTTGAATCGCCTTGTCATAGATCATCAGCGGCAGGGTAATGACCCCTTTGGCGCCGATGAACAGCACGACGCCGAATTCGTTCACGGTCAGCAGCAGGCACAGGCTGCCCCCCGCCAGCAACGCAGGCAGCGCCGCCGGAAGGATCACCTGACGCAGGATGCGCAGCGGTTTCGCGCCAAGGCTGCTGGCGACCTCGATCTGCGCCGCGTCGATCAGCGAGAAGGCCGCGAGCAGCGGGCGCAGCGCGAAGGGCGTGTAGACCGTCACCTCGGCCAGCACGACGCCCCAGCGCGAGTAGAGAAAGTCGACCGGCGGGTGGGCAAGCCCGAGCGCGGTCGTCGCCGTCTCGTTCAGGATGCCGGCCGAGCCGTAGAGAAAGGTGAAGGCGAGCGCCACAAGGAAGGTCGGCAGCGCCACGAAGGTCTCGATCAGCCGGGCCGCGGTCCGGCTGCCGGGGAACGGGACGAAGGACAGCAGGATGGCAAGGCCGAGGCCCAACCCCACGCAGCCCGCGCTGGCCGAGACTGCAATCTCGATCGTGTTCAGGAAGGCGCGCCAGAACGCCGGCGTGGTCAGCACCCGAAGCGGCTGCGCCAACGAGAGCGCGCCGTCCGGCCCGGTGACCGCCTGCAACGCGATCAGGAACAGCGGGTAGAGAAACGCCGCGCAAAGGATCGCGAAGGGCAGCACGACCCAAAGCCCATGTGTCGCCACCACGGGGCGCGGGGCCGTGGTGGTCTCAGCCATGCGCGGGCTCGTCGGCGATCAGCGTCGCTTCATGCGGCGCGAAATCGACCCAGACCGCGCTGCCACGCTCTGGCATCGCCTGCGACGGCGACACCGTCAGGTTCAGCGCGACGCCTTCGACCCGAAGCGTCACGTTCTGCGTGTCGCCCTGCCACAGCGCGGTTTCGACCGTGGCCCGAAAGCCGTTCCCCGTGGGCAGGTCGGCAAGGCGCAGGGCATGGGGGCGGATGCACAGAAGGCAGCCGTGACCGGGGGCCAGCTGCAACTCGCACCGCACCGACAGCGAATGTTCGCCAAGGCGCACCCGTGCCAGCACGCCGTCCGCGTCAAGCTGCGAGACTGTCACCGGCAACAGGTTCGCCCGGCCGAGGAATTCGGCCGCGAACCGGCTGGTCGGCGCCTGATACAGGCTGCGCGAGGGGCCGAAGGCGTTGAGCCGCCCGTCCCGCAGGATCGCGATACGGTCGGCCAGCGTCAGCGCCTCTGACTGGTCATGCGTGACGTAAAGCACGGTAAGGTTCGGCAGGTCGCGATGCAGGCGGCCAAGCTCTTCGACCATGTTGCGGCGGATCTGCGCGTCAAGCGCCGACAGCGGCTCGTCGAGCAGCAGCACCCGTGGCCGGATCGCCAGCGCCCGCGCAATCGCCACGCGCTGCTGCTGGCCACCGGATAGCTGCGCCGGATAGCGCCGGGCAAAACTGCTCATCCCCACCAGCTCAAGGCATTCGCCGACACGGGTCGCGATCAGCGCCGGGTCGGCGTTCTGCGCCCGCAGGCCAAAGGCGACGTTCTGATCGACCCGCATATGCGGGAACAGCGCGTAATTCTGCACCACCATGCCAAGGCCGCGGGCATAGGGCGGTATGTCGGTGATATCCTGCTCGCCGATCCGGATGCGGCCGCTGGCCGGACGCACGAAGCCCGCGACGGCGCGAAGTGCTGTGGTCTTGCCAGAGCCGGAAGGGCCGATCAGCGCCAGAATCTCGCCCGGCGCTACCGACAGGCTGAAGCGGTCAAGCACCACCGTGCCACCGTAAGAAACGGTGACGTCTTCGAAGTCGATGCTGCTGCCGGCCACTTCGGCGGCTTGAGTGGCCGATGGCGCGACCGAAGCCGCGCCATCGCGATCCGCAATCGTCAGCATCAGCTGTTGGTGGCCGCGTGCCACTTGGCGACGTTGGCGTCGAGGTCTTTCAGCACCTGCGCCCAATCCGGCGTCCAGACGGTCACGCCCTTGACGGCTTCCATCAGCATCTTGCCGTTGGCATCGGCCGGCGAAACGTCGGTGCGGACCGGCAGGCCGATCGCGATCGAGGTCACCGTGGTCTGCGCGTCCTTGCTGAGCAGGAAGTCGATCAGCTTCTTGCCATTCTCGGAATGCGGGGCGCCGTGCACGAGGCCGATGTAGTAGGGCAGCGTCATGGTCGAGGACGTGCCATCCGGACCGGCCGGGAAGAACACCTTGATGTTCGGATTGTCGGCCATCTGCGACATGTTCATCTGCAGATCGCCGTTCGCCACATGCAGTTCGCCCTTGTTGACCAGCGCGGTCAGCTTGCCGGTGGACGAGGACGGGCCGACGTTGTTGGCCTGCAGCTTCTTGAAATAGTCGAACGCCGCGTCGGACGAGCCGTAGGCGTGCATCACGTCGATCATCACCGCGGTGCCGTCGCCAGCCTGACCGGGGGTCGAGTACTGGATCTTGCCCTTGAAGTCGGCGCCAAGCAGATCGTCGAAGCTTTTCGGGGCCGATTTCAGTGCGGCCGAGTCGTAGATGAAGCTGAGGTAGTTGTTGACCAGCGCCTCATACTTGCCGTTGGCGTCTTTCAGATCGGCCGGGATCATGTCGGCGCCAGCCGGGGTGTAGGCGTCAAGCAGGCCAGCCCCGTCCGCCTTCTGGATGAACGGCGGCAGCGTGACCAGCACGTCGGCCTGCGGGTTCGATTGCTCTTTCGCGACGCGCTCGACCACGACGCCCGAACCGGCCTCGACATACTGAACCTTGATGCCGGTCGCCTTGGTGAAGGCGTCGAACTCGGTTTGATACCAGTTCGGCGTGCCGTCATGCAGGCCGTCCGCGCTATAGACCGTGACGACGTCTTCGGCCTGAACCACGCCCGCCATCAGGGCGGCAGCGGTGGAAAGTGTCAGAACATGCAGGAGTTTCATATCGGAATCCTCTCTCGGCGCCAGCAGCGCACTCACCCCGAGGAAACCCTAGACGCGGCACATCAAGCAAAGGTGACGGACTCATGAACCAAAGATGACCGCCGGGGCTGCGGCGAGGTTCGGCCCCACCCTGCGACCGGCGGCAAGGCGGCGGCCATTCACGAACCCGGTGGTGCAGCCGGCCCGTCGTCGTCGGCTTCGGATCTTGCCTCCAGATACTCGATCTGCAGCCGTTGCAGGTCGGCCAGCTTCTCCCACTGGCGGGCCATCTGGTAGTCCAGCCGCTCGTGCAACTGGCGGATTTCCAGCTCGGCCTTCAGGTTCACCTGATAGTCGTTTTCCGACCGCATCCGGTCCTTCGTCTCTTGCCGCTTCTGGCTCATCATGATGACCGGCGCCTGAATCGCCGCGATGCACGACAGCACGAGGTTCAGCAGGATATAGGGGTAGGGGTCGAAGGGCTGGCGGAAGAGGTTGATAGAGTTCAGCGCGATCCAGCTCAGGAGCACGGTCAAGAAGACGCCGATGAAGGTCCACGATCCGCCGAACGAGGCGACATGATCTGCCATGCGCTCGCCAAACGTTTCTTCTTCAAGGATCTGCTCTTCCGGGTTCTGCGCCAGAATCTCGCCGGTCTCGAAGCTCTCGATCACTTCGCGATCAAGGTCGGACAGCTCGCCGCGTTCCTCTTCCAGCAGGTCTTCGAGGTAAAGACGGCGGTAACGCGCAAGATCGCTGCGGCAGACATAGGCGTCATGGGTGATGTCGGGATGGTCTTTGCGGATGAGGTCGTAGATGCCCGGCCGGATCGACCGGGCGGATCGCAGTTCGGTGTCGTCGCAGACCTTGCCGCAAACGGCGCAGGTGGCGTCATGCGCGGCGTCGTCCGTTTCATCCGTGCGGTCCCGCATCGCAACTCTCCCCATATTCGCCGTGGGCGCCTGCATTTGACCAGAAGCCGATTCCGGGTGATTTGTAAATTCGGATTGCCGGGGCCTTCAATTTGCCCCTAGACAGTTTACCCTAGCTACCGTGTGGATCAGGCGGAAGGCGCGCATGAAAAGGTGTTTCCCTGTCTTGGCGGCGTCGTTTTGCCTCGCTCTGGCCGCGCCGCTGCCGGGCAATGCCGGGCCCGCGCCGACCGATGCGCCGCTGGCGGTGCAGATCGTCACCGTTGCCCATACCACCGACACCCGAAGCCTGTCGCTGACCGGCGAGATCGCGCCGCGCGATACCTTGTCGGCCTCGTTCCCGACCTCGGGGCGAATCGTGGCGATGCTGGTGCAACGCGGCGATCATGTGACCGCGGGCACGCCGCTGGCGCGGATCGACTCGGTCCAGCAGGATCAGTCGCTGCGCTCGGCCGAGGCGGCGCTGGCCACCGCAAACGCAACCGCCGCCAAGGCCCGCGACGACGCAGACCGGCAGGACGGCTTGCTGGAACAGGGCGCGACCACTCGCAGCGCGCGCGATGCCGCCGCCGATACCCTGCGCGCCGCCGAAGCGGGCGTGGCACAGGCCGAGGCCGATCTGGACCGCGCGAAGAAGGCGGTGGCCGACACCGTGATGACCGCCCCCGCCGATGCCACGGTGACCGACCGGATGGCCGAACTGGGTCAGGTTGTCGGTGCCGCGCAACCGGTGATGACGCTGGCGCTGGGCGATCGCTACGATGCGATCTTCGCGGTGCCCGAGGTGATGCTGACCACGGTTCCGCTTACCGCGCCGACGGTGAGGCTGTCGCCGGTCGACCGGCCGCAGGATTCGGTGATCGGCACGCCCCGCCTGATTTCGCCGCTGGTCGATGCGACGCGGGGCACGGTCAAGGTGACCGTGGCGATGCCGTCGCTGCCCCCGGGGGTCAGCTTTGGCGATGCCATCGTCGGCACCGTCCAGAGCGGCGATACGTCAAAGATCAGCCTGCCGTGGTCGGCAATTTCCGCCACCGTCGATGGCCCCGCCGTCTGGGTGGTCGATCCGGCAAGCCACGCGGTTTCGCTGCGCCCGGTGCAGGTGCTGCGCTATGAAAGCGGTCGCATCGTGCTGGCGGGCGGGGTCAGCGATGGCGAACTGGTCGTTGGCCTCGGGGCGAACCTGCTCTATCCCGGCCGCATCGTGCGCGCGGTGGAGGTGAAGTGATGCGGCTGGTCCTGCCTCTCGCCCTGCTGCTGGCGCTGGCCGCCTGCAAACAGGATGCAACCGCCGCGCCCACGCCGCGCCCGGTGGTGTCTGAAGTCGTCTCGCCCCGGTCCGGGTTGCAGCCAAGTTATGCCGGGACCGTGGCCGCAAGGGTCGAGACCGATCTGGGCTTTCCGATCAACGGCACGCTGGCGGCGCGCCCGGTCGAGGAAGGCGACGTGGTGGCCAAGGGCGCGACGCTCGCACTGCTCGATCCGCAGGATCTGGATGCCGACGTCCGCGCCGCCGAGGCGGGGGTGACGGTCGCCGCGGCGCAGCTGAATTCGGCGCAGGATGCGGCCGACCGGGCGAACCAGCTGGTGGCCAAGGGGGTCGATAGCCCGGCGACGGCCGAGGCCGCGAAAAGCGCGCTGGCGGCGGCCACGGCCCGGCAGGCGCAGGCGCAGGCCGCGCTGGTGCAGGCGAAAGACCTGCGCAGCTTTGCCACGCTGACGGCGCCGCAGGACGGCGTGGTGACTCAGGTCGACGCCCAGCCGGGTGCCAAGCTGACCGCCGGGCAGCCGGTGCTGCGGCTGGCCGCGACGGGCGAGCGTGAGGTGGTCATCGACCTTTCGGAACAGGATGTGGCGGGCATTTCGCCGGGGGCCACGTTCCGCGTCCGGCTGGAGGTGGCGAAAGAGATCGCATCGACCGCCACGCTCAGGGCGATTGATCCGGTGTCCGATCGTGCCACCCGGACGCGGCGGCTGCACCTGACGCTGGCCAGCGATGCCTCGCCCGCGTTCCGCCTTGGCGCGCTGGTGCAGGTTGAAACCGACGCCCGGATGGAAGCGCGGCTGACGGTGCCGGCGACGGCGCTGATCAACGGCGGCAGCGATGTCTGGGTCGTCGACCGCACCACGAATACGGTACATCGAACCACGCTGAAACTCGGCCCCGTGACGGGCGAGCGGGTGCTGGTGCTGTCGGGGCTGACCACGGGCCAGGAGGTCGTCGTGAAAGGCGTGAACTCTATCCAGGACGGGCAGGCCGTGGGCCCGAGGGTGGCGAAATGAAGGGCTTCAACCTTTCCGACTGGGCGCTGAACCACCGCAGCTTCGTGTGGTTCCTGATGCTGGTCTGCCTGATCGCGGGCGTGATGTCCTACATGACCATCGGCCGCGAGGAAGACCCGAACTTTGCCATCAAGACGATGATCATCTCGGCCTCGCTGCCCGGCGCCTCGGTCGAGGATACGGTGAGTCAGGTCACCGACCGGATCGAGAAGAAGCTGACCGACCTGCCAGAGCTTGATTTCACCCGCTCGATCACCCGGCCTGGGCAGGCCATCGTCTACGTCAACCTGCTGGCCACGACCAAACCCGCCCAACTGCCGCGCATCTGGCAGAAGGTGCGCAACATGATGGCCGACATCCGCCCCGACTTTCCGCAAGAGTTCCAAGGCTTTGCCTTCAACGACGACTTCGGCGACGTCTATGGCAACATCTACGCCTTCACCGCCGACGGGTTCACCCCGCGCGAGTTGCGCGACCATGTGGATGCGGTTCAACGCGCGGTTCAGGCGCTGCCCGATGCCGGCAAGGTCGGCGTGTTCGGCACCCAGGACGAGGTGATCTATCTCGAATTCTCCACCCGCAAGCTGGCGGCACTGGGGCTGAACCAGCAGGCGGTGCTGGCGACTCTGCAAGCGCAGAACGCCATCCTGCCCTCTGGCGTGATCGACGCCGGGCCAGAACGGGTGCTGGTGCGGGTGGGCGGCCAGTTTTCCGGCGCGCAAAGCCTGGCCGATGTGAACCTGCGGGTCGGCGACCGTTTCTTTCGGCTGACCGATGTGGCCGACATCAAGCGTGGCTACGTCGATCCGCCGTCGTCGCTCTTTCGCTACGACGGCCAGCCTGCGATCGGGTTGCAGGTCGGCATGAAGCCCGGCGCCAACATCGTCGATTTCGGCAAGGAACTGGACGCCCTGATCCACAAGACCGAGGCGCAACTGCCCATCGGCATCGCTGTGCATCAGGTCGCCGACCAGCCGCATGTGGTGCAGGACGCTGTTGGTGGCTTCATCACGGCGCTGGCCGAGGCGGTGGTGATCGTGCTGGCGGTCAGCTTCATCAGCCTTGGCCTGCGCGCCGGGCTGGTGGTGACGATCACCATTCCACTGGTGCTGGCGATCACCTTCGTGGTGATGCAATACGCGGGCTTCACGTTGCAGCGCATCTCGCTCGGCGCGCTGATCATCGCGCTGGGGCTGCTGGTCGATGACGCAATGATCACCATCGAGACGATGATCTCGCAGCTCGAAGCCGGAAAAGACCTGAAGAATGCGGCATCCTACGCCTGGACCTCGATCGCCTTTCCGATGCTGTCGGGCACGCTGGTCACGCTGACCGGCTTCATCCCGATCGGGCTGAACAATTCGGCGGCGGGCGAGTTCACCTTTTCGCTGTTCGTCGTCATCGCGGTGTCGCTGATCGTCAGTTGGATCGCCGCCGTGCTGTTTGCGCCGCTGCTTGGCGTGACGATGCTGCCCAAAAGCCTGCCGCACCACGACCCCGCGCCGGGCGCGCTGCGCCGCACCTTCCACCGCGTGCTGCGCGCGGCGATGCAGTTCCGCTGGGCAACGATCGGGTTGACGCTGGCCATCTTCGCCCTCTCGGTCTTCGGGATGAAGTTTGTCGAACAGCAGTTCTTCCCCTCGTCCGACCGGCCCGAACTGCTGGTCGATGTGACGCTGCCCGCCAACGCCTCGATTGCCGACACCAAGGCGCAGATGGACCGGCTGGAGGCGCATCTGAACGGCGACCCTGATGTGAAGTTCTGGTCGTCCTACGTCGGCACGGGGGCGCCACGGTTCATCCTGTCCTATGACGTGCAGACGCCGGGGCCCAATGTCGGGCAGATCGTGATCCAGACCCCCGGCGTGACCGAACGCGACCGGCTGCGGGCGAAGATCGAGACGGTGGCGGCGAACGAATTTCCCGGCGTCGACATCTTCGCCAAGTTGCTGGAGATCGGCCCACCGGTCGGCCGCCCGGTGCAGTACCGCCTGAGCGGGCCCGACATTGCCACGCTGCGCGACAAGGCGCGCGATCTGGCCTCGGTGGTGGCCAGCGACCCGCGCCTGACCTCGATCGTGATGGACTGGAACGAACCGGCGCGGGTGGTGAGGATCGACATCCTGCAGGACAAGGCCCGCCAGCTTGGCCTGACATCGAAGGATATCGCCTCGTCGCTGAACGCGGTCTATGCCGGGCAGACCATCACCCAGTTGCGCGACGACACCTACCTGATCAACATCGCGGCGCGGGGCGACGATGCCGCGCGCTCCTCGATCGAGGCGCTCAACGGGTTGCAGTTGAGCGGGTCGGGCGGCACGCCGATCCCGCTGAGTTCGGTCGCGGTGTTCCGCTACGACACCGAGCCGCCAATGATCTCGCAGCGCAATCAGGTGCCGACGATCACCGTGAAGGCGGCGATTGTCGGCAAGGATCAGGCGGCGACGCTGGTCACCGCGCTGGCGCCAAAGATCGCGGCCTTCGATGCGGCGCTGCCGCTGGGGTATCACGTCACGGTTGGTGGCACGGTGGAAAGCAGCGCGCAAAGCCAGGCGCCCATCGCGGCGGTGGTGCCCCTGATGCTGCTGATCATGGTCACGCTGGTGATGATGCAGATGCAGGGCTTCCGGCTCAGCTTTATCGTGTTCTGCGCGGCACCTTTGGGCCTGATCGGGGTGGTGGCCGCGCTGCTGCCCTCGCACGCGCCGCTGGGCTTCGTCGCCATCCTCGGCGTGCTGGCGCTGATCGGCATCCTGATCCGCAACTCGATCATCCTGGTGCATGAAATCGAGGTGCTGCGCGAGGAAGGCATGGCCGCCTGGGACGCGGTCTTCAAGGCGTCCGACAGCCGGGCGCGGCCGATCCTATTGACCGCCGCCGCCGCCAGTCTTGCCCTGATCCCGATCTCGCGAGAGATTTTCTGGGGCCCGATGGCCTATGCGATGATGGGCGGCATCATCGCCGGAACGATCATCACGCTGGTCTTCGTGCCCGCGCTCTACGTCGCCGTGTTCCGCCTGAAGCCGGAGGCCTAGAATGCCCGCCCTGATCCCCGTTTCGGCGCGCGGCACCCCGCGCGAGATTGGCCGCGCCATGGGCCGGTTCGGCGCCGATGCGATGGCGCGGCTGATCCGCCCGTCGGCCTATTGGGCACGCACCGTGGCGCAGGCAGGCAGCGACCGGGTGCGGGCGATGGAGGCCGCAACCCGCGCCGCGCTGCCCGCAATCATGGCGGAAATCGAGGGCGTGGCGGAGGGGCTGGATCTGCCCTTCGATCAGGTCTTTGCCTGGATGTGCCGGGGCGATCTGCGGTCCGATCTTCCGGAAGGCTGCACGACGGTGATGGTGCCCGGCGCCCCGCGCGTGATCGCCCATAACGAGGATGGCGGGCCGGAAGAGCTGCTCGACTGCGGTCTGCTGCAGGCCACCCCTGCCGACGGGCCTGCGTTCGCCGCCTTCCTTTACCCCGGCTCGATCCCCGGCAGCGCCTTTGGCGTGAACGCGGCGGGGCTGGTGGCCACCGTCAACAACGTGCGCGCCGCCCATGCCCCGCCCGGCGTGCCGCGCATGGTGGTGGGCCGCGCCATGCTGGGCTGCCGGACGCTGGACGCGGCAGTGGCGCTGATCCGGGCCTTGCCCCGTGCGGGTGGCTTTCACTTCGCGATGGCGCAGGCGGGCGATGCGCGGCTCTTGAGTGTGGAGTTCACTGGCGACCGGGTGTCGGTCGTCGAGGTCGCAGAGCCCACGGCCCATGCCAACCACCTGATCCACCCCGGCATGGCCGATACGCCGCAGCGCATCACCCAATCCTCGGGCGACCGGCAGGCACGGGCGGGGGCGCTGCTGGGTGCCGCACCACTGGCGATCCTGCAGGATGAGGCCGGGCCGGGCCTGCCGATCCTGCGCCGCGATCCGCATGACCCGGACGAGGAAAATACCGTGGTGTCACTGGTGGCCACGATCGGCGACACGGTAGCGGCCGCGATCCATGATCCCGGCGCGGCAGAGCCTTATCTGACGCTGACCGTGCGGGACGGCGCGATCACGGCGGCCTGAGCCTTACGCGGCGCGCAGCTTTTCGGCGGCGGCGAGCACCAGCGGGTCGATGCCGGTCTTGCCGGAATCCACGATCTCGAACAACTGCCGCCGCATCCGGGGTTCCCAGAAGTCCTTGATGTGGGCGGTCACCCGCGTCACCCGCTCGGCCTCGGGCTGCGAGGCGAAGAAGGTGGCGATCTGGTTGGCCATGTAGATCAGCTTGTCAGGCGACATTCTGCGACGCTCCGGTGTCGATCCGAGACGGATGGGAAAAAAGGGAAAACCCGCCGTCGCGCACCAGCGCGGCGATGGTCAGGCCCGCACCCTCGGCCAGCCGCAGGGCATGGGCGGTGGGGGCGGAGGCGGCGATCAGGACCGGCGCCCCGGCCACGGCGCATTTCTGCACCATCTCGACCGAGACGCGGCTGGTCAGCACGATGGCGCCGGTGGTGGCGTCGATGCCGCCGCGCAGCATCGCGCCGATCAGCTTGTCGAGCGCGTTGTGGCGCCCGACATCCTCGCGCGACAGCATCAGGCCGGTGCCAGGGCGGTAGAACCCGGCCGCATGGACCGCACGGGTCTGGTCATGCAGCGGTTGCGCAGCGCGCAAGCCTTCGCTGGCCGCCAACACGTCGTTGACGGTCAGGCGCAGCGCCGAGGCGGGCACCCGGGCAACGGGATGCAGCGCCTCTTCAAGGCTGTCGATCCCGCAAAGGCCGCAGCCCACCGGCCCCGCCATCGCGCGGCGGCGGGCGGTCATCGCCGCGGCCCGGTCCTCGGTCAGCCACAGGCGGGCCTCGATGCCCGGCCCATGCTCCACGATCTCCATCCGCTCGATCTGGGCCGGGTCGGTGATGACATGCTCGGTCAGGCTGAAGCCTACCGCGAAGTCTTCCAGATCGTCCGGCGTGGCCATCATCACGGCTTGCGTGGTGCCGTTGTAGACGATGGCCACCGGCGTTTCCTCGGGCAGGGCGCGCGCACCGCTGTGCACCGCGCCCGAACGCACGGTGAGGCAGGGAACGCTTTCGGCCCGGCGGGTGGTCATGCGGCCCCCGTCATTCCGCCGCAGGCAGCACGCGGCGGGCCATTTCGGCCTGCGCGTCGTATTCCTGCTGCCACTCGGTCGGCCCGTTCGAGGGCGAGACCTGCACCGCCGTCACCTTGTATTCCGGGCAGTTGGTCGCCCAATCCGAGAAGTCTGTGGTGATGACGTTGGCCTGCGTCGTCGGGTGGTGGAAGGTGGTGTAGACCACGCCGGGCGAAACCCGGTCGGTCACCCGCGCGCGCAGGCTGGTATCGCCCGAACGGCTGGCGACGCGAACAAAGTCACCATCCTTGATGCCCCGGTTCTCGGCGTCGTGCGGGTGAATCTCCAGCAGATCCTCCGGGTGCCATGCGGTGTTCGCGGTGCGGCGGGTCTGCGCGCCGACGTTGTACTGGCTCAGGATGCGGCCGGTGGTCAGCAACAGCGGGAAGCGCGGGCCGGTCTTTTCGTCGGTCGCCACGTATTCGGTGTTGATGAACTTGCCCTTACCGCGCACGAAGCCGTCGATGTGCATCATCGGCGTGCCTTCCGGCGCCTTGTCGTTGCAGGGCCACTGGACCGAGCCCATCGTCTCGATCTTCTCATAGGTCACACCGGCGAAGCTGGGCGTGGTCGCCGCGATTTCCGCCATGATCTGCGACGGGTGGGTATAGGTCCAGCCGGCGCCCATCGCATTGGCCAGCATCTGGGTGATTTCCCAATCCGCATAGCCGTTCTTCGGCGCCATCACCTTGCGCACCATGTTGATGCGGCGCTCGGCGTTGGTGAACGTCCCGTCTTTTTCGAGGAAGGTCGAGCCGGGCAGGAACACATGGGCGTAGTTCGCGGTTTCGTTCAGGAAGAGGTCGTGAACGATCACGCATTCCATCGCCTGCAGGCCCGCCGCGACGTGGTGGGTGTCGGGGTCGGATTGCAGGATGTCTTCGCCCTGAATGTAGATGCCCTTGAAGGTGCCATCCACGGCGGCATCCAGCATGTTGGGGATGCGCAGGCCGGGTTCGGGCGAAATCTCCACCCCCCACAGCTTTTCGAAGATATCCCGCACGTCGGCGTTCTTCACGTGCCGGTAGCCGGGCAGTTCGTGCGGGAAAGACCCCATGTCGCAGGAGCCTTGCACGTTGTTCTGGCCGCGCAGCGGGTTCACCCCCACGCCGGGGCGGCCGATGTTGCCGGTCAGCATGGCAAGGTTGGCGATGCCGATCACGGTGGTGGAGCCTTGGCTGTGTTCGGTCACGCCCAGCCCGTAGTAGATCGCGCCGTTGCCGCCGGTGGCGAAGAGGCGGGCCGCCGCGCGCAGTTCGGCAGCGGGCACGCCGGTATGCGCCTCGGTTGCCTCAGGCGAATGGCGTTCGTCCGCGGCGAAGGCGGCATAATCCTGGAACTCGTCCCAGTCGCAGCGCTCGCGGATGAAAGCCTCATCCATCAGCCCTTCGGTGACGATCACATGCGCCAGCGAGGTGACCACGGCGACGTTGGTGCCGGGCTTCAGCGCCAGATGATGCGACGCACGGACATGCGCGGACTTCACCAGATCAATCCGGCGCGGGTCGATCACGATCAGCTTGGCACCCTTGCGCAGCCGCTTTTTCAGCCGCGAGGCGAACACCGGGTGGCCGTCGGTCGGGTTCGCGCCGATGACGATCACCACGTCGGTGTGTTCGACCGAGTCGAAATCCTGCGTGCCGGCCGAGGTGCCGAAGGTCTGGCCCAAGCCATAGCCGGTGGGCGAATGGCAGACGCGGGCGCAGGTGTCGGTGTTGTTGTTGCCGAAGACGGCGCGGGTCAGCTTCTGCACCAGGTAGGTTTCTTCGTTGGTGCAGCGCGACGAGGTGATGACGCCGATCGAATCCTTGCCGTGGCTCGCCTGCAACGCGCGCAGGCGGTTGGAGGCAAAGCTCAGCGCCTCGTCCCAGCTTACCTCTTTCCACGGGTCTTCCACCCGGTCGCGGATCATCGGCTTCAGGATGCGGTCCTGATGCTGGGCATAGCCCCAGGCAAAGCGGCCCTTGACGCAGCTATGGCCGCGGTTGGCCTTGCCGTTCTTGTAAGGCGTCATGCGGACCAGTTCGTCGCCGCGCATTTCCGCCTTGAACGAACAGCCGACGCCGCAATAGGCGCAGGTGGTGACCACTGACCGTTCCGGCGTGCCGATGTCGATGATCGACTTTTCCTGCAGCGTGGCGGTGGGGCAGGCCTGCACGCAGGCGCCGCAGCTGACGCATTCCGAGCCAAGGAAGTTGTCCGCCGCCATCCCGGCCGAGACGCGGCTATCCCAGCCGCGGCCCTGAATGGTCAGCGCGAAGGTGCCCTGCACCTCTTCGCAGGCCCGCACGCAGCGCGAGCAGACGATGCATTTCGACGGGTCGTAGCTGAAATAGGGGTTGCTGTCGTCCTTCGGCAGCCATTGCGGGTTGGCCTGGCCGCTGGTGTTCTTGGCGTGGAAGTGGGTGTCGATCGCCTCATACCGCACGTCGCGCAGGCCGACGGCGCCCGCCATGTCCTGCAACTCGCAATCGCCATTGGCGGAACAGGTCAGGCAATCCAGCGGGTGGTCAGAGATGTAAAGCTCCATCACCCCGCGGCGCAGTTGCTTCAGCTTGCCGGTCTGGGTGTGCACGACCATGCCGGGGGCGACCGGCGTGGTGCAGGAAGACGGCGTGCCCGCGCGGCCCTCGATCTCGACCAGACAGAGGCGGCACGACCCGAAGGCTTCGACAGAGTCGGTGGCGCAAAGCTTGGGCACGCTGATGCCCGCCTCTTTCGCCGCCCGCATGATCGAGGTACCGGCCGGAACGGTGACCGGGAAGCCATCGACCGTCAGCGTCACCAGTTCTTTCGCCTTGGCGGCGGGGGTGCCGTAGTCGGCGTCGGGAAGGATGAAGTCTTTCATTCGGCGGCCTCCAGATGGGCGGCGTGGAAATCATCGGGGAAATGGGTCAGCGCGCTCATCACCGGGTAGGGCGTGAAGCCCCCCAAGGCGCAGAGCGAGCCGAATTTCATCGTGTTGCACAGGTCGGTCAGGATCGGGATGGCGCTGGCGTCGCCCTTGGCGATGCGGTCCACCGTTTCGACGCCGCGCACCGCGCCGATGCGGCAGGGGGTGCATTTGCCGCAAGATTCGATCGCGCAGAATTCCATCGCGAAGCGGGCCATTTTCAGCATGTCGGCGGTGTCGTCGAACAGGGTCAGCCCGGCGTGGCCGATCAGGCCCTCTTTGCCGGCGAATTCCTCATAGCCGAACGGCGTGTCGAACAGCGCACGCGGGAAGTAGGCGCCCAAGGGGCCGCCGACCTGCACTGCCTTGACCGGGCGACCCGAGGCGGTGCCGCCTGCGATGTCGTCCACGATCTGCCCGAGGGTCAGGCCGAAGGCGGTTTCGTAAAGCCCGCCGTGTTTCGCGTTGCCCGCGATCTGCAACGGGATCGTTCCGCGCGACCGGCCAAGGCCGAAATCCTTGTAGAAGGCCGCGCCGCGTTCGAAGATCACCGGCACGGTGGCAAGGCTGATCACGTTGTTGACCACGGTCGGCTTGCCAAGGAAGCCTTCCAGCGCGGGCAGCGGCGGTTTCGCCCGCACCACGCCGCGCTTGCCCTCCAGCGAGTTCAGCAGACTGGTTTCCTCGCCGCAGACATAGGCGCCCGCGCCAACCCGCACCCACATGTCGAAGGCGCGACCGGAGCCGAGGACGTTTGCGCCGATCACCCCGGCGGCGCGGGCAATATCAAGTGCCGCTTCCATCGCCTCGATCGCGTCGGGGTATTCCGAGCGGATGTAGACATAGCCGCGGGTCGCGCCAACCCCGAGCCCGGCAATTGCCATGCCCTCGATCAGCGTGAAGGGGTCGCCTTCCATCAGCATGCGGTCGGCGAAGGTGGCGCTGTCGCCCTCATCCGCGTTGCAGACGATGTATTTCTGATCCGCCTTGGCGCGGGCGACGGTGTCCCACTTGATGCCGGTCGGAAAACCCGCGCCGCCGCGGCCGCGCAGGCCGCTGTCTTTCACCTCGGCCACGATCTGTTCCGACGACATCCCCAGCGCACGGCGCAAGCCCTTCAGCCCCCCGTGCGCCTCGTATTCGGCCAGCGACAGCGGGTCGATCCGGCCGCAGCGGGCAAAGGTCAGGCGGGTCTGCCGGGCCATGAACGGGATCGCCTCGGTCTGGCCCTGCGCCAGCGGGTGGCTGCCGAAACCGGCATCGAAAAGCGAGGCCACGTCGGCTGCCGTCACCGGCCCGAAGGCCATGCGGCCCGCGTCGGTTTCCACCTCGACCAGCGGTTCCAGCCAGACCATGCCGCGGCTGCCGTTGCGCACCAGCGTCACGTCAAGCCCGCGGGCTTTCGCCTCGGCCAGAACGGCGGCAGCGACGGCATCGGCACCCAACGCCTTGGCGGCGGCGTCGCGGGGAACGTAGATCTTCATGCGCCCATCTCCGACAGAATCTGATCCAGTCGCGCGGCATCCACCCGGCCGACGACCTTGCCATCGACCAGCGCCGCGGGGCCACAGGCGCAGAGCCCAAGGCAGAACACGGGTTCCAGCGTGACCGCGCCGCTGGCGGTGGTTTCGTGGAAGTCGACGCCCAGCCGCGCCTTGGCATGGGCGGCCAGCGCATCGGCGCCCTGTGCCTGACAGGCTTCGGCGCGGCACAGCTTTACCACATGGCGCCCGGCGGGCTCGGTGCGGAAATCGTGGTAGAAGGACATCACGCCATGCACCTCGGCCCGGCTGAGGTTCAGCTTTTCCGCGATCCGGGGCAGCGCCTCTTGCGGGACAAAACCGAAGGCGTGCTGCACGGCATGAAGGATCGGCAGCAGCGGACCCTCCAGCGTGGCAAGCTCGTCCACGATGTCATCGGTGCGCTGTGCAACCGCGTTTGCTGTCATGGTCTTCTCCTGCCTCGCGCCTGCCTGCGTTTTGCGCGCAGTCGCCCGGTGATTCAATATCGAATTCCCGTCAGTCGATAGACATATCCTATCAACCCCCTAGGATTCCGATATCGCACCGGCTTCCTGCAACAGCGCGGCCAAAACCGGCGTATGGGGCTCTCGATGCGGCGCGATCAGGCCGACGGAGTGTTCCACCTCTGGCCCGCGGATCGGGATGATTCGCAGTTTTTTCCCGCGCGCATGGAACTCTGCCAGCTTGGTGGGCAGGATCGTCGCCCAATGCCCGCTGACCACATGAGCGATGATCACCACCGTCGAGTTCGACTCGACCGTTGGCCCCGCGGTCACCCCGGCGCTGGCCAGTTGCTGGTCGATGATGCGCCGGTTCTGCATGTCGGGGGTCAGCAGGCATAGCGGTGAAACGCCGACTTCGGCCCAGCCGACATCCAGCCGCTCGAACAGGATATGGCCGGGCGCGCAGACCAGCGTATATTTCTCGCGGTAAAGCGGCACGCTGGTCACACGGCCCAGCGGCTCGTTGTCAAGGTAGGTCACGCCCGCCTCGATCTCGAGGTTTTCCAGCATCTCGAGGATTTCGATCGAGGTGCGCGAGTAGATGGTGAAGCGCACGTTGGGATGCCGCTTGGCAAACCGCATCGTCAGCTGCGAGGCGGTCGTCAGCGCGGTCGGGATCACCCCGATCCGGATGCGCCCCGACAGGCCCTGCCGCGCCGCGCGCATTTCCTCGCGCATGGTGCGGGTATCGCCGACGATCT
The DNA here is from genome assembly GCA_016124615.1 of Paracoccaceae bacterium. Classification (GTDB taxonomy): domain Bacteria; phylum Pseudomonadota; class Alphaproteobacteria; order Rhodobacterales; family Rhodobacteraceae; genus Solirhodobacter. The sequence goes on along the minus strand of WGNF01000016.1, from coordinate 74,361 downwards.
GGCGCGCCCATTCCAGCACCCGCTGCCCTTCCGGCGTCAGGCCACCGAAGCGAGAGCCGCGCCAGACCAGTTGCACGCCCAACTGCTCTTCCAACTGCTTGATCGCCATCGACAGGCTGGGTTGCGTCACCCCGCAGGCCTCGGCGGCTCGGCCAAAGTGCCGCTCGCGCGCAAGGGCGATGAACATTTCAAGCTTGTCGATCATGGCCGCGACCCTACCATCGCGTCGGGCGGAATACGACACCGACAAGGCCGCAACGGGCCGCGCCGGGGCCGCGACATGGTCCCATACTGAAATCCGGACAGCGGAGGGAAGCGGCATGGGCAGCGAACGGATGGGCGGGCACCGGCGGCACGAAGGGGCGCCGCGCGTCTCGGCGCGGGCGGTGAACTATCGCCAGTTGCGCCACCCCTTTCCGCCGCAGCAGATGTTTTCCGACGACGCGGTAGCCAGCCTGCATCAGACCGCGCTGCGGGTGCTGGAAGATCTGGGCATCCGGTTCCTGTTGCCCGAGGCGCGCAGGCTGTTTGCCGAAGCTGGTGCGCTGGTGGATGAAGACACCCAGATGGTCCGCATCGGGTGCGAGATCGTGGCAGCGGCGTTGGCCTCGGCGCCCCGGTCGATCCGCCTTGGCGCGCCCGACCCGGCCCATGCGCAGGTCTATGAAGAGGGCGCGATGCTGTTCATGGGCGGCGCCGGTTGCCCGAATGTCACCGATCTGGTGCGCGGTCGGCGGCCGGGGCGGCTGGCGGATTATGAAGAGCTGATCAAGCTGCAATCGTCGTTCGACGTGATCCACAAGATGGGCGCGGGGGTCGAGGCGCAGGACGTGCCGGTGCCGCTGCGCCACCTTGCCACCACCGGCGCGCAACTGACCTATGGGCGCAAGGTGATGTCGACCGGGTCGCGCGGGCGGCGGGCGGTGCAGGATAGTTTCGACATGATCCGGCTGGGGCTGAACCTCGACGAGGCCGCCTTTGCCGCGCAAAGCTGGACGGTGACGGTGATCAACACCAACTCGCCCCGGCAGGTCGACCAGAACATGGCCGAGGGCATCATCGACTTTGCTCGCGCCGGGCAGATGTCGATCATCACGCCGTTCTGTCTGGCCGGGGCGATGGCGCCGGTCACCCTGGCCGGGGCGCTGGCGCTGCAACACGCCGAGGCGCTGGCCGGGATCGCCCTGGCGCAGATCGCCGCGCCGGGGGCGCCGGTCAGCTATGGCGGCTTTTCCTCGAACGTCGACATGAAGTCGGGCGCACCCGCCTTTGGCACGCCCGAGCATGTGAAGATGCAGATCGGATCAGGCCAGTTGGCGCGCTACATCGGCCTGCCGTGGCGGTCGGCGGCGGGGGCCTCGTCGAACGTGGCCGACATGCAGGCGACGACAGAGACGATGATGGGCCTCTGGGGCGCGCTGATGGCGAATGCCACGCTGACGATCCACGCGGCGGGTTGGCAGGAGGGTGGGCTGAGCTTCGGCTACGAGAAGTTCATCAACGATCTGGAGGCGTTGCAGATGCTCGCCGAGCTTTGCCAGCGGCCCGAGGCGGACGAGGCCGCTCTGGCCTTCGACGCGCTGGCCGAGGTGGCGCCGGGCGGCCATTTCTTCGGCGCGGCGCACACCATGAGCCGGTATGACCGCGCGTTCTACGCGCCGCTTCTGGCCGACCTGTCCAATATCGGCAGCTGGACCGAGGCCGGGGCCAAAACCTCGACCGAACGCGCCACAGGCGTCTGGCAGCGCACGCTGGCCGACTATCGCCAACCCCTGCACGGGCAAGAGGCGGCAGAGCGTGTCGCCGCCTTCGTCGCCCGCCGCACCGCCGAGGGCGGCGCCAGCCCGATCGACTGATCCGGCCTTGCCGCCGCCCGGTCCCTTCGCCAGAGTGCCCGGCGGGGTGGAGGAACGGATGCGGACAGGGATCGTCTTTCTGGTGCTGGGCTATGTGCTCAGCCAGTTCTACCGCGCCTTTCTGGCGGTGATGACGCCCTATCTTGCGCATGACATCGGCACCACGGCCGAAAGCCTGGCCCAGGCCTCGGGCTTCTGGTTTGTCGCTTTCGCGCTGGCGCAACTGCCGGTGGGCTGGGCGCTTGACCATGTCGGGCCACGGCTGACGGCCTCGGTTCCGCTGGCGCTGCTGGGCGGCGGCGGCGCGGTTCTGTTTGCCTTGGCGCAGGGGCCGGGGGCGATCACGCTGGCGATGATCCTGATCGGCGCGGGCTGCGCGCCGGTGCTGGTGGCGGCCTACTACATCTATGCGCGCGAGTTTCCGCCGCAGATGTTCGGCACGCTGGCGGGCCTGTCGATCGGCTTCGGCTCGTTCGGCAACATCGCGGGCACGCTGCCGCTGGCCTGGGCGGTGGCAGCGTTCGGCTGGCGGCCGACCGTGCTGGGCGTGGCTGCCGTCACGCTGCTGGTGGCGGCGGCGCTGGCGCGGTTCATCCACGACCCCGAGCGGGTGGACCATGCGGCCGCCAAAGGCTCCGTCCGCGATCTGCTGCGCGAGCCTTCGCTGTGGCTGATCGCGCCGATGATGGTGGCGGGCTACGCCCCGGCCGCCGACATTCGCGGCCTCTGGGTCGGGCCTTACATGGCTGACGTGTGGCACATGGGCGCCAATGGCATCGGCCGCGTCAGCCTGCTGATGGGGCTGGCGATGGTGGCGGGCAACTTCGCCTACGGCCCGCTGGACCGGATGCTGGGCTCACGCAAATGGGGGGTGTTCGGCGGCAATATCCTGGCGATGGGCTGCCTGGCCGCGCTGGGTCTGTGGCCGGACGCCGGGCCCTGGGCCGGGGCGCTGTGGCTGGCGGCGCTGGGCTTTGTCGGCGCCTCCTACCCGGCGGTGATGGCGCATGGCCGCGGCTTCTTTCCGCCGCATCTGGTCGGGCGCGGGGTGACGCTGTTGACGCTGTTCGGGATCGGCGGCACCGGGCTGATGCAGGTGGTCACCGGGCGCATCCATGCCGCTGTCGCCGTCCCGCCCGCCTCGGCGCCCTATGCCGCGATCTTCCTGTTCTTCGCGGCGTTCGTCGCTGTGGCGCTGGTGCTTTACGCCTTCAGCGCCGACCGCATGGACTGAGCCCGGCCAGTAGACAACGGCAACGGCCGGGTTTACGGATACCCGACCCCGGCGGGCCCAGTTTCCCGCCGCAATTCGCGTGACGGACGAGGAGCCCACAGAATGCTGACCGGATCGACCATCCTTGTGACCGGCGGAACGGGTTCGTTCGGGTCGCGCTTCGTGCCGATGACGCTGGCGAAATACAAACCGCGCCGCATCATCATCTACTCGCGCGACGAGATGAAGCAGTGGGAGATGGCGAAGCTTTACGGCGACCTGCCCGAGGTGCGGTTCTTCATCGGCGACGTGCGCGACCGGGAACGGCTCTATCGCGCGATGGACGGGGTGGATTACGTCGTGCACGCGGCCGCGACCAAGATCGTGCCGACCGCCGAATACAACCCGTTCGAATGCGTCAAGACCAACATCAACGGCGCGATGAACGTGATCGACGCCTGCATCGACAAGGGCGTGAAGCGCTGTGTGGCGCTGTCGACCGACAAGGCCTCGGCCCCGATCAACCTGTATGGCGCGACCAAACTCGCCTCCGACAAGCTGTTCGTGGCCGGCAACTCGTATTCAGGCGCCGACAAGTGCCGGTTCTCGGTGGTGCGCTATGGCAACGTGATGGGCTCGCGCGGGTCGGTCATCCCGTTCTTCCTGTCGATCCGAGACAAGGGCGTGGTGCCGCTGACCGACCCCCGCATGACGCGCTTCATGATCACGCTGGAACAGGGTGTGGAACTGGTCTGGCACGCGTTTGACGACATGGTGGGCGGCGAGATCTACGTGAAGAAGATCCCGTCGATGAACATCGTCGATATTGCCGAAGCGGTGGCGCCGGGCGCGCGGCAAGAGGTGGTGGGCATCCGCCCCGGCGAAAAGCTGCACGAACAGATGATCGGCGTGGAAGACGCGCCGCATACCTACGAATACCGCGAACACTTCAAGATCATCCCGGCCATCCACAACTGGTCGAAAGACCCCGCGCGGATCGGCGAGGGGCAGGCGGTCGCCGAAGATTTCTGCTACTCCTCCGACAACAACGGGGCGTGGATGTCGATCCCCGAGTTGCAGGCCTGGATCACCACCAACGCGGAAAAGATCGGGCAATTCTGATGATCCCCTACGGCCGCCAGGACATCTCGGAAGACGATATCGCGGCGGTCGTGGCGGTGCTGCAGTCGGATTTCCTGACGCAAGGCCCGGCTGTGCCCGCGTTCGAGGATGCGATCTGTCAGGTGGCGGGCGCGGCCTATGGGGTGGCGGTGAACTCTGCCACCTCGGCGCTGCACATCGCCTGCATGGCGCTGGACCTCGGGCCCGGCGACCGGCTCTGGACGGTGCCGAACACCTTCGTCGCCTCGGCCAACGTCGGGCTTTACTGTGGCGCGACGGTGGACTTCGTCGATATCGACGCGGACACCTACAACATGTCGCCCGCTGCGCTGGCCGAAAAGCTGGCGGCGGCGGAGCGGGACGGGACGCTGCCCAAGGTTCTCGTCCCCGTCCACTTCGCCGGGCAAAGCGCCGACATGGCCGCCATCGGGGCGCTGGCCCGCCAGTATGGCGTGCGGGTGATCGAGGACGCGAGCCACGCCATCGGCGCCACCTACCGCAACCGCCCGGTGGGCGACTGCGCGCATTCCGACATCGCGGTGTTCTCGTTCCACCCGGTGAAGATCATCACCACGGCCGAAGGGGGCCTTGCCACCACCAACGACGCCGGGCTGGCCGAAAAGATGCGGCTCGCCCGCTCGCACGGCGTGACGCGCGAGGCGCACCTGATGCAGGCCGACCCGGCGCCGGGGGGCTGGTATTACGAACAGGTCAGCCTCGGCTACAACTACCGCATGACCGAGATGCAGGCGGCCCTTGGCCTGTCGCAACTGACCCGGCTGCAGGATTTCATCGCCCGCCGCCATACCCTTGCCCGCCGCTATGACGCCTTGCTGGCCGACCTGCCGGTGACCCTGCCCGCGCAATCGCCCGACAGCCATTCCGCGCTGCACCTCTACCCGGTGCAGGTCGACCGGCGCGATGCTGTCTTTCCCGCGCTGCGCGCTGCCGGGATCGGGGTGAACGTGCATTACATCCCGGTGCACACCCAGCCGTTCTGGCAGGTCCGCGGCTTCAAATGGGGCGATTTTCCGGTGGCGGAGCAGTATTATCGCCGCGCGATCTCGATCCCGCTCTATTCCGGGCTGACCGAGGCCGATCAGGACCGCGTGGTGGCCGCGCTGGGGGCGGCGGTGGGGTGAGGACATGAGCAAGAACAAGCGCCAGACGCTCGCCTACCGGATGCAGCCCGCGATTCCGGCGGGGTTGTTCTTCTGGCTCAAGTCGTGGTCGCAACTGCGCCGGTTGCGGAAAAAGCTGATACGCGGCAAAGAGGTGCGGCGCCACACCACCGTCAGCCGCGACATCTACGAAAACTATGGCCCGTGGGAGCAGGAGATGTATCTGCACGGGCAGGAATACACCACCTGCGACGGCAAGATCCGCCTTGTGCCGTTTACCCGCATCCGCGCGGGCTATCTGGCGCCGGTGAAGACCGAGATCGAACGTCAGCTTGCCGCCGCACCGGGCCAGCGGTTGCGCGTGCTGGAGGTGGGGGCGGGCAACTGCATCAACCTGATGCTGCTGAACGAGGCTTTTGGCGACAAGATCGAATTGGTAGGCATCGACATTTCGCCGAAACGGCTGGAGGTCAGCCGCGAGACATGGGGCGCCAAACTCGACGGGGTCGACCTGCATGTGGACAGCGCGACCGAGCTTGCCACCTGCGCCGACCGCAGTTTCGACGTGGTGTTCTCGATGCACTGCCTGGAGCAGGTCCCCTATGACGCGGGCAGCGCCGTGCGCGCCATTTCGCGGGTGTGCCGCGGTCGCATCGTATTCGTGGAGCCGGTGTTCGAATTCGGCAATACCGCGCAGAAGATCTACGCCATCACCGGCGACCAGTTGCGCACGCTGCTGCCGGAAATCGCCAAGGCGGGGCTGCGGGTGGTGGAGAGCTATCCGCTGGACATCCTCGCCCACCCGCTGAACAAGACCGGCGTCGTAGTGGTGGAAGTCTAGCCGTAGGTCGGCACCACCTCGCCCTTCAGCAGACCCAGCAGGGTCTTCGCCACCTTCTCGTCATTCGCCGCCACATCATAGTCCGGCACAAGCTGGGTGTAGTGGCGGTCGATCACGCCGCGGTGCATCCGTGCGGCCAGCGCGCCCATTGCCGCCTCAAGCGCGGTATGGTCGGGCTTTGCGGCCACGATCTCGTCCCAGGTCAGGTCGTCGCGATATTCCACCACGCCGGGGAACTTGCGATACCACGCCTTGCCGAAGATCAGCGCCGTCTTGCCGCGGCAGATTGCCTCCCACCCGACGGTGCCGGTGATGGTGGCCACGGCCGCCGCGCGTTCGGTCAGCGCGTGGGTATTGGCCCAGGACGGCAGGAAGGTGACGGCCGGGATACGTTTCAGCCGGTGGAAGAACAGCGGCCCGCGCTGATAGGCGCCCTGCTTGGGGTTTTCCTTCACGAGGATGCGCACGCGGGGGGGCGCCAGCGCCGCGATCCGCTCGATCGCCAGCGCCTGATCGTGGAACCGGCCACCCAGCGCGCTGGTCGTCATCTCGGGTTGCAGTTGCAGGGCGACATAGACGTAGTCGCCCTCCAGATCGACGGTCTGGTTCTCGAACCCGGCGATGTGGTCGAAATAGGCCAGTTCATCCTCGTGGAAGAACCGCGCGAAGGGGTCGCGCCATTTTGGCAGCGCGCCGTAAATCTTGTGCATCCGCCGCACCAGCCGCCAGATGTAGACCGGGTTGAACGCCTGCCACGGCCGCTTGGTGGCGAGGAACGTCACCAGTTGCAGCACCGCGCGGGGGGTGATGCGGCCGCCTTCCTCGTGTTCCTGCTTGACGCCCTTCATGTAGAACAGTTCGGGCGGCTGGCCCTTGGCGATGGGCCAGGGCGCGGCCTGCACGCTGGCCGGATCGAACCCGCCCAGATCGCGCGGATGGCGCATCGAGAAGTAGAGGTCGGGGAACAGCGACTGGCTGACGATGATCGAGGGGATGCCGAGCGATTCCGCCACATGGAACAGCACGGTGTCATAGCTCAGATGCGGCACGTTGAAGAACAGGCAATGGGTGATCTTCTCGTCGAGCAGCCGGGCCGCGATCACGTCGCAGAGGATGCGGTAGTAATCGTGGAACTCGTGCGGCCATTGCATCGGGTGCGACTTGTAGCGATAGCTGTCGGCCGTGCGCATCATGTGCTCTTCGAACTCGTCGCGCAGCTCGCAGTAGTCCGGCCGGGCCTCCAGCGCGCGGGCGGCGCCACGATAGGTCGTATCCTGCATCAGATGGCCCTTGGTCCCCATCCGCGCGTTCATGCGCGACAGGGTAGAGGCCTTGAAATCCGCCGTCGTGTCGCCGACGTGCAGCATCACCTCGACCTCGTCCCCCGCCACCCGTTTCAACGCCTCCAGCACCGAGTCGGTGTTCTTGGCGGTGGACAGCACCATCAGCCGCATGGTCATTGCGCGGTCCCTACCATCGACCAGTCGAGCGGCTCGCCCCGGGTCAGGGCGCGCGTTGCCGGCCGACCCAGAACCTCGGGCAGGTGCTTTGGCGCAAGGCCAAGGCCGGGGCGGATGGATCGCACATGCGCCTCGGTCAGCACCTCGCCCGCCGCCACATCGGCCACGACGTAAAGCGAACGGCGGAATTGCGCGTTGGCGCCGCCCACCCCCTTGCGGTCGTGGCGCGGCCCGCCGAGCGCGGCATGGGCCATCCGGCAGTCTGCGACCATCCGGGCGAACTCGTCCGGCTCCAGCGAGAATTCCGCGTCCGGCCCGCCATCGGCGCGCGCCAGCGTCAGGTGTTTTTCGATGATCACCGCGCCGCGCGCGATCGCCGCCACGGCCACGGCTGATCCCATCGTGTGATCCGACAGGCCGATGGGCACGCCAAACGCATCGGCCAGCGTTGCGATGGTGCCCAGCCGCATCTCCTCCGGCCTCGCCGGATAGGCCGAGATGCAGTGCAGAAGCGCGATCTGCGTCGCCCCACCCTCGCGCGCCGCGCGCAGGGCATCCTCGATCTCGCCCCAGTTGGCGACGCCGGTCGACATGATCATCGGCCGCCCCTGCGCCGCCACCTTGCGGATCAGCGGCGTATCGACCAGCTCGAACGAGGCGATCTTGAAGGCCGGCGCATCCAGCGCGGCGAGGAAATCGACCGCGGTCGGATCGAAGGGCGAGGAAAAGCAGTGCATCCCGTGGCTTCGCGCCCGCGCGAACAGATCGCTGTGCCAGGCCCAGGGCGTCGAGGCCTCCTGATAAAGCTCATGCAGGCTGCGCCCGTCCCAAAGCCCGCCGTGGATGCGGAACTCTGGCCGGTCGACGTCGATGGTGATGGTGTCGGCGGTGTAGGTCTGCAGCTTCACCGCATCCGCCCCGGCCGCCGCAGCGGCATCCACCAGCGCCAGCGCGCGGCCGAGATCGCCGTTATGGTTCCCCGACAGTTCGGCGATGATGTAGGGGGAATGGTCCGCCCCGATCGGGCGCGCGGCGATGGCATAGGGCAAAGACATGCGCGGCTATCCTTCGATCATGCAGGCGAATGCGTATCGCTGCGCTAATTCGCATCTGGAAAGGGTGAAGGCAAGAAGTTCGGGGGTTTCCGAAGCCGCTGGTCGAAAGCCGAACCCGCGATGCAGCGCTTCCGATGCCGCGTTGCCGGGCTTCACGACGGCCGTCAGCACCTCGAAATCGTCGCGCGCCAGCAGCGCCCGCAGGAAAGCCGCCAGCATCCGCCGCCCGGCCCCCTTCGGCGCATCCTCGGCGCCGATGTAGAAGCCCCAGTGCCAGGTCTTTCCCTCGCGCCGGGCGTTCACGTGGCCAAGGTCGCGCCCGCCTTCGGCGTAGATGCACCACAGTCCGTCGTCGCGCGTCGCGGCGCGGGCCAGCCAATCGACATGGGTCGCCCAGTCGAGCGGGTCCTGCGTCAGGCTCATCGCCCGGATCGCGGGCCGGTTGCGCCACTGGAACAGCGTCTCGGCATCGGCCTCGGTCACGGGCCGAAGCCGCCCCTCCAGCACGTCGATGACGCGGGCGGCGCCCAGCCCGTCCGCCAGCGCGGCGGCCCGCGCGGCGATCTGGCCCGCCTGCGCCGCCGCCGCGGCCACCGCCGCCGCCATCCGGCCCGGTTGCCGCGCGTCGTCCAGCCCCAGCGTCACCGCCGCGCCCGCCGTCGCCAGCGCGTCGAGCGTGCCACGCTGGTTGTCGGCCACCGCGACCGCCACCGTCGGCAGGCCAAGGCAGCAGCGTTCCCACGTTGTCATGCCCCCGGCCCCGATGCACAGATCCGCCGCCGCCATCCGCGCGGCCATGTCGGTGGCGTCAAGGGTCAAGGTCACGCGCGGGTCATGCGCCGCGAGCACCGCCACCTCGGCCGCGCTTTGGCTGGCGGCACCCATGACCACCTCCGCGGTCAGGTCGGGAAACGCGGCCAGCGCCTGCAATGCCAACGGCGCCAAACCTGCCGCATCGGCCATGCCCGGCGCCACCAGAACGTGCCGCACCGGCCCGCCGCGCCGTGCCAACGCTGCAGTACGGCGTTCGGCAAACTCGGGGCGCAGCAGCGCGTAAGATGGCCCGGTCAGCGCCGCAAGCGCCGGATAGCGATACGTCACCGGCGGCAACCGCGTCTGGTCCAGCACCAGATCGCTGCCCAGCGGCCGGTCGTCGAGATCGTCAATCGCCATGACCCGCATCGTTGTCGGCCCCGCCGCGCGCACCCGGTTCACCCAGCGGGCGTCAAGCCCGTAGTGATCCCAGACTAGCCAGTCGGGCGCCATCGCGAGCACCGCCTCGGCCGTCAACAGCGCATCATCCTCCCACGGCAGCGAGAGGAAATGCCGATGTGGCGGCGCTTCGGGGTCTGTGGGCCAGCTGTCGCACGGGGCCAGCGCCGTCGCTGCGAACCCGGCGGCGCGGATGCGGGGCACCATGTCGCCCTCGGGCGCGGCAACGGTGACGAATTGCACGGCATGCCCACGCCCGCGTGCGGCCTCGGCCAGCGTCAGGCAGCGCATGACATGGCCGCCGCCCATCCGGGGCGAACCGTCCACGCGGATCAACAGGCGCATGGGCATCCTCGGCAGGCGGGAGTGACGGGCAGCGGCATCGGGTAAATCCTATGGTCGGCCGCCCCCCATATGGGCCAAATCGTGCCGCAACGGAAGCCGCAAGCCCGACCACCGCCCCGGCCGCGAGGGTTGCAAAACGGACGTTGATCGTCCATCTGACCCGCACCAGAAGGATTTGGGCACCAATGGCGATGATCGGACGACTTTGGCAAAGGCTGCACGACTGGGAACGGTCGCTTCACGCCCGCTACAGCCACGACATCGCCGACCCGGAAGAGCGGCGGCGGTCTGCCTTCTACGTCAACTGGCTGGACCACGGTATCCTGCGGACGTTCTGGACCAACTATGCCGAAGTCGCGCCCGGCGTCTGGCGCTCGAACCACCCGGCGCACGAACGGCTGTCGGACCTCGCGGCCGAAGGCTTTCGCACCATCCTGAACCTGCGGGGCGGTCTGACCCTGTCGCACCACCGGTTCGAAGAGGAAAGCTGTGCCAAGCTTGGCATGACGCTGGTCGATGTGCCGATGTCGGCCCGCAGCGCGCCCGAGCGTCGCACGCTGCTGCACCTGATCGAGGTGCTCGGCGCGGTGGAAAAGCCCGTGCTGATGCATTGCAAATCGGGCGCCGACCGCACCGGGCTGGCCAGCGCGATCTACCTTTTGCACTATTGCGGCACCCCGCTCGACGAGGCGCGCAAGCAGCTCAGCCCGCGGTTCCTGCACTTCCGCCAAAGCAAGACCGGCATCCTCGACCATGTGCTCGACCTCTATGGCGCGCGGCTGGAACAGGGGCCGATCGGCTTTCGCGACTGGGTCGCGACGGAATACGAGAATGGCGCCACCTCGGCGAGTTACGCCGCAACACGGGCCCGATCCGGGATCTTTCGTCGCTCCTGAACAGCATCGACCGCGGCCTGTTTTCGGCATATCTTGCCGTCGGGGAAGCGCGGCGCCGAAGCGCCGCAGATGCGCGACAGGAGTGATCGTGACATTGCAAAGGTTGGGCGGCCGCACCTTGGCGCGGCGGCTGGCGCTTGGTACCGTGCAGTTCGGGCTGAGCTATGGCGTTTCCAATACCCTCGGCCGTCCGGACGGCGCCGAGGTGGACCGAATCCTGACCTTCGCGCGGGCCGCCGGGCTCGACACGCTCGACACCGCGCCGGCCTATGGCGACGCCGAGGCCGTGCTGGGCCACGCCGGGATGACGGGGTGGCGGCTTGTGTCGAAGGTGCCGCGCATCCCGGCCGAGGTGACAGACACCACGGGCTGGATCCTTGGCGGTGTTCGGGAATCCCTGCAGCGGCTGGGGATCCCGCGCTTGCATGGGCTGCTGCTGCATGACCCCGAACAGCTATGCTCGCCGCGCGGGCCCGCGATCCGCGCGGCGCTCATCGAGGCGAAGGCCGAAGGGCTGACGGGCAAGATCGGCCTGTCGATCTACGCCCCCGACCGGCTGTCGGCCTTCGTCGAGGTGCTGCAACCCGAAATCGTGCAGGCGCCGTTCAGCATCCTCGACCAGCGGCTGGTGACCTCTGGCTGGGCCGACCAGTTGGCCGCCGCCGGGGTGGAAGTGCACGCACGATCCGCCTTTCTGCAGGGCCTTCTGCTGTTTCCGGCGGCCGATCGGCCGACAAAGTTCGGCAGTTGGCCTTCTGTCTGGCAGGCTTGGGCTGGCTGGCTGGAAGGCGCTGGCCTGACCCCGGTGGATGCCTGCCTGCGCTTCGTTGCCATGCATCCTGCGGTAGATCGCATCGTTGTTGGCGTCAACAGCGCGGTGGAACTGGCCGCTATCGCAGAAGTGCTGGATGCGCCCTTGACCTCGCTGCCCGATTGGCCCAACGACGTCGATCAACGGCTCATCGATCCCTCGCAGTGGAGCACTCTTTGAAGACTGTCGCGATCGTACAGGCCCGGATGGGCTCGACCCGCCTGCCCGGCAAGGTTCTGCGCGACCTCTCTGGTCATCCGCTCATCGAGGTTCTGCTGACCCGCCTCGCGCGTGCCACGCGGGTTGACGAGATCGTGCTGGCAACCTCTACCGACCCGCGCAACGACCCCTTGGTCGATTGCGTGACGGCGCTGGGCTATAGCTGCTTTCGTGGCAGCGAAACCGATGTGCTGAGCCGCTATCTGCTGGCCGCCGAGGGCGCCGGGGCCGATACCGTGATCCGCATCACCGGCGATTGCCCGCTGGTTGATCCCGCCGTTGTCGACCTTGTTGTCGAGGCCTTCCTCCGCGAGGGGGTGGAGTATTGCAGCAACGTGGCCACCCGGTCCTTTCCTGACGGGCTGGATACCGAGGTGTTCAGCCTTGCCGCGCTGCGCCGGTCGGCCGAGGAAACCGATGCCGATTTCGACCACGAACACGTCACGCCCTACCTGCGCACCTCGGGCCGCTTCACCACGGCAGAGGTGGTGAACCCGGTCGATTGTTCGAACCTGCGCCTGACGGTGGACGAAACGGCCGACCTGAGAGTGATGCAATCCGTCTTTGCCCATTTCGCGCCGGATATTCACTTCGGCTGGGAACGTGTGGTGGCCTTGGCGGAAGCGGATCCCGCGATGTTTGCGGCGAACGCGAATATTCCGCGCAACGAAGGGTCGCAATTGACCAACGGCCAGAAGCTGTGGAAACGGGCGAAGGAAATCATTCCCGGCGGCAACATGCTGCTGTCGAAACGGTCGGAGATGTTCCTGCCCGACCAGTGGCCCAGCTACTTCAGCCGCACCAAGGGGTGCAGCGTCTGGGATCTCGACGGGACCGAATACCGCGACATGTCACTGATGGGGGTGGGCACCAACACGCTGGGCTACAGCCACCCCGAGGTTGACGCGGCGGTGATGACGACGGTGCAGGCGGGCAACATGTCCACCCTGAACTGCCCCGAAGAAGTGGCGCTGGCGGAAAAGCTGATCGAACTGCACCCCTGGGCCGAGATGGTGCGGCTGGCGCGGTCGGGCGGCGAGGCGAACGCCATCGCGGTGCGCATCGCCCGCGCCGCCAGCGGCCGCGATGAAATCGCGATTTGCGGCTATCACGGCTGGCACGACTGGTATCTGGCGACCAACCTTGGCAACGAACGCGGGCTCGACGGCCACCTGCTGCCAGGGCTGGACCCGAACGGGGTGCCACGGGCGCTTTTGGGCACCGTGCATCCGTTCGAATACAACAACCTTGAGCAGCTGAAGGCGCTGGTGGACCAGCACCCGATCGGCGTCATCAAGATGGAAGTCAGCCGCAACGCGGGCCCGGCGCCGGGATTTCTGGAGGCGATCCGGGCGCTGGCGACCGAAAAGGGCATCGTGCTGGTGTTCGACGAATGCACATCCGGCTTCCGCGAGACCTATGGCGGCTTGCATCTGAAATACGGGGTGGAGCCTGACGTTGCGATCTTCGGCAAGGCGCTGGGCAACGGCTATGGCATCACCGCCGTGATCGGCCGACGCGAGGTGATGGATGCGGCGCAGACCAGCTTCATCAGTTCCACCTTTTGGACCGAACGCATCGGGCCAAGTGCCGCGGTGAAGACGCTGGAGGTGATGGCGCGGGTGCAAAGCTGGGATGCGATCACCGCCATCGGCCACAAGGTGCGCGCGGGCTGGCAGGCGACGGCCGACGCACATGGGCTGGAGATCGGCATTGCCGGGCTGCCGAGCCTGTCCACCTATGCCTTCAAGGCCAAGACCGCGCTGGAATACAAGACACTGGTCACGCAGGAAATGCTGGCCAAGGGCTGGCTGGCCAGTACCAACTGCTACGCCTCGATGGCCCACACAGATGATGTGATCGCCGACTACTTCGCCGACCTCGACGGCGTTTTCGCGCTGATCGCGGAATGTGAGCATGGCGACCGCAAGGTGGCCGACCTGCTGAAGGGCCCGGTCTGCCATGCTGGCTTCAAGCGGCTGAACTGAGGGTGGCGGGCCCGATCGACCGGCTCCGCTTTCACCTCGCCCGCGCGACGCGCAACGAGGCGGCGCTGGCCCGGCGATCCATCACGCGCAGTTCGATGCTGGCGGCGGTGGCCGGGCGCAGCGTCGCGCTGGTCGGCAATGCGCGGTCGCTGGCGCAAGGCGCGGCGGGGGACGAGATTGACGCGCATGATCTGGTGATCCGCATCAACCGCGCGCCGATGCCTGCGGCGGCCTCGCACGGCACCCGCACCGACTGGCTGGCGCTGGCGGTGCGGATGGGGGCCGCCGACCTCGACCGCCTGAACCCGCGCCTGACCCTGTGGATGAGTCACAAGCGCAAGCGGCTGACCTGGGCGGTGGTGCGACGGCGGTTTTACCTGCATCGCCAGGACGATATTCGCCGACTGTGGGCCGAACTGGGGGCGCAACCCACCACCGGCCTGATGCTGATCGACCTGCTTGCCGGGTCCGAGGCGACACGGATCGACCTTTACGGCTTTGACTTCTTTCAGTCGCTCTCGCTGACCGGCCACCGCTCGGCCGCGCAGGTGCCGCACGACTTTGCCGCCGAGCGGGCGGCGGTCGAGCAATTGCTGGCCGCCGATCCGCGGTTCCGGCTGATCCGCCCCTAACGCTGCGGCGGGCTGACGATCAGGATATCCAGATCGCGATCGGGGGCGTAGTTCGTCCGCTCCACCACGAAAGTGGTCGGCCCGGTCTTCTTCACCCCCTGCGCGCAAAGCGAGATGACGTTGCGCACGTCGCCCTTGTCGAGCGTCAGGCGGAAGTGGCCGATGGGCCCGGCCCACGAATTCGCCGTCCGCAGCACATAGGCGATATAAAGCGCGGTGCCGATGCTTTGCATCGTGCCGTCGGTATCCCGGTAGGTGATCGCCTTCATGATCGCCTTCGAGGTGCCCGCATCGACGCAATATTGCTTTTGTAGATCAAGGCTGTAGCCCTCGGGCGGTTGCTGCCAGACAAAGAGGCCGCCCGAGGGGTGGTTTTCATAGGCATGCGAGATGTGCAGCGCTGTCCCGGCCGGGAAAACCTGCGGCCAGTGATAGCGCAGCACGATGGACCAGAGCGGGAAAAGCCCCTGCGTGGGGTCGCTGGGGTCGATCTCGGCCGCCAGCCCCTCGGCGATCATCGCGGCCCTTGCCGTGGGCGGCAGCGCGTTCAGCTTTGCGTGCAGCGTGTCGAGGTCGATCGTCAGCGGCAGGTCATAGGCGGCCAGCCGCGCGGTGACGTCCTTGCCGGGGGTGTCGTAGCGCGTGGCCGCCGGTTGTTCCCAGGCGTTTTCCGGCTCGATCACGGCCAGACGGTCGATGGCCACCGGGATCGGCTTGCCCTCCACCGTCGCGGTGAAGTTGACAAGGTTTTCCCGGCTGCGATCCTCGGGCAGGTTCCAGTCTTCATTCTCCAGATCCTGCAGCGGGATCGGGGGCAGCGGAAAGATCACCTCGCCCGACACATCCTGCGCCGAGGTGTTGCGAAAGACATAGTCCACCCGGATGCGGTCGGGGCCGATGAACAGGTCTTCCTGCTCCATCGCCACGGCGGCGGTTTGCCCGAAGGTCAGCCCGGTGGCGGTAAGCCCGCCGAACCCGTCGTTGGCAAAGGCCGGGGCGGCGAAAAGAAGAAGAATGGCAAGAAGCGAACGCGGCATGAAAGACCCCCCTGAAATGCCGTGACGATAGCATGGCGGGCAGGCCTCAGGAAACGAATCCGCTTTTCCAGCCGGGCCCTTTGCGCTATTGGCCCGCGTTGTTCATGACGAAAAAGGAGTGGCCCGATGGGTTACAGGGTCGTTGTCGCTGGTGCCACGGGCAACGTGGGCCGTGAAATGCTGAACATCCTCGCCGAGCGCGAGTTCCCGGTGGACGAGATCGCGGCGCTGGCGTCGCGAAAATCGATGGGCACCGAGGTCAGCTTTGGCGACAAGACGCTGAAAACAAAGGACCTCGACACGTTCGATTTTACCGGCTGGGATATCGCGCTGTTCGCCATCGGGTCGGACGCGACGAAAATCTATGCGCCCAAGGCGGCGGCGGCGGGCTGCGTGGTGATCGACAATTCCTCGCTTTACCGCTATGACCCGGCGATCCCGCTGGTGGTTCCGGAAGTGAACCCCGAGGCGGTCGAGCAATACACCAACAAGATGATCATCGCGAACCCCAACTGCTCCACCGCGCAGATGGTGGTGGCGCTGAAGCCGCTGCACGACCGCGCGCGGATCAAGCGGGTGGTGGTTTCCACCTACCAGTCGGTGTCGGGCGCCGGCAAGGAAGGCATGGACGAATTGTGGAACCAGACCAAGGGCATGTACGTGCCGGGTCAGGAAGTCGCGCCGAAGAAGTTCCCCAAGCAGATTGCCTTCAACGTCATTCCGCACATCGACGTCTTCCTTGAGGACGGGCAGACCAAGGAAGAGTGGAAGATGGTCGCCGAGACGAAAAAGATCCTCGACAAGTCGATCAAGGTCACCGCGACCTGCGTCCGCGTGCCAGTGTTTGTTGGCCATTCCGAAGCGATCAACATCGAATTCGAGGACCATCTGGACGAGGCCGAGGCCCGCGACATCCTGCGCGAGGCGCCCGGAATCCTCGTGGTCGACAAGCGCGAGGCTGGTGGCTACATCACCCCGATCGAATGCGTCGGCGAGTATGCGACCTACATCAGCCGCATCCGGCAAGACCCGACGATCGACAACGGCATCAACCTGTGGTGCGTCAGCGACAACCTGCGCAAGGGCGCCGCGCTGAACGCGGTGCAGATCGCCGAGGTGCTGGGGAACCGGTGTCTGAAGAAGGGTTAACGACACTTTAAGGCTTGCGCCGACTGCCCCGGCATTACCGGCGCAAGCTGTTGGGAAAGCTGCCAAATCGGGATACCGATTTGGCACCGTTTTCACACCGATTTTGCACCGCCAAAGACCGGCTTCGCAGGCGCCCCCGGCGCCTGCCTTGGCGCGGCATCGGGGCGCTTGCTTTTGGGTGCGGCTCGGGCAAGCTGGAACCGATTTCAAGGAGGTTTTCCGATGCGTATTGCCCTGCCCATTCTTCTGCTCAGCGTTGCCCTGCCCGCCGCTGTCAGTGCTGAAACCATCGCGGCGCGCTCGCACATCACCCGTGTCACGGTATTCCCCGGTCTGGCCCAGATCACCCGTGAGGTGACGGTGGCCGGGCCTGCCGGGATGAATCAGCTGGTCGTGCCTGACCTGCCCGCCGGGGTGGTGCCCGCGACGCTGCGGGTGGTGGGCCAAGGTGTCACCATCGGCGCCGTCAACGTGCTGAGTGGCCGCCAACCCGCCACTGCCGACCTGACGGCGCCCGAGGTGAAGGCGGCGCAGGACGAGGTGGACCGGCTGACGCAGGTGCTGGCCGGGAAAGAGTTCGCGGTGGCCGCGATCCGGTTGCAGGCGCAGGCCACGGCCGAGGAAATCGCCTTTCTGCACGGGCTGAACCAGCGCGCCCCCGCCGCCAGCACCGATGAGTTGCGCGCGCAGGCGCAGATGGTGAACGACGAGGTGCTGGCCGCCACCGGGCGGGCGCTGGACGCCGAGCAGAAGGCGCGGGCCGCCGATCTGGCGCTGAAGCCCGACCGCGACGCGCTGGACCATGCCAAAAAGGCGCTGGCCGCGCTGCAAAGCGGCGACGCCCATGCCACGCTGGTCGCCAGCGTCTCGGGTCAGGGCACGGTGGAGATCACCACCTATACCCCGAACGCCGACTGGCAGCCGGTCTATGACATTCATCTGGACCGCAAGGCGGGCAAGCTGGTGATCGACCGCGGCGTTTCGGTGCACCAAGCCTCGGGCGAGGACTGGACGGATGTGGCATTGACACTGTCGACGGCGCGACCCTCGGGGCAGTCGGCGCCGTCGGAATTGTCGCCCGACCTGATCAGCATCGCACCAGAGGTGCAAATGGACGCCGCGCCGATGGCCAGCGCGATGAAGGCGCCGGTGATGGAGGCGCCGGTGATGCTCGCGGCGCCGTCGCCGGGCGGCGGCGGGGCGATCAGCGCGCATACCGAATTGCTCGGGGCGACCGTGACCTATCGCTACCCCGACCCGGCCACCATCCGCAGCGGGGTGGATGCGGTGCGCTTCAGCCTCGACAGCGTGGATCTGACGGCCGATGTCTATGCCGAGGCGGTGCCGTCAAGCGACACCACCGCCTATCTGATGGCGAAGGCGAAGAACGACAGCGGGCAGGTGCTGTTGCCGGGGCAGGCGATGCTGTTCGCCGATGGCGCGGTGGTGGGGGCCGACGCGCTGCCGATGACGGCGGCGGGAACCGAGCTGACGCTGGGCTTTGGCGCCATCGACGGGATGCGGCTAAGCATGACGACGCCCGAGAAATCGTCGGGCGACCGCGGCATCCTGTCGAAGTCGAACGGCAGCCACGAAGTGTCGCTGCTGAAGGTCGAGAACCTGACCGCCGAAGACTGGCCGCTGCGCGTGATGGGGCAGGTGCCCTATTCCGAACAGGACGCGCTGGTGGTGAAGACGAAGGTCGACCCGGCCCCGACCGAGACCGACCCCGATGGCAAGCGCGGCCTGCTGATCTGGAAGACCGACATCGCCGCCGGAAAGGCGCTGACGTTCCGGCTGGAAACCACGCTGAACTGGCCGGCGGGGCAGGTGCTGCAATAGGGGCGGCAGCTTAGACCGGCACGAACGCGTTGATGGTGGCGTCGTATTGTTCCAGCCCGCCCTCGCCGAGTTCGGTCCAGAGCCCGTGCAGCGTCAGGTTTTCGGATTCGACCGCCTCGCGGACGAACGGGAAGGTCATCAGGTTTTCCAGCGAGATCAGCACCGCCTGCTTTTCCAGCGCCAGCAGGCGGTCGCGTTCTTCGGGCAGGTCTTTCACCCGGTCGTAGCCGGGGCGCAGCATGTCCATCCAGCGGCCGACGAAGCTCGACTTTTCCTCCAGCTCGGGCGCCTTGCCGGAACACATCGCATAGCAGCCGTTGACGCCGCCGCAGTTGGAATGGCCCAGCACGATCAGATGCGCCACTTTCAGCGCGGTCACGGCGAATTCGACCGCGGCCGAGGTGCCGTGATACTCGCCATCGGGGTTCGAGGGCGGCACCAGATTGGCGATGTTGCGGTGGATGAAGAACTCACCCTCGTCCGCGCCGAAGATCGAGGTGACGTGAACCCGGCTGTCGCAGCAGGAGATCACCATCGCGCGGGGGCGTTGCCCCTCGGTCGCCAGACGGCGGTACCAGCCCTTGTTCTGGGCAAAGGTGGTGGCTTTCCAGCCGTGGTAGCGCTGGACGAGGTAGGCGGGAAGCGGCCGGGCCTGGGGCATCGTGGTTGTGTCCTTCCGGGGGGCGTCAGGCCTGTCTAGGACCGTTTTGAACCAAGTTCGAGGCATTTTTCGCTGCAACGCAACGAAATCTTCAGCGCGCTTCGCCACGGTGACAACGGGTGACGGGGTTCATGGAGGGTGCGACGTGTGTGGGGTAACGATGCTCCGCCCGGTCGAGGCGATCAGCCTCGATCCGGCGCGGATGGCGGCGCTTTATGCGGAATTCGGGGCGGCGGGGGCCGAAAGCCTCGTGGCCCGCGCCACCGGGGAAATGGCGCTGGTGATGTCGTCGCTGGTGGCCTACGCGGCCGAGGGGGCGTTTGACGCCTTCGCGCGCGGGCTGCGCAGCTTTCGGCGGCTGGCCGATCATGTCGGCATGATCGGGCTGTCGCAGGCGGCGGTGGCGGTGGCCGACTGTGTCGCGGTGGGCGAGGCGACGGCGATCGCGGCGACCTGGGCGCGGCTGTTGCGGCTGGCTGAACGGGCGCTGGCGAGCGAATGGGATCGTGTCGGCGGGCGCTGCTGATCCGGTCTTGCGGGTGTGCGGCGAACGGCTAGGCTGGGGACGACCCACAGCCGGAAGCCCGCCATGCCCCTGACCTTCGCACCCGCCGATGCCGCCGCCCTGCCGCTTCATGTCGTTCCGAAAGAGCGGCTGACCGACTGGCGCGCCACGCTGGATCCAGCCGCGGCGGGCTGGCTTGCGGCGACCGGGTTCGCGGCAGGTGCGGGCGAGGTGGCGCTGCTGCCCGGTGCGGCCGGGGCGCTTGCGGGCGCGGCAATCGGGCTGGGGGATGCGGCGGCGCGGGCGCGGAACCGGTTCCAGATCGCCAAGGCTGCCACGGTGCTGCCCGCCGGGGTGTGGCACATCGCGGGCCCGCTTGACCCGGCCGATGCGGATGAGGCCGCGCTGGGCTGGCTGCTGGCGCAGTACCGGTTCGACCGCTACCACGCCGGAAAGGCGGCGCTGGCGATGCTGAAGGCCCCCGACGGGGTGGATGCCGCCCGGCTGGAGGCGATCGCGGCGGGCGAGGCGCTGACCCGCGACCTGATCAACACCCCCGCCTCTGACATGGGGCCGGACGAGCTGGAGGCCGCGTTCATGGCGCTGGCGCAACGCTTTGGCGCGCAGGCCGAGGCGATCCGGGGCGACGACCTGCTGGCCCGCAACCTGCCGATGATCCACGCTGTCGGCCGCGCTTCCACCCGCGCGCCGCGGTTGCTGGACCTGCGCTGGGGCAACAGCGGCCCGCGGCTGACGCTGGTCGGCAAGGGGGTGTGTTTCGATACCGGCGGGCTGGATATCAAGCCGTCGTCGGGCATGCTGCTGATGAAAAAGGACATGGGCGGGGCGGCCACGGTCATGGGGCTGGCGCAGATGATCATGGGGCTGGGCCTGCCGGTGCGGCTGCGGGTGCTGGTTCCGGCGGTGGAAAACGCGATCAGCGGCAATGCCGTGCGCCCGCGCGACATCCTGACCAGCCGCAAAGGGCTGACGGTCGAGATCAACAACACCGACGCCGAAGGGCGGCTGGTGCTGGCCGACGCGCTGGCGCTGGCCGATGAGGAGGCGCCCGACCTGATCGTGTCGATGGCGACGCTGACCGGCGCGGCGCGAGTCGCCGTGGGCCCCGATCTTGCGCCGTTCTACACTGACACCGATGCCCATGCCGCCGCGCTGTCCGGCGCGGGGGCGCTGGTGCGCGACCCGGTCTGGCGGATGCCGTTCTGGACGCCCTACGAGCCGCTGATCGAGCCCGGCATTGCTGATCTCGACAACGCGCCGCAGGGCGGGTTTGCGGGCTCGATCACCGCGGCGCTGTTCCTGCGGCGGTTCGTCGATGCCGCGCCGTACATGCATTTCGACATCTACGGCCACATGCCCGCCGACGCACCGGCCCGGCCGAAGGGTGGCGTCGGGCAGGGCGCCCGCGCGCTGCTGCAGGCGTTGCCGCAGATGCTCGGGCTCTAAGATGGACCGGCGCGAGACCCCGGCAAACGGACGTGTCGCGCACAGCTCGCTGCGCGGCATGGTGCAGGCGGACCGTTTCACCGATGGCGAGATGGCCCGCGTCACCGCCCCGCTGGCCGAGGTGCTGGCCGCCCCCGGCCGCGCGCGCGACCGGCAGGCGTTGATGGGCGCGCGGGTGCTGGTGCTGGAACGCCGCGACGGCTGGGCCTTCGTGCAACGCCAGCAGGATGGTTATGTCGGCTACATGGCCGAGGTAGACCTTGGCCCCGATGCCACGCCGACCCACCGCGTCGCGGCCCCCGCCACCCACCTTTACCCGGCCGCAAACCTGAAGCTGCGAGAGGTGGCGTTGCTGTCGCTGGGGGCGCTGCTGACCATCGTCGGCGAGACCGGGCCCTGGGCCGAGACGGATGGCGGTTTGTTCGTTCCGGCGCAGCATCTGCGCGCCGTGGACGACTACGACAGCGACCCCGTGGCGGTGGCCGCGGAGCTGCTGGGCACGCCCTACCTTTGGGGCGGCAATTCGCGCAGCGGGATCGACTGTTCCGGCCTTGTGCAGGCCGCCTGCCACGCCTGCGGCATCGCCTGCCCCGGCGACACTGATCTGCAACGGGCCCGCCTTGGGCGCGTGCTGGCGGACGGCGAGCCACTGCGGCGGGGCGATCTGGTGTTCTGGAAGGGTCACGTCGCGCTGATGGCAGACGCGGGCACCATCCTGCACGCCAATGCGAATGCGATGGCCGTCAGCCTTGAGCCCTACGATGCCGCCGTCGCCCGCATCCTTGCGGCTGGCGAGGGGCCGGTCCTGGCGCGCAAGCGGCTTTAGGCGCCGCTCTTTTCGCCCAGCGCGCGGGTCTGGCTGAGGGTCAGGCCGGTTGACAGCATTTCCGGGTCCAGCTTCAACTCGATCACCGCCGGTTTGCCAGAGGCTTGCGCACGGGCGAAGGCGGCGGGGAAATCGGCGCCGTCCGTCACCGTTTCGCCGTGCCCGCCATAGGCGCGCGCCAGCGCGGCGAAATCGGGGTTGGCGAGGTCGGTGCCCGACACCCGGCCGGGGTAGTGGCGTTCCTGATGCATCCGGATCGTGCCATAGCGGCCGTTGTTCGCCACGATCACGATCACCGCCGCGCCATGCTGCACGGCGGTGGAAAACTCGTTCAGCGTCATCTGGAAATCGCCGTCACCCGCCATGCAGACGACGACGCGGCCCGGATGTTCCAGCTTTGCCGAAATCGCCGCCGGGAAGCCGTAGCCCATGCTGCCCGAGGTCGGCGCAAGCTGGGTACCGGTCTCTTTGAACTGGTGGTAGCGGTGCAGGAACGCGGCGAAGTTGCCGGCGCCGTTGGTCAGCATCGCGTCGTCTGGCAGGTTCGCCGTCAGCCAGCCCACCACCCGTTCCATCTTCACCGCGCCGGGGGTTTCCACCGGTTGCCGCCAAGCCTCGTACTCGGCCCGCGCCTCGCTGGTCCAGCGCGCCCAGGCCGGGGTCGCGGGGCGGTTCAGCCGCGCGAGTTCGGCCACCATCTGCGGCGCCGGAACGGCGATGCCCAGATCGGGGCGGAACACCCGGCCCAATTCGTCCGGATCGGGGTAGACGTGAAGGATTTGCGGCAGCGATCCCGCCGGGTCCAGCAGTTCGTAGCCGCCCGTTGCGATGTCGCCCAGCCGCGCACCCAGCACCAGAAGGCAGTCGGCCTGCTTCAGTCGCTGGCCCAGCTTTGGGTTCATGCCCACGCCCAGATCGCCGACGTAGTTCGGATGGCGGTTGTCCATCCGGTCCTGTCGGCGGAAGGTCACCGCCACCGGCAGCCCGAAGCCCTCGGCAAAGCGCGCCAGATCGGCGCCAGCCTCGGGCGACCATTGCGAGCCGCCGACCACCACCAGCGGACGTTCGGCCCCGGCCAGCGCCGCCACGACGGCCGCGACCTGCGCCGGGCTGACGGCGGCGGGCATCGGCGCGGGGGCGGCGATGTCGGCCACCTCGGCCTGCACGCTCAGCATATCCTCGGGCAGGGCCAGCACCACCGGGCCGGGACGACCCGAGCGGGCGACGTGGAAGGCGCGGCTGATGTATTCCGGCAGGCGTTCGGTCTGGTCGACCTCGGCCACCCATTTCGCAAGGGTGCCGAAGACGGCCCGGTAGTCCACCTCCTGAAACGCCTCGCGGTCGCGGTGGCCGCGCGCGATCTGGCCGACGAAGACCACCATCGGCGTCGAATCCTGCTTGGCGACATGGATGCCGGCCGAAGCGTTGGTGACGCCCGGACCGCGCGTGACGAACAGCACACCCGGTTGCCCGGTCATCTTGCCGTAAGCCTCGGCCATCATCGCGGCGCCGCCTTCCTGACGGCAGACGATGTTCTCGATCCCGGAGTCGTAAAGCCCGTCGAGCGCCGCAAGGAAGCTTTCGCCGGGCACCGAGAATACCCGCCGCACCCCCTGAATCGCGAGGTGATCCGCAAGGATTTTACCGCCGTGCCGCCGCATGTCGCCCTCCGTTTCGATGCGGCGCCACCCTGCGCCAAGCGCCCAGCGGGGGCAAGGTCTTGCGCCCGCCGAAAGGCACCCTATCGTCGGGCCGACGAACGGAGTGTGCGATGACCCTTCCCCGCCTTTTCGGCATCCCCGGCGCCCTGCGCGCGGGGTCTTACAACCGGCTGTTGCTGGCCGAGGCGCGGCGGTTGTTCGGCCCCGCCGACTATGACGAGGCCGATCTGCGCCTGCCGCTTTACGATGGCGATCTGGAACAGGCCGAGGGGATTCCCGCCTCGGTCCAGAGGCTGGCTGACGGCATCGTGGCGGCGGATGCGGTGGTGATCGCGACGCCGGAATACAATCGCGGCCCGTCCGGTGTGCTGAAAAACGCGCTCGACTGGATCAGCCGCACCAAGGGGCGGCCGTTTCGCGACAAGCCGCTGGCGATCATTTCGGCGGCCGACGGGCGGGGCGGCGGCGACCGGTCGCAATATGCGTTGCGGCTGATGCTGGTGGCGTTTCGCCCGCATCTGTTGCAGGGGCCAGAGGTGCTGGTGCCCGAGGCGGCCCATGCCTTTGATGCCGGGGGGCGGCTGGTTCACGAGGCGCAAAGCAAGGCGCTGGAAGAGTTGATGGCAGCACTACGCGCGGCAGGAGAGCGGCGATGAGCGAGACAGTCACAGACCTGATGGACCCGGCCCGCGCCACCGCGCTGGCCGTGACGCTGGGCCATGCCTGGGAAGAGGGGCAGCCGCTGCCGCCGTTCTTCCACCACGCCTATTTCTGGACCGTGCACCCCGAGGCCGGGTTGGGCCGTGACGGGCACCCCAAACTTGGCGGCCAGAACCTGATCCCCGATCTGTGGCTGCCCCGGCGGATGTGGGGCGGTGGGCGGCTGGAGTTTCATGCCCCGCTTTACGCCGGGCGCCCGGCCGAACGACAGAGCGTGATGGAGTCGATCGACGAAAAAGAGGGGCGCAGCGGGCGGCTGGGTCTTGTCACCCTGCGCCATGAGATCCGGCAGGACGGCCAGCTTTGCGTGACCGAATGGCAGGACCTGATCTATCGCGAAGACTACAAACCCGGCGCGCCTGCGCCCGAACCGGTGCCCTCGCCCGACAGCGCCGAAGAGATTCGCAGCCGCGATTTCTACAGCCTGACCCTGATGCGCTATTCGGCGCTGACGATGAACGGCCACCGCATCCACTACGATCCCGACTACGCCCGCGAGGTTGAAGGCTATCCGGGCGTCGTGGTCCACGGCCCGCTGCTGGCGCAACTGTTGATGCTGATGGCGCCGGGGCCGCTGAAAACCTTCCGCTATCGCGCCATCGCGCCGCTTTGCCTGCCCGCCAGCGCGCGGATTTGCCGTCTGGGCAACCGGTTCTGGGTCTCCGGCCCCGGCGGCGGCATGTGCATGGAGGCCGAAGCGGATTACGCCAGCAGCCGCGCGTAAAGCGCCAGCAGCGCCGCGGCCCAGTCTTCGGGCGAGGTGGCGAGCGCGTTTTCGGGGCGATGCGCGCGCAGGCTCATCGCCTGAACCTCGGCATCCGGCAGGTCGCGCAGGCGGGCGATGGCGGCGGTCAGGGTTTCGGGCGCGCGCATGTCGCAGGTGAAGCCAAGGCCGCGCTCCGTCACCTCACGCGACAGTAGCGAGCTTTGCGGCAGGATCACCGGCAAGCCGCTTTGCAGCGCCTCGGCCACGACCAGCCCGAACGGCTCGCCATGCCGCGAGGCCATCGCGACGCCGCGCGCCGATTGCACCAGCGGGCCGATTTCGTCGCGCGATTTCCAGCCGGTGAAGGTGACGCCGGGATGCGCCCGCGAAAGGCTGTCGCGCAGCGGCCCCTCGCCGATCACCGTCAGCGGCATTCCCGCCGCCTCGGCCGCCGCGATCAGGGCGGGGACGCCCTTATCCTCTTCCACGCGGCCGATGTAGAACAGGCGCCGGTTCGCCTCGGCCGGAACGCGCGTTTCGCTCCATGCCGTCACCGGGTTGCGCAGGGTCACCATGCGATCGGGGTCAAGCCCGGCCAGCGCCAGCATCGGCGCCATGTCGGGATGGATGATCGCGATGGCGCCCCAGGGCAAGCGCTTATCGAACGCCCGGCGCAGCGCCGCACTGCGGGCGGCACGCCAAAGCTTGTGCGGATAGCTGCGCTTGTCGCAGTTCGTCGTCAGGCAGTCGAGGCCAAGCGGCACCCGGCGGCAGGGTGACGCGGTGCGATAGTCGGTGAAGACGCCATTGGGGCAGGCGAGGAAGAAGTCATGCGCATGCACCACGGTGCGGCGGGCGACGGGGCGCAGCGCGGTGAAGATTGCGGGCGACAGGATCTGCGCCCAGCCGTGCAGGTGATAGACGGTGTCGGGCGTGTCGGTGCGGGCGATCCGGTCGGCCAGCGCATCACGCGCGGTCGTGTTCCAGAGGCCCGCGCTGGCCGCCTTGCCGCGCGACTGGTCCAGCAGGCGGGCGCCGCCCGCGGCCACGACCGTGATCCCGTCCGCGGTCAGGGCCGGGTTGTCGCCCGCATCGCCGCAGAACAGCGTCACGTCATGACCCCGCGCCCGGAACAGCCGGGCCGATTGCAGCGTCAACCCGGTCGCCCCGCCGCGGGCGGTGCTCGCGTCGTTGATGATGACGATTCGCAGGGGCATCGACGGGTCCGGCTGGCAGGGCTATCCGCGCGGCGATTAGCCGGGAATCCGGGTGAAATTGTGACGCGGCGCAGCATTGTCAACCAAAACGCAGCGCGCGGCGCGCAAAGCGGGCAGAACCGCGCCCGCCCCCCGTGCTAAGGCAGGGCCGTGATGGTGGAGGTGTGGCGATGAAGGTGGTGCAGTTCGGATTGCGCTACAGCCCGAATGTGGGCGACGGCATCATTGCGGAATGCCTTGCCCATGCCGTGCGCAAGACGGTGCCCGGCGCCATGGTCGAGATGGTGGATCTGTCGGGCCGTACCGGCTTTGGGCAGGTTCTGGTGCGCAACCGCGCGCTGGCCCTGAAGGTGATGGCGGTGCTGCCCGGCCCGCTGCGGCGCCGGATCGTGCGCTGGCGGCTGGGCCGGATGCTCGACCGGGTGGAGCCTGACTGGGCCAAGGCGGTGCGCGGGGCAAAGGTCGTCATCCTCGGTGGCGGCCAGATCTTTGCCGATGCCGATCTGAATTTTCCGTTGAAGATCGCGCGGGCGGCCAAGGTGGTGCGCGCGGCGGGCGTGCCGCTGGCGATCCATGCCGTTGGCGTGCAGGGCGGCTGGTCGGCCGAGGGGCGGGTGCTGCTGGCGCAGGTGATCGCGGCCGATCTACGGCAGGTCGGGCTGCGCGACGAACTCTCGTGGAATGCATGGCTGGCGGAAACCGGCGGGCGTGGCCCGGTGCCGGTGTTGACGCGCGACCCCGGCCTGCTGGCGGCGGCGTGCTATGGCCCGGCGCCGAAAAAGACCGGCCGCGTCGGGCTATGCGTCACTGATCCGACGATCCTGCGCTATCACGCGGATTCGGCGGTGGCCGGGGCGGGCGAGGGCGGCCTTGGCTTCTTTCGCGAACTGGCGCGGGCGCTTGCCGACGCCGGTCACAAGGTCACGCTGTTCTGCAACGGCGCCGAAGAGGATCGCGCCGCGCTGGATGCGGTGATCGCCGATCCGGGGGTGGCGGCGATGGTGCTGACCGGTGCCGTCTCGCTGGCGCCGCCACCGGCGACACCGCGCGATCTGGCGCTGACCATCGCGGCGATGAAGGCGGTGGTGGCGCATCGGCTGCATGCCTGCATCGTGGCCTGGTCCTATGGCCTGCCGGTGGTTGGCCTTGGCTGGGATCGGAAGGTGGAAAGCTTTTTCGCCTCGGTCGGGGCCGAGGCCGCCTTTGCCGGCGGCGACGGGGTTTCCGTCGATGCGATGGCGGATCGGCTGGACCGGGCGCTGAAGGCCCGCCCCGACCCGGAACGCCACGCCAGCGTGCTGGCCGAGACCGAGGCGGCGATAGCCGCCGCCGTTCATTCGGCCCGGCGCAGCGTAAAACGGTAATCGGTCGCGTCGCCGGTGGGGCTGATGTTGGGGCCGACAGCGAAGGCCAGCACGTCGCCCGCCTTCAGATGCAGCGGCGGGGTGGTGCGGTCGCCGGGCGTGGTCAGCACCGCCCCATCCAGCGGTGCGCCGTTCAGCGTCAGATCGAACCGGATGCCGTCTTCGCTGTGGCTGGCGGGGGCCAGCCGAGATTCGGCGATCACCGTCATGTCGGCGGGGGCGGTGAAACGGTGGACGATCACAACCTGCCGGTCGGCATGGGTGCCGGGCAGCAGCACATCCGCCGTCAGCCGGGCGAAAGTGGTGCCAGGCACGCCGAGGTAGGGCGTCCACGGCGCCCCTTGCCGGTCCTGCCCGCCGTGGGTTTCCAAGGGCAGCACCTGGTCGCCCTCGACCGCGACGCGGGTGAAGGGGTCGGCGGGCTGGTCCGGGATGCCGGGATAGGCGAACTGGTCGTAGCTGTCGGCGATGACCATCTGCGGTGCCAGCGTCACGTCGGTGCCGAGCGCCAGCGGTCCGCTGCCGGTGATGGTGATCGGATCGGTTTCCGACAAGGTCAGCGACGCGGGGTCCAGAGCCGCCCCGGCCGGGTCGGTCGCGCGCAGGTCGGCGCGTGTCAGGTGCAGGGCGCGGGGGGCGCCCCAGATCACCAGCGTGCGGGTCCCGAAGAGGCAGGCGTAGGTGAACGGATCGGGCGCGGCGTTGGCGACCGGTTGCCGTTCCATCAGGCCGGCGATCTGTTGGAAGCCGCGGCCCGTGGCGGTCGCCTTCCCTGCGGCGTCGATCAGCGGCGTCAGCCCGTCGCCGCGCGGGTTCAGCGGATACCACACCGCGCGCCCAACCCCGGCCAGCGCCATCTGGCAGTAGTTGCGCAGCAGGAGGCCCGGCGCCTTCGCGGGATCGGGTTCGCCGAATTCGGTGACGTCAAGCGGCAGATCGGCGGCCCCCGGAAGCGGACGGAAGACGGCGATCTGGCGCACCAGTTGCTCGGCTGGTGTGGTGTAGGTGTGCAGCGCCAGCGCGTCCATCGCGCTGGCCGCCCCGGCCGCGAACATCGGCGCGAGGTAGCCGACCGGGATCGAATGCACGCCACCGCCCAGAATGCGCACCCGCGGATTCACCGCCTTCACGGCATCCTGCACCGCCCGCAGGATGGCGAGGTAGTCGAGCGCGCGCTGATCCAGCGGCGCGGCTTTCAGCGGGCCGGTGACGAAGTTGGCGCTGTTGATCTCGTTTCCGACCTCGACGGCGGTAATGGCGGGGAACCGCTTCACGGTTTCGGCCGCGTCGCGGGCGAAGGCGGCGATGCCTGCGGAGGTGTAAGGCGTCACGCCGCCATCATAGGCGGGGTGGCCGTTGTTCACCGTCAGGCTCATCGTGTCATCGGCGGCGGCGATCAGGGCGGGGTAGGTCGTGGACATCGTGGTAAAGGCGAACCGGCCGCCGGGCTGTTCAACCTCGTCCCAATAGACCGCGTCGCGGAAGTTGCGCACCCCCAGCGCCTGCGCGGCGGCGAAGATCTGCGCCGACCAGTGCTGCCCGAAGTTGGAAGCCGCACCCAGTTCCGGGCCGCGCAGATCGCGTGCCGCGGCGGGCAGCGCGACCAGCATGGCGAGGGTGCAGACTAGGCGGGCGGGCATGGCGGCGGCTCCGGGCATCGTTTCGCTGCATCGTATTCAGTTTTTCCCACCGCCGCCTGTCGTTTTTCCCGCCGTGGCGGCTATGCTGCGCTGCCGTCCCTGATCCGCGAGCCTCATGCAAGTCGTCCTCAGCACCCCGTTGGCGTTTCTGGTCATCATCGCCCTGGCGATGAAGGGGCCGTTTCGCGGGTTGTGGGTGTTCATGGCCACGACGCCCTTCGGGGTGGCGGCGGCATTCAACCTGCCTGCGGCGGGCGGCGCCTCGATCATGGTCACCGACCTTGCGGCGATGGCGGCTTTCACGATGCTGTGGCTGGAGCCCTATTCCACCTCGCGGCTGCTGGGCACGATGCGGCCGTTTCAGCCGGGGTTCTACCTGATCCTGCTGATCCTGTTCTCGGCGGTCTCGGCGATCCTGTTTCCGCGCCTCTTCGCCGGGCAGACCGAGGTGTTCGGGATCGACCGCAGCGCCAACACCAGCGGCATCATCTCTGTCGGGCTGCATGCGACCACGGGCAACCTGACGCAACTGTTCCGCATCCTGCTGGACGGCTTCACCTTCTTCACGCTGGCCACGGTGTTTCGCGAAGCGCCCGACACGCCGACGGTGGTGCGGGCGATGGCGGTGGCGGCCTTCGTGAACGTCGCGCTGGGCTGGCTGGACGTGATCACCGGGATGGTGGGGGCGGGCATCCTGATGGAGCCGATCCGCACCGCGAACTATGCCATCCTCGCCGATGTCGCGATGGCGGGGCTGAAGCGGATGATCGGCGGCTTTTCCGAGGCCTCGTCGTTTGGCTATTACACGCTGGGTATGTTCGGTTTCTGGTTGGTCTACTGGATACGGGCGACGCCGTCGCGGCTGGCGGGTTGGGCGTTGGCGATGACGGCGCTGGTTCTGCTGCGGTCCACCTCATCCTCGGCCTATGTCTCGATGGCGGTGTTTCTTGTCACCCTCGCGGCAATCGCCGTGGCGCGCGATCTTGGCCGCAGCGTCGAACGGCGGATGCTGGCGCTGGTGATCTGGGGCGCGGTCGGTGCCTGGCTGGCGGTGCTGGCGGTAGGGGCGGGCTATGCCCTGACCGACAGCGTGAAGGCGTTCCTGGACCGGGCCCTGTTCGACAAGCTTGATACCGCCTCGGGGATCGAACGGATGAGCTGGAATGTGCGGGCGTTCCAGAACTTCACCGATACCGCGCTGATGGGTGCGGGGCTGGGCAGCATGCGCGCGTCGAACTGGCTGCTGGCCTGCCTTGGCAGCATCGGGGTGATCGGCACCGGGCTTTACCTTGCATTCCTCGGCACCATGCTTGGCGCCCCGGCCCCGCGTGACGATCGTGACCGCGCGGCTGCGATTGCGGGGTTGCAGGCCGGGTGTCTGGCGATGTTCATCTCGGCGATGCTGACGCAACCCACCCCCGATCTGGGCATCATCTTCTTCGCGATGGCCGGGCTTGCCGTTGGTCTTTCGCGCGGCGCCGTGGTCGAATCACTGGCGCCGACGCGGCCGATGGATTGGTTCCGCAGCGCGCTGTAATCGGATCGTTGCGGACCGATTGTGACGGGCTTTGGGTCAAAGTAACTGTCTGACAAGCATAAGTTTGACCCTTGCCATGCTTCTGCCCAAGTTGCTGCCTGGGGCGGGGTTTCGCCGACCGGCAGGGGCACCGGATCGGGATGAGGCGTCGTTCAGTAGCGCCGCGGGGGCAATACTCCCGAATGAGAGACGTCATGAACAGCAGGTTGCTGCCTTTCGAGACAGCAGCGGTGGCCGCACGCCGCCGACTGCGGCCCGCCGATGCGCCTGACCGCGTCGACGTGCGCGACCTCTTTGCGCTGATCTGGCGCAAGCGGCGGATCGTCTTCGGCGGCATGGGCATAGGGCTGGCGCTGGCGCTTCTGGTCGCAATGCTGATGACGCCGAAATACGGCGCCGTGTCGAAGATCATGATCGAGGCGCGGGTGCCGCAGGTCGCCAGTTCGCAGCAGGTGGTGCAGGATCTCGCGGTCAACGATCAGGCGGTGAACAGCGTCGTTTCGGTGATCACGTCGAACGTGCTGATCGGCAAGGCGATCGACGAGATCGGCCTGGACAATCTGAACGCGATGGACCCGGCGAACCGGCCGCCCTCGCTGATCGACCGGGTGATCGGGGCGGTCAAGTCGCTGATTCCCGCGGGGCCGAAGGGGGTCAGCCTGCTGACGCCGGAAGAGGCCAAGAAGGAACGCCTGACCTGGGAAATCACCAAGAACCTGACCGTCACGCGGGAATTGCAATCGAACGTGATCGACATCGCCGTGGCGAACCCGGACCGGCTGCTGGCCGCGAAGATCGCCAACGCGCTGGCCAATGAATTCATCCTGAGCCAGGTTCAGGGCCGCCGCGATACCGCGGGCGAGGCCACGAAATGGCTGCAGGACCGGCTGGCCGAGACCCGGAGCGAGGTCGAGCAATCCGATGCGGCGGTCGACCAGTATCGCGCCGCGCATCTGATGGCCGATGGCGGCACGCTTGATGCGGCGACGCAGCAGCTTGGCCAGCTGAACGGCCAGCTGGTGCTGGCGCGCGCCGACCGGATCACCGCGGAAGCTGCCTACAACCGGCTGCAGGATGTGATCGCCAAGGGCGGCATGGCGGCGGTCAGCCAGATCGTGTCGTCGCCGGCGCTGGATGCCCTCAACGCGCAGCTGATGGACCTGCAGCGGCAGGATGCCGTCTGGGCCGCGAACTATGGGCCGACGCACCCCGAACGCGTCCGCCTTGCGACCGAGATCAAGGGCGTGCAGGGCGATATCGCGTCAGAGGTGCAGAAGATCGTCGGCCAGAAGAAAAGCGATCTGGCCACCGCCAAGCTGCGCGAAGACACGATGCAGGCCAGCATCGCGCAGATGGAGGCCCGCGTCGTCGACCTGTCGCAAAGCACGATCGGGCTGCGCCAGCTGGAACGCATCGCCGATTCAGCCCGCAAGGGCTATGACGACCTGCTGTCGCGGTTGAACGAGACCCGGACCGAGCAGCAGATGCAGCAGCCGGACTCGCGTCTGATCGAGCGGGCGACGGTTTCCAGCGTGCCTTCCTCGCCCCGCACGATGCTGATGGCAGCGATCGGCGGCATGGTCGGGTTGGTGCTGGGCTTCGGTGTCGTCTTTTTTCAGGAAATGACCTCGGCGACCTACGCCCGTGCCGCGGAACTTGAGCAGGAAACCGGGCTGCCGGTTCTCGCCTCGATCCCCGATGGCGGCTGGAATTCGCCGCTTGGCGCGTGGAGCGAACTGTCGAAACGCCCCTATGGCCTTTACGCTGAACGTATCCGCCACCTCCGCACCGCGCTTATGGTAAAGGACGGGCGCGCGATGGCTCGGTCGGTGCTGATCGCCTCGTCGGTGCCGGGCGAGGGCAAGACCACGACGACGCTGGCGCTGGCCCGCATGGCGGCGCTGGCGGGCAGGCGGGTGCTGGTGGTCGATGGCGATTTGCGCCGATCAACGCTCAGCCAGACCTTTGGCTGGCGGATGCAGACCGACTTTGCCGATTTCATTGCGAACACCTGTTCGCTGAGCGAAGCGATCCTGCACGACGAAAAGCTTGGCTTTGACGTGCTGGCCGCCAGCCGACCGCGCCCCGACGCCGCGGATGAGCTGTCGGTCGGCTGGCTGGAGCCGATGATGAACTCGTTGAAGCAGGCCTACGACCTCGTTCTGGTCGATGCCCCCGCGTCGCTGGCGGTTGCCG
Source organism: Paracoccaceae bacterium (assembly GCA_016124615.1). GTDB lineage: Bacteria > Pseudomonadota > Alphaproteobacteria > Rhodobacterales > Rhodobacteraceae > Solirhodobacter. The sequence goes on along the minus strand of WGNF01000016.1, from coordinate 41,062 downwards.
ACGCGCTGGTGCTGGCCCAGGCCGTTGATGAAAGTCTCTACCTTGTCCGCTGGCGCTCCACCGAGCGTCAGGGCGTGGCCAAGGGTTTGTCCCAGTTCGCCGAGGCGGGCGTGCCGGTCAGCGGTCTTGTGCTGACCCTCGTCGATCCCAAGACCGGCGCCGATGTGTATGCAGGTGATTATGACTATTCGCGCTGAGCTGTCGCTGCCGTTGCTGCCCCGCCGTCTTGAGACCGGCGGCCGCCGCGTTGCGCTGATCCACTACTGGCTGGTGGGGATGCGGGGCGGCGAAAAGGTGCTGGAAGCCCTGTGCCGGATGTTCCCCGACGCCGACATCTATACCCATGTGCACGTGCCTGGGAAGATCAGCCCGACGATCAACGCGCATCGCGTGCGCACGACGCGGGTGGGCCGTCTGCCGTTCGCCTCGCGGTTCTACCAGAAGTATCTGCCGCTGATGCCGCGCGCGCTGGAAGAGCTGGATCTGACCGGCTATGACCTCGTGATCTCCAGCGAATCCGGCCCGGCCAAGGGCGTGATCCCGCCGCCGGATGCGCCGCACCTGTGCTATTGCCACTCGCCCATGCGCTATCTGTGGGACCAGTATTCAGTCTACCGCGACTCTGCCAGCCCGCTGATGCGCACGCTGATGCCCCGCCTTGCGCATGATCTGCGCGCCTGGGACAGCGCCAGCGCCGCGCGGGTGGATGCCTTCGCCGCGAACTCGACCCATGTCGCGAACCGCATCCACAAATACTGGCGCCGCGATTCCGACATCGTGCACCCGCCGGTGGCCGTGGCCGATTTTGCGCCGGTGCCACGATCCGAGATCGGTGATTTCTACCTGTGGGCAGGCGAGTTGGTGCCCTACAAGCGCCCCGATCTGGCGGTGGATGCCTTCACCCGGATGGGCAAGCGGCTGGTGGTGATCGGCGGGCCCGACAAGGCCAGCCGCGCGCTGGCCGAACATGCCGGGCCGAACGTGACGTTCCTTGGCCAGGTGCCGTTTCCGGTGCTGCGCGACCATCTGGCCCGCTGCAAGGCGCTGATCTTTCCGGGCGAAGAGGACTTTGGCATCGTTCCGGTCGAGGCGATGGCCTCTGGCCGCCCGGTGATCGCCTACGGTCGGGGCGGCGCGCTGGATACGGTGATCGACGGCAAGACGGGGTATCTTTTCAACGATCAATCGGTCGATGGCCTGATCGAGGCGATCGAGCGGTTCGAGGGTGCCGGGTTTGACCGGATCGACCCCGGCCCGCTGGTCGCCCATGCCCGCCGGTTCGACGAAACCGCCTTTCGCCGCGGGATCGCCGCCAGCCTGTCGCGTCTTGGCGTCGATATCGGGCCGGTCTGGCTTAGCCGGGCCAGCTGAACAGCTGCAACGTCGAGGGCGCGGAGATTGTGATCCGCGCCTTGTGCGGCACCGTTTCGCGGTGCGGATCGGCGCTGCCGCCGTTCAGGTTGCGCGCCAGCCGGGGAAAGCTGGACCCCGCCACATCCAGCCGCAACCGATGGCCGGGCCGCACCAGCCAGGCGATGTCGCGCAGGCTGACGGTTGTTGTCGCGGGCGTGCCGGGGGTCATCAGATGCGGCGTGGCGTAGCCGGTGCGATAGCGCAGCCGCAGCGCGCCGGTCTGGATCATCAGGGATTGGCCGTCGGGGGCAACGTCGGTCAGGGTCAGCACCAGATCGGTATCGGCCACGTCGGTGGTGACGGTCAGCGCCGCGCTGATCGGCCCGGCGATGCGCAGCGGGGCGGCCAGCGGCGCCGTGGTGTAGCTCAGCACATCCGCCCGCCCCTCGATCCCGCGCTGATCCAGCGGCCCGGCGCGGTTGGCCGGATCGCCGGTGCAGCAGATCGCGCCGCCGACCGAGGGCACCGGGTTCGCGGGGTCCGAGGTGAAGCTGCGCGCCCCCGCGCTGTCGCCCGGCGTCAGGCTGTCACCCGCCAGTGCGAAGATGACGGGCGTGGCCGTCTCGGGTGGCCAGTGTTGCGAGTCGCGCCAGACATCCTCGCCCAGCACATAGAAGCGGTAGGGTGGCAGCGCGGGCGGCGCGGCGCCTTTCAGGTGCTGGTTCATGAAGGCGGTGAAGAGCGCGTCGAACGGCTGCGGCGTTCCGGTCACCGGCAGATCGCCAAGATGGCCCGCAGCGAAGGCATCGGTCAGTTCACAATGCAGGCCGGGGCCGATCAGCACATGCTGATCCGGCGCCGTGCGGCGCATCTGCGCCGACAGCGCGAGGGTGGAACCGACGTTGGGATCGTACCAGGTATCGACCATCAGCGCCGGGGTCTTGAACGTCGCATTGTCCGCGATGAAGCCCGCCCGCGCGCCATAGGCGGGATCGGAAAAGCCGTCCAGCAGCGCCTCGTAATCGGTCGGGTCGGGCCGGGTTATGGCCACGGCGTCGCGCATCGGAAGGGTCGCCAGACCCTTGGCGTAGTCGATCGGGCCGGTATCCATATGCGCGGGCGTCTTGCCGCCCCAGCGCGCGAACCAGCCGTAGCCGGAGGCGAGCTGGAACACGCCGCCCTCGTAAAGGCCGAAGAACCCGTAGGTGCCTGCCGCGGTGCCAATTGCCCCGCCCGCGCCGATCGGGACCATCGCGGCCAGTTCCGGCGGCTGGCGGGCGGCCAGGATCACCTGGGTTTCCCCCAGCGCCGAACAGCCGATGGTGCCCGCCTTGCCGTTCGACCAGGGCTGCGCCGCGACCCAGGCCAGCGTGGTCGCGCCATCCTCAGCCTCATGCGGGTAGGGCGCAAAGGTGCCGCCCGAGCCATAGCGGCCGCGCATGTCCTGCACCAGAACGGCGTAACCGAGCGGGGTGAACAGCTGCACCCAATGCCGCGCCTCGGCGTAGAAGGTCTTGCCATAGGGCAGCCGCACGAGGATCGCGGGCAGGGGGCCGGTGGCACCCTTGGGCAGGTAGACATCGGTCGCCAGGCGCACGCCATCGGCCATCGGGATCATCACATAGGCCTGCCGGGTGGCGGGCAAGGCCTGCACGAAGGCGCGGAAGGCCAGACGGTCGCGCAACAGCGACACCTGTCGGCGCAAGGGCGCGCGGAACCAGAATGCACCGCCGGCGAGCGCGGCAAGAATGGCGATGAGGGCGATTCCCCTCGTCATCGCAGCGCCCTATGATCGGCGCAGGCAGCGAAGGGGGCGGTGTGGAAATTGGCGTCGATCTGTGGCTCTGGCCGCTGGAGGAAGGCGGTGACGCCACGATCCTGTCGGCGGCGGAGCAGGCGCGGGCGGATCGCTTCGTGCACCTGCGCGACGCGGTCGCTTACCGCGCGGCGCATGTGCGGCTGCGCCAGATCCTTGGCGGCTATGTCGGCTGCGATCCTGCGGCGTTGGTCTTCACCGAAAGCGGGAATGGCAAACCGGAACTGGCGCAGGGCCCGGCCTTCAACCTCAGCCACTCCGGCGGCTGGGCGGCGCTGGCCGTGACCCCGGCGCCCCGGCTGGGCGTGGATATCGAGGCGCACCGGACGGTGGAGCCCGAGGTGGCCGAGCGGTTCTTTTCGCGGGCAGAGCAACATGACCTTGCGCCCCTCGCGGGCGTTGCCTGGCGCGATGCCTTTTTCCGCTGCTGGACCCGCAAAGAGGCTTTCGTCAAGGCCGTCGGCGCGGGCCTGAGCCTGCCGCTGGACAGTTTTGACGTGACGATCCTGCCCGGCGACGCGCCGTGTATCCGGCGCTTGGCAGGTGGGCGGGCCGAAGACTGGACGCTGATCGACCTGCCGCTTGGCGCCGGGTTCGCCGGGGCCGTGGTGGTCGAGGCCAAGGGGCAGCCGGTGCACCTGACCCTGCGCGCGGGCCGGATGCCGCTGCCCGGTCACTGAGCCGCCCGCGCCGCCTGTTCGGCCAGAAAGATGTCGATCTCCCGCCCCAGTTCGGCGGTGCCGAATTCCAGCCCGCGATGCACACGGATGTCGTCGATGTAGAGCGTTTTCAGCGGGCCGGTCACCACATCCTCCCACCCGATCGAGGGCGCGAAGGCGCGGCCGCGCGGGGTGATGCGGGTGATGACATGCAGCACAGGCGCCGTGAAGGGCTGCGGCCGATAGTGGTTCCGGGCGCGTGAGATGTAGGCCACGAAGCGTTCCTGTTCCGGCTCAAGGTCGGTCGCGCGGACCTTTTCGATCAGGCCCATCGCCTTCAGCAGGTGCAACAGCCCGCTTTTGCGCAGGATGCGGTAGCTGCCCAGCATCGCCGCCAGTGTCAGCGTGCCTTCGCGCACCATCCGCACCTTGTTGCGGAAAGCATAGATGCGTTCCAGCCAGCGGTGAGAACGGTTGGATTTCAGCCGCGCGACATAGCCGGGTTCCCAGACGTCCTTCAGGATCACCGCCGTGATGGTCTCGCCCTCGGATTGCAGGTGGCGGGCGGTTTCCAGCGCGATGTTGCCGTGCACGCAAACGCCGAAGAGGATGTAGGGGCCCTTGGGCTGCACTTTGCGCACCACCTTGGCATATTCCGCGGCAATCTCTTCGAACGTTCGTTCGGTCTGGTCGATGCCGCGGGTTCCGTCGAACAGCCGCACGCAGGTGGCGGGGTGTTTTTCGGCCATGTGGCCAAGTGCCGAGACCATGATCGCCACGTCGTTGACGGCGATGATCGGCTGGGCGCTGCCCTCGGTCTGCAACGGCTCGATGCGCCAGTCATCCTCGGTCGCGGGCCCTTCCGGTTTCAGCGCGGCGGCGATCAGACCGGCCAGCGCATCGATGGTCGGATGCTCGTAAAGCGTGCGAACGCCAAGCGCGACGCCAAAGCCCTGCCGGATCCGCGCCATCAGCCGCACCGCCAGCAGCGAATGGCCGCCCTGATCGAAGAAGCTCCGGTCGTGCGCGGGGGCGGGGCGCGACAAGAGGTCGGCCCACAGGGCCGCAAGGCTGTCGGTGATCTCGGCGATGGTCAACGCGGCGGGCACTGGCGGCACCATCACTGCTGTCGGCGCGGCCTGCGGCGGCTCTGGCAGGCGGGCGCGGTCGATGTCGCCAGCGGCGGTGCGCGGCAGGCTGGCAAGAACGGAGATGCCGCGCGGCCGTTCGTTTGCGGGCAGATCGGCCGCCGCGCGCGCCATCAGCGCGGCGGGTAGGGTTTCCAGCGGCGTCAGACTTTGCGGGTCCGGGCTGACGAAGGCATAGGGCGCATCGCTGCCCGGCACGGCCGCAGCGGCGGCAACGTCGGGATGGGCCAGCAAGACCTGTTCGATCCGCTTCAGCGCCCGCGTTTCCAACCCGCCACGCGCGGCAAGGCCCGCACCCAGTGGCAGGTCGGCCAGAGTCAACTGGGTCGACTGGAACACCCGTTCGAACCCGGCGCCGATGGTGGTCATCAGCCCTTCGATGGTGCGCTGTTCATAAAGCTCCGGGCTATACTCGATCGTCAGCCGCCAGCCACCGGGCCGCCCGAGGATCAGGATGCGCATGTCCTGCGCCGAGCCGGGGTTGTACATCGGCGACGAGGCGAAGGCGAACCCGTCGTAGCGGTGCGGCCGGGTGAAGATCGGCATCAGCGAAAACGCCACCGCGGCGATCGGCGCACGCGATGGGTCGCGCGGCGGGTTGACGATTTCCACCAAGGTCGAGAACGGCAGGTTCCGGTGGGTCAGCGCGCCGTCCACCACCTTGCGCGTCTGCGTGACATGGTCGGCGAAGACGGTCGCGGCGGCTGTCGGCAGGCGCAGGATCTGGTTGGTGATGAACGGGCCGATCAACGTTTCCAGATCGGGCTCTGACCGTTCGGACACCGGAGTCGACAGTACGACCTCGGCCGCGCCAGTCACGCGATGCAGGCTGCCCGACACCAGCGCGGCGCCAAAGGCGAAGGGCGAGGTGCCGTAGCCTTTTGCCGCCGTTGCCAGCCGGTCGCCGAAGTCGCCGCCCAGATCGCGGTGCAGCCGCGCGATGGCCGAGCTGCGTTGCGGCGGGCGCGGCTTGTCAGGCTCGATCTCGAAATACGGAACGCCGCGCATCGCGTCGGTCCAGTAGGCGCGATCCTCGACGAGGACACCCGAGGCAAGGTAATCCTGTTGCCACAGCGTGTAGTCGCCGTATTGCAGCGGCAGCGGCGCGAACTCCGGCGCCCGCCCGGCTTCGAACGCCTCGATGGCTTGCCCGACCTCGCTGGCCATCAGCCCGATCGAGAAACCATCGAACACGACGTGGTGCACCACGACCAGCAGCGTGACGTGATCGCCCGCGACCCGGACCATGACCACCCGGATCAGCCCCGGTGCGCTCAGGTCGAACGGTCGCGCGGCCTCGACGGCGGCGATCTCTTCGATGCGCAGCGGGCGCTCGGCGGCGGGGGTGGTGCGCAGGTCCAGATGGCTTGGCCTGAGGTCGAACCGGGCCACCACTTCTTGCATGGGCTCGCCGTCATGTTCCACAAAGCGGGTGCGCAGGATTTCGTGCCGGTCGATGACGGCCTGAAAGGCGCGCTCGATGCTGGCGGTCTGGAACCGCCCGGTCAACTCCCAGCGCATTGCGACGTTTTGCGCTGGATCGCCGGGCGAAAGCTGGTCCAGAAACCACATCTGCCGCTGCATCGTGCTGCAGGGGAAGCTGGCGATCCCGTCAGGGGCGGTTGCCGGGGTCTGGTCGGGATCGTGCTGCATCACGAGGCTCTCCGGATGTCGCGGCGTGCGCCGTTGCGGAAGTCTTTCAGCGAGGGCCGGGCGGGCCCTGCGGTGCGCGCATCGGCAAAGGCGGCCAGCGCGCGGATCGAAGGATGCTCGATCAGGTCGCGCGCCTCAAGGTTCAGCCCGTCGCCCAGCATCCGCGCCGCAATGCGGAACACGGTCAGCGAGTCGGCGCCAAGGCTGTGCAGCGTGTCGGTGACCGACAGGGTTTCCTGCCCCAGCACGGTGGCCCAGATCGCGCTCAGGCGGCGTTCCATCTCGGTCGTCGGGGCTTCGGGCCGGACCACGGCAACAGGGGCCAAGCTATCGGCGGGTTCTGGTAGCGCCTTGCGATCCAGCTTGCCATTGGCCGTCTGCGGCAGGGCGGCCAGGATCATCCAGCCCTGCGGCTGCATGTAGTCGGGCAGTTGCACCGACAGGCTTGCCGCGATGGCGGTCAGGTCGGGCGTGGCACCGGGCGCGGGCACCAGCCAGGCCATCAGCCGCTTGTCGCCATTCGGGCGGGCACGCAGATCGACGGCGGCCTTGTCAACGCCCGGCATGGCCCGCAGCCGCGCCTCGATCTCGCCCAGCTCGATGCGGAAGCCGCGCAGCTTCACCTGCGTGTCCTTGCGGCCAAGCACCAGAACCTGGCCGTTCGGCAGTCGCTTGGCCAGATCGCCGGTGCGGTAAAGGCGGCGGGCCGTGCCGTTCAGCGCCACCTCGCGAAAGGCGGCTTCGGTCAGGTCGGGGCGGTCGTGATACCCCAGCGCCAGCCCGTCGCCGCCGATGTTCAACTCGCCGACCACGCCGATCGGTTGGGGGTCGTCACTGTCCGACAGCACATGCAGTTCGGTGTTGCCGATCGGGTGGCCGATGGTGATCGGCCTGCCCGGCTCGACCCGGCAGATGGCCGACCAGACGGTGGTTTCGGTCGGGCCATACATGTTCCACAACGTGGCGCCATTCGCCGTCAGCCGCGCGGCAAGGTCGGCGGGCAGCGGCTCGCCCCCGGCGAGGAGGGTCAGGCCCTTCGCCGGGGTCAGCCCGGCATCCAGCAGCATGTCCCACAGCGTCGGCGTGGCCTGCATCAGCGTGATGCCGCCCCGTTCCAGCCGGTCGAGCAGGGGAAACCCTTCGCGCACCGCATCAGATGAGGCGATCACCACCTTGCCGCCGACCGTCAGCGGCAGAAAAAGCTCCAGCACCGCGATGTCGAACATGACGGTGGTCACCGACAGGATCGTATCCTGCGCCGTCAGGCCGGGTTCGCGCGCCATCGTGGTCAGGAAGTTCACCACCGCCCGGTGCGGCACGGCCACACCCTTCGGCGTGCCGGTCGAGCCGGAAGTGAAGATGATGTAGGCCGCACGCTCCGGGTCGGCGGGCACCGGCGTGGGCATCGACCCGGCGAGCACCTGCGACGGGCGGATCAGCGGCAAGCCGGGCGCGAAGGGTGCTGCCTCGGCCACCACGGCGGCGGCACCTGCGGTGTCCACGATGCTTTGCAGCCGCGCCTCGGGTTGGCGGGGGTCAAGCGGCACATAGGTGTGCCCGGCCTTCAGCACCGCCAGCAGCGCGACCAGCATCGCGGCCCCGCGCGGCAGGGCCACGGCGATGCGCGCGCCCGGTTGCGGCAAGCTGCGCTGAAGATGGGCGGCCAGCGCATCGCTTTGGCGCGCCAGATCGGCATGGGTCAGCGTTCCGGCCTCATCCTCCACCGCCAGGGCCTGCGGGTTGAGCGCCGCCCCGCGGGCAACGAGATCCTGCACCATCGCGGCCCGATCGAACGGCAGCGCGGTGGCGTTCACGTCGTCCACCAGCGCCGACAGCGCGGCGGCATCGTGCAGGGGCAAGGCGGCGATCGGCTGCGTCGCGTCGGCGGCAATCGCCGCCAGCACACAACGGTAATGGCCGATCCATCGGCGGATGGTGTCGGCATCGTAGACATCGGCGTTGTAATCGACGTCGATCCGCAGCCCCGCGCGCCCCTCGATCACGTTCAGGAACAGGTCGAAGTTCGACGCCGCCTTGGGGTTCGGCGCCGGGCGGAACGACAGGTCCGCCGCCTTCAGGTCTTCGGCGCTGCGTTCCAGATTGAACTGCACCTCGGTCAGCGGCATCCGGTTCAGGGTGCGGGGCACGGCCAATTCGCGCACCAGCGTGCCGAAGCTGACCCCCTGATGCTCGAACGCATCCACCACGGCACGGCCCGCGCGCTGCAGATGCGCGACGGCGGGTTCGGCGGGGTCGAAGGCGGCACGGATCGGCAGCAGGTTCACGCAATGGCCGACCAGCGCCTGATCGGCCAGCAGCGTCTGGCCGGCGGAGGGCACGCCCAGCACCACGTCGCTCGCCCCGCTGAGGCGGCCAAGCGTGATCTGCAAGCCCGCGAAAAGCGTGGCGAAGAGGGTGCAGCCCTGCTTTGCGCCCGCCTTGCGGACCGCCTTCATCGTTTCGGCGTCGATGCGGTCGGTCACGGTGGCGCCGTTGAACGACTTCACTACCGGGCGCGCCCGGTCGGCTGGCAGGTCGGGCAGCGGCGGCAGGGTGGCGAACTGGTCGCGCCAGTAGGCCAGCGTCTTCGCTTCGGGCAGCGGCTCGGCCTGCATGGCGTGGCCGGCGAAGGAGGGGGCCGGGGGTAGCGTATCGGCGCGCCCCTCGACCCGCGCGGCGTACAGCGTGGCGAGATCGTCGATCATCAGGTTGTAGGACCAGCCGTCCACCGCGATGTGGTGGGCGGTCATCAGCAGTACATGCGCCTCGGCGCCAAGGCGGGCCAGTTGCATCCGGATCGGCACCGCGCGGGTGATGTCGAGCGGCTGTGCGGCTTCCTGCGCGATAAGGTCGGCCAGCGCCGCCTCCGGCTCGGCCGTCGTCGCAAGATCGGTGAAGGCAAGTTCCGGCGTGAACGGCGCCAGCACGTCGAACGTGGCCCCGCTGCGGTCAAAGACCATCCGCAGCGCATCGTGGCGGGCGATCAGCGCGGCCAGCGCGCCCTGCAGCGCAGGCAGGTTCAGCGGCCCGTCGAGGCGGAGCGAGACGCCCTCGTTGAAGCTGGCGGCGGCGCGGTCGCCCAGTTGGTGGGTCAGCCAGATCTCGCGCTGGCTTTCGGTCAGCGGGATCGCTTTCGTCGGCGCTTGCGGCGGGGCAAGCCGCAGCTCGCCCGACCCGGCAAGGATGCCGACCGATTGCAGCACATCGACCGCTGTCGCGAAGGCGGTGAAGACGGCGTCATAATCCTCGGCCGCGTGGGCCGTGGTCAGGAAACCGCAGTAGCCGTCAAGGATATGCACCCCCTCCAGCCGCATCAGCGCGAACAGCAGCGTGGCGCGCGGGTCTTGCGCGGTGGCGTTGATGACGAACCAGCCGTTGAAGGTGGTCACGAACTCCGGCAGCCCGCGCGCCGCCAGATGCGCGTTCATCCGGGTGGCCAGCGCCGCGGTGCGGGCGGGCACGTCCTGCCACAGCACATGGCCCTCGGCCTCCAGATGGTCCAGCACAGCGTCGATGGCGGCCAGCGCCAGCGGATGGCGCACGAAAGTACCGGCGAAGAAGGTCGGCGCCACCTCGGGCTTGCTGTCGTCGCCATAGGACCAGGCGCCACCATCCAGCGCGTCCATGAACCGGCGCTTGCCGGCGAGCAGGCCGATGGGCATGCCGCCGCCGACCACCTTGCCGTAGGTCGCCATGTCGGCCTCGATGCCCCAGACCGCCTGCATTCCGCGCGCGTGGGTGCGAAAGCCGGTCACGACCTCGTCGATCACCAGCGCGGCGCCGCCCTTGGTGGCAAGCTCGCGCAGCGAACGCACGAAACCCTCGGGCCGCAGCTCGGGGTGGCGGCTTTGCACCGGCTCGACAATGATCGCGGCGATTTCGCCGATGTGCTGGCCGATCCAGGCGAGCGATTCCGGCGCGCCGTAGCCCAGAACCGTCATGTTCTTCAACCCTTCGCGCGGGATGCCGGGTGCGATGGGTAAGGCGCCGGGCTCGCCGCTGCGGCGGCCGCGTACCAGAACCTCATCGAACTGGCCGTGGTAGTCGTTGGCGAAGACCACGACACGCTCGCGCCCGGTGACGGCGCGGGCGATGCGCATCGCGGCCATCACGGCCTCGGACCCGGTGTTGCAGAAGGTCACCCGGTCGTGGCCGAGGAAGGTGGCGAGACGTTCCGCCACCGGCCCGGCGCGGTCGGCCTGCGGGCCGATGGCATAGCCCTTGTCCAGTTGCGCGGCGACCGCGTGGCTGACGAAATCGGGCGAGTGGCCGAAAGCGGTCTGGCCGAAGCCGTTCACCACGTCGATCAGGCGGTTGCCGTCGATGTCCCAGATATGAGCGCCTTTCGACCGGTCGGCGACGATCGGGAAGGTCAGTTCCTTCCAGTCGGGGTGAAAGCCCGCGGCGGTGCGCGGGTCGGCCAGCACGGCGCGGTATTGCGCAGTATAGGCTTTCGACCTGGCGTAGCGCGCTGAATAGCGCGCGGCGAGGTCACGCACGAAGGCGCGCTGGGCATCGGTCAGCACCGCGCCCGAGACATTGGGGCCGCGCCCGAGCTTGAAGCCCTTTTCCTCGGATTCGGCCGGGGTCGCCACAGCAACCGGTCGCGGGGCTGCTGCTATCGCGGCCACCGGGGCGGGCGCGGTGGCAGGTGCGGCGCCCATCGCGCGAAGCTGGTCGGCAAAGACGGCCTGCATCGTCTGCATCTGCGCTTGCAGAACGCTTGCCAGATCGCCAGTGATCGCTGGCATCGCGGCGGGCGTCGGTGCGGCTGTCGGGGCAACCGGTGCGGCCGGCGGAATGGCCACCGATGCGACCTCTGGCGGCATCACCGCATCCAGATGCGCGGCCAGCGCGGCGATGCTGGGGTAATCGGCCAGAAGGCTGCGGAAGGTGATTTCCACGCCATAGTTGCGCCCCAGCGCAGCGGCGGCCTGCCCCATGAAGAGCGAGTCGAACCCGAGTTCGAGGAACGGCGTTTCGGCATCCGCCGCGCCAAGGGTTTCGCCGGAAAGATCGGCGAACAGCGCGACAAGCTCGGCCGTCAGGCGGGGAACACGGGCAACAACGGTCATGGCGACCTCGGCAACAGGGGGTGAAACGGAAAGGGCGGCGGGCGCGGCCGCCGGGGCGACGGGATCGACCCAGAACCGGCGACGCAGGAACGGATGGGCGGGCAGCGACACCCGGCGGTTGCCACGCGCAAGGCGCGACCAGTCCACCGCGACACCGGCGGCCCAGAGGTTGGCAAACGCGGCGGTCATGACGCTCTGATCGTCAACGCCCGATTGGGTATGATCCGGCAATGACTGGAATATGCCGCCGTGACCACCGCGTTTCAGGGTCTGCCCGGCGAAGGCCGAGAGGGTGCGACCTGCCCCCACCTCGACAAACACCGGCGCCCCTGTTTCGGAAACCGCTTCAAGCGCGGCCTGAAAATTCACCGTCGCGCGGGCCTGCGCGGCCCAGTAGGCCGGGCTTTGCGCTTCGGCCGCCGTCATCATCCGGCCAGTGACCGACGAGATGATCGGGGTGTCCGGTGCGTTCAGGCGGATCGTTGCCAACGCCCGTTCCAGCGCCGGAACGACCGGGTCCATCATCGCAGAATGGAAGGCGTGCGAGGTGTGCAATCGGGTGCTGGCGATCCCCGCCGTCGTCAGCCGCGCCGCCAGCGCCGCGATCGCGTCATCCGGCCCGGCGACCACCTGCAACTGCGGCGCGTTGCGCGCGGCCAGTTCGGTTTCGGCGGAAAGGTGGGGTAGCAGCCCTTCAAGGGGGCTGCGCACCGACAGCATCGCCCCGGCGGGCTGGTCCTGCATCAGGCGACCGCGCGCGGCGATGACCGTCAGCGCATCCTCGAACCCCATCACTCCGGCGATCACTGCGGCGGCGAATTCGCCGACCGAATGGCCGATCATCGCGTCGGGGGCGATGCCGCGCGCCTGCCACAGCCGCGCGGTGGCGACCTCGGTCAGGAACAGCGCGGGTTGGGTCAGACGGGTGTCTTTCAGCGCGCGGGCGGCGGCCTCGTCGGTGACATCGGCGTAGCAGAGCAGGTCTGCCATGTCGGTGTCGATCAGCGGGCGCAGGATCTCGGCGCCACGGTCGATCCAGCGGGCGAACTCCGGTTCGGTCCGGTACAGCCCCTTGCCCATGCCGGGGTATTGCGAGCCCTGGCCGGGGAACATGAACACGAGTTTCGGCGCGGTTGTTGGGGTCGCGGCCTTCACCTCTGGCGCCGCGCGCAGTTTTTGCGCGGCCTCGGCGCCGGTGCGGGCGGCAATGGCGAGGCGGTAGGGATGGTTGCGGCGGCCGTCCTGCAAGGTGAAGGCGGCATCCGGCAGGGCTGGGGCATCGGGCGCCTCCAGCCGGTCGGCCAGACGGCGGGCAAGCTCCACCAGCGCCTCGGGCGAGGCGGCCGACAGGGGGAGGGCCTGCACGGCATCGGGCATCGGCCCGGCGATGGTGGCGGGCGCCTCTTCCAGCACCAGATGCACGTTGGTGCCACCGACGCCTGCCGCGCTGACCCCGGCGCGGCGAGGCCCATCGCTGACCCATTGCGCCAGCCGGTCGGCGACGCGGAACGGCCCTGCGGCAAAGTCGATGCGCGGGTTGGGGGAACGGAAGTTCGCCACCGGCAGGATTTCCCCGGCGCGCAGCATCAGCGCGGTCTTGATGACGCCCATCACCCCCGCCGCCGCATCCAGATGGCCGATGTTGCCCTTCACCGAGCCAAGCGCCACCGTGCCCGGCTTGCCCGGCCCGAAGGCCTGCGTCAGCCCGGCGACCTCGATCGGGTCGCCCAGTGGCGTCGCGGTGCCGTGGCATTCGACATAGGTGATGCTGTCCGGCGCCACCCCGGCATCGCGGTGGGCGGCGCGGATCGCCGCCGCCTGACCGGCGACCGACGGCGCGGTGTAGGAAATCTTCCCCGCCCCGTCGTTGGTCAGCCCGACACCCCGGATCACGGCATAAACCTGATCGCCCGCGGCCAGCGCATCCGCCAGCCGCTTCAGCACCACGACGCCCGCGCCGTGGCCAAAGACAGTGCCCCCCGCGTCGGCATCGAACGGGCGACAGACGCCGTCGGGGGCCGCCATGCCGCCCTCTTGCGCCATGTAGCCGCGTTTCTGCGGGAAGGTGATCGAGACGCCCCCCGCCAGCGCGGCATCGGCCTGCCCCTCGCGCAGCGCGTTCACCGCCTGCGCGATGGCGGTCAGCGAGGTGGAACAGGCGGTCTGCACCGTCATCGCCGGGCCCTTCAGGTCCAGCTTGTAAGCGACGCGGGTCGAGAGGCTCTCCGGCAGGTTGCCGGTCAGCGTGGTGTAGTCGGCGATCTGGTAGCCGGTGGTGAAAGCCTCGGCGGCGGCGTGATCCGGGATCAGGCTACCGATCAGATAGGTGCTCATCGAGCTGCCGGCCCAGACGCCGATTGGCCCCGGCGCGCGGGCCGGGTCGATCCCCGCGTCCTCCAGCGCCTCGGCGCAGATTTCGAGGAACACGCGGGCCTGCGGGTCCATCCGCTCGGCCTCGCGCGGCAGGATGTTGAAGAATTTGGCGTCGAACATCTCGGCGTCGTCGATGATCGACCGGGCCGGGACATAGGCGGGCGAGCGGCGTTCTTGAGGCGTGAAGGCGTCCTGCATCTGGTCCAGCGGGAAGCGCGGGATCAGGTTGTCGCCCGCCCGCAGGTGCTGCCAGAAGGTGGCGAGCGTGTCGGCGCCGGGAAAGCGCCCGGCCAGACCGACAATGGCAATGTCGCGGGTGCTGGCTCGGGGCGCGGCGGTGGATTCTTTTGCCGCCTGCGGCTCGGGCGCCAGTGCGGCCAGCCGTGCGGCAAGGTCGCCAAGGCGCGGGGTTTCGAACATCAGCGTGATGTCGAAGCGCCGACCCAGGCGGGCCTCGATGCGCGAATGCGCCTCAATCAGCTGCATCGAACTGCCGCCAGCGTCGAAGAAGGTCAGATCATCGGCCGGAATCGGGCCGCCGAGGATGTCTTGCCAGATACCCGCGATCACCGGGCGCAGATCGCGCGACGGGGCCGGGGCAGGCGCCGCCTGCGGGCTGTCTTGCGGTGCATCGAACAGCGCCATCAGGGCGCGGCGGTCGTTCTTGCCCGCCGGGGTCAGTTTCCAGTCGGCTGTCACCAGCGTGGCGCGCGGCAGGCTGGCCGGGTGCAGCACCTCGCCCGCCCCGGCCAGCACGGCGCGGATGAAGGCGGTGGAATCGGCGGGCATCGCGCCCTTGGGCCGCAACACGGCCGCCACGCGCTTGTCGCCGCCCGCGCCGGTGATGACGCCGACGGTGGCATCGGCCACGCCCGGCTGATGGCGCAGCACATGTTCCACGCCGTCCAGCTCGATCCGCCGCCCGCCCAGTTTCACCTGCCGATCAAGACGGCCGTGGAAGTCGAACACGCCATCAGGGTTCTGCCGGGCCAGATCGCCGGTCAGGTAGACCAGCCCCGATTTGCCCGGCCGCGGGTCTTCGATGAACGCCGCCGCCGTCTTGTCGGGCCGGTTCCAGTAGCCCTGCGCGACCCCGAGACCAGAGATGACCAGTTGCCCGGTCTCGCCCACCGGCAGCGGTTTCAGGTCGTCATCGACGACAAAGCATTCCTCGTGGGCCAGCGACCGGCCGATGGGTAGCGGGCGGCCATCCAGCATGTCACGCGTGATGCGGATGCCAAGGCTGTCCACCGTGCCCTCGGTCGGGCCGTAGAAGTTCTGCAACACCAGTTCGGGGTAAGCCTCCAGCAGCTTGCGGGCGTGGACGGGCGACATGACGTCGCCGACCGACAGGATCATCCGCGCGCTGGCGAAGGCGGGAAGCTGATGATCCACCATCATGTGGTTCATCCCGGCATAGAACATCGCCGCCGTCACCCGATGCCGGGTCATCACACGACCGATTTCGTCCAGCGCGGCAAAGGGCGCCTCGACCACGGCGCAGGCGGCGCCGTTCAGAAGGGCGGCCCAGATGTCGAAGGTCGAGCCGTCGCAGGCGATGGTGTTGGAGTGCAGCACCACATCATCGGTGCGCATGTTCAGCGCGGGCTGACGGTAAGCGAAAGAGGTCACGCCCCGCTGCGGCACCACGACGCCTTTGGGCTGGCCGGTGGTGCCCGAGGTGTACATCACATAGGCGGGGGTTTCCGGTTCAGCCTCGGGCCAGACAATCCCGGCCTCGGGCTCCGGGCCGGTCATCGCCGCCTCCAGCGACAGCGCGGGCAACCCGGCGGGCAGGATCGCGGCGGCGTGGTCGGCATAGCGCCCGGCGACCAGCGCCGCCCTGAGCGGCAGATCGGTGGCGATAAAGCCCAGTTGTTCCGGCGCATGTGTCGGGTCCAGCGGCACGAAGGCGCCGCCCGCGCGCAGGATGCCCAGCATCCCGAGGATGGCGTTCACCGACCGCGAGTCGAGCAAGCCGACATAGTCGCCACGCCCCACCCCCAGGCGGATCAGTTGCGCGGCGATGCGGTCCGCTGCCGCCATCGCCTCGGCGTAGGTCAGGCGGCGGTCGTCGGCCAGCAGTGCGGGCGCGTCGGGCGCGCGGGCGCAGGCGGCCGCGAAAAGCGGCCAGATCGGGCCGACCGGATCGGGCAGGGCGGGGCCGGACGACACAGGGTTGCGCGGGGTCATGGCGTTCCTCTCAAGCCGCAAGCGGCAGGGAACCGGCCCCCGCCATCACACGGATTTCGATGCAGTTCCAATAGCTCCCGTCCCGTTCAGGCTGACCTGATCCGGCACAAAGATGCCCCCGAAAACTGGGTGCCACGCCATCCATAGTGAGTCAACGCGGCGCTGGTGCAGGCAGGGGCAACGCTGTTGCCGAACCGGGCGGGATTGTTTCCGGATGATAATAAAGTATTGGATTTATTAATATTTGTGGCACTCTTGGCGGGAATTTTCATGCGATCGGAAACAGTGTGTTTCGGCCGAAATCTTGGCCCCCGCGATCCCGATCAAGCCGGGTTGATACCGTTGCCTGCAATTCGGGCACGGCGTCTTGCGAGGGCTTGGCAGGGGGTCAGATCCGCATCCGGCGACGCAGGAGTGACAGCGTGATGTCGCGAAGCGCGGGCTGCGTCGCGGTCAGCGCCAGCAGGTAGACGGCCGTCGCAGGTACCGCCACGCCGAAGGCGCGCACCAGCGCGGGCAGCGCCTGAAACATCGGCAGGTCGCGCGCCAGCAGGATCACCGCGCTGCCCAGCAGCACCGGCGGCACCAGCCGCCCGGCATCCGCCAGAACCTCGCGCCAGTCGATGCCGCCGTGCTTGCGCAACATCCGGTTGGTCGCGACAGCAGCGACGACCGCCGCGATGACCTGCGACCAGGCCACCGCCGACAGGCCGATGGCCGCGCCCACGGTTGTCAGGGCGATCGTCAGGACCAGAAGCGTCAGATTGAACAGCGGCAGCCGCCCGATTTCGCCGTTCAGCGACAGAATTGGCTCGGTCGCGGCGGCGGGAAGCGACAGCGCCCTTGCCAGCGCCAGAATGCCGACCAGCGGCAGCGCGGGCAGCCATTTGGGCCCCAGCAGACCCGAAATCAGGTCGGCGCCCATCAATGTCAGCCAGACAAAGACCGGAATGCCAAGCGCGAAGAGAAGCTTGAAGTAAAGGTTGGCCTGCCGCTGAAATCCGCGCGTGCGCACCCCATGATCGTCGCGCGCCTGCCGGAACATGCTCCACGCCAGCACGAGGCTGGGGGCGCCGATGACCTCGGCGATCGAACCGACCAGCCGTTGCGCCGCCCGGTAATAGCCGACCGGCGCCGGCCCGAGAAACGCGCCAATGATGAATGTGGCGATATAGAGCCGCAGGTTGACGATGAACCGGCTGGAGAAGATGTGCCACGAGTAGCGGCCGAGCGCCCGCAATTCATTGCTGGGCATCCCGAACAGGGGCGAGCGTGCGGTCACCACGAAGCTGATCGAAAGGTGTGTGGTCTGGTAGGCCAGCCGCCCGAACACCAGCGCATAGACGCCGAACCCGTGATAGAGGGCGACAAGCGCCACGCTCATGCCCACGATCTCTCCCGCACCCTCGGCGATTGAGGATCCGCGCAGCCCGTCGCGCCAGATCATCATGCCCTTTTGCGCGGAACAGGTGGTGGCGATCACCACCCAGAGCGAGAACAGCAGGATCAGATGCGCGGTCACCGTCCCGAGGCCCAGCAGCAGATAGCCAAGTCCGACCAGCGCGCCCAAGACCCCGAAGGCCAGCCCGGTGAAAATGGCGGCCATCACCACCTGACGCGGCACGGTATCATCGCCCTCCCACGACATGATGTAGGGGGCCCAGCCGACCTCGGCCATGCGCAGGAACAAGAGCGCGCAGGTGGAGACAAGGGCGAAGACGCCGAACTCGGCCGGGCTGAGGACACGCGCCGCCGCCACGAACAGCACCAGCTGGCTGGCCTGTGCAATGATGCGCTCGGCCACCGTCCAGGCGCCGCCGCCAATGGCCTGCCGGGCCGTTGCCCGGCCCGCGCCCTCGGGTATATCACTCATACTTCGGCCCCCAATGGCACCAGCCAATGCGCACTTGCGACCCGCCGAACGCCCCCGAGGCTGCCGCAGCGCCAATATCCGGTGCGGCGTGGCGCGATGCAATCGGGCAGGCGGAATTGTGATCGGCGCTTTTCGGGCGCTTTTGAGTGTGAATGAAAAGGCAAAAATCCATAATCTTTATAGATCAATGGATTGGCGCTTATTCCGAAGAACCATTCGGATCGTTTCCGAATGGGAAACTCACATTTGTTAACATCGCGCTAACCCCAAACAGGCTGAGGGCCTAGGTTCGCACTGGGTATGATTCGGAATGGCATTCGAGCGACGAGGGGCCAATTCGTTGGTTTTGGGTGCATGACGAAAAACATTGACCAGTCGAGCTTTGGTGCCGGGTCCGCAGCCGTGTTGCCAGCGGAGCAAGTGAAAACCCGTCTCGGGGCGATCCTGAAGCCAGCGGTTCCGCGTTCCAAACGTGCGTTCGACCTGCTGGTCGCGGTGTCGGGGCTGCTGATCCTTTCGCCCGTCTTCGTGCTGTTGGCCGGGCTGATCCTGCTGATGGACGGCGCGCCGGTGTTTTACGCGCATGAACGGGTCGGGCTTGGCGGTCGCCGGTTCCTCTGCATCAAGTTCCGCACCATGACGACGCGGGGCGATGCGATCCTTGCCGGCCTGCTGGCCCGCGATCCCGCCGCGCGACGGGAATGGGAGACGAACCGCAAGCTGAGCCATGATCCACGGGTGACGCGGCTTGGCGCGCTGCTGCGCCGGACCAGTCTGGATGAGTTGCCGCAACTCTGGAACGTGGTGAAGGGTGACATGTCGATCGTCGGGCCCCGGCCGGTGGTCAGCGATGAACTGGCGCATTACGGGGTGCATGCAGTCGAATACCTCTCGGTCCTGCCGGGGGTGACGGGGGCGTGGCAGGTGGCCGGGCGCAGTAATACCACCTATGCTGAGCGGGTCGCGCTGGATGTGGCCTATGTCCACAACCAAAGCCTGCGGGGCGATATCGGGATCGTGCTGCAAACCTGCCGGGTGGTGCTAAGCCGCGATGGTGCCCGTTGACGCCCGATCAAAGAGCTGAGGCGACCGAGATGCCGACAACCAGCCAGAACGCCACCGATCCGATCAGGACGCCTTGCCAGATCACCCAGCGGGGCAGCGCCTCGATGCGCGCGATCCATGCCGGTTCTGTCGCCGATGCCGGGCGGGCCAAGGTTGGCCGGGCAAGCGGCATCGCAGCAAGGCCGTCGTGCACATGAGCATGAATGCGAGCCATCCGATCCTATCCTCCGCGCTCTCCTCTAACGAGTGTAGCACCCAGAATCTGGCGAAAATGCGGCTGGTCCTTGCAATCGCAACAACAGGTCGGGCACAGATTCTGGCCGAAACGGTGCCTGACATTCTGCGCCAGACCCGCGCGCCCGATCTGATCGTGCTGAGCGTGGCGGCCAAGGAAGATGCCGATCCGCGCCTTCTGGAGCCGTTCGAATGCCCGAAGCTGGTCGTGAACGGCCCACGCGGGCTGTGCGCGCAGCGCAATCGCGCGCTGGAGGTGCTGCGGCCGGATGATGTGCTGTTGCTGATCGACGACGATTTTCTGATGGCGCCGGATTACATCGAACAGACGCTGCGGCTGTTCCACCTGCACCCCGATGTCGTGATGGCCACCGGCACCGTGCTGTCGGACGGAATCGGCGGGCCGGGCTACGACGTCGCCGAGGGCCACGCGAAGCTGGCGCGGGCGAAGCCGCCGCAGGTGCGCGCGCTGACCGACATCTACAACGGCTATGGCTGCAACATGGCGATCCGCGCCCGGCCGGTGCTGGAACGGGGGTTGCGGTTTGACGAGCGGCTGCCGCTTTACGGTTGGCTGGAGGATGTCGATTTCTCGCGCCAGCTTTCGGCCGGGGGGCGGATCGTGCGGTCCACCGCGCTAACGGGCGTGCATCTTGGCACCAAGACGGGGCGCACCAAGGGCGTGCGCCTTGGCTATTCGCAGATCGCGAACCCGGTCTACCTGATCCGCAAGGGCACGATGAGCCCACGCCGGGCGCTGCGGATGGTCGGGCAGAATGTCGGCACCAACCTGCTGCGGGTCTGGCGGCCGGAGCCGTGGATTGACCGTCGCGGTCGGTTGAAGGGCAACCTGCTGGCGCTGCGCGACCTGCTGACCGGGCGGATGACGCCAGAGCGGGCACTGACGCTGCGCTAAAGGCTCGCCTCCACCCGGAAGCCCTCGGGTATGGCGTCGCGACCTTCAAGGATCAGATCGGCCATGACCGCGCCCACCTTGGGGGCAATGCCGAAGCCGATCTTGAACCCGCCGTTGGCGATGTAATGGCCCGGCCGACCGGGCCAGGACCCCAGCATCGGCGCACGGGTCGCGGCCCGCGGGCGCACGCCGGCCCAGCGATCCACCACCGGGGCGGCGGCAAGGGCGGGAACCGCCGCAATGGCGCGGGCGTGCAGGGCATCGCATTGGGCATCGGTGGTGTCGGGGGCGTCGAACGCGCGCTCGCTGGTCGATCCGATGGCGAGGGTGCCGTCGGCGTGCGGGACGATGTGCAGCCCGTCCACGAAAAGCTGCGGCAGATCGCGCGCGTCGTAGGCCAGGGTCAGCGACTGCCCCTTGACGCCATTGCCCACCGGGCGGCCGAAGGCCCGCGACAGCTCCGCCAGACCCTCGTAGCCGGTCGCCCAGACGATCGCGCCCGAGGCAGTGCCGTCGCCCAGAACAACCTCACCCCCCAGCGCCCCCAGTGCGGCGGCCAGCGTCGCGGCCGCGCGGCGAGGGTGCATCCGGGCGGAAAGGGTGTCGTGGATCATCAACCCGGTGGGCGTCTCGGGGGCCCAGCCGGGGAAGCCAGCGGCCTTGACGACCGACCAGCTGGCCCGATCACCCCAGATCGCGCGAGCACCTTCCCCCCGCGCATGGGCCAACGCCACCGCACGGTCATCGGCCAGCGGTTGCAACCGTCCGCTGCGGCTGTAGCCAGAGGAAAGGCCGGTCAGCGCCTCGGCCGCGCGCCAATACTCTTCCGCCATCAACAGGCTGTCGAGCTGGAATTGCTTCTTGGCGTTCCACTGGTCCGGCACATGTGGGGCGAGCGCGCCGACCAGCCCGCCGCTGGACCCGGCGCCGATGGCACGCCGTTCGATCAGCCGGACGCGGGCGCCGCGCAGCGCGCAGGCATGGGCCACCGACAGGCCGAAGATGCCGCCGCCCATCACCGTGACGTCTGCCGTTGCCATTCCCCGCGCCCTTCCGCATTGTCGCGCCCCGAACGGGGTGTAGGGCAAATGGACCAGCGGGGCCAGACAGCAGAACTGACGTGGCAGGAGGGCGGCATTCCCGTCTCGACCCGGTTCGGCGACCCGTATTTCTCGCGTAATGACGGGCTGGCGGAAACGCGGCATGTGTTTCTGGCCGGGAACGGGCTGCCCGACCGGTTTCGCGACGGTTTTCACGTCGCCGAACTGGGGTTCGGCACCGGGCTGAACATGCTGGCGACCGCACTCGCGTGGTCGGCGGCCGGGGTGCCGGGGCGGCTGCGCTACACCAGTTTCGAAGCCTTCCCGATGGCCGCCGCCGACATCGCCCGCGCCCTGACGGCCTTCCCCGAGGCAGAGGCCGTCGCGGCCCCGTTCCTTGCGGCGTGGCGGGCCGGGCAACGCGTGATCGAGTTCGGCGGGATAGAGGTCACCGTGATCCTTGGTGACGCGCGCGAGACGTTGCCGCGCTGGGCCGGTCAGGCGGATGCGTGGTTCCTCGACGGCTTCTCTCCCGCCCGGAACCCGGAACTGTGGTCGGAACCTCTGATGGCCGAGGTTGGCGCCCATACCGCGCCGGGCGGCAGCTTTGCCACCTATACCGCGGCCGGTTTTGTCCGCCGAGGCTTGCAGGCGGCCGGATTTCAGGTAGAGCGGCGACCGGGACATGGCGCCAAACGGCACATGACTGCAGGCTGGCGGGACAGATGACCGAACAGAACACCCGGCTGGGGATCATCCTGATGATCGCCACAACCGTCGTCTTCGCGCTGCAGGATGGCCTTTCGCGCCACCTTGCCGGCACCTACAACGTCTACATGGTGGTGATGATCCGCTACTGGTTCTTCGCTGCCTTCGTCATCGCGATGACGGTGCGCCGACCCGGCGGGCTGGCCCGCGCGGTGGCGACCCGTCAGCCCCTGATCCAGACCTTTCGCGGGCTGTTGCTGGCCTTCGAGGTGGTGATCATGGTGCTGGCCTTCACCAAGCTGGGGCTGGTGGAAAGCCATTCGATCTTCACCAGCTACCCGTTGCTGGTGGCGGCCTTGTCGGGGCCGGTGCTGGGCGAAAAGGTCGGCTGGCGGCGCTGGGCGGCGATCGGCGTAGGCTTTGTCGGCGTGTTGATCATTCTGGAACCCGGCGTCACGGTGTTTTCGCCTTGGGCGATCCTGCCGCTGATCTGTGCCTTCATGTTCGCGCTTTATGGCCTGCTGACCCGCTTCGTCGCCCGCAAGGACCCCGCCGCCGTCAGCTTCTTCTGGACCGGCATCTCGGGGGCCGTGGCGATGACGGCGCTGGGCGCGTGGTTCTGGCAGCCGATGAGCCCGTCGGACTGGGTGCTGATGGCGGTGCTGTGCTGCACAGCGGTACTGGGGCACTGGCTGCTGATCCGCGCCTTCGAGGTGGCCGAGGCAAGCGCGATCCAGCCCTTCGCCTTCCTGCAACTGATCTTCGCCTCGGCGTTGGGCATCACCGTTTTTGGCGATGCGCTGCACCTTAACACGGTGATCGGCGCTGCGGTGGTGGTGTCGGCCGGGCTTTTCACGCTGTGGCGCGCGCGGGTGAAGGCGGCGTCTATTGCCCCTTCAGCTCAGCCGTAAGCCGGATCGGCAGCGACTTTCCGGCCAGCTTGGCGCGGTAAATCTCGTAGCTTTCTGCCACGCGCATGATGTAGTCGCGGGTTTCGGTATAGGGAACGCTTTCGATCCAGTCGATCGGGTCCACCCCCGGCGCGCGCGGGTCGCCCAGCTGGGTGATCCAGGCCGTCGCGCGGTTCGGGCCCGCGTTGTAGCCCGCGGCCACCAGCGTCAGCGCCGGGCCGAACTGGTCGATCAGCTTGGCCAGATAGGCGCTGCCAAGCTGGGCGTTGTAATCCCCGTCCTGCGTCAGCCGGGCCTTGTCGTAGCTGACGCCGACCGCACTGGCCATGCGCCGCGCCGTGTCCGGCATCACCTGCATCAGCCCCAGCGCCCCCGCCGGGCTGATCACCGTCTCGTCGAACTCGCTTTCGCGCCGCGCGATGGCCAGCGCCAGATCGGTCGAGACCGGCAGTTGCGCCTTGGCAAGCGCGGTCAGCGGGAAATAGGCAAGCGGCAGGATGATGTTGCGGTCGGCCCCCTTCTTGGCGATCATCACGCCGATATTCGGTTCGTTCAGGCTAAGCGCGAGGCTGGCCAGCTGGCCAAGCCCGGTCGCGTCGAGGCCTTCCGCCACATGCAGGAAGAACCGCTTGGCCAGCATCCGGTCGCCCGCCTTTTGCAGCAGCAAGGCGGCCTGAATCACCGAAGATTGCAGGAACGCCGCGCCGTGCCAGTCGGGCAGGTCGTTGCCCAACAGCAAGGGATCAAGCGGCAGGCCCGCCTTTTCGGCCGACAAGAGGCCATAGAAGGCGGTCTGATACTGTGCGCCGTTGTCGTAGGCGGCCTTGGCCGCCTTCGCATCGCCCATCGCCTCGGCGGCCCGGCCTTCCCAGTAGGCCGCCCGTGACAGGCTGATCGGCGTGGTCACACCGGCGCCGAGGTTGCGGAAATGCGCCAGCGCTGCCTTGGGGTCGTGCAGTTTTTGCAGCGCGATGTAACCGGCCAGAAATTCGAGATCGGCATAGTCGCCGCCCGCGGTCAGGTGATCGTTCGCTGCAAGCTGATAGGCCCGTTTCGGATCGCCCCCCAGCATCTCGCGCCGCGCGAGGCGGGCCCGTTCATTGGCCCAGGCGCCGGGGTCGCCCAGCGTCTTGGCGGAACCCGAGGATTGCAGCAGCAGATCGGCGGCGCCATCCAGATTGCCCTTGGCAAAACGGTAGGCGAAGCGATCATGAAGCAGCCCCGGATCGGTCTGCAAGGTGGCCGGGACGGCGGCCACCAGCGCGTCGACCCCCTTTGCCTCGGTCTGCAACGCAAGCCGCGCCGCGCCAAGCGCCTGCGCGCCGGGGCTGGCCAGCGGCAACATCCGCCCCGCCTCGGTCGTGCGGCCGCGCCACAGCAGCGCATCAAGCCGCTTGTCGTTCAGCCCTGCCAGCGCCGGGCCGAAGGCGGCGAGTTCGGCGGCCTGTTCGTCGGCGGCATAGGACAGCGACAGCCAGGCCCGGCGCGCCTCGGCCGTTGCCTCTTTCGTCTTTCCCGCGGCTTGCAGCGCGGTCTGGAACGCCAGCGAGCCTGCGGCCGTGCGCGGCAGATCGGCGGCGAAGAACGCCAGCACTTCGGCATTTGGCACGTTGACGTTGATCGTCGCCTCGCCCTTCAGCCGCATATAGGGCAAGCCGGGCCAATCCGGGCGGCGGCGCAGAAAGGTGACGTAGTCGGAAAATGCCCCGTCACCGCTGCGCAGCCGATCCCATTCGATGATGTCCAGTGCCAGCGGACCGGCCTGCCGGGCGCTCGCCTCGGCGGCATCCCAGTTCTGCTGGTCGGCCAGTTGCAGGGCGTCGGCCAATGGTCCGCCCCCGGTCTGCGCGCAGAGGGGTCCGGCAAGGGCGAAGGCGGCAAAGACCGCGGGGAAAAAACGGGTGATGGAATGCATGCCTTCGAAGAAGCGGACCGGGAGGATGATTTGGGGCTCGGCCCAAGTCTAACGGGATGCGGTGCAATCGCAACACACAAACTTGGCAAGCCGCCGCGGCAAGGCTAGGGTCCGCCGGGTTTGCAGCCGGGCGACTCAGCGAGCGCCCAAGACAGGAGAAGCGTGTCATGATCAAAGGGATCAATGGGTCGATGCCCGCCCTGGTGACGCCGTTCAAGGACGGCGCTCTGGATCTGGATACGCTGAAGAAACTTGTCGCCTGGCATATCGCCGAAGGGTCTTCGGGCCTTGTGCCGGTGGGCACGACCGGGGAAAGCCCGACGCTGAGCCATGACGAGCACGAGCGTGTGGTGGAAGAGGTCGTCATGGCGGTGGCCGGTCGGGTGCCGGTGATCGCCGGGGCCGGGTCGAACAGCACGACAGAGGCGATCCGCCTTGCGCGCCATGCCGAAAAGGTCGGTGCCGATGCGGTGCTGGTGGTGACGCCCTATTACAACAAGCCAACGCAGGCCGGGCTGATCGCGCATTTCACCGCGGTGCACGAGGCCTGCGGTCTGCCGATCATCATCTACAACATCCCCGGCCGCTCTGTGGTGGACATGTCGCCCGAAACGATGGGCGAACTGGCAAAGTTGCCGCGCATCGTCGGCGTCAAGGACGCGACCGGCGATCTGAGCCGGGTGCCGAAGCAGCGCATCACCTGCGGCACGGATTTCATCCAGCTGTCGGGCGAGGATGCGACGGCGCTTGGCTTCAACGCGCATGGCGGGGTGGGCTGCATCAGCGTCACCGCCAACGTGGCCCCGCGCCTCTGCGCCGAGTTCCAGGCGGCGACGCTGGCGGGCGATTACGCCAAGGCGCTGGAGTATCAGGACCGGCTGATGCCGCTGCACACCGCGATCTTCCTAGAACCGGGGCTGGTGGGGGCGAAATACGGCCTGTCGCGGCTTGGCCTGTGTTCCGACGAGGTGCGGCTGCCGCTGGTCGGGCTGACCGATGCGACCAAGGCGCGGATGGATGCCGCGATGCGCCATGCCGGGTTGCTGAACTGATCAGGGTGTAACGGCCTGCCAGCAGGCCGTTACATTTTCGCAACGGGGGGTGCGCTTTTCGCGCAACGCCGGTCGTTATCTTGATTTTAGCAAGTTCCAGCCCAGACTTAGCCTACGGGAGGCGTGGTCGATGCTGGAACATTTGCCCAAGGAAGTTCGTGAGGGGCTGGAGGCCGCGCGCAAGCGCGACCAGAAACGCCGCGCGCGCCTGCGTGTTCATGTCGGTGACGCGGTTCACCCGATCCTGCGGATGTGGGATACCGGCTTCGCGCTCGATGCCGCCACGGCGCCGCATCTGCGCGGGCTGGTGGACATCTACGACGGCTCGCGCCATCTGCGGCAATGCCTGATCGTCGCCTCGGCGGTTACGGCAGGCGAGATCATCTGTGACTTCAAATGGGCCACCGAAGTGACCGACCGCGCCCCGCTCGACTTCGAGCGGGACGAGGCGGCCCCGGTGGGCCTGTTGCCGCGCGCCTGACGGCTACTGCAGGTCGGAAAAAGCTTTCTGCAAGCGTTCCACCGCCTCGGCCACAACGCTTTTCGGCGTCGCGATGTTGAAGCGCAGGCAGTTTTCGCCGCCAAGCCCGAACGTGGCGCCATAGTTCACCGCGATCTGAGCCTGTTTCTCGACCCGGGCGATGACCTCTTCCGGCTTCATGCCGGTGCCCGAGAAATCGACCCAGGCGAGGTAGGTGGATTCAAGCGGCATCGAGCTGAGGCCGGGGATCGCGTCGATCGCCTCGTCGAACAGCCGACGGTTGCCATCGAGGTATTGCATCAGCTCATCGACCCAACGCGCGCCTTCTTCGGAATAGGCGGCGGTGGCCATCGTCAGCCCGAAGGAGTTGGCCGAAATGCCAAGCGCCGCCATCCGCGCGGCAAAGAGCGCGCGCAGCCCCGGATCGGGAATGATGACGTTGCCGGAATGGCTGCCCGCGATGTTGAAGGTCTTGGTGGTGGCGGTCATCATCACCAGCCGGTCCACGATCTCGGGCGCCGCCTTGGCCATCACGCTGTGCTTGTGGCCGGGATAGACCAGATCGTGGTGAATCTCGTCCGACACGATGGTCAGGTTGTGGCGCTTGGCGAAGGCCGCGACGCGCTGCAACTCACGTTCGGTCCAGACCCGCCCGCCGGGATTGTGCGGCGAACACAGGATCAGCAGCGTCTCGCTGCCGGTCATCATCGCGTCGTAGGTGTCGAAATCCATCTCGTACCGGCCGGAGGCGTCGATCAGCGGGCATTCCACCACCTTGCGCCCGGCGGCTTTGATGACGCGGGAAAAGGCGTGGTAGACCGGGGTGAACAGCACGACCCCGTCGCCCGGTTGGGTGAACGCCTCGATGCACAGGCCGGTGCCGTTGACCAGACCGTGGGTGGTAAAGATCCAGTCGGGCTCGACCTCCCAGCCGTGGCGGGTGGACATCCACCAGCGGATCGCGTCGAGGTAGGCACGATCGTCGCCAAAATAGCCGTAGATGCCGTGGTCGATCATGCCCTGCAATGCCGCCGTCACGCAGGCCGGGGGGCGGAAATCCATGTCGGCGACCCACATGGCGATGCCGGTATCGGCGGGAACGCCATAAAGGGTTTCCATCTTGTCCCATTTCGCGGAATGGGTGCCACGGCGGTTGATGATCTCGTCGAACGACATGAACGCTCCTGTTTTCGCCAAGCCTAGCCGCGGATCGCGCGCGCGCAAGGGCAAGGTGCTGCGGCGTCGGGGTAAGATTGTTCCATGTCGGCTGGCTAGCATGGAACGCCGTCACGAGGAAATGGGGCAGATGGGAAGGATCGTCGCGGTGCTCCAGAAAACGCAGAACCACGTTCCGGGCGCCGCTGCTTGCGGCAAAGCTGTCGCAGCCGTTGCGCGCCTGCGCATCATCGCCTAAATCCGTGGCATGAGCGTCCGTAGCATCCTGATCCATCCCGACCCGCGGCTGAAAAAGCTGTGCGACCCGGTTGCCGTCATCTCTCCCGAGATCGGCAAGCTGGCCGAGGACATGCTGGAAACGATGTACGATGCCCCCGGCATCGGCCTTGCGGCGCCGCAAGTGGCGGTGATGAAGCGCCTCTTGGTGATGGATTGCGTGAAAGACCCGGAAACGCCGCCGCGGCCGATGGTGCTGATCAACCCGGTCATTACCTGGTCGTCGGAGGATCGCAGCACCTATGAAGAGGGCTGCCTGTCGATCCCGGAACAATATGCCGACGTCGAACGCCCGGCCGCGGTGCGCGTGCGCTGGACCGGGCTTGACGGTCGCGAGGCCGAGGAAGAGTTCAAGGGCCTCTGGGCCACCTGCGTGCAGCACGAGATCGACCACCTCGATGGCAAGCTCTTCATCGACTACCTGCGCCCGCTCAAGCGCCAGATGATCACCCGACGTATGGAAAAGCTGAAGCGCGAGAGGGCCCGCGGATGACCGATCGACCGATTTTGCTGTTCCCCGATCCGCGCCTGCGCGCCGTGGCCGAGCCCGTTGGCGAGGTCACCGAAGAGGTGCGCGCCGTGGCCGAGGAAATGCTGCGCATCATGTATGCGGCGCCGGGCCGGGGCCTTGCCGGGCCGCAGATCGGCGAGATGCGGCGCATCTTCGTGATGGATTGCACCTGGAAAGACGGCACCCCCGACCCGCGCGTGATGCTGGACCCCGAGATCGTCTCGGCCAGCGAGACGCTGGTGACGCGCGAAGAAGGCTGCCTGTCGTTGCCGGGCTTCACGCTGGGCCTGCAGCGCCCGGAAGAGGTGGTGCTGCGCTACACCGATCTGGATGGCACGCGGCGCGAGGAAAGCTTTACCGGCTTTGCCGCCACCTGCGTGCAGCACGAACGCGACCATCTGGACGGTGTGCTTTGCATCGACCGGATCGACCCGGAAATTCGCGAGGCAATCGCCCCGCTGCTGGCGTCGCTGGGGCAGAAATGACCGCCCGCCCCTTTGTGCGCTGGCCCGATGCGCGGCTGCGCACGGCCGCCGCCCCGGTGGACGCGGTCAACGACGAGATCCGCGCGATCTGGGCCGACATGGTCGAGACGATGGACGCCATGCCCGGCTACGGCCTTGGCGCGCCGCAGATCGGGGTGATGCTGCGGCTGGCAGTGGTGGACTGCTCTGACACGCGGGGGCAGGCGGTGAAGATGGCCAACCCCGAGGTGCTGCACGCCTCGGTGAAGTTCCGCGAGCATGAAGAGGCCAGCCCGAACCTGCCTGGCGCGTCTGCCGTGATCTCTCGCCCACGGGCGGTGACGGTGCGGTTCCTGAACGAAGCCAGCGCGGTAGAGGAACGCGATTTCGTGGACCTCTGGGCGACCTCGGTGCAGCACCAGATCGACCATCTGAACGGGCGGATGTATTTCGATCACCTGTCGGCGCTGAAGCGGAAGATGCTGATCGCCCGGGCGCAGAAGTCGGGGCGGCGGGCATGAAGATCGTCTTCATGGGCACACCAGACTTTTCGGTCCCGGTGCTCGACGCGCTGCACGCCCGGCATGAAATCGTCTGCGTCTACTGCCAGCCGCCCCGCCCCGCCGGGCGCGGCAAGAAGGACCGGCCCAGCCCGGTGCAGGCGCGGGCCGAGGCGCTGGGGCTGCCGGTGCGCCACCCGGTCAGCCTGAAGACGGCCGAGGCGCAGGCGGAATTTGCCGCGTTGGGGGCCGATGTGGCGGTGGTGGTGGCCTATGGGCTGATCCTGCCGAAGGCCATCCTCGACGCGCCCGCCAAAGGCTGCCTGAACATCCATGCCTCGCTGCTGCCGCGTTGGCGCGGTGCGGCGCCGATCCATCGGGCGATCCTTTCGGGCGATGCCGAAACGGGCGTTTGCATCATGCGGATGGAGGAAGGGCTGGATACCGGCCCGGTGCTGTTGCGCCACGCGACGCCGATCGGGGCCGAGGAAACCACCGCCGAGTTGCACGACCGGCTGGCGGCCATCGGCGCCGAGGCGGTGATCGCCGCGCTGGACCAGCTCGACACCCTGACGCCGGTGCCGCAACCGGCCGAGGGCGTGACCTATGCCAGCAAGATCGACAAGGCCGAGGCGCGGGTGGATTTCACCCGGCCCGCGGTGGAGGTGGATCGCCTGATCCGCGGCCTCTCGCCCTTTCCGGGCGCTTGGGTCAGCGTGGCGGGCGAGCGGCTGAAGCTTCTGCACTCGCGTCTGGCCGTGGGGCAGGGCGCGCCGGGCGACGTGCTGCACGGGCTGACGATCGCCTGCGGCAGCGGCGCAGTCGAGGTGACGCTGGCACAGCGCGAAGGCAAAAGGCCGATGATGGCGGAAGAGTTGCTGAACGGTTGGGCGCTGCCCGACCGGCTGGGCTGACCTCAGCCAAGCCGCTTGATCGCGTCTTTCAGCTTGAACGCGGAATCGCCCGGACGGGCCCACAACAACCGGCCCTGCCAGGCGGCGAAGATCATCGCGGCACTTTCCCGCGTTTTCTCGCCGCTGCCGCCAAGCCGTAGCGCGATGGCGGCCTCGACCCGGCTGCGCCAGGCCTCGGCGCGTTCGCGCAGCACGGCGTCGCGCAGATTGGTCACCAGCACCGAAATCTCGGCCTCCTGATCGCGGCCGATCAGCTTGAGCAGCGTCGGCACCGCCTTGGCGGAAACCGGCGCCTCGCCCTCGGCCAGTGCGGTCGCGGCCTCGATCCGGTCCCAGCCGTCGACCAGCGCGGCGCGGACCATGCCGTCACGGGTGGAAAACCGCTGGGCCAGCGTCGATGCCGCAAGGCCGGTGGCCAGCGCGACGGTGGCGAAAGACACGGCTTTGTCACCCCCCACGGCCAGCATCCCGCGCAGGGTCGCATGAATGGTCTCGTCCGATATGGTGCGAGCGCGTGACATGGGCGGAGTTTAGGCGAACGAAAACTTCTGTAAAGCCGAAGAATCGTTGCAATTATGCTCTGGCGACCGAATTCGGCTTGAAAGGTGCCATGCCGGCACGGGCCAGTTCGTCGGCGCGTTCGTTTTCGGCGTGCCCGGCGTGGCCCTTGATCCACTCCCACCGCACGGTGTGGCGCGCCTGTGCGGCATCGAGCCTGCGCCACAGATCGTCATTCTTCACCGGCTTGTTGGTCGAGGTTTTCCAGCCCTTCCGCTTCCACCCGAACATCCATTCGGTGATGCCGTTCTTCACATAGGCGCTGTCGGTGACCACGGTGATTTCGGATGGCCGCGCCAGCGCCTCCAGCGCCGAAATCGCCGCCATCAGCTCCATCCGGTTGTTGGTGGTCAGCGCCTCGCCGCCCGAAAGCGTGCGTTCCTTCACCACATCGGCGCCCTCGCGCGCCAGCATCAGGACGCCCCAGCCACCGGGGCCGGGGTTGCCGCTGCAGGCGCCGTCGGTATAGGCGAAAAGTTCGGGCATCATGTCCTCCGTCGGGCGGGGATAGGCGGCGGGGGCGGCGGCGTCAACCGGCGGGGGGCCGTTGACTCACTTGCCGCGCCATCCGGCGTGAAATCACCGGGCCGAGCGCCACGACCAGCAGGAACCGCACCATCTGCAACGAGATGACAAAGGCGATGTCGACCTTGCTGGTGGCGGCGATCACGGCGACCGAACTCATCCCGCCGGGGCTGGTGGCGAGGTAGGCGGTCAGCGGGTCGATGCCAAGCCGGGTCAACCCGGCCGCGAGCAGCCCCGACAACGCGATCAGCGACAGGATGGCCAGCATCACCTGCGGCAACACGCGGATCGCGTGGCGCAGCACGGGCAGGGTGAAATTCAGCCCGACCGCCCAGCCGATCAGCGCATAGACGGCGGCCAGCAGCGCGGCGGGCAGCGTGATATCGACCAGCCCCGATGCATGCAGCGCGCCGCCCAGAACCAGCGGCACCAGCATGGTCCCGGCCGGAAGCCGCACCCTTTGCGCGACCGCAAGGCCGACGGCGGCGACCGCCAGCCCCTCGGCCAGGCCGCGCGGGTCGAATCCCACCGGCGGGGCGATGGCGGCCAGCGTCTGCACGGGGGCCCAGATCTGCGACACGGCCAGCGCCACCAGCGCCACAATCACCACCCGCAGGTACTGCATGAAGGCAACGAGTTGGGTGTCGCCGCCGAAGGCGCCCGCCATCAGCATCATCGCGGGGGCGGCGCCGGGTGACAGGCCCCAGATCGCGGTGGTTCCGGGCAGCAGGTGCAGCCTGTAAAGCTGCCAGCCCACCAGCGTGCTGCCGCCGATGATGATCGCGACCACGGCCAGAAACAGCGGCGCATGGGCGGCGAAGGTGGAAACCGCCCCCGGCGTGATCGCGCCCGCCATCAGGCACCCCAGCAGCGCCTCGGCGCTGGCCGACAGCGGGCGGGGCAATCGCAGCGCGCCGCCCGACATCTGCACGCAGATGCCCGCGAAGATCGCCGACAACATCACGCTGGCGGGCAACCCGGCAAGCGTCAGCGGCAGGGCAATCGCGGTGGTGATCGTCAGCAGCAGCGCCCAGCGTGCGAAGGGGGGCCAGTTTGCCAGCGGTGGCCCGCCCCGGCTCATGCGAGGATCACCCGGCCAGTGCCGCACATGCGAAGGATCGGGGTCATGCAGGTTTCCGCAGCACGCGGGGAACCTTGAACTCCACATCCTCGCGGGCGGTTTCAACAAGTTCGACGGTCGTCGCGAATCGGGCCCGGAAGGCGTCGAGCACCTCTGTCACCAGTTCCTCGGGGGCCGAGGCGCCCGCGGTGACGCCGACGGTGCGGATGCCATCCAGTGCGCGCCAGTCGATCTCGGCCGCGCGCTGCACCAGTTGCGCATAGCCGCAGCCCGCCGCGCGGCCAACCTCGACCAGACGGCGAGAGTTCGACGAGTTCGGCGCGCCGATCACCAGAAGCGCGTCGATCCGCGGCGCGATCTCTTTCACCGCGGCCTGCCGGTTGGTGGTGGCGTAGCAGATATCCTCTTTGTGCGGGCCGACGATGGCGGGAAACCGCGCCTTCAACGCGGCAACGATTCCGGCCGTGTCATCGACGGAAAGGGTGGTCTGCGTGATGAAGGCCAGCCGCGCCGGGTCGCGCACGGTCAGGCCGGCAACATCGTCCGGCGTCTCGACCAGCAGGACTTCGCCCGCGGGCAACTGGCCCATCGTGCCGATTGTCTCGGGGTGACCGGCGTGGCCGATCATCACCATCTGCAACCCGGCCTCGTGGTGGCGTTCCGCCTCGACATGGACTTTGGAGACAAGCGGGCAGGTGGCATCGACGAACAGCATCTGCCGCGCCACCGCCTCGGCCGGAACCGATTTCGGCACGCCATGCGCCGAGAAGATCACCGGCCGATCCGGCGGGCAATCAGCCAGCTCTTCGACAAAGACGGCGCCCTTGGCGCGCAGACCGTCCACCACGTATTTGTTGTGCACGATCTCGTGGCGCACATAGACCGGCGCGCCCCATTTGGCCAACGCCATCTCGACGATCTTGATCGCGCGATCCACCCCGGCACAGAAGCCGCGCGGGGCGGCCAGATAAAGGGTCAGCGGTGGCAGGTCGGTCATCGGCGGCTCCGTGAAGCATCACGGCAGAGGTAGGGCGAAGCCGCGCCGAGGTCCAGCCGTCATGGCACCGCGCGTTCGGCAAGCGCGCGCAGCGCCGCCGATCAGGCGGCACCGGCGCCCGTTCTGCGGGGGCTTACTTCATTTCGGCCGGGGCATCCTCTTCGCGATCAGCCATCATCGGGCGCGGCTCGCGCGGGGGGCGGCCGATGACGTCGCGCAGTTCGTCCAGCTCGATGAAGTTGTCGGCCTGACGGCGCAGTTCGTCGGCGATCATCGGCGGCTGGCTGCGGATGGTGGAAACCACAGACACGCGCACACCCTGCCGTTGCAGGCTTTCGACCAGCGGCTTGAAGTCGCCATCGCCCGAGAACAGCACGATATGATCGACCCGCGGCGCCAGTTCCATCGCATCGACCGTCAGCTCGATGTCCATGTTGCCCTTGACCTTCCGGCGGCCCTGGCTGTCGATGTATTCCTTGGCGGGCTTCGTCACCATCGAGAAGCCGTTGTAGTGCAGCCAGTCGACCAGCGGACGAATCGGCGAATAGTCGTCATTCTCCAGCAGGGCGGTGTAGTAGAATGCGCGCAAGAGCTTGCCCCGGCGCATGAATTCCTGTCTGAGAAGCTTGTAGTCGATGTCGAACCCAAGCGCCTTGGCCGCGGCGTAGAGGTTGGAGCCGTCGATGAACAAAGCCAGACGATCATCCTTGTAAAACATTATAGTTCCTTTCAAAATATCAGCTCCGCCCTTCCGGCGCCGCGGGTGGCTGTGCGGGCGTCCGGAAATCCCCGAGGGGCGGATGGCCAATCCTAACGGGAGTTTCGCGTCATATAAAGGTCATCTGAGGAATATCATAGGATGTCAGATGGTCAGGACGCCGGGAATTCGGGCAGGATCGCATGCTATCTGGTTGCTCTGGGTGGAAATGTTGCAACCCAGGGCGGCGCGCCTGAAGCGACGCTGCGCGCTGCGATTCAGGAAATGTCCAAGGCAGGGCTTGAGGTTGTGCGGCAAAGTCGGTTGTTCCGCACGTCCAGTTTCCCGGATCCCACCGATCCCGAATATGTGAATGCCTGTGTCGAAATCCGGGCGGCCTTGAGCCCCGCAGAGGTTCTGCGCCGCCTGCACCACATCGAGGCCGAATTCGGGCGCGAGCGGGTGCAGCGCTGGGGGCAGCGAACGCTCGACCTCGACCTTCTGGCACAGGGCGATACGCTGCTGCCGGATGGTGCAACCTATGCGCTGTGGCGCGATCTTGCGCCCGAGCAGCGGCTGTTGCGGGCCCCGGACGACCTGATTCTGCCGCACCCCCGCCTGCACGAGCGTTCGTTCGTTCTGGTTCCGCTGGCCGAGATCGCGCCCGAGTGGCGCCATCCCGCGCTTGGGCTGACTGTGCAGGAGATGCTGGACCGGTTGCCGCGGGCCGACCGTGACAGCGTTCGGCCGATCGCCCCGGACTGAGGGCCGGATTCTTCGCTTGTCAAGGGTGTTGTGAGGCCGTAAACAAGCGCCTCTATGCCCCCAATCCATATTGGAGTCGCCGATGGCCCGCGTGACGGTCGAAGATTGCGTTGACAAGGTTCCGAACCGGTTCGAGCTGGTGATGCTCGCGTCCCACCGGGCGCGCGAGATCCAGTCCGGCTCGCCGGTGACGGTGGATCGTGACAACGACAAGAACCCGGTTGTCGCCCTGCGCGAGATCGCGGACGAAACCCAGGCCGCCAGCGCGCTGCGCGAGCGGATGATCGAAAGCCACCAGACCCAGATCGAGGTGGACGAACCGGAAGATGACGCGATGGCGCTGCTGATGGGATCCGAAATGGACCGTCCAGCCCAGGACGACATGTCCGAAGAAAAGTTGCTCCGCGCCTTGATGCAGGCGCAGGGGGAAGACTGAGGCAGCCCTGCGCCGCCGCGAACCCCCGTACAGGATGCGGACAGGATGATCGACGTCGAAGACCTGATCGCCCTCGTCCGCAACTACAACCCTCGCACGGACGCCGACCTGATCCGTCGGGCCTATGACTATGGGCGCCGGATGCATCAGGGCCAGATGCGCCACTCGGGCGAGGAATACTTTACCCACCCCGTTGCAGTGGCCGCGATCCTGACCGAACAGCGGCTGGACGATGCGACCATCGTCACAGCACTTTTGCACGACACGATCGAGGACACCAAGTCCACCTACGCCGAGGTTGCGCGCCTGTTCGGCGAAGAGGTCGCCGAACTTGTCGATGGCGTCACCAAGCTGACCAACCTGCAACTGTCGTCGTCCGAAGCCAAGCAGGCCGAGAACTTTCGCAAGCTGCTGATCGCCATGTCGAAAGACCTGCGGGTGATTCTGGTGAAGCTGGCCGACCGGCTGCACAACATGCGCACCATCAAGTCGCTGAAGCCCGAAAAGCAGGCCCAGAAGGCGCGCGAGACGATGGACATCTTCGCCCCGCTTGCCGGCCGCATGGGCATGCAGTGGATGCGCGAAGAGCTGGAAGACCTGTCCTTTCGCGTGCTGAACCCGGAAGGGCGCACCTCGATCATCCGCCGCTTCATCACGCTGCAGCGCGAAACCGGCGACGTGGTGCACCAGATCACCAACGACATCCGGATCGAGCTGGAAAAGGCCGGGATCGAGGCCGACGTGTTCGGCCGGGCGAAAAAGCCCTATTCGGTCTGGCGCAAGATGCAGGAAAAGAACCTCGCCTTTTCGCGCCTGTCCGACATCTATGGCTTCCGCGTCATCACCGGGTCCGAGGGCGACTGCTACCGCGTGCTGGGTGTCATCCATCAGCGCTGGCGGGCGGTGCCGGGCCGGTTCAAGGACTACATCAGCCAGCCCAAGAACAACGGCTACCGCTCGATTCACACCACTGTGTCTGGCCGTGATGGCAAGCGGGTGGAGGTGCAGATCCGCACCCGCGAGATGCACGAGGTGGCCGAGGCGGGCGTGGCCGCGCACTGGTCCTATCGCGACGGGGTGCGGGCGCGGAACCGGTTTGCTGTCGATCCGGCGAAGTGGATCACCACGCTGACCGAACGCTTCGACGCCGACGAGGATCACGACGAATTCCTCGAAACCGTGAAGCTGGAGATGTATTCCGATCAGGTGTTCTGCTTCACACCGAAGGGCGACGTGATCCAGTTGCCGCGCGGGGCGACGCCGCTTGATTATGCCTATGCGATCCACACGCGGATCGGAAATTCTTGCGTGTCGGCCAAGGTCGACGGCATCCGGGTGCCGCTGTGGACCCGGCTGAAGAACGGCCAGAGCATCGAGATCATCACCGCCGAAGGCCAGCGCCCGCAGGCAAGCTGGGTCGACATCGTGGTGACCGGGCGGGCCAAGGCAGCGATCCGGCGGTCTTTGCGCGAAGAGGACAAGGGGCGGTTCGTCAAGCTGGGGCAGGAATTGGCCCGCGTGGCCTTCGAGCATGTCGGCAAGAAGGCCAGCGACAAGGCGCTGCGCACCGCCGCGCGCCGTCTGGGGCTGCCGGACGAAACCGACCTGCTGGCCCGCGTGGGATCCGCCGAGCTTACGGCGCGGCGCGTCGTCGAGGCGCTTTACCCGGAACTGGCGGCCTCGACACCGATCGAAGAGGTGGATGCGCAGCGCCCCGTCGTGGGCCTTGCCCCGGATCAGCCGTTCCGGCGCGCCAATTGCTGCCAGCCGGTGCCGGGTGAACGTATCGTGGGCATCACCTACCGGGGCCAGGGCCCGGTCGTGCACGCGATCGACTGCCCTGCGCTGGCCGAGTTCGAGGAACAGCCCGAACGCTGGGTCGATCTGCACTGGACGGCGGGTCGTCACGCCCCCGTGCACACCGTCAGCCTGAACATCACGATCTCGAACGCCACCGGGGTGCTGGGGCGGATTTGCACCTTGATCGGCGAACAGAAGGCCAATATTTCCGACCTGCATTTCGTCGACAGGAAGCCGGACTACTACCGCCTGATCATCGAGGTCGACCTGCGTGACGTGGAGCATCTGCACAACGTCATGACGGCACTGGAGGCGGAAAGCGACGTGGCGCAGATCGAGCGTTATCGGGACCTGAGCAGAAAGCCCTGACGACAGGCACAAAGGACGGTCGGGTGATATTCAAGCGGCGCATCAAACGTTCGGTCCGCCAGATCGTCGTGGAAACCGTCTACCCGAAGGGCGGATGGTGGCGGGCGGTCACCTACATCATTCACCGCTTGCGCCGCCTGCCCGACAAGCCGCACCGCATCGCGCGCGGCGTGGCGGCCGGCATCTTCGTATCGTTCACCCCGTTTCTGGGCTTTCATCTGTTCATCGCAGCCGGGCTTGCCTGGCTGATGCGCGGCAACATGGTGGCGGCCCTGTTGTCGACGCTGGTCGGCAACCCGCTGACCTTTCCGCTGATCATGACGGTGTCGGTCGATACCGGAAACTTTCTGCTGCACGAGCCGAACACCCTGCACCTGCCGATGATCGTGCGGGCCTTCGCCCGCGCCTCGCTGGAGTTGTGGGAAAACTCCAAGGCGCTGGTGGTGGGCGGCACCCAGCATTGGGAAAGCCTTGAATGGTTCTTCCGTCGGGTGTTCTGGCCCTATCTGATCGGCGGCATCGTTCCCGGTGTCGTGCTGGGGCTGGTGGGGTATTACCTCAGCTTGCCGGTGGTCGCCGCCTACCAGAAGCGGCGAAGCAAGCGGTTGCGGGATCGGGTGGAGAAATTGCGCGCGCTGAAACTGGCGCGGGCCGAGGCGCTGCGGGTACGCAACGCCGGAACCGGGCAGGAGGGCTAGGACGTGCAGGCAAACGGAAAGCTGCGGCTGGGGGTCAACATCGACCACGTCGCAACAGTGCGGAACGCGCGCGGTTCGGCCTATCCCGACCCGCTGCGCGCCGCGCTGCTGGCCGAAGCGGCGGGGGCCGATGGCATCACCGCACACCTGCGCGAGGACCGCCGTCACATCCGCGACGCCGACATCGAGGCGCTGATGGCCGGGCTGACGGCCCCGCTGAACTTCGAGATGGCGGCCACGGCCGAGATGCAGGCGATTGCGCTGCGGCTGCGGCCCCATGCCGTCTGCCTCGTGCCTGAAAAGCGCGAAGAGCGCACGACCGAAGGCGGGCTGGACGTGGCGGCCGACCAGAACCGGCTGACCGCGTTCGTGGCGCCGCTGCGCGAGGCGGGCATCCGGGTGTCGATGTTCATCGGCCACGAACCGCGGCAGATCGAAGCCTCGGCCCGCATCGGCGCGGCGGTGGTGGAACTGCACACCGGCCACTATTGCGACCTGCACCAGGAAGGCCGACTGGCCGAGCGCGACGCCGAGTTGCGGGCGTTGGCCGAAGGTGCGGCGCTGGCGCAGTCGCTGGGGCTGGAGGTTCACGCCGGCCACGGGCTGACCTACGACACGGTCGGACCTGTCGCCGCCTTCCCGCAGGTGATGGAACTGAACATCGGCCACTTCCTGATTGCCGAGGCGCTCTTTGTCGGGCTTGGTCCGGCCATTGCGGAAATGCGCCGGATCATGGACTTGTCCCGCGTGGCATGATTCTATGACGGCCAAAGTCGGGGGGGATGCATGGTCTGGCGATTGGTGACACTTCCGTTCCGGCTGCTGACGGCGTTTTCCAAAAGCATCCTTGCGGGCCTGTTCCTGCTGGCCTTGGCGTTGAGCGTTGCGGCGGTGTCCTTCGATTCGGTCTTTGACCGCATGTCGGGCCTTGTCGAAGCCGTTTCGCCCGATTTTTCGGTCCGTTCGCGGCAAGTCCGGCTGCTGACGGCGGAAACCAGCCGTGCAGAGGCCGAAACCAAGCGTGCCGATACGGCGGTGGCGGTGGCGGCCGACCTGAAGGAACGCAACGCCACGCTGAGCCAGAACAACGATGCGCTGACGGCCACCAACACCGCGCTGAAACAGCAGGGCGATACGCTGACGCAGGCCAATGCCGCGCTGACGGCCGAGAACAAGGCGCTGAAGGTCACGGCGGCGAAGGCCAGCGTGAACTATCAGGGCCGGTTGATTCCTGCGGCCGAGGCGGTGGCCGAGGCGACGCGCCGGATGGCGGACCGGGTCATCGCCGGATCGGCGCGGCAGATTGCCGCGGCGCCTGGCGAGGCGATACCGTTCTACGGCATTCCGGTGATCGTCGCGCTCGGGGCGCAGGCGCTGCAGGACGACTGCGCCGCGCTGCGCGATCTGCACGGGCTTGACGTTGCCTTCAACCCGCAGACCGCGCTTGGCGATGGCGGCGCCTGCGAGTTGTCGATGCCCGATGCGGCGGCGCTGTGGGCGGCGGTGCGGGGCGACGTGCCCGCGCTGTGGCAAAAGCTGGGTCAGCGGTTCGAGGGCCTGCCGCAGCTGAACCTGCCGGACTGGTGGAAGACCGTGCTGAGTCTTGCCGACGGGCTGCTGACGCCGATGCCGCAGGTGACGGCGAAACCATGATCCTGGGCATCGGCACCGATCTGGCCAACATCGAGCGGATCGAGGCCACCCTTGCCCGCTTTGGCGACCGGTTCCGCAACCGCGTGTTCACCGAACGCGAACAGGCCAAGGCCGAACGGCGCCGCGATGTGGCGGGCACCTATGCCAAACGCTGGGCCGCCAAGGAGGCATGTTCCAAGGCGCTGGGCACCGGGTTGCGCATGGGCATTTCCTGGCGCGACATGGCGGTGACCAACCTGCGCAGCGGCCAGCCGCAGATGCACCTGACCGGCTGGGCCGCCGAACGGCTTGCCAGCATGACGCCGCCGGGGTATCGCCCCGTCATCCACGTCACGCTGACCGACGACCATCCCTGGGCACAGGCCTTCGTGGTGATCGAGGCGGTGCCCGCATCGCCTGACACCCCGCAACACTAGAGGATCACATGGCACGCAAGGACAAACAGGACGAGGGCATCGTCGACACCATCAAGACGGTCGTCTATGCCCTTCTCATCGCCGGGGTGTTTCGCACGCTGTTCTTTCAGCCGTTCTGGATCCCCTCGGGCTCGATGAAGGATACGTTGCTGGTCGGAGACTACATCGTGATAAACAAGATGGCCTATGGCTATTCCGCCGTCTCCTGCCCGTTCAGCCTTTGCCCGATCACCGGTCGCATCCTTGGCTCGCAACCCAAGCGCGGCGACGTGGTGGTGTTCCGTCATCCGTCCAGCAACGAAGACCTGATCAAGCGCGTCATCGGCCTGCCGGGCGACACCGTGCAGATGAAAGAGGGTCAGCTTTACCTGAACGGCGCCATCGTGCCCGCCGTCGCCGCCGGGACGTTCACCGAAACCTTTGCGGCGCAGGGGCCGAATGGCGAGTTGCCCGCCTGTGAGAACGGTGCGGTAGGGATCGGCGCTGCCTGCGACAAGACCCGCCTGACAGAGACACTGCCGGGCGGCCGGACCCACGACATCCTGAACATCACCGACACCGGCCAAGCCGACAACACGCCGCTTTACACCGTGCCGAAAGACGATCTGTTCGTGATGGGTGACAACCGTGACAACAGCGAAGACAGCCGCTTCCCGCAGCCGCAAGGCGTGGGAATGCTGCCAGAGGCGAACCTGATCGGCCGGGCCGACATGATCATCTTCTCCTCTGCCGGGCGGTCGCTGTTCTTCTTCTGGACCTGG